>NZ_JAATJI010000001.1:0-1200000 GCF_011927825.1 Polymorphobacter fuscus | reverse complement strand
GACGCGCCGCAACCTCCAGAAACGCCAGCCCGCCGATGCTGCCGTCCGCCAGCACCGGCCCGGCATGGGCACTGCCGACGGCGCCATCGCGCACCACCGCCGCGGCGCGGCCGCCGGGCGCCAGCTGCGCGGCGATCGCCGGCGGCACAAGCGCGATGGCGCCTTCGAACACCACCAGGTCATAGGGGGCATCGGCTGCCCAGCCATCGACCAGCGGACCGCTGACCACAGCGACACCCGCCGCCTGCGCCAGCGCGGCGAGCCCGGCATCGCTTTCCAGCGCCGTCACCCGCGCGCCGATTTCGGCAAGGATCGCAGCGGTGTAGCCGGTGGCGGCACCGACGACGAGGACGCGGTCCGACGGCATCACCCGGGCGTTCTGCAACAACAGGCCGAGTGTCATCGGTTCCAGCAGCCACCGGCCGGGCGCGACCTCGATCGCGGCATCGGCATAGGCAAGCCCCACCGCCGCCGCCGGCATGAAGCGTTCGCGCGGCACGGCGCCAAAGGCCCGCACGACATCGGCGTCCATGATGCCGACTGTGCGCAACTGGCTGTCGATCATCGTCTGGCGCAACACGGCCGAAGCACCCGCCGCCGGGGCGGCGTCGGCGGCAGGGGCGGCGGCAGGCGTGGTGTCAGTGGTGGAGGCAGGGGTCACGGGCGGTTCTCGCAGCATTGACTGTCTGATAATAGTAACACAGCTGAGCCGCAATCGAATTCGTATCAGCGCCGATACCGTCTAGCTATCAAGCTTGCCCGCGCCAAGCGGCATTGCTATGGAGCGCCTCCGACGCGCGGCCCCGGCTGTGTTTCGGCACGGCCCGATGGCGGAGTGGTGACGTAACGGACTGCAAATCCGTGAACCCGGGTTCGATTCCCGGTCGGGCCTCCAGTTGCTTCGGCGCGATGCTTCGGCATGACGGCCGCGGCCGCGGCAGGCGGGTGTAGCTCAATGGTAGAGCTTTTGCTTCCCAAGCAAGTGACGAGGGTTCGATTCCCTTCACCCGCTCCAACCGCCGATCAGCGGCGACGCCCCCCGAGCAGCACCAGGGCCAGGGCCGGGACCAGCCAGGTGAGCCGCCCCTGATAGCGCGGCGTCGGCCCCGACAGCACGCCGCACATCACCGCGTTGAGGACGAAGATCGCCAGCAGCGCCAGCACCAGCCCGACCAGCTGCCGCCGTGCCATCAGGTCAGGGTCGTCCGCGCCGCTGTGGTGCCACACGGCCCGGTTTTCGGCGCGCAGCAGGAACACCGCCAACCCTGCCAGCCCCGCGACGAACCCGGCGATCTGGACAGGGTCGACCACGGCGAAGGGATAGCTGCCGCGAAAGCCCCGGCTGTCGGTGATCTGTTCGCCCGCCGATGGAATGGCGGCGTTCAGCATCGTCTCCCACGACCGTTTCGTCGCGCCGATCTCGCCGGCGATGGCGAAGGTGGAAAGTTGCGCCGCGGCGTTGTGGACCGCGGCGTCGAGCGCGAGCCGCGGGGAATGCGCGACGGCGCCGAGTACGAAGCGCAGTTCCTCGCGCTTCAACTGCCGCTTGGTGGCATAATCGGCCGCCTGGAACACCGATCGCTCGGCTTCCGTCGACCATAATATGTCGTTGTGATTGTCGAGCCGCTTGTCCTTGAAAGCGCAGATGGCGGGTGCTTCGGTGCGCCCGCAGACATCGGCGAGATACACCCGCCCCGGCCCGTCAGCGAGCACCCGGGCGACGAGATAGGGCGGGCTCTGCGGTGTGTCGCCGAGCGCCAACAGGCATGCCAGCGCGAACAGCGGCGCGCCGAGCAGGCCGAGGCCGAGGGCGGCGCCGGCCCATTTCAACCGCGCGCCGGTTGCCCGCCAGCGCAGCCCCGACCAGCGCAGCACGACGGCGCCGAACACCACCGCCATCACCGCCAGCGCCAGGTTGGTGGCGTGCGCCAGCACCGAAAATATGGCGATGGCGGTCAGCGCGACCCGGTGCGGCACCGGCAGCAGCGCCGGCGGCACCATCAGCAGCGCCAGCGCCACCAGCGCATAGCCGGCGTAGATGTCGGGCATCACATAGCCGACGAAATAGGGCAGGGTCGACGCGATGGCGAGCAGCGCGAGCAGCGCCAGCAGCCGCGCCGCCCGCAGGCGCTGGGTGCCGCCGCCGAGCGCGACCACGCGCCAGCCGAGATAGCTGCCGATCAGCGCCTGGACGAAGACCGCGCCCCACAGGCCGATGACGCCGACCAGCAGCACCAGAACCACCGAATAATAGGGCGATCGGCCACCGATATAGGCGAGCGATTCATGCTGGTCCGGCCCTGTGGACATCGCCGCTGCCGGCGGGGTGGCAACTGCCGGGGCCGCGGGCGTCGCCGCGGGTGCCGCCCTGTCGAAAATCGCGAAGCGCAGATGCGCCGGCGCCAGGATCGACTGGCCGACTTCCAGATAATGCGTCGTGTCGTAAAAGATGAACGGCGCGCGGTTGATCGCCGCCGGCACCAGCAGCAGCACGGCCCCGACCAGCACGGCGAGGCATGCGACCAGGCGCTCCCGCATCATCGCGTCCGCGCCCCGACATCGACAATGTCCTCGGCCATGCCATCCCCCCGGTAAACAGCGCGATACGCTTACAGGCGAAGACGATGGCTCCGGCGCAGCCGCGATTCATAAGGTCTTGCCGCGCCTCGACAAGCTAGCCGAAAGACTTAGCGGCGTGCCGACCCTCCAAAGCGCTAATTGCCGGGTCGGAAGCCAGGGTCTAGCACCCGGGCACAGGCATCGCTGGGGAGACGGCATGAAGACGCGCATCACCGAATTGTTCGGCATCGAGCACCCGATCATCCAGGGCGGCATGCATTTCGTCGGCTTTGCCGAGATGGCGGCGGCCGTATCGAACGCCGGCGGCCTCGGCATCATTACCGGCTTGACCCAGCGGACGCCCGACGATCTGGCCGCCGAGATCGCCCGTTGCCGGGCGATGACCGACAAGCCGTTCGGGGTGAACCTGACCTTCCTGCCCAGCCTCGCGACCCCGGATTACCCGGGCTATATCAAGGCGATCATCGACGGCGGGGTGAAGGCGGTCGAAACCGCCGGCAACAACCCGGCGAAGTGGCTGCCGGCGATGAAGGAGGCCGGGATCAAGGTCATCCACAAATGCACCAGCGTCCGCCACAGCCTGAAGGCCGAATCGATCGGCTGCGACGCGGTGTCGGTCGATGGTTTCGAATGCGGCGGCCACCCCGGCGAGGACGATGTGCCCAACTTCATCCTGCTGCCGCGCGCCGCCGAGGAACTGACCATCCCCTTCGTCGCCTCGGGCGGTGTCGCCAATGGCAAGCAGCTGGTCGCGGCGCTGGCCATGGGGGCGGAAGGGATCAACATGGGCACCCGCTTCATCGCGACGGTGGAGGCGCCGGTGCACGACAATGTCAAACAGGCGATCCTCAACGCCAGCGAGCTCGACACGCGGCTGGTGATGCGGCCGCTGCGCAATACCGAGCGCGTCCTCAACAACCCCGCCGTCGAACGGCTGCTCGCCAAGGAAAAGGAACTGGGGGCGGCCATCAAGTTCGAGGACATCATCGAGGAGGTCGCGGGCGTCTATCCCAAGATCATGAAGGACGGCACGATGGAGGCCGGCGCCTGGTCGTGCGGCATGGTCGTAGGGCTGATCCATGACATCCCGACCTGCAAGGACCTGATCGACGGCATCATGGCGGAAGCGCATGCCATCATCACCGGCCGCCTGGCGCGCTTCGCTGCATGAACGCGGCGATCCTCTATGCCGTCGAGGCGGGGGTGGCGACGATCACGCTCAACCGGCCGGACAAGCTGAATGCGCTGACGCCGGACATGCTCAGCGGCTTTTTCGCAGCGGTGGCGCGGGCGGCAGAGGATGCGGCGGCGAAGGTCATCGTCGTCACCGGCGCCGGGCGCGGCTTTTCGGCGGGGCTCGACCTGGGCCTGATCGGGCAGGGCGCCGGCGCCACGGTCGAACCGCGGCCCGGCCATGTGCCGCAATGGGGGGACGATGTCGGCCCGGCGCTGGCGCCCTATTACAGCGGCGGCTGGCCGGTGCTGATCACCTGCCGCAAGCCGACGATCGCGGCGATCAACGGCCCGGCGTTCGGCTGGGGCTTCATCCTGTCGCTCCACTGCGACATCCGCTTTGCGGCGCGATCGGCGCTGTTCAACGCCACTTTCGCGCGCATCGGCGTGCCGGGCGAAAAGGGTTCGGCGTGGCTGCTGACCCGGCTGATCGGCCAGGCCCGGGCCATGGACCTGCTCTACAGCGCGCGCCGCTTCGACGGGGTGGAGGCGGAACGGCTGGGGCTGGTCAACGCCGTTCTCGACGATGCCGCGCTGATGCCGCATGTCATGGCCTATGCCCGCGACATCGCGACCTATTCGGCGCCGCGGGCGCTGGCGGCGATGAAGGCGCAGGTGTGGACGGCGCTGGACGAGGATTATGCCACTGCCTTTGCCGCCGCCGACCGCGAACAGGACATCGCCGTGACCACCGCCGATTTCCGCGAGGCCTTCGCCAGCTATCGCGAGAAGCGCGCGCCCGACTTCAGCGGGCGGTAGCGCTGTCCGCCGGCAGCCGCGCCAGCGCGGCACGCAGCGTGTCGGCCGAATGGCGCAGCGCCTCGATCTCCGCCGGGTCGAGCGCCGGCGGCAGGATGCGCTTGATACCGCCGCGGCCGAGGATGCACGGCAGGCTGAGGTACAGGTCGTCGATGCCGAATTCGCCGGTCAGGCGGCACGATACCGGCAGCACGGCATTCTCATCGCGCTGGATCGCCTCGCAGATCCGCACGATCGCGGTGGCGATGCCGAACGAGGTGAAACCCTTGCCGCTGACGATGTCATAGCCTTCCTGCCGGACCTGCACGGCCAGCGCGGTGCGGTCGCTGCCGTTGCTCGCCGGCAGCCAGTGATCGAGCGGCAGGCCGCCGATGCGGATGGTGGAAAAGGCGGTGACCGATGTGTCGCCATGTTCGCCCAGCACCAGGCCTTCGACCGCCATGGTGGCAACGTCGAAGCGGTCGGCGAGCGCCTGGCGCAATCGGCACGAATCGAGCAGCGTGCCGGTGCCGATCACCCGGCCGGCGGCCAGGCCCGAATGCGCCGCCGCCACCTGGGTCATCACATCGACGGGGTTGGCGGCGACCAGGATGATCCCGGTGAACCCGGCGGCCGCCAGCTGTTCGCTGCAACTGGCGACGATCTCGGCACTGCGCGCGGCGACGCCGAGCCGGCTTTCATTGCCGTGCGTAACCGCGCCGGCGGTGATCACCGCGATCCCGGCGCCGCCGGCATCGGTATAGCTGCCCGCCCAGATCCGCGCCGGCCGGCCCAGCGCATTGGCGTCGGCGATATCGGCGGCTTGCGCGGTGGCCAGGCCAGGGTTGGAATCGATCAGCACGATTTCGGAAAACAGCCCGCGCAGCATCAGCGCATAGGCAGCGGTGGCGCCGACATTGCCGGCACCGATGACGGCGACGCGCGATGACCGCGTCATGCCGCCACCCCGCGCATCGGTCGGGGGACAGGCTCGCGGCAAATCGGAAGGGTCTTGGTCATCACGGCTCCATCGGCGGGGCGATTCGGCCCGATCTTAGCCGATGTCGGGAACCGGCCTATCCGGGGACATCCCTATCGCCCGCGCCGCGCCCGTTTAGTGGATCGTGGCGAGCCGATGGCCCTTGTCGGCGACCGGCTCCGCATCGATGCCGATGCGCAATGTTCCGGTTGCCGGCGCGAACAATTCCAGCGTCGCCTTTTCGACCAGGATTTCGGCAACAAGGTCGCCTTCATGGACAAGCGCGCCATCGGGATAGAGCCAGACGACCATCGACGTGATGTCGTCATCCTCCCAAAGGTCGAACGGAAGATGCACATCGATCATGCGCCGACCCCTTGCTGCATTCCCGGCAGCGTCGCGTGCGGAATAGTCAGCCGGATCATAAGCCTGTTACCGACAGGCGCACCCTTGTCGAAATGTTAGCTGGGGAAACTACGCGTGACCCTGTGTCCAACGCGGCCGATTACAGGCCGAGCCGGTCGAGATCCCCGGTGGCGGCGGCAAGATCGGCATGCGCCACGGCCTGGCGGAACACCGCGTCGAGGCGGCGGACGCGCGCATCGGCCGCCGCCTCCTCGCGCACGTTGACGAGGAAATAGTCGCTGGCGCCCAGGGTGAACCGCCGGCGTTCCGCCACCGCCATCTCGGCGGCACGGTCGGCCTCGTCGGCGGCAAGGCTGACCAGCCGGGCGGTGCTGCGCGCCGCAATGCCCAGGCCATCGATATCGGCCATGATCTGGTCTTCCAGAAAGCGGCGGCGCGCCCGGAAGGCGTCGATCTCCGCATTGGTCTGCGCCAGCCGGCCGCGGGCGGCGCGCTGCTGCAGCGGCAGGGTGAAGGTGACGCCGACCTTCGATTCGACACCGTTGCGCGATGTGCCGCCATAGCCGACGCGGCCGAAGTCGTTCGATGTCTCCACCTTGACGTCGAGCTTGGGCAGAAAGGCATTGCGGTCGAGCGCCAGCCGCTGCGTTGCCTGCTGCATCCGCATGTCGATGGCGCGCAGGTCGGGACGCTGCAGCACCAGTTCCTGCGGCTGTGCCGGCAGCGGCAGCGGCGGCGTCGGCGCATCGGGCAGGCGGGCGGGATCGACGATGATCGGCGTGCCGTCGCCATCGCGCAGATACAGCGACAGCGCCGCCGCGGCGACGCCCAGCGCCTGTTCGGACTGCACCACAAGCGACTGGCGGCGCAGGATATTCTGTTCATTCTCGGTCAGCAGGATGGTCGGGCGCGCGCCTTCCTCGACCTGCCGCCGGAACCCCGCCTGCCGGTCCTGCGCCAGCTGCAGCAGGTCCTGGTAGACTCGCAGCCGCAGGCCGGCGAACACCCAGTTGTTATAGGCCTGGATGGCGCGCGCCTGCACGCCGATGGCGACGACGACGCGGTCGACATCGGCCAGAACGACATCGGTTTCGGCCTGCAGGCGGGCAAAACGGCGGTCGTCGATGCGCCGGTCGCGCATCAGCGACAGCACCGCCCCGGCCTTCAGTTCGCCCAGCTGGTTGGTATAGCGTTCGTCCTCATAGATGGGGAAGCGGCCGCCCGAAACGCGATAGCCGCCATAGACATAGCCGCCGCGGTCCGACAGCGGCTGGGTGACCTGGGTTTCGGCGTAGCGGCCGTCATAATAGCCGGTAACGCGGGTTTCGGCATTGGCGCTGAACACCGTGTCGAAGGCGGCTTCGGCACTGAGCAGCCGGCCTTCGGCACCGCGCACCCGCGCCAGCGCCTCGATCACCTGGGGGGCGTGGAAGCGGGCGGACGCGAGAACTTCCGGCAGCAGCAGCGGCGCCGCGCGCGGCACCGGTGCCGCAGCAGGCGCCCTCGCCACGGGCGCACGGCGCGGCGCGCCAACCGCCTCCGTTGCCGGAACCGTTGCCAGCGCCGTCACCAGCAGCGCCATCCCTGTGATCGCCCTATTTGGCACTGACCTTCGCCGGCGGCGGCGTCCCCGCTGCATCGGTTGTCGCCGCATCGGCCAGTGGCGGCGTATATTGCAGCGGGAAGTTATTGAGCAGGCGCCACAGTTCGAACCACACCTTGACCGTGTCCATCAGCACCCAGCCGCGCACGCTGGCGCCGAGCCGCACCGAGGGCTCGCTCGGCCAGGCCGGCTTGCCGGGGGTCGGTTCGACAAGGATCCGGTAGAGCCCGTTCGAGGACGCGGCGGTATCGACCGACATGACCTGGCCGTCGAAGAAACCGCGGGCGATGGACGGCCAGCCCGAAAACTGGATGGCGGGCCAGCCTTCGAATTCCAGCCGCACCTTGCGCCCGACGCGGATCAGCGAAATGTCGCGACCGTCCATGTACAGCTCGACGACGCGCCGGGTTTCTTCCGGCACGAAGCTGACAAGGACATCGCCCTGCTTGATGATGGCGTTGCTGGTGTCGCCGCGCACGCGCAGCACGCGGCCGGTGCGCGGCGCGACGATCATCTGGTTCGACTGGCGCTGGATATTGGTGTCGATGGCGTTGAGGCTGCCGACGGTCTGGGCGATCTTGGCGCGATAATCGGCAACCTTGATCTGCGCCAGTTCCCAGTCGCGCCGCGATCCCAGGCCTTCGCGAAACAGCGTGCCGGTGCGTTCCACGTCGAGCTGGGCGACGCGGGCGGCCTGGCGGGCGGCGTCGACTTCGACCTCCACCTGTGCCCGTTCGTTGCGCAGCCGCTCGATGTAGCGCGGGTCGATGTCGACGATCCGCACGATCGGGTCGCCGGCGTTCACGGCGTCGCCGTCGGTCACATACCATTTTTCGATCCGGCCGCCGACCAGCGCGGTGATGTTCTGCTGCCGGTCGAGCGGGTCGAGCGCGATGACATTGCCGCTGCCCGCCGCCGTCTGCACCCAGGGCACCGTCAGCACGAAAATGAGGATGGTGGCGATGGTGATGGCGATGAGCGCGCCGATGGTGCGGGCAATGCCGGGCGGATTGATCCCGGCGAGCGTCGGGAAATGCGCCAGATGCGCGCGATCATTTGCCATAGCCGACCTCCCGCTCCACCGCTTCGCGCCCGCCCGACGTCCGCAGTGCGTCGAATTCGGCCCGGGTGCGGACGATCGCCTGGGTTTCGCGGCCAAGCCAGAGGAAGCCGTCGAGCGTGACGTCCTCGGGCCGGTTGGTGAAATAGATCAGTGTCGTCGGCGATCCGGCAAAATGCGCGAACACCGCCTTCAACCGGTCGCGGCTGACCATGTCGTACAGCGGCGACAGCACCAGGATGCGCGGCTGCGCCAGGATCGCGCCGGCCAGCCGCAACTGCATGGTCTTGCCGAGCGAGAGCGGGAAACCGGTGGAGGACAGCACGGTCTGCATGGCGTTGGGCAGCACCGCGATGCGGTCGTCCAGCCCGACGAGCTTGAGCGCCCGCATCATCGCGCCGGAATCGGCATCGGGGTTCGACAGCCGCAAATATTCGGTGATGGTGCTTTCCACGATCGCCGGCCGGTCCAGAACCTCGACATCGCCGCGCAGTTCGAGCGGGTCGAGCGCAGTGATATCGACGCCGGCGATGGTGATCATGCCCTTGTCGGGGCGCCGATGCCCCTTGAGCAGGGTCGCAAAGGCCTGCTCCAGCCCGGGCGCGCCCTGCGCCACCAGCCGCATGCCGTCGGGGATGGACAGGTCGAACCGCACCGGCCCGGCGCTCTGGTCGAAATGGACATGCGCCATTGCCAGGCTGGAGCCTGCTGCCGGCAGCGCCACCGTCGGTCCCGCCGGCGCTTCCTGCGGGATATCGTACAGCATCGAAAGCTCCTCGATCGCCGCGATGAGGTCGTAATAATCGTCGAGGTACGAGGCGAGCTGCGAGATGCCGTAGAACACCCCGGACAGGATCAGCTCGGCTGCCACCAGCTGCCCGATCGACAATTGTTCCTGGATGACCAGCCAGCCGCCCAGTGCCAGCAGCCCGGCGCTGGCCAGCGCATACAGCACCGCCAATGCGATGCTCTGCGGGAAATAATAGCTGAAATGCTTCTTGTGCGCTTCGACATAGTCCGCGCTGACACGTTCCGACCGGGCATAGGCATAATCGAGATGGCGCGCGGACTTGTAGAAGCCGTTGGAGGCGCCGACGCTTTCCAGCCAGTGCGCCGCTGCATATTTCTGATGGCTCAGCGCGATCGACGACCGCATCGCGCCGCGCGACCAGATCCGCCAGATCAGCCACAGCAGCACGACGACGATGACGTTGAAGCCCAGAAAGAACGGGTGATAGAAGGACGTCACCGTCAGCCCGACCGCTGCCTGCAGCATGATGGTGAACCCGCCGATCAACAGCGACGGCACGGCTTTCTGGACGTTGATCAGCTCGAAATAGCGGTTGAAGACGTCGATGCGGCGGGTATCGGCAAAGAAGGGGTTGGCGGCGTTGATGGTGCGCACCGTCACATCGGCGACCAGCCGGACCATGAAGCGCCGGCGGAACAGCTCCATCATCCACGTGCGCATGGCACCCAGGATGCCCGACACCAGCAGCAGGAACAGCAGCACCGCCGACAGGGTGAACAGCGGCGTCGGCAGCGCCGTGTTGGCGATGCTGTTGATCAGCATCTGCACCGAAACCGGCGTCGCTAGCGTCAGCAGGCTGATGCCCAGGCCATAGATGATCGCCAGCCAGAAGAAGTTGCGCTCCGGACCGACGATCGGTCCGACCCAGGCAAGCACATCCTTCAAGTCGATTTTCTGGGGTCCAGGCCCGGCCATCGTCATCCCGTGGTTAGCGAGGCCGGTGGCGGCCGCACCTGTAATGGTGGGAGCCGATGCCCGATTTCTCAAGAGGACACGACAAAATAATTACAAAACCGACATCTTGTCGCAAGGACGGTTGCCGCAACGCCCGGGGTCACGGCAATTTCGACAGCGCGGCACCGATCATCGCCATCATCGTGTCGATCTGCGCGGCCTCGACGATCAGCGGCGGCGACAGGGCGACGATGTCGCCGGTGACGCGGATCAGCAGCCCGGTGTCGAACAGCGCGCGGAACAGGTCCTGGCCGCGGGCACCGGGTGCACCGCGCCGGGGGGCCATCTCGATGCCGGCGACAAGGCCGAAGTTGCGGATGTCGATGACATGCGGCGCGCCGGCAAGGCCATGGACGGCGGCCTCGAAATGGCCTTCGAGCGACCGCGCCCGGGCGAACAGCGCCTCGTCCTGGTACAGCGCCAGCGTCGCCAGCGCGGCGGCACAGGCGAGCGGGTGCGCCGAATAGGTATAGCCGTGGAACAGCTCGATGCCGGTCCCCGCATGCGTGACCGTGTCGTAGATGCCGCGGCGGCAGGCGACCGCGCCCATCGGCACGGCGGCGTTGGTGATGCCCTTGGCCAAAGTGATGATGTCGGGGGTGACGCCGAAGCGTTCGGCGGCGGTGGCGGCGCCGATGCGGCCGAAGCCGGTGATGACTTCATCGAAGATCAGCAGGATGCCATGGGCATCGCAGATGTCGCGCAGCCGCTGCAGATAGCCGGCCGGCGGCACCAGTACGCCGGTGGAGCCGGCCAGCGGTTCGACGATCACCGCGGCGATGGTTTCGGCGCCGTGCAGCGCGATCAGCCCCTCCAGCGCATCGGCGCGCGCGGCGCCGTGCGCCGGCTGGCCACGGGTGAAGGCGTTGCGGGCGATGTCATGGGTGTGTGGCAGGTGATCGGTGCCGGGCAGGCCGGGGCCGAAGGTTCGGCGGTTGGACACGATGCCGCCGACCGAAATGCCGCCGAAGCCGGTGCCGTGATAGCCGCGCTCGCGCCCGATCAGCCGGGTCCGCGTCGAATCGCCCCTGGCCCGGTGGTAGGCGAGGGCGATCTTGAGCGCCGTATCGACGGCTTCCGACCCCGAATTGGCAAAGAAGATGCGGTCGAGATCGGCGGGCATCAGCGCCCCGACACGCGCCGCGACCTCGAAGGCCAGAGGGTGGCCGAGCTGGAAGGTCGGCGCGAAATCGAGCCGGCCGGCCTGGTCGCGGATCGCCTCGACGATGCGGGAACGGCCATGGCCGGCGTTGACGCACCACAGCCCGGCGGTGCCGTCGAGGATCTCCCGGCCCTCGGGCGTCTGGTAGAACATGCCGCTGGCGCTGGCGAGCAGGCGCGGGTTCGCCTTGAAATAGCGGTTGTCGGTGAACGGCATCCAGAAGGCGTCGAGGTCGTTGGGGATCGAAGTCATCACGGCGCCCGTTCGCAACTGCGGATGGCCGGCCAAAAGCACGCTTTGGCCGGCGTTGGCAACGCCGGGTGCGGCGTTTTCGCAGCGGAACTCCACCCATCCGCCCCCGGTTGAACATGCGCCGTCGCAGACGCGGCGGCCGTAATTTTTGCTTGAGGAATTCCAGATGGCCATTCGTTTTGCAGCAACAATCAACGCCTTCAATCGTGGTATCGAAGACCTCAAGCCGGCGACCGCGGTGTCGCTGATCGAGGATTGGGAAACCGCGCTCGCCGATGTCGATGTGCCGGGCTCCAAGGGCATTGCCCGCGACCTGGCGGCCCTGCGCAAGCAGCTCGAAAGCGCCACGCCGGATGGCGAGCGGGTGTCGGCGATCGTCGCGCGTCTGGGTGACGCCGTCACCAAGATCGCCCCGCGCGCCGAAAAGGTTACCGACAAGTTGACCGACCTTGGCGAAGCGCTCGGCGACGCCGGCTCGGCGCAGCACGACGAGGAAATCGACGAAGCCGCCGCCGCCGCCCCGCGCCGCAAGAAGGCAGCGTAAGCCTCGGCCGCTCCGGCAGGGTCAGCCCTGCCGGAGCGCCTTTTCGATATCGGCGGCGATGGCCTCGGGCTTCGTCGTCGGCGCGAAACGACCGACGACCTTGCCACTGCGATCGACGAGGAACTTGGTGAAGTTCCACTTGATCGCTTCGGAGCCGAGCAGGCCAGGTGCAGCCGACTTCAGCTGCTTGAACAGCGGGTCGGCCTTGTCGCCATTGACATCGACCTTGGCGAACATGGGAAAATCCACGTCATAGGTCAGCTTGCAGAAATTGGCGATTTCCGCCTCGTCGCCCGGTTCCTGCGCGCCGAACTGGTTGCACGGGAAGCCCAGCACCGAAAAGCCCTTGTCGGCGTAGCTTTTCTGCAGTTTCTCAAGGCCTTCATATTGCGGCGTGAACCCGCACTTGCTGGCGGTGTTGACGATCAGCAGCACCTGGCCGCGCCAATCCGCCAGCGTTACCGCGCGGCCGTCGATGGTGCGGACGGTCCGGTCGTAGATGTCGGTCATGGCAAGTCTCCAGCTGCGGCGAGTTCGGCGGTGAAGTGGCGGCGGCAGAGCGCGACATAGCGGTCGTTGCCGCCGATTTCGGTCTGGGCGCCGGCAGCGACGGCGTTGCCATCGGCATCGATGCGCAGGTTCATGATCGCCTTGCGCCCACAGACGCAGACCGACTTGATCTCGGTCAGCACATCGGCGAGCGCCAGCAGCCATTGGCTGCCTTCGAACAGCGCCCCCAGGAAGTCGGTGCGCAGGCCATAGGCGAGCACCGGGATGCCGCATGCGTCGGCGATCCGCGCCAGTTGCCAGACCTGCGCGCGGGTGAGGAACTGCGCCTCGTCGACCAGCACGCAGTCGACAGGTGCAGCGGCAACGATGGCGTGAAGGTCGGTGCCGGCATCGAAGGGCATCGCCGGGCTCGACAGGCCAAGCCGCGAGGCGATGACGCCGGCTTCGGCCCGCGTGTCGATGGCGGCGGTGAACAGCGCCGTGGTCATGCCGCGCTCGCGATAGTTGAAACTCGCCTGCAGCAGCATCGTCGACTTGCCGGCGTTCATCGACGCATAATAGAAATACAGCTTGGCCATCGCCGCCGCTTGTCGGGCGCGGCCGGGCTTTCGTCAACGGATGGCTGACGTGGGGGCGCGCAGTTCGCAATTCCCTCCGCCGCCAAGACCGCCTAGATTGGGCCGATGATCCTCCGCCTCGCGCTCCTGCTGCTGCTTGCTGCCCCCGCCGCTGCCCAGACCGGCCCCGACGCCGCCCCGGTGCCGCCCGCGGATACGCCCGCAATCGCCCCGGACACTGCCCCGCCCGCACCCCCGCCCGCACCCCCGCCCGCACCCCGCCCGGCGACCACCCGCGTGCGGCTTGTGACGAGCGCCGGACCGATCGTGCTCGAACTCGAAAAGGTCCGGGCGCAGCTGACGACCGCCAATTTCCTCCGCTATGTCGACCAGAAGCGGCTCGACGGCACCACCTTCTACCGGGCGCTGAAGTTTCCGGCCGATACGCCGCTGGGCCTCGTCCAGGGCGGCGTCCGCGGCGTCGCCAAGCGGGCCTTGCCGCCGGTCGCGCACGAACCGACGAGCAAGACCGGGCTGACCCATGACAATGGTGCGATCTCCATGGCGCGCGGCGCCCCGGGGTCGGCGACGGGCGACTTCTTCATCATCCTGGGGGCGCTGCCGGCGCTCGACGCCAATCCGGCGGCGAGCGGCGACACGGCCGGCTATGCGGTGTTCGGCCATGTCGTCGAAGGGCTCGACACCGCGGTCAAGATCCTGTCTGCCCCGACGTCGCCGACGGCGGGCGTCGGCGCCATGAAGGGCCAGATGCTCGCGGCGCCGGTGACGATCGTTTCGGCGCGGCGGTTGCCGTAGCCGGGGGGACCGGCGCGCGGCATTCTTGTGCCGGCGGCCGATAACTGGTAGTGGCGACGCCGTGCAGAAGATTGCTCCGACGAGCCGACGAGGCTGATACGCCCGCCACCGAAAGGCTGGCCAGGCGTTGGTACTGCGCGACGTGCGATGCGTCGTCCTCTGTCTCCTCTCGAAAGTCTCCGTCGTTGATCCAGCTTTGCCCCGCCCTGCCGGCGGACCTTCCCGAAATCGACAGCCTGCTCGATGCGGCGTTCGGCCCGGCGCGGCGCAACCGCACCGCCTATCGCTTGCGCGACAATGCCGTTCCGCTGGCGGCGCTTTCGTTTGTCGCACGCGATGGTGACGGTGGCGGCGATGGTCCCATCATCGGCTCGCTGCAATGCTGGCCGTTGCAGCTGCGCTCGGTGTCGGGCGCCACCGCGCCGCTGATCCTGCTGGGGCCGGTGGTGACGGCGGCGGACTGGCAGGGCCAGGGCATTGCCTCGCGAATGATGAACGCCGCCATCGCCGCCGCCGACGCCCATGGCGCGCCGCCGATGCTGCTGATCGGCGACGCGCCTTTTTACGGCCGCTTCGGCTTTGCCGCCGCCGCGACCCGCAACTGGCAGCTGCCGGGGCCGGTCGATCACGACCGGCTGCTGCTGCGCGGCGATGCCTCCGCGCTTCCCGCCGCCGGCTGGGTCGAGGCCGGGGACGCGGTTCGACGCGCCGCCTGAGGCGGACGGCCTTTCGAAGCACCGGAATCCGGGTTAGGCTGGCATCCCCGGGGGTGCCGATATGGGTTTCGCGCCGATCATCGTGGCGATCGTCCTGGCCGCCGGCGCCGCGCCCGCGCCGGGGTGGCCGTTCGACCGGACTGGCGCCGATCCCGTCGCACATGGCGCCCGGCTGGCGGCGGTCCTGGGTTGCACGGGCTGCCACGGGGCAGCACTGACCGGCGAGGATTGGAGCGAGCCCGGCTTCATCCGGCTGTGGACCTCCAACCTGACCCGCACCGTGCCCGATTACAGCGATGCCCAGCTGCGCAATGCGATCCGCAGCGGCGTCCGCCAAGACGGCACGCCCTTGTGGGGAATGCCGTCGCACCTGTTCACCCAGCTCGGGCCGGCGGACATCGCCGCGCTCACCGCCTTCCTGCGCAACCGGCCGCCGGCGGGCACGGCGCATCCGCGTCCCGTGCTGGAAGATGGCGCCCGGCGCGAGATTGCCGCCGGCAGCTTCCGATCGTCGGTCGATGACGTGCGAAGATCGGGCGGGGCGTGGCCACCCGATGCCGGCGCGCGCTTCGCCCGCGGGCGCGCCATCGTCCGCGCCACCTGTGCCGAATGTCATGGCATGGACCTGCGCGGTGGCCCGCCCCATCCGGGCGCGGCCGCGCGGCCCGACCTGCGCATGGTCGCCGCCTATGATGCGGCGCAGCTCCGGCAGCTGTTGCAGACCGGCGTTGCCATCGGCGGCCGCGAGGTCGGGTTGATGAGCCAGGTGTCGCGCGGGCGGTTCCGCCATCTGACCGAGGCCGAACGCGGCGCCGTCCATGCCTATCTGCAGCGGGTGGCAAAGGTCGCACCCTGAACCGGCTGGTTCGCTGCTGCCGCCGCCGCTAAGGACAGTGCCATGACTGGTCCCTCGCGCGATTCGGCCGGACGCTCGCTGGCCGAGCTGGCGGCGCTGCTCGGCAAGGGCAGCCTGCCGCCGGTGCACCTGTGGCACCCGACGCATTGCGGCGATTCCGAAATGCGCATTGCGCGCGACGGAACCTGGTTCCACCAGGGTTCGCCGATCGGCCGCGCGCCGCTGGTGCGGCTGTTCTCGACGATCCTGCGGCGGGAGAAGGACGGCAGTTTCGTGCTGGTGACGCCGGTCGAAAAGCTCGACATCATCGTCGAGGATGCACCGTTCATCGCCGTCGAAGTCACCACCGAAGGCGAAGGCCGCGACCGCCGGCTGATCTTTCGGACCAATGTCGATGACCTTGTCGAGGCCGGCCCGGCGCACCCGCTGCGCATCGAAACCGCGCCCGACGGCACGCCGCGGCCCTATGTCCATGTCCGCGCCGGTTTGGAGGCGCTGGTCAATCGGCCGGTGTTCTACCAGCTCGCCGATCTGGCGCTGGCGGAGGGCGGAACCCCGCCGGGGCTGTGGAGCGGCGGTCTGTTCTTTCCGTTCATGGACGGCACCGGGGCCTGATGGCGATCGACCGGTTGCGGACCGCGCTGGCACGCCGCGTCGATGGCGCACTGATCGGGGATTGGGACCTGGCGCCCGACCCCGACCGGGCGCGGCCCGCGCTCACGCCGGCGGCGGTGCTGATCGCGGTGACCCGCGAGGCCGAGCCGCAGCTGCTGCTGACTCGCCGCTCGACGGCCTTGCGCCGCCATCCGGGGCAGATCGCCTTTCCCGGCGGGCGCGTCGATCCGGGCGACACCGATGCCGTGGCGGCGGCGCTGCGCGAGGCGGAGGAGGAAGTGGCGCTCGACCGCCGCGCCGTCGAACTGCTGGGAACGCTCGACCGGTACGAGACCGGCACCGGCTATGCGATCACCCCGGTGGTCGGGCTGGTGCCACCGGGGCTGGTGTTCACGCCGCAGGTCAGCGAAGTCGATGCGGTGTTCCATGTGCCGTTCGCCTTTGTCATCGACCCTGCCAATCACGAGGTGCGCACCGGCGAATGGCAGGGGCGCGAGCGGCGCTTTTATGTGATCCACAGCGGCGATCATGAAATCTGGGGGGCGACGGCAGGGATTTTGGTCAACCTGTCGCGGCGGCTGGCGTGACGCGGCTGCCCGACCAGGCCTGGGCAGGAACGCCGGCGGGGCGGGCGTTGCTGGACGCGCTGGACGCCGGCGCGGGGCGGACACGCCTGGTCGGCGGGGCGGTGCGCGACGCGCTGCTGGGCGCGGCCGGCGCCGACATCGATCTGGCGACCCAGTTGACGCCGCAGGATGTCATGGCGCGGCTGGCGGCGGCGGGGCTGAAGGCGGTGCCGACCGGGCTGGCGCATGGCACGGTGACGGCGGTGGGGGATGGGCTCGTCGCCGAGGTGACGACGCTGCGCCGCGATGTCGCCACCAATGGCCGGCACGCCGAAGTGGCGTTCACCGATGACTGGCAGACCGATGCCAGCCGGCGCGACTTCACGATCAATGCGCTTTACGCGGCGCTGCCGGGGGGTGCGATCAGCGACTTTTTCGGCGGGCTGGAGGATCTGGCGGCGCGGCGGGTGCGCTTCATCGGCGACCCGTTGCAACGCATTGCCGAGGACCATCTGCGCATCCTGCGCTTCTTCCGCTTTTCGGCGCGCTTTGCCGGGACGGTGGATGCCGACGGGCTGGCAGCGTCCATGGCGCGGGCCAATGACCTGATGGCGCTGTCGCGGGAGCGGATTGCCGGGGAATTGCGCGGAATCCTGAGCGTGGCCGACCCGGTCCCGGTGATGGCGCTGATGATCGACCGCGGCATCTGGGCGCCGGTGCTGCCGGAGATTGCGGCGGATCGCCTTGCGGTGCTGGCGCGGACGGTGGCGGCGGAAGCGGCGGCCGGGCTGGCGCCGGGGTGGCAGCGTCGCCTGGCGGCGCTGCTACCGGCCGATGCCGCGGCGACGGTCGCGTCGCGGTTGCGGGTGTCGAATGCCGATCGGATGCGGATCGTCGCCGCCGTCGCCGCCGATGTCGCGCCGCGCTGGCCGATCGTGTGGCGCGACGGCGTCGAGGCGGTGGCGGACCGGTTGCTGATCGCGGGCGATGCGGGCGGGGCGGCGGCAGTGCTGGCGTGGCAGCGACCCAGGCTGCCGGCGTCGGGACGCGACATCATCGCGCGCGGCGTGGCGCCGGGGCCCCAGGTGGCAAAGCGGCTCGGCGATTTCGAACGTGCCTGGGTCGCGGCAGGGTTTCCGGACGACCCCGACACCGTCACCGTCTTGCTGGACAAGGCGGCCGCTGGCTGAGGGAGCCGAGCGCCCTAGGGTCAGTCGCCGCCGTCACCGCCGCCATCGCTCCAGTCCCCCGAACTGCCGGCGCCGCCGAAGCGGCCACCGCCGCCCGCCACGGTATCGGCGCTGTCGACGGTGGTGTCGGGTCGGCTGTCGGAGGCGGAAGGGGTGTCGCGTCGCCGGGACGCGGCACGGCGCGACGCCAGCAGCAGGAGCAGCACCAGTGTCAGCAGCAGGATGGCAATGATCAGCAGCACCGGCGTCAGCCAGGCGGGTCGTCGTCATGCCTTATGTGGCGCTGCCGGCGTTTGAACAGATTGGCGGGGTCCTTGTACGCCAGCCAGCCGAAATAGCCGAACATGGCGAACAGAAGGAACAGAAAGGCAGCGATTGACCACATGGCGCCAGCCTAGGCCGGTGCGGCGCCCTTGGCCAGCGGCGGGATGCCGCAACGCCGTCCGGCTTGCTCACGGCAACGGCGGTTGCGAGATATTGTCGCAAGAACGCCAAAAATGCGGCGTGTCCTGGGATGGCTGTTTCGGCAGAAGACATTGCTGCACTGCGGAACGGGTCGCGTTTGCAGGCGTTACGGGTCGCAGAAAGCCGACCATTGGCCGCGGGTCGGCGTGAGCGGATGAGGATGCAACGGTGAACGGTTATGGCGATGTGGAAGTTTCAAGGCGCGGCGTGCTTGCAGGTGGCGTGGCAGGTGCGGCGATGACGGCGGTGCCGACGGGTGCACAGGCCCAGCCGGCGAGCCAGCCGGCGCCGACGGTGATGAAGGTCGCCTTCGAGGTCAATGGCAAGCCGCAATCGCTTGCGCTCGACACGCGCACGACGTTGCTCGATGCGCTGCGCGAGCATCTCAAGCTTACCGGGTCGAAAAAGGGCTGCGACCATGGCCAGTGCGGCGCCTGCACGGTTATGGTCGATGGCAAGCGGATCAACTCCTGCCTCAGCCTGGCGGTGATGCACGAAGGCGCCAAGGTCACCACCATCGAGGGGTTGGGCACGCCCGAAAAGCTGCATGCGATGCAGGCGGCCTTCGTCAAGCATGACGGTTATCAGTGCGGCTATTGCACGCCGGGGCAGATCTGTTCGGCGGTCGCGGTGCTCGGCGAGATCAAGGCCGGCGTTCCCAGCCATGTGACCGGCGACCTGACGGCGCGAACCGCGGTGACGGCGGACGAACTGCGCGAACGGATGAGCGGCAACATCTGCCGCTGCGGCGCCTATTCGAACATCATCGACGCCATAACCGATGTTGCAGGGGTTCGGGCATGAAGCCGTTCAGTTACGAGCGCGCCACCACGCCGGCGGCCGCGGCGGCTGCCGTGGCGGGCAAGGCGGGCGCCAAGTTCATCGCCGGCGGCACCAATCTGCTCGACCTGATGAAGCTGGAGATCGAGGCACCGGTGCATCTGGTCGACGTCAACGGGCTGGGGCTCGACACGATCGAAAAGACGTCCGACGGCGGCGTGCGCATCGGCGCGCTGGTCAGCAATACCGACCTTGCCAGCGATGACCGTATCCGCCGCGACTATGGCGTGCTGTCACGCGCCATCGTCGCCGGCGCTTCGGGGCAACTGCGCAACAAGGCGACCACCGCCGGCAACCTGCTGCAGCGCACTCGCTGTCCTTATTTTTACGACACCAACCAGGCGTGCAACAAGCGGCGGCCGGGGTCGGGCTGCGCGGCGCTGGGCGGGTACAGCCGTCAGCTGGGAATCATCGGCACCAGCGACGCCTGTATCGCGACCTATCCCGGCGACATGGCGGTGGCGATGCGCGTGCTCGACGCGACGGTCGAAACCGTCAACGCGGCCGGCGCGACGCGCGCCATCCCCATCGCCGATTTCCACCGGCTGTGGGGCACGACGCCGCATATCGAAACGGCGCTGGCGCCGGGCGAACTCATCACGGCGGTGACGCTGCCCAAGCCGATCGGCGGCGTGCATGTCTATCAAAAGGTCCGCGACCGCGCGTCCTATGCCTTTGCGCTGGTGTCGGTCGCAGCGGTCGTCCAGCCCGATGGCAGCGGGCGCGTCGCCATCGGCGGCATCGCGCCCAAGCCGTGGCGGGTCGAAGCCGCCGATGCGGCGTTGCCGCAAGGGGCCAAGGCCGTTGCCGGGCCGCTGCTGGCCGGCGCGCGGCCGACGCAGGACAATCAGTTCAAGGTCATGTTGACGGAGCGCGCCATCGGCGCCGCGATCGCACAGGCAAGTAAAGGGACGCGGGCATGAAGTTCGATACCCCCGCCGGGCAGAACCCGATCGACCGGCTGAAGGTCGTCGGCCAGCCGCTCGACCGCATCGACGGACCGCTGAAGACCAGCGGCCGCGCGCCTTATGCCTATGAGCGCCACGATGTCGTTCCGAACCAGGCCTATGGCTGGATCGTCGGCAGCGCCATCGCCAAGGGCCGGATCAAGTCGATCGACCTGGCGGATGCCAAGGCGGCGCCCGGCGTGATCGGTGTGGTCACCGCCGCCGATGCGGGGACGCTTGGCAAGTCCAAGCGCAACGCCGCCAGGCTGCTCGGCGGGCCGGAAATCCAGCATTATCACCAGGCGGTCGCGATCGTCGTCGCCGAAACGTTCGAACAGGCGCGCCATGCGGCCAAGCTGGTGCGGGTCAACTATACGCGCGCCGATGGCAAATATGACCTCGCTGCCGTTGCCGCCTCCGGCACCATGCCCAAGGAAGAACCCGACAAGAGCCATGGCGATTTTGCTGCGGCGTTTGCGGCTTCGCCCGTCAAGTTCGATGCGCGTTACGAAACCCCCGACCAGTCGCATGCGATGATGGAACCGCACGCATCGATCGCCGCCTGGGAAGGCCAGAAGCTGACGATCTGGACCTCCCATCAGATGATCGACTGGGCGACGAGCGATACGGCGGAAACCCTGGGGATCCCGAAGGCCGATGTCCGCATCGTGTCGCCCTATATCGGCGGCGGTTTCGGCGGCAAGCTGTTCACCCGGTCCGACGCGATCCTGGCCGCGCTGGCGGCGCGTGCGACCGGACGGCCGGTCAAGATCGCCTTGGCACGCCCGCAGATCTTCAATA
Organism: Polymorphobacter fuscus; assembly: GCF_011927825.1. Classification (NCBI taxonomy): domain Bacteria; kingdom Pseudomonadati; phylum Pseudomonadota; class Alphaproteobacteria; order Sphingomonadales; family Sphingosinicellaceae; genus Sandarakinorhabdus; species Sandarakinorhabdus fusca. The sequence goes on along the minus strand of NZ_JAATJI010000001.1, from coordinate 1,178,839 downwards.
ACACCACCCACCGCCCGGCGACGCGCCAGCGCATCCGCATCGGCGCCGGCCGGGATGGCAAGATCACGGCGATCGGCCATGAAAGCTGGTCGGGCAATCTGCCGGGCGGCGACCCCGAAACCGCGACCGCACAGACGCAGCTGCTCTATGCCGGCGCGAACCGCATGACCAAGCTGCGGCTGGCGGTGCTCGATCTGCCCGAAGGCAATGCCATGCGCGCGCCGGGGGAAGCCCCGGGGATGATGGCTCTCGAAATTGCCATGGACGAAATGGCGGAGACCCTGGGCATGGACCCGGTGCAGTTCCGCATCATCAACGACACCCAGGTCGATCCGATGAAGCCCGAACGGCCGTTTTCGCAGCGGCAGCTGGTCAAATGTCTCGAGGACGGTGCGGCGAAATTCGGTTGGGACCAGCGCCGGAAGCCCGGCACGCGCCGCGACGGCGACTGGCTGGTCGGCATGGGCGTCGCATCGGCGTTCCGCAACAACATGGTCCAGAGTTCCGGTGCGCGCGTGCGGCTGGAAAAGGACGGCAGCATCACCGTCGAGACCGACATGACCGACATCGGCACCGGCAGCTACACCATCATCGCCCAGACCGCGGCCGAGATGATGGGCGTGCCAATCGACAAGGTCCAGGTCCGGTTGGGCGATTCGGCTTTCCCGGTTTCGGCCGGGTCGGGCGGGCAATGGGGCGGCAACAGCGCGACGGCGGGCGTCTATGCGGCGTGTGTCAAGCTGCGCGAGGCGGTGGCGCAAAAGCTCGGGTTCAACTCGGCCGATGCCGACTTTACCGATGGCCGCGTTTCGGTCGGGCGGCGCAGTGCGCCGTTGCGCGACGCCGGCGAACTGGTGGCGGAGGACACGATCGAATTCGACAAGCTGTCGGAAGCCTATCAGCAGTCGACCTTCGGCGGCCATTTCGTCGAAGTCGGCGTCCATGCGATGACCGGCGAAGTGCGGGTGCGGCGGATGCTGGCGGTGTGCGCGGCGGGCCGCATCCTCAACCCCAAGTCGGCGCGCAGCCAGGTGATCGGCGCGATGACGATGGGCGTCGGTGCCGCGTTGATGGAGGAACTTGCCGTCGACAAGCGCTTCGGCTTTTTCGTCAACCACGATCTCGCGGCCTATGAGGTCCCGGTCCACGCCGATATCCCGCACCAGGAGGTGGTGTTTCTCGACGAAGTCGACCCGATCTCGTCGCCGATGAAGGCCAAGGGCGTCGGCGAGCTCGGCATCTCCGGCGTCGCGGCGGCAATCGCGAATGCCATCTACAATGCCACCGGCGTGCGCGTGCGCGATTATCCGATCACGCTCGAAAAGCACCTCGACACGCTGCCGTCGATGGCGTGACCGTCAGGGCTGCATCAGCAGGCGACTGACGGCGCCGCGCACCAGCGGCAGGTGCGCGCCGGCGCGCAGCGTTGCGTGGCGGACCATGCGCGCCGGGGCGCGGTCGTCGGTGTAGAGCGCGACAATCATGTTGGTCGCGGCATAGATCGGTGCCGCGGCCAGCCGGTGCGCCGCCTCGTAGCGCCGCAGCAGCAGTGCCGAGGCGATGTTGCCGCCGCGCGCCTGCGCGGCGCACACCAGCCGGGCCAGCGTCGCCTGGCTTTGCAGCCCCAGGTTGAAGCCATGGGCGGTCACCGGATGCATGCCGACGGCGGCGTCGCCGATCAGCGCGGCACGGGTCGCGGCGAAATGGTGCGACCAGGTGATCGTCAGCGGGTAGACATTGGGGCCGGCAACCACCGTCATCTGCCCCAGGCGATGCTGGTAGCGGCGCGACAGCTCGGCGCCCAGCGCTGCGGGTGCGAGCGTCGCCAATATGGCGATTTCTTCCGAATCGAGGGTCAGCACCGCCGACGACATGCGCCCGTTGAGCGGCAGCATGGCGATGGTCTGGCCATTGTCGAACCATTCGGTGGCGATGCCGTGATGGTCCTCGTCATGGGCGACGCGGCAGAGCATCATCGACCGCCCGAGCGGGTGTTTCTGGGCGCCGATGCCGAGCTGGTCGCGCACGAAGGAATGGCGCGAGTCGGCGCCGACGAGCAACCGCGACCGCAGGACGCGGCCATCCGCCAGCGTGACACTGGCACCGGCGCGCGTCGTCGCGACGGCGGTAACCGCAACGCCGGTGACGATGTCGAGATCGGCCTGACCTTCGACGCTGCGAAACAGGGCGGCGCGGATCGCCGCGTTCGACACGAGTTCGCCCAGCCGGTCATCGCCGCCCGCGCCGGTGTCGAAGGCCAGGGCAAAGGGCGAGGCGCCGTTGAGCACCCGCGCTTCGCGCAAGGGCGCAATGTCCGCCGGGTCGATCCGGTCCCAGGCGCCCAGTGCCTTGAGCGTGGCGATCGAGCGGTGCGTCAGCGCGATCTCGCGGCCGTCGTCGGCGGGTGCCGCAAGGGTTTCCAGCGGGTCCCGCTCGACGACAGCCAGGGTCAGGCCGCTGTCGCCGAGCGAGCGGGCGAAGGCGAGGCCGGCCGGGCCGCCGCCGACAATGATGACATCATAGGGCATGGGGGATCTCGCTGGCCGGCACGACGAAGCGGTGGCCAGGAACGCCGTGGTGCAGGCCGTTGGCGAAGGGCAGGTCGGGGTGCAACCGGGCCAGCTGCGCGACCGCTTCGGATGACGACAGGACGCCATCGACCAGGCTGCGGAAGATCGCGGCGGTGGCCACCATGTCGCCGCTGTGCGGGGACAGGCGGAAGCGGGCGATCCCCTGCCGGCGCAGCCCGGCAATCTCGTGCGCGAGGTTGCCGCAGGTGTAGGACAGGGTCTGCAGCCCGTTGAGCGCGAGGAACGGCGCATCTTCGAGGGTGCGCACCGTCCGGCCATCGCTGTCGGCGCCGCAGGCGAAGCGGCAATTGCCCTTGGTGCGGCCTTCGGCGCGGGCGTGGAAGCAGCGCGCCGAAATCGCCAGCGGCAGCCGGCCGAAGACGGTCAGTTCGAGCGGGATCGCCGAACGCTGCGCCAGGACTTCGACGACGCTGCCGGGCACTTCGGGGTTGAGGCTGGCACCGACGGCGCCGCGCCCGGCGAGATAGGCCAGCGCATCCTCGTTGTAGATGTTGATGAACGGCCCGATCAGGTGCGGGCGGCCCTGCAGCCGGGTCAGCACCGACACGTCATTGGCCTCCACCAGCCCCGGCGCCGTGGCGATCAGGGCGTCCATCGCGACTTCCTCGGCGGCGTCGGACATCAGCGCCAGGGTCGACATCACCACTTGCTTGCCGCCCGCCTGAAGGCGTTCGACAACCAGGGGCAGGGTGTCGCTGAAGAACGGCATGCGCTTGGCGCAGACGACTTCGCCGACGCAGACGACATCGACATCGGCTTCATCGGCGACGCGGAAGTAGAAGTCGCGCAGCCGTTCGGCGGGCCAGTGAAACAGCACCGGGCCCATGACGAGTGTGGCGGTCATTGCCATCCCTTCTTGAAAGCGCCGCGGGTTTCCTCGCCGCCTTCGGCGAGGCGGCGCAGGCGTTGCAGCGCGCCGGCGTGCCTGGCGGCGGGTTCGCCGCGCGCCTCCGCGTCGATCAGTTCGCGAAACGCCGAGACGACTTCGGAGACATAGAAGCGACCGCGCTGGCGGCCTTCGATCTTGAAGGCGCAGATGCCGGCGGCGCGCATCGCGCCGATATATTCGGCGGCGTTGAGGCATTCCGGCTCTTCGAAGGCATAGCTCGGCTCGGCATCGCCGACGATGTAGCGGCCCTTGCAGACCGTGGGGTAGCCCGCCTGTTCGTCGGGGCCGAAGCTGTTCATGACGAAGTCGCCGAGCCGGCACAGCAGTTCGTCGTCCTCGACATCATAGCGGACACATTCGGCCGGCGAGCAGACGCCCGACAGGTTCGGCGAGCGGCCGGTGGCATAGGCCGACATGGCGCAGCGCCCCTCCGTCATCGGCGACATGCTGCCGAAGATGAAACATTCGATCTCGATCGGGGCGCGCGACTTCAGTTCGGCGATTTCGGCGACGGTGAACATGCGCGGCAGGATCATCCGGGCGATGCCGAAGGCTTCATAATAGAACTGGATCGACGAGATCGTCGACGCGCCCCCCTGCACGGAAAGGTGGCGGCGCAGCTTCGGGTGGCGCCGCGCGGCATAATCGATGAGCCCGATATCGGCCATGATGACGGCATCGGCGCCCAGGTCGGCGGCGGTGTCGATCGCCTTGTGCCACAGCGCCGTGTTGCCGGCGGAGGCATAGGTGTTGATGGCGATGTTGACCTTGCGGCCGCGGGCATGGGCATAGGCCAGCCCTTCGACCAGGTCGTCGGGGGTGAAGTTGAGGCCGGGATAGTTGCGGGCGTTGGTGGCGTCGCGAAAGCCGCAATAGACGGTGTCGGCGCCGGCATCGATGGCGGCGACCAGCGCTGCCGGCGTGCCGGCCGGGGCGACGATTTCGGGGATGATCATGCCACGTCTCCAGCGGCGGCGCGCGCCGCCCGGGGTTTGATGTCCTTCAGCCGGCGCACCTCGGTGCGCAGCCGGGCGATTTCGGCCTCCAGCCGGCCGGTGCGATCGCTGACCGGGCCGATGACGATGCCGGCGAGCCGGTCGACAAGCGCGCCGGCGCCGCGCACCAGCGGCCCGGCGGGGCCACGCATCGCGATGAATTCGGCGAACAGATCGACGCCGGCGCCATCCAGCGCGTTGCGCAGCGTCACCGCCGTCGCCATGTCGCCGGTGACGACAAGCTCCCGACTGAAGAACAGGGCATCGCCATCGCGGCCGCCGCGCACCAGGTCGTAGAACAGCCGCAGCGGCCCGCGCATCTGGGCCTCGCTGGCGGGCGGATCGGCAGGGTCGACAAGGGTGATGCCGACCCGGCCATCCGGAAAGCCGATGAGCAGCGCATAGGGCAGTTCGTCGGGGACGATGAGGATATGCCGGCCGTCGAGCTCGGCGAGGCGGTCGGCGAGCCGGGGGTGGCGCTTGCCGAGGCTGGCGGTCAGGCGGCGCAGCAGCAGCGCGATCAGCGGCTGCGGCAGCGTCGCCAGTGCCAGTGAGACGGCGAGGTCGTGGGAGCCGGGTTGCAGGGGCCGCCGGATCGGCCGAAGGATCGGTTGGAAGATCATGGGCGCGGGTATAGGGGCGAGGCGGCGGCGCAAACCTTGCGCCAGATCAAAGATCGGGGGCGTTCGTGCCGCCGCCGGCGCCTCGACCTACAATTGCTTGTAGGTGTCGACCGGGCAGGCGCCGCTGGCGCAGCCCATCTGGTCGTCGGTGATCGTTTCCTTCAGCCCGGCATCGTCGATGGCGCGGGCAAAGGCTTCGTATTCGGCCTTGGAAATCGCCTGTTCGGGCAGATATTCATAGGCCGAGCCGTCCTCCTGCGGCATCACCGAACAGGCGCGGACCTGCGACTGCATGGCGAGCAGCGTTTCGCGGAACAGCGCGAACGACGTCTCGTCGGGCTTGTACTTGAGCGTGTAGCTGACCTGGTTGCCGGTATCGGGCAGCGGCGCGCCATCGGCATGGGTGCCGCGGATATAATGCGCCTCCAGCAGCATCAGCCACTGATATTGCTCGAGCGGCGTCGCGTCGCCGGCGAGCACCAGCTTGTCGCCCATCCCCATCCGCGCGATCGTCGGTGCGGTCGGGAAGCCGACGATCGCCATGCCGCGATACTGCTTGAGATCGTCGCGCACCGGATAGCCCCTGGCGCGGTAATCGGCGACCAGCGGATCATCGGAGCGGAACTGCACCCAGCGCAGATATTCGGCGAGCGCCGGCAGATGCGCCGCCTCGGTGAGGCCGAACAGCTTCGACGTCGTGCCGGCCGGCTTCATCGTCGTGTCGGTGTGCGGGGTTTCAACTCCGAGGCGGGCCGAATAGGTCGCGGCTTCGTCCTTCACCGCGCGGCTGAAGCGCGACAGCGTCCGCCAGAAGGCGGCGGCGCGGACCTCGGCCGGCAATTCCAGCAGATGCGCAAGCGGCGCCGCCCCGTCGAACGCCGGATCGACGACACCGAACGCTGCCTCCAGCGCCGCGAAGTCGGGCGCCAGCATGTCGCGAAAGCCGACCTGGAAGAATTTCCAGGCGAATTCGTGCAGCCCGGTGATGCCGACTCCGATGCGGTTGGTGCGCGCCACTTCGCGGGCATAGAGGCAGTCCATGGTGTTGACCCGGATCAGCGCCCGCGCCGCGACGCGGAAGGCGTCCTCGGCTTCCGCCAGCGTGTCGGCGTGGAACGGCACGACATCGGCGATGACGCAGTAACCGCCCAGCGCGGTCAGCGCGATTTCCCCGCACGGGTTGGTGATCATCGGATAGGTCATCCGGTGCGCCGCCTTTGCCAGCCGCGCGAGGTAGAGCAGCGTGTCGTCATCGACCTGATATTTGTGCGACCCGACATAAGGCGTGTGGGCATAGTCCCAGCCCTTGCCGTTGGTGACGAGCTTGTCGACGTTGATCAGCCCCGGTTCGCCGGTGCCGTCGTAATAGGCGCATTGGGCGATGCGGTCGAAGACGCGCTGGGCATGGTCCCAGCGCCATTTGTTGCTCGCCTGTGACCGCGGCATGTGGAGCAGCTGCCAGAATTCATTGTCCACCGTCACGCTGTTGTTCGACGACCACAGGAACGCCTGGGGCGGCATGCGGGTGGCGGCGCGGAAGGCGGCGACCTGTTCGCCGTTCATGCCTTCATATTCGATCGGGCGCTTCACCTCGATGAAGTCGACGATGTTCTTGTCGCGCCACGACTTGGTGCTCATCCGCGCGGCGCGGCGGGCGCCGCCGACGAGCACGCATTCGGCAAGGAAGTGGTCGATATACAGCGCCTGGTGCCAGGGATCGAGCCCGGCGCCCTTGATCTGCGCGACCTTGGCGAGCGCGTCCATCAGCGGCACGGGGCCGGCGGAGGGGCGCATCTGCATGCCGCGGATCGGCGAATTTTTGCAGCGCACGGCACTGAAGTTGAGGACGAGGACCTTGCCTTCATTGACCTTTTCAAAGGCCATGGTTTCAAACACCTCGACCGCCTTGGCCCAGCCCTCGCGGCTGTCGGGCACGTCGAACCAGACGACGTTGCGGCCCTTGCCATAGAGATGCCGCGCGTCGCGCACCGAGGTGTGGCGACCCCAGACGAAATCGGCATGGCTTTCGTCGAGGACGCAGACCAGCTGCGGCGCATGGTCGAAATCGACCAGCGTCATCTCGTCGGAATAGTCGCGCCCGACGCCCGAGCCGTTGAGCAGCAGGTAGAACAGCGCGAAGCTGGTCGCGGCGGTCGCGCAGTTGGTGAACACTTCCTGGTTGCGCCCCGGCTGGCTGGCGTCGCCATGCTGGAGGTGGCGGCCGGACAACAGGATGGTGGCGCGGGCGATATGGCGTTCCAGGCCCTGTTGTTCGGTGTCGCCATGATGCGGGTCGTCGGGCAGCGACGGCATCAGCAGCGCATTGCCCAGCGAGACGCGCTCGGCGACTTCGCCCCAGCTTTCATATTCGATCGGCGGCCGCCCGACCGGGGCGGCGCCGGCGTCGTCGATGATCTCCAGCCCGGCATAATGGCCGGCGCGCAGCCAGTCGAAATAATGCGGATCGTGCAGCGCGATGTGCAGCTTGCCGCCGCGCCGGGCGACTTCGGCGGCGGTGACGCGCGGGCGCAGCACGGTTCGTTCGGCGACGGCCTGGCCCATTCCGGGGTCGAGCTGCCGCACGGGGCGAGTGTCGGGTGTCATGATCTGCTCTCTATATGTGGTGTATTCTGGAATCTGAATATACCCCATATAGTGTAATCCGTGCAATCAAACTTTGCCGAAATCGCCTACCAGCGAACGCGAAAACGACACGCCGGGGCGCCGCTGGCGCTGCATTCGATTTCCACGACGCGCGTCGTCGGGCCCAATATGGCGCCGAACACGCCTTCGAAGGTGGCGGCGAAATAATCGCACGCCGGGGCCGGCATCTCGGGGTCGCGGCACAGCGGCGAATCGATGATGTTGAGCCACAGCGTCCGGCGATCGGCGGGATCGAACACATGGTTGAAGCGGCCGCTGCCTGCAAAGGTCCAGGCATGTCCGGCGATCGCCCTGGCCATGATCCCCGCGGCGGTGCGGCGCGGCAACTGCCGCAGCAGCCATTGCGCGGCCCGCGGAATGCGCCGGGCCAGCAGATAGTCGGCGGTCCGCCTTCCGGCATCACGGGCCACGGCGACGCCATCGTGGCGCTGCAGCCGCGCCGCAACGGTCAGGTGCAGCCGCGCCACCTCGGTTTCATCGACCATGGCTTCGGGCGGTGTTGCCAGATAGCGGGCAAGGCCGGCATGGGCGAAGATGCTGGCGGTCAGGCCGCTGCCGCCATGTGCCGTCAGTGCCTCGGCCATCCGGGTGACGGCGTTGGGGCCGATGCGGCCGGTGGGCGGTGCGGCAACGACGGTGACGTCCCGGGGGGCAAGTGCCTCATTTGCGTACATCGATGATGTCCGTCACGGAGTCGGGGAGCTGGCCGCGACCGCCGCCGCAGGCCAGCGGCGCGGGCGGGGCGATGCGCTTTTCGCGGCGGCGGTGGCCCTTGGCGGGCTGCCATTCGACATCGCTGTCGAGCGCGCGGGTGCGCGTTTCGTCGAAGTTGAAATTGACCTTCTCGCGGCTCTGCGGGCCCCAGTAATCGACCTTGCCGAGATCGTAGAACTTGCGTTCGAAGCCTGCCTTGAGGAACGCCTTGAGGCAGCCGAGCAGATAGCGCCGGCGCACGCCGGTGCCGGCCCAGGGGTAGGAAAACAACGCCTTGCGCAGGTAGAAGCGCCGGTAGTTGTTCATCACCCGGTCGAGCAGTTCGCCGCGGTCCATCGCCAGCGGCTTGATGATCGGCGTGACGAAATTGTATTTTTCATAGTCGAACACTTCGACCTTGTCGCCCAGGTCCTTGAAAAGGTCCGAAAACGGCCAGGGCGTGTACATCGACCAGTTCGCCAGATCGGGCTTCCAGTCGCGCGCCATGCGATAATTTTCTTCCAGCGTTTCCGCCGTTTCATTTTCCATGCCGACGATGAACTGCGCCTCCACGACAATGCCGGCCTTGCGCAGCAGCTCGATCGCCTTCTTGTTCTGGGCGACGGTGGTTTCCTTGTTGAACAGGTCGAGTTTCAGCTGCGCCGCCGCCTCGGTGCCGAGCGAGACGTGGATCAGCCCGGCCTTGCGGTACATCGGCAGCAGCGCCTCGTCGCGCAGGATGTCGGTGACGCGGGTGTTGATGCCCCACAGGATGCCCAGGTCGCGGCGGATCAGTTCCTCGCAAAAGGCGATGAATTTCTTGCGGTTGATCGTCGGTTCCTCGTCGGCGAGGATGAAGAAGCCGACCTGGTGGTCACGCATCAGCCCTTCGATCTCGTCGACGACCTTGATCGGGTCGCGGACGCGATAATCGCGCCAGAACTTCCACTGCGAGCAGAAGGAGCAGGTGAACGGGCAACCGCGCGCCATGTTCGGGATGGCGACGCGCACGCCGAGCGGGATGTAGTTGTATTTGCTCCATTCGAGGATGCCCCAGTCGGCAACGATCGAATCGACATTCTTGATCGTGGGCGCTGCCGCCGTGGCGACGACCTTGCCATCGTCGATGAAGGCCAGGCCCGGGATGCCGGCGCGTTTCGCCTTCCAGTCACCGGCTTCGACGGCGCGGACGAGCGCGGTGATGATTTCCTCGCCCTCGCCGCGGACGATGGCATCGATCCACGGCGCTTCGGCGAGGACCTGGCGGTACATGAAGGTGGCGTGGACACCGCCAAGCACGGTGACGACATCCGGGTCGGCCTCGCGGGCGATCTGCAGGACGCGCTCGGCCTTGTAGATCGACGGGGTAATGGCGGTGCAGCCGACGATGTCGGGCTTGTAGCCGACGATCAGCGCCTGGATGTCATCGTCGTTGAGGTTGTTGGTCATCGCGTCGATGAACCGGATGTCGGTATAGCCCACCGCCTTCAGGGCGCCCGACAGATAGGCGACCCAGGCCGGGGGCCAGTTGCCGGCGATTTCCGCCCCTCCCGAATGATAGTTGGGGTGGATGAACAGGATGCGCATGGCGGGGACCCCCGGGGTTGAAGGGCGCTCCTCGCACGCCGTCCCGGCGTCCATCATTGATCCAGATCAAGGAATTGCCCGGCGCCGGCGTTAGGTCTGGACGATGATCCGCTATATCCCCGATCTCGCGGCGCGGCCGGTCCCGCGCTATACCAGCTACCCGACGGCGGCGCAGTTCGGCGATGGCGTGGGGGCCGCCGAACAGGCGGCGGCGCTCGATCGCATCGCGCCGGGAACGCCGGTGTCCCTGTATCTCCACATCCCCTATTGCCGGCAGATCTGCTGGTATTGCGGCTGCAACACCGGGGCGGTCCGCGGTGACCTGACCCGCGATGGCCGGCTTTCGACCTATGTGACCGCGCTGAAGGCCGAAATCGCCACCGTTGCGGCGCGGATGCGCGGCCGCGTCACCGGCATCCAGTTCGGCGGCGGCAGCCCCAACAGCCTGGCGGCGGCGGAACTGGGAGGCATCATCGGCGACCTGCTGAAGGCGTTCGACGTCGCCAGCGATGCGGAGATCGGTGTGGAACTCGATCCGCGCGCGCTCGATGCCGCCTATATTCCGGCGCTGGCCGCCGCCGGTGTCAACCGCATCAGCCTGGGGGTGCAGACCTTCGCACCGCATGTGCAGGCGCGCATCAACCGGGTGCAGCCGTTCGACATGATCGCCGACGCGGTGCGATCCGCCCGCGCCAGCGGCATCGCCGGGATCAATTTCGACCTGATGTACGGCCTGCCGCTGCAGACCGAGGTCGACCTTGCCGACAGCATCACCAGGGCCCTGACGCTGGCACCCGACCGGGTCGCGGTGTTCGGCTATGCCCATCTGCCGGCGATGATCGCCCGGCAGCGGATGATCGCCGATGCCGAACTGCCCGACGCCGAAACGCGCTTTGCCCAGAGCGCGCTCGCCAATGCGCTGTTCACCAGGGCCGGCTATGCCGCGATCGGCTTCGACCACTTCGCCCGGCCCGAAGACCCGATGGCGATCGCCGCCGCCGCCGGCACGCTGCGCCGCAACTTCCAGGGCTATACCACCGATCCGGGCAGCGCCACGGTCGGGCTGGGGGCGACGGCGATCAGCCAGTTCGACGACCTGATCGTCCAGAACGACAAGCATGTCGGCAGCTGGCGCGACACGGTGATGGCGGGCGACCTCGCCGGCGTTCGCGGGGTTGCCCGCACCGCCGACGACCGCGCCCGCGCACTGGTCATCGAGCGGCTGCTGTGCGACGGCGCCGTCGATGTCGGCAGCGATTACCCGCCGGCGATCGACGCGCTGCGACCCTATGCCGAAGCCGGGCTGATCAGCCTCGATGGCGGCGCGGTGCGGTTGCAGCCCGATGGCTGGCCCTATGCGCGGCTGGTCGCGGCGGCGTTCGACACGCATTTCACCGGCACAAGGCACAGCCAGGCGGTTTGACCGACTGCGGCGTGGACAGTCCCGACGATGTCGGTCTAGGTGGCGGCGTGCCCGATCAAAGCCACCGTCGCAACCTGGAGCAAGTCGCGCTGGCGACGCTGGCGGTCGGACGCGTGCTTATGCAGTGCGGCGCGCGTGGGCAGGTGGTGCGCACCGGCTGCGCGCTGGTCGCCCGCGGGCTGGGTGCGACGCAGATCGACACGCGCGCCGGCTACAGCTCCATCGAGGTGACGGTGCGCGATGGCGATGCCAGCGTGACTCGCATGACCAGCGTGGCGGCGATCGGCGTCAACCACCGGCTCGACCAGGCGGTGCGCCGGCTGGCGCGGGGTGCCGCCGACCGCACGCCGGCGGCGGTGGTCGCCGACCTGGAACAGCTGCAGGCGGCAACGCCGCGGCATCCGCCCTGGTTGGTGGCCGTTGCCGTCGGGCTGGCGTGCGCTGCGTTCGGAAAGCTGATCGGGGTGGACTGGCCGGCGTTTCCGGCGGTGGCGGTGGCGGCCGGCATCGGCCAATATCTGCGGCACCAGCTGCTGCATCGCGGCGTCAACGTCTTTGTCATGGCGGTGGTCGTCGCCTTTGTCGCCGCGGCGCTGGGTGTCCTGGGCGCACGGGCGATGGGCAGCGCCACCGCCTATACGGCGATGATCGCGTCGATCCTGCTGCTGGTGCCCGGCGTGCCGGCGCTCAACGCCCAGTCGGACATCATCGAAGGCGATCCGACGCTGGGCAGCGCGCGCGCCGTATGGGTGGCGATGCTGCTGATCTTCGTCGTCGCCGGCGTTGTCATCGCGCAGGCGCTGACCGGAGCGACACCATGATCGCGCAGGCGCTGACCGGAGCGACACCATGAGCGATTTGGGGCAACTGTTGCAGAACATGGCGTTCGGCGGAATCGCCGCCTGGGGCTTCGGCGTGTTGTTCAACTTCGGCTGGCGGGATCTCGGCTGGTGCGCCGCGGCCGGTGCGCTGGCGCTGGCGACGCGCACACTGGCGATGGACGCCGGCGTGTCGCTGGAGGCGGCGTCGTTCGCGGCGGCGGTGGTGCTCGGCTTCGGGGTGCGGGTGCTGCGCGGCCTGTTGGGCCCGGCGCGCAACGCGCTGGCGGTGGCGGGGTGCATTCCGATGGTGCCGGGCAGCTTTGCCGCCAAGGCGATCCTGGGAATGTTCGCGCTGTCGTCGGGCGCCTCGGGCGACGTATCGATGGTCACGGTGGCGACCACGCTGGAATATCTGCTGCGCGTCGCCTTCACCCTTGGCGCCATCGGCACCGGGCTGACGATCACCACGCAGCTGCTCGGCAACCGCGATTTCTAACCCGCCGCAAGCGCCAGATAATCAAGCAGGGGCGCCGGATACAGGCCCAGGATCAGCAGCATGGCGCCGCACAGCAGCAGCACGGCATGTTCGGGCCGCCGCAGCCGGGGTGCCGGCAGCGGGTCGTCACGGACGAACAGCGCCGTGAAGAAGCGGAAATAGACATACAGGCCCAGCCCCGAGCCGATGATGACCGCGCCGAACAGACCCCAGGCGCCCGATCGCATCAGGGCTTCGAGCAGCAGCAGCTTGGCGAGGAAGCCGATCGCCACCGGCAGGCCGGCGAGCGAGACCAGCGCCAGCGCCAGCACCCCGCCCGCCAGCGGCCGGCGCCAGGCAAGCCCGCGCAGGCTGGCAATGGTCGCCGGCGTGCCGAGGCTGGCCGCAACGCACAGCGCGGCGACAACGGCGGGGACATAGGCGGCGAGATAGAACAGGATCGCCGCCGGGGCCTGCGCGGCGCCGCAGACGATCATCGCGGCGAGATAGCCCGAATGGGCGACCGAGGAATAGCCGATCATCCGCGACAGCGACGGTTGCCGCAGCGCCGCCAGATTGCCGAGCAGGATGGAGGCGGTGGCGAGCGCCGCCAGCCCCATGTGCCAGACCGGCTGCGCCGGCAGGCCGGCATCGATGCGCAGGATGGCGATGACGACACCGGCCTTGGCGGCCGACCCGGCGATTGCGGCGGCGGCCGGCGGCGCGCCATCATAAATGTCCGGCGCCCAGACGTGGAACGGCACCAGCGACAGTTTGAAGCCGAGGCCGACGAGCAGCAGCGCCGTGGCAAAGCCCGCCAGCAGCGACGGCCCGTGCCAGGCGGTGAAATCGAGCCGGCCGCTGTCCGCATAGGCAAAGGCGGCGCCGAGCAGCAGCGCCGCCGATCCGGCGGCTCCTGGCAGCAGGAACTTGTACCCCGCCTCCAGCGCGCCGCGCGTCAACGGCAGCACGAACAGCCCGATCAACGCCAGCGAGATGATTTCGAGCGACAGGAACAGGCTGGCGACATGGGTGGCCGACGCCAGCGCGGCGGCGCCCAGCGCGACGATGCAGACCAGCGCCGGGCCTTCCTTTGCCGCCGGATGCCCGCGCAGGAAGCCGAGCACGGCAAGGCCCGACAGGCTGGCAAGCAGCGTGCCGAACCGCGCCAGGCCATCGTCGGCGAACAGCGGCGGCGCCGGCGCTTCGGGTGCCGCGATCCGGGCGATGACCGCGATCGCCGCCAGCACAAGCCCCGTGGCGGCGGCGGCGCGGACGGTTGCGGCGCCGAACCGCGGCGCCAGCAGCATCGCCAGCACCGCCGTCAGCCCGATGATGGCGAGCGGGACGAGCCCCGAAGTCAGCATCGTGTCACCGCGCCGCGTCGATGGCGGCGATGGCGGCTTCGACCGCCGGGGCCATCGGCACCATCAGCAGTTGCGGCAGCAGCCCGAACCAGATGGTGCAGGTGCCGAGCACGACGACCAGCGCCAGTTCGCGCGCCGACAGGTCGACGGTGATCGGCCGCGCCTGGGGTTCGCCGAAGACGATCTCCTTGAGCAATCGCGTCGCATAGACGACCGAGACGACGAGCGCTGCCAGCGCGATGGCGGCGAACACCCAGTTGACCTGGAACATGCCGGTGATGACCAGCGCTTCGCCGAGGAAGTTGGCGGTGCCCGGCATCGCCAGCACGGCAGCGAAGAACAATGCAAAGGCGGCGGCAAAGCGCGGCGCGGTGCGTTGCAACCCGCCGAGTTCGCGCAGGTCGCGCGTGCCGACACGGTCGTACACTGCGCCGATGAGCAGGAACAGCGCCGACGCCGAAAAGGCATGGGCGACCATTTCGATGGCGGCGCCCATCAGCGCGAAGTGGACGCCGCCGCAAATGCCCATCAACACGATGCTCATGTGCGCGACCGACGTATAGGCGACGAGCCGCTTGGCGTCGGTCTGCCCGCAGGCCATGACCGCGCCATAGAGCGCGCCGAAGCTGCCCAGCGCCAGCCCCCAGGGTGCCAGCACCAGATAGCCGTCCGGAAACAGCAGCGGCGGGAAGCGGAACAGGCCATAGGCGCCGGTCTTGAGCAACAGCCCGGCCAGCAGGATGGACCCCGCCGTCGGCGCCTGGGTATGGGCATCGGGCAGCCAGGCGTGGAACGGCGGCACCGCCAGCTTGACGATGAAGGCCAGCGCGAAGCCGCCGAGCAGCCAGACCTGCGCCGCCGGCGCGATGCCGCTGCCGGCCAGGACAAAGGCGTCGAAGGTGATCACCGGCGCGGTGGCCGCCATCCAGAACACCGCCGCCAGCAGCCCCAGCCCGGCAACGGCGTTGAAGATGAGGAATTTCATCGCCGCGGCTTCGCGTTCGCCATGGCCCCAGAGCGCGATGAGCAGGAAGCTGGGGACGACCATCAGCTCCCAGAAGAACGCCAGCACGAGCAGGTCGAACGTCAGGAAGACGCCGTTCGACGCCGCCACCGTCCACAGCAGCGCGGCGTGGAACAGGCCGGAATTGGCTTGCGTCTTCCACGACACGAACACCGCGATCAGCCCGAGGCCGAGCGAGATGGCGAGCATCGCCGCCGACAGGCCATCCATGGCGAACAGCAGTTGCACGCCCATCGCCGGCGCCCAGGGGGTGCGCGAGATCGCCAGCCAGCGGCCATCCCCGCCGCCATCGACGATGGCGGAAACCAACGCCGCCAGCCCGGCGATCAGCACCAGTACCGACAGCCAGCGTTCGGCATTGCGGCCGAGGCGCGCCGCGAACAGTGCGGCGCAGCCGCCGAGCAGCGGCAGCAGGATCATCGCAATCAGGGCCACGTCGTCATTCCCATCGTCGGTCTCGTGGTCATCAGGGCGAGCACCAGCAGCGCCGCCGCGCCGGCCGTCATCGCCATCACCGAATGGCGGACGCGGCCGGTCTGGCTGCGGCGCGCCGCGGCCCACAGCGGCGGCGCCGTGGCGGCCAGGCCCATCCACAGCCGGTCGAAGCCATCGCGGGTGAAGCGATCGATCGCCTGGCGTTTCAGCCACAGCACCAGCCGCACCGGCAGCGCGCCGAACGGATCGGGGCGATGGCCGCGGGCGCCGCTGAGGCGCTGCACCAGTCGCTGGAACGGCTGGACGAACCAGACATGGTAGCGCACGTCGATGCGCAGGCCCTGGCGCAGATGGCGCGCCGTGGCGACACGCTGCGCCAGCGCCGGAATGCGGGTGATGGCGACCGAGAACGCCAGCCCGGTCAGCGGCGCTGCCGCCGCGATCAACATGGTGAACGCCGGCATTTCGGGGTGGACGCCACCGAGCAGGTGGATGATCGGCCCGACCAGCAGCCCGCCGGTGATCGCGCCGATGGCGAGCAGCACCAGCGGCACCGCCGTCGCCGGCCCGGTTGGATGCGGATGCGCCTCCACCGCGCCGGGCTGCAACGCCGCCAGCACCGGGCGGAAGGCATAGGTCGCGGTCAGCACCGCCGACAGCAGCGCGGCGCCCCACAGCAGCGGCCCGAGCGGATCGGACGCCAGCGCCGCATCGAGGATTTCCTCCTTCGACCACCAGCCGGCGGTGACCAGCGGCAGGCCCGACAGCGAGGCAGCGCCGGCGGCAAAGGTGGCAAAGGCCAGCGGGCGGCGTTTGGCGGCGCCGCGCATCGCCGCGATCGAGGTGTCGTCGCCGGCGCTGTGCGCCATGTCGCCGGCGGACAGGAACAACAGCGACTTGAACAGCGCATGGATGACGAAATGCGCCATCGCCGCCGCCGGCGAGCCGACCCCCAGCGCCAGCAGCATGAAGCCGATCTGGCTGATCGAGGAGAACGCCAGCAACCGCTTCACATCATTCTGGAACAGCGCCGTGAAGGCGCCGAACAGCGCCGTGGCGGCACCGCCGATCGCCATTGCCATCATCACGCCGGGCGCTTCGGCGAGCAGCGGCGCAAAGCGCGCCATCAGATAGGCACCGGCGGCGACCATGGTGGCGGAATGGAGCAGCGCGGAGACCGGCGTCGGCCCCGCCATCGCCGACGGCAGCCAGGTGTGGAAGGGCAGCTGCGCCGATTTGCCGAGCGCACCGCCGAGCAGCATGGCGGCGATGATCGTGCGTTGCTGTGGCGGCAAGGCGAGCCCGGCCGGGATCAGCGCTTCGATCCGCACCGATCCGGCGGCGATGAACAGCAGCAGCAGCCCGGCGAGCAGCAGCGCATCGGCGATGCGCGACATGATGAAGGCCTTGCGCCCGGCAGCGATCGCCCGCGACGAACCGATATTATAGGCGATGAGGAAGAAGCTGCACATGCCCATCAACTCCCAGCCAAGGAAGTAGAGGATGGAATCGCCGGCGAGCACCATCGTCAGCATGGCGGCAAGGAACAGGTTCATCAGCGCAAAGAAGCGCCGCAGGTCGCTCGTCTTGGCGCCGGCCATGTAATCGACCGAATAGACCATCACGCAGGCGCCGATCTGCGTCACCGTCATGCCGACGACGGTGCTGAGCGGATCGAGCAGCAGCGCCAGGTCGACATGCGCCGGCCCGACCATCAGGTCGAAGATGGGGGCAACGCCCTGGCACTGGCCCGACAGGCACAGCGATGCCATGCCCGCCATCAGCAGCAGCGGCAGCACGCCGCCGATGACGGCGACGACCATGACGAAGCGACGCGACAGATAGACCGGCGCCAGCCCCAGGACGAGGAACGCCGCCAGCGCCGGGGCCGGCACGAACAGCAGCAGGTGGAAGATGGTCAGCGCCGGGATCATGCGATCAGCCCTGCAGGTCGCTGATCGAATCGCTGTCGGTCACATCGGCGATGCGCGACAGCCGCAAATAGAGCGACAGGCCGATGGCGACTTCGGCCGCCGCCAGCACGAGGATGAGGATGAACATGCCCTGGCCCTGGGGGTCGCCGCGGGCGCTGCCGGCGGCAACAAAGGCCAGTGCCGGGCCCGACAGCATGATTTCGAGCGACAGCAGCTGGAACAGCACGCCGCGCCGCGCCATGACGCCGAACAGCCCGATGGCGAACAAGGCCGCCGCAATGGCGAGCATGGCGGTCACTGGCCATCCTCCGGCGTGCGGCGGGCAAGGTGGCGGGCGCCGAGCAGCGCCGCCAGCAGCAGGAACGACGCCAGTTCCACCGCCAGCGCCCAGGGGCCGAACAGCAGCGCGCCGACCGCCTTGGCGGAAACCGGCAGGGCAGCGGCGGTGCCGGGGACAAGGCCAGCCAGCAGCGGCACCAGCAGCAGCGCGACCAGCAGCGCCGGCCCGCGCCAGGCACCCCGCAGGCGCGCGCGCTCCTGCGCCGCGATGGCGGGTCCGGCCTCCACTGTCATGACGACGAAGACGAACACCGCGACGATGGCGCCGGCATAGACGAGGATCTGCAGCGCCCCGGCAAAGCTCGCGCCGAGCGCGAAGAACATCGCCGCCAGTGCCAGCAGCATGGCGACCAGATACATCAGCGCATGGACGATGGTGGTGCGCGTCACCGTCATCAGCGCCGCCAGCAGCGCCGTGGCACCGGCCCAGAGGACGAAGCCGTTCATGGCTCCAGCCCCTTCACATCGACACTCGGCGGCGCGGGTTGCGCCTTGCCGGCGACATCCCAGTAGCGATAGCCCGGATATTTGCCGGTGCCGGCGATCAGCAGGTCGGGCTTGTCATAGACCAGCGACGCCCGGGCATAGTCGGCAAGCTCGAAATCGGGCGTCAGCTGGATGGCGGCGGTGGGGCAGGCTTCCTCGCACAGGCCGCAGAAGATGCAGCGCGCGAAGTTGATACGGAAGGTTTCGGGGTACCAGCGACCCTCCACCGTCTCGGCCTTGACGACCTCGATGCAATCGACCGGGCAGACGACCGCGCACAGGTTGCATGCGACGCAGCGTTCGGCGCCATCGGGATCGCGCGAGAGGATGATGCGGCCGCGATAGCGCGGTGCCAGCAGCGGCTGTTCTTCGGGGTACAGCTGCGTCTGGGTTGGTGCCAGCAGCTTGCGGCCGACCGCCCACAGCGATTTGAGCATGCCGATCATGCCACCACCAGCCAGCCGGTGACGAGCAGATTGGCCAGCGCCAGCGGCAGCGCGAATTTCCAGGCAAAGGCGATGAGCTGGTCATAACGCGGGCGCGGCAGCGCGGCGCGGACCCAGATGAAGACGAAGGCGAGCAGGCTGACCTTGAGCCCGAACCAAACCGGGCCGGGCAGCACGGGACCCAGCCAGCCGCCGAAGAACAGCGTCACCGCCAGCGCGCACACCAGCAGCACGGCGACATATTCGCCAAGGAAGAACAGCGCGAACGACATCCCCGAATATTCGGTCATGAAGCCGGCGACGAGGTCGTTTTCCGACTCCTGCAGGTCGAACGGCAGCCGGTGGGCAGCGGCGAGCGCGGCGATGAAGAACAGCACCGCGCCGATCGGCTGGACGATGATGAACCACAGGCCCTGCTGGGCAGCGACGATGTCGGCCAGGGCAAAGCTGCCCGCCAGCACCACCACCCCCATCAGCGACAGGCCGAGAAACGCCTCATAGGCGAGCATCTGCGCCGCGGCGCGCAGGCCGCCGAGCAGCGCATAGCGGTTGCGCGATGCCCAGGCACCGAGCACCAGCGCATAGACGGTCAGCGCCAGCATGCCGATGATGAACACCAGCCCCATGTCGAGCGGCGCGACGGCAAGGCCATTGCCGAAGGCGACCACGCCGAAGCCGGCGAGTGTCGGCAGCGCGGCGAGCGCCGGGGCGAGGCGGAAGGCGGCGGCATCGGCGCCCTGCGGCGGCGCGTCTTCCTTGGTCAGCAGCTTGATGGTGTCGGCGACCCATTGCAGGAAGCCGAACGGTCCGACGCGGTTGGGGCCAAGCCGTTCCTGCATGAACCCCAGGACGCGGCGTTCGACCCAGGTGAACACCCCGGCGGCGACCAGCAGCGCCGCCACGAGGACGAGCGAGAACAGCAGGACGGGCCAGGCCGCGATCATGGCCGGCCCTCCAGCCGGATGCGGCGCGGGCTGGTGTGGCGGGTGGTCAGCCCGACGTGACCGCGGGGCATGGCGGGGTCGAGCGTGAGGGCCGGCGCGGGGGCGCCATCGGCCGACACGGGGTCACCGGCGGACAGGCCCAGCGCAGCGGCGTCGGCGGGGTGGAGCAGCAGGCGCGGTGCGGGCGCCCGGGCGGCGAGGATGGAGCTGGCCTGGTCGGTCTCTCCGCCGCGGAAGGGATCGTGAAGCGGGATGAGGCGCAGGCCGCTGCCGGACGGTGGGGGTGGCGCAACAGCGACCGGGGCCGGGTGACTGCCGGCGACGATCACCGGCGCGCCGGCGAACAGCATTTGCGGCAGCGATTCGAACGCCGCGCCTTCCATCGTCCAGCTGAAGGGGGAATCGGGGTCGGTGGGCGGCGTGGCATCGCCGATGCGGCCGGCGCGGTCCGATGCGGTGCGACCGGAAAAACGTGCCGGGGCGCGGGCGATGCGGCCGACGGCGGTGGTGAAGCCGGCGCCGGGGGCGGCGTCCAGGACGGCGGCGAGGTGCGGGCAATCGTGGACCAGCGCGGCGAGCAGGCTGTCGAGGTCGGGCTCGGCTGCCCGACGGGTTTGCAGCGCGGCTCCACCCTCCCGCTCATCCCGAGCGAAGTCGAGGGACGCTCGGGATGAGCGGATTTGGTTTGTGTCGCGTGACACCGCGCCCAATGCCGCCAGCATGCGCCACGCCGCCGGCGGGCCATCGGCGATGGCGGCGAAGGCGCGTTGGGCGCGGCCTTCGTGGTTGATGAAGGTGCCGGCGGCGTCGGCGATGCTGGCGACGGGAAGCACGATGTCGGCACGCCCGGTGGTCGCGGTGTCGATGCAATCGAGCGCGATGACGGTGCGGCCGGCGAACAGCGCATCGACCTGCGCTGGGTCGCAGCGCGCGAAAAGGTCGTTCTCGAGGACGATCACCGTCCCGGCGTTGGCGGGCCGATCGCACAACGGCAGCGCGCCGAGCAGCGAAAGCCCGAGCGAATTGGTTTCGGGCGGGAACAGCGCCAGCCGGGCGCGGGCCCCGAGCGCGGCGGCGACCGCCGCGGCTGCGTCGATGATGGCGATGTCGCCGAGGCCGGCGCCGGCGATGACCAGCGGCGCGGCGGCCCCGGCAAGCGCGGCCGCGGTCGCGGCGACGTCCGCATCGGCGGCCGGCGCACCGCCGATGGCGGCCGCCACCGCATGGCCGAAGGCGGCGATGGCGTCCGGCGTGCGGCGCAGCGGCAGGGCGGCAATGGAGTCGAGGGCGTCGGGCAGCGGCGTCACCAGCGTGATCGGCGAACGGCGGCCCTCGCCGGCGACGCGGACGGCGCTGTCGAGGAACGCCGGCACGCCTTTTTGCGCCGCCAGGTCGCGCTCGGCGCCGCGCGCCATCTGGCGCAGCGAAAGCGCGGCGCGCGGGGCGGTGCCGGTCAGGTCCTCGCCCAGAACCAGCGCGGCATCGGCGGTTTCGATATCGGCGAGGCTGGCGATCTGCGCCGCCCCGGCGAGCTGCGCGGCGATGCGATCGACCAGCGCCGTCTCGCTGTCGCTGACGCCGGCGAAGAAGCGATCCGGCCCGACCAGCCGGCGCAGCGCATAATTGGCCTCCAGCGAGGCGCGGGGTGAGCCGATGCCGATGGCCGGACCCTGTGCCAGCAGCGCTGCGACACGATCGAGCGCTGCCGCCACGGCGACGGGCTGGCCGGCTGCGCGCGCATCGACCAGCCGGCGCGGCGACTGGGCGAACGTCGCACCATAGCGGCCGCGATCGCACAGGAAGTCGCCGTTGATCGCGTCGTGGCGGCGGTTGATGGCACGGCGCAGGCGCCCGGCGCGCGCCGACAGGGTGACATTGCAGCCGACCGAACAATGGGTGCAGACCGATGGTGTTTCGGCCATGTCCCACGGCCGGGCATAGACGTTCGACCAGCCCTTGTCGTTGAAGACGCCGGTCGGGCAGACTTCGTCGAGGTTGCCGGCAAACGGGCTTTCGAGAACGCCGTCCTCGGCACGGCCGAAATAGACGCGGTCGTGCGCGCCGAAGACGTCGAGATCGCGGCCGCCGGCATAGTCCCGATAGAAGCGCGTGCAGCGATAGCAGGCGATGCAGCGGTTCATCTCATGCGTCAGCAGCGGCCCCAGATACTGGTTGCGATGGGTGCGCTTCTCCGGCCCTGCCCGGCGCCGGTGGTGACCTGACGCGATGGTCATGTCCTGCAACTGGCAGGCGCCGCCTTCCTCGCACACGGCGCAATCGTGCGGGTGGTTGACCATCAGCCATTCGATGACGCGGGCGCGGAAGAAGGCGGCCTCCGGATCGGCGACCTCGATACGCTGGCCGTCGGCGACCGCGGTCATGCACGCCATCTCGATATGGCCGGGGTCATCGGGGCTGTTGTAAACCTTGACCGCGCACAGCCGGCAGGCGCCGACGGACCCCATGGCGCGGTGCCAGCAGAAGTGCGGCACCGCCACGCCGGCATCGAGGCAGGTCGACAGCAGGTCGCGCCCGGCCGGCACCGTCACCGCACGGCCGTCGATATGGATGCGCGCCGTCAATGCCGGGCTCCGATGGTGCAGCCATGCGCCAGATGGTCGTCGAAAAGGTCACCGAAGCGCGCCAGTGCCGAGCCGAGCGACTGCATGGCGCCACCCATAAGGTCGCAGAAGCTGCGTCCGCGCGGGCTGCCTTCGGCCGCCGTCATGCGCAGCACGTCGAGGTCGGTGGCGCGGGCGGTGCCGGCCTCCAGCGCGTCGAGGATGCGCGCCGCCCAGGGCAGGCCTTCGCGGCACGGCGTGCACCAGCCGCAGCTTTCGCGGGCATAGAAGCGCATGTGGCGGGCGACGACGCCGATCGGGCAGGCGCTGTCATCGAGGACGATCATCGTGCCGGTGCCGAACATCGATCCGGCGGCGGCGACATGACCGAAGTCGAGCGGCACGTCGAGATGTTCGGGGCCGAGAAAGCCGCTGGCGCCGCCGCCGGGTTGGAAAGCGCGCAGCACGCCGCTGCCCGACACGCCGCCGCAGCGGTCGATCAGCTCGCGCGCCGTCGTCCCCATCGGCGCCTCGATCAACTGCGGGCGGTGGACGCGGCCGGAGATGCCGAACAGCTTCGTGCCGCCTTCGCCGGTGCGCGACAGGGCGCGAAAGGCGTCGGCGCCCCCGGCGAGGATGACCGGCGCATTGGCGATGGTTTCGACATTGTTGACCGTCGTCGGCCGCCCCCACAGGCCGGATTGCGCCGGAAACGGCGGGCGCTTGCGCGGCACCGCGCGCTTGCCCTCCAGCGCTTCGATCAGCGCTGTTTCCTCGCCGACAATATAGCGGCCGGCCGAGCCATGGACGCGCATGTGCAGCCCGCCGAGCAGGCCCGCCGCCTCGGCCTCGGCAATGGCGGTCTCCATCGCGGCGATGCCGGTGCGATAGGCGTCGCGGACGAGCACGATCGCCTCGGTGACGTGCATGGCATGGGCGGCGATGATCGCGCCTTCGATGAGCTGGTGCGGCAGCGCTTCGAGGAACAGCCGGTCTTTGAAGGCGCCCGGCTCCATCTCGTCGCCGTTGACGATGAGGTAGCTGGGGCCGTCGCCGGGTGTCGTGCCGGGCGCCGGCATGAAGCGCCACTTCGTCGCCGCGGGAAAGCCGGCGCCGCCGCGCCCGTTGAGCGCGGCCGCCGCGACCATGTCGACGACGGCGGCCGGGGCCATGGCGCGCGCCGCCGCCACCGCGTCATAGCCGCCGAGCGCGCGCCATTCGGCCAGGCTGTGCGGCCGGCGGTCGGGCCGGGCGTGGCGGGTGAGCGGCAGCCCGGTCATTCGGCGTCGGCCAGCAGCGCGTCGAGATCGCCCGGCGCCAACGGCCCGCACAGGCGCCGGTCGCGGCCGGTGACGGCGGCCGGCGCCCGGTCGCAGCCGCCGACGCAGCAGACATTGAGCAGCGTAAACTCGCCGTCCGGGGTGGTTTCGCCAAAGCCGATGCCGAGCCGCGCCTGCACCGCATCGCGCAGCGCATCGGCGCCGTTGAGGTAGCAGCTGGCACCGTCGCACAGCATGATCAGGCGCTTGCCGACGCGGCGGCGGAAGATATGGCTGTAGAAAGTGGCGAGGTTGTCGATTTCGGCCGTCGTCATGCCGAGCAGCGCGGCGATATCGGCGACGCGGTAGTCCGACACCCAGCCTTCGGCGTGCTGGACCAGCCGCAGCGCCTCGAGCACCGCGCCGCGCGGATCGGCGTTGCCGTCGGACCCGGCGCCAACGCCGGGGGCATGGCTGGCGACGGCGTGGCGGATGTCCGCTGCAAGGGGCTCGGGCAGGCTCACCGGTCGACGTCCGACATGACGAAATCGATGGAGGCGATATAGGCGACAAGGTCGGCGACGCTCATGCCTTTGGCCACCAGCGGCAGCAGTTGCAGATGCGCGAAGGACGCGGTGCGGATCCGGGTGCGATAGCTCGTCGGCCCGCCGTCCGACACGATGGCATATTGGGTAAGGCCGCGGTGCGTCTCGATCTGGCCGGTGGCTTCGCCGGCCGGCACGTCGAGGCCACGGCTGACGCTGACGAAATGCTGGATCAGCGTTTCGATGTCGTGGCGCATGGCATTGCGGTCGGGCGGCATCGCCAGCGGGTGATCGGCCTTGATCGGCCCGCCGGGCATATTGTCGAGGCACTGGCGGATGATGCGCAGCGACTGGCGCATTTCATCGGCGCGGACCTTCGTGCGGTCGAAGATATCGCCGCGATTGCCCGTCGGCACATCGAAGTCGAACTGGTCATAGCCACCATAGGGGCGGCGCTTGCGCCAGTCCCAGTCGCACCCCGTCGCGCGCAGCTGCGGCCCGGTGGTGCCCCATTCGAGCGCGGTCGCGGTATCGAAGGCGCCGATGCCGACCGTGCGCGCCCTGAACAGGCCGGACTTGAGCACCATCGTCTCGTAATCGTCGAGGCGTTTGGGCATCCAGTCGCAGAAGTCGCGGATCATCGTGTCCCAGCCCGGCGGCAGGTCGAGCGCGACGCCGCCGATGCGGAAGAACGCCGGGTGCATCCGCGCGCCGGTGATCGCCTCCATGATGCGATGGGCGCGCTCGCGATCGGTGAACATGTAGAACACCGGCGACATCTGGCCGACATCCTGCGCCATCGTGCCATAGAAGAGCAGGTGGTTGGTGATGCGGAACATCTCGCACAGCATTACCCGGATGGTTTCGGCACGCGGTGGCACGGTGATGCCGCACAGCCGCTCGACCGCCATCAGATAGGGCAGCTCGCTCATCACCCCACCGAGGTAATCGATGCGGTCGGTATAGGGCAGAAAGCCGTGCCAGGTCTGGCGCTCCGCCATCTTTTCGGCACCGCGATGGTGGTAGCCGATGTCGGGCCAGGCCCAGGCCACATCTTCGCCATCGAGCCCCAGGACGATCTTGAAGACGCCATGGGTGGACGGATGGTGCGGGCCGAAATTGAGCTGCATCAGCTCGCTGCCGTCCTGCGTCGTCGGCAGGCCATGGGCGACGGGGTCGAAGGTCGATGCGGCTTCTTCCGCCGCGAAATATTCGGGCGTCATCCGGAACGGCGGCTTTTCGGTGGCGCGGGCATGGTGCGTCTTGCGCAGCGGGTGGCCGTCCCAGGTCGGCGGCATCAGGATGCGGCGGTGGCTGTCACGGCCGTCGAAGTGGACGCCGAACATGTCGAAGGCTTCGCGTTCATACCAGTCGGCGTTGGGATAGACGGCGGCGATCGACGGCATGCGCGGCGCATCGGCATCGCACGCGATCTTGAGCCTTATGTCGCTGTTGCGGTCGAGCGAGATCAGGTGGCTGGCGATGGTGACTCCCGAGGCGGGCTGCGCGTCGCGGTGGACGCGGGTCGTTTCGTCGATCGCCCAGAGGTCGGCGAGGAGGGGGAAGGGGCGGTCGATCTCGCTCTTGAGGAAGCGGTGGATGGCGGGCGCGGCCTCGGGGGCGATCCACAGCACCGGGAAGTCCTCGGCCGTCGGCTGCTGGGCGAGGATCGCCGGGCCGAAGCGCTGGCGCAGCGCGGCCGGCACGTCGGAAAGGTCGGCGCGAGGCTCCGCAAGCATCGTCAGGCGTCCGGATTGCGCAGGGTGGTGACTGCCATGCGCGCGGCGCTGCGGACGTCGCGGCGGGCCGGCGGGTCGAAGGCCGGCGTCATCGGGGCCGGCCCGCCGAGGGTGAGGCCGAGCGGGCGCGGCGCCGCGGCGATCTTGCCCTGCAGCAGGATCATCGCGTCGAGCAGCGCCTCGGGGCGCGGCGGGCAGCCGGGGATATAGACATCGACGGGCAGGAAGCTGTCGACGCCCTGCACGACCGAATAGATATCGTACATGCCGCCCGAATTGGCGCAGGCACCCATCGAAATGACCCAGCGCGGTTCGCGCATCTGTTCATAAAGGCGCTTCAGCGGCACCGCCATCTTGGTGAAGACGGTGCCCGACACGATAAGCAAATCGGCCTGGCGCGGCGTGGCGCGGATGACTTCGGCACCGAAGCGCGCCTGGTCGAACACCGGAGTCAGCGCCGTCGCCATTTCGACATAGCAGCACGACAGCCCGAAGTTGAACGGCCACAGGCTGTTCTTGCGCGACCAGGCGACAAGGTCGTCGAGCCGGGTGAACAGCTGGCTGCGCGCCATCGCTTCGCCTTCGGGCGTCGCATCGGCGAGGCGAGTGAGTTCGGCGGTCATGGCGTGCGGCGCTTTTTATGGCGGTCGGGGCCGGTATCGAGCGCGCCATCGGCCCAGAGATAGGCGAGCGCTGCCAGCAGCAGCACGACGAACACCGTCGCGGCGACCAGGCCCGGCCGCCCGACCTCGCGCGCCGCGCCAGCCCAGGCGAACAGCAGCGCCGCCTCGACATCGAAGATCATGAAGCAGACGGCGATGAGGACATAGGAGGCGGTGACCGGCGCCAGCCGCGCCGGGCCGGGGGGCGCGCCGCTTTCATAGACGCCGAGCCCGTCGCGCCGCGGTTCCCGCAACCACGCCGCCAGCCCGAGCGCGATGGCCAGCACCAGCGCCGCGATGCCGATGTGCAGCGCGAGCGCAAAGCGCGGGTCGATGCCAGCGAGATCAGGGGCGGCGAAAGACGGCATCGGTTCCTTGTCGATAGAAGGCACATGGCGGTGCATGGGGGTGTATGGGCAGCCGTCCCGGCGTGGCTATCAGGCAAATCCCGGATGCGCGCTTGGCGACAGCGTCCGGAAATTGCGCGATCGAAACGTCAGGCCTGTGTCATGAACACCCGACTGGCGCGGATGTCGATGGCCTCGATCACCGAAAGGTCGGCGCTGGCGACCGGGGTCGGGCTGGCGAACAGCCGGCTGGCCTGGCGCAGGCGGGCGCGGTCGAGGGCATTGCGGATCGACCGGGCATTGGCGAACAGCGGCTGCGCCTTGCGCAGGGCGATATAGTCGGCGAGCGCGTCGCGCGCCGCGGGGCTGAGGCGGTAGTTGAGCTGGCCGACCATGATTTCGCCGATGGCGAGCAGTTCGTCGTCGCCGAAATCCGGAAAATCGATGTGGTGGGCGATGCGCGAGCGAAAGCCCGGGTTGGAGGCAAAGAATCGGTCCATCGGCGCGCCATAGCCGGCAAGGATGACAACCAGGTCGTCGCGCTGGTTCTCCATGATCTGCAGCAGGATCTCGATGGCTTCCTGGCCATAGTCGCGCTCGTTTTCGGGGCGGTAGAGATAATAGGCTTCGTCGATGAACAACACGCCGCCCATGGCGCGTTTCAGCACGTCGCGCGTCTTGGGCGCGGTGTGGCCGATATACTGGCCGACAAGGTCATCGCGCGTCACCGAGACGAGATGGCCTTTCCTGAGATAGCCGAGCTTGTGGAGGATGCCGGCCATGCGCAGCGCCACCGTCGTCTTGCCGGTGCCGGGGTTGCCGGTGAAGCTCATGTGCAGGGTCGGCGCTTCGGTGACGAGGCCCAGCCGCTGGCGCACCCGGTCGACGAGCAGCAGCGCCGCGATCTCGCGGATGCGCGCCTTGACCGGGGCGAGGCCGACGAGATCGCGGTCGAGCTGGTCGAGGTCGTCGCCCAATCCGGCGGCAGCGAATTCGGCCTTCAGGTCGACCGTCTCATCGCTCATAGCGGGCGCCGTCCGGGCGATCGGTGCCATAGCCATGGGTGGTATAGGCCGTGTGACGGCCGCCGAGTTCCTGCCGCACCAGCGCAAAGCCGCTTTCCTTCGCCGGGCGATCGGTGATGAACGACAGGCGCAGCGATTCCCAGCCATGGGCGTTGTCGAACGCCGACAGGCGAATGTAATGGGTGCCGGCTACCGCCTTGCGGCAGGCGGCGAGTTCCAGCATCACCCCGGCGGCGTCGGGAATGTCGAACATCGGCGGCCCCCACATCTCCCAATAGGTGTTCCGTGGGTGCGGGTCGTCGGTATATTCCAGGTTCACCGCCCAGCCCTTGTCGAGGCAATATTGCACCTGGGCGGCGATTTGGGTGTCGCTGAGGTCGGTCAGGAACGAGAAGGTGCCCTGGGTGATGCGCATCGTCGGTCTCCTTACACCGACGCCGTGGCGGTCGGGGCGTAATCGGGGGTGTCGGTGGAGGCATAGTTGAAGGTCACGTCCTTCCACGTTTCCAGCGCCGCCTTGAGCGGGCCGCACCAGCGGGCGGCGTCGCGCAGGATCTCCGGCCCTTCGTTGGCGATGTCGCGGCCTTCGTTGCGCGCCTGGACCATGCATTCGATGGCGACGCGGTTGGCGGTGGCGCCGGCCTGGATGCCCTGCGGATGGCCGATGGTGCCGCCGCCGAACTGCATGACGCAGTCTTCGCCCAGCAGGTCGAGCAGCTGGTGCATCTGGCCGGCGTGGATGCCGCCCGATGCCACCGGCATGACGGCGTTGAGGCTGGCCCAATCCTGGTCGAAGAAGAGGCCGCGTTCGAGATGGACCGGGTTGAAGGTCTCCCGGCAGACGTCATAATAGCCCTTGGTGGTCTCGGGGTCGCCCTCCAGCTTGCCGACGATGGTGCCGGCGTGGATATGGTCGACACCCGCCAGCCGCATCCATTTGGCGATGACGCGGAACGACACGCCATGCGTTTTCTGCCGCGTATAGGTGCCATGGCCGGCGCGGTGGAGGTGGAGGATCATGTCGTTGCGGCGGCACCATTTCGACATCGACTGGATGGCGGTATAGCCGATGACGAGGTCGATCATGATGATGGCGCTGCCGAGCTGTTTGGCGAATTCGGCGCGCTCGTACATGTCCTCCATCGTCGCTGCGGTGACGTTGAGGTAGGTGCCCTTGATCTCGCCGGTGGCGGCCTGCGCCTTGTTCACCGCCTCCATGCAATAGAGGAAGCGGTCGCGCCAATGCATGAACGGCTGCGAGTTGATGTTCTCGTCGTCCTTGGTGAAATCGAGCCCGCCTTTCAGCCCTTCATAGACCACCCGGCCATAGCTGCGCCCCGACAGGCCGAGCTTGGGCTTGATGGTGGCGCCGAGCAGCGGCCGGCCGAACTTGTCGAGCCGTTCGCGTTCGACGACGATGCCGGTCGGCGGCCCGTCGAAGGTCTTCACATAGGCGACCGGGAAGCGCATGTCCTCCAGCCGCAGCGCTTTCAACGGCTTGAAGCCGAAGACATTGCCGATGATCGAGGCGGTCAGGTTGGCGATCGACCCGGGTTCGAACAGGTCGAGATCATAGGCGATATAGGCGAACCATTGCCCGGGCGCGTTGGGCACCGGATCGACGCGATAGGCCTTGGCGCGGTATTTTTCGGCCGCGGTCAGCCGGTCCGTCCACACCACCGTCCAGGTCGCGGTGGAGCTTTCGCCCGCCACCGCCGCCGCTGCCTCGATGGCATCGACCCCGTCCTGCGGGGAAATGCGGAACAGCGCGATGACGTCGGTGGCGCGGGGTTCGTAATCGGGTTGCCAATAGCCCATGCGGGCATATTCCATGACGCCCGATTTGTAGCGGGCGGCGCCTTCGGCCGGGGCGGATGCGTTCATGCCTGTGTCTCCTGTGCAATGTCCGGCCGGCGGACCCTGGGATCGAGCGCGCCGCTGGCGTAGCGTTTCGCCATGGCGGCCATGGGGATGACCTTGATGCGCGACGCCCGCCCGGCGGTGCCAAAGGCTTCGAACCGGTCGCGGCAGATCGCCGTCATCGCCGTCATCGCGGCCGCGGTGAACTTGCGCGGGTCGAACTCGGCCGGCGCGGTGGCCGCGATGCGGCGGAATTCGGCCGCGCCGGCGAGGCGCAGGTCGGTGTCGATGTTGATCTTGCGGACACCCATCTTGATGCCGCGCACCAGCTCGTCGACCGGCACGCCCCAGGTCGGGCGCATCGCGCCGCCATGGGCGTTGAAGACGTCCTGCCATTCCTGCGGCACCGTCGACGATCCGTGCATGACGATATGGGTATCGGGCAGCCGCGCGTGGATGCGCGCGATGACGTCCATCGCCAGGATGTCGCCGGTTGGCTGGCGGGTGAATTTATAGGCGCCATGGCTGGTGCCGATCGCCACCGCCAGCGCGTCGACGCCGGTAGCGCGGACGAAACGTTCCGCCTCCTCGGGGTCGGTCAGCAGCTTGTCGCGGGTCAGCGTGCCTTCGAAGCCATGGCCGTCCTCGGCCTCCCCGGCGCCGGTTTCCAGGCTGCCGAGGCAGCCCAGTTCGCCTTCGACCGACGCGCCGACCATGTGCGCCAGTTCGGCGACCTGCGCGGTGATGCCGACATTATAGGCATAGCTGGCCGGTGTCCTTGCGTCTTCCTGCAGCGACCCGTCCATCATCACCGAAGTGAAGCCGTGGCGGATCGCCGACAGGCAGGTGGCGACGTTGTTGCCATGGTCCTGGTGAACGACCATCGGCAGGTCGGGGTGCATCAGTTCCAGCGCCTCGACGATCTTTTCGAGCATGATGTCGCCGGCATAGGCGCGGGCGCCGCGGCTGACCTGGAGGATCACCGGCGCGTCGCACGCCGCCGCCGCGCCCATGATCGCCAGGCCCTGTTCCATGTTGTTGATGTTGAAGGCGGGGACGGCATAGCCATGCTCGGCGGCGTCATCGAGCAATTGCCGCAGGGTGATGCGCGCCATCAGCCCATCCTTCGCTTGTTGTCGATCAGCCGCATAATCATCGGAGTGAGGATCAACTGCATGGCGAGATCGAGCTTGTTGCCGGGAATGACGATCGAATTCGCCCGGCTCATGAAGCTGTCGTGGAGCATCGCCGTCAAGTACATGAAGTCGATGCCGCGCGGGTTGCGGAAGCGGATGACGACCATCGATTCGTCGGGTGTGGGGATCCAGCGCGCCGTGAACGGGTTCGACGTGTCGACCGTCGGGATGCGCTGGAAATTGATGTCGGTGACGGTGAACTGCGGGCAGATGAAGTTGATATAGTCGGGCATGCGCCGCAGGATGGTGTCGGTCACCGCTTCGGTCGAATGGCCGCGCATGGCCCTGTCGCGGTGGATCTTCTGGATCCATTCGAGGTTGATGACCGGGACGACGCCGATCTTCAGATCGGCATGGCGGGCGATATCGACGCTGTCGGTGACGACGGCGCCGTGCAGGCCTTCATAGAACAGCAGGTCGGTGCCCGCCGGCAGGTCGGTCCATTCGGTGAAATTGCCCGGCGTGACGCCGTGCAGCGCCGCCTCGCGATCGTCATGGACATAATGGCGGGTGCGGCCGCTGCCGGTTTCGCCATAGCTGCGAAACGTGTCCTCCAGTTCGGCGAACAGGTTTTCGCCCGGGCCGAAGTGGCTGAGGTGGCGGTTGCCCTGCGCTTCGGCCTCGGCGAGCCGGTCGCGCATTTCGGCGCGGTTGTAGCGGTGGAAGGCATCGCCTTCGATCGTCGCGGCGCGCACGCCTTCGCGGCGGAAGATCGTGTCGAAAGTGTTCTTCACCGTCGTCGTGCCGGCGCCCGACGAGCCGGTGACCGAGATGATCGGATGACGCTGCGACATCTCAGGCCCCCTTGAACAGCCCGCGGCGGTGGAACAGCGGGGCCCGCCCGACGACCAGATTGGGGTCGGACTTGTAGCGGGCGATGCGGTCGATCTCGTCGGCCGACCCGAAGATCAGCGGCACGCGCTGGTGGATCGCGGTCGGCACCAGGTCGAGGATGCGGGTGCGGCCGTCGAACGCCTTGCCGCCGGCCTGTTCGATCAGAAAGGCGATCGGGCTGGCTTCGTACAGCAGCCGCAGCCGGCCCTGTTCATAGCCCGGCCGCAGGTCGCGCGGGTAGAGATAGACGCCGCCACGGCAGAGGATGCGATGCGCGTCGGCGACCACCGCCGCCACCCAGCGGGTGTTGGTGTCGGCACCGCGCGGCCCGTCGGTGCCGGCGATGCAATCATCGACATAGGCGCGCACGGTGGCGCCCCAATGGCGGTGGTTGGAACCGTTGATGGCATATTCGCGCGTCTGCGGCGGGACATGGACATCGATGTCGACCAGCCGGAAGACATGGTCGACCGGGTCGAGCACATAAAGCTGCGTGCCGTTGCCGATGGTCAGGCCCAGCGAAGTCTGCGGGCCGAACAGCACATAGCCGGCGGCGACCTGGGCGCGGCCGGGCTGGAAGAAGCTGGCGGCGCCGCCGATATCGGGAAGGACGGAGAAGATCGTGCCGATCAGCCCGTTGCTGGCGATGTTCGACGAGCCATCGAGCGGATCGAAGGCGACGGCGACACCGTCCGACCCGCCGAGCATGACAACGTCGGGGCGTTCTTCCGACACCAGCGCGCCGACGCCGGCGGCGCCCAGCGCTTCGACAAGGGCATTGTCTGCCCATTGGTCGAGCGCCTTCTGGCCGTCGCCATCGAGGCTGTCACCGACCAACGCGCCATGGTCGGCGACCAGCGCGCCGCCGGCGACGCGCGTCTGCATCACGGCGCAGACATCGGCGATGGCGAGGATGGCGCGGGTGGCGGCGGCGTTGCGCGCGTCGGCGGCGGCCCAGGGCGCGAGGAAGCCGGCCAATGTCGGCGCCGTCATCGGGGCACCGGACCAGGGCCCGGGGCGGCGGGGCCGGAAGCAGGTGTTTTTGCACCACAGTGTGACGGGATCGCCATGGCGCCTGCATAGGCAATGACGCCGGCAGCACTTTGAGGCAGATCAAGTTTCGGCGCCGGGCCGTGCGGGCGGCAGGGGCTGCGGCAATGCGCCGCCCCTGCCGCCGGTCAGGCGAACCGGTTATCGCGCGGGAAGCCGGTGGGGGGCAGGCGGCCCGCGGTGCCGCGCGGCCCCTTCCAGAAGCTCAGGTCGCTTTCGGTGCGGGTGCGGTTGCCGGCGCCGCCCATCGGCCAGCTGAGCCCGTCGGCCATGACGAAGCTGCGCGCGTCGGCCATGCCGCCGTCCTTGTATTTCTGCAGGGCGACACCTTGCCCGCGCGCCATCACCGGCAGGTCGGCAAGGTCGAAGACCAGCAGCTTGCGGTTCTGGCCGATCACCGCGACCATGTCGTCGCCCGGCGCAATGATGCGCACCACGGTCAGCCGGCCCTTGTCGCGCGGCGTGACGACCTGCCGGCCCTTGCGGGTTTCGGCGAGCACGTCGGCGGCCTCCACGACGAAGCCGCGGCCGTCGCTGGCGGCGAGCAGCAGCCGGCTGTTGGCACGCCACGGCGCCAGCGCGACGATGTCGGTGCCTTCGCCCAGGTCGATCATCAGCCGCAGCGGTTCGCCGAAGCCGCGGCCGCCGGGCAATTTGTCGGGGGCGAGCGTGTAGAAACGGCCGTCGGACGATGCGACCATGATCTTGTCGGTGGTATGGGCGTGAAAGGCATGGGCCGGGCCATCGCCTTCCTTGAACTTGATGGCGTCGCCGGCGCCAAGGTCGATATGGCCCTTCATGGCGCGCACCCAGCCCTTCTGGCTGGCGATGATGGTCAGCGGTTCCTTGTCGATCATGTCTTCAAGGCTGAGCATCCTGACGTTCGGCGCGGCGGCGATGGCGGTGCGGCGGCGGCCGAGCGGAGTGTCCGGGCCATAGACGGCGCGCAGGCGCGACATATCGCCGGCGAGCCGCGCGGTCTGTTCGGCGGGCGAGGCGATGAGGCCGCGAAGGCCCTTGGCCTCCAGCGTCAGTGCCTTGTTTTCCTTGCCGATCTCCATTTCCTCCAGCTTGCGCAGCGAGCGCAGGCGCATGTTGAGAATGGCTTCGGCCTGGGTGGCGGTGAGGGCGAAGGTGGCGATCAGCTGCGCCTTGGGGTCGTCTTCCTCGCGGATGATGCGGATGACCTCGTCGAGGTTGAGATAGGCGATGAGGAAGCCGCCGAGGATTTCCAGCCGCGCCTCGATCTTGTCGAGCCGATATTGCGACCGGGCGACGAGCACCGCGCGCTGGTGGACGAGCCATTTGGCGATGACGGCCTTCAGCGACAGCACGCCGGGGCGGCCATGGTCGAGGACGTTCATGTTGAGCGAGATGCGGACTTCGAGGTCGGTCAGCTTGAACAGGCTTTCCATCAGCACATCGGCGTCGACGTTGCGCGAGCGCGGTTCGATGACGATGCGGACCTGTTCGTCCGATTCATCGTCGATGTCGCCCAGGATCGGCAGCTTCTTTTCGGTGACCAGCTCGGCGAGCGCCTCGATCAGCTTGCCCTTGACCACCTGATAGGGGATTTCGGTGACGACGATCCGCCACATGCCCTGGCCCAGGTCCTCCTTTTCCCAGCGCGCCCGCAGGCGGAAGCTGCCACGGCCGGTGGCATAGCTTTCGGCGATGCTGGCAGCGCCTTCGACGCAGATGCCGCCGGTCGGAAAGTCCGGGCCCTTGACCCATTGCAGCAACGCTGCGTCGGGCAGGTCGGGGTCGGCGAGCAGCGCCATCGCGGCATCGAGGATCTCGGCGGCGTTGTGTGGCGGGATGTTGGTCGCCATGCCGACGGCAATGCCCGACGAGCCATTTGCCAGAAGATTGGGGAACAGGCCGGGAAAGACCTCGGGTTCCTCCTCCTCGCCATTGTAGGTGGCGCGAAAGGCGACGCTTTCCTCGTCGAGCCCGTCCATCAGCGTGCCGGCGGCGGCGGTGAGCCGGGCTTCGGTATAGCGCATGGCGGCGGCGTTATCGCCGTCGATGTTGCCGAAATTGCCCTGGCCGTCGATCAGCGGGTAGCGCAGCGCGAAATCCTGGCTGAGGCGGACGAGCGCGTCGTAGATCGACTGGTCGCCGTGCGGGTGATATTTGCCCATGACGTCGCCGACGACGCGCGCCGATTTCTTGTAGGCGGACGCCGGATCGAGCTTCAGCAGCCGCATGCCCCACAGGATGCGGCGGTGGACGGGCTTCAGCCCGTCGCGCAGGTCGGGCAGCGAGCGCGCCGTGATCGTCGACAGTGCATAGACGAGGTAACGGTCCCCCAGTGCCGTGTCGAACGGCGTGTCGAGAATGCGGTCGCCAGGGGGATTCAGCGGCGGTTCGGGCGGAAGCTTGGTGGTGGTTCTGGCCATGGCGCCCGGATAGACCGGTGCCAAGGGCAGGTCCACACCCGCCGGTCAGGCGGGCGGCGCGGCGATGGCGGCGACGATCCGCGCAACGGCGCGGTCGCGTGCGACGCTGATGTCGGTACCGCGCCCGGCGAGGACGTCGGCGCCAAGGAAATGGCCGGTAAGGGTCAGGCCGGCGCGCACGCCTTCGGCATCGACCGGCCCGCCGCGCAGCAAGGCGGGCAGCGGCAGCAGCCGGGCGGCATAAGGCGCCCCGGCGGCGGCCGATACCGCCTGGCGCGAGCGCGGCGAAACGAACACCAGGTCGTCGGTGGTGCCGGTCGCGGCGCAGCGGGTCAGGTCGAGCCCGAAGCCGAGTTCGGCGAGCAACAGATGTTCGTAGCGCACGATCGCTTCCCCCAGCGCCAGCGGCCCGGCGCCGGCGGCGATGCCGTCGATGATGGCGTCGAGGGTGCGGTAAAGCGCCGGATGCGGCACCTCCTGCGCCAGCGCGGTCGCGGTCAGCGCGGTCAGCCAGTCGAGTACCGCCAGCGCCTGGGCGGTTGTTGCCAGCGCGGCGCGGGCGCGGGTGAGTTCGACGGTTGCGGCCGCCAGCTGGGTATCGACCCGCGCGCGCAGCGACAGCGCGACTTCATTGCCAGCCTGAAGCACCGGCCGCAGCCGCCGCGAACGCCCGCCGCGGACATAGCCGGCGACCAGGCCATGGTCGGGGGTGAGGAAGCGCACGACGGCGCCGTGTTCGCCATGGGACAGCAGGGCGACAATGATGGCGGGCGTATCGAGATGCACGTGACCGTCTTATCGCAGTCGCGCGCGATCGGCGATGGCCAGTCGGCCATCAAGGTTACGCCTTGCAGGTGATGAAGGTGACGCCGTGCAGGCAATAGCGACGACGCCCTGCAGGCAGCGTCAGGCCCGGGTCGCCGCGCCGGCCAGCAATTCTGAACACTGGAACGCCCGGCCGCAACGGCCGGGCGTTCGAACGCCGCCATGGCGGGGGCAGGATCAGCCCTTGGGCAGCAGCACGGCATCGATGACGTGGATGACGCCGTTGCTGCAGGCGATGTCCGCGGTGACGACATGGGCGCCATTGACGGTGACGCCATCGGTGCCATCGACATGGAGTTCTTCACCATTGACCGACGCCGGCGTCAGCGTCTTGCCGGCGACATCGGCAGCGTGAACAGCGCCCGACATCACATGGAGGGTCAGGATCGCGGTCAGCTTCTCCTTGTTCTCGGGCTTGACGAGTTCTTCGACGGTGCCGGCGGGCAGCTTGGCAAAGGCGTCGTCGCTGGGTGCGAAAACGGTGAACGGGCCAGCGCCCTTCAGCGTGTCGACAAGGCCCGCAGCAGTGACAGCGGCGACGAGCGTGGTGAACGAACCGGCCGCAACGGCGGTATCGACGATATCATGGGTCTGGTCGGTCATGGACAAATCCTTGAAATGGAGATTCCCGATTGCACAAAGTCAACAACGACTTTCCAAAGTCATTCGGACAATAGCTGGCAATAGCTGCAATCAACGGGCAGAAAACCGATCACCAAACCCAAACAGGTGATGATCAGGTCTCTGCAATATCGAAATAGAAGCCGACAGGGTTGTTGGCAAGCACCGCGACAGCCCTGCGGCAATGCAGACAGACTTGTTGCGTTATTACAAAACAAAGACATTCATTGCAGAAAAATTTTGCCGGGCGCGCCGCCTCGCGGTTTCAATCGACCCAGTCGAGCCCCGAATCGCGATAGACAGCGCGGTCCTCGGCCCAGTCTTCCTTGACCTTCACATGCAGGAACAGATGGACCTTCTTGCCGGTCAATTCCGAAATGCCGGCGCGGGCGGTGGTGCCGATCTCCTTCAGCCGCGATCCGCCCTTGCCCAGCACGATGGCGCGCTGGGTGTCGCGCTCGACGAGGATCTGCTGGTGGATGGCGATGCTGCCGTCGCGGCGTTCCTCCCACTTCTCGGTCTCGACGGCGCTGGCATAGGGGAGTTCGGCGTGGAGCTGGTTGTAGAGCTGCTCGCGGGTGATCTCGGCGGCCATGATGCGGGTGGTGGCGTCGGTCAGCTGGTCTTCGGGGAAATGCCACGGGCCTTCGGGCATCCGCGCCGCCAGCGCCGATTTGAGTTCCGCCACGCCGTCGCCGGTGCCGGCCGAAACGAAGAACGTGTCGGCGAACGCGGCAAAGGCATTGGCATGGGCGGCGAGTTCGAGCAGCCGGGTCTTGGCGGTGATGTCGACCTTGTTGAGCACCAGCAGCTTCGGTTCGGGCCGGTTCGACAGGTTTTCGAGGATCGCCGTCGCATCGTCGCGAAAGCCGGTCTTGGCATCGACGATGAAGGCGATCAGGTCGGCGTCTTCCGCGCCTTCCCAGGCGGCGCGGACCATGGCGCGATCGAGCCGGCGGCGCGGCGCGAAAATGCCCGGCGTGTCGATCAGCATCAGCTGCGTCGACCCATCGACGGCAATGCCCATCAGCCGGGTCCGCGTCGTCTGCACCTTGGCGGAAACGATCGCGACCTTCTGGCCGACAAGGGCGTTGGTCAGCGTCGATTTGCCGGCGTTGGGGGCGCCGACGATGGCGACCGATCCGCAGCGTTGCACAGGCGTGTCCATGGTCATTCCCCGATTGTGCCGAGCAACGCGACGGCGGCGGCTTTTTCCGCTTCCTGCTTGTTCGATCCTTCGCCGCGTGCCGGCGCTTCGCCGCGCACGCTGACTTCGATGGTGAAGCGCGGCGCATGGTCGGGGCCCTGGCGATCGACGACGGCATAGACCGGCATGCCGCGGCGACGCTTCAGCGCCCATTCCTGCAGCCGCGACTTGGGGTCGGCGAGCAGCCGCGGGCGATCGACGAGCAGCTGTGCCCATTCGCGGC
Organism: Polymorphobacter fuscus; assembly: GCF_011927825.1. NCBI lineage: Bacteria > Pseudomonadati > Pseudomonadota > Alphaproteobacteria > Sphingomonadales > Sphingosinicellaceae > Sandarakinorhabdus > Sandarakinorhabdus fusca. The sequence continues at coordinate 1,140,747 of NZ_JAATJI010000001.1, read as the reverse complement.
GGACAAAGGCGTCGGCGACCGCCCAGCCGCCATCCAGATACAGCGCCGCGACAAGGGCTTCGGCGACGTCGCCCAGCACATTGTCGGACTGGTGCAGCCCCTTGGCGCGGGCATTGTGTTCGATGACGATGCGTTCGGTGACGCCCAGGCTGCGCGCGACGGCGGCGTTGGCGGGCCCTTCGACAAGGGCGTGGAGGCGCGCCGTCAGCCGGCCTTCGGCTTCGTCGTGATCGGCGTAGAGCCAGGCGGCGACGGCACAGCCAAGGACACGATCGCCGAGGAATTCGAGGCGCTGGTAGCTGCCCGGGCCGCTGCTGGCGCTGCTGTGGGTCAGCGCCCGGCGCAGCAGCGCGATCGACGTGAAATCATGGCCGAGCCGGGTACGCGCCCAGTCGGCAAGGTCGGCGTCGCTGTGGCTCATGAAACGACGCGGGGGAGACCGGGACAGATCAGCATCGGCCTGTCGGTGACGCCGGGCAGCGACGCGGTCAAGCGCGAAGTGACAAAGCCGCGGCGCGTCGACGGCAAATGACGCCAATGCACTTGGCGTTGTCACAATGTTGCGCCAAAGTCGGCGCCATGACGCATGCCGACAGCCTGTTGCGGGACCTCGCAGCCACGCCCCTGCCGCCGCTGGCCACGCTGTTCGATGACGACCCCGACCGGCTGGCGCAGCTGACGGTCGACGCGCTGGGCATTTATTTCGATTTTTCCAGGCTGGCGGTCAGCGCCGAGATCCTGGCGGCGTTGCAGGCGCGGGCGGCGGCGGCAGACCTTGCCGGCTGGCGGGCGCGGCTGTTCGACGGCGCGGTGGTCAACCCCAGCGAAAACCGCGCGGCGACGCATATGGCGGAACGCGGCGCCGGCGCCGCGGCGGCGGTGGCGGCGGCCGACGCCGGGCAGCTGGCGATGCGGGCGCTGGTCGAACAGGTCCGCGCCGAGGACGTGACCGACGTGCTCCACATCGGCATCGGCGGCTCGGCGCTGGGGCCGGCGCTGCTGCTCGATGCGCTGGGGCGCGATGGAGATGGCCCGCGCTGCCATATCGTTGCCAACATCGACGGCGAGGCGCTGGCGCGCGCCCTGCCGCTGTGCGACCCGCAGCGGACGCGGGTCATCATCGTGTCGAAGACCTTCACCACGACCGAGACGATGACCAACGCCGCGACGGTGATGGACTGGCTGCAACGCCACGGCATCGCCGACCCCCGGGCCAGGACGATCGCCGTCACCGCGGCGCCCGAAAAGGCCGCGGCCTGGGGTGCCGGCGCAGTGCTGCCGTTCGCCGAGACGGTCGGCGGCCGCTATTCGCTATGGTCGGCGGTGGGGCTGCCGTTTGCGCTGCGCTGCGGCTGGGGCGACTGGCAGGCGCTGCACGATGGTGCCGCGGCCATGGACGCGCATTTCCGCGACACCGCCATGACGCGCAACGCGCCGGTGCTCGCCGGGCTGTGCGATGTCTGGGCGGCGCATTACCAGGGCCAGCAGGTGCGCGGCGTCTTTGCCTATGACGAGCGGCTGCGGATGCTGCCGGCGTTTCTCCAGCAGCTGGAGATGGAAAGCAACGGCAAGCGGGTGACGCGCGACGGCGCGCCGGTGGACGGGCCGACGGCGGCGGTGACCTGGGGCGGCACCGGCACCGATGCCCAGCATGCGGTGTTCCAGCTGCTCCACCAGGGCACGGTCGTCGGGCCGGTCGAATTCCTCGCGGTGGCCGAACCCGGCCATGCCATGCCGGCAACGCACCACCAGCAGCTGCTCGCCAATTGTTTCGCGCAAGGCGCGGCGCTGATGAAGGGGCGGTCGCCGGAGGCGGCGCTGGCGCTGTCGGGCGGCAATGCACGGCTGGCCGCGGCGAAGACCTTTCCGGGCAACCGGCCGTCGGCGACGCTGCTGCTGGAGCGGCTCGATCCGTTCACGCTCGGCGCGCTGCTGGCGTTCTACGAGCACCGGACGTTCGTGGGTGCCGTGCTGCTCGGCATCAACCCCTTCGACCAATGGGGCGTCGAACTGGGCAAGGAAATGGCGTCGGCGGCGCTGGCCGGTGGCGGCGACGGCTTCGATCCGTCAACGAACGCCCTGATGGCGCGCGCGCTGGAGTGACGGCTGGGCCGCCGGCACGGTTTCGTCGGGCTCCAGCGGCCGCCAGACGCCGGCGATCAGCGCTTCCACCGGCTTGAAGCGCCGCTTGTAGGCCATGCGATCGCAGCCATCGATCCAGTAGCCGAGATAGACATAGGGCATGCCGGCGCGGCCGGCGCGCAGGATGTGGTCCATGATGATGAAATTGCCGAGGCCCGGCCGCCCGATATCGGCGGTTTCGAAGAAGCTGTAGATCATCGACAGGCCGTCCGACTGCTTGTCGGTCAGGCAGCAGCCGACAAGGCGGCCGGGACGGCCATCGACCGAGGGCTCGCGATATTCGACGACAACGGTATCGACCGGCGATTGTTCGACCATGTCGGCATAATCATGCCCGTCCATCGCCGCCATGCCGCCGACCGGGTGGCGGGCGGCGAGATAGCGGCCGAGCAGCCGCCATTGTTCATCGGTCGACCAGGGTTCGCAGGCATGGACCTCGAGGTCGGCGTGGCGCTTGAGCAGCTTTTTCTGGCTGGCGGAGGGTTGAAAATCGGCGGTGACGACGCGGACCGAGATGCACGCCTGGCAGAAATCGCAGCTGGGGCGATAGACGACGGTCTGGCTGCGGCGAAAGCCGATCCGGCCCAGCGCCTCGTTCATCTCGGCGGCGTCGCCGCCCTTCAGTTCGGCGAAGACCTTCCGCTCGATGCGGCCCGGCACATAGGGGCAGGGCGCCGGTGCGGTGACGAAGAAGCGCGGAAATCGGAAACTCTGGTCGGTCACGCAGCTCCCCTCCAGATGCAACGCTTTTGCCATATTAGGGCGAGGCCGAGCGGAAATGCCAGCGGCAAAAGGTCCGGTTGGGGTAACGGTTGTGATGGGTGCGGGTTGAGGCGGTCCGTGTCCGCACGCGTTTCACAAATCCCGCTGATCCCGAGCGACGTCGAGGGACGCTGGGTCCGCAATTCGAGCGTCCCTTGACTTCGCTCAGGATGAGCGGCGTTGGGCTGAGCGCGCTTTATGCCGAAAAGCTTAGGTCGTGATCTCAGGTGGGAATGTCTGAAGTGGGTGGTTAGCTGCCGCTCGGTATGGTGCCGTATACAGACGCGACAGCCGGGTTCGCGTCCATCTGGAACACCAGATGGCACGGCGCTCCTCGTCGCTGCCATCGCGCAAGCTGGAGCGTCCAGATCGTGATGAGCTCAAAGACCCAAGATGTCGGGTCAGCAAATAGCGGCGCAGCGTTATCCACTACAACCACCATCCCAGTTTCTCGGTCGCCTAGAGTTTCCAGATCGTCCATCAAGCGATACCAGCCCCTGATTCCCTTGCTAGGATGCGGATCGTAGGGCGGATGATCGGTTTTAAGCTGGACACCCAAAGAGTTGAGCGCCTCCAATTCGTTCGCCGTTGAGCCGTCGAGGTAAGCGAAAATGATGTCTTGAGATGCCAGCGTAGCGGGCGTGACATACTCGGCAGGATTATCGCCTGGCTCGGTGTGCCTGAACGCGATACGCCCCCCTACCGGCGCCGAATGATCGAATATCTCGTATGGCATCTTGAGATTATAGGGGTCGAGCGAGGATGTCCGCTAGTGGGCGCAAGCAGACGCAATCACTGACGCGGTAGCGGCAATTGTTCGAAGGTGCGGTGCATCTGGCGATTCATGGCAGGGTTGCGCTCGGTGTCGCACCCAAAGTCCATCAAAAAATGCACGTTATACTGCGGTCCAATCCAGCGAATATACATGGCACCCGCGTCCAAGGTCCGTCGCACCTCGGACGGGCACGTGGATTTGACATCACGTGTGTACCGCTTTGCCTTCGCCCGGTAAGGCTCCAAACTGGCTAGGAACGCTGCGAACTGCTTTTGCGTCATCTGAAATGTGCTGCTCCTCCCTGCCGGGTATGGTTCACTACGATGATAATGGCCGACACCTGCCGAGGTTAAGGTGACATCTTCAGAGACCGAGCCAGAGCGCCTCATCACTATTACGTCAATTTCGGGCGAGGCAGCCGCGTCGCACGCGACAATAGTCAACATTGCAAACACCGGAATGAATACACGCATGCTTGCATAATGACGAAGCCGGACGATGACCGCAATTGGCGCGATAACTGCCTCGGGCCTTATGAGTGTTCGACTCAATCCAGCTCGATCATCCGCACTTCATACGCCGCCGCCCGCAGCGCTTCGACAAGGCGGTTGAGGTGCTCGCGATCCCGCGTCTCGCATTCGATGTCGGTGATCAGGCCCTTGGCGGGCAGGTTGGTGAACACCCGCTGGTGATAGACCTCCAGGATGTTGACCTGCTGCTGGTCGAAGATGCGCGCCACTTCGAACAGCTGGCCGGGACGATCCTTCAGCCGGATGCGCAGGCGCGCCAGCCGGCCCGAGCGGGCGAGTTCACGCAGCAGGACGTTGGCAAGCAGCCGCGTGTCGATGTTGCCGCCGCAGAGCACCAGGCCGATTTTGGCGCCGCGAAAGCGCCGCGGGTTGGCGAGCAGCGCCGCCAGCCCGGCCGCGCCCGCGCCTTCGACGACGGTCTTTTCGATGGTCAGCAACAGCGACACGGCGTGTTCGAGGTCGCGTTCGCCGACGAGCAAGATGTCGTCGACAAGGGCGCGGACGACCTGCGAGGTTAGCTTGCCGGGCACCTTGACGGCGATACCCTCCGCCAGCGTGTCGCCGTCGCAGATGCGGGTTTCGCCGTGCAGCAGCGCGTGCATCGACGGGTAGAGTTCGGCCTGGACGCCGATGACCTCGATGGCGGGGTTGCGCGCCTTGGCGACGGTGGCGATGCCGGAGATCAGCCCGCCGCCGCCGATGGGGACGATCAGCGTGTCGAGATCGGGCACCGCATCGAGCATTTCGAGCCCGACCGTGCCCTGGCCGGCCATGACCAGCGCGTCGTCGAACGGCGGCACATAGACCAACCCGCGCTTGGCGGCGATTTCGTGCGAATGGGCGCTGGCTTCGTCGAAACTTTCGCCGAACAGCACGACATGGGCGCCATGGCCCTCGGTCTGCTGCACCTTCACCACCGGCGCGAACTTGGGCATGACGATGGTGGCGGGGATGCCGAGGCGGCGGGCGTGATAGGCCAGCCCCTGGGCATGGTTGCCGGCCGATGCCGCGATGACGCCGCGCTTGCGCTCCTCCGGCGTGAGGCTGAGCAGCTTGTTGAGCGCGCCGCGTTCCTTGTAGGCGGCGGTGAACTGCAGGTTTTCGAACTTCAGCCAGACATCGGCGCCGGTCAGGTCCGACAGGGTCTGGCTGCGCAGGCAGGGCGTCTTGATGATGGCGCCGTCGATGGCGCGCGCGGCGGCCTCCACATCGGCGTAAGTGATCGGCAGGTCTGCCGTGGCAAGGGGCGCGGGGACGGTCATGCACCCTGTTAGCGGCGCCGGGGCAGCGGCGCAAACCTTCGCTGCGGCATATCGCTGCGCCGTTGACCGGGACGTCATCGAGACATAACAGAGTTGTCATCGTCTGGCGGTGGCATCGGCGCCGCAGCGACCGGAGCGTATCATGTACCGCCACGTCATCGAGATCCGATCCGACGACATCGACCATATGGGGCATGTCAACAACGCCGTCTATCTGCGCTGGGTGCAGGATGCGGTGGTGCGCTACTGGACCGAAACCGCGCCGCCCGAAGCCGTTGCCGGCCATCTGTGGGTCGCGTTGAAGCACGAGATCACCTATCGCGCCCCGGCCTTCCTCGACGACCAGGTGATTGCCGGGGTGATGGCCGACAGCGTGCAGGGCGCGCGGGCGTTCTTCACGACGATGATCCGGCGCGGGGAACAGGTGCTCGCCGAGGTCAAGTCGAGCTGGTGCTGCCTCGATGCGGCGACGCTGCGGCCGGCGCGGCTGGCCAAGGATGTGGTGGCGCGGTTCATCGGCGATTGAAGCCGGGTTCGGGCCCGGTGCCTTGCGCGGTCCGGGCGTCCCTCGACTTCGCTCGGGATGCGCGAAAGGGGAGCTCTGCCCGCCGAAGCCGATTGTCCCCAAACCGCTCATCCCAAGCGAAGTCGAGGGACGCACGCACGAATGATCGCGCCGCCCTCGACTTCGCCCGACAGGGACGGGATATGAGGCGCGCAGCGAATCTGGGGCAGTGTCGATGAAGTTGAGCTTTCTGGGTCTGGGCGTCATGGGCGCGCCGATGGCACGGCACCTGGCGGCGGCCGGGCATGACGTGACCGTCTACAATCGCAGCGCCGACAAGGCGGCGGCCTGGGTGGCGGCCAATGGCGGGCGCCGCGCCGCGACGCCGGCGGCGGCGGCGGACGGCGCCGAAGTGGTGCTCGCCTGTGTCGGCGCCGACGCCGATCTGCGCGCCGTGACGCTGGGCCCCGATGGTGCCTTTGCCGCGATGGCGCCGGGCAGCCTGTTCATCGACCATACCACGGTGTCGGCCGCCATCGCCCGCGAACTGGCGGAGGCGGGCGCCGCGCGATCGCTGCTGGTCGTCGACGCGCCGGTGTCGGGCGGGCAGGCGGGCGCCGAGAACGGCACGCTGACCGTCATGTGCGGCGGCACGTCCGACGCCTTTGCCGCCGCCGAGCCGGTGCTGCACGCCTATGCCCGGCGCATCGGCCATATGGGCCCGGCGGGCAGCGGCCAGCTGACCAAGATGGTCAACCAGCTGTGCATCGCCGGCATCTTGCAGGGGCTGGCCGAAGGGCTGGCGTTCGGCACGGCGGCGGGGCTCGACCTGGCGCAGGTCGTCGATGTTATTTCCAAGGGCGCGGCGCAAAGCTGGCAGATGGAAAACCGGTCGGCGACGATGGCCAGGGGCGAATATGATTTCGGCTTTGCCGTCGACTGGATGCGCAAGGACCTGGGGCTGGCGCTCGACGAGGCGCGGCGGCTGGGGGTGCGCCTGCCGGTCGGCGCGCTGGTCGACCAATTCTATGGCGATGTCCAGGCGATGGGCGGCGGGCGGCAGGACACGTCGTCGCTGCTGCGCCGGCTGGTGCGGTGATGCACGACGTTCCCGTACCGACCGTCGCGATTGCCGGTTCGGCGACGCGCTTCCCGGTGCGGCGCATCTTCTGCGTCGGGCAGAATTATGCCGAGCACACCCGCGAAATGGGCGGCGACCCGAGCCGGCCGGCGCCGTTCTTCTTCACCAAGCCCGGCGACGCGGTGGTCGACAGCGGCAGCGTCCTTGCCTTTCCGCGTCAGACCGCCGACCTGCACCACGAAGTCGAGCTGGTCGTCGCCATCGGCACCGGCGGCAGCGACATCGCGGCGGCGGATGCACTGGCGCATGTCTTCGGCCATGGCGTCGGCATCGACCTGACGCGGCGCGACCTGCAGGCCGCAGCGAAGGCCGCCGGCCGGCCGTGGGACATGGCCAAGGGCTTCGACGAAAGCGCGCCGGTCGGGCCGCTGACGCCGGGGGCGCCGCCGGCCGCCGGAGCGATCTCTCTGACCGTGAATGACGAACTGCGCCAGTCGGGCGACATCGCCCAGATGATCTGGAGCGTCGCGGAGATCATCGCCACCCTGTCGCGCTTCGTGGTGCTGGCGCCGGGCGACCTTATTTTCACCGGCACGCCGGCCGGCGTCGGCCCGATCCGGCCGGGGCAGGCGGTGAGCGGGCGCATCGCCGGGCTGGCGCCGATCGACATTGCATATGCCGGCTGACATCATGGCCGTTGGGGGAGGGATTGCCGGAATGACGATGCGATGCGCGCTGTTGGTGTCGGGGCTGATGCTCGGCCAGGCGGCGCTGGCCGATACGGCTTATGTCAACGCCAATGGCTATACGATCGACGCCGCCGGCGGGCTGGCGCGGTTCGGCACCCTGGTGGTCGCCGACGATGGCCGGGTCAAGGCGACGCTGGCGGCCGGCGCCCCGGTGCCGCGCGGCAAGCGCATCGATGTCAAGGGCCGCACGCTGATGCCCGGGCTGATCGATGCCCATGGCCATGTCATGGGGCTGGGCGAACTGGCGCTGAAGGTCGATCTCAACGGCACGACCTCGCTTGCCGAGGCGCAGGCGCGGCTGCGCGCCTACAAGACCGGCAGCGCCTGGATCACCGGCGGCGGTTGGAATCAAGAGCGCTGGCAGCTGGGGCGGTTCCCGACGGCGGCCGAGCTCGATGCGGTGACCGGTGCCAGGCCGGCGTTCCTGGAACGGGTCGATGGCCATGCCGGCTGGGCGAACAGCCGCGCGCTGGCGCTGGCGGGCGTGACGGCGGCGACACCGGACCCGGCCGGCGGCCGGATCGAGCGCGACGCCGCCGGCAACCCGACCGGGGTGCTGGTCGATGGCGCGATGAAGCTGGTGGCGAGCAAGATCCCGGCACCGAGCCAGCGCGAAAGCGACGCGATGCTCGCCAAATCGCTGGCGATCATGGCGTCGGTGGGGCTGACCGGCGCCGGGGATGCCGGCATCGACCCGGCGACCTGGGAACGATATCAGCGCTTTGCGCGCACCGGCAAGCTGACGGCGCGCATCTATGCGATGGCCTATGGGCCGGACAACCGCGCCGCGATCGCGCCGCAGGGACCGATCGGCTGGAACGCCGACGACCGGCTGGCGATGATGGCGATGAAGCTGCAGGCCGATGGCGCGCTGGGGTCGCGCGGTGCCTGGATGAAGGCGCCGTACAGCGACGCCCCCGGCAACCGCGGCCTGCCGTTCTTCGATGAAGGCGCGTTGCGACGGATCATCGTCGATGCCTCCGCCAAGGGTTTCCAGGTCAATGTCCATGCCATCGGCGATGCCGCCAATGGCGCGGCGCTGGGCGCCTTTGCCGTGGTGCCGGCCGAGCAGCGGACGGCGCTGCGCCACCGCGACGAACATGCGCAGATCGTGGCGCCCGACGACCTGCCGCGCTTTGCCCGGCTGGGGATCATCGCGTCGATCCAGCCGACGCACGCCACGTCGGACAAGGGCATGGCCGAGGCGCGGGTCGGTGCCGAGCGGCTGGCGGGCGGCTATGCCTGGCGGACGCTGATCGATTCGGGCGTGCGGATCGCAGCCGGGTCGGATTTTCCGGTCGAACCGCCGAACCCCTTTTACGGGTTGCATGCGGCGGTGACGCGCCAGTCGCGCGATGGCCAGCCGGCCGGCGGCTGGCGCACGAACGAGGCGATGACGCTGCCCGAAGCCTTTGCGGCGTTCACCACCGGGGCGGCCTATGCCGAGCATGCCGAAGACAAGTTCGGCACGCTGACACCGGGGAAATGGGCGGATTTCATTGTCGTGGACCGCGACCCGTTCGCGATTGCGCCGGCAACGCTGTGGCAGGTCGTGGTGGAGGAGACATTCGTGGGCGGCAAGCGGGTGTATCGGCGCCGATAACCTCGCCCTGGCGGGGGAGGCAAAAAAAGGGCGGGGATTTCTCCCCGCCCTTTCATTCTTACCGGCGAAAGAATCGTCGCTGGTTCATCGGCATAGGCGCTGTCTTCTCGCGGAAGACAATGCGGCCCTTATCGAGGTCGTAGGGTGTCATTTCGACATGAACCCGGTCGCCGACGATCGAGCGGATGCGGTTCTTGCGCATCTTGCCGGCCGTATAGGCGATGATTTCATGTTCGTTTTCCAGTCGGACGCGAAAGCGGCCATCCGGCAAGATCTCGGCGATGACGCCTTCGATCTTGATCACCTCTTCTTTTGGCACGTTATGCCTCAGGCCATCGAAAGATTGACCGCCGAGGCGCGACCCTGACGATCATTTTCCAGATCGAAGGTCACCTTGGCGCCCTCGGCGAGGTCCGACAGACCTGCGCGCTCGACGGCCGAAATGTGGACGAAGACGTCCTTGGAAGCACCATCGGGAGCAATGAAGCCGTAACCCTTGGTGGCGTTGAAAAATTTGACTGTGCCAGTGGCCATGTCAGTACCCTTACGTGTCTTTAAGTTCCCGGCGGAAACAGTCCGCCGAAATGCCATCGGGGGCCGTACATCGAATGGGGAGCCGAAGCACCGGAATCGTTCGCAGGCACCTTCGCGCCCCGGCCTAATGCGCCTTCATGGCCATGAATGCAAGCGAAGCTGCAAATGCCGGGGTGCATCGCGCCCATTTGTCGCTAGAAAAGTCCATTCAACCAGAAAGAGTTCGTCATGAAAACCCGCGCCGCCGTGGCCTTTGCCCCCAAGACCCGCCTGGAAATTATCGAAGTCGACCTTGATGGCCCGCGCGCCGGCGAAGTGCTGGTGGAAATCATGGCGACGGGCATTTGCCACACCGATGCCTATACGCTCGATGGTCTCGACAGCGAGGGGCTGTTCCCGGTGATCCTCGGCCATGAAGGCGCCGGCATCGTCCGCGAGGTCGGCGCCGGGGTGACCAGTGTCGTGCCCGGCGACCATGTCATCCCGCTCTACACGCCGGAATGCCGCCAGTGTAAATCGTGCCTGTCGGGCAAGACCAACCTCTGCACCGCCATCCGCGCCACCCAGGGCCAGGGGGTGATGCCCGATGGCACATCGCGCTTTTCGTACAAGGGGCAGAAGCTGCACCATTATATGGGCTGTTCGACCTTTTCGAACTTCACCGTGCTGCCCGAAATCGCCGTGGCGAAGATCCGCACCGACGCGCCGTTCAAGACCAGCTGCTACATCGGCTGCGGGGTGACGACCGGGGTCGGCGCCGTCGTCAACACCGCCGATGTGCGACCGGGGGACAATGTCATCGTCTTCGGGCTGGGCGGCATCGGGCTCAACGTGCTGCAGGGCGCGCGGATGGCCGGCGCCAACCTCATCATCGGTGTCGACATCAACCCGGACCGCGCGGACTGGGGGCAGCGGTTCGGGATGACGCATTTCGTCAACCCCAATGACGTCGACGGCGACCTGGTCCAGCATCTCGTCGGGCTTACCGACGGCGGCGCCGATTTCACCTTCGATTGCACCGGCAACACGACGGTGATGCGCCAGGCGCTGGAAGCCTGCCACCGCGGCTGGGGCACCAGCATCATCATCGGCGTGGCGGAGGCCGGCAAGGAGATCAGCACCCGGCCGTTCCAGCTGGTGACCGGGCGCAACTGGCGCGGCACGGCGTTCGGCGGCGCCAAGGGCCGCACCGATGTGCCCAAGATCGTCGACTGGTACATGAACGGCAAGATCGAGATCGACCCGATGATCACCCATGTGCTGACCTTGGATGACATCAACAAGGGTTTCGACCTGATGCATGCGGGCGAGAGCATCCGCTCGGTCGTGGTGTTCTGAAAATGGCGGCGATCGCAATTGGCAGTCCCCTCTCCCGCCTGCGGGAGAGGTCGAGAGACGCGCGGAGCGCGGCCACGGGTGAGGGTGTTCGCTTTCCGAAGATTGTGGACACCCTCACCCGGCGCGCTGGTGCGCGTCTCGCCTCTCCCGCAAGCGGGAGAGGGGTGCGATGACGGTGGAAACCCTGTCCTCAGCCGCCTGCCACGGCGGCTGCCAATCCTTCCATTCGCACGCGTCGGCGAGCACCGGCACGGTGATGAAGTTCGGCGTGTTCACCCCGCCGGGCGACGGCCCGTTCCCCGTCCTCTGGTGCCTCGCCGGACTGACTTGCAACGAAGAGACCTTCGCGATCAAGGCCGGGGCGCAGCGGCTGGCGGCGGAACTCGGCCTGATGCTGGTGACGCCCGACACGAGCCCACGCGGCGAAGGCGTCGCCGATGATCCGGCGTGGGACATGGGGCAGGGCGCCGGCTTCTACCTCGACGCGACGCAGGCCCCCTGGGCGCCGCATTTCGCCATGGAAAGCTGGATCATCGGCGAACTGCCCGGCGTGATCGGCGCGCATTTCCCCGCCGACATGGAACGCCAGTCGATCATGGGCCATTCGATGGGCGGCCATGGCGCGCTGGTGCTGGCGCTGCGCCATCCCGGCCGCTTCCGCAGCGTGTCGGCGTTCGCGCCGATCGTCGCGCCGACGGCGGTGCCCTGGGGGCAAAAGGCGTTGCCGGCGTATCTGGGCGACGACCCGGCGGCCTGGGCGGCGCACGATGCCTGCGCGCTGATCGCCGGCGGCGCGCGGGTGGCGGAGCTGCTCGTCGACCAGGGGCTGGCGGACAATTTCCTCGACGCGCAGCTGCAACCCGAACGGCTGGCGGCGGCGTGCGCGGCGGCAGGCATTGCGCTGACATTGCGCCGGCACGACGGTTATGACCATGGCTACTGGTTCATCCAGAGTTTCGTAGGCGACCATCTGCGCTGGCACGGCGCGCGGCTGTAGCGGCGGGGGGAGCGATGCATCCATTGACAGTCGGCGCGGCGGCGTTCGTCGCGATTTTCGGCGGCGCGCTGGCCGGCATGGCGATCGCGCGGCGGCTGCCCGACCATCATCGCGATGCCGACAGCCGCAACGCCATATTGGTGGCGATGGCGGTGGTCAGCACCCTGTCGGCGCTGGTGCTCAGCCTGTTGGTGACGCAGGCGAACGGCAGCTATTCGCGGCGCGCCGATGCGGTGGCAGTGCTCGGCACCGATATCCAGCGGCTCGACCGGTCGCTGCGCCGTTATGGACCGGACTCGCTGCCGGCGCATGATGCGCTGAAGGCCTATGCCCTCGCCAAGCGCGACGAGCTGGCGCAGGGCCGGGTTGCGGGCAAGTCGCTCGACCAGCTCGACCGGCTGACCGATTCGATCGTCCGGCTGGTGCCGACGGATGCCGAGCAGCGTTTTCTCCAGCAACAGGCGATGGGGGCGCTGCAATCGATTTCGGAGGCGCGGTGGCGGCTGGCGGAAAATGCCGACCAGCCGACGCCGACGGCGTTTCTGGTGCTGCTGATCTTCTGGCTGACGCTGTTGTTCACGATTTTCGGCCTGTTTTCGCCGCGCAACGGCACGGTGATGGCGGCGCTCTTGTGCTGTGCCGTGGCGGTATCGAGCGGGGTGTTCCTGATCGTCGAGCTGGCGACGCCCAACGCCGGGCTGCTGCTGACGCCGACCCGGCCGCTGACGTCGGCGATTGCGATGATGCCCTGAACTCGTACGCCCGCGCGTTTTACATTCGCCTCCGCCGCCGCTAGCCGTGGCACATGCTCCCGCTCCACGGTCTCAAGGTCATCGATCTGTCGTCGGTCGTTTTTGGCCCCTATTGCGCGCAATGGCTCGCCGACTTGGGCGCCGATGTCATCAAGCTGGAAGCGCCGGAGGGTGATTCGACGCGGCAGACGGGTCCGGGGCTGGAACCCGGGATGGCGGCGCTGTTCCTCGGCTGCAACCGCGGCAAAAGGGGCCTGGTCCTCGACCTGAAGACAGCGGACGGGCAGGCGGCGCTCGACCGGCTGCTCGCCGGCGCCGATGTGCTGCTCCACTCCATCCGGCCGCAGAAGCTGGCGTCGTTGGGGCTGGCGCCCGACGCATTGTTGGCGCGGCATCCGCGCCTGGTGTTTGCCGGGCTGCACGGTTTCGGTGAAGCCGGCCCCTATGGCGGGCTGCCGGCGTATGACGATGTCATCCAGGGCATGTCCGGCATCGCCGACCTGATGGCGCAATCGACCGGCACCCCGCGCTACATGCCGACGATCATCGCCGACAAGGTGTCGGGCCTGACGGCGGGGCTGGCGATATTGGCGGCGATCGTGCGGCGGCAGACGACGGGCAAGGGCGGCTTTGTCGAAATCCCGATGTTCGAAACGATGGTGGCGTTCAACTTCGTCGAGCATTTCTATGGCCATCATTTCGATCCGCCGCGGGGGCCGCTGGGCTATCCGCGCGTCATGGCACCGTGGCGGCGGCCGTTGGAAACCGCCGACGGGCACCTTTGCATGATGGCCTATACCGACGCCCATTGGCGGGGGTTCTTCACCGCGGCGGGGGCGGCCGACCATCTGGACGATCCGCGCTTTGCCAGCATCGCGACGCGGACGGCGCATATCGACGCGATCTACGGCATCGCCGGCGCGCTGGTGCGGGGGCGGACGACGGCCGCGTGGCTCGACGTGCTGGAAGCGGCGCAGGTGCCATGTGCGAAGGTCATCACGCTCGCCGACCTGGAACGCGACCCGCATCTGGCGGCGACGGGCTTCTTCACGTCGGTCGATACGCCGGCCGGGCCGCTGCGCTTTCCCGGCGTGCCGGTGCTGTTCGATGGCGAACGGCCGCCGGTGGCGGTGGCGCCGCCGCATCTGGGCGAACATAGCCGCGCGGTATTGCTCGAGGCCGGGTTCAGCGATGCCGATATCGCGGCACTGCTGGCCAGCCGGGCGGCGCGGCAAAAGGGAGAAGCCGCATGATCGCATCGGAATTGCTGGGCATCGCGGCGATCCCCGGCGGCGGCGAATTGAAGCTGATGCGCCGCGTCGGATCGAACGGCGCCACCGACTATATGATCGTGCTCGGCGGCAACGAGCTGATGAACAGCCGGATGCGCGGATCGGAAGAGGCGCTGGCGGAGATGACGCTGGCGAAGCTGGGCGATCGCGCGCCGCACATCCTCATTGGCGGCTATGGCATGGGCTTCACGCTGCGCAAGGCCTTGTCGCTGCTCGGGCCCGACGCGCTGGTGACGGTGGCGGAGCTCGTGCCCGAAATCCTCGATTGGGCGCGCGGGCCGATGGCGGCGTTGACCGGCGATGGCCTCGATGACCCGCGCGTGCAGATTGCCCATGGCGATGTCGGGTTTCTGATTTCCAGCGGGCAGGGGCGGTATGATGCGATCCTGCTCGATGTCGACAATGGTCCCGACGGGCTGGTGCGTGACGAGAACAACCGGTTGTATTCGAAGACCGGCCTGGCCGAAGCGCGCGCGGCGCTGCGGCCGGGCGGCGTGCTCGCCATCTGGTCGGCGGCGCCCGATGCGGTGTTCACCAACCGGCTGCGGCGGGCGCGCTTTCAGGTCGAGGAAGTCGTTGTGCGGGCGCGCGAAAACGGCAAGGGGCCGCGGCACGTGATCTGGTTCGCGACGCGGGCGTAGGGCGCCCTCTCCCGCCGGCGGGAGAGGGGGTCAGAGTTCGCGGGCGACGGTGATTTCGATGAGGGTGGGCGCATCGCTGGCCAGTGCGGCGGTCACGGCGTCGCGCACGTCGTCCAAGGTTTCCGCCCGCACGCCCGCAACGCCATGCGCCGTTGCCAGCGCGAGGAAATCGATCGCCGGGCTGTCGATGTCCATTTCGACATAGGTGTCGGTCGCTGCCGAATGGCCGCCGATGGCGCGGGTGCGCTGCTTGAGGATGCGGTAGCCGCGGTTGTTGAAGATGATCGTCACCACCGGCAGCCGGTAATGCGCCAGCGTCCACAGCGCGGCGGCCGAATACATGGCGCTGCCATCGCCGCTGAGCACCACCACCGGCCGGTCGGGATGGGCGAGCGCGATGCCGGCGGCCTGGGGGATGGCGACGCCGATGCCGCCGCCGCGCATGCCGAACCAGCTGTCCGGCCGGACGGCGGGCACCAGATGGCGGACGGTGTTCATCCCCGACGACAGCAATTCCTCGATGACGATGGCGTTTTCGGGGAGAAGCGCGCCGATGAGTTTCAGCACCGGCAGCGGTTGCAGCGGCAGCGCGTCGGCCATGGCGTCGGCGCGGGCGAACAGCGCCGCCTTTTTGGCCGAAAGGTCGGCGGCGATGCCGGCGCTGCGCTGCGCGCCGCAATCGGCGACCAGCGCGGTCAGTTCGGGCAGCGTGGCTTTCGGGTCGCCCTGGATGGCGGCGTCGGCAGGGAAGTTCTTGCCGATCTGCCAGGGTTCGTCGTCGAGGTGGACGACGCTTGTGCCGGGCGCCAGCGCTTCCACGCCGGTGGCCTGGCTTTGCGTCATCAGGTCGGCGCCGATGCTGACCAGCAAATCATGCCCGTCCATCAGCGCGCGCAGCGCCGGCGTCATCCGCGCCACGGTGCCGGCGTAGAGGCGGTGGTTGCTGGGGAAGGCCGCCGTATTGGCCATGCCTTCGAGATAGACCGGCGCGCCGATGGCTTCGGCCAGCGCCGCCAGTTCGGCATGGGCATCCGATTTCGCCACGGCGTCGCCGGCGAAGATGACGGGCGACTGGCTGGCGCGGATCAGGTCGGCGGCCGCCGCAATGGCGCCAGCGTCGCCGCGCAGCCGCGTGCCGATGCGGGTGGGGGCGAGCAGGTCGAGATCGTCGGGCGCCAGCGCCGACAGCACGTCGCCGGGGATGGAGAGGAACACCGGGCCGGTCGGCGCCGTCAGCGCCAGTTTGGCGGCGCGGCGGATGGCGCGCGGCAGTTCCGCCAGCGACGCGACTTCGAACGACCATTTGCACAGCGGCCGCGCCATGGTCGCGAGGTCGTCCCACAGCAGCGGTTCGGTCAGGCGGATGCTCATGTCCTGCTGCCCCGCCGTCACCAGGATCGGCGCGCCGGCCTTGGCCGCATTGTAGAGCATCCCCATGGCGTTGCCGAGGCCGGGGGCGGCATGGAGGCTGCACACCGCCAGCCGCCCCGTTGCCTGCGCATAGCCATCGGCCATGCCCAGGACGACGACTTCGTTGAGGCCGAGGATGTAGCGGATGCGATCTTCCACCACGAGCGCGTCCATCAGCGGCAGTTCGGTGGTGCCGGGGTTGCCGAAGATCAGCTCGACGCCTTCCGACGCCAGCAGGTCGAGCAGGACATGCTTGCCGACTTTGCCGCTCATTCGATCAGCTCCGTCACCGCCACCGGCGGCAGGCGGAAGCTGCCGTCGAGGAAGGGCGCCTGGGGCAGATAGGCGCGGAAGATCAGGACGAACTTGCCCTTGGGCGCCGGCAGCCAGTTGACGACGCGTTCGCCGCTGGGCGACGTCGGCTGGATGAAGATGTCGATGCTGCCGTCGCGGTTGGGGCGCATTTCGGGCGAGCGATCGCCGATGGCGAAGCGGTCGAGCGCGTTGGGAACGAAGAACAGCCGGCCATCGGCATCCTGCGCATACATCGTCATCGACCAGAAACCGCCGATCGGCAGGTTGGGCGGCAGCGTTGCGGTATAGGCCTTTGACCCATCGAGCAGCGCGCCGGCGGCATCGCTGCGCGCCGTCAGGTACATGGCCTCCGTCCGCGGCAGCGCGCCGAGGCCGCCGAGCGCGACCAGCGCGCGCAGATCGTCGTCGTCGCCGAACTCGCCCATCGCCAGCGGCGGGTAGGACCAGCCGTTGACCAGGTCGCCGGCGTCGGCGACGCGCTTGCGCAGTTCGGCGTTGAGCGCCGGCAGCGATTTCGTCCACAGGCTGCGCTGTTCGGGGTTCAGCTGCGCCCAGCCGGTGCCGATGCCGAGCACGGCGTGCGGCGCGGCGCGCGCCGCCAGCGCATCGGCGCTCGCCGAACGGACCAGCGCTTCGTTGACGACGGCGAGGAAGGTTTCGGCACCGGGCTTTGCCGGCGCCGCGACCTTGGTCGGCACCGGGGCGGTGCGGCCTTCGGCGGTATCGAGCGTGAAGCCGCCGAGCGCCTTGGCAGCGGCCGCGACATCGCGCGGGCCGTTGACGAGGACGCGGATGAGCAGCCAGGCATCGTTGCTGGCGCTGCGCACCAGGGTCGTGCCTTCGGGCGTCGCGCCCTGGTAACCGGGGCCGACGATGGCGTAGCGCCCTTCCTGCCCGCCGCTGCGGGTGCCCAATATCGCGGTGTTGTCGGTCTGGATCGACATCAGCGCCGCCGAATTGTAGCGGCCGGGCAGCGACGGCACGGTGAGGATGACCGGGCCGCCCGCCAGGTCGAGCCAAGCGCTGCCGTAGAGCGTGTCGTTGTTCGGCGTCGTCACGTCGCGGGTGGTGGCATCCGCCAGCGTAACCCGCGGCAGGATGACGTTGACGGCATTGGGGATACCGGCCGCCTTGGCGCGATCGAGCTGGGCGGTGCGCGTCGCCATCAGCTGATAGATGGGGAAGGCGAAGCGATAGGCGCGGCGCAACTGGGCGATTTCGGGCGTGTCGGGCAGCGCGGCGACGGCGGCGGGTTTTGCGGCGGGTTTTGCCGCAGGTTTCGCCGCAGCCTTGGTCGCCGGCTTGGCCGCCGGCTTGGTGCTGGCCTTGGCGGTTGCCTTTGCCGGCGGCTTGGCCGGGGCGGCGGGCGCGGCGACGCTGGTGGTGATGAGCAGTGCGGTCATCAGAAACGCTATCGGCCGCATGTGCAATTCCCTCGGGGTCGTCCGCCGGGGGGCGATCCCCCCTCTCAATTCCGCGTCATTGCCGGGGCGCGGCTTTGGCGTAAAGTCCGGTGGACCGAAAATCGATGCCGACCGGGAGCCTTTTGCCATGCACGAAGCCTATATCGTCGCCGCCGCCCGCACCGCCGGGGGCCGCCGCGGCGGCATGTTGCGGGACTGGCACCCCGCCGACCTGGCCGCCCAGGTGCTCGATGCGCTGGTCGAGCGGACGGGCGCCGACCCGGCGCTGGTCGAGGATGTCATCATGGGCTGCGTCGGCCAGTTCGCCCAGCAATCCGCCAATATCGCGCGCAACGCGGTGATGAGTTCCAGACTGCCGGAAAGCGTGCCGGGCACCAGCGTCGACCGCCAGTGCGGCAGTTCCCAGCAGGCGGTGCATTTCGCCGCCGCGACGGTGATGAGCGGGCAGATGGACATCGTCATCGCCGCCGGGGTGGAAAGCATGACGCGCGTGCCGATGCAGGCGCCGGGCAAGCTGGCGCATGATGCCGGCATGGGATCGCCGTTCAAGAGCGACGGCATCGCCGCCCGCTATCCCGGCATCCAGTTCAGCCAGTTCGCCGGCGCCGAGATGATTGCCAAGAAATACGACCTGTCGAAGGAGGCGCTCGATGGCTTTGGCTATGAAAGCCAGCGGCGGGGGGCGGCGGCAGCCGGGTCGGGCGCGTTCGACACGGAGATCATCCCCATCGACGTGACGACGCACGAGGGGGCGGCGCATGTCCATCGCACCGATGAAGGCATCCGCTTCGACGCCAGCCTGGAGGCGATCCGCGGCGTCAAGCTGATCATGGACGGCGGCCGGTTGACGGCGGCGACGTCGTCGCAGATCTGCGATGGCGCGTCGGGCGTGATGATCGTCAACGAACGCGGGTTGAAGGCGCTGGGGGTGCAGCCGATGGCGCGCATCCACCATATGACCGTGGTGGGGGAAGACCCGGTGATCATGCTGGAAGCGCCGATCGGCGCGACGCAGAAGGCGCTGGCACGGGCGGGCATGTCCTTGAACGATATCGACCTTTACGAGGTCAACGAGGCGTTCGCTTCGGTGCCGATGGCGTGGTTGCAGGTGCTGGGCGCCGACCCCGAGCGGCTCAACGTCAACGGCGGCGCCATCGCGCTCGGCCACCCGCTCGGCGCGTCGGGCACCAAGCTGATGACGACGCTGGTTCATGCCCTTCACGCGCGCGGCAAGAAGTGGGGGTTGCAGACGATGTGCGAAGGCGGCGGGCTGGCGAACGTGACGATCATCGAGGCGCTGCACTGAAGCCTCTCCCCTGGCGGGAGAGGGCGAGAGACGGCGAAGCCGGCCCGGGGTGAGGGGTCGGTGGACGACAACCCCTCACCCCGCTCGCTTCGCGAGTCGCCCTCTCCCGCAGGGGGAGAGGGAAGAAAGGACCATGATGACCTTTACCCAGATCGCGCTCGACATCGACGGGCCGATCGCGACGATCACGCTCGACCGCGAGGCCAAGCTCAATGCCTTTACCGGCACGATGATGGAGGAGCTGATCGCGGCGATCGACATCACCGATGCCGATGATGCGGTGCGGGCGGTGATCGTCACCGGGCGCGGGCGCGCCTTCTGCGCCGGGGCGGATCTGAGCGCCGGGGCGGCGACGTTCGATTATGAAAAGCTGGGCGGCGGGCGCGGTGGCCCGGTGCGCGACGATGGCAGCATCGATTACAGCGACCCGGCGGTGCGCGATGGCGGCGGGCGGGTGACGATGCGGATTTTCGCGTCGCTGAAGCCGATCATTGCCGCCGTAAATGGTCCCGCCGTGGGAATCGGCGTGACGATGCAGCTGGCGATGGACGTGCGGATGGCGTCCGACACGGCGCGCTTCGGCTTCGTGTTCGCGCGCCGGGGCATCGTGCCGGAGGCGGGGTCGTCGTGGTTCCTGTCGAAACTCGTCGGCCTGCCGCAGGCGCTCGAATGGTGCATGACCGGCCGGGTGTTCGGCGCCGAGGAAGCCTTGAAGGGCGGGCTGGTCCGCTCGGTCCATGCGGGCGAGGACCTGCTGCCGGCGGCGCGGGCGCTGGCGCTGGAAATCGCCGAGAACACCGCGCCGGTCTCGGTGGCGATGACGCGGCAGATGCTGTGGCGCATGGCCGGCGCCGCCAGCCCCTGGGACGCGCACCGGCTCGATTCGCGCGCCATCTATGCCCGCGGCCGGGCGGGGGACGCGAAGGAAGGCGTGGTGTCGTTTTTGGAAAAGCGGCCGCCGGTCTATCCGGACAAGGTCAGTTCCGACATGCCGGATTTTTATCCGTGGTGGGAGGCGGAGGTGTATCGGTAGGGTCAAGCATAAATCCGACGTCGGAAAGGAACGCTATGACGCTGGTGCTGGCTGGCTATGAGGAGGTGATCTATATGGCAGCGGATCGCCTGACCACTCTGCAGTCCGCAAGCCAAGTTGAACGCTTTGATGAGCACGAGAACAAAATGCTCATCATTCAAGCGTTTGATGCGCTATTTATTCTTGGATATTCCGGGACAGCATATGTCGATGGCCAGCCAATGGACCAATGGCTAGCAAAGATTATACACGACTTAATGCCAGCACCGGAAATATCGTGGGGAACCGCTACTATTTTTCATGATCCTCGAAAACTCCGAAGTGCTGCGTATATATCGTTTCATTTGAAGAAATGTATCGAGTCGGAGCCAAAAATCACCCAATGTCAGCTCATATTCGCAGGTTTCTGGCGAAAGGGTAGCATAGATACGCCACTACTTCATAAATGGTCAAAAGGTTGGAAATATGCTGCTAATTCACCTAAACCTTTCGGAAATGTCCCGAACAGGACTGCCTTCGAAATGATTGGTAATGTTCCAACGGAAGAATCCATTCGTAAATTAATTGCGGAAACGTACTTGGAGGTGGATGTAGATAGTGAAAGAGTTGGGGCTAAACGAGTAGCAAAGTTTATTCAGAAATGCTCCGCAGAATCTGCCTACATTGGCGATGATGTAAACGTGGTGGCAATAAATCCGAATGGCGGCAATATATCGGTAGAATTTTTCCGGGGAATTCCAAAGACGAATCCTGTCACTTTTTCTCAGCAACCCGCCTCTCTGAATACAGTATTTTGTCCTTGGTTGTTGTTCCATACGATGACCCAATCTCCGACGATGCTTTCAACCTACGTCAGCATTGAAGGTTATCCAACAGTCCGATTTTTCAATGCTACGGAGAAGCCGCACGATCGTCATGGGCGGTTGATAGCAATAGACACTCAAGTCCGAAAGACGTGGCCGCCGCGCTAAGTCCTGCTTGCGCCGGCGCGTCTTTTGTGTCGCCTCTAATCTTGCCTACACATTGAAATCGGAAAACATAACTGTGGTGCCCTGAGAGAAGGCGTGAATCGGCTCCTATTCCCTGTATGGGCAGTTGATTCCGGCTTGCCGCCGAGCGCTCGCTGCTGAATGCTGGCTTTGCACCAGCACACTCCCTTACGGCGACGCTGATACACTGCGAACCATATCGGATATTATATGTTGACAAGCGCAACGCTTTAGGTTAGAGATTCGGCACGCTTCAGAAATCCGCCGACAGGGAACGGCCACCGGGACAGGCATCCGGTGGCCGTTTTCATGGGCGCTGTTCGAGGGAGGGGCCGATGACCAGGCCGCGGTGGTATTGGCTGGTGCGGGAGCGCCGGGCGTTCATTTCCAGACTGATCGAGACGGGGGATCCGTTGGCGGCGGCGAAGGCGGTCGGGCGGTCCATGGAGGATGCGTTCCGGATGCGCGATGCCGATGCGGATTTCGCCGCGGCCTGGGTGCGGGCGATCGAGCTGGCGTGGGAACAGCTGGAAAGCCAGTTGCTCGCCGGGCTGCTGGCGGCGGCGCGGGCGGCGGCGGCGCGCGAGGCGGAGGCCGGGGCGGCGCCGGCCGCGGCCGACAACAAGCTGGTGCTGGCGGCGTTGCAGCGGCGGCCGGGACCGGCGGCGGCGCGCGGGCGGCCGGTCGATGGCGCGGCGGTGGCGCGGCTGCGTGCCGAGATCGCGGCGCTGGCGCGGCCGGAGGTGGCGGCGCGGGCGGGGCCTCGGGCGGCGCCGGCGCGGGGACATCGTGTGGCGAGCGGCTGACGTCCGCCAGCCATAGGCACTGACATTCAAGACGAGGGAGGCGACACGCATGGCTGATCGCCTGAAGGATGACCCGCGCTCGCTGGCGGAGATCTGGCGCGGGGCGGACGCGGCGGCGCGGCGGCGGCTGCTGCGCCGGCATGACGAGGCGGCGCTGCTCGCGGCGTTGTCGGCGGCGGGCAGCCTGCGGCCGGCACAGCGGCCGCCGGCGGGGGACTGGTCGATCTGGGCCATTCTCGCCGGGCGCGGTTTCGGCAAGACGCATGCCGGGGCGGAATGGGTGCATGCGCTGGCCGAAACGCGGCCGCGGCGCTTTGCGCTGGTGGCGACGAGCCTCGATGTGGCGCGGGCGGTGATGGTGGAGGGCGAATCCGGCCTGTTGGCGCGGGTGCCGCCCGGCGGCGACGTGACCTTCACGCCCAGCCTGAAGCAGCTCGATTGGGCGAACGGATCGCAGGCGCGGCTGTTTTCGGGTGGCGAGCCCGATGCCTTGCGCGGCGGGCAGTTCGATTTTGCCTGGGGCGATGAATTCGCCCACTGGCCGCGCGCCGAAGCGACGCTGACCAATTTGCGGCTGGCGACGCGGCTGGGGGCGCACCCGCGGCTGTTGCTGACGACGACGCCGCTGCCCTTCGCCTGGTTGAAGGATTTGCTGGGCGAACCCGGGGTGGTGGTGACGCGCGGGGCCATGCGCGACAACGCCGCCAATCTGTCGGCGACGTTCATCGACACGCTGCAGCGGCGCTATGGCGGCTCGGCCACCGGGCGGCAGGAGCTGGAGGGCGAAATCGTCGACGACATTGCCGGGGCGCTGTGGACCCGGGCGCTGATCGAGCGGCAGCGGCGAAGCGTTGTGCCGGCGCTGGTGCGGATCATCATCGGGGTCGATCCGCCGGCGGGCGGTGCCAATGGTGTTTGCGGGATCGTGGCGGTGGGGCTGGGCGCCGATGGCCTGGGCCATGTGCTCGCCGATGCCAGCGTGGCGGGCGTGCGGCCGGAAGGCTGGGCGCGGGCGGTGGTGGCGGCGGCGGAGCGATGGGGCGCCGACAAGGTGGTCGCCGAGGTCAACAACGGCGGCGACATGGTGACGGCGGTGCTGAAGGCTATCGACACGGCGCTGCCGGTGCAGGCGGTGCGCGCGGCGCGCGGCAAGGTGGCAAGGGCCGAGCCGGTGGCGAGCCTATATGGTGAAGGACGTGTCGTCCATGTCGGGGCGTTTCCGGCGCTGGAGGACCAGCTGTGCGGGCTGCTCGCCAGCGGCGTCTATGCCGGGCCGGGGGCGTCGCCCGACCGGGCGGATGCGCTGGTGTGGGCGCTGACGGCGCTGATGCTGGGCGATCGGCCGGCACGGCCGGGGGTGCGGGGGTTGTAGGCATCGCCGCCGAAAACAGAATGAATGGGTGCAGGGCCGCCGGCCCTGCCCGCCGGAGGCCCTTTTCCCGTCAAAGGAGAGCGACATGAAACTGCCATTCTGGCGGACCAAAAGTGCTGCGCCGGGCCCGCGCATTCCGACCTGGGCGACGCCGTTCCAGAGCGGGGACGGGGCGCGGGGGTATGAGGCGCAGGTGCGCGATTCGTACCTCGCCAATCCGGTGGCGGCGCGGGCGATACGGTTGATCAGCGAAGGCGCGGGCGGGGCGCCGCTGGTATCCAACCCGCCCGGCCATGCGGCGCTGGCGCTGCTGGCGTCGACGGGGTTCGGGGCGTCCGGCCCGGGGCTGCTGGAGACGCTGGCGGCGCAGTTGCTGCTGCACGGCAATGCCTATGTGGAGGCAGCGACGGGGCCGGATGGCCTGCCGGCGGCGCTGTTCGCGTTGCGGCCGGAGCGGGTGACGGTGGAGGCCGATGGCCAGGGTTGGCCGGCGGCCTATCTGTACCGGGCGGGGGCATCGGTGACGCGATACCCGGCGCAGGCGCAGGGCGACCGGGCGGGGTTGCTGCACATTCGCGGCTATCACCCGCTCGACGACCATTATGGCGCCGGCTGCCTGGGCGCGGCGGCGGGGGCGGTGGAGGTCCACAACGCCGCGGCGAAGTGGAACCGCGCGCTGCTCGACAATGCGGCGCGGCCGTCGGGGGCGCTGGTGTACCAGCCGGGTGACGGGTCGAGCCTGTCGCCCGACCAGTTCGAGCGGTTGCGGGCCGAGATGGAAACGGGTTTCGGCGGCGCCGCCAACGCCGGGCGGCCGATGCTGCTGGAAGGCGGCCTGAGCTGGCAGGCGATGAGCCTGACGCCGGCGGAGATGGATTTTGCCCGGGCGCGCGACACGGCGGCGCGGGAGATCGCGCTCGCCTTCGGGGTGCCGCCGCTCCTGCTCGGCCTGCCCGGCGATGCGACCTATGCCAATTACAAGGAAGCCAATGTGGCACTTTGGCGGCTGACGCTGCTGCCGCTGACGGGGCGCATCCTGGCGGCGTTGTCGGCGCATCTGCGCCACTGGTGGCCGGGGCTGGAGATCAGCGTCGACCGCGATGCGGTGCCGGCGCTGTCCGAAGATCGCGAGCGGTTGTGGGCGCAGGTTTCGGCGGCGGCGTTCCTGACCGACCCCGAAAAACGCGCCCTGCTGGGGCTGGAGGCGGGACGATGACGGCGATGCTGGAACGGCTGGTCATGCAGGCCGAGGCGGAAGGCGCGGCGCGGGTGACGCTGCGCGCGCTGGTCGAGGAGGCGTGCGAGATCGGCGCGGTGCGGGCGCTGCGCACCCTGGGGCTGGACGAGAAGGCGGGGCCGGACATCAGCGAGCTGCGCCAGCTGATCCAGGGTTGGCGCGACGCCAAGAAATCGGCGCTGGCGGCGGTGGTGGCGTGGGTGGTGCGAACCGCTGTGGCGCTGTTGCTGATCGGGCTGGCGTTCAAGCTGGGGCTGGTCGAGCGGGTGAAGGGGTGACGATGGGGGATTTGCGCATCGCTGGCTATGCCAGTGTTTTCAACGTGCCGGACACCGGCGGCGATGTCGTGCTGAAGGGCGCGTTCGGCACCGCCGGGCCGGTGCCGCTGCTGTGGCAGCATGACGTGCGCGAACCGGTGGGGATCGTCGAGACGGCGCGCGAGGACGACACCGGGCTGCGCATCACGGCGCGGCTGGTGGCGTCGGGGCGCGGTGCCGATGCGGCGGCGCTGGTGCGGGCCGGCGCAATGACCGGCCTGTCGTTCGGTTATCGCGTCAAGGCGGCGCGGGCCGACCGGCTGCGCGGCGTGCGCGAACTGGCGCGGCTGGAGCTGGTGGAAGTGTCGCTGGTGACCTTCCCGATGCAGCCGCTGGCGCGAATTCTGGGGTTTTCGAGCGAAGGAGACGATGCATGACCTATGAGACCAAAGCAGACCCGCTGGATGCCGTGTTCGAAACGGCGGCGCCGGCGGTCGAGGCGTTGCGCGGCGAAGTGGCGCGGCTCACCAGCCTGGTGACGGCGCGCAGCGTCGAGCGGCCGGCGCTGGCCGAAACCAAGGCAGCGACGGTCGCCAATGGGCCGAAGGGCGGCGTGGCGGTGCCGGAAACGATCGACGCGGTGATCGACAGCGTGCTGGCGGCGGAATCGCCGATCCGCGCCATTGCGCAGGTCGTCGATGTCGGTTCGGCCAATTATCGCAAGCTGATCACCACGTCGGGGGTGATTTCGGGCTGGGTCAGCGAAACCGCCGGGCGGCCGGAGACCGACACGCCGGACTTTGCCGAGATCGCGCCGCCGATGGGCGAGCTGTATGCCAATCCGGCGGCGAGCCAGGCGATGCTCGACGATGCGATGTTCGATGTCGAGGCCTGGCTGGGCGGCGAGATCGGCCGCGAATTTGCTCGCGCCGAAGGCATCGCCTTTGTCGGCGGCGACGGCATCAACAAACCCCGGGGGTTCCTGGCCACGCCGACAAGCAGCGCCGGCGATGCGACGCGGCCGTTCGGCACGCTGCAGACGCTGGCATCCGGCGCCGCCGGCGGCTTTGCCGCAACCAGCCCCGAGGACCGGTTGATCGACCTCGTGCACACGCTGGCGGCGCCCTATCGCCAGGGTGCCAGCTGGGTGATGAACGCCGGCACGCTGGCGCGCATCCGCAAGATGAAGGATGGCGACGGGGCGTTCCTGTGGCAGCCGGCGCTGGCCGCCGACCAGCCGGCGACGCTGCTCGGCTATCCGGTCATCGAGGCAGCGGCGATGCCCGATATTGCCGATGGCAGCCTGTCGATCGCCTTCGGCAATTTCCGCGCCGGTTACCTGATCGCCCAGCGCCGCGAGACGGTGGTGCTGCGCGATCCCTTCTCCAACAAACCGTTCGTGCATTTCTATGCAACCAAGCGGGTTGGCGGAACGGTGGTCGACAGCCGCGCCATCAAGCTGATGGTGTTCAGCGCCTGAGGCGTTGACGGCGGCGCCGGACGCGCCCGGCGCCGCCCCCCTTTTTCTCCCATCCACAATCGGAAGCTTGGACCATGGCAATCACCGCTGCCGCCATCGAGCCCAATGGCTGGGTGCTGCGGCTGACGCTGGCCGCGGCACCGGGCGGGTTCGCGTCCTATGTCTTCGATGTCGACGGCACACCGCGGATGACGCTGGCGTCAAGCCATGCCGGCTTTGTCAAATCGGGCGGGCAGGCGGTGGCGGGCACGCTGGCGCGGACCCTGTGGGGAACGCGGCCGCTGCGCCTGCCGGTCAACCCGGCGTCGCCGACGGCACAGGTCATCGACGAGGTTGATCTGGGCGGCGGCGCGATCCAGGTGCGCATCGCGCTGACCGAGCATGTCTATGCGACCGACACCGGCCTGTCATTGTCGGTGCTGGCCGGGTGGCGTGCCGGCGAGGCGGCGGCGGCGGACATTGCCGTCACCAACGACAGCACCACCGCCGCGCCGATCCCGATCATGCGCTGGGCGCTGCTGCCCTATGGCACGACCGGCGGGGCGTTCACGCTGGCGCTGTTTGTCGCGTCGCACCATCCGGTAGGGCTGGAGCCGGTGGCAGGCGTGCGCTTCACCGCCACCGATGGCACCCGGGTCAAATCGGTGTGGACGACGCAGCTTTCGACCGACACCAGCCTGGGCGACGGGCTGCGCTGCTACACCGCCGTCATCGACCCGGCGGCAGCGACGGGGCTGACGGCCGGGCTGCTGCGCTGCGACGCCGAAGTCTATCCCTGGCTGGGGGCGATGCGGACCACCGACCCGGCCGGTACCCGGGCGATGACGACACTGCGCACCGATGGCTATGGTGTCGCAGCCGAATCGCCCTGGGTCATCGGCCATGACCCGGCCGGTACGCGCTATGGCAGCCAGTTCGCCTTTGTCGATCCGGTCAACGGCACGGCGGTGGCGACGGCGGCGATGGTGCAGCCGACATTGGCGGCGGCACGGGCGCTGGCACCGGCGGCGCGACCGGCGACGATCAACACGGCGATCCAGGCGGGGTATCTGGCCAACCGCACCCTGCCGGCGGCCAATGGCCAGGCGGCGCAGGCACGCAGCATCGACGGGCTGCAGATCGTGCTCGCCGCCGGCACGCACATGGGCAGCGGCACGACGGCGGTGACGACGGGGATTGCCGCCGCCGAGATCCCGCTGCGCATCGGCGGCGACCCGGCCGATGCCGACCCGCGCGCCAATGTCGTCATCCGCACCACCGCCAACGCCCCGCAGCGCATGTCGCGCATCCTGTGGCGCAACCTGAGCGTCGAGCAGGGCGGCAACACGCTGGGCGCCAATGTCTACAACCTCGTCGACAACGTCACCTTTCGCGGCAAGGCCGGGCTGGAGGGCAACAATGTCGCGCCATTCAGCAGCACCGCGCCGGCGGGGCAGTGGAATTTCGCCATGGTGCGGTCGAAATGGTGGCGGACCGGGGCTTCGGTGGCGAGCGGCAACCAGCGGACCGGCATGGTGCGCGCCTGCGAGATCGGCCGCACCATCAACGGCGCGCTGCTGGCCGCCCGAAACCGGCTGATCCCGCTGAGCGAGGATGGCTTCGGCACCGCCTATCCGATGTTCGGCGGCCAGGCGTCGGCGACGCTTCCCGGCCAGGTCGAGGACATCGTCATCGCCTTCAACGATCTGCGCGGCCTGTCGGCCGGGGCCTGGTCGCCGGCGGCGCTGCCCGCGGCGACGGCCGGCACTCCCAACCCGAGTTACCGGCGGCAGCTGTTCATCGGCAATGTCGTGGAGCGGATCGGCACCGACCCGGCGCCCTTTTACGGGGTGGGCGAGAACAATTTGGCGACGATGAGTTATAACATCATCGAGGCCAACAGCTTTATCGGCGACCGTGCCAACACCTTCTACAGCGACCCGTCGCCGACGACGCCGGCGGAAGCCGACAGCCAGCGCAACCAGGCCTTTGTCAACCGCATCGCCAACAATGTCTTCGACTGGTTGCCGACCAAGCACGATGATTTCAACGACAGCCAGACGGCGGCGGTGCGGGGCAGCAGCGACGGCTATCGGCCGCAGATGGTGGAGGCCTGGTCGATGCTGTACGGCGTCGGCCACGAGGGCAATGTCGATACGCGGCGGGCGACGGCGGCCAACCCCGGGCTGTTCCAGCTGCAATTTGCCGGGCCGCGATCGCTGACGGGCTATGGCGGCGCGCTGTCGCCGGACTTTGCCGACGACCGGTCGCTGCTGGGCAGCGGCGGCGGCGGTGGCGATTATCGCCCGTTGCCGGGATCGCCGCTGGCGGCGCGTGGGGTGCGCGGCAATGTCGACACCGATGCCGGGGGCGTGCCGCTCCCGGCGCCGTTCACCGCCGGTGCCTATCAACCGGCCGCCGTCACCGCCGCGGCGCTGTCCCCGGCATCGGCGCGGCACGGCCTGTCGGGGGCAGCGGCGATCGGCTGGACGGCGCAGATCGGCCCGGCGGCGGCGGCGATGCCGCAGCGGGCGGCGGCAGCCCTGACAACGCGGACGTTCGCGCTGGCGCCGGCGGATGCCGGGTCGCCGCACGCCGCCGGCGCACCGGCGCTGGCGCTGGCCATTGCGCTGCTGCCGGCGCCGGCGCGGCAGCCGCTGCGATCGGGGACGCCGGTGCTGGCCACCGGGCTGGTGCGGGTGCTGGCGCCGGACCGGGCTGCCCATGGCCTGCGGCCCACGCCGGCGCGGCTGTTTGCCGGCGGCGCGGCGGCGGACGCCGTGCTGATCGTCGGCAGCGACACGCGGACCCTGGTTCCGAACCGACACTGACATTTTCAACCGACAGGAGTGACCCCATGTCCAAATTTGCCAGCAATGATGTCCTCGACGGCAGCCTGATCGTCGCCAGCGGGGCGACGCGGATGGTGGCGCTCAACGGCCAGCCGGCGAGCTTTGCCGCCGCCGAGGCCGGGCGGCTGGCGGAGGCGGCGCTGACGGTTGCCGACTTCAGCTTTGCCGCGGGTGACGTGTCGGGGCGCAAGGTGACGGTGGCGGCCAAGGCCGGGTTGCCGGTGGTTGCCGCCGGCACCGCCGACCATATCGCGCTGCTGGATGCGACGCGGCTTTTGTACGTCACCACCTGCCCGGCGCAGGCGCTGGCGCCCGGCGGCACGGTGAGCATCGCCGCCTGGGCGATCGAGATCGGCGCGCCTGTCTGAACGGCGCGGTCCAACCACTCTGACGAAAGGGCAAGGGCGTGGCGATCTTTCTCAAGGATCCCGCGGCGGCGATCGATTATGTCGTCGACTGGCAGGCGGATTATCTCGCCGGCCAGACGATCACGGCGTCGCGCTGGACCGTGGATCCCGATGCGGCCGGCGGACTGGCGGTGGCGGTGGCCACCCATGACGGCGGCCGCAGCACGGCGACGCTGACCGGCGGCACGCCAGGCCGCCTGTACCGGCTGACCAACCAGGTCGATTTTTCCGACGGGCGGCGCGACTCGCGCACGCTCGACGTGCGCGTGGAGGACCGGTGATGGCCACAACGACCATGGCGCTGGGGCCGCTGGCGGTCAGCCTGGGCGAATGCAAGGCCTATCTGCGGCTGGAGCGCGACGACGAGGACGGCGTTCTGGCGGGGTTGATCCGCACCGCGACGGCGCTGTGCGAGGCATTCACCGGCCAATGGCTGATCATCCGCGACGCCGAGCTGCGGCTGGCGGCGCTCGGCGGCTGGCAGCGGCTGGGCGTGGTGCCGGTGGCGGCGATCACCGGCGTCGCGGGCGCGGCGGGGTTCGACAGCGCCATCGATGCCGATGGCACCGGCTGGGTGCGGTTGACCGGGGCGATCCCGTCGCAGCCGGTGGCAGCGGTGCGCGCCGGGCTGGCGGCGGACTGGAACGGCATTCCCGAACCGTTGCGCCAGGGCATCATCCGGCTGGTGGCGCATCTTCATGCCCACCGCGACGCCGCCGATGCGGGGCCGCCGCCGGCGGCGGTGGCGGCGCTGTGGCGGCCGTGGCGGCGGCTGCGGCTGTTGTAGGAAAGGGCAGACCATGGGCGAGGAATTGAGCGGCGCGCTGGTCGAGCGCGTGGCGATCGAGCGCTTTGTCGATGTCCGCGACGACAGCGGATCGAGCGTCGGGGCGTGGCAGGCGGCGGGGTCGGCATGGGCGGCGATCGTGCCCGACGGCAATGGCACGGCGCAGGGCGAGGCGCGGCGGTCGCGGCGCCGGTGGCGGGTGACGCTGCGGGCAAACCCCGACCTGGGGCTGACCTCGCGCCTGGTCTGGCGGGGCCAGTGGCTGGCGGTGCTGAGCATCGACAGCGACCCGCGCCGGCCGGACCGGACGGTGCTGCGCTGCGAGGCGCGGGTCGGATGACGGGCAACGAAGCGGCCGGCCGGCTGGCCGATGCCGCGACGGCGCGGGCGGTGGCGGATCTGGCGGCGCGGGTGGCGGCCGGCGCGCCCGAGGTGACGGTGATTGCGGAGGGTGGCGCGGTGCGGCTGACGGCGCCGGGGCTGGTGGCGCGGCTGTTCGGCAGCCGCCGGCGCGGGCCCGACCCGCGGCTGGCGGCGCTGGTGGAGGGACGGGGATGAGTGCGAGCCTGATGGTGCAGAAGCGGGTGGCGGCGGCGCTGGCCGGGGTGGCGGGGGTGACGGGGGTGTATGACGGCCCGCCGGTCGATGCGGTGCCGCCCTATCTGGTGATCGGCAGCGACCTGGTCACCGACTGGAGCACCAAGACCGAAGTCGGTCACGAGCACCGGCTGGCGATCAACGTCTGGGATGCGGGGCCGGGGACGGCGGCGGCGAAGGCGGTTATGGGCGCGGTGGCGGCGCGGCTGGCGACGCTGGGCGGCATGCAGGACGGGCATCGCATCGTGTCGGCGTTGCTGCTGCGGCAGCTGGTGCTGACCGATGCCGAGGGGTGGACGCAGGGGATCGTCGAGTTCCGGGTGCGGACGGTGGCGGATTAGGCGCCGGCTTTTGAGGCGCTGAAACAGATCCGCTCATCCCGAGCGAAGTCGAGGGACGCTCGAACGATGGGGCGAGTGCCCCTCGACTTCGCTCGGGGTGAGCGGGGTTGGGTCGGGGCGATTTTCGAAGTTCCGGAGATGGACCCCCGCCTGCGCGGGGGTGACGGCCAAAGCAATGAAAGGACCAGGATCATGGCGATGGAAAAGGGCAGTGCCTTTTTGCTGAAGGTGGGGGACGGCGCGGTGCCGCCGGGGTTCACGACCGTGGCGGGGCTGCGCACGACGCAGATGGCGATCAACGCCGACAGTGTCGTTGTCACCAACCAGGGGTCGGGCGGCTGGCGCGAGTTGCTCGGCGGGGCGGGGGTGCGGTCGGTGTCGATCAGCGGGTCGGGGGTGTTCACCGGGTCTGCGGCCGAGGCACGGATCAAGGCCAATGCGCTGGCGGGGGTCATCGACGATTACCGCGTCAGCTTTGAAAGCGGCGCGACGGTGACGGCGAAATTCCTCATCACCCGGCTCGATTACGCCGGCGATTTCAACGGCGAGCGGACCTACACGCTGGCGCTGGAAAGCTCCGGCGGCGTGGTGTCGGCATGAGCGGCGCCAATGCCGTGCGCGGCGAGGCGGTGCTGGCGCTGGCGGGTGCCGAGCTGCGGCTGCGGCCGAGTTTTGCGGCGCTGGTCGCGGCGGAAGCCGAATTGGGGCCGCTGTTCGCGCTGGTCGAGCGCGCTGCCGCCGGCGGGCTGACGTTGGCCGAGATGGCGGCGCTGTTGTGGCATTGCCTCGACGCGCCGGCGATGACGCGCGCCGCCTTTTGCGAGGCGCTGGTCGAAGCCGGGATCGTGGCGGTGACGCCGGCGCTGCGCGTGCTGCTCGGCCAGGTGCTGGCGGGGCGATGAGGTTCGCCCCTGCCGCGGAGGCGGCAAGCTTCTGCGACGCGGCCCGTGTCGCGGCGCGGGTGGCGGCGGCGGCGCTGGGCTGGCGGCCGGACGATTTCTGGGCGGCGACGCCGGCCGATCTGCGCACGGCGCTGGGGCTGGACCTGACGGACGCGGCGCCCGGCGATGCCGGGATGCTGGCGCAATTGATGGAGGCATTTCCCGATGACGAATGAGGGCATCGACCTCGACACGCTGGTGGTGCGGGTGCGCGCCGATACCAGCGGCTTCATGGCCGGGATCAACGACATCCGCCGCGAGGTCGATGGGCCGCTGACGGCGGGGATCGACCGCGCCGGCAGCAGCATCGAACGGGCGCTGACGCGGGCGGCGGCGACCGGCAAGTTCGGTTTCGAGGATCTGCGCCGGGTCGCGGTCACGGCGCTGGCCGATATCGCCGCCAATGCAGTGAAGGCCAATATCGGGGCCGGTGCGGCGGGCGGCGGCATCGCCTCGCTGATCGGCGCGGTCGGATCGTTGTTCGGCGCGCCGGGGCGGGCGACGGGGGGACCGGTGAGCGGTGGGCGGCCCTATCTGGTCGGCGAGCGCGGGCCCGAGCTGTTCGTGCCGGCGGCGGCAGGGCGGGTGGAGACGATGGCGCGCGGGCGCGGCGCGGTGAATGTGACGATCAACGTCGCGGCGCCGCGCGAGGCGAGTGCGGCGGTGATGGGCCAGACGGCGAACCAGGTGGCGCGCGCCGTGCGCCAGGCGCTGGCGAGGGCCGAGGCATGATGCGGCACTGGCTGGCGAGCGCTGCCGACCAGGGGCAGGCGGGGTGGGCAAAGCGGTTCGACCCGCGGTACTGGCTGGTCGATTTTCCGCGGCCGATGATGGCCGCGGTGACGACAGCGGGCGCCGACGCGCTGACAGTCGACCTGCAGTTCCTGCGGCGCAGCGACCTGGCCGGGCTGATCTGGGAATCGGAGGACCGGCTGAGCCATCCGCTGCTGGCGCTGGCGACGTCGCGCGATTACCGCGGGACGGTGCTGTCGTTCACCTGGCAAGGCAACGGCGGCGTGCGGCCGCTCGATGTCGTCAACGGCCCGGTGCTGACGATCGAGGGGCGCGATGCGGCGGGGGTGCCGCGCAGCTGGTATGTGCGGCTGTGGAACTATGCCGACGGCGCGCCCGACGCCGCCGTCGTCCGGCTCGATTTCGATGCGCTGGCCGGCGGGTTCCTGCATCCCGAGGAATCCGACCCGGTCTGGGCCGGCGATATCGACCGGATGTTCATTTCGCTGGTGCCGCCGGGGTTTGACGGCAGCGACACGCCGCTGCCGGCGCCGGTGGACGCGCAGGTGCGGCTGACGGCGATCCGTGCCGAGGGATCGGGGTCGGTGCTGGCGGTGGGCGACGCCTTTGTGCCGCCGCACCGGCTGCGCATCGCGAGCGGCTATGACGACAGCTACAACCAGACGCCCGAGCGGCTGATCGAGGGGATGTTCGCGCTCGGCTATCGCGGCGCGCTGGTGCATTATGTCGGGATGAGCCATTTCCCGGCGCTGCGCTGGGACGGGGTGGGCTATCGCGTCGACCCGGCGGTGCCGCTGTGCGGCCCGGCGCTGGCCTGGCACCGCGATTTCCTGGCGCGGGCGGTGGCACTGGGCTTCGCGCCGATCCTGTCGCTGTCGTTCGAGCTGCTCGACCCGCTGTGCCCCGACGACTGGGCGCAGCGCGACCTGTTCGGGGCGCGATCGGCGACGGGCTATGTGCCGCCATCGGCGCTGCTGTCGCCGGCACAGCCCGGGGCGATGGCGTGGTTGCAGGCGGTGGCGGTGGCGTTCGTCGCGCTGGCGGTCGAAGCCGGGGCGGCGCCGCGCTTCCAGATCGGCGAGCCCTGGTGGTGGGTAGGGCCGGACCATCGGCCGTGCCTGTACGATGCCGCGACGCTGGCGCTGCATGGGGCCGAGACCGGCCAGCCGGCGCCCGCCATCGCCGATGTGCGGGCGGTGACGACGGCGGCCGAGCGGGCCTTTCTCGACTGGTGCGGCGGTCTGCTCGGGCGGGCGACGCTGGCGCTGCGCGATGCGGTACGGGCGGCCATGCCGGGCTGCGAAATGCTGCTGCTGTTTTATGCGCCGCAGGTGCTGGGCGGCGATGCGCCCGAGCTGATCCGCGCCAACATGCCATCGGCCTGGGCGTGGCCGGCGTTCGATGTGCTGCAGCTCGAGGATTATGATTTCGTCACCGGCGGCGACGCCGGTGGCCAGCGCCGGGCGCGCGACGCGGTGACCGAGCGGCTGGGCTATCCGATCGACCGGCAACATTATTTTTCCGGCTTCGCGACGCAGACCGGCCATTGGCCGGCGATTGCCGACGCGGCCGCAGCCTCGATGGCGCGCGGCGTTGCCGACAGCTTCGTCTGGGCGTGGCCGCAGGTGGCGCGCGACGGCTTTACCGCATTCGAGATCATCGGCGAGGACAGCATGGCCAGTTTTCACGACGTCCGCTTTCCGTTGCAGCTGGGTTTCGGCGCGGCGGGCGGCCCGGAATTTTCGACCCAGATCGTCGTCACCGGATCGGGGCACGAACAGCGCAACAGCCAGTGGAGCGACGCGCTGGTGCATTACGACGCCGGGGTCGGCATCAGGTCGGAGGCTGACCTGGCGTTGCTGGTGGCCTTTTTCCGGGCGCGGCGCGGCCAGGCGCACGGCTTTCGCTTTCGCGATCCGATCGACCATCGGTCGGGAAGCGGCGCCGCGGTGGCGGCGACTGATGCGCAGCTGGGCATCGGCGATGGCGGCACGACGCGCTTTGCCCTGGTGCGGCACTATGGCGACGGCGACGATGTGCAGGTGCGGCGGATCACCCGGCCGGTCGCCGGCAGCGTGGTGGTGGCGATCGACGGCGTGGTGCAGGCGAGCGGCTGGCAGCTGGCGGACCTGGGGCAGGTGGATTTCGACGTGCCGCCGCCGCCGGGGGCCGTGGTCACCGCGGGCTATGAATTCGATGTGCCGGTGCGCTTTGCCGCCGACCGCATCGATGTCTCCATCGCCGGCTGGCGGGCGGGGGAATTGCCGTCGGTGCCGCTCGTCGAGCTGCGGGAGGCTTGAGCATGGCTGCGCTTGGCGACCGGCTGACCGCCGACCTGACCTGGCTGGCGCTGTGCTGGCGCGTCGTGCGCCGCGACGGCGTGGCACTGGGGTTCACGACGCATGACCGGGCGCTGACGGTGGCCGGGCTGCGTTTCGAAAGCGCGCCCGGCATCGCGCCATCGGCCGTCGTCGGCAATGACGACCTGGAGGTCGATACGATGGATGTGGCCGGCGCGCTGACCGCCGACGCGATTTCGGCCGCCGATCTGGCGGCCGGGCGCTTCGATGGCGCGGCGGTGCGCTTGTTCCTCGTCGATTGGCGCGACCCCGATGCCGGGCAGCAGCTGCTGGCGCGCGGCACGCTGGGTGCCGTCGACGCCGGCGGCGATGCCGACAGCGGTTTCGTGGCGACGCTGCGCGGGCCGACCGCGGCGCTGACGGTCACGGCGATCGAAAGCTATGCCCCCGAATGCCGCACCGAGCTGGGCGACCGGCGCTGCCGCATCGCCATGCGCGGGCGGACGCTGCGGGCGCCGGCGCATGGCGATGACGGCGGCGTGGCGGTGGCGGCGGCAATGGCGCTCGAGGATTTTGTCG
This sequence comes from Polymorphobacter fuscus, assembly GCF_011927825.1. Lineage (NCBI taxonomy): Bacteria > Pseudomonadati > Pseudomonadota > Alphaproteobacteria > Sphingomonadales > Sphingosinicellaceae > Sandarakinorhabdus > Sandarakinorhabdus fusca. The sequence continues at coordinate 1,104,619 of NZ_JAATJI010000001.1, read as the reverse complement.
AGGGCCGGCTGCGGGTTCTCGATGGCGTGATGGCCGGGATCGAGCGGCGGATCATCGGCGTGGCGGCGGGACGCCTGCAGCTTGACGAGCCGCTGGCGCTCGCCGCCGCGACGCCGGTGCAGCTGTGGCAGGGGTGCGACAAGCGCTTTGCCACCTGCCGGTCGCGCTTCGACAATGCCGCCAATTTTCGCGGCGAACCGCATGTGCCCGGCAACGACATGCTGACCCGGTTCGGCGGCGTCTGACCGGGCGAGCCCATTTTTCAAAGGATCGCGAAGATGGTTGAGGCATCGGAGATGCCGCGCTGGCCGGCCGTGGTGGCGGCGGCGCGGGCGTGCGTCGGCACGCGCTTTCGCCCGCAGGGGCGGGTGGCGGGGCGGGGGCTGGATTGCGTCGGCGTCGTGCTGATCGCCGCAGCCGCCGCGGGGATCGCGGTGACCGCGCCGGCCTATCGGCTGGGCGGGGACCTGCCCGATGTGGCGGCGCTGCTGGCGCGCCACGGCTGTTGCCCGGTGAAGCCAAGTCTGCCGGGCGATGTCATGCTGTTCGCGCCTGCATCCCGCCAGCGGCATTTCGGCATCGTGACGCCGGCCGGCATGGTGCAGGCGCACGCCGGGATCGGTCGGGTGGTGGAGGGACCGATGGACCCTGCCTGGACCGTGATCGGCGCCTGGCGCCTGCCGGGCGTGCGCTGAGCCATGGCGACCTTGATCCTGGGCACGGTCGGGCGGGTGTTCGCCGGGCCGATCGGCGGCATCTTCGGCGCGGCGGTGGGCGGGCTGCTCGATCGCAGCCTGTTCGGCGGCGGGCGGCCGCGCGAGCAAGGCCGCATCAGCAACCCGCAGGTGCAGAGCGCCGCCTATGGCGAGCCGATCCCCATTATCGTCGGGCGCATGCGGACGGCCGGCAACCTGATCTGGACGAGCGGCATCAGGGAAGAGGCGGCCGCGGGCGGCGGCAAGCGCAGCGGCCCGGCGACGACCAGCTACAGCTATTCGGCGTCGTTCGCGGTCGGGTTGGTGGCGCGGCCGATCCTGGGGGTGGGGCGGATCTGGGCCGATGGCAAGGTCATCCGCGATGCCGATGGGGCCTTTTTGACGCCGGTGACGATGCGGCTGCACGATGGCGGCGGCGACCAGCCGGTCGACCCGCTGATCGCCGCGGTGGAAGGCGCCGGCGGGGCGCCGGCCTATCGCGGGCTGGCCTATGCGGTGTTCGAGGATCTGCCGCTCGCGGACTATGGCAATCGCATTCCCAACCTGACCTTCGAGATCATCGCCGATGACGGTGCCATCGACGCCGGCACGGCGATCGGCGCGCTGGCGGCGTCGTGCGGTGCGGTGCTGGCGACGGCCGGGGGCTTTCCAGCGCTGACCGGCCATGTTGCCGGCCGCGCCGGCAGCCTGGCCGAAGCGGTGGCGCCGCTGATCGCGATTTCGGACGCGGCGGTGTCCAGCGGGGCGCAGACGATCGTGACCGGGTCGGGCCGTGATGTGGTGACCATCGCGCCCGATGCCGTCGACGCCCATCGGCCGGGTGCCGCCCGCGTGGCGGAACGGCGTCGGCGCGGCGCGGCCGATGCGGCGCCAGGCTGCCTCGAACTGTCCTTCTACGACAGCAGCCGCGATTATCAGCCCGGACTGCAGCGCGCCCGGCGATCGGCGGTGCCGATTGTCGACCAGCGCGGGGTATCGGCGGCGATGAGCCCGGTCGAGGCCAAGGCGCTGGCGATCCGGCTATTAATGGCAGGGCAGCTCGGCCGGACCCGCCAGACGTTGCGGCTGTCATGGCGGCATGTCGGGCTGGTGCCCGGGATGCTGGTGCGGATCGGCCCGGCGGCGGAGGCCTGGCGGATCCGCGAGGCGCGGTTCGAGAATTTCGTCGTCTCGCTCGATGTCGAGCGGACGGCGGCGGACGCGGCCCCGGCCGGCGCCGCGGCGCGACCGGCGGACGGTGGCCGCGCGCTGGTGTTCGACGATCAGCCGGCAGGGCCGACCCAGCTGCTGGTGCTCGACCTGCCGCCGCTGCCAGGGCAGGCGGCGACGACGCCGCGGCTGTGGATTGCCGGCAACGGTGCCGGGGCCGGATGGCGGCGCGCCGGGGTCGCGATCAGCAGCGACAATGGGGTCAGTTATGACGACATCGGCACGCTCGAGGGCGGCACCGTCATCGGCACGACGCTGACGGCGCTCGCGGACGCTGCCCCCGATGCCTGGGACCGGCGCGGAACGGTGGATGTCGAACTGCTCAGCGGGCGCGACTGGCTCGAAGGGCGGCCGGAGGGATCGGTGCTGGCCGGGGGCAATCTGGCGCTGGTCGGCCGCGAACTGATCCAGTTTGCCACGGCCGAGTCCATCGGCGAGCGGCGGTTCCGCCTGTCGGGGTTGCTGCGCGGACGCAGGGGCACGGAGGCCGAGACGGCCGGGCACGGCATCGGCGAACGCTTCGTGCTGATTGAGCCCGGGCGCATGCTGGCGTTCGACCCGCCGGTGGAAATGCTCGGCCGCGCCGGGCGAGCACGGCCGCGGGGCCGCGACGACGAAGCGACGGCGCCGGTGCTGTTCACCGTCGGCGGCGCGGCCCTGCGCCCGCTGTCGCCGGCGCATCTGACGGCACAGCGCATGGGCGATGATCTGGTGATCAGCTGGACCCGGCGCAGCCGCAGCGGCTTTGGCTGGACCGACTTTGTCGATGCGCCCTTGGGGGAGAGCAGCGAGGTCTATCTTGTGACGGTGCGCGCCGCTGGCATGGTCGTCCACGAGGCCAGGGTGACCGAGCCGCGCCTGGTCGTGCCGGCCGTCGGGTCGGCGGCGATCGACATCGAAGTGATGCAGCTGAGCGCCGATACGGGGCCCGGGGCACCGGCAATCATCCGTCTCGACACCATTCCGGAGGACGACTTATGAGCGAAACGATGCGCTGGGGACTGCCGCTGCTGGCCGCCGGACAGGCCCAGAAGGAGGTGACGCACAACGAGGCAATCGGCGCGATCGACCGCCTGTTGCACCTGGCGGTGTCGAGCCGGGCAGTTTCGGAGCCGCCGGCAGCGCCGGTTGCCGGGGACAGCTATATCGTCGGACCGGCGGCGACGGGCGCATGGGCCGGGGAGGAGGGCCGGCTGGCGACCTTCGTCGGTGGCGGCTGGACCATTGTCGGCGTTCGGGAGGGGTGCCTGGCATGGATTGCCGATGAGGCGATCCTTGCAGTCTTTTCGGGCGATGGTTGGCTGGCCCTGGCATCGGCCGCTGGACCGTTGGCCAGCGGTGCCGGGCAGCGTGCGTTCGGTGCATCCGCGGTGCCGCTGTCGACGGGCGGGGTGGCCGATGCCGAATGACGGGCGGAAATCGCCGCTTTGCTGACGGCGTTTGATGTGCAAACTGTCATTCTTTGGCCGAATGCGCCTGAATATGCAGTCCGTTCCCTCTTTCACTGTTGCAAGTCAGCAACAGACTGCTCTATTCGATGCTTGCGCCGGTCCAAGTGACTAGGCTAATAGTTCTGCAAGCCTGATCTAGTGAATGGAGTTTTAAGGGGATGACAATGCGCAAATTCGTTGCCGCAATGGTGCTTGCCACGACGGCGCTCAGCGGGCCGGTGATGGCAAAGGATCAGGCTTGGTATATCGGCGTCGAAGCTGGTCCCAACCTCGTCCAGAACGAGCTGTTCGACGTTCGCAATGCGGCGGCAACTGTCGTCTCCGAGGAAGCCCTCCGGGCACGCCACAAGATCGGTTATGACGTCGGTGGCAACATCGGCTACGACTTCGGCATGTTCCGGGCGGAATTCGAAGTGGCCTACAAGGCCAACAAAATCCGCAACATGATCGTCGAAGGCGCGCTGCCGCCGGTGTTCTATGGCGTTGCGACCGCACCGGCAACGACGCTGGTTGCTCGCACGCCGCCGGTCGGCACATACAATGCCGCTGACGGCAATGCCCGCGTCCTGTCGTTTATGGCGAACGGCATGTTCGACTTCGGCGGCCAGGGCAGCGATGTCGGCGCCTATGTCGGCAGCGGTGTCGGTATCGCACGTGTCCAGCACAGCAACTATCAGCTGGTCAGCCCGGGCGCAGCGATGATCGACGACAGCGACACGGGTGTCGCATGGCAGGTGCTGGCCGGCGTTTACAAGCCGCTTTCCGACCATGTTGACTTGGGTCTGCGTTATCGTTTCTTCAACGTCGACAATGTTGACACCTTCACGACCAATGGTCTGGCCACGCAGACGCGGTATCGCAGCCACAGTCTGCTGCTGACGCTGTCGTACAACTTCTTCGAGCCGGCTGCTCCGCCGCCGCCGCCGCCGCCGCCGCCGGCTCCGGTTGCTCTGCCGCCTTGCCCGCCTGCCGCTGTGACGCCTGGGCCGTTCCTGGTGTTCTTCGATTGGGACAAGTCGCTGATCACGGCTGAAGCTGCCGCGATCCTCGACCGTGCCGCCGAGCAGTTCGCTGCAACCGGCCAGGCCAATGTCGCTCTCGCCGGTCACGCCGATACGTCGGGTACCGCCGAGTACAACATGCGCCTCTCGCAGCGCCGCGCCGACTCGGTGAAGGCTTACCTGGCTGGCAAGGGTGTTCCGGAAGCCGCGATGGTGACCGAAGCCTTTGGTGAAACCCGCCTGCTGGTCGAAACCGCCGATGGTGTCCGCGAACCGCAGAACCGCCGTGTGGAAATCACCTTCAGCGGTGCTCCGCAGCCGAACCTGACGAACTGCACGCCCCAGTAAGGCAGGCAGACGCAGCAAAGAATTGGGCCGTCCTTCGGGGCGGCCCTTTTTTTGTACCCGGGTTCGGGCGCAAGAGAAAAGGGAGATGCCGACCAGTTTATGCCGGGGGTATGAGACTGGCGCCCGCATCGGCAGGATCGACACGAGACAAGCGGGTGCAGGGCCGCTGGCCCTGCCCGCCGGAGGCTCTCTGAACGCCGAACCTATCGCGGCGTGTCGGTGCCGACCAATGGATCGAGCAAGGCCAGCACCGGAGCGAGGGCCCTGTCCGGTGCCTCCTCCATCGGAAGATGGCCGACCTCATCGAGGATCACGAGGCGGGCGCCGGGCATTTGCCGGGCGAACCAGTCGGCGGATTCGACGGGGATGAAGTGATCCTCACGGCCCCAGAGGATCAGTGTGGGCGCCGTGATCCGCGACAAGGCGTCGGCGGGTTCCGCCGGGTTGTAGCCGCCGAAGCGATCGAGCGTCGCCTCGCGATTGCCGGGGTAGCGCAGCAACTCCCAATAGCGATCGATCATCGCCGGTGTGGCGATCGACTGGACGGCGACCGATTGCTTGAACGAGCGCTCGATCAGGCTGCGGGGGGTCACGGTTGCTGCGACTTCGCGCAACACCGGTGTGTTGGCGAGGCGGAAACCGAGTGGGACCGATGTGCTGCGGGTCTGGGGTGGTTGCCCCGACGCATCGATGAGGATGAGCGCTGCCACCTGGTCGGGGTGGGCCACCGCATACCGCCATGCCACACCGCCGCCCATCGAATTGCCGCCGAGTGCGAAGCGGGTGAGGCCGAGATGGGCCGCGACCTTTTCGGTGATGGCGACATAGGATTGCGTCGAATAATCCCGCGACGGGACCGGGCCCGACAGGCCATGCGCCGGGAAATCGAAGGTGATGACGCGAAAGCGCGACTGCAACCGGGCGACCCAGGGCTCCCAGGTGTGAAGCGAGGCATTCGAGCCGTGCAACAGCACGACCGGAAAGCCGTTGCGTGGTCCCTCATCGCGCAGATGGATCACCGTGCCGGGTGCCAGCGTCACATATTGCGAGGCCGGGCTGCCATATTTGGCGCGCAACGTCGCCACGGGAATGTCGTCGACGCGAAATGCCAGCCACAGCACGACCGGCACGCCCACCACCACGGCGGCGCCGATGGCAAGACGCCGCGGCCAGCGCCGCCGGGTTGCCGGCATCAGATCCGCTCGATCCGCAGCGGCAGGCCATCCTTGGGCTTTGGAATCGGGAACATGCTGAATTCGCCGGAATAACTGTCTGACAGCACGATGCAATTGTCCGCCAGCAGATGGAAGAAGAACGACTTCACCTGCATATAGGCAAAGTGCAACCCCAGGCACATATGGCCACCGCCGCCAAAGGGCACCCAGGCGTATTTGTGGCGACCCCGGCTGTTTTCGGCCGTGAAGCGCAGCGGATCGAAGCGCTCCGGGTCGGGCCAGACGTCGGGGAGGCGGTGCGTCATCATCGGGTTGACGCCGACATGCGAGCCGGCGGGAATCCGGTGGTTCATGAAGACGAAATCCTTGAGCGCGCGGCGCGGCATCGATGGCACCGGCGGGATCAGCCGCAGCGATTCCTTGAACACCAGCTCGATGGTTTCCAGATCGCCAAGGCTCTCGTAGGTCAGTTCGCCGCCGGTCCGGGCCTTCACGGCATGAATTTCGGCGCGGATCGCATCCTGCCATTCGGGGTGGGTGCCGAGGAAATGCACCGTCGAGCTGATCGATGACGTGGTCGTGTCGTGGGCGGCCATCATCAGGAAATTCATGTGATCGATGATCGCCTGGTCGGTCAGCAGCACGCCCTCGTCGTCGGTGGTGTTGCAGATCTGGGTGAAGATATCGTCCCCGGTCACGCCGCGGCGTTTCGGGATCTCCCGACCGAAAAAGGCGGACATATATTCGCGCCCTTTGACGCCGCGGCGCATCTGCGTCAGCGGCAAGGGCTTGCGAACCACGGCGACGGACGCCAGCACCATGTCGACGAACGCCTTGTTGATCTTTTGGGCGTCCGGCCCCCATGGCACGCCCAGGAAGGACGCGGCGGCGAGGTCGAGCGTCAGCGCCTTGATCGCCGGATAGAATCGGAATTCCGGCGCCCCGGACCAGCTGCCGATGCCGCGGACGATGCCGCTGTTCAGTTCACCGAGGTAATGGCGCATCGGTTCGGTCTTGAAGGCGACCGACAGCGCCTTGCGGTGGATGCGATGCTCGTCGAAATCCATCAGCATCAGGCCGTGCGGGAACAGATTTTCCAGCACCGGGTTCCACCCCAGCGCGGACGAGAAGATCTTGTCCTTGTTGAACAGCACCAGCTCATTGGCTTCGGGGCCGATCAGCGACACGCCCCAGCCGCCGAAATCCTGGCGCCGGAACACCCGGCCATAATCGTCGACCATCGCCTTGCTTCGGCCCAACGGGTCCTGAAGGAACTTGATGGTGCGCAACATGCGGATGCGCGCCGGCTGCATGCCCGGCAGATGCGCGAGATCGGCGAAGGTCGGTTCCGGAAGATCATCCGGAACAAAGGCCGAAACCCTGGCGGCTGCGTTCATGCGCGTCTCCTGTTTGCGGACAAGTGATACGCAAATGCAACAGGAAGGGCAATCGGAACGCAAGGCTTGCGCGACGTGGTGACGCGGCCGGGCTTTCGCTGCGCCGCGCGCTTGCCTATGACAATGTTGTGGACTTCGACATCATCCTGGCCGGCGGTGGTCTCGCCAACGGCTTGATTGCCTTGCGCCTGGCGCAGGTGCGCCCCGACGTGCGCGTCGCGATCGTGGAAACGGGCGATGTTCTTGGCGGCAATCATACCTGGTCGTCGTTCACCGGCGATCTGTCACCCGAACAGCAGCGCTGGACGGCGCCGCTGTTCGAGCATCGCTGGGAACATTATGAAGTCCGCTTCCCCCGCCTGCAGCGGCGGCTGGAATCGGGCTATGGCAGCGCCACGTCGGAACGGCTGGCAGCGGCGGTGACCGAAGCGCTGCCGCCGGCGGCGATCTTCACGTCGATGCCCGTCGTGGCGTTGACGCCGACATCGGTGACACTTGCTGATCAGCGGGTGCTGACCGCCGGTGCGGTGATCGACGGGCGCGGCCAGGGGCCGACCAAGGCGCTCGACCTGCGCTGGCAGAAGTTTCTCGGCATCGAAGTCGAACTGGCGGCGCCGCATGGGCTGACCGGGCCGATCATAATGGATGCGACCGTCCCGCAGCGTGACGGTTATCGCTTCATCTACACATTGCCCTTTGGTCCGACCCGGCTGTTGATCGAGGATACCTATTTCAGCGACGGTGCCGATCTGTCGCTCGACCTGCTGCGCCAGCACCTGGCCGATTATGCCGAGGCGCAGGGGTGGACGATCGTTGCGACGCACCGCGAGGAACATGGCATCCTGCCGCTCGGCATCGGCGGTGATATCGAGGCCTTCTGGGATGAAGGCGATGAAGGCGTGCCGCGGGTCGGCCTGCGATCGGGCATGTTCCACCCGGTGACGGGTTACAGCTTTCCCGATGCCGTGCAGATCGCCGATCTCGTTGCCGCGCTGCCGGTGCTCGATGCGGCGACCATCTATGCGGCGGTGCGCCGGCACAGCGTCGATGCCTGGCGGGCGCGGGGCATGTACCGGCTGCTCAACCGCATGTTGTTCCTGGCGGCGCTGCCCGACGAACGCTACCGCGTGCTCGAGCGCTTCTACGAGCATGACGAGGCGCTGGTCGGACGATTTTACGCGGCGCAGCCGAAGCTGCGCGACTGGACGACCATTCTCAGCGGCAAGCCGCCGCTGCCGGTGCTGCGGGCGATGTCGACTTTGATAAAATATGAATTGGGCATGTTGTGACCGACGTCATCGGCCACGCCCGCGCCGCAATCGCTCGCGGTTCGAAAAGCTTCGCGCTGGCGTCGAAGTTGTTCGATCCGGTCACCCGCGATCGCGCCATGCTGCTCTATGCCTGGTGCCGCCACACCGACGATGTCATCGATGGCCAGATTCTCGGCCAGGGGCGCAACGACGACCAGCGGCCGCCGGCGGAACGATTGGCGGAAGTCGAACGGCTGACCGAAATGGCGCTCGCCGACCAGCCGACGGGGGTGCCGGCCTATGATGCGCTGGCGCAGGTGGTGCGGGAAACCGGGATGCCGCCGCAGTATCCGCGCGACCTGGTCGAGGGGTTTCGGATCGACATGGAGGAGCGGCCGTTTCGCACCTTCGACGATACGCTTGCCTATTGCTATCATGTCGCTGGCTGTGTCGGCGTCATGATGGCGATCGTCATGGGGGTGTCGCCCGATGACGAGCCGACCCTCGATCGCGCCTGCGACCTCGGCATTGCCTTTCAGCTCAACAATATCGCGCGCGACGTTGTCGAGGATGCGATGAACGGGCGCCGCTATATTCCGGATGACTGGCTGGCCAGTGTCGACCTGTTGCCCAACAGCTTTGCCTTTCCGGCCAATCGCCGGCAGCTGGCGCGGCTGGTGGCGCGGCTGGTGTTCGCTGCCGAAACCTATGAGGCATCGGCGCAATTCGGCACGCCGGCGCTGTCCCGGCGGGCGGCCTGGGCCGTGTTGGCGGCGGCGCGAATCTATGGCGGCATCGGCCGCAAGGTGCGCGATGCCGGCGCCGACGGGCTGGAACATCGCATGAGCACCAGCAAGGCCGAAAAGCTGCAGGCCGTGTCGGTCGCCTTTGCCGAAACGCTGACCCGGGCGCGGCGCTGGCCGCTGCCGGGGCCGCCGCGCGACGGTTTGTGGACCCGGCCGCGCTGACCGGCCCGGCTTCAGCGCGCCCAGTGATCGGCGTTGTCGACCATGTCCATTTCGGCGCGCATCTTTGCCGATGACCGGATCCGGCCCTTGCCATTGGCTTCCAGCTGCGCCTTCAGCGCCCGGATCGGCGGGGCGTAGAGAAAGCCGAAGCTGACCGTTCCGTCCTTCGATTCGACGACATGATGGAGGCGGTGCGCCTGGACGATGCGCTTGAGATAGCGCTGCTGGGGATTCCAGCCATGCTTGACCCGGCGATGGACCAGGATGTCGTGAAATCCGAAATATATGGCGCCATAGGCGGTGATGCCGGCGCCGATGGCGGTGATCATCGGGATGTTCTGGCTGGTGCCGATCAGCAGCAGGATGATCGACGGGATCGCCCCCATCACCGCGAACCAGTCGTTTTTCTCGAACGCCCCGGTGCGCGGTTCGTGGTGGGATTTGTGCAGTGACCACAGGAAACCGTGCATGACCCAGCGGTGCGAAACGATCGCGACGATCTCCATGATGCCGACGACGAGCAGCGCGACGAGGACGCCCTGCCACCAGTTGATATAGGGAATGCGGTCGAGAATGGGCATGGCGGGCTTATAGGACGGCGCGCCGGACTTTGCACCTCAGGGCTTGACGCATCTTGTCGCGGCACCGGTCGGCGTGGCACAAGGGCAAGCTGTTGTGGTCGGAGTTTGCCGCGTGCCTGTTCATTCCATCTTCGTGCGTGCGGCGGCGTTCGGCGGACTTGCCCTGCTCGCCGCCTGCGCCACGCCAGCGCAGCGGATTACCGGCAAGCTGACCGAATATGGCGTGCCGCCTGCGCAGGCGCAGTGCATGGGCGACCGGCTGTCGCAGCGGCTCGACACCCGGCAGTTGCGTAGGCTGGGCGAAATCGGTGACCTGAACCGCGATCGCCTGGGCCGGATGACCGTGTCCGACATCGCCGCGACGCTCAACAAGAGCGGCGACGACGCACTGGTCGCCGAAGTGGTCCGCACCGGTATCGGCTGCGTGCTTTAAGGCCGTGCCGCCGGTGCTCCGGCGGGGTCGGGCACGCCGTCCCGGATGCGGTTGGAAAAACCGGGGTCGGGCGGCGGCGCGGCGGCCCGCGGGCCGATGTGCGACCGGGCAATCAGTTCCGGCAACGGCACGGCGCGGCTGACGAACGCCTTTTCGCGCAGATAGGATGGCAGCCGACCGGGCAGCAGGATGCGCCAATCGAGCCGGATGCGCGGATCGAGCCGGCGCGCCATTCCGAAGATCACCGTCGTGCAGTTGGTCATCAGTGTGTTGTACCAGCGCGGGGTGGCGTGGACGTCATTGGCCAGCGCTGCATATTCGCGCAGCAGGCCAAGCGCGGTGGCGCGCTGGATGTCGAGCCGGAACAGACGCACATCCTCGCCGAGCACCGTGCTGCGGACCTTGACGATATCGCGCTCGTCGGCGGCGAGCACGGCGAGTTCATAGCTTTTGAAAAAGCCCGCGACCGCGGAATAGGCCTCGCCCTTTTCCTTGCGGATCTCCACCGAGAAGGCGAGCGGGTCGCTGTCGGCAAAGGTGAAGCTGATGATGGCATGGGCGATCGATTCGCCGGCCCAATAGGACAGGAACAGGTCAGCGCCCTGCAACTGGCTGAGGCGATAGCGCCGGGTTTCCCAGCGGACGTCGAAATCCGTGTCACTGCGCCAGGTGAAGTTGCGGACATTGTCGACCGTCAGCACATCGCCATCGATCCGGGTGCGCGCGACCTGGGCGACATCGGGCTGCCAGTTCCGATTGTCGGATGGCAGGATCGTCGACCACCAGCCGAGCAACGCCGCCCATGCCGGCACGATGATCGCCAGCGCGACGCGCGGCCGCTGCCGCCAGAGCAGGGCGATCGCCGCCAGCATCAGCAGCGCGAACAGCCCCGCGACGAGGCCGCGCGCGGGGGCTGCGAAGGGCAGCCGCGACCAGAGCGCCATGGTGCCCCACAGCGTCGCCGGCACCAGCGCCAGCAATGTCACGGCGGCGCGCAGCACCTAGAATTGCGCTTCGTAGCGTTCCAGCCCGCGTGCAAGATCGGCGATCAGGTCGTCGGGGTCTTCGAGGCCGATCGACAGGCGCAGCATCGGGCCGCTCCACGGCACCGTCGTCACCGTGCGGATCGGCGCGATATGGATGGGGATGACCAGCGATTCAAAGCCGCCCCAGGAAAAGCCGATACCGAAATGGACGAGGCCGTCGATGAGAGCGGCGGTGTGCGCCCGGCGACCGCGTTTGAGGACGAAACAGAACAGCCCCGACGCCCCGGTGAAGTCACGCTTCCACAATTCGTGTCCCGGATGCGACGGCAGCGCCGGGTGCAGGACGCGGTCGACCGCCGGGTGCCAGGCGAGCCAGCGCGCCACCGCCAATGCGCTGGCCTCGGCGCGGTCCAGCCGGACCTCCAGGGTGCGCAGTCCGCGCAATGCGAGCGCCGCGTCGTCGGCGGAAACATGATGGCCGAGCCGGTAGGTGGCGGCCTTCAGCCGTGGCCACAGCGCTTCGCTGGCGGTGGCGGCGCCCATCAGCAGGTCGCTGTGGCCGCCGACATATTTGGTCAGCGCCGACAGGCTGATGTCGCAGCCCAGCGCCAGCGGTTGCAGCCGCAGGGCCGTTCCCCAGGTGTTGTCGAGCATCGTCACCACGCCGCGCGCCCGGGCGGCGGCAGTGATGGCGGGCACGTCCTGGATCTCGAAACTCAGCGAGCCGGGGGATTCGAGCAGGATCGCGCGGGTGTTGGGCTGGATCAACGCGGCGATGTCACCGCCGATACAGGGGTCGTAATAGCGGGTGGTGACACCGAAGCGCGCCAGCACCTGGTCGGCGAACTGGCGCGTCGGCTCATAGGCGCTGTCGGTGATCAGCACATCGTCGCCGGCGCCGACGACGGCCAGCAGCGCGGTGGTGATGGCGGCGACGCCGGACGGGAACAATTTGGTGCCGGCGGCGCCCGGTTCCAGCCCGGTCAGCGCGTCTTCCAGCGCCCATTGCGTCGGGGTGCCGCGCCGGCCGTAATAGAGTCCGGCGTCGGGGGCGGCGATTGCCCGATCGAGGTCGGCGAGACTGTCGAACAGCACCGTCGATGCGCGCATGACCGGCGGGTTGACGATTCCGTCCGAAAAGCCGGGGCCGCGCCCGGCGGCGACCAGCCTGGTGCCGATGCCGACCGGGCCGGGGTCATGCGGCGGCTGGCGGCGGTTGGTCATCTCCGGGCGGCCGGCGTCAGGCGCCAGTGACCACGGGATTGTGCGGATTGGCGCCCCATTCGCTCCAGCTGCCGTCGTAGATCGCGACCTTGTTGGTGCTGACCAGCGCGGCGGCAAAGGCGAGCACCGCCGATGTCACGCCCGACCCGCAGGTGCCGACCAGCGGCCGGGCGAGATCGATGCCGGCTGCCTCGAATGCCGCCTTGATGTCGTCCCGGGACTTGTAGGTGCCGTCTTCGTTGAACATCTGGTCGTACGGCAGGTTCTTCGACCCCGGGATATGGCCGCTGCGCAGGCCGGCGCGGGCCTCCGGCTCGGCGCCGGCGAAGCGCGCGGCAGAGCGGGCGTCGACGACCTGTTCGGCCTTGCTGCGCAGATTGTCGGTCATCTGCTTGCCGTCGCGGACCAGCGTCTTGTCGGCCCAGACGGTGAAATGGCGGTGGCGCACGATCGGCTTGCCGCTTTCGCTGGCGCGGCCTTCGGCCTGCCATTTGGCGAAACCGCCGTCGAGAATGGCGACTTCATGGGCGCCGAACAGGTTGAGCATCCACCAGACCCGTGCGGCCGATTTGAGCGGCGAATTGTCGTAGACGATGATGCGGCTGCCGTCGCCGAGCCCGAGCGCCTGCATGCGGCTGGCAAATTTTTCGGCAGGCGGCAGCATGTGCGGCAGCGGCGACGTCTGGTCCGACACTTCATCAATGTCGAAGAACACGGCACCCGGAATATGCGCGGCTTCGAATTCGGCGCGGGCGTTGCGGCCATGGGCGGGCAGGAACATCGTCGCGTCGATGACGCGGACATCGGTCTTGCCAAGCTCGGCGGCCAGCCATTCGGTGGATACCAGCAGGTCCATTGCTCACTCCCGGGAATCTTCTTCGTTGCTGCGTGACATAGTGGCGGCGACACGCCATGTCATCCCGGATGAATCGCGTATGACAACGGTATTTTTTGCATGACGGACACGCTCCACCTCGGCCAGACCTCGACCCTGCCGGCATCGCCCGACGCCGCGGTGCTCGATTATCCCGCCAACCCGCGGCCCGGCAGCGATTATCTGGTGCGCTTCGCCGTGCCGGAATTCACTTCGCTGTGCCCGGTCACCGGCCAGCCCGATTTCGCGCATCTGGTGATCGATTATGTGCCGGCGGCCACGATCGTCGAATCGAAGTCGCTCAAGCTGTTCCTGGGCTCGTTCCGCAACCACGCCGGTTTTCACGAAGATTGCACCGTCGGCATCGGCCAGCGGCTGTTCACCGAGATGGCACCGAAGTGGCTGCGCATCGGCGGTTACTGGTATCCGCGCGGCGGCATCCCGATCGACGTATTCTGGCAATCGGGGCCGCCGCCGGCAGGGTTGTGGCTGCCCGATCAGGGCGTGCCGGGCTATCGCGGTCGCGGCTGACGGCATTCAAGGGGGGACGACATGACACCAAGGCTTCTGGCGCTGGTCCTGGCGGCGATCGCCGCGCCTGGCACGGCAGCGATGGCGGCACCGGCCGCCGCCGGGAGCGTCAGCGCCCCGACCGCCGCCGACCAGCGGCTCCAGGCGATCTACGACGCCGAATGGACGTGGCGAAAGGCCGAGTTCGCCCAGGTGACGGACGGTCTGCGCAGCAAGCCCGGCGACCGTTTCGCCGGCGTCGCGCCTGCCGACTGGGCGCGGCGCAAGGCCTATTGGGACAAGGTGCTGGCCGACATGGCCGCCGTTCCGGATGCCGAACTGTCGCCCGAGCAGCGCATCAACAAGGCCGTGCTGACCGAATCGCTGCGCGCCGAAGTCGCCAACATCGGCTGGCGCACCTATGAGGCGCCGCTCAACAGCGACACCTTCTTCTGGGGCGAGGTGAAGCCCTATTCGGGGCTGGAGAACGCCGCCGAATATCGCCGTTATCTCAAGCGGCTGGCCGATGTGCCGCGGTTTTTCGACGAGAACATCGCCAACATGCGCGCCGGCATGAAGCGCGGCTATACGGTGCCGCGCATCGGTCTGACCGGGCGTGACACGACGATCGTGCCGTTCACCCGCGCCGGGCCCGACAACCCGCTGTTCGATGTGTTCAAGACGATGCCCGATGCGATCCCGGCCGCCGACCAGGCGGCGATGCGCGCCGAAGCGGCGCGGCTGATCGATGGCGTCGCGGTGCCGGCCTATGCAAAGTTGCTCACCTTCATGCGGACCGAATATATGCCGGCGGCCCGCACGACGATCGCCGCCGCCGACCTGCCCGATGGCGCCGCCTTTTACCGCGACCAGATCCGCGAATATACCACGCTCGACCTCGGGCCGGAGGCGATCCACGCCATCGGCCTGAAGGAAGTCGCCCGCATCGACGCCGACATGAAGGCGACGATCGCCCAAACCGGCTTCAAGGGCAGCTTCCCCGAATTCCTGCAGTTCCTGCGCAGCGACCCGCGATTCTATGCCAAGACGCCTGCCGAACTCCTTGGTTTTGCGGCCTATGCCGCCAAGCGCATGGACGGCAAGCTGAAGGACGTCTTTACGGTCCTGCCACGCTATCGCTTCACCATCCGGCCGGTGCCCGACGCCATCGCGCCGATCTACACCTCGGGGCGCGGCGGCCTGGCGGCGTGCCTGTTCAACACCTATGACCTGAAATCCCGGCCGCTTTACAATCTGACCGCGCTGACGCTGCACGAATGCGTGCCGGGCCACAGCCACCAGGCGGCGATGGCGCTGGAAGCACCCGATCGCCCGGCATTCCGGCGGGAAACCTATTTTTCGGGCTATGGCGAGGGCTGGGGGCTCTACACGGAGTGGCTCGGCACCAAGCTCGGCATGTACGAGACGCCCTATGACGATTTCGGCCGCGAGACCTTCGAGATGTGGCGCGCGGCGCGGCTGGTCATCGACACCGGCATCCATTCGATGGGGTGGAGCCGGCAGCAGGCGATCGACTATCTCGCCAGCCACACCGCGCTCGCCCGGCTCGACATCGAGAACGAGGTCGATCGCTATATCAGCTGGCCCGGCCAGGCGCTGGCCTACAAGCTCGGTGAGCTGAAGATCCGCGAGTTGCGCGGGCTGGCCGAGGCCGAGCTGGGCGACCGTTTCGACCAGCGGCCGTTCCACGACACGTTGCTCAACATGGGGTCGGTGCCGCTGCCGGTGATGGAGCGCGAGATGCAGGCGTGGATCGCTGCCGAAAAGGCCCGGCCGCGCTGACGGTGCATGGGCGTCGCCATGGGGTTGAGACGCCGGTCACAAGTCGCTATATCTTCGACAGGGCGGTCGCTGGGGGCCGCCCTTTTGCGTTGCACCCGCCCGGCACACCCATGCGTCGCAGCCGTCCGCTTTCAAGATGCTGCACGGAGTAGAGACGATGACGATCACGCCCCTGATGCCCGTCTATGGCCGCTGCGAGGTCGAGCCGGTGCGCGGGGACGGCTGTTATCTGTACGACGCCCAGGGCCGCGAATGGCTGGATTTCGCCAGCGGCATCGCCGTCAACCTGCTCGGCCATGGCCATCCGCACCTGGTCGGCGCCATCCAGAAGCAGGCGGCGACGCTGATGCACACGTCCAACCTCTACAAGGTCCCGGCGCAGGCGCATCTGGCCGAGCGGCTGGTGTCGCTGACCTTCGCCGACACGGTGTTCTTCACCAATTCGGGCGCCGAGGCGATCGAATGCGCGGTCAAGACCTGCCGCAGCTTTCAATATGCCGCCGGCCACCCCGAAAAGTTCCGCATCCTGACCTTTTCCAACGCCTTCCACGGCCGCACGCTGGCGACGATCGCCGCGACCAACCAGGAAAAGATGCGCAAGGGCTTCGAACCGCTGCCCGACTGGTTCCATGTCCTGCCCTTCAACGATCTCGACGCCGTCAAGGCGGCGATCGACCCGTCGATCGGCGGCATCCTCGTCGAGCCGGTCCAGGGCGAGGGCGGCATCCGCCCGGCGACGCCCGAATTCCTCAAGGGCCTGCGCGCGCTGTGCGACGAACACGGCCTGATGCTGATCCTCGACGAAGTCCAGTGCGGGGTTGCACGGACCGGGACGTTGTTCGCGCATGAACAATATGGCGTTACCCCCGACATCATGGCGATCGCCAAGGGCATCGGCGGCGGCTTTCCGGTCGGCGCCTGCCTCGCCACCGAACATGCGGCGCAGGGCATGGTGGTCGGCAGCCATGGCAGCACCTATGGCGGCAACCCGCTCGCCATGGCGGCTTGCGAAGCCGTTCTGGATGTCGTCACCGAGCCGGCGTTCCTGGCCCATGTCAACGACATGGCGGCGCGGCTTCGTGCCGCGCTCGAGCAGATGATCCCCAACCATGACGATCTGTTCGACAGCGTGCGCGGCATGGGCCTGATGATCGGGTTGAAGCTGAAGTCCGACAGCCGCGCCTTCGTCAACCACGCCCGCGACCATGGCATTCTCGCCGTGGCCGCCGGCGACAATGTCGTCCGCCTGCTGCCGCCGCTGATCATCGAGGAACATCATGTCCGCGAATGCGTCGATCGCCTGTCGGCGGCGGCGCGGGCCTATGCCCCGGCGGTTGCAGCCTGAGCCTTTCCCCCTGTCTGGTCCCGGCCGCAGCGGCCGGTGCCTAGGATCCCCCTGATGCCGCATTTTCTCGACCTTGCGACGCCGACCGCGGCGGGGCTGCGCGCCATTCTCGATGAGGCGCACCGGCGCAAGGCGGCGCGCGCCGGCTGGCCACGCGGCCGGGTGGATGCCGACGCACCGCTTGCCGGCCATGTGCTGGCGATGATCTTCGAAAAGCCGAGCACGCGAACGCGCTTCAGCTTCGACATGGCGATCCGCCAGCTCGGCGGCACCAGCATCGTCGCCACCGCCGTCGACATGCAGCTGGGCCGCGGCGAAACCGTGGAGGACACGGCGCGCGTGCTTGGCCGGATGGTCGATGCGGTGATGATCCGCAGCAACAGCCATGCGACGCTGGAAACGCTCGCCGACCACGCCGGCATTCCCGTCATCAACGCGCTGACCGACATCAGCCACCCGTGCCAGGTCATGGCCGACATCATGACCTTCGAGGAACGGCGCGGGCAGAAGGTCGAAGGCAGCTGCTGGGCCTATCTGGGCGACGGCAACAACATGGCCAATTCGCTGGTCGAGGCGGCATCGGTGCTGGGGTTCGACCTGCGGCTGGGCGTGCCGCATGGCTATGATCCCGACCAGGCGGTGCTGGCCACCGCCGGCTGCCGCGGCGGCAGCATCGACCTGGTGCGGTCCGCAAAGGCGGCGGTGGAAGGCGCGCAGGTTGTCGTGACCGATACCTGGGTGTCGATGGGCCAGATCTCGGCCAAGGACAAGCTGGGGGCGATGATGCCCTTCCAGGTCGACCGGGCGCTGATGGCCAAGGCGCAGCCCGACGCGCTGTTCCTCCACTGCCTGCCGGCACACCGCGGCGAGGAAGTCACCGCCGATGTCATCGACGGCCCGCAGTCGGCGGTCTGGGACGAGGCGGAAAATCGCCTGCACGTCCAGAAGGCGATCCTGCTCTGGTGCCTGGGCAAACTATGATGGAAGGCATTGCTCCCGTCGCCGACCGCTCGCTCGGCTTCAGCGTCGCGGCGCGCAATGTCCGCGGCCAGATGGTGCGGCTCGATGCGGCGCTCAACGCCGTGCTGGCGGCGCACGACTATCCGGCCCCGCTGGCGCGGCTGCTCGCCGAGGCGCTGACGGTGACGGCGCTGCTCGGCGCCGTGTTGCGCCAGGACGACGGCCAGTTGACGGTGCAGGCGCAGGCCAAGAACGGCGCCGTCGACCTGCTGGTCTGCGATTATCGCGCCGGCGCCATCCGCGGCTATCTCAATTTCGATCCCGACGCGGCGATCACCGACGGGATGACGCTCGACCAGCTGTTCGGCGACGGGCATCTGGCGATCACCCTCCACCAGACCGCCGCCAGCGAACGCTACCAGGGCATCGTGCCGCTGGAAGGCGCCAGCATCGCCGAAGCGCTGGAAGGCTATTTCGCCAATTCCGAACAGCTGCCGACGCGCATCAAGGTCGGCGTGGCGGGCGATGCCGGCACCGGCTGGATCGCCGGCGGCCTGCTGGTCCAGCATCTGGCGCGGCGCGAACTGGACGGCGAGCGGCTCGACGTGGCGCAGCTGCATCCCGATTGGGAACATGTCGCGACGCTGGCCGAAACCACGACGGTTGCCGAACTGACCGATCCCGAGCTGATCGCCGAGACGCTTTTGTGGCGGCTGTTCCACGAGGAAGAGGTGCGGATCACCGAAGGCGCGACGCCGGTACGCGGCTGCCGCTGCAACCCGGCGCATATCCGCCAGGTCATCGAGAGCTTCCCCGAGTCCGAGCGCGCCGACATGCGCGGCGAGGACGGCATGATCGGCGTCGATTGCAAATTCTGCGCCCGCGTCTGGCGGATCGCGGCATGACCGCCGGGCGCCTCGCCGTTGTCCTGCTGTCGGGCGGGCTCGATTCGACGACAGTCGCTGCAATGGCGCGGGCGGAGGGCTATCGCCTGCTGGCGTTGACCATCGATTACAACCAGCGTCACCGGATCGAGCTGGCCCATGCCGCCAGGGTTGCGGCGGCGCTGGGGGCGGAACGCCATATCGTGCTGCCGCTCGACCTGCGCGGTTTCGGCGGGTCGGCGCTGACCGCCGATATCGATGTTCCCAAGACCGGGGTGGAGCCGGGCATTCCGGTCACCTATGTGCCGGCGCGCAACACCATCTTCCTGTCGGTGGCGCTGGGCTGGGCCGAGGCGGCGGGGGCACGCGACCTGTTCATCGGCGTCAACGCGCTCGATTATTCAGGCTATCCGGACTGCCGGCCGGAATTCATCGCAGCGTTCGAAGCGATGGCCAACACCGCCACCAAGGCCGGGGTGGAAGGCGCGCAGTTTCGCATCCACACGCCGCTGGCGGCGATGACCAAGGCCGATATCGTCGCGGCAGCCGTGTCGGTCGGTGCGCCGATGGACCTGACCTGGAGCTGCTACGACCCGACGCCGGCGGGGCGGCCGTGCGGCGCGTGCGACAGCTGCCGCCTGCGCGCCAAGGGCTTTGCCGAAGCGGGAGTGCCGGACCCGGCGCTGTGAGCTCCTTCGGCCATTCTTGTTGGACGGCTTCGTGACCTACGCCGGCCATTCCTATTGGACGGCTTCGTGACCTACGCCGTCAAGGAACTGTTCCTGACGCTGCAGGGCGAAGGCGGCCAGACCGGTCGCCGCGCCGTCTTCTTGCGCTTTGCCGGCTGCAATCTGTGGACCGGGCGCGAACAGGATCGCGCCACCGCCGTCTGCACCTTTTGCGACACCGATTTCGTCGGTACGGATGGGGAAGGCGGCGGCAAATTCGCCTCCGCCGAAGCGCTCGCCGACGCGGCGGCGGCGGCCTGGGGCGAGGCTCCGGCGCATCGCCTTGTCGTCTGCACCGGCGGCGAGCCGCTGCTGCAACTCGACACGCCGCTGGTCGACGCGCTCCATGCGCGCGGCTTTTCGATCGCCATCGAAACCAACGGCACCCAGGTCCCGCCGCCGGGGATCGACTGGATCTGCGTCAGCCCCAAGGCCGATGCGCCGCTGCGGCTGACTCGCGGGCAGGAGTTGAAGCTGGTCTTTCCCCAGCCGCTGGCGATGCCCGATCGCTTCGAACAGCTCGATTTCGAGCACTTCTTTCTCCAGCCGATGGACGGGCCCGACCGCGAGGCCAATACGCAGGCAGCGATTGCCTGGGTGTTGGCGCACCCGCGCTGGCGGCTGGGGTTGCAGACCCACAAGATGACCGGGCTTCCTTAGGGGCTCACGTCCAATATTCGTATCCGGGTGCGAGCCCGGACGCCAAAGCCCGGCTTTCGCGCTGCCAAAACTTGCTGGCTGGCCGTTGCCGCCGCATCGCGCCAAATGACCCGGTGCAACGATCCGGGACGACCATGACGCCAGCATTCATCATCCTGACCGCGGCGCTCGCCGGGCTGGTCGCGCTGCCGGCGCTGGCGGCGCCCGCGACCCCCTATGGCCAATGGCGGGTCACGCTCGATCACCCCGGCGGTGCCTTGCCGTTCGGGCTGGAGGTTATCCCCGCCAAGCCGGGCAGCAAGGCCGGACCCACCGCCTATCTGCGCAACCCGCCTGAACGCCTGCGCGTCGAAAATGTCAGCGTCGATGGCGAAACGATCACCCTGGCGTTCCCGTCGTACAACAGCCGCCTGGTCCTCACCCATGACGCCAACGACCGGCTGACCGGCCGGGCCGAGGTCAAGCGCAGCACCGGTGCGGTGACGCTGGCTGCCACCGGCACGCGCGGCGGCTACCGCTTCACGCCGTCGCCGCAAAAGCCGGCGGCCGATCTGACCGGCAAATGGCTGGTCAGCTTCCAGGGCGCCAAGCCGGTCACCGGGCTGGCCCAGTTCAAGCAGGTCGGCAATCTCGTCAGCGGATCGGTGCAGTTGCCGAGCGGCGACACCCGCTATCTCGCCGGCGAGCTGGCCGGCAACAAATTGTCGCTGTCGACCTTCGACGGCAGCTATTCGGCGCTGTGGAATGCCGATCTGGCGGGCGGCGTGCTGACCGGCAAGCAATTCGCCGCCACCAGCACCGCCGGGAGCAGCTGGACGGCCAGGCGCGCCGGCGGCGCGAGCATCGAAGCCGTGGCGGTCGAAAAAAGCGCCGGCGAAAGGCTGGCCTTCCGCTTCCCGACCAGCGACGGCAAGCAGGTCAGCCTTGCCGACCCGCGCTACAAGGGCAAGGTCGTCGTCATCACCCTGGGCGGCGCCTGGTGCCCCAATTGCCATGACGAAGCGATCTTCATGGGCCCCTATGCGACGCGCCGTGCCCGGGAGGGCCTGGAGGTCATCGGCATGCAGTTCGAATATGGTGACGACAAGGCCCGTGCCTTCCGCCAGATGGACAGCTTCCAGGCGCGCTACAAGCTGCCCTATCCGCTCGTCCTTGCGGGCCAGCCGACGCCGGAATCGACCAAGGCGGCCCTGGGTGCGCTCGGCCCGGTCAAGGTCTACCCGTCGACGATCTTCATCGGCCGCGATGGCCGGGTGCGCGAGGTCCATGTCGGCTGGGCGGGCCCCGCCACCGGCGCGCTCAATGTGAAGGCCAAGCGCGACTTCGACGCGACAGTGACCAGGTTGTTGAAGGAACGCGCCTGACACGCGCCTGACACACGCCCGACGCCGGACTGTCACGCGATGCCGCTATGCAGCGACAACCGAAGCGAGCTGGGGCATCCGGTATGGCAGGCCATCCGTTGGCGCGTTCCCTGGAGGGTTTCGACCCGGGACACCCGCCGGCACCGCGCCTCCCGCCGCGTCGCAGCGCCGCCGACTGGCACAGCGACGATGCCGTAACCCCGCGCGGCAAGCTGAAGTTTCGCACCGTCTGGATCAGCGATACCCATCTCGGCACCGCCGGCTGCAATGCCGAGCTGCTCCATGACTTTCTCCATTCGATCAAGCCCGAGACGCTTTACCTCGTCGGCGACATCATCGATGGCTGGCGGCTGAAGCGCGGCTGGTACTGGCCGGCGCGGCACAACGACATCGTCCGGCGGGTCCTCAAGCTCGCCAACAAGGGCACCCGTGTCGTCTATATCCCCGGCAACCACGACGAGGCGGCGCGCGACTATGTCGGGCTGGAGTTCGGCGGCGTCGAGATCCTGGGCGAAGCAATCCACACCACCGTCGATGGCCGCCGCTTCCTCGTCCTGCACGGCGACGAGTTCGATGGTGTCGTGCTTTATGCCCGCTGGTTGGCGTTCCTCGGCGACGTCGGCTATTCGGTGCTGCTGCGCATGAACGTCTGGTTCAATGCCGCGCGGCGCCAGTTCGGCCTGCCCTATTGGTCGCTGTCCGCCTATATCAAGCACCGCGTGAAGAACGCCGTCGCCTTCATCTCGCATTACGAGGAAGTCGTCGCCCATGCAGCGCGCGAGCGCGGCGTCGATGGCGTCGTCTGCGGCCATATCCATTCCGCCGAAATCCGCGATTTCGACGGCATTCTCTACATGAACGACGGTGACTGGGTGGAAAGCTGCACCGCACTTGTCGAGCATCATGACGGCCGCATCGAGATCATCGACTGGGCCCGCCATACCGCGGCGCTGCAGCGCCAGGCCGCCCCCGCGGAGGACGCCGCCGTGCCCGTGCTGGAGCCGGTCTGATGCGCATTGCCGTCGTTTCGGATGCGTGGACGCCCCAGGTCAACGGGGTCGTCCGCACCCTGACAACCGTCATCGCCCTGGCGCGCGGCCGCGGGCACCGCGTGCTGACGGTGACGCCCGATCGCTTCCATTCCATGCCGATGCCCAACTATCCGGAAATTCGCCTGGCGCTGACCACGCAGCGCGCCATCGGCACGATGATCGGCGATTTTGCGCCCGACGCCATCCACATCGCCACCGAGGGCCCGCTCGGCTGGCTGGCGCGGCGCTGGTGTGTCGCGCGCGGCATCGCCTTCACGACCAGCTTCCACACGCGGTTTCCCGATTACATCGCGGCCCGCACCGGCCTGTCGCCGGCGCTGCTGTGGCGGCCGTTGGTGCGCTTCCATCGGCCGGCGCAGCATATTCTCGTCGCCACCCCGCGGCTGGCGGGCGAGCTGGCGGACAAGGGGCTGCACCAGACCCTGCCATGGACGCGCGGTGTCGATGCGGCGCTGTTCCACCCCGACCGGGAGGCGCACCCGGCGCTGGCCGACCTGCCGCGCCCAATCGCGCTGCACGTCGGCCGCGTCGCGGTTGAAAAGAATGTCGAGGCCTTTCTGGCGGCCGAGTGGCACGGCAGCAAGGTCGTCGTCGGCGATGGCCCGGCGCTCGATGCACTCCAGGCGCGCTTTCCGCAGGCGCATTTTCTCGGCAGCCTGCATGGCGAGGCGCTGGCGTCGACCTATGTCGGTGCCGATATCGTCGTCTTCCCCAGCCGCACCGACACCTTCGGCCTCGTCATCATCGAGGCGCTCGCCTGTGGCACACCCGTGGCGGGTTATCCGGTGCCGGGGCCGCTCGATATCCTGGGCGGCGACGGGTGCGGCACCGAAGGACCCGCAGCGCGCATCGGCGGCGTCGACGCCGACCTTGCCACGGCCATGCGCGCGGCATTGACGGCCGATCGGGCCGATTGTGCCCGTTATGGCGGACGGTTCAGCTGGGACCGTTCGTGCGACCAGTTCCTTTCTGCGCTGGCGCCGGTCGATCAGGGCGCCGTCGGACAAGCCGCCTAGCGTTGCTTGGGTCAGAAGCTCTGATCCGGCAATTGCAAAAGGATCGAGGAGTCAGACGGACATTCGCACCCGCGCGTCCATCGCCAGCTGCGTCCGGCTTTCAAGCCCCAGCTTGGCATAGACATTGTGCAGGTGCATCTTCACCGTGCCTTCGGAAATGCCGAGCGTGCCGGCGATGGCGCGGTTGCGCTGGCCGGTCGCGACCAGCCGCGCCACGTCGCGCTCGCGCCGTGTCAGCTGCCGGGCCTCGCTGTCGACCTGGCCGCGCTCCGCCACTTCCGCTGCGGCGCTGCGATCGATCCAGCGGCCGCCGGCGGCGACGGTGGCAACGCACTGCTGCAATGCGTCGGCGCTTTCTGTTTTCAACACCATCCCGGCAGCGCCGCGGTCGAGAACGGCGGCGATCGCGGGGTGCTGTGCCGTTGGCGCCAGCACCACGATCGGCAACGCCCATCCGCGGTCGCGCACCGCTGCGATCAGGTTCGGCATGTCGAGATCGGGCAAGTCGATGGCGATCATCGCCACATCGATTTCCCATTGCCCCAAGGCGGTCAGCACCGACATGCCATCGCCGGCCTCGGCAACGACATGGTGGCCCTGTTCGGCGAGCAGCGCCGACAGCCCGGCCCGCACCAGCGGCAAGTGATCGGCAACGAGCAACCGCGTCCGGGTTTCGGCGCAGCGCCTGGCGTCGGTCTGCCCGCTTTCCGGCGTTTCCGTGGTGCGTCCGTTCCAGCGCATCGCCCGATCCTCTCGCCGCTATTACGGTTGAACAGCCATGTCGGTTGCGTCGGCGCTTGTTGCTTTTCCTCCCGCCGCCTAAGCCTTGACCAGCGAGGGGAAGACGAGTGCCGGCTGTTTCAAGGGATTGCAGCGCCATGATCTGCGGGGGCGGACTCTGATGCCCCGCTGGCTGCGAATTCTCGTCGTCATCGGCGCGGTTCTTGCCACCCTGTTCGTCGGGTTGGCGAGCTGGGACAATCTGACCGCGCAGCCGTCGGTCGCCGATCCGGCGGTCCGGCGCGATGTCCGCATCGTCCGCGACCGCTGGGGTGTTCCCCATATCTTCGGCAAGACCGACGCCGATGTCGCCTATGGTCTCGCCATTGCCCATGCCGAGGACGATTTCCGCAATCTCGAGGAAGTCGTCGCCGCCGTGCGCGGCCGCGGCGGCGCCATCACCGGACAGGATGGCGCCAGCGTGGACTTTGCCGGCGGCCTGCTGGGTGCCAATGCCATCGCAGCGGCGCATTATGCCGACCTGTCACCGGACACGAGGCGGCTGCTGGCGGCCTATGCGCAAGGCCTCAACGAATATGCCGCCGGCCACCCAGGCGAAGCGCGGCTGCGCGGGCTGTTTCCCGTCAATGGCCAGGATATCGTCGCCGGCTTCATGCTCCGCGCCCCGTTCTTCTTCGGCCTCGATCGCCCGCTGGCGGCGCTGGTCGCGGGGGAACCGGTTCCGCGCGACTCCGGCCCGCCCGACGAACGCGGTTCCAACGGCTTCGCCGTCGCCGGGCGGCGTTCGGCCGATGGGGTGACGCGGCTCATCGTCAACTCACACCAACCCTGGGAAGGCGGCGTCAGCTGGTGGGAAGTCGTCGTCCATTCGGGCGAAGGCTGGGACTTTGCCGGCGCGCTGTTCCCTGGTGCGCCCTATCCGCTGCTGGGCCACAACAAGACCCTGGGCTGGACCAATACCGTCAACCGGCCCGACCTGATCGACACCTATTGGTTGACGGTCAACGCGGCCGGGACGCAATACCGGTTCGACGGCAAGTGGCTGCCGCTCGACAGCGAAACGCTCTGGCTGCGCGTCAAGCTGGGGCCGTTGACCCTGCCGATCCCGCGCAAGGTCTATCGGTCGGTCCATGGGCCGGTCGTCCGGAACGACAAGGGCTATTTTGCCATCCGCTACGCCGGCATCGGCGACGTCCGCCAGGTCGAGCAATATTACCGGCTCAACAAGGCGCGAAACCTCGACGAATGGCGGGAGGCGATGGCGATGCAGGCGGTGGCCGGCACCAACTTCGTCTATGCCGACGCGGCGGGGCATATCGGCATGTTCTACAACGCTCGCTTCCCGCGCCGTGCATCGGGGTACGACTGGAAGGGCGTGCTGCCCGGCGATACATCGAAGACCCTGTGGACCGACTATCATCCCTGGGCCGACGACCCGATGACGGTCGATCCGGCCGCCGGCTGGGTCGCCAACAGCAACAACACGCCTTTCCTGTCGACGGCCCCCGCCGACGAACAGGCGCGCGGTGATTTCCCGCCCGAAATGGGCATCGAAACCTATGTCACCAACCGGGCGCGGCGATACCAGGCGTTGTTCGCTGCGCTGGGCGACGCGAAGATTTCGCGCGACGACCTGCTGCGCATCAAGTTCGACAAGGGCTATGACAAGGCCGGTTGGGCCGGGGACTGGTACCGCGCAGTCATGGCGCTCGACACGTCGCAGGCGCCTGACCTCGCGGCGGCGCAAAAGCTGATAGCCACTTGGGACTGGACGCTCGATTGCAAGGGCAATGCCGATACGCTGGTCACCGCCGCCTTCGCCCAGGCCGCGCGCTATGCCTATCAGAACAAGCCGCGGCCCGACACCGCGGCGGCGCTGCGCGAGGCCGTCGACCTGCTGGAGCGCCATTATGGCCGGATCGACGTGCCGCTGGGTGACTTCCAGCGGCTTCGGCACGGCAAGGTCGACCTGCCGGTCTGTGGCGGGCCCGAGGCGCTGCGCGCGATCATCGGCACCACCGGCGCCGACGGCCGGCGTGTCGCCAACAATGGCGACGGCTTCATCATGTTGATCGAATGGGCACCTGACGGCCAAGTGTCGTCGCGAAGCGTGCACCAGTTCGGTGCGGCGACGGTGCGGCCGCAATCGCCGCATTATGCCGACCAGTCACCGCTGTTCGTGGCGGAACGCTGGAAGACGGTGCCGTTCGATGCCAGCGCCGTCCAGATCGCCGGCGACGCACCCCCCGGCTAGGCCAGCCTTGCCAGTGCCCGCGAGCTTGTTACGGTGTCGATGGCTGGGCCGAATGGGGTGGAAATGACACGACTTGCCGTGGGACTGCTGCTGACGATGGCGTCGCCAGCCATTGCCGCCGATATTCCGGCACTGGCAGCGGCCTATGGCGCGCGGCCGACGGCATATGGGTTGCAGATGTCTCCCAGCGGCAACAAGATCCTCTACTACACGCCGGCCGGCACGCAGGGGCTGGCGGTGGTCGTTGCGGACATCGAGGCCGGCACGACGAAGATCATCCTGTCGTCCACCAAGTCAACGGCGGAGCCTTATGGCTGCGGCTGGAAAAGCGAAGATCGCATCATCTGCCGGGTACATTACATTACCGAGGCACTGGCGACGCAACTGGCGTTCAGCCGCGCCATTTCGCTGGCGGCGGACGGGTCTTCGCGGGTCATGCTCGGACAGCGTGACAGCGACAAGAGCGTCAGCCTCGACCAGGCCGGGGCAAGGGTGATCGACTGGCTGCCCGATGACCCGACCCATGTTCTGATGCGCGTCAACATGGCCGAACAAGTGTCGACGGGCAGCAACATCACCGGGCGCCAAGGCGGTGTTTCGGTGCAGCTGGTGGATGTGAACAGCGGACGAATGACCTCCGTCGAGCGCGCCAAACCGCTCGTGCGGGACTATGCGTCGGATAACCGTGGCCATGTGCGCTACATGGAAACCGGCGATGCGGCCAACAGTGGACAACTGCGCGACCGCGCTGTGTACATGATGCGTGCAAAGGGCAGCGACGAATGGAAGCGTGTCGCTGAAGGCAATCTGAGCGGGCTGTCGACCTGGGATTTCGCAGGGTTCGATGAGAGCGGCGACGGTTACTTCACGCTGCGCGACAAGGATAGGCGCAAGGCGCTGTTCCGCGATTCGGTTGAGCCGGGGATGGCCGGCGGGCTGGTATTCGCCGACCCGAAGGTCGATGTTGATGGCGTCTTGCGTATCGGCAAGTATCAACGACCGGTCGCAGCCTATTACACCACGGATTCGACCCAGTATAAGTATTTCGATGCGACGCTGGAAAAGCGGAGCCGGGCGTTGTCGGCGGCGCTGCCGGGAAAGCCGCCGGTCGATATTCTCGATGAGAATTGGGATGGCACGCGCAACCTGCTCTATGCCGGCGGCGATACCGAGCCCGGCCAATATTATCGCTACGACGTGCCATCGCGCAAACTTTCGCCGCTGCTGCCGGTGCGGCCGGAACTGGCGAACCTGGTGCAGGGCGTGCAGACGGCAGTGCGCTACGCGGCCGCAGATGGCGCCGAGGTGCCTGCGTTCCTGACCATGCCGGCGGGAACGGCAGCTGCGACCACCGGCCGCCACCCGGTGATCATCATGCCGCACGGTGGCCCCGGCGCGCGGGACGCGCTTGGGTTCGACTGGGTGGCGCAATATTTCGCCCAGCTTGGCTATGTCGTGCTGCAACCCAATTTTCGCGGCTCCACCGGCTATGGCAGCGAATGGTATGCCCAGAACGGCTTCAAGAGCTGGTCGACCGCAATGGCCGATATCAACGCCGGCGCGCGCTGGCTGGCGCAGCAGCGGATCGGCGACCCGCAACGCATGGCGATTTTCGGCTGGAGTTACGGCGGCTATGCGGCGCTACAGGCCAGTATCGTCGATTCTGGGCTTTACAAGGCGGTGGTCGCCGTGGCGCCGGTGACTGACCTCGCGCTGCTGAAGCGCGACGCCATGCAATATACCAATGGCAGTATCACGGCCGCCTATGTCGGCGAAGGGCCCCATGTGAGCGCCGGGTCGCCGGCGCAGAACGCCGCCCGGATCGGCGCGCCGGTGCTGATCTTTCACGGGGACAAGGACCTCAACGTCGATATCGCGCAAAGCCGGGTCATGGATGCGGCGCTCGCCCGTGCCGGCAAGCGCCACGAGCTGGTCGTGTACCCGGGCCTCGCGCACAGCCTGGACGACAGCGCGGCACGGACCGACATGCTGTCCCGCAGCGCCCGCTGGATCGGCGACTTGATGCCGCCGTCTTGAGTGCGATGGGCCCTCGATGATGCTATTGCCATCCTATGCGTGACACTGTCGCAATCCGTCTTCGCCAACGCTATGACAGCCTGACGGTGTCGGAACGGATGATTGCCGGTTGGCTGCTCGACAATCTGCATGCGGTGCCGTTCGAGACCGCGGCGTCGATCGGGGCGCGGGTCGGTGTCTCGGCGATGACTGTCGGCCGGTTGCTCAAGTCACTGGGCTATGCCGGCATGGCGGCGTTGAAGGACGATCTGCGCGACGATCTTCAGGCCGAACATGGCGAGGCGCCGTGGCTGCTGGCGCCGACAGTCGGCGCCGATGCGCGGCTGAAGGCCGAAACTGCCGCCATTGCCGATGTTTATGCCCGTGCCGAAACGCCGGAATGGGCGGCGGTGGTGGCGCTGCTGGCCAGCGCTGGCAGCGTGCTGGTGGCGGGGTTCCAGACCGAACGCGGGCTGGCAGCAGGCTTTGCCCATCACCTCGGCTATGTCCGGCCTGCGGTGCGCAGCCTCGACGCCGGCACGGGGCTGTACGCCGAGCTGGATGAGGCGACCGCCGCCGATGTGCTCGTCCTGGTCGATCTTCGGCGCTATTCGCGGCATTTTCGCCTGCTTGCCGAGGCTGCGGTGGCGCGCGGCGTGCCGCTGGTCGTCGTCACCGACCCCTATTGCCCCTGGGCGCGTGACCTGACGCCGCATATCCTTACCGCCGAAGTCGCGTTGGGCCACTTCTGGGACATGAATACGGCGCTGGCGGCGCTGCTCAACCTGCTTGTCGACGATGTCGTCCGTGTCATCGGTGCCGAGCGCGTGCATGCCCGGCTGGCGACGCTGTCCGACAATTACGATCGCTACGTCGGCTTTCAACCGCGCGGGCGGTGATCGCCGGCCGGGTCAGGGCAGCGTCGCTGCATTCGCCGGCGAGAACAGCGCCTGCGACGGCCAGTCCCCCGGCAGGGCGGCGGTCACGGCCAGGGGATGCGCTTCGTCATAGGGCAGGGTGATCGATCGGGCATGGAGCCGCATCGGCCCCTTGCCGTCGCCATAGACCGGATCGCCCATGATCGGATGGCCCAGTGACGCCGCGTGGACGCGGAGCTGGTGCGTGCGCCCGGTTTCAGGGCGGAATTCAATCAGCCGCGCGGCGCGATCGATGACGCGCCAGTGCGTCACGGCGCGCTTGCCGCGCTTGTCGATTACCATCCGCCAACCGGCTTCGGCGCTCGAGATCTTCAGCAGCGGCGCATCGACTGTCCCGGCATCGGATTCGGGAAGCGTGTCGAGCACGGCCCAATAAACCTTGCCGATCGCGCCGGCTTCGAACAGGGCCGCCACCCGTCGCACCGCCTTGGGGTGGCGCGCCAGCACCAGGCAGCCCGAGGTGTCGCGGTCGAGCCGGTGGGCGATCACGGGCAGCCGGTGGTTGCCGAAGGCGAGGATGGGCAGGAAATCTTCCAGGCTGTCGGGCGTGCGCGGGCCGGGGTGGACCGCCAGCCCGGCCGGCTTGTCGATAAGCAGCACATGGGTGTCGCGGTACAGCAGCGCGAACTTCACGCCGTCGATCGGCATCGGGAACTGGTCGGCAGTGGGGCTCATCTTTCGGTCATAGGCCAAAAGTCGGGGGCAGGTGTTAAATTCTGCGATCCGCCGCCGCTTATTGGCTCACGGCGCCCCGCGACCCTCGCGGAGGCCGGGGAACCGAAGCGGGAGTTACGA
This sequence comes from Polymorphobacter fuscus, assembly GCF_011927825.1. Classification (NCBI taxonomy): domain Bacteria; kingdom Pseudomonadati; phylum Pseudomonadota; class Alphaproteobacteria; order Sphingomonadales; family Sphingosinicellaceae; genus Sandarakinorhabdus; species Sandarakinorhabdus fusca. The sequence goes on along the minus strand of NZ_JAATJI010000001.1, from coordinate 1,073,940 downwards.
TCATGACGGTTATCAACACCAATTTGTCTGCCCTCACGGCCCAGTCGGGCCAGCGCGTCGCCCAGAACAGCCTGGCAACAGCAATGGAGCGGCTGTCGACCGGACTGCGCATCAATTCGGCCAAGGACGATGCCGCCGGCCTCGCCATCTCGCAGCGCATGACGTCGGATGTCCGCGGCCTCGCCGTTGCCATCCGCAATGCCAATGACGGGATGAGCCTGGCGCAGACGGCCGAAACCGCCATGGGCGAGGTCACCAACATGCTGCAGCGCATGCGCGAACTCGCCGTCCAGGCGAGCAACGGCACCGTCACCGGCGACGATCGCAAGGCGCTGCAGGCCGAAGTCAAGCAGCTGACCGGCGAGATCGACAGCATCGGCGCGCGCACCAACTTCAACGGCATCAAGCTGCTCGATGGTTCGGCCAAGAAGCTGTTGCTGCAGACCGGCAGCCGCGCCGGCGAGACCGTCACCTTCGCCATCGGGTCGACCCGCGCCAGCGATCTGGGCACCGGCCGCACCGCCGCGCTGACGGCGACCGGCAGCTATGAGGCGACGGCGTCCAACCTGACCGCCAACCAGATGCTCAATTCCGGCGACCTTGTCATCAACGGCGTCACCATCGGGTCGAGCTCGGGCGACGACGACAATGTCTCCTCGTCGGACAAGGCCTCGTCGGCGCTTGCCAAGGCGGCCGCGATCAATCGCGCCAGCAGCGAGACCGGCGTGCGGGCCGTCGTCGGCAAGACCACGATGACCGGCACCGCGATGACGGCGGCGGCGCTGACGGGCACGGTCACGATCAACGGGGTGACCACGGATTCGATCACCACCACCACCAATGCCGCGCAAAGCCGCAAGGCCGTCGCCGACGCCATCAACGCCATCAGCGGCCAGACCGGCGTGCGCGCCATTGACACCGGCGACGACAATGCCGGGCTGCGGCTGGAAGCCGCCGACGGCCGCAACATCGTCACCAGCGTGACGACATTGACCGCAGCGGCGACCGGCGTGAAGGTCGGCGGCCAGTCGGGCACTTATTCGCTGGTCTCGGAAAACGGCAATCCGATCGAGATCGGCACCACCGGCTCCGGGCGGCTCAGCCGCTCCGGCCTTGCTGCCGGCACCTTCGAGCGCGGAGTCTCGACGGTATCGAGCGACGTTCGCGCCGTTGCCACCACCGCCGCGACAGCGCGCACGCTCAACAACGGCGATGTGTCGATCAATGGCGTCGCCATCCGCGCCGGCGCCAGCGAGGATGACACTTTCTCCGACGACACGGCGGCATCGTCGAAAAAGGCGGGCAGCGCGATCGCCATCGCCAACGCCATCAACGCCGCAAGCGACCAGACCGGCGTCACCGCCAAGGCCAATGCGCTGACCATCGACGGCGCGACGACGACCGTGATCGGCACCAGTGCCACGGCGACGCTGGTAATCAACGGGGTCAGCATGGATATCGCGCTCGACCAGAACGACAGCGCCCAGGCGACGCGCGCCAACGTCGCCAAGGAAATCAACAAATACAGCGGGCTGACCGGGGTGGAGGCGACGGACAATGGCCGTGGCGGCCTGTCGCTGACGGCGGCGGACGGCCGCAACGTCAGTGCCTGGCTCGACAGTGGCGAAGCGACTGCGGCAAACTTTGGCTTGGGCGGTGCCACCATCAACGGCACCAACACCAGCTACACGGTGCTGGGGGTTGCCGACACCACCGACATTTCGGGGGACAGCGTCCAGACCGCCTATGCGACGGTGCGGCTCGAATCGGCCAAGACGATCAATGTCGCGGCCGGCAGCCTCGCCTATGGCACGGCCTCCAACTTCGGCAGCCTCGGCTTTGAAGAAAACAGCTATGGCACCGATGCCGGCGGGTTGAAGGTCAAGGACATCGACGTGTCGACGCAGGAAGGCGCCACCGCCGCGCTGGCGTCGATCGATGAAGCGCTGGGGTCGGTCAGCCTCGACCGTGCCAATCTCGGTGCCGTCCAGAACCGGCTGGAAGCGACGGTCAACAATCTGACGTCGAACTCGACCAATCTGGTCGCGTCGCGGTCGCGCATCGTCGATGCCGATTTCTCGGCCGAAACCACCAACCTCGCCAAGGCGCAGGTGCTCGGGCAGGCGGCGCAGGCGATGCTGGCGCAGGCCAACCAGTCGCAACAGCAGGTGATGTCGCTGCTGCGGTAAGTTCGGGGAGGGCCGGATGCGAACAAGGGCGGTGCCGCGCGGCACCGCCCTTTTTTCCGTACGTCACAAAGATGGACGCGCCCGCCCCGGCTTGCTATCGCCGCGCCAACGGATCGGTGGCCGAGTGGTCGAAGGCGCACGCCTGGAAAGTGTGTAGGGGTCCAAAGCTCCTCCAGGGTTCGAATCCCTGCCGATCCGCCATTGGCTTGCAGGGGTGCATCACCCGGCGTGCGAGCGATCGGGCGGCAATCCGCCCGTGGCTGCGCCGGCGCGCGGGCGGCTTCGATAGGCATCGATGCTGATGGCGCCGAACGTTGTACGGGTCGCCGGGCGATCCGAACCGAGCGCCGCTGCCAGATAATCATGCGGGTCGAACAGATCCGCGCGGCGCGATACGGTCCAGATGACCGGGGCGCGGCGCGTGCGACCCTCGCGCAGCAGGGCGGTCACATCGCTTTCGATCAATCCCGGCACCCCCACACCGCCGGACGGATAGGGGTTGGGCAGCGCCAGTGCCGGAAACGGCGCCGGCAGCGGCCGAATGTGGAGACGCGGGTTTGCCTGTCCGAGATAATAGCCGAGCGGCAAGGCGGCCTCGTTGGGCTGTGCGACGATGAGGTCATCCGCACCGACATTGTCGGCGAGGAAATGCGCTGCCCCCCGCCAATCCTCCAACATCGGCCGGGCGAAGAAAGCTGCGGTGCCGAGGCCGAACATGGCCAGCGCCGCCGTGCCTGCCACGAGCGGCCGGCGCGGCGCGACGGCACACAGGCCGATGCTGAGCAGCACCAGAAAGGGAAGGGTGATCGGCAGCATCGTCCGCATCAGGAACACCGGGGCGACCGTCATGCTGACGACAAGCGACGTCACGAACGGGACGACCCACAGCGTCACCAGAACGATCGCCGCGCCGCGATCGACCCGAAACAGCCTGACGGCACCGAAGCCGGCAACACCGATCGCGGCGAGGGTCAGAAATTCGCCCAGGTGACGATATTCGGCGACCTCCACGCCGAAGAGCCGGACGATCGCAAGGCGCGTCGTCCAGGCCGTCGGCGCCGTCAACCAGCTGCTTGACGACCAGTCGCCCGCGCGCTGCGAAAGCGAGAGGACAATGGGCGCATAAAGGATCGCCACGATTGCCAGAACGGCGATGAGCCTGCCCAGGGCCATCGGTTTGCGATCGCCCGTTGCCCAGCCGATCCCGAGACCGAGCGCCAGCGCGAAGATGTAGAAGGTCCCGACCGCGTGCAGCCAGCTGGTCAGCACCATGCCCGTCGCGAGGCAAACCCAACCCGTCATGCGGCGCGCGTCCCGAACCGTCTCCAGGGCCCCGAACAGGGCGATCGCGACGGCGAGGTAGAACAGGCTATAGGGCCGTGCCTGCACGGCAAACTCGATCTGGAGCGCACTCACTGCGAAGATGCAGGCGGCGATGACGGGGCTCGGTCGATAAACGGCGCCCAAATTGGCGATTGCGCTCCGCGTGGACAGATAGACGAACGGCATCGCCAGAAGCCCGGCAAGCAACGAGAGACTGCGCAGTGCCGCCTCGCCGGTCCCGAAGGCCATGATCCAGTAATGGAGCAATGTGTAATAAAAGGGCGGATGCGGTTCGAACGTCGGCAACACCGTCCACAGATAGGGTATCGACTGGCTTGCAAACCAGACGCTGTAAGCCTCGTCCGTCCACAAGGGCAGGGCATTGACCCGGATCAACCGTAGGATGACGGCGACAACGACGGCCGATAAGATCGCGGCCCCCAGCCAACCCGGCGCCAGCGGCGCAGCACCCTGCTTTGGATGGGACATTTCAGGATTGGCGTGCATGCGAACCGGCTACCCCCGTTGCCGTGGTCGTTAACGAATCTTAACGAAGCCATCCGACGAGGGCAAGGCTGGTGGGGTCAGGTGCTTCGCGGGATCATCTGGCAAGCTCGCTCGCCAGGGTGCGCAGCGCCGGCACGATGCGATCGACTTCGGCCGGGGTGGTGAACAGCGACGGCGTGACGCGCACGCACGCGCCATCGGACAAGCCGGACCGATAGACCGTCATGATCCCGAACCGGTCGAGCAATGCGTCGGTGATGGCGATATTGTCGGCAACGCTGGTGCGCCCGCGGATGCGGAACGACGTCGTGGCGCCATGCAGCCGCACATCGTCGGGCAGCAGGATCTCCAGCCCGTCCTGCCCACGCAGCGGCGCGACCCAGCGGTTGCGCAGATATTGCAGCCGCGCCAGCTTGGCCGGATTGCCGATCGTCCGCTGGAAATCGAGCGCCGCCGGCACGGTCAGCTGCGCTGCATAATCGACCGTGCCCTGGTGGACCCGTGCTTCGACCGAGGTGACGGGTGCATTGGGCTCGGCCGGGGAGGGGGCGATGGCATCGGTGTGCCCCTTGCGGATCCAGATGCCTGCCACGCCGACCGGCGCGCCCACCCATTTGTGAAAGTTCATGCCGACGAAATCGGCGCCGAAGTCGGGCAGCTTGAAATCGAACTGGTAAAAGCTCTGCGCCGCGTCGACGATGACCTGGGCACCCCTGGCGCGCGCCAGCGGGACGATCGCGGCGACGGGCAGTACCAGCCCGGCGCGGTGGCTCATATGAGTCAGCAGAACGAGTTTGAGTTTGGGCGTGGCGGCGATGGCCGCGGCATAGGCGGCGATGACATTGTCATGCGTGACGGACCGCGGTAGCCGGATCTTCACCGCCTCGGCACCGCGGCTGCGCGCCAGCGAGACCATGGCGCCCTGCGTCGATTCATAATCGGTGTCGGAATAGAGAATGCGGTCACCGGGGCCGACGTCGCGGAACTGGCTGATCAGCGCCGACAAGCCTTCGGCGGCGTTGCGGCAGAAGGCCATTTCCTCGGGTTCGACGCCCATCGCCGCCGCGGCGCGCTCCCGCGCCGCCGCCTGGTCCTTGACCATGGCCCGCCTGGCATACCAGCTGTTGTCGCGATTGAGCTTTTCAAGGATGGCGCGGTGGGCCCCCTGCACCGGCGTCGCCATGCTGCCCCAATAGGCATTTTCCAGCTGGGTGATGGCGCGCGTGACCGGATATTGCGCGGCGATCCGCGCCCAGCCGGCCTCGTCATCGGCGGCCAATGGCGGCGTCGCCGCCGCCCGGACCGGCACGACCGCGGCAGCAGTCAGGCCGGCTGCGCCGATCATCGCCGCACGGCGTGAAACACCCTTGTCGTTGTCCGTCACCATCACCCCCGATTGCAGTCGAGCCGGCTGCGTGCCGACGCTAGAGGACCGGGGGACGGACGCAAAGGCCGATCGTTACGGTTTTGCCCGCGTGTAGCGTGCCACCTGGCGTTCTTTCACTTGCGCACCGTAGATGACCCCGTCGCCGTCGACGGCGATGCCTTCGGCGCCGCTGGTGGCGCCTTTGTCGGGATCGGGCTCGGGATCGGGGATGAAGGCGGTGACCTTGCCATCGCGGACGCTGCCGATACGGATGCCGCGCTTCCAGCGGGGATTATAGCCGTAGCCGACCGGGGTGCGGCTTTCGGAATCGGCGGAATAGAGAATGTCGTTGCGGTCGATGGCGATGCCGCTCGGCCGGCCGAAGCCGGTCCAGGCATCGATGAATTTGCCGTCCTGGGTGAAGATCGAGACGCGGTTGTTCCAGCGGTCGGCAACGAACAGCCGGCCCTTGCTGTCGATCGCCAGCGCGTGCGGCACCTCGATCTGGCCGCGATCCTTGCCGGGCGTGCCGAATTCACCAAGATAGCGTCCGTCGGGCGCGAACTTCACGATTCGGGCGATGCCCTTGTAGGGGGTATGGCCATCGGCGACGAAGATCGTGCCGTCCTTTGCCGTGACGACAGCATTGGGCTCGGTAAAGCTGTTGCCGCGGGTGCCGGCGACGCCCCTGGTGCCAAGTGCCAGCAGCAGCTTGCCGTCAGGGCTGAACTTGAGGACCTGGCCACCGGCGCCATTGGCGATACGGGCGTCGGTAAGCCAGATATTGTCCTGCGGATCGATGTAGAAGCCGTGCGGGAAGACGGTCAGGCCGCCGCCGAAGTCCCGGATGAAGTTGCCGTCGCGGTCGAACACCATGATCGGGTTGACCGCCGAACCGGCGCAGCTGTTGGCGCCGCAGCGCTCCGCCACCCAGACCTGCCCCTTGCTGTCGACGGCGACGGCGCTTGTCGACCCCATTGTGCGACCGGCCGGCAGCTTGAAGAACCCCGTGTCGGCGGTGAAGCCATTGGGATAGGTGTTCGGGTCGGGCACCATCGGTCCGGGCGGCGGCAATTTGTCGACCGTATAAGTGGACGGTCCGCTTGCTTGCCGGGCGCCGGCCGGAGCCAGGGCGGCCGCGGCCAGGCCAGCCAGCAGCGCTGCGATCATTCGTGTCATTCCAGTCCCCCAAGGTCGCGGTTGGCCCGCGTCATTTGCCTGATTGTGCCGCCGCCGGTTTTTGCGCCTGGATGCCGATGGTCGCCAGCACCTCCGTGCGCCTGTCGAGCGGGGTGGAGCCTGCCGGAAAGCCGTTGGATTTGAGCAGGAACGCCACGACATCGGCATATTGGTCGCGCGTCAGCGTGCCGGGGTCGTTCTGCGGCATCGTCGTGCGGACGCGCTCGAACAGGTCGCCGACCGACAATTGGTCATAGTGCGAGACGAACTCGCCGCCGGTCAGCGCCGGCGCCTCGCCGGTGCCACCCAGCGTCACGCCATGGCAGGCGGCGCACCGCTGGGTATATTGCGCCTGGCCACGATCGGCCTGTTCGGGGGCATAAATCCCCTCCCACACCGATTTGGTTGTCGCCTGGGCGTGCAGCGCACCCGCCGACAAAGCGACGGCAGCAACAGCGGCTAGGTTACGCATCAGCACAGGCGACACTCCCATTCATTACTGGCCTATTTGGTATTGGGCAGCGTGTAGGCGACATATTCGCCCGAACTGGTGCCGCCGCTGGTGGCAACGACGACATATTGCTTGCCGTTGACCGAATAGGTCATCGGTGAACCGCTTTGCGGACCGGGCATGAATACCGCCCCCATTTCCTTGCCGGTCTTCTTGTCATAGGCGCGCAACATGGCGCCGCGCGGCCGATCGGGCGTCGTCGTGACCTGGTTTTCGCCGGCGATGACCAGAGTCTTGGTGACCAGGGTGCCGATCTGATAGGTCGATTGGCCGGTGCGCGGAATGGTCATGCCCTTCAGTGCCGGGTTGTTGCGGACGAAATCGGGCGTTTCGCCATGGGCGACCTGCCATTTGATCTCTCCCTTGTTGACGTCGATCGCATTGATCGCGCCATAGGGCGGCTTGACCAGCGGCAGGCCGTCGACGGCGAGCCGCGGGATGTTCGCGCCGCCGCCGGCAGCGGGCGGCGGCGCCGGGCTGTCGGCGCCGGCACCCTCGCCGGGCCCGCGGATCATCGACACCGGCTGTCCGTCGACACCGACGACGAAATCGAGATTGGTCATCCCCCTGGGCCCCGGCTGCAGGCCGGTGGACGATATGCAGGCGCCACAGGCATAGACATAGGCGACGCCGGTTTCCGGATCAAACGACCCGCCCGGCCAGTTGGTGCCGCCCTGTGCCCAATTGTTGATGACGCCGAGCTTGTCCTTGGTGCTGACGATCGGCGGCGTATAAACGCCGCCGAGCTGGTAGCGCTTGACGACCTCCCTGGCCTTGGCGCGCAGTTCCGGGGTGAAGTCGATCAGGTCGTTTTCGCTGAAGCCGTTGCGGGCATAGGCGACAGGCCTGGTCGGGATCGGCTGGGTCGGCGAATACCATTCGCCCGGCACATTGCCCTGCATCACCTTGACTTCGTTGATCGGCCACACCGGTTTGCCGGTGGCGCGATCGAAGACGTAGAAAAAGCCCTGTTTCGACGGCACGCCGACGACCTTGCGCGGCTTGCCACCCACCGTGACGTCCATCAGCAACGGTGCCGAGCTGTTGTCGAGATCCCAGATTTCGTGGTGGATCAGCTGATAATGCCATTTGCGCTGGCCGGTGGTCAGGTCGACCGCGACAAGGCTGTTGCCGAACAGGCCGGGCCCCGGACGCTGGCCGCCGAAAAAGTCCGATGTCGGGGACTCGACGTTCAGATAGGCCAGGTTGAGGTCGGGATCGATCGACACCTGCGTCCAAACACCGGCGTTGCCGGTAACATCGGCGCTGTTGTTGAGCCAGGTGTCATAGCCGAACTCGCCCGGCTTCGGGATGGTGTGGAAGGTCCACAGCCGCTTGCCGGTGCGCACGTCGAAGGCGCGGACATAACCCTTTGTGTTGTTGTGGTTGACGGGTGTGAAACCTTCGCGAAAGGCGGCGCCGATGATGATCGTGTTGCCCGAAATCGCGGGCGCCGAATGGACACCGGCTTCACCGGTTTCCAGGTCCTTGATCTCCTGGTCCCAGTTCTTCTTCAGGTCGACGATGCCGTTCTCCCCGAATTCGGGGTCCGGCTGGCCGGTATCGGCGTCGAGGCTGACAAGACGATAGCCGATGGTGGTGTAGAGGATCCGGCGCTTGTTGCCGTCGCTCCAGTAGGACAGCCCGCGCCCTGACAGCGCGCGCGGGCTTTCGGCGCTGCGCTTGCCTTCATGCAGGCTGAACGACCACAGGAGTTCGCCGGTGACGGCGTTCAGCGCCACGACGGCGCGGCGGGTGCCGGCAGTGGCGTAGACAATCCCGTCGACGGCGAGCGGCGTGCCCTCCAGCTTATATTCCGGCCGGCTGCCGAACATGTCGGTCTTGAACCGCCAGGCGATTTCCAGGTCCTTGAAATTGTCGGCGTTGACCTGGTCGAGCGGCAGATAGCGGCTGCCGGCCAGATCGGCGTTGTAGGTCGGCCAGTTGACGGTGTTGGCACCGGTCTTGCGCACGACGGCGGTGCCGTTGAGCTGGGCGAGCGCACTGGTCCCTGCCAGCAACGCCGGCAGCGCTGCCAGCACCAGAAAATTGCGTGTCTGCATCATCTCGGAAAGTCCCTCTGGACATCATTTGCGGCAATGGTCGGCAGGGTCGCAGCCCGTCGTCATCCCATTGCGTTGACCTTGGCGAGCGCCGCCTTGAGCGAGGCGCGCTGGGCATCGGTCAATTGGGGCATCGGCGTGCGGGTGAACATTTCCGGTCCGCCCATTTCCTGCGACAGGATGAACTTCATCGTCGCATAGGTGTTCGCGCCCAGATTGGCGTCGCGCATCGTGCGCTGCGCCGTCCGCAATTTGGCCAGTTCCGCCTTCCAGTCGCCGCCGGCATGAAACGCCTTGAAGATATTGGCGCATTTCGCGCTGAACTGGTTGCCGTCGGCAAGGATCGTGCCCATGCCGTTGTTGAGGGCGACTTCGAGATTGTTGTTGGTTCCGCACCGCATGTTGAGCTCGGGAAAGGCGGCAACGAACCTGGCATAGCCTTCGGGTGACCCCGAGGAATCCTTGATGCCGGCGAGGTTGTTATAGCCTTTCAGATTGTTGAGCAGATCGATGGTGATCGAAACCTCGCTGGTGCCGGGGATGTGGTAGAGGTTGATCGGGATCGACACGGCGTCGAACAGGCGCTTGTAATAGTCGGTCAGCCCTTCGAGCGGCGGTTCGTTGAAGTAGAAGGGCGGGATGACGAGCAGGCCGTCGGCGCCGTTGTCCTGCGCGTGCCTGGCAAGCTCCGTCGTTTCGATGATGTTGGTGGTGCCGGGGCCGACGATGATGTTCATGCCGTTGCGATGCTTGAGCACGGTTTCGGCAATGAAGCGGCGTTCCTTCAGCGAGAAGGACGGAAATTCGCCCGAGGTGCCGAGGACGACGACGCCATCGGCGCCGCATTTCTTGTGCCACGCCATGATGTCGGCCATGGCGCCGGGGTCGAAATCGCCCCTCCTGTTGCAGGGCGTCACCGACGCCACCCAATAAAGCGTCTTTTTGGCGCTGCCGAGTTTGGGCGCGGCCTGTACGGCGTTGGCCCCCATCAGTCCGGCGGCGGCCAGGCCGCCAAACAATCCGAGCGCGTCCCTGCGCGTGGTCTCGATCATGGTCTCTCCCCTTTTTTGGCGCCGGCCGATCAGAATTTTACGCGGACCCCACCGCGGTATTGCCGACCTAGCGCGTCGTAGATGATGCCCGAAATCGGGGTAAAGTAATAGGATGTCTGCCCCTGGGTCGGCGAAGCCGCGACATTCGGCGGGGCCTGGTTGAGCAGATTGTCGACGGTGGCGAAGACCTGGATGGTGTCGTTGATCTGGTACGAACCGCGCAGGTCGACATAGGCGATCGGCGGCACCCGATTGTTGTCGACGTCCTTCGCCGTCCAGTTCGACACCAGCCTGGCAGCACCGATGAAGCGCGTCTGCGCCGTCGCCGACAGCCCGTCCTGGTTATAGGTGGCGCTGAAGGTGGCGCGCGCCTTGGGAAAGCCGGTGCCGCCCGGGTTGTCCGGCCCGATGGCCCCATCGAGGACATAGGTGTTGCCCAGCTGTTCCTGGCGCAACTGGAGGATATAGTTGCCGAGCAGCCGCATCTGCAGGCTGCCGGCAAACAGCGGCATCGTATAATCGGCCTGGTAATCGATGCCGGAGGTTTTCAGGCTGGCGATGTTTTCCGGAAAGGTGTTGATCTGGCTGAGCAGCGGCTGGCCGTTGGAACCGATGGGCCCGGCAAAGACCAGCTGGCTGCAGAAGATCGTCTCCCCGGCGTTGCAACGCGACAGGACCTCGTTGGAACCGACGCTGACGATCGCGCCGCTGAGGTTGATGTTGTAGTAATCGACCGAGATGTTGAACCGCGACGCCGGGCGCAGCACGACGCCGGCGGAATAGGTCCGGGCCACTTCGGGTTGCAGATCGGCATTGCCCGACGCGAAGGTGAAGATCGACACATTGGTGCCGGTGCCGGGCGAGATCGCCGAGCTCAACGTCGAAAGGCCGGTGCTGAACAACTCGTTGAGGTTCGGCGCCCGGATATCGCGCGAAACGGTGCCGCGAATACGGATCGCCTCGTTGATGTCGGCGGTGCCGCCCAGTTTCCATGTCGTCACCGATCCGCTGGTCGAATAATCGGTGACCCGGATGGCGCCGTTGAAGTTGAGCGCGTCGATGAAGCTGTCCTTGATCAGCGGCACATCGACTTCGGCAAAGGCTTCCTTGACGTTGTAGCGGCCGGCGAAGGACGGGAAATTGGCGACCGAATAGAGGCGGGCCTGGGCGCCCGGATCGTTGGTGATCGTGCCCTTTTCGCTGCGCGCCTCCGCCCCGACCGCCAGCGCGATGTTGCCGGCCGGCAGGCCGAAGGGCAAAGTCCCCTGCAGCGACACGGCGCCGACATTCTGCGCGAGCACCTGGCGCTGGAAATTCTGCCCCGGCGCGACGTTGATGTAGCGGATCGCGGCTTGCGATGCGACGCCGGTGCCCAGGATGTTGAGCGGTGCGCACGCCGGGTCGTCGTTGGCGGCATTGGCATCGGCGTTTACACGGCAGACGATCTGCCCTGCCGAATTGCGCACCGCGTCGACCGCCTTGTTGAAATTGCCGACGATGGCGTTCGATTCCGTCTGCTGGAAAACGGTGACTTCGCCGCGCTGGAAATAGGCGTTGTACGACCAGCCGCTGCCGAGATCGCCATCGAGGCTGATGACACCGCGCTTCAGCGTCCGGTCGGTTGTTGCCACCGGCACGCCGACGCTGTTGGTGACAAAATTGTCGTAGGACAGGGTGTCGGCGGTGGCGTTGTTGATGTTGGTGGTGCCGACGTTGATCCCGGTCAGCCCCGATGCCACCATCTGCGACCCGACCGCATCGGGCAGATAGGGGTTGTCGACCCGGATCAGTGGTGCCTGCGCGCCGATGCGGATGAACGGCACCGAATTGTTGCGCGAGAAGGTGGTGCCGTAATTGCCCTGCACCGACACCTTCAGCCAATCGGCGAAATCATAGCTCAGCAGGCCGAAGACCGATGTGGTGCGATAGCGGATGGCGAGATTGTTGAGCGAAGCCTGCAGGGTTTCGGCGTTGGCGGCCACCTGGCCCGAGACATTGGTGATCGGGAAGGCCGCCAGCTGGCCGTTGGCGCCGGTAAACTGCTGGTTGAGCAAGGCCCCGGGCGAGGCCGAGCCGCCGGCCGGGCAGGCGCCCGTTGCGGTGATCGCAGCGCGGCAGCCGCCGACGATCAGGCCGCCGGTGGTGGCCCCGGACAGGTTGACATTGTCGGCATGGATCAGCCGCGGCTCGTTGTTCGACGCTGTATAGGCCGGGTTGTTGACCAGCTGGGTGTAGCGGTTCCAGCTGCGCTGGTTGGCAAAGACATTGCTCGGCGCGTCGAAGAAATTGCCCGCCACGATGATGCGGCCGCGGTCGTCGTTGAAGCCCTTGCCGATCGCCAGCTGCGCCCGATAGTTGAAGCGGTCGAATTCGGACGTGTCGCCGGCTTCGATGCTGCCGCGCACGCCGTCGAACTGCTTGTTGAGCACCAGGTTGACGACGCCCGACACGGCGTCCGATCCCCAGGCCGCCGATGCACCGGCGGTGACGACGTCGATGCGCTGGACCAGCGCCGTGGGGATGGTGCCGATGTCGATCTGTCCGGTGACATTCGATTGCACCACGCGCTGCCCGTCGAACAGGACCAGGGTGCGCGTCACCCCCAGGTTGCGCAGGTTGACGGTATCCAGCCCGGTGACGCCGGCGACGATGTTGCCGGCACCCGAGGTGTTGTTGGGCGACGAGGACGCCCCCACCGCCGGAAGTTCGCGGATCGTGTCGCCGATGGTGGCGCGGGCGTCGCGCTGGATGATCTCTTCCCCCACGACCGTGACGGGTGTCGGCGCGGTATAGCCAGCGGCAGCGATGCGGGAGCCGGTGATGACGATGGCGTCATCGACCGCGGGTGCATCGGCCTGCGCTGAAGCTGTCGAGGTCGGTGTGGTTGCCGGATCGGCCGGCGCCGGCCCCGGAGTCTGGGCCATGGCGGCCATGGGTGTCAGAAAGGTCGTGACGAGCGCGAGTCGTGACACGGTGGCGCGTGTGGCGCGATGCAGCATGGTTTTCCCCCCAAAGATCTACAGACTTCTTTTGCGCGGCGGACCGTCTTTGCGGCCCGTCCGGCGCTGTCCTGTTGGCGTGTGTGATGGGCGGGGCTGTCGGGTGTGTTACACCGGCAGCGGCCGTCCCTGCGTGTCTTGACTGGTCTCGATAAAGCCCCCCGGCGAATCAACTGACGTCATCAGATTTGCATGTCGTCACGCGGTTTTGATTGCAGTGTTGCAATATTCAGCGGCCAATCTGACGCTAAAGTGCAATGAAGATCGGGGCGTGCCGAGCGGCCACAGGCAGCGCGGCCGGCATGCGGCAGGGGAGGCATCGGCGTGAAAGCGATATTGAAGGTCAATGGCAGGCCGCACACCGTCGATGCCCCGGCCGACATGCCGCTGCTGTGGGTGTTGCGCGACATCATCGGCCTGACCGGCACCAAATATGGCTGCGGCATCGCCGCCTGCGGCGCCTGCACGGTTCATGTCGATGGGCAAGCGGTGCGATCGTGCCAACTGGCATTGTCTGACGTTGGCAAGGGCGCCATCACCACGATCGAAGGCGTCGGCGCCACGCCGGTCGGCAAGGCGGTGCAAACCGCCTGGCGCGACGGCGAGGTGGCGCAATGCGGTTACTGCCAGCCCGGCCAGATCATGCAGGCCACGGCGCTGCTGGCGGCGACTCCGCGGCCCGACGACGCCGCCATCGACGCCAGCATGGCGGGCAATATCTGCCGTTGCGGCACCTATCCGCGCATCCGCGCCGCGATCAAGGCCGCGGCGCAGGGCAACCGGGCATGAACGCCATCGTCTCGCGCCGCGCGTTGCTCCAGGTGTCCGCCGGCGCCGGCGGTGCGCTGCTGCTCGGCTTTCCGCTCGGTGCGGCCGGCGCGGACCGGTTCGCGCCCAACGCCTTCATCCGGCTCGCGCCGGACGGCATGGTGACGCTGGTGATGCCGCAGCAGGAGATGGGGCAGGGTATCCACACCGCCCACAGCCAGATCCTCGCCGAGGAGTTCGACATCGCCTGGGACCGCATCGCCCTGGAACAGGCACCGCCCGACGACCTTCTGTACGGCGGCCCGCGCAAGCGCCAGGGCACCGGCGGTTCGTCGTCGATCCGATCCGGTTTCGTGCCGGTGCTGCGCCAGGCGGGTGCCGATGCGCGGGCGCTTGTGGTTGCCGCTGCCGCGAAGGGCTGGGGTGTCGATCCTGCCAGCTGCCGGACGCAGGCGGGGGTGGTGGTGCACGACGCGACGGGCCGCCGGGCCACCTATGGCAGTCTTGCAGCGACGGCGGCGACCCTGCCGCCACCCGCCACGCCGGCGCCGTTGAAATCACCCGCCGATTTCCGCCTCATCGGCACCTCGGCAAAGCGCCTCGACAGCCCGGCGAAGCTGACCGGCGCGGCAACCTATGGCATCGACGTCCGCATCCCGGGCGCCGGCGTCGCCACGCTGGCGATGGCACCGGTCATCGGTGGCAAGGTGAAGACAGCGGACGCGGCGGCGGCGCGCGCCGTGCCCGGCGTGCGCCAGGTGGTGTTGCTCGATGATCTCGTCGCCGTGGTCGGCGACCATATGTGGGCGGCGATGAAGGGCGTCGAGGCGCTTGCCGTGACCTGGGACGACGGCGACAATGCAGCGCTCGATTCCGCCGCGATCTGGACGAAATTGCGCGCCGACTCAAACGGCGCCGGCGTGGCCGCGCACAGCAAGGGGGACGCCGGCAAGGCGCTCGCCAGCGGTGGCCGGATCGAGGCGGATTACGAGCTGCCGTTCCTTGCCCATGCGCCGATGGAGCCGCTCAACGCCACTGTCCATGTCGAACCCGATCGCTGCACGATCTGGATGGGCACCCAGGTGCAGACCCGCGCTCGCGCCGCGGCGGCCGCCGTGCTCGGCCTGCCGCCCGAAAAGATCATCCTCAACAACCACATGCTCGGCGGCGCCTTTGGCCGGCGGCTCGATATCGACATGGTCACCAACGCCGTGCGGATTGCCCAAAGGGTCGCCGAGGCGGGCGGGGGTCCGGTCAAGATCGTGTGGACGCGCGAGGAGGACATGCGCCACGACATGTATCGCCCCGCCTATCGCAACGTCATGGCCGCCACATTGGAGGGCGGCAGGGTCAACGGCTGGAGCCACCGGGTCGCGGCCGGGTCGGTGCAGGCGCGGATGTCGGGCCAGCCGCCCAAGGACGGGCTCGACCGCGGCAATGTCGAGGGCGCGACCGAGTTGCTGTACGATATTCCGCATCAGGAGGTGCGCTACGTCCGGTCCGAACCGGTGGCCGTCAATGTCGGCTATTGGCGCGGTGTCGGGCCCAACAACAGCATCTACGCCGTCGAATGCTTCATCGACGAACTCGCGGCGCGGGCCGGTGCCGACCCGGTGGCGTTCCGGCTGGCGATGCTGGGCAACGAACCGCGCGCGGCGGCGGTGCTGCGGCTGGCGGCGGACAAGGCCGGCTGGGGGCAGGCGCCGGGCGCCCGGCGCGGCCGCGGCGTTGCGGTCCAGAAGGCCTTTGGATCCTATATGGCAGCCGTGGCCGAGGTCAGCGTTGCTCCGGATGGTTCGGTCAAGGTCGATCGCATCACCAGCGCCGTCGATGCGGGGCTGGTCATCAACCCCGACACGCTGGTCGCACAGGTCGAAGGCGGGCTGCTGTACGGGCTGACCGCGGTGCTGCACGGCGACATCACTGTCGCCAGGGGCCGTGTCGTGGAAAGCAATTTTCACGAATATCTGCCGCTGCGGATCGATGCGGTTCCGGCCATCGACGTGCATATCGTTGCCGGCCCCCACGATCCGGGCGGGATCGGGGAGCCGGGCACCACCGCCGTCACCCCGGCCGTCGTCAATGCCATCGCGGCGGCGACCGGGGTCCGGCTGCGCCGGTTGCCGGTCGACCCGCGGCTGCTGAAGGCCTGACCGGGCTTAGTTCGCGCCGGCGTTGAGGACGGTGATGCTGATGCGCCGGTTGCGCGGATCGGTGCGGTCGGCGGGGTTGTAGGGGTCGGTATCGGCAACGCCTTCGATGCGCCGGAACCGGCTTTCGGGGACACCGGCATCGACCAGGGCGCGGCGGGTGGCGTCGGCGCGTGCGGTCGACAGGCTCCAGTTGCTGCCGCCGCCGCGTGCATAGCCGATCGAATCCGTATGACCGCGCACCGTCAACTGGTTGGGCGTCGGTGCCACCGCCTGGGCAACACTGCGGACCAGCAGCGCCGCCTCGGCGCCCAGCACGCTGGTGCCCGCACCGAACATGGCGAAATCGGCCCGTTCGACAAGGTCGATGCGCAGGCCGTCGTCGTTGCGGATCAGCCGCACCTGGCCTTTCAGCCCCTGCAGCGTCGGGTCGCCGGCCAGCCGCGCGGCGATCAGCCGTTCGACCATGCGGAAGCGGCGTTCGTCGGCGGCGCAGCGTTTGCCGGCGTCGGTGTGCTTGTCGTTGGAAATGGCATTGGCGCCGACAGGAGTGCCGCCGCCCGACGCCGCCACGGGGCGCGGCCCGGTGACCGCGACATGGGGCGCAGAGCCTTCGTCGGCCTGGATCGACCGGCCGCCCATGATGCCGTTGGAACCGCCGCTGTTCTTCATCTGGATGACCGTCGGGGTGAAATAATCGGCAATGCCCTTGCGCTGGTCATCGTTGGTGGCGCCGATGATCCACAACAGCATGAAGAACGCCATCATCGCCGTGACGAAATCGGCATAGGCGATCTTCCAGGCGCCGCCATGGTGACCGCCGCCGTGCTTGTCCCTGACCCGCTTGATGATGATTTCGGGTTCGATCGAACCTTCGGGTTTCACCGCGGCGCTCGCATCAGCGCGCGGCCCTGAGGCCGTCGAAGACTTCGGAGAAGCTCGGCTGGTTGTCCGGCCCGATGGCGGTGCGGGCCGCTTCGATGACCAGCGGCTGGGGCTGGCCCTTCAGGCTGGCGACGATGACGCGGCGAACGACAAGGTAGATTTCGCCATCGGCTTCCAGCACCGCCTTCAACCGCGCCGCCGCCGGACCGACAATGCCATAGCTGAGCAGCACGCCGAGGAACGTGCCGACGAGCGCCGAACCGATCATGGCGCCCAGGATGGCGGGCGGCTTGTCGATCGACGCCATGGTCTTGATGACGCCCAGAACAGCAGCGACGATGCCGAGCGCCGGCAGCGCGTCGGACATGGTCTGCAACCGCTCGACGGGTTTCAGCGCGGCGGTGTGATGCGTCTCGATCGCGGTATCGATGACCTCCTCGACCGCATAGGGGCTGAGCGTCCCGGTGGAGACGACCAGCAGGCGGATCGAATCGGTGACCAGGTGCACGAACACATGGTCTTTCAGGAACTGCGGATATTCGGCGAAGATGCTGCTCGACCCGGGGTCCTCGATATGCGGTTCGACCGCCACCGCGCCGTCGTTGCGGAACATTTTCATCAGCCGCGCGGTCAGGAAGATCGCGGCGCTGTAATCGGCTTTCTTGTATCGCGGGCCCTTGACGATGGCGGCAAAGCCGGCGCCCATCGCCTTGATCCCCTTCAGGTCGGTGGCGACGAGCGTTGCACCGGCAGCCGCCCCGCCGATGATGAGCATCTCATGGGGAAGCGCGTGGAGCACCACGCCGAGGTTGCCGCCGGTCAACGCAAAGCCACCGAACACCATGACGATCAGCACGACAAGGCCCAGAACCGAGATCATGGAAGCGCCGTCTCTCCCTCAACCCAGGCCGGATGGCGTGCTGGCGTCGATCAGGAGTTACGGCGAGGCGGCGGCCGGGCTTAGCCTGCGGCAGGGTTAACGGTGGTTAGCGCAGCTGGTCCCACAGGCTGAGGTTGGTGATGCGGGTGAAGCTGGCCTGCGCGGCTTCCAGCACCGTCAGCAGGCGCTGCAGCCGGGCGATGGCGGCGGGCATGTCGAGGCTTTCCAGTTTCGACAGGTCGGTTTCGGTCGCGAGTTTTGCCTTGTCGAGCCGCGTCGTTTCGGAATCGAGCCGCGCCAGCCGCGCCCCCAGCACGCCGCGGGCATCGGCGAGGCGGGAAACATGGGTGTCGAAATCGCCGATGCCGGTGGCGATGGCGGCGCCGCGTGCTTCGGGATCGGGCTCGGCCAGGGCGGCGCGCAACGCCGTGAAGCTGGCGAACAGGTCGCGCGTGCCGGCGATGGCGTCGGTAACGCCGAACACCGCGGGGCCTTCGCTGGCGCTGGCAAGCTGGCTGCTGCCCAGCGCCAGCGCCAGCGCCGGCGCGCGCCCGCCGCCCTGCCAGTGCGCCACACCATCGGCATCGACGATATAGGCGGGGCGATCGCCCAGGGCGCCGCCGAACAGGCGCTGGCCGTCGCTGTCGCGGCTGTCGGCGAGGCCGTGCGCCTGGGCCTCGAGTTCGCGCAGTTCGGTGGCGATGGTCTCACGGTCGGCGGCGGACAGGGTAGCGTTGTTGGCGCGAAGGGCGAGTTCGCGACCGCGCTGGACGACGCCGTCGAGGCTTTCGATGGCGGTGTCGGTCGCGGTCAGACGGCGGGTGGCCGCGTCGATGCCGCGCTGGGTGGCGGCGGCGGCGGCCTGCTCGCGGTGGAGCAGCGCTGCCCGGGCAAAGGCGACCGGGTCATCCGCCGGGGTTTCGATCCGACGCCCGCGGGCGATCTGGCCCTGCAGGCCGTCGAGCTGCAGGCTGAGGTCGCCCATCCGCGCCACGGCGGCGAGGTGGGCGGCGCGGGTGTTGACCTGCGTCACCGCAGGATCCCGAGCATGGTATCGAACATGTCGCGCGCCGCCGACAGGATCTGGGCATTGGCGCGATAGGCGACCTGCAGCCGTGTCAGTTCGGCGGCTTCGCGGTCGAGATCGACGCCGGTGATGGCGTCGGCGGCGGCGGCCGTGTCGTCCCGGACCGCCAATGCCGTTGCCTCGAGGCGTTTGCTTTCCGACAGTTGCGAACCGACCGAGGCGAGGCGGGCGTCGAGCGCTGCTTCGAAGGTGCCGCCGGGGCCGATGCCGGTGCGGACATGCGCCAGCGCGCGGGCGTTGCCATTGTCGTTGCTGCCGGCGCCGGTGGCGAGGATGCGAAAGCTGTCCCCGACCGCCGGTGTTCCGGCCAGCGTGAAGGTGAAGCCGGCGCCGGTCATCGTGCTGCCGTCGAGCATCAGCGTGGCCAGCGTGGTGCCGGTGGCGATGTCGGTGAGGATGCCGGCGCCGGGGCCGGTGACGGTAACGCGATAGGGCGCCGCAGGGGCGAAGCCGGTCGCCGCGGGGTCGGCAGCGAGCAGCAGTTGGGCGTCGCCGCGGTTGCCGGCGGCGGCGTCGGTGAGGAAGCGATCGGCCACCGCCAGCCGGGCCGGGCCGATCGGGCGCAGCGACAGGGCCGAGGCCGGACCCGCCGGGGCGAGGGTCCAGCTGTCCCCGTCGCGCGCGCCGCTGCCGGGGCGCACGGTGACGCCATCGAGCGTGAGGGCGCCGGGCCCCCAGACGCTGGCGCTGCCGTCGGTGCGGGCCAGCGTCCAGCCGGCAGCGTCGCGGCGCATGACATAGCCATCGGCCGCCAGCAGCGTGTCGTCGGCGATGCCGAGATCGAGCGCTGCCTGGCCGGCGTTGGCGCGGCCGGGGATGATGGTGAGATCGCGGGTGGCGAGCAGGCGTTCGCCGGGGTCGCCGTTGGCGTCGGCACCGGCGGCGTGCCAGCTGTTGACGGCCGTGCCGAACCGGGTCGCGAGAACGTCGATGTCGGTGCGCGCCGCGGCGACCTGGCGGGCGGCTTCGACCAGGCCGGTCAGCGTGCCGCTGGCGGGCAGGCGCACGGCGATGGCGGCATGGGTGGGATCGAGCACGATTTCGGCGCCATTGGCACCGTCGCGGACGCCGATGCGGGTGGCGGCGCCATCGGTGGCGACCAGCAGCGCCGCCGCACCGCCGGTGCCGAGCCGGACGGTGACCGTGCCGCGGGGGCCGTCTTCGACGGAGATGCGAACATGGCCGGCGAGTTCGGCGAGCAGGCGGTCGCGGTCATCGCGCAGGCCGTTGGCGGCGGACCCGCCGTCCTGGGTGCGCCGCAGTTCCGAATTGACCCGGCCCAGCGCGCTGGTGATGGCGTTGATTGTCGTTGTCGCCTCGGTGGTGGCGCTGGCGATGTCGTCGGCCAGCGTCGCAAGGCCGGTGCCGAGGCTGCGAAAGCCGGCAGCCGCCTGTTCGGTGCGATCGAGGAAGATGGTGCGGGCGGCGGTGGACGTGGGCGCCGCGGCAAGGTCGGTGCCGGCATCGAAGAAGCCGCCGAGCCGCGCGTCGAGGTCGCTGGCGGTCATCACCCCCTGCAGACGGTCCAGCCATTCGCTGCGTGCCGCATAGCGGGCATGGTCGCCGGCGGCGACGCGCGCGCTGTTGGTGGCGAGCGCATCGCCGGCGCGGACGATGGCGCTTGCGGTGACGCCGGCGCCGCCGCTGGCGTCGCGCGACAGCGGCGTGGCGGCGCCGGCCGGGCCGGTGGTCATCCGCACGCTGCGGCGGACATAGCCCGGGGTGTCGGCATTGGCGACATTGTCGCCGACCTGGGTCAGCGCCGACTGGAAGGCGCGCACGCCGGCGGCGCCGATGGCGAGCAGGTCCATCATCGCGGGGTGTCGGCCATCAACAGCCGCGCGACGCCGATCGGCGCGGCCCGGGCGATGGCTTCGGCACGGGCGTGGTCGACCATGGCGCGGACATTGTCGGCACCGGCGGCGTCGCTGCCGCCAAGGCTGTCATCGCCCAGGGCGGCGGCGCGGGCCGACCGCAGCAGAGTCTCGGCGATCAGCGTTTCGAACTGGTGGGCGACTTCGGCCTGGCGGGCGGCATCGCCGGCCGGGCGTGCCGCGGCCGGCGGCCATTCGCTGCGGACGCGCGGCAACGGCAGCGGGCTTGCGGTTGCAAGGTCCATCAGATCACCACCAGTTCGGCGCGCAGCGCGCCGGCGGCCTTCAACGCCTCCAATATGGCGACCAGGTCACCTGGCGCGGCGCCGAGCGCGTTGACGGCATCGACAATGTCGCCAAGCCTGGCACCGGGCTGGAACATCTGCATCCGGCCGGGTGCCTCCGCCGCCTCCACCGTCGATTGCTGGGTGACGGCGGTGCGGCCGCCGCCAAAGGCACCGGGCTGGCTGGCCTGCTGGTTTTCGGTGATGCGGACGGTCAGATTGCCATGGGCGACGGCGGACGGAAGGATGCGGACCTCCCCGCCGATCACCACCGTGCCGGTGCGGGCGTTGACGATGACGCGTGCGGCCGGCGGCGCCAGCCGGACCTCCAGGCTTTCGATCTGCGCCGCCAGCGCCATGCGCGCGGCGGTGTCGGCCGGGGCGCGGATGGAAATGGTGGCGGCGTCGTCGGTGGTGGCGATGCTGCCCATGGCGCGGTTGATCGTCTGGGTGACCGCGCGTGCCGCGCTGAAATCCTGCTCCGTCAGGTCGAGCCGCAGGGCGGCATCGCCGGCAAAGGGCGAGGCGACGGCGCGTTCGACGCTGGCGCCGCCGGGGATGCGGCCCGATGACGGCGTGCCGACGACGATCTTCGACCCGTCCTTGCCCTCCGCACCGAAACCGCCGACGGCCAGATTGCCCTGCGCCAGCGCATAGACTTCGCCATCGGCGCCCTGCATCGGCGCCAGCAGCAGCGTGCCGCCGCGCAGGGACTTGGCCTGGCCGAGTGCCGAGACGGTGACATCGAGCCGCTGGCCGGGCTTGGCAAAGGGCGGCAGTTCGGCGGTGATCATCACCGCGGCGGCGTTCTTCAACTGCGGCGCGATGCCGGGCGGGATGAGGACGCCAAGGCGCGCCGTGGCGGATTTGAGCGACTGGATGGTGAATTCCAGATTCTGGTCGCCGGTGCCGCTGAGTCCGACGACGACGCCATAGCCGGTCAGCGCATTGGCGCGGACGCCGGCGAAGCGCGCGATGTCTTTGATCCGCTCGGCATGCGCCGGGGCAGCGAGCAGCGCCAGCAGCAGGAACAGGCGGATCACAGCGGTGCGACCTTGGTGAAGAAGCGGGCGAGCCAGCCCTGGCGGCTCTGGTCGGCAATCTGGCCGGTGCCGGAATAGCGGATGCGGGCATCGGCGACGCGGCTGGAGACGATGCTATTGTCCGGACCCAGATCGTCGACGCGGACGAGGCCGGTCAACTGCACCTGTTCCTCGCCGCGGTTGAGGGTGAGGCGTTTTTCTCCGGCGACCATCAGCACGCCGCCGGGCAGCACGCGGGCGACGGTGACGGTGATCGCGCCCGACAACTGGTTGTCCTGCGCGGCGGAGCCGGCGCCCTTGAAATTCTGTTTGGTGCCGCCCGAGGTCAGGCTCTTGGGGACAAGGTTGAACGGCGACGCATCGGGCAAGGCGAGCGCGGTCTGGCTGTCGCGGCTGGCGTCGGAGGTTGCCGATTTGCGCGCCTGGGTGCGTTCGGTAAGCAGGATGGTGACGAGATCGCCGACGCGGCGGGCGCGGCGGTCCCCGACCAGACTGGTGAAGCTGGCGGGGTCGTAGAGGCTGCCGCTGGTCGGTCGCGGTGGCGGCGGTGGCGGCGGCAGGGTCGCGGCGACGCCGGGCGCACGGCCGAAGCCTTCGTCGGCACAGCCGGACAGCGCCAGCGACAGCACAGATGCCAGCAGCGCGAGGGGGCGCCGGTCAGACATTCTGCGTCACATATTTCGACATTTCGTCGGCGGCGTTGATGACCTTGGCGTTGACCTCATAGGCGCGCTGGGTCTCGATCATGTCGACGAGTTCCTGCACCGTCGAGACGTTGGAGCCTTCCAGCGCGCCCTGGCGCAGCGACCCGGCCCCTTCGGCGCCGGGAGTGCCGGTCTGGGCGGTGCCGCTGGCAGCGGTCTCGACGTAGAGATTGTCGCCGCGCGGCGCGAGGCCGGCGGGGTTGAGGAAGCGGCTGACCTGGATCTGCCCGGCTTCGACCGGTGCCGTCTGGCCCGGCACCGTCACCGACACCGTGCCGTCGGGGGCGATGGTGACCGATTGCGCGCCATCGGGAATGGTGATCGGCGTTGCCAGCCGCAGCCCCGAATTGGTCACCATCTCTCCGGTGGCGGAGAGTTTGAACGATCCGTCGCGGGTATAGCCCTGCGTCCCGTCCGGCAGCACGACGGCGAAAAAGCCTTCGCCTTCGATGGCCAGGTCGAGCGCGTTGCTCGTCTGGTTGAGCGCACCCTGGCTGTGGATGCGCTCGGTGCCGGTCACGCGCACGCCGGTGCCGGTGCCGAGCCCGGTGGCATATTGGCTGTCGCCGCCTGACGGCGTGCCGGCCTGGCGCGGATCCTGGTACATCAGCGTCACAAAGGCGGCGCGATCGCGCTTGAAGCCGGTGGTGTTGACGTTGGCGAGGTTGTTGGAAATCGTCCGCATCTTCTGGTCGAGCGCGTCGAGGCCGGAGCGGGCGATCTGCAGGGCACTGGTCATGCGGCGGGTTCCTTCAGTTGCTTTCGAAGGCCATCAGGCGTGCGGTGCGCTCGTCGATGTCCTTGGCGATGGTCAGCAGGCGGGCGTTGACTTCGAAGCCGCGCGATTCCTCCACAAGTTCGGCGAGCGCGCCGGCGGTCTGGACGTTGGAGGTTTCGAGCGCACCGCTGGCCAACCGGGCATCGGGGTCGACGGGCAGCGGGTCCTTCGACGTGAACATGCCGTCGGCGCCCTTTTCCAGCGCGCGCGCCGCCACGAGCTTGAGCCTGCCGATATTGGCGTCGATGCCGTTGGTGCGCGTGGTCAGGGTGCCGTCGGGGGCGATGGTGAGGCTGGCGCCGGCGGCCACGGTGATCGGCACGCCATTCTGGTTGAGCACGGCGCGGCCGTCGCCATTTTGCAGTATGCCCGACGTGCTGATGTCGAGGTCGCCGCGGCGGGTATAGGCCTCGGTCGGATTGCCGGCGACGACGGGCCCCTGGATGGCCAGCCAGGCATTGCCGCCGAGCGCGATATCGAGCGCGCGGCCGGTGGCGGCGACCTTGCCGTTTTCGCGCGGGGTGGCGACGCTGAAGGCGCCGGCCTGTGCCCGCGCCGGGGTTGCGCCGCCGGTCAGATAGCGGCCTTCGGCGGCGACGATCTCGCGGCGAAACCCGGTCGTCTGGGCGTTGGCGAGGTTGTTCGCCATCACCGCCTGTGACCGTGTCCGCGCCGCCAGCCCGGTCAGCGCCGTATAGATGAGGCGGTCCATCAGGGTTTCAACCCAACCGGCGAAGCGGCCGGGATCGCCCTGCGGGCGCCCGCTGCGCGGCGGCGCGCCGTTTGCCGCCCGGCTGCGTCGCCGCGTCGGTTGCGATGCGCTGCATCGCGCGCGCCTTGTTCCTTGCTGGTCGACATAATTCGCATCGTCACGGCCGCTTCCCCGATTGCGTTGAGACCCGCTTACTGCCGCAGGTTGATGATGGTCTGGAGCAGCGCGGAATCGGTTTCCATCGCCTTGGCATTGGCCTGGAAGTTGCGCTGCGCCGCGATCAGCCCGACGAGTTCGGCAGTGAGATCGACGTTGGAGCGTTCGAGGCTGCCCGACCGGACGCTGCCCAGCCCGTTGCGCCCGGCTTCGCCGGTGATCGGATTGCCGGAATCGGGCGTGGCGACATAGCGGGCATCGCCCAGTGGCTTCAGCCCTTGCGGACTGGCGAAATTGGCGATCGCCACCTTGCCGATGGTGTGGATCTCGCCATTGTTGAAACTGGCGCTGAGCGTGCCGCTGCCATCGACGAGGATACTTTCGAGCTGGCCGGCGGCATAGCCATCCTGTTCGACGCTGATGCGGCTGAAGCCGCCGGTCAATTGCGTGGTGGCGACGCCGTGATCCAGCGTCAATCCGGTGGTCATGCCGGCGCCGGGCAGTCCGAACGGGTCGAAGGTGACCGGCGCTGCCGGGGCGACGAGCGCGCCATTGGCATCGAAGCGCATGTTGATGCCGCTGACCCCGGCCACCTGGAGTTCGGTCGGCCCGACGAATACCCGCGCCGTCCATTCATGGTCGGGCTGGCCGGGCGAGGGCGCCGCGGTCTTGATATAATAGACATTGGCCGGGACCGGATTGCCGAGCGGATCGAAGATCGTCGTCGACGTCGAATTGTTGAACGTCGCGGGGTCGTTGCGATCGAAGGCATAGGGATTGCCGGCGCTGTATGCCGGCAGGTCCGGGATGATGGTGGCGCTGGCCGGCAGGTTGACGGCGAGCTTGATGAGGCCGGTGGGCCGCGGATCGCCCGAGGTCAGCGGTAGCCGCGCCGGAATGGTGGAGCCGAGATCGGTGGTCAGCACGCTGCCATCGGTGGTGGTGGGGAACAGTTGCAGCCGACGTCCCGAGGCGTCGACGACATAGCGATCGGCGTCGACGCCGAAGGCGCCGTTGCGGGTGAAGCTGGTTTCGCCATCGCCTTCGCCGGCGCGGACGGTGAAGAAGCCCTGGCCCGAAATCGCCAGGTCGAGCGCGCTGTCGGAGGTTTCGATGGCGCCCTGCTGGAACTGCTGGGCCACCGCCTTGACATAGGTGCCCGAACCGATGGTGCGGGACGGGTTCTGGCTGGGCGAGGCGGCAATGATGTCGCCGAAAGCGACACGGCTGCGCTTGAAGCCGTTGGTGCCGACATTGGCGATGTTGTTGGCCATGGTGGCAAGCTCGGTCTGGGCGCCGTTGAGGCCCGACATGGCGGTGGAAAAGGTCATGCTGCGGGTCCTTGTGCCGAGGGTGCGGAAGGGGTGGCGGCGACCAGGCGATCGAGCCGTTCGACGATGGCCGTGAGGCTGCGGTTGGTCTCGGCAATGCCGGACACGGTCGAAAACTGCGCCATCTGGGCAACATATTCGGTGTTGTCGACGGGCTTGGTCGGGTCCTGGTTCTTCAGCTGCGCACCCATCAGGGCGAGGAAGTCGGACTGGTCGAGCGTCTTTTTCGGCGGCTTCGGCACGCCGGTTTCGACGGTGCGGACGCCGGGGATGGCGGTGACGCTCATGTCAGCGGCCCAGCCGCAGCGTGTCGAGCGCCAGCGCCTTGGCGGTCGTCAACACTTCGACGTTATTGGCATATTGGCGTTGGGTTTCGACCATTTCGACAAGCTCCTGATTGGGGTCGACGGCAGCGGTCCAGACATTGCCATCGGCATCGGCAAGTGGATGATTGGGCTCGCTGCGCTTGTCCGGCGTGCCGGTGCGTTCGACCGATGTGACATCGACGGTGGCGGCCTGGCCGGCGTAGCGGGTGGCGAACACCGGGCGCAGGGCGCGATAGGCGGTGTCGGCGGTGCCCGCCACGGCGCCGGCATTGGCGAGGTTCGACGCGATGGCGTTGAGCCGTACCAGCTGCGCCGCCATGGCGCGGCCGGCGATGGCGAAGGTGGAGAAGCCGGAATTCACGGGCGGGCTCATTCGCCGCCCTTCAGGGCAGCCATGATCGTCTGGATGCGCCCGGTGAGAAAGCTGAGCGAGGCGCGATAGTTGACGGCATTTTCGGCAAATGCGGTCTGTTCGGTGGCAAGCTCGACGGTGTTGCCGTCGAGCGAGGCCTGGACCGGGACACGGTAGCGCAATGCGGTCGTCGCACTGTCCAGCGACGCGCGGAAATCGATGTCGCGGGCCTTGTAGCCCGGCGTTGCCGCATTGGCGATGTTCGACGCAATGATGTCGAGCCGTTGCGACCGCAGCCTGAGGGCGGCGGCATGGGGGCCGAGCTGGGCGTCGAGGAGGTCGGGTCCGGTCATGCCGGGGACAATGCAAAGCCCGTGCCAAGTGGCTTTGCGGACGGACGGGGGGCCGCGCCGGGGCATTTGGCGGCAGCGCGGTGCCGGCCGGGCGGCAAGATGGTGCCGGCCGGCGGGTCCATTGCCGGTCGGCGGCCCTGGTGGTTTCAGCTGGCCCGCTTCTTGCTTGGGGTCTGGCACGGGCGGCGCGGTGCGGCCCGGACAGGATAACGACCGATGGTCACAATGCCTTTACTGCTGCTCGCCGCCGGGCTGATGGCGCCGGAGGTGCTGCAAGCGCACGTCGAAGCCTTTGCTGGCCAGCCGGCGCTGGTCGATCCGCGGCTGTTGCTGCCGGCGTGCGCGCGGCCCGATTTCGCCTGGGCACCGGGCGGGCGCAGCGTCGCCGTCCACTGCGCGGCACCCGAATGGCAGGTGTTCGTGCCGGTGGGCGAAGGCGGCACCGGCGCCGCGCCGTTGCCAGGCGAGGCTGCGATCCCGCGCCGGGTTGCCGACGCGCCCGCGGTGCGTCGCGGCGACCGGGTGATGCTGGAGGCCGGCGGCGACGGCTTTGTCATCGGCATGGACAGCGTCGCGGAAAGCGATTCCCGCGATGGCCGGGTGGCGCTCCGCGCCGTGGCCGGCGGGCGGCGGCTTTACGGATTCATCGGAAGCGACGGGCATGTGCGGCTGCGCGATTCAAGCAACATGGTGAATGGCCGTTAACGGCGTTGTGGCCCCTTCGCGGGGCGGGATGCAGGGAGAGATGGAGATGATCGACGGGATCGGACGTGGCCAACTGCCGCGATTGCTGGCGCAGGGGATGGAAGCCACGCCGCGCGGGCCGATGGCGGTAGAGCCGGCCGCGACCGGCCCGCGGCCGGCAACAAAGGCGCCCGCCGGCGCGGTGGTGCGTGCCATGGCGGCGTCGCCGCCGGTCGACAGCGCGCGGGTGGAGGTGCTGCGCAACGCCATCGCGGCGGGGACGTACAAGCCCGATCCGGCCGCGATCGCGGCCAGGATGATCGCGCTGGAAAGCGGCGGCGGGCGCTGACCATGGCAGACGCGCCCCCGGACGCCGAAACGGCCAGCTTTCACCGGCTGAACGATGCCATCCGCGCCGAGCTGGCGGCGCTGGCGGCGGAGGATGCCGGCGCCATCGAGGCGGCGACGGCGGAAAAGCTGGCGGCGCTGCGCGCCGTCCATGCCGATGTCGCCGCCGGCGCGGCGCCGCAGCGGGCGCTGCTCGAGCAGGCGCGCGACCTCAATGCCGAAGCGATGCTGCGCGCCCGCGCCAAGATGCTGAGCGTCGAGAAGCGGCTGGCAAATGTGCAGGCGATCGCCGGCAAGCCGCCGGCGCTGACCTATGGCCGCGACGGGCGCTGGGCGTGAGCGGCTGAGCGGGCTTTCAGGGGGTTTCGATGGACTTTGCAGGGACGATCGCGGGAATTTCGCAAGGAGTCGGCAGCGTCGCCACGGCGGTGCGCGAGGCCGCAGAGCGCACGGGCGTCGATTTTTCCTATCTGATGGCGCAGGCGCGGGTGGAGTCGGGGCTCAACCCACAGGCGCAGGCCAGGACGTCGAGCGCGCGCGGGCTGTACCAGTTCACCAGCAGCACCTGGTTGGACACGGTGCGCAAACATGGGGCCGCGCATGGTCTGGGCTGGGCCGCCGAGGCCATCGCCAGCGGCGCGGCAAAGGCCGGCAGCGCGACACGCGAGACCATATTGGCGCTGCGCGACAATGCCGAGGCGGCGGCGCTGATGGCCGGCGAATTCGCGCGCGACAATGGCCATCGGCTGGAGGCGACGCTGGGCCGCGCAATGGGGTCAACCGACCTGTATATGGCGCACTTCCTGGGGGTCGGCGGCGCTGCCAAGTTCCTCGGCGCGCTGGCGTCGGTGCCCAACATGGCGGCGGCGACGCTGCTGCCGGCGGCGGCGGCGGCGAACCGCGGCGTATTTTTCGACAAGGACGGGTCGGCGCGGTCGGTGGCCGAGGTCTATGCGCGGTTCGAGACGAAGCTGGGGGCGGGGGCTGCCGGCGATGCCCCTCTCCCGGCTCGCGAAAACGCGAGTCCGACCTCCCCCCGGCGGGGGGAGGTTCGTGTGGACGCTGCGCAGGCGCGGCTGGCCTATATGCTGTTGGCGGCGTTGAGCTGATGGCGGGGCTTGCGCTTCGGTTCGATCCGCGGGCGGCGCTGCTGCCGGTCGCCATCCTGCTGCTGGTGCTGCTGATGGTGGTGCCGTTGCCGGCGGTGCTGCTCGACCTGTTCTTCATCCTCAACATCGGCGTGTCGCTGATCGTGCTGATGGTCGCCATCAACACCAGGAAGCCGCTGGATTTTTCGGCCTTTCCGACCGTGTTGCTGTTCGCGACCCTGTTGCGACTTTCGCTCAACGTCGCTTCGACGCGCGTGGTGCTGGTGCATGGCCATGAAGGAACCAGCGCGGCGGGGCATGTCATCGAGGCGTTCGGGGCGTTCCTGGTCGGCGGCGACTATGTCGTCGGCATCTTCGTCTTTGCCGTCCTCATGATCATCAACCTGGTGGTCATCACCAAGGGCGCCGGGCGCGTGTCCGAAGTCGCGGCGCGCTTCACGCTCGATGCGCTGCCGGGCAAGCAGATGGCGATCGACGCCGATCTGAACGCCGGGCTGTTGACCGCCGACGAAGCGCGGGCGCGGCGGCTGGAGGTGACGACCGAGGCGGATTTCCATGGCAGCATGGACGGCGCGTCGAAGTTCGTGAAGGGCGATGCCGTGGCGGGGGTGCTCATCCTCGCCATCAACATCGTCGGCGGGCTGATCCTGGGCACGGTCCAGCACGGGCTGGGCATCGGCGAGGCGGCGCGGGTCTATCTGTTGCTCGCCATCGGCGACGGGCTGGTGGCGCAGGTGCCGGCGCTGCTGCTGTCGATCGCCGCGGCCATGGTGGTGACGCGGGTCGGTTCCGAACAGGATCTGGCGGGGCAGGTGACGAGCCAGTTTTCGGGCGCCGGCAACTGGCTGCCGGTGGCGGTCATCCTGGCGTTGCTGGCGCTGCTTCCGGGGATGCCGGCGCTGGTCATCCTGCCGGCGGCGGCCGGCGCCGGCCTTATCGCGTGGCGGCTGCGAACGCCGGCGGTGCGCGCCGTCAGCGAGGCGACGGAGGCGGCGCCGACGACGATCGACTGGGCCGAAGTGTCCGACACGGCGGCGGCGAGCCTCGATATCGGCTTCGGACTGGTGCCGATGGTCGATGAAGGCCGGGGTGCGCCACTGATGGCGCGGATCACCGGTATCCGGCGGCAATTGTCGAAGGCACTCGGCTTCGTGCTGCCGCCGGTGCGCGTCCGCGACGATCTGGCGCTCAGCCCCTTTGCCTATCGCATCGCCATCGGCGGCGTCACGGTGGGGGAGGATCTGGCGTTTCCCGACGACGTCCTCGCCATCGAGGCGGGGCCGGTCAGTGCTGCCATCGAAGGACGGCCGGTGACCGACCCGGCGTTCGGCCTGCCGGCGCGCTGGATCGCGCCCGAGGAGGCCGATCTGGCGACGGCGGCGGGCTATACTGTCGTCGATGCGGCTTCGGTGATCGGCACCCATCTCAACCATCTTCTGTCGATCCATGCCCATCGCCTGATCGGGCAGGACGAGGTGCAGGCGCTGCTCGACACGCTCGCCGAACAAGCGCCGGCGCTGGCCGGGGCGCTGGTGCCCAAGCTGCTGCCGCTGGCGACGGTGACCGGCGTGTTCCAGCGGCTGGTCGAGGAAGGCGTGCCGGTGCGCGACACCCGCGCCATCGTCTCGGCGCTCGTCAACAACGCGGCGCGGTCGCCCGACCCCGCCGAACTGACCGAGATCATCCGCCCGGCGCTGGGCGCGGCGATCGTCCAGACGCTCGCGGGCCTGCGTGAACCCGTCGCGGCGATCGCGCTCGATCCGGGGCTGGAAGGCCTGCTCGCCAATGCGGTGCGCGCTGCTGGCGGCTCGGCATGGCCGTTCGACCCCGACCTGGGCGCGCGGGTCGGCGAGGCCGTGTCGGCGGCCGCCGCCCCGCTGGTTGCCGAAGGCCGACGCTTCGCCATCGTCACCGTGCCGCTGGTGCGCCGGCCACTATGGGCGCTGCTGCGCGTGCGGCTGCCGCAGCCCGTGGTGCTGGCGTTCAGCGAGATCCCCGACGACCGCACGATCGATGTCGTGGCGATCGTCGGCGGCGCCGACGCGGCAGGAGTTCCCGGCGGCGCCGACGCGGCAGGAATCCGCGGCGGCGCCGACGCGTCCCAACCCCAACTTGTTGCAGGAGACTGATCCATGGATGCACGACTTGGTCTCGATCCGGCGCTGTATGCGCCGGCGCGGCTGGCGCGGACCGATCCGGAACGGCTGGTGTCGACGCATATGGGGCTGGTCAGGAAGATCGCCTGGCATGTCCATGGCCGGGTGTCGTCGGCGCTCGATGTCGAGGATCTGGTACAGATCGGCATGGTCAGCCTCGTTGAATCGGCGCGGGCTTTCGAGGATCGCGGCCATGCCGCCTTTGCCACCTATGCGACGATGCGCATTCGCGGTGCGATGATCGACCAGCTGCGCAAGGGCGCGACATTGGTGCGGTCGGCGATGCGGCGGCGGCGCGAATGGGGGCAGGTGCGGTCGAGCCTCGAAGGCCTGCTCGGGCGGGCGGCGACCGACGCGGAAATGGCGGAAAAGCTGGAGATCAGCGTCGAAGCCTATCGCACCGCCATGGCGGCGACGCATTCGGCACAGGTCGAGTCGATCGACGATGTCTATTCGGACCATAGCGACTGGTTCGCCGACGACACGCCCGACGCCCATGACCAGCTGCAATCGCGGTCGATGCAGGCGGCGATCGCCGAGGCGGTGAAGACGCTGCCCGAGCGCGAGGCGATGGTGCTGCAACTGTATTTCGTCGAGGAGCTGAATCTGGAGGAGATCGGCCAGGTGCTGGGGGTGGGAGCAGCGCGGGTCTGCCAGATCAAGAAGGCGGCGCTGGGCAAGCTGCGCGGCCGGCTGGCGGGGTGGGATGCGGCCTGAGCGCCGCGATCAATCGGGCTCGACGTGCAGTGTCGCGCCTTCGATGCCGGTGATGCGGGCGCGGGCGCCGACGGGCAGGTCCGGGCCTTCGGCGGCCCAGGCGGAATCCCCGACCTGGACGCGGCCGCGGCCATTGTGCAGCGCCTCCGTCACGGTGACGCTGGTGCCGAGCAGTCGCTCGCCGCGGCGGTTGAGCGCCGGGTCGGCGGGCTGCGACACGTCCTCCCCGAACAGGCTGCGGCCGATGATGACGGCAAGGATCGAAAAGGCGGCAAAGATGACGAGCTGGGCTTCCCAGCCGATGTCGAAGACCGCGCTGACGATCGCGGTCGCGGCGGCGCCGCCGGCGAGCCAGATCATGAACACCCCGGGCACCGCCATTTCGGCGCCGGCAAGAATTGCGGCGAGGATCGCCCAGCCCCAGGGGTTGATCAGCGCGATCATTCGAACGGCATCTTGCGGCGCGGCGGTGGCGGCGGCGTGACGGCGTTTTCGACATCGGGGCGGACGGCGCGGACTAAGTCGCCGATGCCGCCGAGGCTGCCGACGAGCGCCGAAGCCTCGAACGGCATGAACACCGTCTTGGCATTGGGCGAGGTGGCGAAGGCCTGCATGGCATCGACATATTTTTGCGCGACGAAATAGTTGAGCGCCTGGGGGTCGCCACTGGCGACGGCGGCGGAGACCATGGAGGTCGCCTTGGCTTCGGCCTCGGCGGCGCGTTCGCGGGCTTCGGCGTCGCGGAAGGCGGCTTCGCGCCGGCCTTCGGATTGCAGGATCTGCGATTGCTTGGCGCCTTCGGCGCGCAGGATTTCGGACGCGCGCAAGCCTTCGGCCTCGAGGATGTTGGCGCGCTTTTCGCGTTCGGCCTTCATCTGGCGGCCCATGGCGTTGACGATATCGGCGGGCGGCCGGATGTCCTTCAGCTCGACGCGGGTGATCTTGAGGCCCCAGGGGTTGGTCGCGGCGTCGACGACGGTCAGCAGGCGGGCGTTGATCGCGTCGCGCTGCGACAGGGTTTCATCGAGGTCCATCGACCCCATGACGGTGCGCAGGTTCGTCGTCGTCAGGTTGACGATGGCCGAATAGAGATCGGCGACTTCATAGGCGGCCTTGGCGGCGTCGAGCACCTGGTAGAAGACGACGCCGTCGACGGCGACGATGGCATTGTCCTTGGTGATGATCTCCTGCCCCGGAATGTCGAGCACCTGTTCCATCATGTTGATGCGGCGGCCGATGCGATCGACAAAGGGGATGATCAGGCTGAAGCCGGGGCGCAGCGCCATGGTGAAGCGGCCGAAGCGTTCCAGCGTATATTCATGCCCCTGGCGCACGACGACCACGGCCTGGGACAGGGCGGCGAGCACCAGCAGCAAAAAGACGGCGGCGAAGATTCCGAGGGTCACTGGGTGTTGCTCCGAACAGCACGGGCTGGCGTTATAGCCCATCACGGCAAGAATAGACGAATCGAGGAGGAACGATGACCTACAAAGCGGCGGCGCGACGATCGGCCCTGTATTTGCCGGCCAATCGCGAAAGCGCGGTGGCCAAGGCGCGAACACTGGCGGCGGATTGCGTCATTCTCGATCTGGAAGACGCGGTGCAACCCGATGCCAAGGACGTGGCACGCGCGGCGGCGGTGGCCGCGCTGGCAGCCGGTGGCTGGGGCGCGAAGCAGTTGCTGTTGCGTGTCAACGGTCTGGGAACGCCGTGGTCGGCGGCGGACCTTGCGGCGGCGGCGGGCTTTGCCGGGGTGGTGGTGCCCAAGGTCGAGTCGCCCGAATCGGCGGCCGCCGCGGTGGCAGCGGCCGGCGGTGTGCCGCTCTGGGCGATGATCGAAACGCCGGCCGGCGTGCTGGCGGCGCCGCGGATCGCGGCTGTTCCCGGGGTGGCGGCGCTGCTGGCGGGGACCAACGACCTCGCCAAGGACCTGCGCTGCCGGCCCGATGCGGCGCGGACGCCGCTGCTCCACAGCCTGTCGGCGATCGTGCTGGCGGCGCGGGCGGCGGGGGTGCTGGCCATCGACGGAGTGTTCGGGGATATCGGCGACGCTGCGGGCTTTATCGCGGAGGCGGAACAGGGCCGGATGC
The DNA here is from genome assembly GCF_011927825.1 of Polymorphobacter fuscus. Classification (NCBI taxonomy): domain Bacteria; kingdom Pseudomonadati; phylum Pseudomonadota; class Alphaproteobacteria; order Sphingomonadales; family Sphingosinicellaceae; genus Sandarakinorhabdus; species Sandarakinorhabdus fusca. Next base: position 1,039,964 of record NZ_JAATJI010000001.1, on the reverse strand, counting down.
TGGGGTTCGACGGCAAGTCGCTGATCCATCCCGCGCAGGTGGACCCGTGCAACAGGGTGTTTTCACCGAGCGACGCCGAAGTGGCGACGGCGCGCGGGCTGATCGCCGCCTATGAGGCAGGGCTTGCAGCGGGGCGGGGCGTCACGACGTTCGAAGGCCTGATGGTCGAGGCGCTGCATGTCGAGGCGGCGCGGCGGGTGCTCGACGCTGCAGGCTAGGCCAGCCGGTGCGGCGAGGGGTCGCCCAGTTCGGCGGTGAGCTGGGTGCGCGCTTCGGCGAGGGCGATGCGATAGGCGGCCCGGGCGTCGTCGCCGAGGTCGGCGAGGATATGGTCGTCGTCGTGAAGCGCGATCGCGGCGACCAGCGGCACCGGATCCCGGCCGAGCGCGTCCGCCAGCAGCCGCATGGTGCGGGCGCGGAGCCGGAAGCCGAAATCGTCGAGCCTCGCCGATTCGTGCTCGGCCTTGCGGTGCAGGGCCTGGCCGAGATCGAACACCATGGCTCAGGCCGCCTTCGCCGGCGTGCCGCAGGCGTGGCAATAGGGCGAAAAGGCGTTCTTGCGGGTGTTGCAGGCGTGGCAATGGTCGTAAAGGCCGATGCCGCAATGCGGGCAGAAGTCGATGGCCGGGTCTTTCAGGTCGACAGGGCGTTCGCAGCCCGGGCAGACCCCCTTGTCGAGCCGGGCGAGGGCCGCGTCATAGCTCAGCGTGTCGCGGCGTGCCTGGTTGGGCTGCGCTTCCTGCAGCCGCTGCTGGGCGAGATAATCGTTGAGCGCGATGATCGCATAGCGGCCGACGAGGACGGTGACGATGATGCCGACGCCGAAGCGGACATAGCCGCCATAGCTGGGCAGATAGGGCACGAGTTCGACGAAGAACGCCACCAGCGCGAACAGGATGAAGCCCCAGACGAACGGCCAGTATTTCGACTGGCGCCGGCGCGCGAACAGCCATCCGGCGATCACCAGCAGCGGCAGGGTCAGTGCCAGCCGGTAACCGAAAACGCGCAGTTCGGAAGCTTGCAGCGCCGCTTCGTAGCGTTTTTGCGCGGCGTCGGTGTAGGGCACCAGCCGCGCTTCGGCGCGCGACTGCGCCTGGCGGGCATCGAGCATGATCTGGCGCTGCGCTTCGGCATCCTTGCGCGCCTTGTCCTCCGCGGCCTTGAGGGCATCGAGGCGGGCGGTGCGGGCGACGAGCTCGGTATCCTGCCCCGGCCGTTCGGTGGCGGTGCGGGTGGCGACCCAGTTCTGGAAGGTCTCGCGCCCCGACAGATAGGCCTGCGACGCGGCCTGCAGCTGCAATTCGGCCTGGTCGAGCGGCGGCTGTGCCGCTTCGGCGCGGGCGATGGCGGCGTCGCGTTCAAGCCGCAGCGGCGCAACCGCGGCGCGGTCGACGAACTGTTCCCGCTCGATCCGGCCGTCGACCTGCGGCAGGTCCCCGACGATGACGTTGCCCAGCCCGATCAGGAAGCCGGCAAAGACGAACGCGATCACCCACAGGCCGCGGTTGAACCATTTTTCGGACAGGCGCAGCGACTTGCTCATCGCCGCGATATGGCTCCGGTATAGCTGCGATACCAGTCGACGAAGGCCGGCACGCCGACCGCCAGCGGCGTGGCCGGGTCATAGCCCAGGTCGCGGCGCGCCGGACCGATGTCGGCCCAGGTGGCGGTGACGTCGCCGGGCTGCATCGGCAGATAGTCGAGAACCGGGGTGATGCCGCAGGCGTCGCCGATCAATTCCACCAGCCGGCCGAGTTCTTCCGGATCGTCGTTGCCGAGATTGTAGACCGCATGCGGGCTGGTGCTGCCTCCCGGCTTGGGCGCACCGTCGCTGGCGGGGGGGCGGTCGAGCGCCGCCAGGACGCCGGCGACGATATCGTCGATATAAGTGAAGTCGCGCTTCATCGCGCCGTTGTTGTATATCGGCAACGGTGTCTGCGCAAAGATCCGCTCGACGAAGCGCCAGAGCGCCATGTCGGGCCGGCCCCAGGGGCCGTAGACGGTGAAAAAGCGCAGGCCGGTCGTGGGAATGCGATAAAGATGGGCATAGCTTTCGGCCATCAACTCATTCGACTTCTTGGTGGCGGCATAGAAGCTGACCGGCCGGTCAGCGCGATCCTCCGCATCGAGCGGCAGCCGCGCCGCGTCGCCATAGACCGAAGACGACGACGCATAGACAAGGTGTTGGACTTGCAGCGTGCGCGCCAGTTCGAGAATTTCGAGCTGCCCTGCCAGGTTGCTGTGCGCATAGGCACGGGGGTTGTCGATCGAATAGCGCACGCCGGCCTGGGCGCCGAGGTGGATGATCCGGTCGATCGATTCACCGGCAATGGCGCTGTGCAGCGCGGCGCTGTCCGCAAAATCGGCAGTGACGAATCGGAAATCGTCATGACGGCCGATTAATCGTTCCAGCCGCGCCTGCTTGAGGATCACAGGATAATAATCGTTAAGATTATCAATGCCGATGACCGTTTCGCCCCTGGCAAGCAAGGCGCGCACCACATGGGCACCGATGAACCCGGCCGCACCGGTCACGAGAATTTTCATTTATTGATAACCATTACACCGTAGTTGCACACTCTTGCGCGCCAATGGCCATCGAGACTAGAGGGGTTCGTAGAAAGCCGGTGACCGGAGAAGACTGCGCGGATGTCGACACTGTTGCTTTTCGCGATCGCTGCGTTTCTCGGTTTGGGGATTGCGACGCTGGTCGGTGCCAATGCGATGCGGATCGGCAGGGCCTTGCGCCTTCTCGACCATCCCGATGGCGGCCGCAAGATTCATGCCCGGGCGACGCCGCTCGTCGGCGGTATTGCTGTCGCGGCAGCCGCGGTCGTGGGGTCGCTGCTGGCCCTTGCCCATTATGGTGACCCGCAGCTGGCGTGGCTGGCGGCGGCGGTGGCGGCGATGTTCGCGATCGGCGTGGCCGATGACCGCGTGCATCTGCCGCCGGTGATCCGGTTGGTGCTGGCGTTGCTGGCGCTGGGCGTGGTGGTGGCATCGGCGACCGACTTCCAGGTGCTGGCGCTGCGCTTTGCCGATGCCGATCGCATGGTACTGGGTGGTTATGTCGGATTGGCGTTCACCTTGTTGTGCCTCGTCGGCCTGCTCAATGCGGTCAATATGGCGGATGGCAAGGACGGTATCGTCGTCGGTTGCGGCCTCGTCTGGACGGCCGTGCTGACCGTCCATGCCGCCCATGGCGCCCTGTTGCTGCTGCCGGTGCTGCTGGCGACGGGCGCGGCGCTGCTGGTCTTGCTGGTCTTCAACCTGCGCCGCAGATTGTTCCTCGGCGATGGCGGCAGCTACGCCCTGTCGGCGCTGTTCGGGCTGCTCGCGATCTACGTCTATAATGACGAAGGGACGGCGATGCGCGCCGATGACGTGGCGCTGTTGTTCGCCATTCCGGTTTTCGACACGATCCGGCTGATGGCGGTGCGGATCGCCGGGGGGAGGTCCCCCTTTCACGCCGACCGCGACCATTTCCATCATCACCTCTACGCGCGCATCGGCTGGCCGCGCGGCCTTGTCATCTATCTGGGCCTGGTGGCGCTTCCCAATCTGGCGGCGCTGCTATGGCCCGGCACTGCCTTTGGCTGGCTGGTCGTCAGCTTCATTGCCTATGCGGTGGTGATGGCATTGACGCGCTTCGTGCCCGCCGGCCGACCGGCAGAGTGACGGCTGTCGGCGTCGCAGCGATGGTTTTCGGGTTGCCGAGCAAGCGCTGCTGACCTAGGTCGCAGTCGCAGCGATGGGGCGTCGCCAAGTGGTAAGGCACCGGTTTTTGGTACCGGCATTCGCAGGTTCGAATCCTGCCGCCCCAGCCAGACGTGGATGTGTCCCGGCACCCGGCGCTTGAAGGCGCGTGGTTTTGGGGGCAACAGGCGGGGATGATCGATACGCCGCGCACGCTTTACGCCAAGATCTGGGATGATCATGTCGTTCGTCGGTTGGACGACGGGACGGCGCTGATCTTCATCGATCGTCATCTTATCCACGAAGTGACGACGCCGCAGGCATTTGAATCGCTTCGGCTGGCCGGGCGCCGTCTGCGGCGGCCCGATCTGACGCTTGCCGTGCCCGACCACAATGTGCCGACGACGGCCCGGGTCTTCGAGGGCCGCCGGTTGCCGATCCTCGATCCGATGTCGAAGGCGCAGCTCGACGCGCTCACTGCCAATTGCCGCGACTTCGGGGTCGAGATGTTTGCCATCGATGCGCCTGAACAGGGCATCGTCCATGTCATCGGGCCCGAACAGGGCTTTACCCTGCCCGGCGTGACGCTGGTGTGCGGTGACAGCCATACCGCGACCCATGGTGCCTTTGGCGCGCTGGCCTTCGGCATCGGCACGTCCGAAGTCGAACATGTCTTTGCCACCCAGACGTTGCTGCTGCGCCAGTCGAAGGCGATGGAGGTGCGGATCACCGGCCGCCTGGGGTTCTCGATCTCTCCCAAGGATGTGGCGATGGCGGTCATCGCCCGGCTCGGCACCGGCGGCGGCACGGGTTATGTCATCGAATATACCGGCGATGTCATCCGCGACATGAGCATGGAAGGCCGGATGACGGTTTGCAACATGGCGATCGAGGCCGGCGCGCGCGCCGGGCTGGTCGCGCCGGACGACAAGACCTTTGCCTATGTTGCCGGGCGGCCGCGGGCGCCGAAGGGCGCGGCGCTCGACGCTGCACTGGCCTGGTGGCGGACGCTGCCGACCGACCCCGGCGCCACCTATGACGCGACTGTCGTGATCGACGGCGCCAGTATCTCACCGCTGGTGACCTGGGGGACAAGCCCCGAGGATGTGGTAGCGATCGGTGACCGCGTGCCCGCCCCCGACAGCTTTGCCGACGAAGGCAAGCGCACCGCCGCGGCGAAGAGCCTCGAGTACATGGGGCTGGCGGCGGGCACGCCGATGGCAGGGTTGCCGGTGGAAAATGTCTTCATCGGCAGCTGCACCAACAGCCGTATCGAGGATCTGCGCGTGGCCGCGGCGGTGGCGAAGGGCCGGCGCGTCGCCGCCGGCATCCGTCAGGCGCTGGTGGTGCCGGGGTCCGGCCTCGTCAAGCGCCAGGCCGAGGCCGAAGGGCTCGATCGCATCTTCATCGAGGCTGGGTTCGACTGGCGCGAACCCGGCTGTTCGATGTGCCTGGGGATGAACCCCGATCAGGTGCCGGCGGGGGAACGCTGCGCCTCCACCTCGAACCGTAATTTCGTCGGCCGGCAGGGTGTCGGTGCGCGCACCCATCTGCTGTCCCCGGCCATGGCGGCCGCGGCGGCGGTGACCGGCCGGCTGACCGACGTGCGCGAACTTATGGGCTAGGCCGGTCGCGGCGCAAAGCTGCCGCGGTCGAGCGACCGGCGTGTGGCAAGCATGCGTCCGGTTCACGCGTTTCGGCGCCATGGCGATCGGCACCGCGTTCGTCATGCCGGTCATGGCGCCGCATGGCGTGCGGTGCGGCCTGGCAGTGGGTGACGCCGGCGATCGGTGGGGGGCGACGGAGACGCCGGCGTCGACGCGACATGACCATGAATCGCGGCGCGGCGATTGTCGCAGGGTGCGGCGGCTTGAAGGTTCCGACCATTGCCGCGGCCGGCCGGGTGTTTGTCAGCGCGCCCGGCGGCCGCTGGCGAGCGCGGCTTCGAGCGTGACGATCAGCGCGTCGGGATCGCAGGGTTTTTCGATGAAGCCGGCGGCACCCTGGTCGAGCGCTTGCAGCCGCACCCGCGCTTCGGGGAATGCCGTCATCAGGATGATCGGCAGGCCTGCGTCGCGGACCTGCAGCGCCCGCTGCAGGTCGAGCCCCGACATGCCCGGCATCTGCACGTCGGAGATGACGCAACTGAAGCCATGGGTGTTGCCGGCAAGAAAATCCTCTGCCGAGGCGAAGGTCGTGGCCGACAGGTCGAGCGAACGGATCAGGCTGCTCATCCCGGCCCGGACAAGGGCATCGTCATCGACGATCGCTATGGCCAGGTCGGGTGTCATGCACAGGAATCCGGTGGTGCGTCGAAGGATGTCGCGCCATGGGCTTTTAGGTCATCGCCGTGCGCGTGGCACCTATCCTATGGTTTGGGCCTGTGCTTTGTAGGCCCCGAAACGGGAGCGGAATGACAATGCGGACCTACCGGGATGACTGACGACACGCCGCTGGTGGTCATCATCGACGATGACGAGATGGTCACGCGGTCGCTCGACAGCCTGTTCCGCTCGGTCGGCATGCGCACCGTGGTCCATGGTTCAGCGCAGGCGATCCTGCAATCGGGATGGCCCGCGGGTGCCGGCTGCATGGTCGTCGATATCCGCATGCCGCAGATCGGCGGGCTGGAGTTCCAGGCGATCCTGCAGGCGCGCGGCGACCATGTGCCGATCGTGTTCATGACCGGGCATGGCGACATTCCGATGACGGTGCAGGCGATGAAGGCCGGCGCCGTCGATTTCCTCGCCAAGCCGTTCCGTGACCAGGACATGCTCGATGCGGTCGGCGCGGCGCTGGCACGCGACCGCGCCCGGCGCGAAACCGAGGCGGGGTCGCAGGACCTGCAGGCACGGTACGAACGGCTGACGGCGCGGGAGCGGCAGGTGATCGCGCTGGTCTGTTCGGGGTTGATGAACAAGCAGGTCGCCGGCGAACTCGGCATCCAGGAAATCACCGTCAAGCTGCATCGCTCGAGCGTCATGCGCAAGATGGGGACACGGTCGCTGGCCGACCTGGTGCGGTGCTGGGAAGCACTGGTGCGCGAGGGGCTGGCGACGCCTGCCTGAGCCTATCCTTCGGTATGGCGGCACGCGACCCAAGCAATAGCCGGTCTCAACCGCTGTTCAATGGAGCCATGCGCGACCTTGCCTATCATCACGGCCATGTCGCCTCCGGAGATCACCATGGCCAGCCGCGCCGTCGCGTTCGATATGCGCAGTGCCCATCCCGCCAGCCTGGTGGCCGGCGCCGCCGCGGCGCTGGATGACGATATCGATGCGGTGCGCGATTGCCTGGCGCGGCTGTCGGAACTGCTGGCGACGGTGGCCGCGCCGGCGCCGGTGCCGCAGTGCCGCAGCGGCGGGCTGGCGCCGTGGCAGCTGCGGTCGATCGACCGCCATGTCGCCGCCAATCTGAAGCGCGCGATCAGCGTCGCCGAACTGGCGGCGCTGGTCCGGGTGAGCCCCGGGCATCTGTGCCGGGCGTTCAAGGCGAGCACCGGGGATACGCCGCATGGATATGTCACGCGCCGTCGCATCCGCCATGTCCAGTCGCTGATGCTGACGACGGACTGGAGTCTGGCTACCATCGCCGGCGCTGCGGGGCTGGCCGACCAGGCGCACCTGTCCCGCCTGTTCCGCCGCCATGTCGGGACAGCGCCCCTGTCGTGGCGGCGGACGTGGCAGCAGCCGGCCTGATCGCCACGACAGCCACGCCAACGAAGGATCCGCCCCATGGCCAGCAACATCGCCGACATCATCGCCCTGACCCTGGCCAACGCCGGCGTGCGGCGGATCTGGGGGGTGACGGGGGACAGCCTCAACGGGCTGAATGAGTCGCTGCGCACGCTGGGGCGGATCGACTGGATGATGACCCGGCACGAGGAGGTCGCGGCCTTTGCCGCCGGTGCCGAAGCGGCGCTGACGGGCGAACTGGCGGTGTGCGCCGGCAGCTGTGGGCCGGGCAATCTCCATCTCATCAACGGGCTGTTCGACTGCCATCGCAACCATGTGCCGGTGCTGGCGATCGCCGCGCACATTCCGTCGTCGGAAATCGGGCTGGGCTATTTCCAGGAGACGCATCCTCAGGAATTGTTCCGCGAGTGCAGCCATTTCGTCGAACTGGTCACCAACCCGGCGCAGATGCCCGAAGTGCTGCACCGGGCGATGCGCGCCGCGATCGGCAAGCGCGGCGTGGCGGTGATCGTGGTGCCGGGCGATGTCGCGCTGCTGCCGGCGCCCAAGGCAGCAACCGGGGCCTTTCCGGCGCTGAATGCCCCGCGGCTGGTGCCCTGCGCCGACGACATCGACCGGCTGGCGGGGTTGCTGGCGCAGGCCGATGCCGTGACCCTGCTGTGCGGCAGCGGCTGTGCCGGCCAGCATGATGCGGTGGTGGCGCTCGCCGACCGGCTGGGGGCGCCGATCGTCCATGCCCTGCGCGGCAAGGAGTATCTGGAATGGGACAATCCCTTCGACGTCGGCATGACCGGTTTCATCGGATTTTCGTCGGGTTACCAGGCGATGGAGAATTGCGACCTGCTGCTGATGCTGGGCAGCGACTTTCCCTATCGTGATTTCTACCCCGCCAATGCCAGGGTCGTGCAGGTCGACCGCGACCCGTCGCAGCTCGGCAAGCGCGCGCCGCTCGAACTCGGCATCGTCGGCGATGTCGGGGAAACCATCGCGGCGCTGCTGCCGCGGCTGGAGCGCCGCGACGACCGGGGTTTTCTCGACAAGGCGGTCGCGCATTACCGCGAGGCGCGAAAGGGGCTCGACGATCTGGCGCGGCCGTCGGCGCCGGGGCGGCCGATCCATCCGCAATATCTGGCACAGCTGGTCAGCGAACTCGCCAGCGACGACGCGATCATTTCCGCCGATGTCGGGACGCCGACCGTGTGGGCGGCGCGCTATCTTGCCGTCAACGGCCGCCGCCGGCTGCTGTTTTCGGGCAACCACGGGTCGATGGCCAATGCCATGGCGCAGGCGATCGGGGCGCAGGCGGCGCATCCCGGCCGGCAGGTCATCGCGCTTTCGGGGGACGGCGGCTTCGCCATGTCGATGGGTGACCTGCTGTCGCTCGGGCAGTTGAAGCTGCCGGTCAAGATCGTCATTTTCGACAATGGCGAACTGGGCTTTGTCGCGCTGGAACAAAAGGCCGGAGGCTTCCTCGACGACAATGTGAAGCTGGCCAACCCCGATTTCGCGATGATCGCGCAAGCGGCGGGGGTGCTGGGCATCAACGTCACCGAATCGGCCGAGATCGCGGCGGCGTTGACCCGGGCCTTCGCCCATGATGGCCCGGCGCTGGTGGCGGTGAAGACGGCGCCGCAGGAACTGACGCTGCCGCCGTCGATCGAGGCCAGGCAGGTCAAGGGCTTCAGCCTCTACATGATCAAGGCGATCCTCAACGGCCGCGGCGACGAGATCCTGGAACTGGCGCGCACCAATTTGCGCTGAAACGGGCATGGGAGGGATGCGATGACCAGGGATATCAACCCGGCGGCGCCGCCTTCGGGCCCCGGATGTGTCGAATGCACGGCGAACGGCAACTGGTGGTTCCACCTGCGCCGCTGCGCCGCCTGCGGCCATGTCGGCTGCTGCGACCAGTCGCTGGGCCGTCACGCGACGGCGCATTTTCACGCCACCGGCCACGCCGTGATGCAGTCGTTCGAGCCGGGCGAGGACTGGTTCTGGAACTATGCGCTCGACGCCGAAGTGCGCGGCGTAGCGCTGGCGCCGCCGACCAGTCACCCGCGGTCGCAACCGACGCCGGGACCGGCGGGCGCCGTTCCGGCCGACTGGATGGCGCAGCTCGAGGCGCGCTAGCACCGCATTGTCGCAGGGTCGCGGTTAAGATTAGGCGCGCGTGCCATCGCGCCGTACGACGACGAATTGATGAAGGACTTTGCAATGGCCGGAACCGCACTCGTCGTCGGCACCAGCGGGATCGTCGGCAGCGCCACGGCGCAGCTGTTGGCGACGGAAGGTTGGGCCGTGCATGGCCTGGCGCGCCGGCCGCTGCCGCAGCCGGGGGTGACGCCGGTGGCGGCCGACCTGCAGGATCCGGCGGGGCTGGCGGCGGCGCTGGCCGGGGTGGCGCCGGACGCGGTGTTCATCGCCACCTGGTCGCGGCAGGCGAGCGAAGCCGAGAATATCCGCGTCAACGGCGCCATGGTGCGCAATTTGCTCGATGCGCTGCGGCCGGCTGGCAGCGTGCGGCATGTGGCGCTGGTCACCGGCCTCAAACATTATCTCGGGCCGTTCGAGGCCTATGGCCAGGGCGTCCTGCCGCAAACGCCGTTCCGCGAGGAACAGGCGCGGCTCGACGTGGAGAATTTCTACTACGCCCAGGAAGACGAAGTGTTCGAAGCGGCCGCGCGCGACGGCTTCGGCTGGAGCGTTCACCGCCCGCACACGATCATCGGCAAGGCGGTCGGCAATGCCATGAACATGGGGACGACGCTGGCGGCCTATGCGGTGCTGTGCCGGGAAACCGGGCGGCCGTTCCGCTTTCCCGGCTCGGCGGTGCAGTGGCACGGGCTGACCGACATGACCGACGCGCGGCTGCTGGCCCGCCACATGCTGTGGGCGACGACGACACCGGCGGCGCGCGACCAGGCCTTCAACGTCGTCAACGGCGACGTCTTCCGCTGGAGCTGGATGTGGGGACGTATTGCGGACTGGTTCGGGGTGAAGGCGGAGGAATTCGACGGCGTCGTGCGGCCGCTCGAGACGCAGATGGCCGATGATGCCGGGCTGTGGCGGGAGATTGCGGCGCGGCACGGGCTGGCCGAGCCCGAGCTGACGCGGCTGGCTTCGCCCTGGCATACCGACGCCGATCTGGGCCGGCCGATCGAGGTGGTGACCGACATGGGCAAGAGCCGGCGGCTGGGTTTCACGGCGTATCAACCGACGGATGATGCATTTTATGCGCTGTTCGAGACGCTGCGGGCGGACCGGTTGATTCCCTGATCGCTGTCCAAACAATCTCGCTCATGAGCGAGCTCTTCGATTCGGCGTTGCTAGCCTCAAAGCGTCAGCACGCTGCCCGACGCGAGGTAGCGGATCAGCTGGCGGCCGGGGACGAAGAAATAGCCGCCGCCGCGCAACGTGATGAAGCGCGGCATCGGCGCAAGCGCCACCGGGCCGGTGCGGACCGGCACGGTGAAGCCGTTGGTGCCGGGCAGGCCGGTGACGGCGATGGGATCGGTTTCGGCGTCGAGGCCGTGGAATTTGGTGCTGCCCATCCAGGTCTGCTGGATGAATTCGAACTGGCGTTCGATATCGCCGTTGAGGCACATGAACATCAGCCCGGACTTGCGGTCGCCGTTTGCGGCAAAGCCGCGGCCGATGCGCAGGATGCGGTGGCGGTTGGTGATATCGACCTGCTCCATCGATCCGGGGCTGAGGCTGTCGCGCGGGTTGGCGCGCCGGACGTGCGAGCCATAGGGGCAGCGCAGCCCCTGCGGGTCCTCGGTGCCGAACAGGAAATCATTGTCGGGTTGCGGTGGACGCATCTTCGACGTTGCCGTGCCGACGCGGTCTCCCGGCTGGACAGGTGCTGCCTCGGCATTTTCGGGCTTTGCCGACTCGCGCATCGTCGCCGCCGCGCTGTCCGAGCCATAGAGCTGCTTGAGTCGGGTCGCCGACATATAGGGATTGCGCACCAGCGAACTGCCGTCGGTCCAGCGCCCCATCATCTTGGCGGCGATGAATTCGGCGTCGCAGATGGCGGGTGCCGGAAAGCGCGACGCGAAGGTTTCGGCCTGGCGCCGGCAATAGTCCCAGAAGCCGTCGGCATCCTGTTCGAGCTGGCGGATGACGAGGTAGCTGCCGTTGAAGCCGATCATGCGCGGGTTCGACTTGATGGCGTCGGCAAAGCCATGGCTCGCCCCGGCGATCGGCAGCATCATGTCGGGGTCGAAGCGGGCATCGAGCAGGGGCCCGGGCGGGATGCTGCCGCGGTTGTCGGGGTAGCCGAGGATGATCTCCCCCGGTTCGACGAGGTGGATGGGGTCGGCATTGCGCAGGCCGCGATAGGTGCCGCGGATCGCCGGTTGCGAGACGCCGTCGACAAAGCCGAAGGGCTCCTTGCGGTCGGTCAGCTTGTCGCCCACCGCGGACAGGTCGATCCGGTCGACGACCGCGCCGGCGGCGGCGACCTGCGTATCGATCCAGCTGCACAACCGGGCGACGGCATCGATGGTGTCGCCATAGACCAGCAGCGCTGCATCGACGGCGTTTTTGTCCCACCACCATTCGGCGCAGGTCGGGTCATCGAGCAGGATGCGGTCGCGGCCGATGCCACACATGCCGAGGCGGAAGGCGGCGGGGAAGCTGTCCATCGCTTCGGCCGGCAGCCCGAGCTTTTCGAGGCCGGTCGGTGCCAGCGCCAGGGTGATCACCGCCTCCGCCTCGATATAGCGGCCGTCGTTGAAGCTGAGGTGCGGCAGCAGCGCGCCGAGCGCCGCGACATTGGCGGCGACATCGGCGCCGAAGCGCAGGGTGAGCAGCCGGCCTTCTGGCTTGAAGCCCAGCCCGCCGAAGACGATGCTCTGGATCTGGGTGGTGTCGAGCTTGGCGGCCGGGCGCGGGCTCGATCCGAACAGCGACAGCCATTCCGTCGCCTCGGATTCGGTGCGCGCCTGCAGGCCGCGCCGGATGAGGGCATTGGTGCGGATATTGGCGGTCGTCAGCGTCGGATAGGCGCTGTACCAGAAGGGCGTATAGGCCATGCTTTGCCGGGCGAAGCGCTTGAAACGTTCGCCGTCGGTGGCGCCATCCATGAACAGGTTGCGGGTGCGCGGGAAGCCGATGGTGTTCGACCAGACGCCGGTCAGCCCTTCGTTCGCGCGGGTGATGAAATCTTCGAGATAGCTTTCCCAGCTGCCGCCGAAATTGGAAAAGAAGATCGTGTCGCGGGTGCCGGGAAGCGTGACCCAGCGGGCGAAATGGATGGTGCCGATGTCGCCGAGATGGCCCGGACGGGGGTTGAGCGCCGTCAGCCGGGCAATCGCCCAGAAGGCGAGGCGGATGGTGACAAAGCGCAGCGCCCCCGGCTTGCGGACCGTGTGCGACATCATGTGGTTATGGGCATAGCCGGGGGCGTTTTCGTGCGCGAACATGCGCTGTGCCTGATCGAGCGTCGGCGCGGCTTCGGAGGTCCAGTCACGGTCCTCGCCGCGGCGGAATTCGGTATAGGCAAGCCCGACCACCACCAGCGTCATCAGCAGCACCAGCGCCGCCGTGAGCAGCACAAAGCGGATGGCGACGGTCAGCGACCAGGGCACGGCGGGCCAGGCGATCCACAGCGACACCAGCGCGGCGACGAGCAGCAGCGGCCACAGGAAGGTCGTGACCAGCGAGGGCGCGAGCGCGACGATCTTGCCGACAAGGCCCGGTTCCTTTGCCGGCGCGGCGGGGGGCGGCGGCGGCGCTTCCAGCGCCCAGCGCCATTCGGGGTCGGCGGCAAGGGCCCGCTTGACGTGATCGAGACTGGCCAGTGCCGAGACGAAATCGTCGGGATGCGCGAGCAGGCCGGCAACTTTTTCGGCAAGCGCGTCTTCCTGCTGGATGCGGGTGACGGTGAGGCCGGGGACGCCCGAAAAGGCAAGGCCCGGCCGGTCGAACAGGCCATGGCCGATGGGGACAACATGGCCTTTGAGAAAGCCCGCCAGCCCGGCGAGGGCAAGTTCGGGGTCGGCGATCCGGAACACCGGCAGCAGCATCGGCCCGGCGCGAGCAGCGAGCGTTTCGAGCACGGTGTCGGCGTCGCCATCGGCGGACAGTTCGCCGACGATGAAGGCGTGGTCGGGCAAATGCGACGGAAGGGCGTGCAGGCTGGCGAAGTGCACGAACGCCTCGCCATCGCCGCCGGCGATCAGTGCGCCGATCGGGCCGGCCGGGTTGCCGAGCCCATCGAGCAATGCGCGCGCGGCGTCGACGCGGTCGACCGGGATCCGGGCGGCTATGGTCAGCATCGCATGCGTCATATGGTGAACCCCCCGGATCCGGTTTCAGTCGAATGCAACCACCAGTGAACTGGCAAAGGCGCCATGTTTGCGCAGCCGCCCTTCGGCACCGGTGGCGCGGCGCAGATTGGGCCGTTTGAGCAGCGGCTTGAGCATCAGGTGCAGTGTCGCCTGGTTGATCCACAGGCCGAAACACTGGTGCACGCCGAAGCCGAAGTGGAGATACTGGTCGGGGCTGCGCCTGGGGTCGAAGCGGTGCGGTTCGGGAACGCGGCGATCGTCGCGCATGGCCGATGCGATGCTGACCAGCAGCCTGGCGCCGGCGGGGATAGTGCGGCCGCCGATGGTCCGCGCCGCGACGGCAGTGCGGGGCAGCCAGGGCGCGAGCGGGTCAAAACGCATCGCCTCCGTGAGGCAGGCGGCGAGCGCCGCATCGTCATCGGCGCGCGCGGCTGCCTGGGCCGCGGCCAGTGCCGGCGGCCGGCGCAGCAGCTGTTCCATGCCCTGCGGCACCACCATCGGCGGCTGCGGCGGGCCACCGACCAGCAGCCCGACAACATTGGTGCGGATCGCCGTGTCGCTGAAGCCGGGTATACCGGCCGCCTGGGCGGCGAGGCTGCGGGCGATGACATCGTCGCGGCCGTCGGGCGCCTTGCGGCAGCGGTCGATCTCGCGCTGGACATGGTCGCGGATGGCCGGGGCGATGCGCGCCACTTCGGCCCGCAGCGCGGCATCGTCGGCGACGAACTGATATTCGAACAATCGCGTGCCCCAGATATGGAGGTTGGCACCGGCCGGCGGGGTGACGCCGAGATATTCGGCGATCATGTCGAAGGCGATGCCGCGCACCAGCGTGACAACATCGATCCGGCCCGGTGCCGCCGCCACCGCCGCCGTCGCCAGCGCCTCCACCCGCGCGGCGAGCATCGGCAGGTCGGCACGCCGCACGACGCTGCGCAGCGCGGCGAGGCCGGCGCGATAGTCGTCGCCATCCCCCATGCCGAGGATGAACGGCGCGCCGCCCATGATGACGTCGAGCTTGTCGCGATAGGGCGCTGCAAAGGCACCGTCGGCGGCGAAGACGGCGCGCACATCGTCATGGCGGGTGACGAGATAGGTGTTGCCGACCCGGAACACCGGCCGGCGATCGCGCAGCACCCCGAACACGGCGGGCAGCAGCGCCATGCCGCGATCCATCAACCATTGTCCGACGGGGCCGGGCCGGGCACGCAAAATGTCTTGCGGAGTCGTCATCGGCTGCCCCCCAGCCACATGACGTTAACCCAATCGGTGCGCAGGGCAAAGCCCCGGGGGCGGACTTTGTTAACTAGGTCGGTTTCGTGCTGTCCACCGCGGCGCTCATGTCGGCGACCACGGCGCCGCGCCGGCCCATTGGGCGGGGCCGCCCGGTGGTGCTGTCGACTGCCGTCTGGCGCTCGGTTTCGGCATTGATCAGCCCGCCGATGAGGATGGCATAGGCCGACACATACAGCCACATCAGCAGCACGACGACGGCAGCGAGCGAGCCATAGGTGGCGTTGTAATCGGCAAAGCGCGAGGCATAGAAACCGAAGCCCAGCGTCGCCGCCAGCCACAGGACGGTGGCGGTGACCGAGCCGACGCTCAACCAGCGCCACCGGGCATCGGAACGATCGGGAGCGAAACGGTACATGGCACCGATGGCCAGGCAGCACAGCCCGCCGGCGATCGCCCAGGTGAGAAGCTGGACGAGCATCCGACCGGCGTCACCGAAATTGCGGAGCAGGTCCTGGGCATAGCCCATCATCGTCGCGGCGAGGACGCCGACGATGCCGGTGGCGATGGCGCCGATGATGAGCAGTGCCGAGATCGCCGTGCCGCGGATGATGCCGCGCCGGTCGCGTTCGCCATAGATGACGTTGAGCGCGGCGATGATCGCGCCCGATGCGCGGGTGGCACCGTAGATGGAGACGGCCAGCGCGATGAGCAGGCCCAGCCCCTTGCGGCTGGCGGCGGTGGTGGTGAGGTTGATCAGCTGTTCGTAGATCAGCCGGGCGGCGTCGGCGGGGACCAGATCGATAATGGTCTTCATGTGCTTCGACACGGTCGCCGGGTCGGCGACAAGGCCATAGCTCATGACCAGCGCGCCGAGCAGCGGCACGAAGGACAGAAAGGCGTAAAAGGCAACCCCGGCCGCCATCAGGCTGAGATTATGTTCCGAATTGCCGTTCCAGACACGGCGCAGGATCGCCTTCCACGCCGCCAGGGAATAATCCGCCGGGGATTGGGCGGTCGCGTCGGAAGTCGGCAGATCGGCCATCAATAGTCCCGCGAATAGCGCAGGGTGACGTTCGATCCACCGAACGACCCGGTCGCGCTGAGGATCGAAAGGCTGCGGCTGAGGGCGATTTCGAGTTGGGTGGCGGTGAAGCCGCGCGCGTCGGTGATGACTTCGACATAGATGTTGTTGCCGATATATTGCCCGGCGGAGACCGCGGTGCCGCGCCCGGTGGTCTTGTCTTCCCCCAGCACGCGCAGCCGGTCGATGCCGGTCACCGAGCGCAGCTTGCCGAGCGGGTTGAGACCGCCGCCCGAGCCGCGCAGCGAGTTGAGCGCCGACGCCAGCTGCACCGCCTGGATGGGCGAGATGTTGGTGACCGATTCCCCGAACAACAGGCGCGACAGCACTTCATCCTGCGGCAGCGTCGGGGTCGAGGTGAAGCTGATCTGCGGGCTTTGGGCGCGGCCGCCGATGTTGATGGTGGCGGTCACGCCCTCGACCGTGGTTTCTGCTGCCAGCGACAGTTCCGGATTGGTGAAGGGGCCGCCGTCGAAGACGATCGCACCGGTCTGCGCCAGGTCGAAGCGGCGGCCGGCGAAGCTGTAGGTGCCGCGAACGATTTCGAGCCGGCCGACGATGCGCGGGGCAGCGGCGGTGCCGGTGATGCGCATGTCGGTTTCCCATTCGGCCTCCAGCCCCATGCCGGACACGAAGATGCGGTTGTCGGCCCGCACGCGAATGTCGAGACGGACGCTGGCCAGGCCGAATGCCGGGGCTTGCGCCGCCGCGGCCTTCACCACCGGCGCATTCTTGCGGCGCACCCCGGTCAGCTGCGGCACGGCGGAATCACCCTGGCGGATGATCTCGTAGCGCGCTTCGGGAATGGTGACCGTACCGGTGATCAGCGCTCCATTGCGGCCGTTGGTGATGGCAAGTTCCCCGGTTGCCTGGGCGCCAAGCGCGTCGCTGCGCGCCAGCTGGGCCCGGTCGAAGCGGACGTTGACGCTGGCGGGGAAGCCGCTGGCGGCATCGAGGCCGAGCGTGCCGTTGGCGCTGATCGTGCCATCGCCTGCCCGGCCGGTCAGCGAAGCGATCTGCAACTGCGACTGGGTGAAATTGCCGGTCAGCGCGATGTCGCGGATGACGGTGCCATAGGCCTGGTTGGTGTACCGCAAGGCGCTGGCGCGGATCGTGCCGTTCAACCGCGGCTGGTCGACCCGGCCACCGAAATCGGCCGCGATGGCAATGGGCCCGGACAGTTCCTGCCCGGCAATTCCCGTCAGCGCCCACAGCACTTCGGCCGGGCCGGCGTAGCGGATGCCCCCCGACAGCGGCGCCGCCTGGAGGCGCGCGGCAAGGCCGGCGCCGGCGGGCAGCGGCGCGACCCGCGCCTGCAGCCGGCCGATGGTGGTGCCGCCGCGGCGGATGGCGGCCGCAACGCTGCCACCGGCGTCCGACAATTGTGCGGTGGTGGCGATGTCGACGGGGGCGGAAATCGTATAGGCGGCGGTGCGGGTGAAGCCGGCGACATCGATGCGGGCATCGACAACCGGCACCGCGGCCAGCGTGGCATCGACGGTGCCCGACGCCTTGCCGCCGAGGCCGAGGCCGGGAACAAAGGCGTTGACGATGGCGAGATCGACACTGTCGAGCACGGCGTTGACCGTGGTGGCCTTGCCGTAACGCCCGCCGATGCGGGCGCGGCCCTGCGGAAAGACGATGGTGGCCGGCGCCAGCAGCCATTCGCCGGCGCTGCGGGTGGCGACGGCGGGGGCGGCGAGGCGGAAATCGATGCCGCTGAAGGCGCCGGTGGCATTGGCGACGACGCGCTGCGGGGTCAGCCGCGCTTGGGCTGCGATATTGAACGGCGCCGAACTGCTGCCATTGGCGACAAGGCCGACGGTGCCATTGCCGCCGCGATAATCGAAATTGCTGCGCGCGCGCTTGACCAGCAGCGTGCCCGACCGGACATCGGCAAGGTCGGCACTGCCGGTGATCGACGGCGCGCCGGGGAACAGGATGACTGCGGCGCGGGCGCTGCCGCTGCCGATGGTGATCGGCACGTCGCCGGGAATGCGCGCCGACTGGGCGCGGACATCGATATCGGCGCGCTGGTTGGCGCCGGCGGCGGCCAACCGGACATTGCCGTTGATGCCGGACCCGCTGAGCGCGATGGCGCCGGCGAACGGCCCGGCCGCGGTCTGGGTGACGCGGCCGCGGGCATCGATGCCCGCGGCGCGGGCGCGGGCGATGTCGATGGTCAACCGCGGCCCGGTGCGGATGACGACATCGCCCGACAACGGCCCATAGGCGGAGGCGCCGCTGGCAATGACGCGATAACCGGCGGCAGTGGTGGTCAGGTCGGCAACGAGATTGCGGACATCGATGCCCAGGCCCGGCCGGTCGGCGCGCAGCCGCGCGACCGGGCGATCGAGGGTGCCGGAGGCGGTGATGGTGGCGGGGCCGTAGGTGGTCGATACGGCACGTGCCGACAGTGCGATGGCGCCGGTATCGGTGCGGTAGCTGCCGCTGCCATCGGTGATGCGCAGCAGCGGCGCAGTCAGCCGCAGGTTGCGCAGCGTCGCGGCGCCGGCAGGATCATAGCCGAAGCCGGCGGTGACGATGGCGTTGCCGCCCAATTGTTCGCGCAGCGACGCATTGTCGATGGTGCGCGTGGTGATGCGGGCGGTGCCGGTCAGGCCGAACCCGCCGCCGGGGGCCGTGACCAGCCGCGCATCGGTGACCAGATCGACGCGGCCCAGCCCTTCGACCCGATAATCGTTGACGCGGCCCTTCAGCGTGCCGGCGTAATTGCCCTTGGCGACATCGGCGATGATGATGGCCGTGGCATCGATCCGATCCGACCGCAGGCGAAGGTTATCGGACAATAGCTGGCCATTGGCCCAGGCCAGATCGCCGTCGATGGCGAGGTTGGTGAGCAAGCCGCCGGCCGCGGCGTTGAGGCCGGTGACGCGGCGCGCCCGGGCGGACACCGGAACGCGAATGCGGTCGGCATCGACGGTGGCGCGGCCGCTGGCAGTCAGGCCTTCGACGGTGGTCGCGTCGAACGACAGCGAGTCGGCGGCGATGTCATAGGCCAGCGTGGGCGTCGCAAAGGCGCCATCGACGGTGGCGGCGATGCGGACATTGTCACCGCGCAGGTCGGGCGCGATGGCGGCAGGGCGCAGCAGCCGGGCATCGACACGGAAATTTTCAAAGCGGCTGGCGCCCAGGTCGACAAGGCCCTTGGCGGCGATGGTGAAGGCATCGGCGGCGATGGCGGCGACGGCATCGACCCGCCGGTCGGCGAGGCGAGCGGTGATATCCAGGTCGAGCTGGCGCAGCAGCGACTGGGCCGGGCCGGCAAGCAGCGTGCCGGGGCTGGCGCGGCCCTTGGCGGTGAACGTCCCGTCGGCGGCGGTCAGTGCCACATCGGCGAGCGGGGCGGTGCCGCTGGTCGCGGCCAGCGTGCCGCGCCAGCTCGCCCAGCTGCCCTCACCCGAAATGCGCGCGGCGAGCGGCCGACCGAGATTGGTGAAGCCATCGACAAGGCCGGCGACAGGGGCCGCAAGGCGCGCGTCGAGCTGCAGGCGGTTGTCGGCGGGCACCGCGTCGAGGCGCAGCACTAGCGTGTCGCCGCCGGCGATCCCGGCGGCCTGGCGGGCATTGGCGTCAATCGTCACGGTGGCGCGGCCATCGGCAATGCTGACGGCGCCGGTCAGGCCGACATCGTGGCGGCGTCCGGTGACGGCGGGGTCGATGCGGAAATGATCGATGCGCAGCCGGTCGATATCGATATCGAGGTCGGGCAGCAGCGGATCATTGGGGTCCGACGGGTTGAGGTTGGGGCGGCGCAGCAGCCGGACCGTATCGGCGCTGGCTTCGGCAAGGGCGATGCGCCCGCCGTCGAACAGGGCCGAAGGGCGCCAGTCGACGAGTACGGAGGGCGCCGTGACCAGCACACCGTCGAGATCGCGGATTTCAAGATTGCGGATGGTCATGCGGCCGTAGATCGACCCGTCGATGGCGCCGGCGCGATAATTCAGCCCGCTGGCGGTGGTGAAGCCGGCGAGCTGGCCAAGCAGCAGGCGCTTGCCGGGTCCGGTGTCGAGCGCCAGCACGGCGATGACGAGCAGCGCGATGAGGCCGGTGATGGCGCCGCCGACCCAGAGCAGAACCCGCTTCGCCGTCAAAACGCCTGTCCGATCGAAATATAAAGGGCAACGCGCGATTCGCCGGGGCGGCGGTTGATCGGCGTGGCGATGTCGACGCGCATCGGCCCGAAGTTGGTATAATAGCGCCCGCCGATGCCGACGCCATAGCGCATGCCCGACAGCGACGGGGTGGAGGCGTCGCCCAGCCGGCCGGCGTCGATGAACGGCACAACGCCGAAATCGCCGAAGCGATAGCGCGCCTCGATGGCGAATTCGGTCAGCGAGCGGCCGCCGAGCGGCTGGTTGTCGGCGCCGCGCGGCCCCAGCTGCTGAAAGCCGAAGCCGCGCACGGAACCGCCGCCGCCGGCATAAAGCCGGCGCGAGGGTGCGATCTCGTCGCGCGGCGCGCCGACGATCGACCCGAGCCGGGCGCGGCCGGCGATGACCAGCGACGACATCACCGGATAATAGGCGCTGGCTTCGAACAGGAAGCGGCCATAGGCGTCGAACGATCCGCCGGTGCGCTTTTGCGCTTCCGGGCTGGCACGAGCGACCAGGCGGAAGCCGCGGGTCGGGTCGAGCAGGCTGTCGGAACGGTCATAGCCGAGCTGGGTCGGCAAGGCGGCGATGAGATAAGTGCCGCGGTCCTCTGCCGCCAACGCCGGGTCGAAGGCCGTTTCGCGCGACGCGATCAGTTCCCCGCCAAGCGACCAGGTCCAGCGTTTTTGCCAGATCGGCGTGCTGACCCGGGCCAGGCTGGCGTTGAGGTTGATGGTTTCTGCGTTGAAGGCGTCGAAGCGCTGGCGCGCCACCGACGCGCCGGCCTGGAAGGCACGGTCACGCTGGCCGGCATTGGAGCGGATGAACTGCCCGCGCAGGCTCTGTTCGTTGGTGCCGGCCACGACCGCCGCGGACAGGGCGCCTTCGGGCGGGAACAGGTTGCGATGCGTCCAGCTGGCGCTGACCCGTACGCCCTCGCCGGTGCCATAGCCGGCGTTGGCGGCAAGGTTGCGCGCCGGGCCGCGCGTCTGGCGGACCAGCAGGTCGACGGTCTCAACCCCGTCGGCATCGATGACGCCGGTGCCGACCGGCTCGACCGCGACGGTGGACAACAGACTGGTGGCGATCAGCACCTGGCGCAGATCGTCGACGCGGCGGCTGTCATAGATCTCGCCGGCCTTGAAGCGCGGCAGGATGCCGATGTGCTTGGCATCGAACACCGGATCACCGGCGAGACGGAAGCCGCCGAACCGCGCCTTGCGGCCGGCGGTGAGCGGCAGGCTGTAATCGCCGGTGAAGGTGACGTCGTCGAGGAGGATGTCGCGCTGGCCGACGACGACGAAGGGATAGCCCTGTTCGGGCAGCCGCAGCGCCACATTGGCTTCGGCAACTTCGATCGCGGCGGCAACGATCGGATCGCCGGTGGAAAGCGCCAGCGCCTCGCGGGCGATGGCAAGAGGTTCGGCGGCCAGCGGCGTGTCGGTGCTGCTGGTCAGGGTCACGGTGCCGAGGCTGTAGCGGGTGCCCGGGGTGGCGGTGATGGCGACCAGCAGCTGGCCGTCGGCATCGGGAAGCGGGCCGACGACCGCGCTCGCCGCCGCGTCATAATAGCCTTCGGAGCGCAGCAGGTTTTCGGCAAGCTGGACATCGGCATCGGCGCGGGCCGACACCTGCGCGGCATTGCCGGCCTTGCGACCGCCGTCGAGCAGCGCCGACAGGTCGCGGAACCGGTCTTCGAGATCGACGGCGTCAAGGCCCTCGATCGTCAGCCGGTACCGGATCGGCGGCAGTTCGGGATCGCTGCTGGCCGGCATCGCAGGTGGCGGTGTCACGCTTCCCAACCCTGCCAGCGGCGCTGCCAGTTCGGCGGCCGGGACCAGAGGCGCCGGCGCTGCCTCGGGCGGGGTCGCGACGATCGGTTCGAGCGGCGGCAGTTCGGCGGACAGATCGGGCGGCAGCACCGGTGTGGCGGCCGGCATGGTGTCGTTCGGAGCCGGGACCGGCGGCGTCGAAACAGGCTGCGCCGCCGCGGCAGTCGTCAGCGTTGCGACTCCGAACAGCGCCAATATCTTCGGCGTGCGGCGCGCCTGGGCGAAAGGCGCCGGCTTTTTCAGGTCATTCGGCATGTTCGGATCGAAACCCCCCGCCGTCAGTGCGGTTCCCGTGATGGAATAATTGTTGTTACGGCGTGGGCGTTGCCGCCACAGCGCCGTTCCGATACGGGTAGGCCCATATCAAATGGTTAGGGTGACGGTGCTTGGCGGGCTTTGAGGCGAAATTGGAGGGACGCCGGTTTCGATCCCTCGCAATTTCCATAATCGGCTTTGCATTGTTGCTGGTTGCGGCAGTGGCGGCGATCGCGCTGAAATCGCAGCAGGATATCGCGGCATCGTGGATGCGGCACACGATCGCCGTCGAAAGCCTGGTCAACCGCGTCCAGTCGCTGGTCGCCGATGCGGAATCGGGGCAGCGCGGCTATCTGATCACCGGGCGCGCGTCCTATCTCGATTCCTACGATACAGCGCTGCGGGAACTGCCGCCCGCACTGCGCTCGCTGGCGTCGGAAACGGCCGACAACCGCACCCAGCAGCGCAATGTCGCAGCGCTCGACGCGGCGATCGACCGGAAGCTGACCGAGCTGGCGCGCACGGTCGCGCTCCGCCGCCAGGGCGACATGGCAGCGGCGCTGGCGATCATGAACCAGGATGCCGGGCTGGTATCAATGCAGAAGGTCCGCACCGCTGCCGAGGCGATGCGGCTTGTCGAGCGACGCCTGTACGACGACCGCGCCGCGCAGGTCTGGATCACCGGCGCCATGGCGCAGGCGGTGCTGGTCGGAGCGGCGGCGCTGATCGTGCTGCTGGCGATCCTGTCGTTGCGGGACGCGCAGGCGCGGCTGCGCGACCTGCGCGCCGCCAACGACCGGCTCAATGCCGAAATCGCCGAGCGCGCATCCGCCGAAGGCCAGGTCCGGCAGTTGCTGAAGGTTCAGGCTATCGGCCAGCTGACCGGCGGTATCGCCCATGATTTCAACAATATGCTGACGATTGTCATCGGCTCGCTCGATCTGGCGCGGCGGCGGCTGACCGGACAGGAGGCGCCTGCGGTGGCGCGTGGCATCGACAATGCCATGGCGGGGGCATCGCGGGCGGCGGCGCTGACGGCGCGGTTGCTGGCCTTTTCGCGGCAGCAGCCGCTGGAGCCCGCGGTCGTCGATGCCAACAAGCTGGTCGGCGGCATGTCGGAACTGTTGCAGCGCGCCATCGGTGAAAGCATCGCCATCGAGACCGTTCTCGCCGGCGGGCTGTGGAAGGTGTTCGCCGACCCGGGGCAGATCGAAAATGCCATCGTCAACATCGGCGTGAATGCGCGCGACGCCATGCCCGACGGCGGCAAGCTGACGATCGAAACGCACAATTGCGACCTCGACGACCGCTATGCCCGGTCGCATGCCGAAGTCACCGCCGGGCAATATGTGCTGATCGCCGTGTCCGACACCGGCACGGGCATGTCCACCGATGTGATCGATCGGGCGTTCGAGCCCTTTTACACCACCAAGGGCGTCGGCCAGGGCACCGGCCTGGGGCTGAGCCAGGTCTTCGGCTTCGTCAAGCAATCGGGCGGGCATGTGAAGATCTATTCGGAGCCGGGCCATGGCACGACGATCAAGATGTATTTCCCGCGGCACAGCGGCGCCGCTGTCGTTACCGCACCGCCGGTCGAGCGCGCCGCCAGCGTGGCATCGCCCGGCGACGTGATCCTGGTCGTGGAAGACGAGGCCGAGGTCCGCCGCGTCTCGGTCGAGGCATTGGAATCGTGCGGCTATACCGTCATCGAAGCCGCATCCCCCGAAGCGGCGCTGGCGCATCTGGCCGCGGCGCCGGCGATCACGCTGTTGTTCACCGATATCGTCATGCCGGGCATGACCGGGCGGCAACTCGCCGACATCGCACTGGCGCAGCGGCCGGGGCTGCGGGTGTTGTTCACCACCGGCTATACCCGCAACGCCATCGTCCACAACGGCATGGTCGACCCAGGAACCAACTTCCTCGCCAAACCGTTTACGCTCGACCAATTGGCAGACAAGGTCAGGGACGTGCTCGACCAACCGGTGGCGTGATCGCCGTCGGGCGCGGCACCCGGCGTAAGGACATGACATGACCCCGGACGTGGACGTGGTTGTCGTCGGTGGCGGCCCGGCCGGGCTGACGGCAGCGATCTATCTGACGCGCTTTCACCTCGGCACGATCGTCGTCGACGCCGGAAAAAGCCGGGCGTTGATGATCCCGGTGTCGCACAACCATGCCGGCCACCCCGCTGGAATCGCCGGGCGGGCGCTTGTGGCGCGGATGCGGGTACAGGCGGAGGAATATGGCGCGACCGTCCTCGATGGCAGCGTCGAACGGCTGACGGTGGAGGCCGATGGCTTCCGCGTCGATATCGCCGATCGCACCGCGCCGCTGCGGGCGCGGACGGTGTTGCTGGCGACAGGCGTGTTCAACCGCCGGCCGCCGATGGACGAGGCGCTGCACGACCGCGCCGTTGCCAGCGGGCGACTGCGCTATTGCCCGATTTGCGACGGCTATGAAGTTACCGACCAGCGCATCGGGGTGATCGGCAGCGGCAGCCATGGCGTGCGCGAGGCGGTGTTCCTGCGCAGCTTCACACGCGACGTGACGCTGGTGGCGCCGGGCGAGGCGCATGACCTGAGCAGCGAGGATCGGGCAACACTGGTCGACGCCGGGATCGCCGTGATCGATGGACCGGCGTGCGATTATGCGCTGGTCGACGACGGCTTGGCGATGCGCACCGCAGCCGGACCGCTGGTGTTCGACAGTGTCTATCCGGCCCTGGGATCGGTCGTCCATTCGGACCTGGCGCGCGCGCTGGGTGCCGATCTGGGCGAGGGCGGCTGCATGCTCGTCGACAGTCACCAGCGCAGCAGCGTACCGGGTCTCTATGCCGCCGGCGACGTCGTTTACGGGCTCGACCAGATCAGCCACGCGATGGGCGAGGGCGGGGTGGCGGCAACCACGATCCGCAATGACCTGGCCCGCATCCGCCCGCTGCGGCGCTGATCCGGCGCATCAGGCGGCGGCGACGGATTCTTCCTTCAGCAGGCGCGGCCACAGCCGCGCGTCGAGCCGCGGCAGGCTGGCGACCTGGTCGGCGCGCAGCGGCGTGGTGATGGTGTCGGTTGCCAGCCGGATGTCGGCGATCGGCAGCGCGACGATCTGTTCGCCGATGCCGCCGACGCCGCCGAAGCGGACGACAAGGTGGCGAATGGTGCCGGTATCGCAATCGAGGATGGCTTCGACCGCTTCGCCGGCAGTGCGGCCATCGGCATCGGTGATGGTGCGTCCGACGATGCCGGTGGCGGGCAGCACGGTCGGCAAGTCGGGCGCATGGCCGGCTTCCTCCGCCGACGCGCCGACCGATTCATAGCGCGCCTGCCGCCCCAGCCAGCGCCAGATGCCGATCACGTTGACCAGGGTGAGAAAGGCGTTGGTGGCGACAAGGTTCGACTGGCCGCTGCCAAGCCCCACGATGATCCAGCCGATCGACCCGATCGTGAAGACGACGAAGCCCCAGCCGGTGACGCGCGCACCAAGGTTGGCGGCGGTCATCAGCGCGGCCAGCATCGTCGCCGCAGGGGCGAGCCATTCGGCGACGCTGCTGGCCATCTGTGGATCCGATCAACTGGGCGTAAGGCTCAGGGCTGCATCACGACCTTGGTGAATTCGTCCTGCTTGTTGAGGAAATCGTCGTAGGCGCCCGGCGCTTCGGAAAGCGACAGGCGATGGCTGATGATGACATCGGGCTTGATGTCGCCGGCTTCGATCCGCTCCAGCAAGGGCTGCATGTAGCGATGGACATGGGTCTGGCCGGTCTTCAGCGTCAGGCCCTTGTTGACGAAGGCGCCCATCGGCAGATTGTCGAGCAGGCCGCCATAGACGCCCGGCATCGAGATGGTGCCGCCCTTGCGGCAGGCGACGATGGCCTGGCGCAGGACGTGCGGGCGATCGGTGCCGATGCCGATCGCCTGTTTGGCGCGGTCCTGGATGTTGTCGATGGCAAGGCCATGCGCCTCCATGCCGACGGCGTCGATGCAGCGGTCGGGGCCATTGCCGCCGGTGGTTTCGGCGAGCGCTGCCATGACGTCGACATCTTCGAAATCGATGGTTTCGGCGCCGGCTTCGGCGGCAAGCGCCAGGCGTCCGGGGCGGTGATCGATGGCGATGACCCGTTCGGCGCCGAGCAGGAATGCCGAGCGGATGGCGAACTGGCCGACGGGACCTGCGCCCCAGACGGCGACGGTGTCGCCTTTCTCGATCTCGGCATTTTCGGCGGCCATCCAGCCGGTGGGCAGGATGTCCGACAGGAACAGCACCTGGTCGTCGGTCAGATGCGCCGGCACCTTGAAGCAGCCGGTGTCGGCGAACGGCACGCGAACCAGTTCAGCCTGGCCGCCGGCATAGCCACCGAGCATGTGCGAATAGCCGAATAGCCCCGACGGCGAATGACCCATCATCGCTTCGGCGATGTCCTGGTTGTCGGCCGGGTTGCTGTTGTCGCACAGTGACGTCAGCGTCTTTTCGCAAAAGAAGCACTGGCCGCAGGCGATGGTGAACGGCACCACGACACGGTCGCCGATGCGCAGGTTGGTAACACCTTTGCCGAGGGCGACGACTTCGCCCATGAATTCATGGCCGAGGATGTCGCCGGCCTGCATGCTGGGGATCATGCCGTCATAAAGGTGGAGATCCGACCCGCAGATGGCGGTCGAGGTGACGCGGATGATGGCGTCCCGCGGATTGACGATTTCAGGGTCGGGGACATTATCGACGCGGACGTCTTTCTTGCCGTGCCAGCGGACTGCGCGCATGGGAATTTCCTTTGAACTGTCGAAAGAAGGGCCGGGTTCAGGCCTTGGGATCGGTGCCCTGGGGGTCGTTGACGGCAATCTCGCCGGTTTCGATCAGGCTCTTGAAGCGCTTCAGATCGCGGCGCAGCTGGATGCCGGGTTCGCGCTGGGTCAGCTTGGCGGCGTAGCGCACCAGGCTGCCGCCGGGCGGTTCGTAGGCGACAGCGCCATGGATTTCGGTGCCGCGGCCGGCCGGCGCATCGCGGAATTCATAGCGCGCGGTGATCGGGAACGCCGACCCCGCGACCGAAGCGATGGCGAGCAACGTGTCGCCATGTTCCTCGGTGACCTCGCCATCCCATTCCACTGCGCCCGACGGGTCGAGCGTCGTGAAATGCAGGGTGCCATCGTCGTTGATGTCGATGCTCTTGACGTTGACCGCCCATTCCGGCCAGGCAGCGAAATCGCGGAACCGGCGGAAGACCTCGGCACGCGGCGCGTTGATGGTGACGGCGCGCGACAGCAGGGCAGCACTCGACCAGCCCGCGGCCTTGGCGACCGCCGCCTCGTCCGGACGCTGGCCGAGCAGGCGCTTGGCGGGCGAAACGCCGGTGATGCCGCGCGCGACAAGCAGCGAGCCGAGCAGACCCATCAGCACGCCGGCGGGGCCCTTCTGCTGGGTGGCGAGCGCGCCCAACACCGTTCCGGCGATCACCGAAGCGCCGCGTTCACCGGCTTTCAGATTGCGTCGCGGCGCCAGCCGGGTGCCGGGGGGAGCCAGGTTGCCATCGATATCGGACACTTGGAAAGCCTTTGGTTGTTGCAGTCCTTGAACCCGGGCCGGCGAACAGAGTTCCCTTTGCGAGAGATTAACCGTCAGCGCAGACGCCGGGCGCCAGCGAGGCCCGCAGCAAGCAGCCCGAGACCGGCGCCGGCGATGCCGAGTGCCCCCAGCGGATGCATCTGGGCCTCAAGCCACAGGCTCTGCCGGCGAACATGCTGCGGCTGCTGGCTTTCGACCGCGCCGTCCTTGCGGGGTTCGTAAAGATTGTCGTTGGTCCCCGGCGGCGGCGCCTTGTCGGTCTGCTGCGCGCTGGTGCCGAAGGCGGCCATGGCGCGATCGAGCAGGCCGGGGGCGACGAGATCGCCCACCGCGGCGCCGGCGCCGAAGCCGCCGACGGTCAGTTCGCGTCGCGGCGTGTGCGCGGCGAACAGCACCGCGCGCGCCACCAGCCGGGGATCGTAGATCAGTTGCGGCAGCTGCGCCGGCTTGGGCATGCGGTTGCGGGCGTGTTCCGGATAGGGCGTGTGCATGGCCGATGGCTTGATCAGCGTCACCGAGACCGGCAGGCCGTCGCGAATGACCTCGCTGCGCAGGGCATCGGTGAAGCCCTTCACGGCATGTTTCATCGCCGAATAGGGCCCTTGCAGGATCATCGCGCGCTCGCTGAGGACGCTGCCGATGTTGATGATGGCGCCGCCCTTCAGGCGCAGGTGCGACAGGGCCGTCAGCGCCCCGTTGACGGTGCCCCAATAGCCGACATCGAAGACGCGGCGCTGGTCGGCGATGGGGGTTTGCGCAAGCGTTCCATAGGTCGCAGCGGCGGCATCGTTGACCCAGGTGTCGAAGCCGCCGAAGCGCGCCAGCGTCGCTGCGGCCAGCCGTTCGGCATAATCGGGGTCTGCGACATCGATGGCGAGGAT
Source organism: Polymorphobacter fuscus (assembly GCF_011927825.1). NCBI lineage: Bacteria > Pseudomonadati > Pseudomonadota > Alphaproteobacteria > Sphingomonadales > Sphingosinicellaceae > Sandarakinorhabdus > Sandarakinorhabdus fusca. Next base: position 1,011,315 of record NZ_JAATJI010000001.1, on the reverse strand, counting down.
GGCGACGTCGCCGCCGGCCGCTTCCAGCCGGTCGCGGATGTCGGCCAATGCCGCCTCGTTGCGCGCCGCGAGCATGATCCGGGCGCCGGCGGCCGACGCCGCTTCGGCGATGGCGAGCCCGATGCCGCTGGTGGCGCCGGTGATGATGATGCGTTGCTGGGCAAGGGATTTCAGGTTGATCGACATGGGGCACTCCGCGGATTGTCCCTGTCCAACCGACGCCGGGCGGAATTGTTCAAACGGCGTTTGGCGTGCGGGCAATCGGCCGCATGGAAAGCCCCTGCTGCGGGGCGATCAGGGGTCGGCGCGGGGCAGGAACAGGTCGATGCGGGTGCCTTCCCCGGGTGCCGAGGTGATGTCGATGCTGCCGCCCGACTGCTTGACGAAGCCATAGACCTGGCTGAGCCCGAGGCCGGTGCCGACACCGACCGGCTTGGTAGTGAAAAAGGGCTCGAAGACCTTGGTGCGGACCGCCTCGGTCATGCCGATGCCGGTATCGGTGACGCAGATCAGGATATGGTCGCCGGCAGCGGCATCGGCGGGCAGCGCGGCGGCATCACCGATGTTGCGCGTTTCGATCAGCAGCCGGCCGCCGTCGGGCATGGCGTCGCGGGCGTTGACGGCAAGGTTGAGCAGGGCATTTTCGAGCTGGTTGGGGTCGACAAGGGTCGGCCAGAGCTCCGGTGCCAGCACGCAGTCGCAGGCGATCCCCTTGCCCAGCGAGTGCAGGAGCAGCTTGCGCAATTCGCTGACGAGATGGTTGACGTTGACGATCTCGGGCGCCAGCGGCTGCTGGCGGGCGAAGGCGAGCAGGCGCTGGGTCAACCCGGCGGCATTGCTGACGGCGCCCTGTCCGGCCTCGATCAGCCGGTTGATGTCGGGGTCGGCGGAGCCGAGGCGGCGCTGCAGCAGGCTGAAGGCGCTGGAGGTGACGCCGAGCATGTTGTTGAAGTCGTGCGCAATGCCGCCGGTCAACTGCCCCAGCGCATCCATCTTCTGGGTCTGGCGCAGCACGCCTTCGACGCGGATGCGTTCGGCGACCTCGCCGGCGACGCGCTGTTCCAGGGCGTCGTTGAGGGCCTGGAGGGCGGTTTCGGCGGCGCGCTGCTGGGAAATGTCGGTGTGGATACCCACCCATTCGACGATCGCGCCGGCGGGATCGAGGATCGGCACCGCACGGACAGAGAACATGCGCCATTCGCCATCGAACCGGCGCACGCGATGTTCATGGGCGAAGATCCGCCGGCGCGCGACGGCGTCCTGCCAGGCGACGACGGTGGCGGCGGCATCGTCGGGGTGGACCGCGTCCGACCAGCCGAAACCGGCATATTCGGCCGGCGACTGGCCGGTCAGCGCCGACCAGCCCTGCTGCTCCCCGGTCATCTCGCCGGCGGCATTGTTGGTCCACAGCACGCCCTGGATGGCGCCGATGGCCGCGCGGAAGCGGCTTTCGCTGACCTGGGTGCGCTGTTCGGCTTCGCGCCGATCGTCGATGTCGATGATCGAGCCGACGAAGCCGAGATAAGCGCCGCTTTCGGCAAAGCGCGGGGAGGCGGCGTTGAGCACCCAGCGGTAACGGCCATCCGCCATCCGCAACCGGAATTCCAGCCGATAATCGGCCTCGGCGGCATTGGCATCGCGGAACGCTGCGTCGACCCGCGCCAAGTCGTCGGGGTGGACGACGTGCCGCCAGCCCGCGCCCAGCGCGGTCTCGGGCGTGGCCCCGGTCATCTGGTACCAGAGGCGGTTGAGATAGATCAGCGCGCCCGCTGGGTCGGTCACCCACATCATCACCGGCGCGTGGTCGGCCATGTTGCGGAAACGCGCCTCGCTTTCGCTGATCGCCCGTTCCGCGATCAACCGGTCGGTGACGTCGGTGCCCTGGCAGAAGATGCCGGTGGTCGCACCGGTCTCGTCGACGAGCGGCGCATAGACGAAATCGAGATAGCGTTCGTCGGGAAGCGTGCCTTCACCGCGGCTGACCAGCAGGCGCTGGCTGCTGCCGACATAGGCCCGGCCGGTCGCATAGACCTGGTCGAGCAGCGCAACAAAGCTCTGGTCGATGGCCTCCGGGATGGCGTCGCGGACGGCGAGGCCGAGCAGGGCCGGCTTGCCGAGCAGGTCGGTGTAGGCGCGGTTGGCGATTTCAAAGACATGGTCCGGCCCGCGCATGATGCACATGAAGCCCGGCGCCTGTTCGAACAACTGGTGCAGGCGGTCGCGTTCGCTGCTGATGCGGCGCTGCTGCTGGACGCGTCGGGTGGTATCGGCGCAGATGACCAGAACCCCGCCGACCCCCGACACGGTCGTGGCGTCTTCGATGGGCCCATAGCTGTAAGTCCAGAAAATTTCCTTCAACACCCCATCGCGCAGGATCGGTATGCGCTGGTCCTCGTGCCAGGTTCCGCCCTCGCCGCGCATGACATAATCGATCTGCGGACCGATCACGTGCCAGGTTTCGGCCCAGGCCTGCTTGCCGGGCATGCCGAAGGTCGAACGATGCCGCTCGTCGCCGATGATGGCACGATAGGCATCGTTATAAAGGCCGATATGGTCCGAACCCCAGAAGATGTACATCGGGTGCCGGGTCGTCAGCATGATCCGCACTGTGGTGCGCAGGCCGTCGGGCCATGCCTGCGGCGGACCGAGCGGGTGGCTGGCCCAATCGAAGCTGCGGAAAAACCGGGCCATTTCGCCGCTGCCGGCAAGCAGGTCAGAGCCGCCGGAAAAGCCGCCTGGCATGGTATCGGTCACAGCGTCCCCTCGATCGCATCGCGACACTGGGATAAAAGTGTCAAGCAAACAAGACACCCAAAGGAGGAATCGCGGCTGTTGGTTGCCGACTGCGTGTCGGTGCGCATCGACAGCGGGAATCGGTGCAACGCCCTAGCCGGCCAGCCAGCCGTCGATCTTGGCGGTCAGTACGGCGAGCGGCAGCGCGCCGGTGTCGAGCACCTGCGCGTGGAAGTCCCGGATATCGAAGCCCGGACCCAGTTTTGCCGCCGCCCGCTTGCGCAGCCGTTGCAGCGTCAGTTCGCCGATCTTGTAGGCGCAGGCCTGGCCGGGCTGGGCGATGTAGCGGTCGATTTCGACGGCGATGTCGTGCGGCGCCATCGAGGTGTTGTCGGCCATAAAGGCAATGGCCCGGTCGCGGCTCCAGCGCCGGGCATGGAGGCCGGTGTCGACGACCAGCCGCACGGCGCGCAGCATCTCCATGTCGAGATGGCCGAACCACTGCCAGGGGTCGGTGAACATGCCGAGTTCGGGGCCGAGCGATTCGGCATAAAGTCCCCAGCCTTCGGCAAAGGCCGTGTTCGACCCGGTACGGAGCAGCGGCGGCAGTGCTGCATTTTCGCGGGCCAGCGTCAGCTGGAAATGATGGCCGGGGATGCCTTCGTGCAGGGTCAGTGTCTCCAGCGTCGGGATCGGCCGCGTCGGCAGCATCGCCATGTTGAAGAACAGGACGCCGGGGGTTTTGCCGTCACCGGGGCCGGCGCGGTAATAGCCGGTGCCGCGTGCGGCGCCGGGCCCCGGCAGCGGCTGGACTTCGAACGGCGCCTTCGGCCGATCGCGGAACAGCCGGGGGATGCCCTGCCAGATGCGGGCCTCGATGGCGCGGAAGCGGTCGAGCAGCTCGGCCTCGGTCTTGCAATAGAAAACGGGGTCGGTGCGGACATGATCGAACAGCGCCTTGAGGTCGCCCGAAAACCCCAGCCGCCCGCGCACCGCCTCCATTTCGGCGCGGATTCGGGTGACCTCCGTCACGCCGAGCGTGTGGATGGCGTCGGCCGACATATCGGTGGTGGTATGGCGGGCGAGTTCGGCGGCGTAGAGCGCGTCGCCGTGCTTCATCGCCCAGCGACCGGGATCAGACAGGGCGATGGGCAGGTAATCGTCGCGCAGATAGGCCTGCCAGCGGCGATAGGCCGGCAGCACGCGGGTTTCGATCATGTGGCGATAGGCAGTGGTCAAGCGGGTGCGGTCGGTGCTGCCGAAGCCGGCAGGCATGCGCGTGACGGCGGCGTAGAAGGCGGTGGCCGCCACCGGCTGCGCCAGCAGGGCATCGACCTGCTTCAGCACATTTTCGACGATGATGCGGGGTTGGACAATGCCGGCGGCACGGCCCTCGCGCAGGCGGACGATGGTGTTGTCGAGCGCGCCGGCAAATTCGTCGAGCCGCTGCAGCCCGGTGTCGTAATCGGCGACGGTGGTAAAGGGTGCGGCGCTGCCGGCGACGAAATCCGGAAATTCGATGTGGAGGCCGAAGGATGGATTGAGCGGCGCCTGGCGCGCGACGGCGAACAGGCCGGATTGAAGGAAATTGCGCGTCTGGCGGGTCTGCCAGGCAAGGACATCCCAGGCGATGGCGTCGACGGCGTCGAGGCGCGCGCGGTCGATGGTTTGCAGCGTCGCCCATTCGCGCTGCTTGTTGGCGCGCAGGGTCGCTTCATAGGCATCGCTGCCGGGATCGACGAACGCCGGGCTGCCGGCCGGACGCGGCACGCCCGCGTCGCCGGTCGGGTCGAGCGCGGCATCGGCGGCGGCGCTGGCGTCGAGCAGGGCACGCAGCCGGGCGGAGGGGTCGTCACTTGCCGCCAGCGCCGGAAGGGCGGGGAGGGCGGCGAGCAGGCCGAGTGTGTGGCGCCGGGTGACGGTCATGCCGCGGCCCAGCGATCGACGGCGGCGGCGAGCGTCTGCATCGGCATCGGGCCACCGAGCAGCACGATATCGTGGAAAGCGCGGACGTCGAAGCGGTCGCCCATGCGCGCGCGGGCGGCTTCGCGCGCTGCGGCGATCTGGGTCTGGCCGACCTTGAAGCTGCACGCCTGGCCCGGATAGACGCAATAGCGATCGATCTCGCGCTGCGCCGGGATCGGGCTTTCGCCGGCGTGTTCGACCATCCAGTTCGTTGCCGCGGCGCGTGTCCAGCGCTTGTGGTGGATGCCGGTATCGACGACGATGCGCGCGGCGCGGAACAGCATCGATTGCAGATAGCCGATGCGGCCGACCGGATCATCGGAATAGCAGCCCATCTCGTCGGCGAGCTGTTCGGCATAGAGCGCCCAGCCCTCCGTATAGGCCGAAAAGCGCACCAGCCGGCGGAACGGCGGCAGCGCGCCGGCGGAATCGAGCGCGCTGGCCTGGAAATGATGGCCCGGAATGCCTTCATGGTGCGCCAGCGTCGGCAGCCGCCACAGCGGCTGATCGGCAGTGGCGCGCAGGTTGATCGAAAAGGTCGCCGGCGTGCCGCCATTGTAGAAGGCGCCGGGCGATCCGGCCTCCATGCCGATCGGCATGCGGCGCACGGTGACGGGAGCGACGGTGACAGGGTGGAACATCGTCGGCAGGCGACCGCGGGCATCGGCCAATATGGCTTCGAGCCGGGCGATGATCGCGGCGCGGCCGGCGTCGGTATCGGGCTCGAGAAAGCGCTTGTCGTCGTTGAGCGCGGCGATGCGGGTGCCGACGCTGCCGGCGGCATAGCCCTGTGCCCGCAGGGCGGTATCGAGCTGCGCGGTGTAATCGGCGACCTGGGCAAGGCCGATGCGGTGGAGCTCGGACGGCGGCAGGTCGGTGGTTGTGTTGGCGCGGGCCGCGGCGGCGTAATAGGCCTCCCCCTGCGGCAGGTGCCAGACTCCGGCGGTATCGGTGGCGCGCGCGCGGATGGCCTGCAGCGCAGCGATCTGCCGGGTGATGGCGGGGGCAATGGTGGTGCGGATCACGTCGGTGGCGCGGTCCAGCGGCACATCGGCGGTGCGCCTCGCCGCCGCCGGCAGCAGCGGCGAGGCGGCCGGGGCGGCGTCGCGCAGCGCCGCGAGCTGGGCAATGGTGCGATCGATGACGAAATCGGGCGGGATGACGCCGATGCCCGCATCATGGGCGATGCGCGCGCTTTCCTGGTCGATGGCAGTGCCGAGCGCTGCCAGCCGCGCCAGCCAGCCGTCGCGCTCCGCCGGCGTGCCGACGGCCTGCCGGCCAATGCCTTCGGGCAACCAGTAATAGGCACCGTTCATCTGGCTGACGACATAGGGGCTGGGGCGCAGGTCGATATCGACGAAGCCGTAGCGGCCGAACATGTCGTCGAGCGTCGCATAGACGAAACGGGCGACGGCCAGGTCTTCGCGGGCGCGCGGCGACAGGGTGGCGGGGTCGAAGGCGGCCAGCGCGGCGAGGCCCTGTTTCACCGCGGCGCGGTCGGTCGCCATCGCCGCCAGCGAACGGTCGCCGAGGCGCGCCGGGTCACCGCCCGCTTCGGGGACGCGGCGGCGGAAGGCGTCGACATGCGACTGCAGCAGGGCGGCGAGGCGCGCATCGGCGCCGCTGGGGGCGGCGCGGGTGCCTGCGGAGATTGTGAGGGCGACTGCGGAGGCGAGGAGGGTGCGGCGATCGAGCATGGTCTGCGACAAGCGCGATGGGACGGGCTGGCGTCAACAGAAAACCGCCGCTGTTGCGGGACTTAACCCGCCTGGCCCGGCCGCTTGGCGCGCAACGTCGGGGCGGCGGCGGCCGGGTCTTCGGGCCAGGGGTGGCGGGGGTAACGACCGCGCAGGTCGCGGCGGACATCGGCCCAGCTGCCGGTCCAGAAGCGCGGCAGGTCGGTTGTGACCTGGATGGGCCGACCGGCGGGGGAGGTGAGGCGCAGCGTCAGCGGCACCCGGCCGGCGGCGACCATCGGGTGGGCGCCTAGGCCGAACAGCGCCTGGACGCGGACATCGACCGCGGGGCCACCGTCGGCGGCATAGTCGATGGCGTGGTGGCTGCCGGCGGGGGTGGCAAAATCCTCCGGCGCGAAATCGCCGAGCGCCCGCAGCGCGGCCCAGCCGATATGGCTGCGCAAGGCTTCGGCGAGCGCTGCATCGGGGATGGCATCCAATCGGCGGCGGCCGGCGAGCAGCGGTGCGAGCCAATCGATGTCGGCGCGCAGCGCTGCGTCGGACAGGTCGGGCAGATCGGCGCCATGGGCGCGGGCGAAGGCGGCGCGGGCCCGCAGCCGCACGCTGGCGGGCCCCCAGGGCAGTTGCGCGACGCCATGGTCGCGAACGCCGCCGAGCAGCGCCGCGGCAACGGCGGCGGGGTCGGGGCGGTCGATTGGCGCACGCGCCAGGGTAATGGCGCCGAGGCGGCGGGTGGTTTCGGCGGTGACACTGCCGGTGGCGGGGTCGAACGCCAGCACGGTGGTGGCGATGACGCGATCGGCGAACAGGGTTTCGACACTGGCCGGATCGAGCGCGGCACCGAGCAGCAGTCGCGCGCCGGCGGCGGTGCCCGTGGCATCGGCGACGACAATCCATGCGGCGGCGGTGAGGGGGTCGTCGGCGCCGGCGGCGACGGCGCGGCCATTGGCCATCAGCCACGGCGCGCCGGGGCCGCCGCGGCGGCGGGCGACGCGGTCGGGAAAGGCCAGCGCGAGGATTTCGGCAGCGCTGGCGGCCTCGGTCGCCGGCCCCCCGCCGGCGGCCCTGGCCCAGCGCTCCGCCAGCCGCCGTGCCGCATCGGCGCGCGGACCGCGGTCGCGCGCCAGCAGGCGCAGCCGGTCATCGAGATCGGTGCTGCGCCCGCCCAGCCCGCGTTCGGTGATGATCGCGGCGATGCGCGCCGCCAGTGCCGCATGGCCGCGGGCGCCAGCGGCGACGAGCATATGGCCGAGCACCGGCGGCAACGGCAGCGCGGCGATGCGCTCGCCGTGCGGCGTTGGCCGGCCGTCGGCGGTGAGTGCGCCGATGGCGAGCAGCCGGCTGCGCGCCTCGTCGAGCGCGGCGGGCGGCGGTGGATCGAGCCAGCGCAGGCTGCGCGGATCGGTGACGCCGCTGCGGGCACATTCGAGGACAAGCCCGCTGAGGTCGCTGTCGAGGATTTCGGGCGGGTCGAAACGCGGCCGGCCGGCGGTTTCGCCGGCTTCCCACAGGCGCACGGCGATGCCCGGGGCCGTGCGCCCGGCGCGGCCGGCGCGCTGCGTCACCGCTGCCTGGCTGGCGCGTTCGGTGACCAGCCGCGTCAACCCGACGGCGCGGTCGTGGCGCGGCCGGCGGGCGAGGCCGGAATCGACGACGACGCGGACGCCGTCGATGGTGATCGAGGTTTCGGCGATCGATGTTGCCAGCACGGCCTTGCGGCGGCCGGGCGGCGCCGGGCGGATGGCGGCGCGCTGGTCTTCGCCTTCGCGGGCGCCATAGAGGCGGTGGAGGTCGACATCGGCGGGCAGGCGGTCGACAAGCCGTTCGGCGGTGCGCTCGATTTCCGCGGCGCCGGGCAGGAAGGCGAGGACCGAGCCGGGTTCGTCGGCGAGCGCGGCCCGGACAGCGGACGCGACGGCATCTTCGATGCGCACGGCGGCGTCGCGGCCGATGTGGCGCAGGCCGACGGGGAACATCCGGCCTTCGCTGGCGATGCGCGCGAGGCCGGGGATGATCGCGTCATAGGCAGCGCCGTCGAGCGTGGCCGACATCAGCAGCAACCGCAGGTCGGGGCGCAGCGCATCGCGGGCATCGAGCGTCAGCGCCAGCGCGAGGTCGCTTTCGAGGCTGCGTTCATGGACTTCGTCGAACAGCACGGCGGCGACGCCGGGCAGTTCCGGGTCGCTGGCGACCATGCGTGTGTAAATGCCCTGCGTGACGACCTCGATGCGGGTGCGCGCCGATATCCGGCTGTCGAGCCGGGTGCGATAGCCGATGGTGTCGCCCACCGCTTCGCCGGCGTTGGCGGCCATGCGTTCGGCGGCGGCGCGGGCGGCGAGCCGGCGCGGCGACAGCAGCAGGATGCGGCCGCCGGTGGCCCAGCCCTGATCGAGCAGCGCCGGAGCGACGGCGGTGGTCTTGCCGGCGCCCGGCGGCGCGACGAGCGCGACGGGGGCATTGGCGGCCAGCGCCGCGAGCAGCGCCGGCAATATGTCTTCGACGGGCAACGGCATGGCGCGCTGATACACGCCTTGCGGTGCCGGGTCAGGAGCCGATTTTCTTCTGTGCCTCGACCATTGTCTGGGCACGCAGCAGCGCCGCCGATACCAGCTTGTCGGGCTTGCTGGTCAGCTGGTCGGCCTTCACATAATATTCGAGCGCGGCGGACGGGTTTTCGGGCACCAGCGCCTCCTGGCAGACGCCGAGGTTGTAAAGCAGGCTGACGCTGGTTGCGGCCGGGCCGGTTTCCATCACCTCCCAGATGCTGCACGCCCGGTCGAGCCGATCGGCCTTGATGAACGGCGTGCCGCTTTCGAAGGTCTTCTGGTCGGGCTTGGGAAGTTCCTCGGCGCGGCGCTTGAACTCGACCGAGACGTCCTTGTTGTAGGGGGCGACGTCCTTGACGATGGCGCGGGCGATGTCGGCGCGGGCCTTTTCATACAGGCCGTCGTCGGTGCAGCGGACGGCGCAGTCGTCGACGGTCTTCTTGCCGGTCAGCCATTCCGCCATGCGGACGGCGGCGCCCTTGTCCTCGATGATCGCGACTTCCTTCTTCTTGCCGTTGCAGATGTCATAGCCGGCGTTGGCGGTGTGCGACCTGGCATAGACCGATGCCTTGGTGGCGACATCGACGATGCGGGCGTTGACCTGGTAATCGAGGACGACGCGGGTGCAGGTGATGGTGCGCACCTCGCCCTTCTTGCAGTCAACGGCGCCGTCGCATTCGGTCGATTGTTCGCTGCGATCGGTCCGGGTCAGCTTGGCGGTGACGACATTGCCGACGTGGACGCCCTTGACGCCCAGTGCCTGGCCGGCGCGGGCGGGATCGGTCTCGCTGCCGTCCGCGGTCTTGACGCTGAACCATGGGTCGTTGTTGAGTTGAACGCCCTTCAGTTCGGTGACCAGCGCCTTGGTCAAATTGGCGCCGTCGGTGCCGGCGAACGGCAGCACGGCGACCGAGCGCAGACGGCCGGCCTCGTAGAATTCCGCCGGGAAACGGCCCTTGTAGCGGGCGTCGTCAAACGCCAGCGCCGGAGTGGTGGCGGTGACCAGCGCGATGGCAAGAACGGGCCCGGCGAGCGTGTGGAGTCTGAACCGATTGCCGATCGTCACGAAAGTCTCCCCTGTTCGAGATGTCTGCGCGTCCGGCGCCCGCCATCCGGTCCCCCGTCGGCCATGTCAGGGCCTTGCCCGGATCACCGCCGTCACCGCCGCCGGCCCGCGCCGGATGAGCAACTTGACCCGGCCGCTGGCGGCGGCGAGGGCGCGTTCCAGCGCGGCGCGCGGCGTTTCGCGGGGGTTGGCCGGCTGGTCGTTGATCTTGAGGATGACGTCGCCGCCAAAGACATTGCCCATCGCCGAGGAAAATTGCTGCACCGAAACGACGGTGAATTCGCCCTTGTCGCTGCGTTTGACGACCAGCCCCAGCGCCGGCACCATCTCGGGTTCGGTTTCGGCGGTTTCGAGCACCTTGATGCGGGTGCGGGCGGCGTCGGCGTAGCGGCCGGTGGCAAAGCTCGCGAGGTATTTCTCGCACGGGAACGCCGTCTTGCCGGCTTCGCACAGCGCCCAGGCCGTCCGTTCCTGCTCGGCACTGTTGATCCGCGCGATCAACGTGCGCGCGGCATCGGCGGAAGCGCCGGCGGGGTAGGCGGCGAGATAGCGTTCGCACGGCAAGGCGACATCGCTGGTCTGGCACTGCGCCCAGGCGGCGCGCTCGGCTTCGGCGGTCTTAAGACCGGTCAGCCGGGCGCGGGCGGCCGCGGCCGACGACCCGGACGGATAGGTCGCCAGATATTGTTCGCACGGCGCCGCGCCGACGCCATTGAGGCAGGCGGCCGCCGCGGTGCGTTCCTGTTGCGACGCCGCGAGGGTGCCGATCTTCAGCCGCGCCGCGGCCGCCGAGGCGCCGGTCGGGAAGCTGGCGAGATAGGCTTCGCACGGCCCGCTGGCGGTCGCGGCGTCGCAGGCGGCAAAAGCGCGCCGGTCCTGGTCGGCCGCCGCCTGCGCGCGGGCGGCGGCATCGCGCTGCGCCGCCTGGCCGGCGATGACGCCGATCTGCGCCTTGGCGGCAGCGACGAGGCTGCTGTTCGGGTAGGTGGCGATGAAGGTTTCGCACAGGCCGGGCGCGGTGCTCGCCTGGCACTGGGCAAAGCTGGCGCGTTCCTGTGCGACGGCGTTGAGAACGGCGATCTTGGCGCGGGCGTCGACCGCCCAGCGGCCGGACGGGTAGCCGCCAAGATATTTCTCGCACGCGGCAACGGTGGTGCCGGCGTCGCATGCTGCCCAGAATTGCGGTTCGCGATCGACCGTGGGGGCAGGGGTGCGCTCGACGAGGGCCGGACGCGGCGCGGTCTGTGCCGCCTCGAGGTCGGAAATACGGCCGCGGGCGATATCGGCCCAGCTGCCCCTGGGGTATCTGGCGAGATACTGCCGGCAGGGTCCGGGGGTCTTGGCGGCGGCGCAGGCGTTAAAGGCGGCACGCTCGATTTCGATCGCGGAGGGCCCGCTGGCCACCGGGGGCCTGGTCGGGGCAGGTTTTGGTGTCGTCGGTCCGATGATGATCTGCGCCATCGCCGCGGTGCCGAACAGCAGCATCGACAGCAGCAGAATGATTGACCGCAGCAATTCCGGACGCCCCTTTTCCCCGGGTTCTCCGCGCCGGGAGCCCCGGCGCCGTGTGTAGCCAAGATTGTAACGGACAGCTACTGACTTTGCACAAAGCCGTGACTTTAGCAGAGCTTATCAGACCGTTTACAAATACGGCGCCAATCAACAGACGTTTCGCATCCGACAAAAAGTGTTTAGACAGTCGGCAGGGCAAGCATTGCGCGGCAGATCGACAGTCGGGAACCGGCTGGCGCCAGCGCCATGGAGGGGGAAGGATAGGGGGATGGCCACGAACCTGTTGCAGGCCAACCGACAGGCGCGGATCAAGACTCCGTTCGGCGGTGACAACGCCGCCGTGCTGACGCGCTTCACCGCTGTCGAGCGGTTGAGCGAGCCTTTCACCATCACCGCCGATGTCATCGTCACCGAAGGCGCGGCGACGCTGCACGAGCATCTTGGCGGGCCGATCTCCATCGAGGTGGCGGCGGGGCCGGCACGCAGCCGCGCCTTCCACGGCCGGTTGTGGGAAATTGCCGAGTTGGACAGCGATACCGCCGGGTCGCATTATCGGCTGACGCTGAAACCCTGGGCGAGTTTTCTCGACATCAACATCGAAAGCCGGATCTACCAGGCCCAGAAGGTCGACGATATCGCCAAGGACGTCACCGGCCGGCGCAGCGGCATCGGCCCCCGGCTGCGATTTTCGATCGGATCCTTCCCGGCGCTCGAATATTGCGTGCAGTGGCAGGAAAGCGATTTCGACTTCATCTCGCGCCTGTTCGAACGCCATGGCATCTATTATTATTTCAAGCATTCGCCGAACGAGCATGAAATGGTCGCCACCGACCAGAAGTCGCACCATGTCCCGGTGCCGGGCATCGACGCCGCGATCGAGGTGCGCCCCTATACCGATGGGATCGGCCGGCCCGGCGGCGCGATCTGGAGCTTTGCCCGCCGCTTCGAAGTCGCCCCGCACATGGCGACGGTGACCGATTTCGACTTTCTGACGCCCACCCAGAAACTCAAGACCGAAAAGACCGCCACGCTGGTGTCGACGATGGACAAGGCCAGGCTCGCCGAGCTTCACGTCCATCCCGGCGGCTTCACCAAGGCGACCGGCGATGGCCGCGGCGCTGCGATCAGCGCGCATCTGGTGGAAGCGGCGCGCGCCGATGCGGAGCGCTGCACTGCCGAAGGCGACGCCTTTGCCGCGGCGGTGGGCCATGTTATCGCCATCAAGGCGGGTCCCACGGCGCCGGCGATCAAATATCTGATCGTCGCCACCACCCATGTCTATGCCGGCGGCAAATATCGCGGCGGTGCCGGGGACGAGGACGAGCTGACGGTGCAGATGGAGCTGATCCCGGCGACGGTGCAGTTCCGGCCGGCGATGAAGACGCCGCGCCCGCGCATCTATGGCCCGCAGACGGCGATCGTCGCGGGGGCCGCGGGTGAGGAGATCGACACCGACAAGCATGGCCGGATCAAGGTGCATTTCCACTGGGACCGGGTGCAGGACGGCGGTGCGACGAGTTCGTGCTGGATCCGCGTGGCGCAATCGGTCGCGGGTGCCAAATGGGGGGCGTTCGTGCTGCCCCGCATCGGCCAGGAGGTGGTCGTCGAATTCCTCAACGGCGACCCCGACGCGCCGCTGGTCACCGGTGCCGTCTACAATGGCCAGAACGAGGTGCCCTATCCATTGCCGGCGAACAAGACGCGCAGCACCTTCAAGTCGCGATCGACCCCGCAGGGCAGCGGCTTCAACGAGCTGCGCATCGAGGACAAGGCGAACAGCGAGGAGGTGTTCTTCAATGCCGAGAAGGACCTCAACAGCATCATCGACAAGGGCAACGAGACTCGCACGCTCAACAAGGGCAACCGCACAACGACGCTGAAGCTCGGCAACGAGGTGCTGGAGATCAAGCAGGGTAACCGGACGACGACGATCGATGTCGGCAACGACGAACTGACGATCAAGACCGGCAACCAGACGGTGAAGATCAACATGGGCAAGCATCTGACCGACGCGGCCCAGTCGATCGAGCTGAAATGCGGCGCGAGCTCGCTGAAGCTGGAGCCGGCGAAGATCACGATGGCGAGCGTCAATGTCGAGATCAAGGGCACGATGAGCGTCAAGACCCAGGGCGTCATGGTCAATTCCGAAGCATCGGGGATCCATGTCGTCAAGGGTTCGCTGGTGCAGATCAACTGATGGCCACCAGCGCGATCGCAGCGCCGTGGCGGCGCGTCAAATGGACCCGCGCCGGGCAGTTGGCCGGGCCGGCGCAGGTCGAGGCGGCGCTGGCCGGCTGGCAGGACGCGCCGCCGGCGGCGGCCTTTGCCATGTTGCGTGCTGCCGACCCGCAGGCGGCGCTGCGGTTTCTGGCGCACAGCCTGCCGCGCTTCGACGCGGTGCGGTGGTTGCGCGAATGCCTGGCGCTGACGCCGGCGCCGGCGGATGGATCGGCGCGTGCGGAGCTGCGCGGCGGCATTGCCGCCTGGCTGGCCGATCCCAGCGACAAGCGGCGGCGGCTGGTGTTCGAACAGGCACAGCGGGCCGGGTTCGACGTGCCGGAAGGGGCGGCGGGGGTGGCGGTGTTCCTGTCGGGCGGGGCATTGGGGCCGGCGGAGCTGGCACAGGGGGCGCCACCCGCGCCGGGCGCCTTTGGCCAAGCGGTCGCGGCGGCGGTGTTGCTGGCCAGCCTGGCGCAGGGATCGCAGCGCCTGGCCGTGCAGATCGACGCGATGCTGGCGCTGGGCCAGTCGATCGCCGAAACGGAGGAGAGCCATTGAGCCTGCGGCTGACGATCGAGAATGTTGCGTCGCTGACCTCGGGTGACCCGGTGGTGAAGGCGCTGGACGGCCATGGCCTGGTCATCGGCCGTGCCGGCCATGTCGACTGGACGTTGCCCGACCCGCAGGCGCTGATCTCGTCGGTGCATTGCGAAGTCGATTATCGCGATGGCAGCTATTGGCTGACCGACCGCAGCACCAACGGCACCTATGTCAACGGCGCGCCCGACCGGCTGGCGGCGCCGTGGCAATTGCAGGACGGTGATCTGGTCAGCATCGGCCATTATGCGGTGCGCGTGGCGCTCGACACCGGCGTGCAGCCGGGGTCGGCCGGGGGCGGCGCGGTGCCGACGGGCGCCAGCCTGTGGGGCCGGTATGACGAACAGCCCGACCGGTCGGCGGCAACCGATGCCTTCGGGCGTCCGGGCCGCAGCGCGATCTTTTCGTCGGGCGACCGCCCGGTCGAAGACGGTTTCCGGCCGCCCGAAGCGGTGGCGACCGCGGTCGACATGTTCGGGTTGGGGGTGCCGCCGGTGCCCGCCGGCTTCGCGCCGCCGGCGCCGCCCGCACCCGCCGCAGGTCCGGCCGGTAGTGACATCTTCGGGTTGGGTGGTAGTGCGGCAACGCCCGCCCCATCGGCCTGGGGTCCGGCAGTGACGCCGGTTCCGGCGCCGCCGGTCGCGGCCAACCCGGCGAGCATCTGGGGAACGCTTACCGCACAGGCACCGGTCGACTTCACGCCGCCGGCGCCGGCCATGATCGCCGCCGAACCGGTGCCGGCGGTGACGGCGGCGCCGGCGCCGGCGGGCAATGACGGCGCCTTGTTCGCGCGCTTCCTCGCCGGTGCGGGATTGCGGCCGCGCGATGTCGACGACGTCCCGCCTGAATCGGTGCTGGCAGCCGCGGGCGAATTGCTGCGGCAGACCGCCGACGGGCTGATCCAGCTGCTTTATGCCCGGGCGCGGCTGCGCAACCAGTTCGGTGTCGGCGCCGAGGTGACGACCTTCCAGCGCGACGGCAACAACCCGCTGAAATGGACGCGATCGGCGGAAGAAGCGCTGCGCCAGATCGTCGGCAAGCCCGACCGCGGCTTCCTGCCCGGCCCGCTGGCGGTGCGCGGTGCCTTCGAGGACCTGCAGGCGCACGAGCTGGCATTGATGGCGGCGATGCAGGAGGCGTTGAAGGATACCATCCAGCGGTTTTCGCCGGCCGCCATCCGGGCGCGGCCGGGGCGCACCGGGCTGCTGTCACGGCTGCTGCCGCAGGCGCGCGATGCGGCATTGTGGCAAGCCTATGAGGCTGAATTCCGCGCCATGGCGGACGAGACAGAAGCCGCCTATCTCGATGTCTTCGCAAAGAATTTCAAGAAAGCCTATGCGCGCAACCTGGCGCGCGTCGACCAGCGCGACACCTAGGCGATGGGCAAGCCGGCGGCGCGCGTTACCGACCTGCATGTCTGCCCGATGGTGACGGGCGTGGTGCCGCATGTCGGCGGGCCGATCCTGCCACCGGCGATGCCGACGGTGCTGACCGGATCACTGCCGCAGGCGCGGATGGGCGACATGTGCGTGTGCGTGGGGCCGGTCGATACCATCATCATGGGGTCGCCCACGGTTCTGGTCGGCGGCAAGATGGCGGCGCGCATCGGTGACCCGACCAGCCATGGCGGAGTCATCACCCTGGGCATGTTCACCGTGCTGATCGGCGAAGCCGCCGGCGGCGGCGGCGGGGGTGGCGGCGGTGCCAGTGCGGGCGGTGGTCCGGCCGGCGGCGCCGGCGGCGCGCTCGCGGCGATGGCGGCCGGTCTCGGTGCCGCCGGTGTGGCGCCGCCGGTGGTCGCACCGCCGAGCAGCGCGTGCATGGAACTGGCGGTCGCCAGCGATCGCGCCATGCTTGCCGAACACACCTACGGCCGCAGCGGGGCGCTGCCCCCCGGCTATCGCCAGGTCGACGAACCGGCCGAACTGGCCATGCTCGGTCTGCGGCCGCAGGACCTGGCGCCGGCTGGATCAACGTTCAAGGCGGAGGTGTTCGTCCAGGACAGCGCCGCTGGTCCGGCCTATACGGTGGCGTTCCGCGGCACTGCCGAATCGGCGGACTGGATCGCCAATGCCCAGCAGGGCGTCGGCATGAAGTCCGACCATTATGACCGCGCCATCAACATCGGCAGGCTGGTGTCCGAAGCCAGCGATGGCCCGGTCGCCTTCACCGGCCATTCGCTTGGTGGCGGATTGGCCAGTGCCGCGGCCGCTGCCACCGGCCGGCCGGCGACGACCTTCAATGCGGCGGGGTTGAGCGCGCGCACCGTCGGCAAATATCCGGCGGTGGCCGCGCCGGTGACGTCGTACAATGTCCCGGGCGAGCTCTTGTCGGCGGTGCAGGACAATCGCGCGCTGGTTCTGACGGGACTCCAGGCGCTTGCCGGGGCCGTGCACCCATCGCTGGGCGGCCTCGTCGGTGGCTGGATCCTGGGGCGCGAACTGGGCGACAGCCCGATCTTGCCGCAGGCCTATGGCGAGCGGCGGACGCTGCCGCTGGCGCCGCCGGCGGGCAAGACGACGCTGCAGCAGATGAACCCCGTCGATCGCCATGGCATGGACTGGGTGACCGAAGGCATCAAGGCGGACCAGCGGGACCAGGGATGCTGAATGGACATTGCCGTCAACAGGCTGTGGCTGGCACTGATGGTCGTCGGGCTTGCCGAAGTCGCCGCTTGCCGGCCGGTATCAAGGGGTAGCAACATGGCCGCATTGTCGATCGAAGCCTTTGCCAGCGCGGACGACCGCGCCGTCATCCGTGCCGTGGCGTCGGGCGATGTCGCGGCCGCGATCGCCGCCGCCAAGGGGCCGCCCAGCCGCGTCAACGCCGTCGGCAGCGCCGGCGAGACGCCGCTGCTCATCGCCGTCGAACGCGGCGATGTGGCGATGGTCAAGGCGCTGCTCGCCGCCGGGGCGAACCCCGATGGCGGGCCCGACCGCACGCCGCTCCACCCCGCGACGCGCGCCGATGACATGCGGATGCTCGACGCGCTGTTGCAGGCGGGCGCCGACCCGTCGCGCACCCATGGCGGCGAAACGCCCCTGTACGAAGCGGCGCTGATCGGGGCCGTGCCGGCGATCGAACGGCTGGTCGCCGCCGGCGCCAAGGTCGAGGCCGGCAACAGCATCGGCATGACCCCGGCGCTGACTGCAGCGGGCGCCGACCATTGGGCAGCGGTCGCCGTGCTCCTTGAAAAAGGCGCGTCGCCATGGACGGTCCCGCCGTCGGGTCATTCGGTGGCGAGTTTTGCCAACACCAGCCGGGTCGATCGTTCCGGCGCCGACGGTGTTGCCTTGGCCGGCGTCGTCGCGCGCCTGAAGGGCGCAGGCTACCCCTGGCCGCCGCCGTCGCCGCCCGAAATCCGCAAGCTGCGCGGCCAGGGGCAATGGCCGCCGCGCCCGTGACCGGGCGGGCGTGATGCAGCCGCGACCGCGCGACCCCTATTGCAGGATCACCCAGCCGCTGGTGGATTCGCAGCCGGACGCGCAGGCGCGGCTGACGGCGGCGCCGCTGCCGGTTTCCGCGCCATTGTCGGGCAGCGTCGGTGCCGACAGGAAGAACTGCAGATAGCGGACCGGCTGCCGGCCCTGATAGGGGAAGGCGGCGGTGCCGGCGGGGACCTGGCCGGCGCTGACCCGCTTGACGGGGTCGGTCTGGCCGTCGTCGATGTTGACAATGTAGAGCGGCTTGCCGAGCGTGCCGAGGCCGATCGGCATCTGCAGATAGCCGCCGACGTCCTGCAACTGCGCGAACTTCCAGACCGTCTCCCCGGGCATCTTGAGATTGCCCTGCACGCCGGCGTCGCCGGCCGCCTGGCGGACCCGGCCGATGATGGCGCAGGTTTCGGGCGAAGGCGCGGGCGACACCGCCATCACGGCCGAACTGTCCAGCCGGTAACCGCCGGCCGTTGCCGGAACGCTGGTGCCCGCCGCCATCCAGCCGGTGACGGCGAGGCTGGTCGCCCCCGGCCCCGGCGGCACGGCGCGGATGTCGCTGCACGGCAGCGCGGCGAGCGCGGCGCGGGCCGCGGGCCAGTCGAGCGCGGCGGGGCTGGTGGCGGCAGTTGCGGCGGCTTCCGGATCGGCGTTGTCCTTGCCCCCGGTGAACAGGATGGCGAGGCCGGCGACCGCCGCCAGTGCAACGCCGCCGCCGATGACCAGCGGCAGTTTCGACCTGGGCGCCGCGGGTTCGGCGGCGGGCGTCGCATCGGCGCGCACGAGCTTGAGATCGCTTGTTTCGCGCGGCGGCTCGACGCGCACGAAGGCGGCGGGCCCGGGTGGAACCGTCGTCTCGCGCGCGCCCGCCGCCGCGGCGGCGATGAGGTCCTGCGCCGTGTCGGCGTCGAACGGCGTGCCGACCGCCGGCAGCGTGTCGACGGCGGCGATGACCGATGCCATCGACCGCATGCGGTTGGCGGGGTCTGGTTCCAGCATGCGCGCCAGGACCGCGGCGAGCCAGGGTTCGACGCCGTCGAGCGCCGGCACGGCCTGCCGGGCCTGGATGGCGTCGATCGGGGTGGCGGTGCCCATGTCGATCACCTTGCCGCGCGCCGCGGCAGCGACGACCAGCGCCAGGCTGTAGATGTCGGTCCAGGGGCCGATCTGGCGGCCGAACAGGCCAAAGGCCTCGGGCGCTGCAAAGCCCAGCTTGCCGCCGAAACCGGCGCCGATGACGGTCTTTTTCGACGTGTCCGAATCCTTGGCGATGCCGAAATCGATGATCGTGGCGCGTTCGATCTTGCCGTCGCGCAGCAGGATGTTGTCGGGCGACAGATCGCGATGATAGACGCCCTTGTCGTGCGCGGCGTCGAGGCCGGAGGCGAGGCGGCGCAGCAGGAAGCGGCACTGCTGCGCATCGACTGCGCCATGGTCCATCTGATCTTCCAGGCTCGGCCCATGGACATATTCGAGCGTCAGATAATCGACCTGCGAGCGCGGATCGTGCGACAGGCCGCGGAACTTGACGATGGCGTCATGGCCCAGCGTGGCGAGCAGGTCCGCCTCGCGTTCGAGCAGGGTGTAGAATTCGGGGTCGGCCGCGAATTGCGGCAGGATGACCTTGATGGCGACCTTGACGTTGCCGCGGATCTGCCGGCCTTCGTAGATTTCGCCCATGCCGCCCTGGGTGATGTAGCGGGTGACTTGGTAATTGTCGTTGAGCGTCGCGCCGACGAGCAGCCCGGCCATGCCGAAGCGCTGGGTGCCGGTCGGCGGCGGCGGCGCGGGTCGCAGCGGTGGTTCGGCGGGGCGTTCCGGGGGTGGTTTGGAGGCATCCGCGGGCGGCACCGAGGCGTGCGGCGGCACGCGGTCGCCCGGCCGGATGAAAACGGTGCGCTTGGGGGTGTCGGGATCTTCGGTCATTGGTCAACTGCCTGTACGCCGGAAGCCGGAGCGATCATCGTCGCCTGTTCGAGGCTGACGACGATGACCGATACATTGTCGGGAGCGCCGGCCGCGAGCGTGTCGGCGATGAGGCCTTCCACCGCCCGCGCCGGGCTGGCGGCCAGCCGGGCGTCGATGGCGTCATGGGTCAGCACCTTCGACAGGCCGTCGCTGCACAGCAGATAGACGTCGCCGATGGCGGCTTCGTCGCGGAAGGCATCGTGGGACAGTTCCTCGTCCATTCCGACAGCCCGGCTGAGGACGTGCGCCATGGGGTGGGTTTCGGCTTCGTCGGCGGCGATGCTGCCGCGATCGACAAGTTCCTGAACCATGCTGTGATCGCGCGTCAACTGGCTGAGAACGCCGTCGCGGCGGCGGTAGATGCGGCTGTCCCCGACCCACAGGCCGGTGACTTCGCGATCGCCCAGATGCAGCACGACAACCGTGGTGCCCATCGACGCGCAATTGGCGGCGCCGGCACGGACGATGGCGCCGTTGCCGGCGTACAGGGCGCCGAGCAGGTGCGGATAGGGGTCGTCGTCGCCGAGCTGGACGGCATCGATGGTTTCGACGAGCGTCGTCGAAGCCCATTGGCCGTTGGCGTGGCCCCCCATGCCATCGGCGACGACCCAGAGGCAGAGGTCGTCGCGGCTGAGAATCGAATCCTCGTTGACGGTGCGCACCGCGCCGACATGGGTGGCGGCAGCCGAGCGGATGCGAAAGCGCGTCATGCACCGACTCCACCGAGATGAGGGACATTGAGCAGCGCCGCGAGCAACGCCGGGTCGGGCCGGTCGCCACGGATGACGAGCGGGTCGCCGTCGCCCTGCGCCCAGAAGATGGCGTCGCCGGGAAGGGCGAGCGCGGCGCGCCACGACGGCGTTTCGTCCGGCAAGGCGGCGGCGATCGCGGCGGCAAGGCTGTCCGGGTCGGACGCCGGGCCCAGCGCGTCATAGACGGCGGCTTCGGCGGCGGCGGCGACGTCGGGGCGGTTGACGGCGATGTGCCAGAGCGCGGCCGCGGGGCCGGCGAGGCCGGCGACGAGGAAGAAGAAACGCCCGGCACGATCGACCGACGGGCTGAGCACGCCGTGGAGGGCGTCGGGGCCGATCCAGCCGGGGGGAGCATAGAAGCTGTAGTGCGGCGCCGCGGCGAAGGCGGCGGCAAAGGCGGCATCGTCGTCCGGCCGCCACGCCGCCAGACCATCGGCGAGCCAATGGTCGAGCGCTTCGATGGTGGCATCGTCCCAACCGCTGCGCACGAAATCGCCGCGGCCGGGCAGCTTGCCATAATGGCCGGGGACGAGGTCCGGCGTCACAGGCGTGCCGGGCAGCGCAGGGCAAAGACGCCATCTGCGGCGAAGGGATCGGGACCGCCCAGGATCGACACGTCGAGCACCGTCGTCGGGTTGAAGGTGAAGCGATACTGGCCCTTGCCGAGGTCCTGCTTGCGCGCCTTGGCGAGCAGGCGGAATAGCGCCCAGGGGCCATCGCCGCGCGCGACTTCGGCGCCTGCGGCGGTGATCGCGGCGCTCTGCAACCCGCCATAGCTCCAGTTGAAGCGCTGCGCCGGGGCGGTGGGCGCAAGGGTGAGCGGGACGCCCGACAGCTTGAGATCGACGGGGCCGGCAACGCCGGGGCCCGCGGCGAGGCCGAGGACAAGGTTGCCGCCGACCAGCGCCTGCGCTTCGGCGGCACGTTCGAAGGCGCGGGCGCTGGCGGGCTGGAAGCTGGCAACCGCCGGCTCGTTCGACACCCAGCCCCAGCCCGGGCGGGTCGCGCTGGTGGTGCGGCGCAGATAGGGTTGCAGGGGGCCATCGGCGAAGGCGGTCATCGCGCCGGCAGCGCGGGTCACGTCCATCGGCTGCAGGTCGGCGCCGGTTCCGAAGGGAAAGCCCGTGCCGATGACAGCGGCGCATTGCGGCGCGGGGCCGGCGGCAAAGGCGGCGCGCAGTTCGGCGGTGCGGCTGGTTTCGGCAGCGGCACTGCTGCCACTGGCGATGCGATCGACAAAGCTGGCAAGGCCAGGCGCCGCGGCCGCGGCATTGGCGGCCGCGACCTTGAGGGCGACGGCGGCACCGGCGAGTGCGGCTGCACCACCGCCACCCGCGGCTGCGCCGCCCCCGCCCCCGCCCCCGCCCCCGCCGGCTGCGGCCTGGGCGACGGCCTTCTGATAGTCGCCGAGTGCGGTCAGCAGGCCGGTGATGCCGACGCCGGTGCCGCCGGCATATTGGCGCAGCATCTGGAAATTGCTTTCGATCGTGGCGGCCGCCGTCATCGATGGACCGCCGCGCGCCTGGCCGGCGATGGCGCCGATGGCGGCATCCGCGCGCGCGTTGCCCGATTTGGCCGTCGGCATCAGCCCGCTGGTGTTGGCGACGATTTCATCGGTCAATTTCTTCAGCGGTGACCCGCCGGGGTTGGCAAGCCGTGCCAGCGTCACCGGCTGCGCCGCGTAATTGGCAGGTTGCGGCAGCGCCAGCACGTCGTTCCAGCGGCGGGTGTATTCGGCGGCATAGGCGGCGCCGAGTGCCTGCGGGTCGAGCGGCGCCTGCGCCGCGGCGCTGGTGCCGAGCATCCAGCGATCCTTGTCCAGCAGCGCCCCGATCTGGCCGGCGCGGGGGATGAAGCCGGTCTGAAACCCCGCCTTGGTGAACAGGAACGGGATGGTCGCGGCACGCAGGTCGGCGGGGTTGCCGAACGCCTCGGCCTCGCCGGGCAGCAGCGCCTTGCCGACCAGCCGCGATTCGGGGCCCGACACCTGCTGCTTGAGCAGCGCCAGCGCCCGGTCGGCGGGCGACATGGCGGCAACGGCCGCCTGGGCGCGTTCGACAAGGCCGGCATCGAGCAGCGGCCCGGCGATCTGGCGGCCGAAGCGGCCCTGGTCGGCGAGCAGCGCCTTGGCATGGACGAGGATGCGGCCCCGCGCCGCCTCCGCTTCCGGCCCCGGCATGGTGCGGTTGTTGAGGTCGCCTTCGAGCCATTGCAGGATATAGGCGTTGTCGCGCCGCGTGCCGGCGGCGTTGCCGAGCATCAGATAGACCTTGAGCGGTTCATAGCTGGCGACGGGTTCGTCGCGGGCGTCGCGCAGCGCGCTTTCGGCGGCGAGGATGAGGCGTGGCAGCAGATAGCGTTGCAGCGCATCGGCATAGGCGCGATGGCTCTCGCCATCGAGACGGGTGCGATAGAGGCCGAGGCCGCCGGGGCTGGGCGGCGTGCCGGCAGCGCCATAGGGCAGCGTTGCAGCGAGGCCATCGAGCAGCGGCAGCACCTCATCGAGCGGCGCGGTGACGGCGACGCGATCTCCGGCGTCGAGACCTTGCGCGGTTTGCGCCAGGCTGGCGGCGGCGGCGGCGGTGGCATCCTGGCCGGCACGGTTGTTGACGAAGCTCCAGAACAGTGCCGCAAGACCTGCGACCGTCATCAGGCCGATGACGGCAAAGGTCGCGATGCGGGTCATCCGGTCGCGCCGGCGGCGCTTCGGGTCGGGCCCGGCGAGGCCGGCTTCGGCGAAGATGACATCCTTGAACAGGCGGTTGACGAAGAAGGTCCGCGCGCCCTGCGATTGCGGGCGCGAGGTGCGGCCGAGGCTGGTCGACAGATCGCCGATCAGCCGGTCGAACGGCGTGCCCTGCTGGACGCCGCTGGTGAGATAGAAACCCCGCAGCCGCATGTTGGCCGGTGCGGCATGGCCGGCGCCGAAGACGCCATCGAGCAGGCGGACGACGCGGCCGCGCAGGTCGATCAGCCGTGCCGGCAGGGTGAGGATGGCACCGCGGCGCACGGCGTCGCCATCCGACTGCAACCGGTCCGGCACCCGGTCGGCCAGCGCCTGGACGGCGTCGTCATAGGCATTGGCGAGCAGCGCCGTGTCGGGAGCGGCGGTGAGCGGCAGGGTGGCGCCGACCGGCGAGCGCCGGCCCTCGACGCTGAGATCTTCGAAGAATTCGGTAAAGCCCGACACCAGATCGGCCTTGGTAAAGACGACATAGACCGGCAGTTCGATGGCCAGTGCCTTGCCGATTTCGGCGAGGCGGGCGCGCAGCGTGACGACATGGCGGTCGAGCGCTTCTGCCGACACGGTGGCGATCTCGTCGAGCCCAATGGCGACGATGACGCCGTTGAGCGGTTGCAGCGGCCGCGCCTTGCGCAGCGTGGCGAGGAAGCCGGCCCAGGTGCGGGCGTCGCGCGATGCATCGCTGTCCTGGCTGGTGTAGCGGCCGGCGGTATCGATGAGCACGGCCTCGTCGGTGAACCACCAGTCGCAATCGCGCGTGCCGCCGACGCCCTTTATCGCGTCGGCGTCGCCGACGAGGTTGAGGCCGGACTTCTTGATGATCGTCGTCTTGCCGGCGCCGGGTGGCCCGATGATGACATACCAGGGCAGGTCGTAGAGCGCGCCCTTGCCGCGCTTGGCGAGTTCGGCCAGCGCGGCCTTCATCTTGGCGGTGACCGCTTCGGATTCGCGATCGGGCGGCGCGATCGCTTCGGCGAGGCTTTTCTGTGCGGCGCGGCGCCGCCAGAAGCGGACGCCGGCGGCGATGGCGACCGCCAGCCAAACAAGCCCGATCAGCCACCAGCGCCAGCCGAGCAGCGACGGCAGCAGCAGCCCGGCGAGAAGGAACAGCGCCAGCGAGACCAGCAGCGCACTGCCGATGACGATGACCCACCAGTTGGAAAGTGCCTTGCGCACGGCGGCCATCGTCAGTTGCTCCGCGGGATGGTGAGTTCGACGCGGCGATTGCGCGCCTTGGCATCGGCGGTGTCGGCGCGATCGAGCGGTTCCCGGTCGCCGCGGCCGGCAGGGTTGAGCCGCGCCGGATCGATGCCGTTGCCACCCAGCAGCGCCGCGACATTGGCGGCGCGGGCGTTGGACAGCGCCAGATTGTCGGGGAAGCTGGCGCTGCGGATCGGGTCGCTGTCGGTATGGGCGACGATGTCGATGGGGCCGGCTTCGGGCACCAGCGCCCTGGCCGCTGCGATGATCAGCGGCGCATAGGCGGCGGCGACCTGGTCGGCGCCCTTGTCGAACATGCCGCCGGGCAGGCCCTGGCAGGCCGAAATGGTCAGGCGGACGCTGCCGCCGTCTTCATCGGCGGCGATGCACGTCGATGTGAGGCGCCCGCGGATGCGCTGCAACTGGGTCGAACTCGCCACGGCAAGGCCGGGGCCGGCGCGGTCGATGCTGGTCAATGCGGCCGGTGGCAGGGCGCGGACCTTGGCCCAGGCGGTTTCGTCGCGGGCATCGAGAAAGAATTTGAGCGCCAGGAAGGCGATGAGCAGCGCCGCCAGCGCGGCGCCGGCGACGAGCAGCAGCACCAGCCAGCGCGCCGTCCGGGCGGTCGGCGTGGGCACGCCGCGCCACGCCGGAACAAGATCGGTCTCCGGGCGGGCGCGGATGCCCGACAGGGCGTTGTGGATCGCCGCCATGCGCGCCTGGATCTGGCGCGGGCCATCGCCGCCGATGCGATATCGGCCGATGAAGCCGACCGCCAGGCAGGCGTGGAACAGTTCCAGCATGTCCTGGTTGGCCTGCGGGCGCGCCAGGAGCGCGTCGAGAATGCCCCAGAACTGGTCGCCGCCAAAAGCTTGCCCGAAGGACTGGACGACGACGCTCTGCCGTGCCCAGTCGGCGGCGGCGCCGCCGGGCAGGTTCTGGACAATGTCGTCGAGCGTCGCGGCGAGCGCATAGCGGGCGCGGTTGAGGTCTTCCGCCGTCAGGCCGGCGCCGCTGGCGGTGCGTTCGAACGCCTTCAGCTCGGTCATGGCGCGCGCGATCAGCGTCGGGGCGTCGCTGACCTGGCGTTCGGCCTGGACGGCGGCGCAGATGGCGAGAAAGCGCGAGGCCGCCGCCATGATCGGGTTGCGGACCCGCATCGGTTCGGTGATCGGGGGGACCTCGTCGGTGGCGGGCAGGGCGCGGCGCTGGCCCGGCGGGGTGGCGGGGGCATATTGCGGGGGTGGCGGCGGGGTGAAGCCGACGGGTGGCGGCGGGACTGCAATGGGCGGTGGCGGGGACCCGGCGGCGGCAAGCGGCGATGGCCGGAACACTGTCCGCGCCGGCCGTGGGCCCTTTTCGTCTTCCCCCGCCATGTCCGTTCCCCCAGAATCCTTGGTCGACGCCGATCGTTACCGCGCCGGCCGCTTGACGCACCACAGCTCCATCTGGAGCTCGGGCCAGTCGCCGGCGATGTGCAGGCCGAGCGCCGGCGCGGTGGCGAAATCGCGCCAGTCGGCCGAGGTGCGATCGAGCTCGAAATAGACATAGCCCGGCAGCGCGCGGATCTGCGCGGGCGGCGCGCCGATCGGCACCAGCGGCACGCCGGGCACCGCCGAGTTGACCAGCTGCTCCATCCGCGTGATCGAACCGATCTTGACCAGCGCCGGCAGCTGCGCGCGGATGATCTCCGCCGGGCGCGCCGACGACACGGCGAGGAAGAAGCGGCCGGCGTCGTAGAGGCTGCGATCGGTGATCACCGAATTATAGGCGCCGGGCGCCAGCTTGGTCAGCTTGAGCGGCTGGGCGCCGGCGCCGATCCGGACCCCCAGTGCGACGCGCAGCGCCTCGATCAGCGGCCGGAAGCAAAGTTCCAGATTGTCATGGTCGTAATCGGGGAAGGACTGCGGCCGCCGTTCGGAACTGGTGAAGGTGGCGAGCTCGCCGGCGAACGACAGGAAGGTGGCATAAAGGCGTTCGGGGTGGACGCGGTCGAGCCGGGCGAGGTGGCGCAGCACCGGCTGCCAGCGGTTGAGCGCGATGAGCAGCAGGAACATCGCGTCGGAATTGGAGCCGGCGCTGGGTTCGGCGGCGCGCAGGCTGACTTCGTCCTGGCGCTGTTCCAGCCGGCCCAGAATATCGATGATGAAGCCCGACAGGGCCTGGCACGACCGGAGATCGAGCGAGGGCGGGATGTAATTGTCGTCGAATACGACACGCCGGGCCTGCAGCTCGCGGATGCGGGCGAGGCCGAGGCAGATGCGGCCGGCGCGATCGGCCTCCTCGATGCCGAAGCGAAGGTTGGGCTCGCCGGTCTCGATGGGTTCGGCGGCGCGGTCGGGGTCGGTCGAATCGATGACGTCGCGCACGCGGATCAGATAGCGGGCGGTGGCGGCGTCGGCGGCATCGACGGTGGTATATTCGACGGCGCCGGGCTGGCGGGCGGGCAGGGTGAGGTAGATGACTTCGTCGCGGACATCGCTGGTGATGTCGAACGGCGGCGGCGGCGGCTGGCGGCCGGGGATGTCGATGATCTCGCCATCGGGCAGCACCGCGAGCAGCCGCTTGATGCCGAACTGGGCGCCGGAGGCGAGGTCGTCGGAAATTTCGAGATGGACGATGCCCCAGGGATAGGCGGCGGCGCCGTCGAGCCGGGCGTGGAGGTTGGCACGGGCATGGCTGTCCGCCGCCTGGAAATGCTGCGGGCGCAGGAACAGACCTTCGGACCAGACTGGATGTGTCAAACTCGGCCCCCCGCGCGCATTGCCTGTCTCCATGCCCCCATGAAGCCCCGACCCTTGAGCAAAAAAAATTTAAAAAGCATCAATCGCCGCGGTCGCCCGCGCCATCAGTCGTTGCAGGAACGACAACAGGAACAGGCCGGCGCCGACAAGGCACAGCAGCGCGACGAGGATGACGACAATCTCGCCGGCGGCGCCGGCCAGCAGCAGCCCGCCGATGAAGCCCAATCCGAGTGCGCCGAACAGCTGCGACTTGTCCTGCCGGCTCAGGCTGGCATCGGTGTAGGCGATGGTGTCGTCGAGCCCGGCGGTGCCGCCGCTGCCGGCATTGGCCATGATGCCGCCGATGCGTTGCTGCATGACGCCGAGCCGGTCCCCGAGCACGGCAGCGAAGCGATCGAAGCCATCGCGCAACGTCGTGCGCGACAGGCCGGTCGCGGCGGCGAGCGCTTCGATGACCTGGGCGGGCATGGTCATGGGCAGGTCCTGTGCAGCAAGGAGATCATGCGAGACGTCGGCGGATTTCGGCGGCGGAGCGGCTGCCTTCCAGCCGCGCTTCCACCGCGCGCAGGCGGGTGACGCCGCTGCCGGTCCAGTGGTGGACGTTGACGGCGGCAGGACTGGGGGCGTGCCATCGCGATCGATCAGGCCGCCGCGTCGAGCATGGCGGCGTCCTTGAAGTCATAGGCGAGGTCATCGCCGCGCACGCTGACGGCGATCTCCTCCACCGTCACGCCATCGGCCATCCGCCCGAGCAGGCCGGTCGACAGCGTCGGCAGCATCGAATTGGTCAGGATCGCGTCGATCATGCGGCCGCCCGATGCCATTTCGGTGCAGCGGCCGACGATATGGTCGACGACGGCCTGGTCATAGGTCAGCGCGATCTTGTGGTTTTCGGCGATGCGCCTGACGATGCGGTTGAGTTGCAGCTTGACGATGCCGCCGAGCATTTCGGGGCTGAGCGGATAATAGGGCAGCACGATCAGCCTGCCGAGCAGCGCAGGCGGGAAGACCTTGAGCAGTTCCGGCCGCAGCGCCGTCGCCAGTGCCTCCGGATCGGGCGCGGTTTCGGGGTCGGATGCCATGTCGGTGATCAGGTCGGTGCCGGCGTTGGACGTGAGCAGGATCAGGCAGTTCTTGAAGTCGATGTAGCGGCCTTCGCTGTCGTCCATGTAACCCTTGTCGAAGACCTGGAAGAACATCTCGTGGACGTCGGGATGCGCCTTTTCGACTTCGTCGAGGAGGACGACCGAATAGGGCCGGCGGCGGACGGCTTCGGTCAGCACACCGCCCTGGCCATAGCCGACATAGCCCGCGGGCGCGCCCTTCAGCGTCGAGACGGTATGGGCTTCCTGGAATTCCGACATGTTGATGACGATCATCGAATCGTCACCGGCATAAAGCAGCTCGGCGAGCGCATGCGCGGTTTCGGTCTTGCCGACGCCCGACGGGCCGCAGAGCATGAAGACGCCGACCGGCTTGTTGGGGTTGTCGAGCTTGGCGCGGCTGGTCTGGATGCGCTTGGCGATGGCTTCGAGGCCATGGTCCTGGCCGATGACGCGCTTTTTGAGATTGTCGGCAATGGTCAGCACGCTGGTGATCTCGTCCTTGACCATGCGGCCGACGGGAACGCCGGTCCAGTCCCCGACCACGGCGGCGACGGCGTTGGCATCGACCTGGGCAAAGACCATCGGGCTGTCTCCCTGCGCCGCGTGGAGGGCGTCCATGGTGGTGCGCAGCGCGTCGTCATGGCCGCTGAAGTCCGGCGCGTCGGCGTCCGGCGCGGGTGCCGCGGCGGCAGCGGCCCTGGCATCGCCGCGCGCCGTGCGGGCGGCGATGACGGCGGCGACCGCGGCCTTTTCAGCCTCCCATTTGGCGCGCACATCGGCGAGCGTGGCGCGTGCCTCGACCAGTTGCGCCTCGATTTCGGCGGGTCGGTGCACCGGGCCCATGCCGGCATCGGCCTCGCGAGTGGCGATGCCGAGTTCGACTTCCAGCCGTTCGACCTTGCGCAGCCGGTCCTCGACCGGCGCCGGTGTCGCGTGCTGTGAAACGCCGACGCGCGCGCAGGCGGTATCGAGCAGGCTGACCGCCTTGTCGGGCAGTTGGCGCGACGGGATGTAGCGCTGGCTGAGCTTGACGGCCGCTTCCAGCGCTTCATCGAGGACGATGACCTTGTGATGCTTGACCATCGCATCGCTGACCGAGCGCAACATGGCGATGGCATTGTCGGTTTCGGGCTCCCCGACCGCTACGGTCTGGAAACGCCGGGTCAGCGCCGGATCCTTTTCGAAATATTGGCGATATTCGGCCCAGGTGGTGGCGGCGATTGTGCGCAGCTTGCCGCGGGCCAGCGCCGGTTTCAGCAGGTTGGCGGCGTCGCCGGTGCCGGCGCTGCCGCCGGCACCGATGAGCGTATGGGCTTCATCGATGAACAGGATGATCGGGACGGGGCTGGCCTCCACCTCGTCGATGACCTGCCGCAGGCGCTTTTCGAACTCGCCCTTGACGCTGGCGCCGGCCTGCAACAGCCCGATGTCGAGCGAGCGCAGCGTGACATTGGCCAGGCTGGGCGGCACATCGCCATCGACGATGCGGCGGGCAAAGCCTTCGGCCACCGCCGTCTTGCCGACGCCGGCTTCCCCGGTGAGGATCGGGTTGTTCTGGCGGCGGCGGAGCAGGATGTCGACGACCTGGCGGATTTCGGCGTCGCGGCCGACGATCTTGTCGATTTCGCCCGATCGGGCGCGGGCGGTGAGATCGACCGAATATCGCGCCAGCGCGGATTCGCCCGATGGCGCGCCGGCGGCGCCCGTGTCGTCGCCACCGCCGCCGGCGGCGGGTGCGGCTTCGGCGGCGCTGCCGGTGATGGCGGCATAATGTTCGCCGAGCTGTTCGACGTCGACCTTGCGCCATTCCTTCGAAATGCCCAGCATCGTCGTGCGCAGATTGTCACTGGCGAGCAGGGCATAAAGCGCGTGACCGGGGCTGACACGCGCGGCGTTGAACTGCAGCGAGGCGTACATCCAGCCCTGTTGCACCGCCTCCATCAGCTGCTGCGAGAAATCGAGCGAACTGGCGCCACGCGGCAGCTTGTCGAGCGCGGCGACGATGTCGCTGGCGATCTTGCCGTCATCGATGCCGAACTTCGCCTTGATCGCCGTGATCTCGCTGGTCTTGTCGGCGTTGAGCGCGTGCAGCCAATGGGCGATTTCGACATAGGGGTTTTCGCGCAGCTTGGCGAAGCCGTGCGCCGTCTGCAGCCCGGTCATCGCCTTTGGCCCCAATCGGCTGACCATTCCGCTTCTGCTGATTGCCATGTTCGGTTCCCCCGTTCGTGATGTGTCAGGCGGCGCTGTGCAGCCGCAGGTCGTCGCGCGGGCGCCCGCTGCGGCCGCGCGGCGCGATCCAGCCGGTCTGGCCCAGCCGGGCACCGCCGGCGCCGCGCTGCAGCCGGGCCGGGGCGATGCGTGCCTCGTCGATTTCGATCCGGGCGCTCCATTCGATATGCTGGGGCAGGATCGCCCGGGCGCATTCGGCAAGGATGGCGTGGCGGGCGCCGCCGGGCAGCAGCGCGTCGAGGCCGGCCATGTCGGCGGCGGTCAGGACGAGGCGGACATCCCATTCGGTGGCGAAGAAGCGCCGGCCCAATGTGGCGCCAAGGCCGAGGCGGTTATCGCCGCCGCCGAGCCGGGTGAGCGTGCCCGGCGGTATGTCGCGCCAGCGGCCGACGCCTTCGACAACGCGAACCGGCGTCGCCAGCACCCAGCTGAGCACATCGGCGACGGCGCTGGCCGACCGCAGCCCGGCGAAATGGCCGGCAAGGCCCAGCCGTGCCCAGCTGTCGAACCCCGACGACCCCTGGGCGGGGCGGTCTGCCGCCGCGACGAAGCGCAGGTCGGCGGCGCCCGACACCGCGCCGAGATGTGCTGCGAAGCCGTCATCGGCGGGGCGGTCGGCCTGGGCGCAGGGCTGGCTGTCGGCCCAGGCGCGGTAGAAGAACTGCAGCTGCCGCGACGTCAGCAGGTCGAGGAAATCGCCGAGCGGCCTGGGGCCGCGGCGGTTGCGTTCGAAGATCACCAGCTCGGTCAGGTAAAAGGGCATCGGCCCCATCGGCCCGGTCAGGCCGAAATGGTTCGATCGCAGGCGCGGCGCCGCCTCGGCCGCGGGGAGGCGGCGGTCGAAGCTTTCGATGGTGGTGCGCGGAAAATCGGCCGAGGCATGATGGGCGACGGCAAGCGGCTCCTGCGCCGGGTTGAGGGCGCGGCCGAGGCGCGGGCTGTCGGCGGCGGCGCGCTCCACGGCGCGCACGGCGGCGAAAAAGGCAAAGCGCTGTGGGTCGGCGCCGATGGCGTCGAAGACTTCGGCAAGGTGTTCCGCGCTCATATCGTCGGCCGTGGCCCGGACAGCGCCGGCCAGCGCCACGACAGGCCGTCGTCCGACTTGACGATGACTTCGGCAAAGCTGTTGACCGTCGCGAATTCGGCGAGGAACCGGGCCACCACCATGGTGAACAGATAGGCGGTGCTGGCTTCATAGGCCGAAGCAGCGAGATGCAGCGTCAGCTGTTCGCCGCGTTCGAACGCCAGGCGCGAGACGCCCGCGGCGCGGCGGGTGACCAGCGCGGCGTGCAGCCCGGTGATGCCCTGGATCTCGCGGCGCAACGCCGGCGCTTCGTCGCGCAGGTACAGCCGCAGATGGTCGAGCAGCACATCGGGGCTGCCGTCCGCGCGCGCGAACCCGCGATTGCCGGGGGCGAGGTGCGAAACCACGCGCCAGGCGGCGTCGCCCAGTCCGAGCGGCGGCTGCGGGCGGGTGGGGCCCCGGATCATGCGGACGGCGGCAACATTCGCCATGTCGGCGAGCGCCAGCACCAGGTCGGGCGCACCGGGGCGCAGGCGGGTGGGCAGGGCGCGGTTGGTCACCCAGCCTTCGGCGGCGATTTCGGCAATATCGTCGACAAGCCCCGGGGCGCCGGGCGCCGTCAGCGCGATCCAGGTTTCGGACCCGGTATAGTCGCTCTCGCGCCTGCGCCGGCGTTCGGCTTCCGACAGGCGGCGCAGGCGGCGGCGCAGCGAATAATAGAGCGGCTGGTCGCCGCGTTCGGCATTGCGGGCGTAGAGCGGCTGCACGGGCATGCCGACCGAATCCCCGGCACGATAGGCCGATACGCTGGTCAGACTGTAGATTTCATGGTCCTGCTGACGCGAGCGATCGGCGAGGACAAGATGTTCGGGCTGGCCGCGATCGACCGGAATCCGGTCGAAATGGCGCTTGTAGAGATTGATCACCGGCGTCGCATGCAGGCGGAAATTGTCGGTGGCGACAGCGGCGGCGAGCGCCGGAACACAGCGTTTGAGCGGGATGACGATATCGACCTGCCGCGCGCCGCGCGCGAAGCCGGCGGCGAGGCCGGTCAGGCGGATGAAACGGAATTTCTCCGGCATGGCATAATATTCGGCGAGCAGCCGATAGCCCCGGAAGGAACGCAGGTCGGCGGGCAGCAGCGCCTGTTCGGCATCCAGCCCCAGGGCTTCGACCGGGCCGGCGCCAACGCTCCAGGCATCGCGGCGGCCGCGATCGGAGGCGCAGACCAGCGCCGGGTAGCTTTCGGCGAGGAGCTGGTGGAGGAGGCGGCCGGGGACATCTTCGGCGCCGTCGATGAACAGGTCGAGATGATCGATGGCAAGGTCCGCGAGGCTGCCGTCGATGGTCAGTTCCAGCCGCAGCCGCAGGGCCGCCTCCCCCACCGCAGTGCCGGTGGCGGTGGCGACGGCGGCGCGGGTGGCGAGGTAATCGGCGGCGATGATCTTCAGCGGCCAGAGTGTCACGTCCTGGCCGGTGCGGAATTCGACCGGCGTGATCGATTCGGTCGACAGGGTGGCATGGACCGTGCTGCCGCGTGCGACGCGCGGGCCGTCGGCGAGGGCATTTTCGCCCGGCGTCGGCGTCAGCGTGACGATGCCCATGGCGGGCGTCGGCGTCACATATTGGGGATAGAGCGCATCGAGCAGATATTGGGTGAAGTCAGGGAACTGGTCGTCAAGCTTGAGCCGCACCCGGGCGTTGAGATAGGCGACGCCTTCGAGCAGGCGTTCGACATGGGGATCGGGGTTGGTCGGCGCATCGAGGCCCAGCCGGCCGGCGACCTGGGCATGGTCTTCCGAAAACACCGCCGCCTGGCGGCGCAGATAGCCGAGCTCGCGATTGTAATGCTGCAGCAGCCGGGGATCGATCGCTGTCATGCGTTGATCTCGACGTTCCCGGTATCGAGGTCGATCGCGGTGTAGAGCGCGATGAAGCCATCGTCGATCGAGTTCATCAGATGGCCGTGGATGACGAAGCGCAGGCGATTTTCGAAGCCGACTTCGCCTTCATCGAGCAGGACCTCGACCGAGCTGGCGATGAGGCGCGGTTCGAAGGCGCGCACGGCGGCGACGATTTCGGCGCCGCGATGCGCGAGCGCCTGGCGGTCGATGGCGCGGCCGATCAGTTCGGGCAGGCCATGGTTGAGCACCGAGGTGGCGACGTCGGGATAGTCCTCCAGCCCGACGGCGGCTTCGAAATGCACGACGTTGAGCAGCCATTCGATATCGCGGCGGACACAGGCCCGCAGTTCATCCTCGTTGAAGCGGTCGAGGCGGGGGACGAAGCATGGCAGCAGGTCGCGGCTGCCGTCGCTGCGCACGCGCGACAGGTCGCCGATGAGCTTGTCGAGGATCGACGGCTTCAGCGGCGTCATTGTCGCCATGGGATCAGCCCAGCCGGATATCGAACGGCTCGAGCACGCCATGATCGTCGGTGTCGGTCGCCAGCAGGCGCTGGCCGAGGCCGATTTCGATATCGCCGGCGGCTGTCCAGTCGGTGCGACGACCGAGCATCAACGCCGGATCGCCGGTGGCGACGGTGCCGGGATAGCGGGCCGGGATGAAGACCATCGACGACTGCCCGGACTTTAGGCCGATTTCGGCGGGCCGCCAGACGGTATCGCGCAGGTCGGCAACCGCCGCTGCGCGAATGCGGTTCATCGCGGCAAAGGGGATGAACCCGTAATCGGCACCGATCACGACCTCCAGCATCGGGCCGAAGCGGGTGTCGGCATCGGCGAGCCATTCGAACGGGGTGCCGTCGATGCTGCCCGGTGACGCCGGCGCTTCGGCGAGCGCGGCGTCGTGGCGGGCGGCGGCATCGGGCGCACCGCGGATCGTGGCGGCGAGGGCATCGAGCAGGCCGGCGACCCAGGGTTCGGTGCCGACGAGCGACTTGGGCGCCAGATCACCGGCGAAGGTGCGATCGCGCAGCCGCTCGGCGTTGATCGCCTGCATATAGACGCTGCCCATCATCATCGCCGACGCCTGGACCCCGCCAAGCGCCTTCAACTGGGCATCGGCCTTGTCGAGTTCCCCGACCACGGCCATCAATTGCCAGAAGAACTGGCGCGCCCGCACATCCTGCGGGGCGCGCTTGAGTTCGGCGGCAAGCGCTGCGCGCGCACCGGGAATATCGCCCGCCCTGAGGCATTGTTCGGCGTCCATGACAGGCGATTCCCCCGGTGTCGTCGTCAACCGGCGACGTTCTGGGCGATCTTCCAGGTGTAGGGCACCGCCGTGTCGCCCGAACCGTCCGCCTTTTGCGGCGTATATTCGAACTTGACCGTCGCGAAGTTGAGGCTGACATTTTCGGTCAGCCGGTCTTCGCCGCCCGAGCCGCCCGTCGACACCGACGAGATGATGATATCGGTCATCGTGATCTTGATATATTCGAGCGGGTTCTCACCGGCCTTGCGAACCACCAGCATCGCCGAGCCGACATGCTTGCCGTTGCAGCAGAACAGCTGCAGCTTGGGGCTGGCCTTGTCGACCCATTTGGTGATCGACATGTCCTGGACATTGACCTTGCCGGCACCGGCGCCGGGACCGGCATGGGTGGTGCCCGACTGGCTCATGCCCCACGACCAGGCGAGAACGTCGATCGAGCCCTTGTAGGTCTTGTCGACCGATTCACCGGGCAGATCGGTACACTTCAGAAACATATCAACGGCCATGTGCGTTCCTTTCCAAGTTCATGCGGTTGGTGAAGATGCGCCTTATTTCGACGCTTGGCGGAGTTGCGAGGTCATGCTGAGGGTGATGTCCATGCCTTCCATCTGGAAATGCGGCACGAATTCGAAGCTGGCACGATAATAGCCTGGATTTTCCTCGTCTTCGGCGAGGGTGATCGCGGCGCCCTTGAGCGGCTGGCGGGCCTTTTGCTCCTCGCTCGACACATCGGGCATGCCGTCGACATAGAGGTTGACCCAGTCGTTGAGCCGGCGCGAAAGCTGGTCGACGGTCGGCGTCGAGCCCACCCAGTCGCGCACCATGCACTTCAGATAATGGGCGAAGCGGGCGCTGGTGAAGATATAGGGCAGCCGCGCGGAGATGCGCGAATTGGCGGTGGCGCCCTTGTCGGTATATTCCTTTGGCTGGTGGAGCGTCTGGGCGCCAATGAAGGTTGCCTGGTCGGTGTTCTTGCGGTGGATGAGCGAGATCAGCCCGGCCGCCGACAATTCGCCTTCGCGGCGATCGCTGATGGCGATTTCGGTCGGGCATTTGACCGCGGTCGCGCCTTCATCGGTGGGGAACAGCGCCGTCGGCAGGTTTTCGACCGTCCCGCCCGACTGGACGCCGCGGATGCGCGTGCACCAGCCATAGTCCTTGAACGCCGAATTTATGCGCACCGCCATCGCATAGGCGGCATTCATCCAGGCATAATTGTCGTGCTCGCCGCCGGTGGTTTCCTCGAAGGCGAATTCCTCGACCGGCTCGGCATTCGCACCATAAGGCGAGCGCGCCAGCACGCGCGGCATCGTCAGCGCGACATAGCGCGTGTCTTCCTTGGCGCGCAGCGATCGCCACGGCCCATATTCGGGGGTGCCGAAGATGGCGCCGAGGTCGCGCGGCTTGGTCAGTTCCTGCCAGCTGTCGAAGCCGAACAAATTGGGCGAGGTGCCCGAGACGAACGGGCAATGGGCAGCGGCGGCGATCTTCGCCATGCCTTCCAGCACGTCGACATCGGTCTTGGCATGGCTGAAATAATAGTCGCCGACCATGCAGCCGAGCGGTTCGCCGCCGAGCTGGCCGAATTCGGCTTCGTAGACGCGCTTGAACAGCGGGGACTGGTCCCAGGCGGCGCCGCGATAGCTGCCGAACATGCGGCGCAGTTCGTCCTTCGACACGTTCATGACGCGGATCTTGAGGTCCTTGTCGGTTTCCGTGTTCATCACGAGGTGGTCGAGACCGCGCCAGGCCGATTCCAGCGCCTGGAATTCGGGGTGGTGGATGATGGCGTTGACCTGTTCCGACAGCTTGGCGTCGATGGCGGCGATCATCGCGCCGATGGTGCCGATAACATCGCCCGAGACGACATTGCTGCCCTCCAGCGCCTGTTCGGCAAGGGTGCGCACCGCGCCTTCGATGCGGGTCTTCGCCTCGTCGCTGCGCGGCTTGAATTCCTTCATCAGGAGCGCGCCGAAATCATCGACAGTTTCGGTTACAGCCGCGCTGGCCGCAGCCATGTTCGGATCAGTTGCCATGTCCCATTCCCCTTGCAGCCGTGCTGCATTCGCCAGATGTGTTCGCAGGATCTGTTGTCGCTCGACGGGCTCGCCCGCTTCAGCGCCGCCGATGCCCGGCAGCAGCCGGCCCGGCACCGCACGGGCACGTGGCCAGCTGTTATTCCGCCTCGGCGGCGCGGGCCTTCGATTCTGCTGCCAAAGTCTTCAGCAGATCGGGACTGGCCAGTAACGAATCGATAACGTCCTGCGCCTTGTCCTTGCCGCCCATATAGGCCAGCAGGTCGGACAGTTCGCGCCGCGCCTCGAGCAGCTTGGCAGTGGCGGGCACATTTTCGGCGACCTTGCCTGGTGTAAAATCAGCCATCGAGTTGAACGTCAAGTCAACTGCCATCTGGCCTTCGCCTGTCAGCTTGTTTTCGGTGAAGAACGCGGCACGCGGCGCGATGCTTTTCTGGAACTCACCGAAATTGTCCATGGTGACATCGGTGAAATCGCGGTCGGGCATCTCCTTCTTTTCTTTTTCCGACTTGCCCGACAGGTCGGAGAGCACGCCCATTACAAACGGCAGGGAGACCTTTTCAGATGCCCCATAAGTCTGAACCTCATACTCAATATGGACACGTGGCGGGCGATTCCGTTTGATAAACTTTGTGCTGGTCTGTGCCATTGCCGATCCCCCGTTCGAATCCCCATCGAACGTTTCTACCCTATATCAATATTCGGGAGAGACCAATAGCCGTGTCAGCTCGTCGGCCTGCGCCGGCGCGATATCGCGCATAACCTCAAGAAAATCCTTGTTTACCCAGTTTCGCACGCGGCGCAGCATGACCGGAACCGGGCTCGCGGGTTCGTTATCGGTATAGTAACGAATGATGGAATCCATAGCAGTAATCACATCGGCGCGATTGCGCACCGAATCGAGCCCCAGCGCCGCGGCGCGCGGCGGCGCGGTGCCGGCCGCAACGGCGGCGG
The DNA here is from genome assembly GCF_011927825.1 of Polymorphobacter fuscus. NCBI lineage: Bacteria > Pseudomonadati > Pseudomonadota > Alphaproteobacteria > Sphingomonadales > Sphingosinicellaceae > Sandarakinorhabdus > Sandarakinorhabdus fusca. Next base: position 973,613 of record NZ_JAATJI010000001.1, on the reverse strand, counting down.
GGGCCTCGTCCACGGGCGCGGCTGCTGCGCCGGGCTCGGGTTCGGCAAAGGTTTCGGCAAAGGCCTCGCAGGCGCGCGCCATGGCATAGGCTTCGCTGCCGACGGTGCTCAACCCCGGGCTGTTGCCGAGCCGGCCCTGGAAAATCTCGTCGATGCCGAGCAGCGCGTCACCGAATTCGGATAATGGCCCAGCCGCCGCGGCGATCTGCCCGACAATGGCGCGCGCGACATTGGCGGCGTCGGCAATCTCGCCAAGGTCCTCGAAACTGATGTTGGCGTCCGAATCGGCAGCGCGGGCGGATGGTGACAGGTGGCGGGCGATGCCGCGCAGCACCCGGCCGCGTTCGCGCTGCTGGCGCTGGATATCGGCGTCGATGCGGGTGGCGCTGCCCTTTTCGACCATCTCCGCGAGCCGGGTCTCGTCTTCTTCCCCCCAGGCCGCGACCGGGGCGGTGGCGACCTTGATCATGCCGATCGTGAAGCCGATGTCGCCGGGTCCGGGCAGCCGGGCAAGCGCCAGTTTCGACAGCGGCAGCAGCAGCGCGGCGCGGCGCTTCAGCGCTGCCAGTTCGTTGACGCGGGCGTCCCCCATCTCGTCGGCGGGGCCGGGGTGGTAATCCTCCCAATGGTCGGTGATCAGATGCTCGATCAGGGCCAGGGCATTGCGCATTTCGGCGAGGTCGCCGAGGCGAGCGGCGGCTTCGAGTGCGACGATCGCGGGAGTCTGGTCCTTGCTGCGCGCGAACAGCGCGGCGCACTGGGCGATGACCTTGCGCAGGTCGCCGGCGCTCATCGAACCGAAGCCGCGCGGGGCCTCCTCGATCTCGCCGAATTCGACTTCGCCGCGCAGTTCCGGGCCGACGGCCGGGTCGCCGGCAGCGGCTTTCAGAGTCTCGACGTCGAGCATCGGCATGGCTCCCCCGGCGATGGCGACGCTGCAGTCCGCGAGCCATATCGGACCCGCAACTAATTCATCGCCGGTGGCCGACGCAAGCTATTCCATGAACCAACCGTGGCTGACGATAATCGATTGGCCGGTCAAGGCATTGGTCGGAAAGGCTGCGAGAAACAGCGCGGTGCGCGCCACATCGTCGACGGTGGTGAATTCGCCGTCGACCGTCGCCTTGAGCATGACGTTCTTGATGACGTCTTCCTCGCTGATGCCGAGCTTGGCGGCCTGTTCGGGGATCTGCTTGTCGACCAACGGCGTGCGCACGAAGCCGGGGCAGATGACGTTGGTCCGCACGCCATGGGCCGCGCCTTCCTTGGCGACGACCCGCGCCAGGCCGAGCAGACCGTGCTTGGCGGTGACATAGGCGGCCTTGAGCACCGAGGCTTCCTTGGAATGGACCGAGCCCATGTAGAGGATGCTGCCACCGCGCCCCTGCGCATACATGTGCCGCAGGCAGGCGCGGGTGGTCAGAAAGGCCCCGTCGAGGTGGATGGCGAGCATCTTCTGCCAATCGGCAAAGGCGAAATTTTCAACCGGCGCGACGATCTGGATGCCGGCGTTTGACACCAATATGTCGATGCCGCCGAAACGCTGCGCGACGGCGTCGATGCCGGCGTCGACGGCGGCTTCGCTGGTCACGTCCATGGCGACGCCCATGGCGCGGGCGCCGCTGGGATCGAATTCGGCAGCGACGGCGTTGGCGCCATCGATATTGAGGTCGGCGATGGCGACCCTGGCGCCGGCATCGAAGAATTGCCGGGCGATTTCCCGGCCGATGCCGCTGGCGGCGCCGGTAACGATGGCGGTCTTGTCGGTAAGCACAGGCAAACTCCCTTGCATCAGAACGCGCCGAACACCGATCCGAGCGCAATGACCGCGACAAGCGCGAGCAGGGCGCCGCCGATCGAGACGATGGCGAGATCGACATAGCTGTCGCCGTGCTTCATGCCGCAGACGGCGAGCAGCGTCACCACCGCGCCATTGTGCGGCAGGCTGTCGAGCGTGCCGGCGGAAATGACGGCGACGCGGTGGAGAAGGTCGGGCGACAGGCCGAGGTCGGCGGCGAGATCCATATAGGTCGCGCCGAGCGCGTCGAGGGCGATGGTGAGGCCGCCCGATGCGGAGCCGGTGAGCGCGGCGAGGATGTTCACGGCGACAGCGAGCGAGACGAGCGGGCCGCCGCCCAGCGTCAGCACCCAGTCCGCCACCGCGGCAAAGGCCGGCAGCGCCGCGACGACGGCGCCGAAGCCGACGAGACTGGCGACGGCGAGCGCCGGCAGCACCGATGCGTTGGCGCCGGCGTCCATCGTCTGGCGCAGCGCCGGCAGCCGATCGCGGCTGAGCAGCAGCAGCGCGGCGATGCCGGCAAGCAGCGCGACGATCACCGACCAGACACCGCCGACGCCGGCGAGCGAGGTTTCGCCCCATTCGGGCAGCGCCAGAAAATCGGCATCGACCCGCGGCAGGATGACGAGCGACATCAGCACATTGGCGGCGATGACGATGACCAGCGGCAAGGCCGCGCGCCACACCGGCGGCAGGGCGGCGGTGGCGGCGCCATGGCCGATTTCGGCGGGGTCGAAATCGCGCGCCGTGGTGGCGCGTTCGCGCACCAGCGGGTCGCGGGCGGCGATCATCGGGTCGGTGTCCGCAGCGCCATAGCCTTCACCGGCGCGCTGTGCGGCGCTGGCCTGCAGCCCCAGCCACCACAGGCCGAAGCCGAGCATGATCGCCGAGGCGATGAGGCCGAGGCCGGGGGCGGCGAAGGGCGTGGTGCCGAAGAACGGCATCGGGATGGCGTTCTGGATGCTGGGGGTGCCGGGCAGGGCCGACATGGTGAAGGACGAGGTGCCCAGCGAGACCGCGGCCGGGATCAGCCGGCCCGGGATTCCGGCGGCGCGAAACAGCGTCTGCGCCATCGGCACGATGACAAAGAAGGCAACGAACAGGCTGACGCCGCCAAAGGTCACCATCGCGCCGGCAAGGACGACGGCGAGGATGGCGTGCCTGACGCCGAGCTTGTCGGTCATCCAGGCCGCGATGGCGCTGACCGAGCCGCTGTCGTCCATCATCTTGCCGAACAGCGCGCCGAGCAGGAACATCGGGAAGAATTGCGCGATGAAGCCGGCGGCCGAACCCATGAATGTCTGTGTCCAGTGCGCCAGCAGCGGCTGGCCGGAGAGCAGCGCCGCGACCATGGCGGCGACGGGGGCGAGCAGCAGCACGCTCCAGCCGCGATAGGCGAACCAGATGAGGACAGCGAGGCCGAGAAGGATGCCGAGCAGGCCCATAGTGTCAGCCTTCGTCGACCAGTTCGTCGATATCGAAGGTCGACCGCACCCCGACATCGCCGCGGTGGGCAGCGAGGAAGGCATCGGCGGACTTGCGGCCTTCATCGCGCAACATGGTCAGGAACGGCCATTCGGCATTCATCTTCGACGATGAACCAAGCGCATCGACGGTCGCACTGGCGATGCGGTGGATGCGCATGCCGGCCCAGCGGGCGGTCTCGCAGTCGGAATGGTCGTGATCGGCCTCGGCCACCTGCCGGAGCAGGGCGATCATCCGCAGTTCCTTCAGCAGCACGGCGTTGAAGGAGACTTCGCTCAACCGGTTGACGATATCGCGCGCCGTCGTCGGCACCGCTTCGCGCCGCACCGGGTTGATCTGGACGAGCATGGTGTCGCGCGACCGGCATTCGCGAACCAGCGGCGTGATCGTCGGGTTGCCCGAATAGCCGCCATCCCAATAGAATTCGCCGTCGATCTCCACGGCCTGGAACATCGTCGGCAGGCAGGCGCTCGCCATCAGGACCTGGGGGGTGATGTCGGCATTGCGGAACACCCGGCCGCGACCGGTGCGGACATTGGTGGCGGTGATGAACAGCTTGATCGGCGAATGGACGAGCCGGTCGAAATCGAGCGTGTCCTCCAGGATCTTCGCCAGCGGGTTGGCGGTGATCGGCAGGTCATAGGGGGAGACCAGCCGCGACATCGCTTCGGCAGCGAGATACATCGGCGAATAATCGAGCGACCAGCGGCCGAGGATGACGTCGAGCGGGCTGCGCTGGAACGGACTGAAGCGGGCGCCGTCGGCAACCTTTTTCCAGAAGGTTTCGAGTGCGGCGCGGGCACCGTCGCGGCCCCCGGCCGTCAACCCGCAGGCAAGGACGGCCGCGTTCATCGCGCCGGCGGAGGTGCCCGAAATGCCCTCCAGCCGGAAATCATCCTCCTCCAGCATCCGGTCGATGACGCCCCAGGAAAAGGCGCCGTGGCTGCCGCCGCCCTGCAGGGCGAGGTCGACGAGGATGGGATCAGCCATGTGCAGCGCCCTTGCATTTGCTGCGATGCAGCATTCGTTGCGGGCAGCGCATAGGCGAGGTTTCCGGGGCGATCAAGTTCCCGTGTGGACGGGTTGCCGGCAGTGCTATCGCTTGATGCGCGGGACGCCCATGAAGTCGCGCTTGCCGATCTTGACGCCCTGCGCCCGCAGGATCGCATAGGCGGTCGTGGCGTGGAAATAGAAGTTGGGCTGCGAGAAGGACAGCAGGAAGTTGGCGCCGGTGAAGGGCATGCGGGTCTCGCCGAAGGTGAAGGCCGTCTCGCTGTCGGCGAGGCTGTCGAAGGTGTCGCGTTCGATCGCCTTGAGGCTGTCCATGGCGGTATGCAGGACGTCGTGGAGGCCGGCGAAATCGGTCGGCCACGCCGACCGGTCGGGGGAAAAGCTGCCGGCGCGCACGCCTTCGATGCCGCCGATCGAGTGGGCGGCGCAGGATTTCACCTGATAGCCGAAGGGCAGCATGTCGGGGGCCAGCCGGGCGTCGATCAGGTCGGCCTCCGAACGGCCGTGCGCCGTGGCGAACGCCGCGGCCTTGTCGAGCAGGCCATCGACCGCGCCGAGGATTTGCAGGTTCGAGGGGACGACGGCGTCGTAGAGGGAGAAGGACATGATCGGGCTCCTGTGGCTGGGCGCCTTATGCCGATCATTGCGGCTGCGGTCGACCTAATCCGCCAGATGCACCGCCGGACCTGCCATTTTTGGCCGGCGCAGCAGCAGCAGCAGCGGCATCATCGCGATGGTGATCCAGAACATCAGTGTGAAGACGTCGAGATAGGCGATCATCGCTGCCTGTTTGTTGACGGTGGCGTCGAGCATGGCGACGATGGCGTCGCTGCCCAGGGCCTTGCCGAGGCCGGCATCGGCCCAGGGCACACCAGCGGTGGTCAGGTGCGACCCGAGATCGGCGTGGCTGATCTGCGCTTGGCGTGCCAGCACGCCGACCGTCAGGCTGATGCCGATCGAGCCGCCGAGATTGCGCAGCAGCATGTAGAAGCCGGCGGCATCGGTGCGCAGGTCGGGCGGCAGGGTGGCGAAGGCCAGCGTGTTGAGCGGCACGAAGATGAGGCCGAGGCCGGCGCCCTGCAGGAACCCCGACACCATGAACGGTGTCGCATCCATCACCGGCGAAAACTGCATCATCAGCCACATCGACACCGCCGACATGACCAGCCCGCCGGCAATCAGCGCGCGGGCATCGACATGGCCGAGGATCTGGCCGGCGCCCATCATCGCCATCATCATGCCGATGCCGCGCGGCATCTGCAGCATGCCGGTGGCGATGACCGGATAGCCGAACAGATTCTGCAGCATCGTCGGCAGCAGCGCCGTGGTGCCGACGAGCAACAGCCCGACGAGCGTGATGAAGGCAAAGCCGGTCATGACGTTGCGATCCTTCAGCATGCGCCGGTCGATCAGGGCGTTGTTCGCCGTCATCACATGGACGCCGAAGGCCCAGAGCGCGGCGGCGGCAATGCCGGCTTCGATGCACACCTCCCAACTGGCGAACCAGTCGAGCTGCTGGCCGCGGTCGAGGCACAGCTGCAGCGCGCCGACGCCCACGGCGAGCAGGCCGAAGCCGAGCAGGTCGAAGCGCCGGGCGGCGCTTTCGACGCGCGGCAGCACCGCCGCCGCCCACAGGAAGGTGAGGATGCCGAAGGGCAGGTTGATGAAGAACACCCAGCGCCAGTCGAAGCTTTCGGTCAGCCAGCCGCCGATGACCGGACCCAGGATCGGCCCGACCATGATACCGACCCCCCACCAGGCCATCGCCTTGCCGTGCTTGGCCTGTGGCCAGACATCGAGGACATAGGATTGCCCGAGCGGCGCCAGAAAGGCGCCGGCGGCACCCTGGACCATGCGGAACAACACCATCTGTTCGAGCGACTGGGCAACGCCGCACGCCATCGAGGCGATGGTGAAGCCGGCAACCGAATAGAGGAACAACTGGCGCCGGCCGATCTTGGCGGCGAGCCAGCCGGTAACCGGCGTGGCGATGGCGGTGGCGACGATATAGCTCGTCAACACCCAGGAGATGGTGTCGCTGGCCGCGCCCAGCGACGGCTGCATGTGCGGCAGCGCCACATTGGCGATGGTCGAATCGAGCACCGTCATGAAGGTGCCGAGCATGACGACGAGGGTGATGACGAGGGGACTGGCCGGCGCGCGATCCGGGATGGCAGGAGCGGCCGTGGCCATTATTGCCCGCCCCCGCAGGCGGGACCGGAACGACCGGGCGTCACTTGGGGGTTTCCACCGTGACCTTGGCGGACAGGCCGGCGATCAGCGGCACCGCCGGGGCGCCGGGGGCATCATCGGGCAGGGCGATGCGAACCGGAACGCGCTGGACGACCTTGACCCAGTTGCCGGTGGCATTCTGCGCCGGCAGGACCGAAAATTCGCTGCCGGTGCCGGCGCCGATGCTCTCCACCCGGCCGGCGATCGGCTGGCCGGGATAGGCATCGAGCTTGACGGTGGCGCGTTGACCGACGCGCATGTGTTCGAGGTCGGTTTCCTTGAAATTGGCCTCGATCCAGCGCCGCCCGCTCAGCACCAGCGACATCGTCGGAATGCCCGACACCAGCACTTGGCCCGGCAGCACCTTGCTGGTCTGGCTGGCAATGCCGTCCGACGGCGCGCGCACTTCGGTGCGCGACAGTTCGAACGCCGCCTTGTCGCGCGCCGCCATGGCCGAAAGCACCAGCGGGTGGGTGCCGGTGCCGGCGCCATTGGCGGCCGCGCGGGCGCTGGCTTCGTCGGCGACCGCCGAGTTCAGCTCCGATACGGCCTTGGCCATTGCATATTCGGCCGACTGGACGCGGGCGCGGGTGGTAAAGCCATCCTTGAGCAGCGTCTGCTGGCGGTCCAGTTCCTGCCGCGCGAAGGTGACGGCATCGCGCTTGCCGGCCACATCGGCGGTCTTGCCGGTGGTGCCGGAACGCAGTTCGGCGGCCTGCAGCCGGGCGGCGGCAAGATTGGCCTCCGCCTGCGCCAGCGCGATTTCGAACGGCCGCGGATCGATGCGGATGAGCAGGTCGCCGCGGCGGATCTTCTGGCTTTCGCGGGCGCCGACGGCGATGACGCGGCCGGTGACATCGCTGCTGATCGATACCTTGTCCTGCTGGACATAGGCATTGTCGGTGGTGACCGACTGGCCGCCGGTCAGCCACAGCCACAGCCCGGCTGCCACCAGCACCAGTGGCAGTGCCAGCATCAGCAGTGGCCGGCGCCAGCGGTTGCGCACCGGTTCCAGCGTATCCGGATCGATGCGCGCGTTCATCACCGCGACCCCCCGGCCTGTGCCGCCGGCTGGTCGCCGGGCACCGGCGCGCGCGGCGACAGATTGGCACGAACGCGGCCCAGCAGATCGGCGAGCGCGGCGCGTTCCTGCGCGTCGAAGCCGCCCAGCATCTCGTCCATGACCTGGTCGGCAACCAGCCGCAGTTCGGCGAGAATGGGGTGGGCACGCTCGGTCAGATGCAGGCGCCAGGCGCGGCGATCGGCAGGGTCGGCGCGGCGTTCGACGAGCCCTGCATCGGCGAGCCTGTCGACCATGCGACCGACGGTGATGGTTTCGACATCGAGCGCTTCGGCGAGGCCGGCCTGGTTGATGCCTTCGGTGCGCGACAGCACGAACAGCACCTGCCATTGCGCCCGGCTGACACCCAGACAGCGCGCGCTGCGGTCGAAGCGGCGGCGCAGCAAACGGCCGGAATCGGTGATCAGAACGCCGAGACTGTCAGACATCCGTCGAATATAACAAGCCTGCTTATTATCAGCAAGGTCGGTGATTTTCTGGACGCTGGCCTGTGGTGGCGGCTGGGGCTAATGTGCGACTCATGATCGGTTCGGGGTCTCATTCGGATTACGCGCAATGGTGCTGACCGATGTCGGCCTGATCAGCCATGTCGTTGCCGCCTTCAGCTTCGCGTCGCTGGCGATCGCGGCGACGTTTCGCCAGCATCGCCGGATGGCGTATCTGCTGGCGGTGGCGGCGGCCCTGACAGCCGGCTGGGCCCTGGTGTTCGTGTTCGCCGTGCGCGGCGATGCCGTGGCCATGCGCGCGCTGACCCTTGCCGAAACCGTTCGCAGCACGACGTGGATCGCCTTTCTGCTCGTCGTGCTGCGCCCCAGCTGGCAGCTCGACCAGCGCGGCCGGCTGTCGTTCCTGATCGCCGGCGGGCTGGGGTTCGTCGTCGCGCTGCAGCTCGTGCTCGATGCGCTGGGCGTGGCGGACAGCGCCCAGCAAGGCCAGCAGACCGCCATCGGCCAGCTGTTCATCATTTCAAGGCTGACGGTCGCGATGTCGGGCCTGGTGATGGCGCACAATCTTTACCTGCAGAGCGCGGCGTCGGGGCGCAGCGGCGGCCGGATGCTGGCCATCGGGGTGGGCGGCATCCTCGTCTACGATCTCAATCTCTACACGCTCGCCTTCCTGCTGCCGCCGGTCTCCCCCGACCTGTTCAACATCCGCGGCGCCGCCAACAGCATCACCGTGCCGCTGCTGCTGTTGTCGGCGCGCGAGGCCTGGGTGGCGCGGGTGCAGGTATCGCGGCAGGTGGTGTTCCACACGCTCAGCTTCACGATGATCGGCTTCTACCTCATCGCCATGGCGGCGCTGGCCTATGGCCTGCGGCTGGCGGGCGGCAACTGGGGGCTGTTGCTGCAGGTCAGTTTCCTGTTCGCGACGATCATCCTGGGGTTCGTCGTGCTGTTCAGCCCGCGTTTCCGCGCGGCGCTGCGGGTGACCATCGCCAAGAACTTCTTTGCCTATAAATATGATTATCGGCAGGAATGGCCGCGCTTCATCGCCACCGTGTCGCAGACCGGCACCAGCGCCGGCACGTTGCAGGAGCGCGTCATCCAGGCCGTGTGCGCGGTGGTCGATTCGCCGGGCGGGGTGTTGCTGATCCCCGACGATGTGGCGCTGACGCCGGCGGCGGAATGGCATCTGAAGGCCGGCAATGTCGCCCCGGTGCCGCATGACAGCGGCATGGCGCGGTTCCTCGCGTCGCGGCAGCGGGTCATCGATTTCGACGAGATGCGCGCCGATTTCGGCGATTATGACGATGTCATCCTGCCCTATTGGGCGGTCGCCGACCGGCGCATCTGGCTCGGCGTGCCGCTGATCCACCTCGATTCGCTTGCCGGCTTTCTGGTGCTGGAGCGCAGCATGGTCGATCGCGCGCTCAACTGGGAGGATTTCGACCTGTTGCGGACCCTGGGTCGGCAGGCGGCCAGCTATATTGCCGAAAGCTCGACGCAGGTGGCGCTCGACGAGGCCGGCAAGTTCGAGGAGTTCAATCGCCGGTTCGCCTTCATCATCCACGATATCAAGAACCTCGTCAGCCAGTTGTCGCTGGTGGCGCGCAACGCCGAGCGCCATGCCGACAACCCGGCGTTTCGTGCCGATATGGTGGCGACCCTGCAAAGCTCGGTCGGCAAGATGAACGACCTGCTCGCCCGGCTGGCGCCGCGCGTCACGGCGCGCGGCGAGGCGGTGGCGGAGCGCGTGGCGCTGCTCGAGCTGCTTCGCCAGGTCGTCGCCATCAAGCGCCTTGCCCATAGGCCTTTGACGTTGCATGTGGGTGGTGACGAAACGATGGACGGCGAACTGACCATCTTCGGTGATTCGGGGCGGATCGAACAATTGTTGTTGCATCTGGTACAAAATGCCATCGACGCGTCGGACCCCGAGGCACCGATCACGCTGACCGCGCGGCGGGACGGCGGCAGTGCCGTCATCGATGTCGCCGATCGCGGCACCGGCATGTCGCAACGCTTCATCGCGCAGGAGCTGTTCAAGCCGTTTCGTTCGACCAAGCCGGGGGGCTTCGGCATCGGCGCCTATGAAGCGCGCGAGATCGCCCGGTCGCACGGCGGCCGGCTGGAAGTCGAAAGCCGCGAGGGGCAGGGCAGCAATTTTCGCATCGTGCTGCCGCTTGCCGACGCAGCACTTGCCGTGGCGGCGCAGTGATGGCGATGCAGAAGCTGCTGGTCGTCGAGGACGACGAAGGGCTGCAGCGCCAGTTGCGCTGGTCCTACGAACATTATGAGGTGATCATCGCCGGTGACCGCCAGGCGGCGATCGACGCGGTGCGCGCGCACAGCCCGGCGGTGGTGACGCTCGACCTGGGGCTGCCGCCCGATCCCGATGGTGTGACCGAAGGCTTTGCGACGCTCGATGCGATCCTGCGCATGGCGCCGGGAACCAAGGTCATTGTCGCGTCCGGCCATGGCGCTCGCGAAAGCGCTCGCCGTGCGATCGCCGAGGGCGCGTTCGACTTCTATGCCAAGCCGGTCGATATCGACGAGCTGGGGCTGATCGTGCGGCGGGCGTTCCATGTCGCCGACCTGGAGGCGGAAAACCGCCGTCTGGAAGAGACGCTGCAGGCGGGCAATGTCTTGGGCGGCATCATCACCGGCGCACCCGAAATGATGAAGGTGGCGCGGATGATCGAGCGCGTCGCCACGGCACAGGTATCTGTGATGCTGCTCGGCGCCAGCGGCACCGGCAAGGAACTGCTGGCGCATGGCCTTCACAAGGCCTCCCTGCGCGCGGCAAAGCCGTTCATCGCCATCAACTGTGCCGCCATCCCCGAGAATCTGCTCGAATCGGAGCTGTTCGGCTATGAGCGCGGCGCCTTCACCGGCGCCGTGAAGACCCAGGAAGGCAAGATCGAGCTCGCCGAGGGCGGCACGCTGTTCCTGGACGAAGTCGGCGACATTCCGCTGCCGCTGCAGGTCAAGCTGCTGCGCTTCCTGCAGGAACGGGTGATCGAGCGGATCGGCGGGCGCAAGCCCATCCCGGTCGATGTGCGGATCGTCTGCGCCACCCACCAGAATCTGGAGGCGATGATCGCAGCCGGGCGGTTCCGCGAGGATCTGTTCTACCGGCTGGCGGAAATCGTCGTGCGCATTCCGACGCTCGCCGAACGGCCGGGCGATGCGGTGCTGCTGGCGCATCATTTCCTTGCCAAATATTCGCGCGAGAACCAGCGCAGCTTCAAGGGCCTGACGCCCGACGCCGTTGCCGCGATCAGCGATCACGGCTGGCCGGGCAATGTCCGCGAGCTGGAAAATCGCATGAAGCGCGCCGTGATCATGGCCGAATCGTCGCGATTGACGGCGTCGGATCTCGACCTCGGCAAGAACGAGGACCTCGCCAGCCTGTCGTTGAAGGCGGCACGCGACGCCGCCGATCGCATGGCGATCCGGCGGGTGCTGGCGCGCACGCAGAACAACCTGTCGACCGCGGCCAAGATCCTGGGGGTCAGCCGGCCGACGCTTTACGACCTGATGCGGTCGCACAATCTGGAAACGAACTGACGTCGAAGTCATCGGGGCGGGCATCGCCGGCTTGCATCGCCGGCGGGACTGGCCTAAGCGCGCGGCTCGGTCGGAGCGTGGCGCAGCCTGGTAGCGCACTTGACTGGGGGTCAAGGGGTCGCAGGTTCGAATCCTGTCGCTCCGACCAGGACCGTTCACGGGGAGGTGCCAGGCCTCCCGCCATCCCAGCAATTGCGGTTTGCAGCGCGGACCCCGGGGGTGGAGACGCGCGGCGCGAACAATGGGGAACAGCGATGAAATGGCCGGCGCAGCGCCTTGTCACGGGGTCGAAGAAAAGCTTCGGCATGTATGAGGAGGCGCTTCGGCTCGATGCGCTGGGGGTCGACCTGATCCACCTCGAGTTCGGCCGGCCGCATGCCGACACACCGGCGCACATCAAGGAAGCGGCCAAGGCCGCACTCGATGCCGGGATCGTTCACTATGGCGATTTCCGCGGCACGTTGGCGCTGCGCGCGGCGCTGGCGGCCAAGCTGCGCGATTTCAACGGACTTGATTACGACGTTGATGAGGTGCTGGTCACCAACGGGCTGACGCATGCGTCGTTTGCCGCCTTCATGGCCGCGATCGACCCGGGCGACGAGGTCATCCTGCTCGAACCCTATTATCCGCAGCATGTCGGCAAGACCGAACTCGCCGGCGGGCGCGTGGTCACGGTGCCGCTCGATGCGGCGAACGGCTTTGCCATCAGCCGCGCCGCGATCGCGGCGGCGATCACGCCGCGGACGCGGATGATCGTGCTGATCAACCCGGCCAATCCGACCGGGCGAGTCTATACCCGCGCCGAGCTTCAGCATGTCGCCGATCTGGCGATCGCCCATGACCTGATCGTGCTGTCAGACGAAGTCTATGAGCATATCACCTACGACGACGCGCAGCATGTCAGCATCGCCAGCCTGCCCGGGATGCGCGCGCGCACGATCAGCTGCTTTGCCTTTACCAAGGCCTATTCGATGGATGGCTGGCGCATCGGCTATCTGGCCGCCGACCGGGCGCTGATGCCGGCGCTGATGCGGATCACCATGACCGACGTCACCCATGTCAACGTCTTCGTCCAGGAAGGGGCGCTCGCCGCCGTCAACGGGCCGCCGGCGCCGATGCACGCCATGGTCGCCGCCGATCGGCGCAAGCGTGACATCGTCGTGGCGGCGTTGAACACCCTGCCGGGGGTGACGTGCGCCACGCCGCAGGCCACCATCTATGCCTTTCCCGACATCAGCGGCACCGGGCGATCTTCGACCGAACTGGCGATGCGGATCCTCAATGAGGCGCATGTGGTGACCGAAGCCGGGTGCTTTTACGGGCCGGCCGGCGAGGGGCATCTGCGGGTGTGTTTCGGCTCGGTATCGGAGGACCGGCTGATCGAGGCGATGGACCGGCTGACGCGCTTTTTCGGCAAACTGTAGCGGCGGCGCCGATGCGCCTTGACCGCCATTCCATATTGTGACCAAAATCACACGTCTTTGGGTGGGACAAATCGTTCGGGCGGGGGCTTGCTGGAATGTCGTTGCTGCGCCGCATGGGCGCTTTTCTGATGGTGCTGGGGCTCGCCGTGCCGGGCGTCGCCGCCCAGCCGGCAAAGGCCCCGGTGGCCGGCACCACCCTGTCGATCGACGCGCTCTATCAGCCGCAAAGCATCATCGGAACGCCGCCGGAAGGCTATAGCTGGGCAGCGGACGGGTCGCGGGTGCTGTTCCTGTGGAACGATGAGGGGCGCCGCTTTCGCGACATCTGGGTACACGCGGTCGCCGGTGGCACGACATCGCGGCTGACGCGGGCAGCGGACAGTGCCGGCGACGCAGAAGCGATAGGCATTGCGGAGGTGGTCGATCTGGGCGGCGGCCGCCTCGCCTATGTGCTGGCCGGCGGCCTGTATCTGCGCGGCAGCGATGGCACGGTGACCCGCATCGAGCCCGGACTGCCGTCGGTGCGGCAACTGGCGCTATCGCCCGATGGCCGGACGCTGGCGTTCGTGTCCGACATGCCGGGCATCGACGGTGGAACGGCACGCGGCGGCGTCCTTCATGTGCGCGATGCGGGGGCGACCGCGGCGACGGCGGCGCGGCGCCTTGCCGGCGGCGATGACGCAAGGGTTTATGTCAAGGACTTCCAATGGGCGCATGATGGCCGCACCATCGCCTTCGACGAGGCCGACGATCGGCTGATGCCCGAACGCGATATCTTCTATTATGCCGACGGCAAATTGCAGAACAACCGCGTTGCCCGCGCCTTTCCGGGAGACGAGACGACGCGCGATCGCATCGGCACCGTCGACCTGGCATCGGGGGCGGTGCGGTTCCACGCGCCGGCCGACCCGCGCGACCTGGTCTGGAACTATGGGCTGTCGCGCGACGGCCGCCGGCTGTTCATCAACGCCTCCGACCTGGAAGCAAAGACCCATCGCATCACGGTTCACGACGTTGCCAGCGGCGAGCGCCAGCCCTTCTACAGCTGGCACGACCCGCTGCACGTGCGGCCCGACTGGCAGGTCGAATGGGCCCCCGGCGACGACGGACTGATCATCCTCACCGATCGTGACGGCTATTTTCAGTTGCACCACCAGAAGACGGCGAATTCGCGACCGCGGCGATTGACCGATGGCCGTTGGGAAGTGGCCTCGTTCACGGTCGATGCCGACCATGGCCAGATCTATTTCCTTTCCAATGCGGCGCATCTGGCCGAGCGGCAGATCTATCGCGTGCCGGCCGGCGGCGGCGCGGTGACGCGCGTCAGCCCGGCGACGCCTGGCACCCATGTCCCGGTGTACGCCCCGCAGTTCGGCCATGCCGCGAGCTTTTTCAGCAACGATTCGACCCCGCCGGAACTGGTGCTGGTGGATCTGGCCAGGGGCGGCCCCGCGGTGGCTGTGACCCGGTCGCCGCGCCCGGAATTCCAGGCCCAGCGCTGGGCCGATGTCCGCTACATGACCTTTCCCAGCCATGTCGACGGCACGCCGCTGGTGGCGCGGGTCAGCCTGCCGGCGAACTACGACCCGGCGAAACGCTATCCGTTAATTGTCGGGTCGGTCTATTCCGACGTCGTGCGCAACCAATGGGGCGGGCGGCGCGCCCATCCGACCTGGGGGCTGGACCAGTATCTGGTCGGGCAGGGCTATATCCTGCTCAACGTCAATGTGCGCGGCAGCTGGGGGCAGGGCCGGGTGCAGCGCGAGGGCCAGCACCACAGCTATGGCGAAACCGACATCAACGATCTTGAAAGCGGTGTCCGCCATCTGGTCGCCAAGGGCTATGTCGATCCGAAGCGGGTGGGGATCTGGGGGTCGAGCTATGGCGGGTTGATGACGCTGATGTCGTTGGCCAAGAAGCCGGGGGTCTATGCCGCGGGCATCGCCGGGGCACCGGCGTCCAATGTCTGGCACGCCTATCCGTCCGAAATGTGGATCATGGGGCCCCCGACCGGCGCCGACATGCCCGGGCGATACGCGGCGCAGTCACCGCTCTACCAGAGCCGTGCCATCGTCGATCCGTTGATGATCATTCACGGCACCCGCGATCCGGTGGTGCTCTATTCGGACACGGCCGCCTTTTCCCAGCGTCTGATCGCCGGCGAACAGCCGTTCGAACTGGTGACGCTGCCAGGCGGCAACCATGCCTGGGCGAGCGACAACCTCGCGCAGACGCGCTTTGCCTTCAAGAAGATGACTGCCTTCTTCGATTCGCACCTCAAGCCGGAGCCGAAGCCGTGACCCGCCATATCCGTTTCACCGAGCCACGGTCCGGACTGTCGGCGCAATGCCTGCTTCTGGATGCCGAGGCGCCGCAATCCTGCGATTTCCTGTGGGGGCTGGCGCGCCGGAGCGCGACGTTCGACGCCGTCCATGCGATCTGGACGGGGCCGGAGATTTCGGTCCCGATCCCGGCGTCGATCCTGTCGAACGATTTCGATGCTCCAGCGATCCCGGAGGAAAACGCTACCGCCTTTCCCGAAGCCGGGGAGATTGTTCTCGCCCATCTCGCGGCCGGCAGCATCAAGGGGCTGCCGCCGGGCGATTTCTACGACATCGGCTTGTTCTATGACCGCGGGGGGCGGCTGCTGATGCCGTTCGGCTGGATCAAGGCCAATGTCTGTGCGCGGATCGTTGCCGGCGACCTGGCGCGTGCGCAGGAAGATTTCCGAACGATCCGCCGCAACGGTGCCTGTCGCCTGACCATCGAAACCGCCTGAGCCGGCAACAACCAGGGCGACGCAATGGACTATGCGGAGATGATGGCGCTGATCGGTGACTGGCTGCTGCCGGGATCGCTGGTCTGTGTCATGGTGGCGATGGGGCTGTCGTTGACCGCGGCGGATTTCCGCACCGTCGTGCGCAACCGCCGGGCGCTGGTGTTCGGGGTTGCCAGCATGATGGTGGTGCCGCCGCTGATCGGGCTGGCGATGGCGGTGACGGTGGCGCCGACGCCGGCGCTGGCCGTGGGCTTCATCCTGCTGGCGACGACGCCGGGGGGGATGTTGTCCAACCTGTTCACCGACCTGGCCCGCGGCGACCTGGCGCTGTCGATGTCGCTGACGCTGGTGCTGAGCATGATCTATATCATCGTCGTGCCGTTTTACGCGCATTTCGCCATCCTGCACTTCATGGGGCTGGAGGCCGATGTGGTGGTCCCGCTCGGCGCCTTTGCGTGGGACATTTTTTCGATAACGGTGCTGCCGGTGGCGACGGGCTTTGTCGTTCGCGCGCTGCATCCGGACCTTGCTTCCCGGATTAAGGGGCCGATCAAGCTCGGCGCGACCGCAGTGCTGTTCACCGCCTTCGGCTTCATACTCGCCGATCAGATCGCCGTGTTGCGGGTCAACCTTGGCGCGCTGTTCTGGATCACCCTTGCCATCAACCTGATCACGCTTGCCGTCGTGCTGGCCAGTGTCCGGCTGATGCGCTTCGGGCGCCGGGAAGGCGTTGCGATCGGCATCGAGCATCTGATGCGGCAGGAGGGCACTGCGATCTTCATCGCCGTGTCGATCGTCGGCAACAACGAGATGTCGTTGCCGATGATCATGAACACCCCCGTGGCCTTGGTCGTCGTCGCCGGCTTCGTGGCAGCCGCGCGCCGGCTGGCGCCACATGACCGGGCGCCCGCCCGCGCATCGCTCGCCTGATCGCAGAACGAACGCTGCGGGGCCTTTCAGGAAACAGCTTGCATGATGATGTCGCGTTCATGACGGCGCCGCTGGGATCGCTTTGGCTTTGCGACGCGCCGCCGGGGCCGCACTGTCCGTCTCTGGCGGGGGACCATAGCACCGATGTGCTCGTCATCGGCGGCGGGGTCGCGGGCCTGTCGACGGCGCTCCACCTCGCCGAGGCGGGAGTCGATGTCGTCCTGGTCGAAGCGGGCCTGCCGGGAGGCGGCGCCACCGGGCAGAGCGGCGGCGTCATCGTGCCCGACTTCGTCCGCCACGGCCCGGCGGCCGTCGATGCCGCCGTCGGTGCGGCGGCCGGCGCGCGAATGGTGCGGCTGGTCGGGGAATCGGCGCAGTTCTGTTTCGACCTTGTTGCCCGCCATGGCATCGATTGCGATGCGCGGCAGGATGGCTTCTGGAGCCCGTCGCACACGCCGGCGCTGGTGGAGGCACAGCAGGCCATGGCCGCCGAGTGGCGGGCGCGGGGGTTCGATGTCGATTTCGTCGGCGCCGCCGAAACCGTTGCGGCGCTCGGGTCGGGTCATTATTGCGGGGCGCTGCGCTTTGCGCAGGGCGGGTCGCTCAACCCGCTGGCGTTTGCGCGCGGGCTTGCCGGCGCCGCGATCGGTGCCGGCGCCCGGCTCTTTTGCCAGACTCCGGTGTCGGCGCTTGCCCGCACCGAAATCGGCTGGCGCGCGACGACGCCGCAAGGGTCGGTCACGGCGCGCCGGCTGGTCCTCGCCGCCAACGGCGGCAACCCGGACCTGCACCCGGCGCTGCGCCGCACCATTTTGCCGCTGCGCGTCGTCGAATTCGCCACCGCACCGCTGACGGCGGCGCAGCGCCGCCAGGTGCTGCCGCAAGGTGGCAGCTTCACCGACAAGAACCCTTACGTCTTCACGGCGCGCTACGATGGCGCTGGGCGGCTCATCTCGGCCTTCGGGCGCACGCTGCTCGACGGCAGCGCCGCGGCCTGCCGCGCCGAGGCTCGCCGGCGGCTGGCGCAGGCGTTCGGCGGGCTGGACGCCGACATCAGCCATATCTGGAAAGGCACGGCGTGGATCAACACCTCGTTCCTGCCGCAGATCTATGCGCTGGAAGGCGGGGCGCTGGCGATCCAGGCGTGCAACGGGCGGGGGGTGTCGATCAACACCGCGATCGGCCGCGACGTCGCGCAGGCGCTGGCAGCGGGGGAACCGGATCGTCTGGCGCTGACGCCGCAGCAGCCCGTGCCGGTCAGGCTACACGCCGGGGCGACGATGCTGCCGCGGGTGGCGATGACGCTGGCGCGGCTGGCGGATCAGCGGGTCATTCGATCGGCAGCTTGCTGAGGTTCTGGCCGATCCTGGTCAGGATGCGCTGCAACTGGGTGATGTCGCGGGCGCTCAGCCCCTCCATGGCGCGCGCCATCTGGCGGCCGACGACCGGCGTCAGCGTGCGCAGCAACTGCTGTCCCGCCACGGTCAATGTCACTTCGGTGATCCGGCTGTCGTCGGGGTTGGCCTCGGTCGACACCAGCCCCTGTTCGGTCATGCGCTCGATCAGGCGACTCACGGTGGAGCGTTTGGTGAGGGCGGTATCGGCGATCGTCCCGATGCTGGCGGGCTGACGTTCGCGCAGCACGGTCATGATCCGGTAGATCGGCTTGGACACGCCGTGCTTGTGCAGCACCTTGTCCATATCGACATGATATCGGAAGTCGGCGTGCGCCATCAGATAGAAGGGCGAGCTTTCGAGACGAAAACTGCTGCTGGTCGGATCATAGACATTGTTGGGCTCGCCGGTCTTCTCGATCGCATCCTTACGAGTCATATTTCATCCACCAAGGAAACATTATTGCGCTAGTGCGGCCGTTAACGACTTATCGTGTGGGTTCTGTACCGGATCAGGCAATAGCAGAAAATGCGCCGATCAAAATGCAGAATCGTGTCGCATATGTGCATTTTTTCGCATGAAACTGGGTTAATTCATCGGCAAAGCTTGGCCGGCGTAGCGCAATATTGATCACCGGCGCCGGTTTTCGCCATTGGCCGGCATTCCTGCGCGCCGTTTCCTGCGGCACGGCAGGCGCGTGGCCATGCCGGGACCCAATGGCGAAGTGCTGCGGCGGTGCCCGATTTGTGACGAATATGTCACTACGACCGATTCTCCTCGATAATTCGCGTGAAAATGGACGGAATATGCTGGACGAGGGCGCAATTGCGGCTATCACTTATGGCGCGGAAACGTTGCAGTTCCGCGTCGGTCGTGAACGGCGTTGCCGGGCGCGAGGCGAGCCTGCCGGTGGGGATCCGGACGGCGCGTGACCCGGCGGCGGGGATTGCAACGGCTGGGTGGAATTGCGGATTGCGGGGGGACGCGCGGTGATCAAACGGGCATTGCTATGCAGCAGCATCGCGGTCGGGCTGGCGTCGGCGCCGCTGGGTGCGGAAACGTTCCGCGTCAGCCTGCCGGCGGCGGGCATCGATGCCGCCAACGACGGGCGCATGCTGTTGATCATCACGCCGGACGGCAAGACCGAGCCGCGCTTCCAGGTCGGCGCCGACAATCTCGATGCGCAGATCTTCGGCGTCAATATCGATGGCCTGAAGCCGGGTGGGTCGGTCCCCATCGGCCCCGGCGTCCTGGGTTATCCGGCCGAGGACATGGCGCAATTGCCCAAGGGCGATTATTTCGTCCAGGGCGTCTTCCACAAATACCAGACCTATCGGCTGGGCAACGGCAAGGTCGTCAAGCTGCCGGCCGCGCGCGGTGCGGGACAGAATTGGCGCAAGGAACCGGGCAACATCGTCAGCAAGCCGGTCAAGGTTTCGTTCGACCCGGCGCGCGCCGGCGAGATCGCCGTTCCGCTCGAAACCGTGCTGCCGCCGATTGCCGAGCCCAAGGACAGCGAATTCATCCGGCATTTCAAGATCCGCAGCGAGCGGCTGTCGAAATTCTGGGGGACCGACGTCTTCATTCGCGGCCATGTCCTGGTGCCCAAGGATTTCGACAAGCATCCCGAGGCGAAATATCCGCTGGCGATTTTCCACGGGCATTTTCCGGACGATTTCGGCGGGTTCCGGACGACGCCGCCCGACCCGAACGCCAAATGCGTGCCGAGCGCGCGCTTCAACGAGCCTTGCTATAATCGCATCGAGGACAAGGAGGCGTACAACCTCTATCAGAAATGGATCTCGAAAGATTTCCCGCGCATGCTGATCGTCGAGATCGACCACAGCAATCCCTATTACGATGACAGCTATGCGGTGAATTCGGCCAATATCGGGCCCTATGGCGATGCCATCACCTATGAGTTCATTCCGGAACTGGAAAAGCGCTATCGCGGGCTCGGGGCCGGCTGGGCGCGGTTCCTTTATGGCGGTTCGACGGGTGGGTGGGAGTCGCTGGGCGTCCAGGTCAAATATCCGGACGAGTATAACGGCGCTTTTGCCGCCTGCCCGGACCCGATCGACTTCCGCCAGAACATGGTCACCAATATCTACGAGGACAAGAATGCCTATTGGCGCGATGGCCAGTTCGGCCGCGTCGCCAAACCCGGCAAGCGCAACTACCTCGGCCATGTCGCCTATACAACGGAAATGGAAAACCGGCTCGAGCTGGTCTTGGGCGACAAGACCCGGTCGGGCGGGCAATGGGATATCTGGGAAGCGGTCTATTCGCCAATGGGCGAGGACGGCTATCCGCAACGCATCTACGACAAGCGCACCGGCGTCATTGATCGCAAGGTCGCCGACTATTGGCGCGAAAATTACGACCTGCGCTACATCATGGAACGCGACTGGAAGACGCTTGGACCGAAATTGGCAGGGAAGGTCCATATTTATGTCGGCGACATGGACAATTACTATCTGAACAATGCCGTTTATCTGACCGAGGATTTCCTGAAAAAGGCCAAGCCTGCCTATCAGGGCGAAGTCACCTATGGCGATCGTGACGAACATTGCTGGAACGGCGACCCGAACCTGCCCAACGCCATTGGTCGCCTGCGTTATCACACCATGTACGTCGACAAGATGCTCAAGCAAATGAAGGATACGGCGCCGCCCGGCGCCGACCTGACCAGCTGGCGTTACTGAAACTACCCAGATTTCGTCGGCAGTTCTTCAGTTTTGCAGTGGCCATTTCTGGCCAGCACACCAACTTTGTCTTCAACGTTCCAATTCAGGGGAAAATCATGCGCCAATTCAACGCCAGAACTGTCCTGATGGCATCGAGCATGCTGTTCAGCGGTGTCGCCATCGTGCCAGCCGCGGCCCAGACGCCGGTGGCACCGACGTCTGCCGAAGCCGCCGCCGATGGCGATGCCATCGTCGTCACCGGGTCGCGCATCCGCTCCGCCAATGTCGAGAGCGTCAGCCCGGTGACCCAGGTGACCAGCGAGGACTTCGCCATCCGCGGTGTCGTGCGCACCGAGGATCTGCTCAACCAACTGCCGCAGGTGTTCGCGGCGCAGGGTGCCAACAACTCCAATGAAGCGACCGGCACGGCGCAGGTTGATCTGCGCGGGCTCAGCCCGTCGCGCACGCTCGTCCTCGTCAACGGCAAGCGCCTGCCTTACGGATCGCCCAAGAACATCCCGTCCGACGTCAACCAGGTCCCGACCGCGCTGATCTCGTCGGTCGAAGTGCTGACCGGCGGCGCGTCGGCAGTCTATGGGTCGGACGCGATCGCCGGCGTCGTCAACTTCAAGCTGATCGAGGATTTCGAAGGCTTCAAGATGTCGGCCAACGTCTCGGCCTTCCAGCACAACAACAACAACCAGCCGCTGCGCGAGTTGGTCGACGGCTTCAACACGCGCGTTCCCGGCCAGTATCCACTTGCCGACGACAGTGTCTGGAACGGCTTCGCCCAGGATTATTCGGTGGTGATGGGCACCAACTTTGCCGAAGGTCGCGGCAACGTCACCGCCTTTGCGTCGTATCGCAAGGTCAATCCGATCCTGCAGAAGGACTATGATTACAGCGCCTGCGCGCTGGGCGCGACCGGCACCGGCGGCGACCAGTTCACCTGCAGCGGCTCCGCCAACAATGCACCGGCCAATCTGACCAATTCCGGCCGACTGAACGGCGTGCCCACGTCATTCCGCGTGTCGAACGGCCAGTTCGTGCCCGGATCATCGACGTACAACTTCGCGCCGGCCAACTATTACCAGCGGCCCGACGAACGCTACATGCTCGGCGCGCTGGCGCATTACGAGATCAACGAGCACCTGATCCCATATCTGGAGCTCAACTTCATGGACGATCGTTCGATCGCCCAGATCGCGCCGGGCAACAACAACGGCGGCATCACGGTCAATTCCAGCGGCATCAGCGGCATCAATTGCGACAATCCGTTCCTCAGCGCACAGCAGGCGAACTTCCTGTGCACGGCCGCCGGCCTGTCGACCGGCAGCGTCTATGACAGTGCCGGCAATTATGTCGCCCCGCAGGGTGTCGCCAACGGCGTGCTGGTGGCGCGCCGCAATGTCGAGGGCGGCAACCGCCAGGACGATATCCGCCACACCACCTACCGCATTGTCGGCGGCGTGAAGGGCGATCTGTTCGGGCCCTTCCGCTACGACCTGTACGGGCAATATGCCAATGTCGGCTATCGCAGCCGCTTCACCGGCGATTCGAACCGGCCGCGCACCGCCAACGCCTTCTACGCCGTGCGTGACCAGCGCCCGGGCTCGGCCACGTTCGGCCAGCCGGTCTGCAAGATCAACGCCGACGCGAACCCCGACAACAATGACGCCAGCTGCGCGCCGCTCGATTATTTCGGGCCGCAGGCGAGCCAGGCGTCGGCCGATTATATCGCCGAGTTCAAGACCATCACCGGCGACACCAGCCTGACCAACATCGTGCTGTCGATCGATGGCAATCTGGGCGAATATGGTATCCAGTCGCCCTGGGCGGAAAGCGGCATCGGCATCGCCTTCGGCGCGGAATATCGCAAGAATACCGTCGATTATCAGCCGGACGAAGTTTACCAGAATGCGGCGTCGCCCGAAATTCCGATCAGCGGCGCGACGGTTGCCAAGGAAGCCTTTGTCGAATTGAACGTCCCGATCGTCGAAAGCCGGCCGTTTTTTGAAATGCTGTCGGTCGAAGGCGCCTTCCGCTATTCGGACTATGATACCGGCTTCACGTCGAACGCCTGGAAGATCGGCGGCACCTGGGCGCCGATCCGCGACATCCGCTTCCGCGGCAGCTTCCAGCGCGCCGTTCGTGCACCCAATGTCATCGAGCTGTTCTCGGGCCAGTCGCTGTTCGAAGTCGAGCTGACCGAAAATGCCGATGGCTCGTTCGATCCCTGCGCCGGTGCCCGGCCGTTCGCGACGGCCGCGCAGTGCGCCAACACCGGTGTGACGGCCGCGCAATATGGCTTCATCGTCGACAATCCGGCCGGGCAGTTCAACTCGCTGATCGGCGGCAACCCCGATCTGCAGCCCGAAACCGCCGACACCTTCTCGTTCGGCACGGTCCTTCGCCCGTCGTTCGCGCCGGCGCTGACGGTGTCGGTCGATTACTTCAACATCAACGTCAAGGGCCTGGTCGGCAGCGTCAATCCCAACCTGTCGCTCAGCAACTGCATCACCAACGGCGATCCGTTCTTCTGCGACCTCGTTCAGCGCAACCCGACCACCGGGTCGCTGTTCCAGGGTGAAGCCGGCTATTTCAAGCGCTTCAACGTCAACACCGGGTCGCTGCGCACCAGCGGCATCGATCTCAACATCGACTATCGCCTCGATCTCGAGGAAGCCTTCAGCAGCTCGCTCGGGTCGGTCGGCTTCAACCTCGTCGGCACCTATCTCGGCAGCTACAAGACGACGCCGCTACCGGGCTCCCCGGCATCGGACATCTACGAGTGCAAGGGCCTCTATGCCGGGCTGTGCGGACGCCCGCGGCCGGAATGGCGGCACAAGCTGCTGACCACCTGGAACACGCCGTGGAACCTGGCGGCATCGGTGTCTTGGCGCCATGTCTCGTCGGTCAAGGTCGCCCAGACCAGCAGCCAGCCGGTGCTGACGGGCAGCTTTGCCGGGGTCAACCGCGAGCTCGGATCGCGCAACTACTTCGACCTTTCGGTCGCCTATGAGATCCGCAAGGACTTCAACCTGCGCGTTGGCATCAACAACATCTTCGACAAGGAACCGCCGCTGACGACGACGGCGGCGATCGAGGACGGCGGCAACGGCAACACCTATCCGCAGTTCTATGACGCGACCGGGCGCTATCTGTTCGCCAGCGTCAGCGTCGGCTTCTGATCGTCGGGGGAGGGGCAACCCTCCCCCGGCTACCGGGCAAGGAAGGGTCAAATCGTGCTGCATCGCCTGTCGCTCATCGTGCCGCTGCTGATCGCCAGCGCGTCCGCGCCAGCACAGACGGTCTATGTACGGGACCAGGGGGCACCGGACCAGGGCGAAGCATCGATGCAACCCGCGCTGCCTGCCATCCTGCCGCTGCGCGCCCGTGCCGATGTGCAGGATGCCTGGCTGAAGGACCGGCTCGATACGCTGGTCCCCAAGCTGATGCGCGAGAACGGCATCGACATGTGGGTGCTGGTGGCGCGCGAGTATCTGGAAGACCCCGTCGTTTCGACGATGCTCAACGCCACCAATTTGCGGGCGCGGCGGCGGACGATCCTGATGTTTTTTGATCCGGGCAACGGCCGCCCGGTCGAGCGGCTGGTGATCAGCAAGCACGGCATGGGCGATGTCTTTCCCGGCGCCTGGGACATGGAAAAACAGCCCGACCAGTGGAAGCGCCTCGCCGAGCTGGTTGCCGAGCGCAATCCGAAAAAGATCGCGCTCAACGTGTCGTCACTGAGCGCCTTTGCCGACGGCCTGACGCACAGCCAGCACGCGGATCTGGTGGGGGCACTGGCGCCGCAATATCGCGACCGGATCGTGCCGGGCTATCCGCTCGCGATCGGTTGGCTGGAAACCCGGACGCCGGCGGAAATGGCACGCTATGGCGAGATCGTCCGCATCGCCCATGCGATTATCGGCGATGGCTTTTCGGGCAAGGTCGTCAAACCCGGCGTCACCACCAACCAGGACCTTGTGTGGTGGTATCGGCAGCGCGTGTCCGACCTTGGCCTTGGATCATGGTTCCACCCATCGGTGGAAGTGACGCGCCAGGGCACCCCCGGCGTGTTGCGCGAAGGGGCTTCGGTGATCGAAAAGGGCGACATGCTGCGCGTCGATTTCGGCATCGTCTATTTGGGACTCAATACCGATACCCAGCATGTCGCCTATGTGCTGAAGGACGGGGAAAGCGATGCCCCGGCCGGGTTGAAGGCGGGCCTTGCCGCAAGCAATCGCGTCCAGGATGCGGTGACGTCGGCGTTCCGCACCGGGGATACCGGCAACGCCATCCTTGCCCGCGCGCGGGCCGCGGCCATCGCGCAAGGGCTGCAACCGACGATCTATTCGCACCCGATCGGCTTTCACGGCCATGCCGCAGGCAGCGCGATCGGCATGTCGGAGGAGCAGACATTCGTGCCGCACGGCGAACACCGCCTGCGCCCGAACATCGCCTGGTCGATCGAGCTGAAGGCGACCAAGGCGGTGCCGGAATGGGGCGGCCAGATGGTGGATTTCAAATCCGAGGAAGATGCGTTCTTCGACGGCAAGACCGTGCGCTACATCGACGGCCGGCAGACGAAATTCCACCTCATCAAGGCCGATCAGTAGCGCCAGCTCGTCAGGTCGGCGCCTGCCGGCGCGGTCGCCTGCATCCGCGCCAGCATCTTGGGCACATACATGCTGTTGTAGCGCAGGCGGGTGATGGCATTGGGCAGGCTGGGGTCGCCATTCCAGCAATGTTCGGCGCGGTCGCCATAGCGGACCTCGCCGCCATAGGCGGGCTTTGCGGTCTTGAGGAAATCCTCCATCAGATAGACGGCGTTGTTGAGGTGGAAATTGTCCATGTCGCCGACATAGATGTGGAGCTTTCCGGCAAGCTTTGGCCCGAGCGTTGGCCAATCGCGCGCCAAGATGAAGCGCAGGTCGTAATTGTCCCGCCAATGGGCGGCGACCTTCTTGTCGATGACGCCGCTGGTTTTGTCCCAGATCGGCATCGGATAGCCGTCGGCGCCCATGGGCGAGTAGACGGCGTCCCAGATGTCCCACTGCCCGCCCGAGCGGCTGTGCGACCCGAGCACGCGTTCGTAGCGATTTTCCATCTCGTTGGTCCAGCCGACATGGCCCAGATAGTTCTGATTGACCGTTACCGGCGTGCGCCCGAACGTGCCGATGCGCCAGAAGGCGTTGGCGTCGTCATAGATGTTGACGACCTTGGTCTGGCGAAAATCGACGGTATCGGGGCAGGACCCGAAGGCGCCATTATATTCGTCCGGGTATTTGATCTGCACGGCCAGGGCTTCCCAGCCGCCGGTCGAACCGCCGTAGGTAAAGCGGGCCCAGCCGGCACCGATGCCGCGGAACTGTTTTTCGAGCGCCGGCAGGAATTCATGGGTGATGGCGTCGCCATAGGGCCCGAGATTGGCCGAATTCACCGCATAGCTGTCATCGAAATAGGGATTGCTGTGGTCGATC
This sequence comes from Polymorphobacter fuscus, assembly GCF_011927825.1. Taxonomy (NCBI): domain Bacteria; kingdom Pseudomonadati; phylum Pseudomonadota; class Alphaproteobacteria; order Sphingomonadales; family Sphingosinicellaceae; genus Sandarakinorhabdus; species Sandarakinorhabdus fusca. Next base: position 947,295 of record NZ_JAATJI010000001.1, on the reverse strand, counting down.
TCGACGATCAGCATGCGCGGGAAGTCGGCAGAAATCCATTTCTTGTAGAAGTCATGGGCTTCCTGCTGTTCGATCCGGTTATAGCAGGGTTCGTTGAAACGCGGGTTGGGCTTGCAGACGAGGTTCGGGTCGGGCGGCGTGGTGCGAAAGCCGCTGAATTCTTCCGGGAAATGGCCATGGTTGATGGCGATCGGATAGCGCGCCTCCGGATGCTTGTCGAAATCCTTGGGCACCAGCACATGGCCGTTGATGAAGACGTCGCGGCCCCAGAATTTCGAAAGGCTGGGGCTGCGGAACTTGAAATAGCGGGTGAATTCGGTGTCGGCGGGCGGCGTGATCGGCGGCATCACCTCGGTCAGGGAGATGGCGATGTCGCCGGCGCGGTCGGGTGCGAAATCGACGGTCACCGGTTTGCTGAACAGATTGCCCGGCTCCCGCCGCCAGTTCTGCCCGGCGCCGCGTGCGGCCGGCAGTTTTACCGTCTTGCCGTTCGAAAGCCGGTAACTGTCGTATTTGTGGAGGACCGCCTGGACCGTGTAGCGGCCGGCCGGGATCGCCGCCATGTCGTCCAGCGGATAGCCGGTGATGCCGGGACCGAAGCGCACCGGCTGGCCGGCCTCGAGGCTGTCGGCATCCTTGCCGAAGATCTGGGCGGAGTCATAACCGCGCTGCACCTGGAAGCGCGGTTCGCTGACACCGTCCTTGCTGAAGATCAGGATGACGCGGCCATCAAGCGCGGCGGGGGCCGCCGCCGGGGCGATGGTCACCGTCACGGTTTCGCAAAATGCCGGCGCGGCGGTGGTCAGCATCAGCCCCGCAAACAACCCCGCGAGAAGCCTTTTCGTCGTCATCATGCGTATCCCCGCCTGTCCGACATCACCATAGCAGCACCTGCGAAAACAGGTGAAATATTATGTGCATTTGCGCATAATTACATTGCCTGCCAACAGGGGCGCGATATGGTGGCGCCCGCCGCCGCGGCACGGCGGCGGGGGTCTGGAACATGAAAATCCGCGCTGCATTGTTGTTGCTTGCTGCTATCGGGGCGGCGCCCGCTGGTGCCGATCCGGCGGACTTTGCCGCCCCCGGCGTGCCGGCACTCCGCGACCGGGCGGTGGCCCAGGATCGTCTCCTGAAGGCGCGGCTCGATGCGCTGATCCCCAAGCTGATGCGCGCGAACAACGTCGACATGTGGATCCTGATCGCCCGGGAATATAACGAGGACCCGGTCGTCAAGACGATGCTGCCGGCGAACTGGATGTCGGCGCGCCGGCGCACCGTGCTGATCTTTCACGACCGCGGACCGGAAAAGGGCGTCGAACGGCTGGGTGTCGCGCGCTATCCGATCGGCGACCTGTTCGATGCGGCCTGGGACCCGGAAAAACAGCCCGATCAATGGGCGCGGATCGCCGAGATCGTGCGCGCGCGCGACCCCCAGCGCATCGCCGTCAATATTTCCGATACGTTCGCGCTCGCCGACGGCCTGTCGGTCAGCCAGCACCGCCAACTGGCGGCGGCGCTGGGTCCGCTGGCGCCGCGGCTCGTCAGCCATGACAGCCTGGCGCTGGGCTGGCTGGAAACCCGGATCCCGGCCGAAATGGCGATGTACCGGACGATCATGCGCAGTGCCCATGCGATGATCGCCGAGGGCCTGTCGGAAAAGGTCATCACGCCATCGGTGACCACCACGGCCGATGTGCTGTGGTGGTATCGCGAACGGCTCGCCGATCTCCGGCTCGACCCCTGGTGCCAGCCCAGTGTCAGCATCCAGCGTCCGACGCAGGAGACGTTCCGCATCGCCGCGCAGACGGTGCCGGTGGCGCAGGCGATCGAACCCGGCGACCTGCTGCATGTCGATTTCTGCGCGGGCTATCTGGGGCTGAAGACAGATACCCAGCAGATGGCCTATGTGCTCAAACCGGGCGAGACGGAGGCGCCGAAGGGACTGGTCGCAGGCTTTGCCGATGCCAACCGGGTGCAGGATATCCTGATCGCCAACTTCAAGACCGGGCGGACCGGCAACGAACTGCTGGCAATTGCCCGAAAACAGGCGATTGCGGCGGGCCTGAAACCGGTCATCTACACCCATGCCATCGGCAACCACGGGCATGGCGCCGGCCCCTGGATCGGGGCGTGGGAGGACCAGGGCGGCGTGGCTGGGATGGGCGAATATCCGATCAACCCCGATACGGCCTGGTCGATCGAACTGGCGGCGATGAAGCCCGTCCCGGAATGGGGCGGGCAGGAGGCGCGGTTCATGCTCGAAGTGGACGGCTTTTTCGACGGCAAGAGCTTTCGGTGGATCGATGGGCGCCAGACCGAGCTGCATCTCATTCCGCGGCAGCCGCATTAAACAAACCAAAAAGGATATATTATATTGACATAAGGAACCTTTTCGGGCAAGTGAGAATTGGCAAACCCGAAAGGCAATCTCCATGCGCATCGATCCGCTGGCACGGTCGGAGGCCGACGCCGGGACTTCGGCGGTCGCAGCGGCAGAGATGGCGGTCTTGCAGGCCCAGATGGCGCTGATCATGGCGGAAGCCGGTAGCGACGGCTGGACCCGCCGGGCGCGGCCGAGCTTTCTCTATGTCATGTACCTGTTGCTGCTCTGGTCGGTGCCGATGGGTTTGACTGCTGCCGTGCGCCCGGACATGGCCGCGGCGATCACCCGGGGCATGACGGCGTATCTCGCGGCGTTGCCGGAGCCCTTGTACGCGCTCTTCGGCACCGGCTATCTCGGCTATACGGCAGCGCGGCAATGGGGAAAGATCAAGGGCGTGGAGCGATAGTCTCCGATCCCGGGCGGCCGATCGCATAGGTGATATGCGGGCGCAGCGGGTCGCCGGCCGGCAAGGCCGGGTGATCGAAATCGAGGTCATGGCGTCGCGCCATGCCGAGCCGTTCCATCAGGCCCCAGCTGCGGACGTTTCCGGCTGTGGTGATCGCGATGATCCGGTCGATGGCCAGCGCGGTGAACCCCCAGTCGAGGCTGGCCGTCGCCGCCTCCCGCGCAAAGCCCTGGCCCCACGCCGGGCGCGCCAGCCGCCAGCCGATCTCGATGTCGCCGGCAAGCCCGGCAATGCCGTCCGGCGCGTGCTTGAGCCCGCAAAAGCCGATGAAGCCAGCGGTATCGAGGCGTTCGACGGCCCAGAAGCAGTGACCATGGGCTGCCTGGGAGGCGACCATGCGGGCGATCGCCGCATCGGTCTCCGCCGGCGTTTGCAGCGGCCCCAGAAAGCGCATCACCTCCGGATCGCGGCCCATGGCGTGAAAGGGCGCCGCATCGGCGTCGCACCAGGGCCGCAGGATCAGCCGCTCGGTCGTGATCATGCGGAGGTTGCCTTTGTTCAGGGGAACAGCGGCGCCGCTTCCAACCCCATGGTTTCGGGCAGGCCGAACATCAGGTTGAAATTCTGCATCGCCTGGCCCGACGATCCCTTCACCAGATTGTCGATGGCGGCGATGACGATGGCGCGGCCGGGGATGCGATCGGCAAAGACGTTGACGACGACATGGTTGGAACCGCGCACCATCCGCGTCGCCGGCGCCACGCCTTCGGGCAGCAGGTGGACGAACGGCTCGGCGGCGTAGCGCGCCGCCAGGATCGCGCGCAGGTCGCCGATCGGCCGGGTCGCCTCGACGATACAGGTGACGAGTTCGCCGCGGTTCATCGGCACGAGGTGGGGCGTGAAGCTGATCGTCACGGGCGCGCCGGCGGCAGCGGCAAGCTGCTGTTCCATCTCCGGCATGTGGCGATGCGCACCGATGCCATAGGGGTGGACGGCTTCGGCGACTTCGGTGAACAGATTGGCTTCCTTGAGGCTGCGCCCGCTGCCCGACACGCCCGACAGCGCGTTGACGGTGATGTTGGCAGGCGACACCGCGCCGGCGCCGACCAGCGGCAGCAAGGCCAGCAGCACGGCCGTCGGATAACAGCCCGGGCAGGCGACAAGGCCGGCGCCGGGCAGGGCGTCGCGGGCGAATTCGGTCAGGCCGTAGACAGCGCCCGACAGCAGCTGCGGCGCGGGATGGGCGCCGCCATACCAGGACGCATACACGTCCGCGTCCTTCAGCCGAAAATCCGCCGACAGGTCGATGATCCTTGGCCCCTTCAGCGTGCCGAGCAGCGCCGCCGACGCGGCGTGCGGCAGGCAACCGAACACGGCATCGATGCCGGCATAATCGATCGCTTCCGCCGCAACGAGTCGCGGCAGGTCGGGATAGGGGGCGAAATGCGGCCAGACCTGCGCCATTGTCTGGCCGGCCTTGGCGTTGGCCGACAGCGCCGCAATCTCGATGCGCGGATGGGTCAGTGCCAGGCGCACCAGATCGGCACCGGTATAGCCGGAGGCGCCAAGGACGGCGATGCGAAGCGGGCGTGGGCTGGTCATGTGCGCGCGATACGGGATGCGGCGGCCCGGTTCAAGCAAGGCCGGCGCGTCAATTGCTGCTGCGCGCCCGTTCCGTAAATTCGATGCGAATGCGGACCCAGCTGCCGACTTCGGGCTTGCCATTGATCCGCGGCGGGCGAACCTTGAACTGCCAGGCGGCGTTGACCAGCGCGCGCGAGATGCCGGTGCCACGCGGATCGTCGTCGAGCGCGACACAATCCTCGACCAGGTTGCGCGGCGCCGTGCGGCAGGCGATCATCCCCGAACTCGCTTCCGGCAGGTTCTTGGGCATGTAGAAGCTCAGCTCGGCGTTGGTCGGTTCGCGCACCCATTCGGCCTTGTACAGGGTGACGCCGCCGGGGCCGGTACCGACGCCCTGGGCGCTGTCGCTGTCCTGCCCGGTTCCGGCATCCGCGCTGCTCGACGGCGCGACACTGGGAATCTTGGCGATGTCGACCGAATTATAGGCAAGGTCACCGAAAATCACCGGCTTGGTCGGCGGCGCCGGCGTGGCGACGGGCGGGATCGGCGTCGTGCTGGGGCGCGGGGTCGCCAGCGGCTTCGACGCGGCCTTGGCGCGCGGCGCCGCCTTGCGTTCCCGCTGCGGCTCGGAATCGGGCAGCAGCACCATGACATTGGGGGTGTTGTCGTTGCGCTTCTTGGGGCCGGGCGGCGTCAGGAAGATCAGCACCAGGGCCAGCAGCAGATGGACCAGCAGGACGACGACGAAGGCCAGCGCCCGGCCGCTGAGGCGTTCGCGCTGCCGGCCCGGCAGGAATCTGTCGAGCACCGAAACCATACAGGCGCTCGCCTAGACGGGCGCGCCCGGGGCCGCAACCCGGTGTGCGCCAGTTTCCTGCGCCGGCGGACTGCCGGGGCTAATTGCCGCGATAGGTCGAATAGCCGAACGGGCTGACGACGACCGGAACATGATAATGCCCGGCGGCATCATCGACACGGAAGGTGAGGGTGATTTCCGGAAAGAAGCGCGCCGTCTTGTCATCGGGATAGGCCGACAGGTCGAACTGCAGCCGATACAGGCCGGGGGCAAAGCGTGCCGCATCGCCGAAGCTGCGAATCCGGCCGTTGGCGTCGGTCCTCGCCGCGGCGATCTCGGTCCAGCCGCCGTCGGCCTGGCGCCGGGCGAGGGTGACGGGCACGTCCTTGCCGCCGACGCCGCTGGCGAGATCGAGGACATGGGTGGAAATTTCGGCGGCCGCCAGCGGCGAGGCGAGCAACAGCGCAGCGGCGAGGGCGAGAGCTTTCATGCGGCTAACCCAGCAGCTTCGCCGCCAGCGGCGCATAATAGGTGAGTACGCCCGAGCAGCCGGCGCGTTTGAAGCCGAGCAGGGTTTCGAGGACGGCGCGGTCCTTTTCGAGAACGCCGGCGGCGACGGCCGCTTCGATCAGCGCATATTCGCCGCTGACCTGATAGGCAAAGACCGGCACGTCGAACCGGTCGCGGACCATGCGGATGATGTCGAGATAGGGCATGCCGGGCTTGACCATGACGCTGTCGGCACCTTCGGCAATATCGAAGGCGACTTCGCGCAGGGCTTCGCGGGAATTGGCCGGGTCCATCTGGTACGTCTTCTTGTCGCCCTTGAGATAGCCACCGCTGCCGACAGCATCACGGAAGGGGCCGTAGAAGGCCGAGGCATATTTGGCGGCATAGGCCATGATCTGGACGTCGCAAAAGCCTTCGCCCTCCAGCCCGGCGCGGATGGCGGCGACGCGGCCGTCCATCATGTCGGACGGGGCGATGATGTCGGCGCCGGCGCGGGCCTGGTTGAGCGACTGGCCGACCAGCACCTCCACCGTCACATCGTTGAGGATGCGACCATCGTCGTGCATCAGCCCGTCATGGCCATGGCTGGTATAGGGGTCGAGTGCGACATCGACGAGAACGCCGAGGCCGGGTTGCGCATCCTTGAGCGCCTTGATCGCCTGGCAGACGAGATTGTCGGGGTTGAGCGCTTCCTTGCCGTCTTCCGTCCGCAGATGTCCCTGTGTGTTGGGAAACAGCGCGATGCACGGGATGCCGAGCGCTACGGCCTCGTTCGCGGCAGCGGCGAGGCGATCGACCGACAGCCGGTCGACACCCGGCATGGTGCGAATCGGGTCGGTGACGCCGCGGCCTTCGGTCACGAAGATCGGCCAGATCAGGTCGGCCGGCGACAGGGTGGTTTCGGCGTGGAGCGAGCGGCTCCAGGGGGCGACACGGGTGCGGCGGAGGCGCGTGGCGGGGTAGGATGCGGTCATGCAGGGGCATTAGCGCGGGGCCGCGTGCAAGTCACGTCCCGCCCCGCGCCGACGCGCCTCATCGACATGGGAAATGCGCGGGCCGACACAGCATCCATGGACGACAAGGATGCGACCCCGATGCCACCGACCGCGATTCCGCGCAGCGTGCTCGTTTACGGTGTGCTCGGGCTGGTGCCGTTTCTGGCGCCGCCGGCGATCGCCGCGCTGACGCCGGCGCACGCCGACATATTGGGGCTGGTGGCGGTGGTCTATGGCGCGCTGATCCTGTCGTTCCTCGGTGGCGCGCGCTGGGGGCAGGAGGTGGCGCGGCCGGGGCCGCGCGCCGGGGTGGTGACGCTCGCGATGCTGCCGACGCTCGCCGGCCTTGCGCTGCTGCTGGCGACGTGGCTCGACCGGCCGGCGCAGCTGACGGCGTTGGCGGCGCTGCTGGGGCTGCACTTCGTCTGGGATGCGGCGTCGGGCGGGCTGCCGCCCTGGTACACGCGGCTGCGCCTGCTGCTCACGGTCGGCGCCGTCGCTGGGCTGCTGGCCATGGCGCAGTTGGTGGCGGCGCCGGCTGCGGTGGTGATGACCTAGCGGCGCGGCGCCGGCTCCGCTAACGACGCGGCATGTCGGCGCCCATTCTTGTCTTTGATTCCGGTGTCGGCGGGCTGTCGGTGCTGGCGCCGATCCGCGCGCTGCTGCCCGGGCTGCCGGTCGTCTATGCCGCCGACAATGCCGGCTTTCCCTATGGCACCAGGTCCGAAGCCGAGATTGCGGCGCGGGTGCCGGCGTTGCTCGGGCGGCTGGTGGAACGCTTTCGGCCACGGCTGGTGGTGATTGCCTGCAACACCGCGTCGACCATTGCCCTGTCGCATGTCCGCGCGGCGCTCGACCTGCCGGTGGTGGGGACAGTGCCGGCGATCAAGCCGGCGGCGGCAGCGTCGCGAACGCGGGTGATCGGCGTGCTCGGCACCGCCGCCACCGTGCGACAGCCCTATGTCGATCGGCTGTCGGCCGAATTTGCCGCTGATTGCCTCGTGCTGCGCCATGGTTCGGCACGGCTCGTCGAACTGGCGGAGGCCAAGCTGGCCGGAACAGTGGTGACGGCGGCCGATGTGGCGCCCGAACTGGCCGGGCTGACCGACCAGCCGGGGGGCGACCGGCTCGACAGGGTGGTGCTCGCATGCACGCATTTCCCGCTGCTTGCCGCCGAGCTGGCAGCGGCCGGCCCGCGCGCCCTGGGGTTCGTCGATGGCGGCGCCGGCATCGCGCGGCGGGTGGCGCATCTGCTGGGTGCCTCCGCGCCCACACCGATTGGCGCCTCCGCACCGACACCCATTGGCGCCTTCGCGCCGGGACGGGCCGTCTTCACCCGCGCCGACGCCCATGTTGACGCGCTGGCCCCGGCGCTTAAAGGCTTTGGGCTTGCGACAGTGGAGACACTCTGAGTGGCGATGACCGATGCCGAGCTGCTGGAGCGGATGACGCGTTTCGTGCCGCCGACCGCCGACCTTCTGGGCCAGGAATTGCTGGAGGTCGACAGCGCCGCCGGGCGGGTGCGGATGAAATTCCAGCCGCGCGCCGAATGCTGCAACCCGATGGGCAATGTCCAGGGGGGCATCATCGTCGCCATGCTCGACGACGCCGCGGCGTTTGCGGCGATCGTCAAGTCGGGGGAGCGCATCGGCATCCCGACGATCGAGCTGAAAGCCAGTTTTTTTGCCCCGGCGCGCGCCGGGGTGCCGCTGTTCGCCGAAGGGCGGTGCATCAAGCTGGGCAAGCGCATCGCCTTCATGGAAGCCGATCTGACCGATGAAGCCGGCAATCTGCTGGCGCGGCTGACGACGAGCGCCGTGCCGCTGCCGATGCAGGCGGGCGCCAATCTCGTCGAGCGGCCGCAGGGCGGCAATCTTGTGGAGCGCAAATGACCGATCTCATCACCCCCGACGAAGTGCTGGTCGAACGGCGGGGTCGGGCGCTGTGGATCACGCTCAACCGGCCCGAAGCGCTCAATGCGCTCAACCTTGCCATGGCGCGGACCATCCACCGCGCGCTGTTCAACGCCGCCGCCGACCCCGATGTCGAGCGCATCGTCATCGAAGGGGCCGGTGACCGGGCCTTTTGCGCCGGCGGCGATGTGGCGCTGCTGGCGCGGCGCGGGCGCGAGGACAAGGCGCTGTACGAGGGCTTTTTCCACGACGAGTATCGCATGAACCAGACGATCGCGCGGATTCCGACGCCCTATGTCGCGATTCTCGACGGCGTGACGATGGGCGGCGGCGTCGGCCTGTCGATCCACGGGCCGTTCCGCGTGGTGACCGAGCGGACGCTGTTCGCCATGCCGGAAACCGGCATCGGCCTCATCCCCGATGTCGGCGGCACCCATGCGCTGGCGCGGCTGCCCGGACAGATCGGCACTTGGTTGGCGCTGACCGGCGCGCGGTTGAAGGCGGCGGACTGTCTTTATGCCGAAATCGCCACCCATTATGTGCCGTCGGACCGGCTGCCGGTGCTGCGCGACCTGCTCGCCGAAAATGCCGAGCCGGTCGAGGATATCCTCGAAACGCTGCACGGCAGCGCCGGCCTGTCGAGCCTGCCGGCGTTGCGTGACGGCATCGATTACCACTTCGGCCATGACAGCGTCGAAGCCATTCTCGCCAGCCTCGATGAGGGCGATGACTGGGCGCAGGCGCAGGCCGCGATCATCCGCCGCATGTCGCCGACATCGTGCAAGTTGACGCTGGCCGGGCTGCGCTCCGCGGCCGACGAAAGCATCGAGGATGCGCTGATCACCGAATATCGGATGGTCTGCGAAATTCGCAACGGGCATGATTTCTTCGAAGGCGTGCGCGCGCAGCTGCTCGACAAGGACCGCAACCCCCTGTGGTCGCCGGCGCGACTGGAAGATGTGACCGACGAGGATATCGCGCGGCATCTCGCCGAACCGGAGAGCGGCGACCTGACCTTCGAATAGGCGCTGCGCGCCGCCTTTGCCGCAAGGCTTGCGACAACCGGACGCGCAGAGCGCGGTGCACCATCGCCCCCGCTGCGGGCCGGTGCCGCTTGGCGGCGGCCGTCGTGCGGAAGTGTCCGGCCCTATCGTGCTGAAGGTTACGCGGCGTAAATCTGTGCAACCGAAATTTCGGAGAGCATCCCGACGGTTTCGTGAAATATCTCGAAAATAATGGTCTTTGCGTTTTGCCCTTGACGGCCTAAAACCACCGGGTCGAATCAGGCAGCGATTTTAGCAGATATTATATTAAGTTCCGGAATAGCAATGATAAGTCTGATATATTCTAGTCAGGGACTTATATTCTACCAGTCGCCATTTTATTTTCAAAGAATGGCAACGTTATTGGCCCAGTGCTTTGATAAAAATGTGAAACTGCGCATAACCGGAATATTGGGCCTGTCGAACGGCCGTTTCATGCAGGTTCTCGAAGGTCCGACGCACTCTGTCGAAGATATGTTCGCCGCGATCTGCCGCGACCCGCGCCACTTCGATGTCCGCCTGATTTCAACGCGATCGATTGCCGAACGGCGGTTCGGGAGTTGGTCGATGGCGTTCGTCGGGCCGCCGGTCAATATCGAACCGGTGTTCGACATGATCGACCCAAAAATGACGGTGGCGCACGAAGATATTGTCACGCGGCTGGCGTCCTATATCCGCTGTTGAGCCCGAGGCAGCGCCAATTCGGTTGCCTGAATCTGCGCGTCGACCTAGAGAATGGCGCATCCGCCCGAGGGTGTTGCCACCGATGACGATTGTCGCTCTTGCCTCCGATCATGCCGGCGTTGCCTATAAGGCAATGCTCATCGACGAAGTGCGTGGCCTCGGCCATGGCGTGATCGACCTGGGGCCGAACAGCGACACTTCGGTCGACTATCCCGACTATGGCACCAGGCTCGCCGAGGCGATCGCCGATGGGCGGGCAACCTTCGGCGTGGCGATCTGCGGATCGGGCATCGGCATTTCGATTGCGGCCAACCGCAATCCGGCGGTGCGCGCGGCGCTGTGCACTTCGGGCCTGATGGCGCGGCTGGCACGGCAGCATAATGATGCCAATGTGCTGGCGCTGGGCAGCCGGATCATCGGCCCCGACACCGCGCGCGACTGTCTGACACAATTTCTGGCTGCCGGCTTTGCCGGTGGCCGCCACGCCGGGCGCGTCGCCAAGCTGACCCCCGGACATGAGGAGACGATCGCATGAGCAGCAACCCGGTCCTGGTCACCGATACCTTGCCGACAGGCTTTTTCGACACCCATCTGACGGTCGCGGACACCGCCGTCGCCGATGCGGTTGCCGCGGAACTGGACCGGCAGCAGCATCAGATCGAACTGATCGCGTCGGAAAACATCGTGTCGCGCGCCGTGCTCGAGGCGCAGGGATCGGTGTTCACCAACAAATATGCCGAAGGCTATCCGGGCAAGCGCTATTACCAGGGTTGTGCGCCGTCCGACGCGGTGGAGACGCTGGCGATCGATCGCGCCAAGGCGCTGTTCAACTGCGCCTATGCCAACGTGCAGCCCCATTCGGGCGCACAGGCCAATGGCGCCGTCATGCTGGCGCTGGTCAAGCCGGGCGAGACGATCCTGGGCATGAGCCTCGATGCCGGCGGGCACCTGACCCATGGCGCGGCACCGTCGATGAGCGGCAAATGGTTCAACGCCGTGCAATATGGTGTGCGGCGCGAGGACCATCTGATCGATTATGACGAGGTCGAGCGGCTGGCGGTCGAGCACAAGCCGGTGTTGATCATCGCCGGCGGCTCGGCCTATCCGCGCATCATCGATTTCGCGCGCTTCCGGGCGATCGCTGACAAGGTGGGCGCCAAGCTGCTCGTCGACATGGCGCATTTCGCGGGGCTAGTCGCCGCCGGCATCCATCCCAGCCCGCTGCCGCACGCCGATGTGGTGACGACGACGACGCACAAGACGCTGCGCGGCCCGCGCGGCGGCATGATCCTGTCCAATGACGAAGCGCTGGGCAAGAAGTTCAACTCGGCGGTGTTCCCGGGCATGCAGGGCGGGCCGCTGATGCATGTCATCGCGGCCAAGGCCGTCGCGTTCGGCGAGGCGTTGCAGCCCGAGTTCAAGGATTATGCCGCGCGCATCGTCGCCAATGCCCAGACGCTGGCGGCACGCTTGAAGGACCGCGGCTGCGCAGTCGTTGCCGGCGGCACCGACACGCATCTGGCCCTGATCGACCTGACACCCAAGGGCATCACCGGCAAGGATGCCGATGAGGCACTGGAGCGTGCTGGCATCACCTGCAACAAGAATGGCGTGCCGTTCGACCCGTTGCCGCCGACCAAGACCAGCGGCATCCGCGTCGGATCGCCGGCCGGCACCACCCGCGGTTTCGGCCAGAGCGAGTTCGCCGCGATCGGCGACATGATCGCCGATGTGCTTGACGGTCTGGCGGCCAATGGCGAGCATGGCAATGCGGACGTGGAAAAGGCGGTCAATGTGCGGGTGCGTGCCTTGTGTGCGCGGTTCCCGATCTATCCCAACGCTTGAGGGAGGGTGTGATGAGCGACGGCAAATCCGATGATTTCACGGCGAAAGCCGAAAAGCTGGGCGACGAGGCGTTGAAGGCCGGCGCACGATTTGTCGAAACCGACACCGGCCGCAAGGTCGCCGACGCCACCGATACGGCCTTTGCCACTGCCGACGAGCTGGCGCGCAAGGTCGCCGACAGCGAATTGGGCCGCAAGGCGCTGGAAAGCGACCTCGGCAAGCAGGCGACGCAGTTGGCGCGCGACGCGAGCGACAAGACCAGGGCCTCCATCCCCAATGTGCTGGCGCGCAATGTTGCCGTCGGCGCCGCGGCGGGGGCGGTATTGTCCATTCCGTTGCCGATCATCGGGCCGGTCATCGGTGCGATTTTGGGCGGCGGCATCGGTTATTTGCGCACCATCACCAAGAAGTCCTGATGCGCTGCCCCTTTTGCGGCAATGACGACAGCCAGGTGAAGGATTCGCGCCCGACCGAGGACGCGAGTGCGATCCGGCGCCGCCGGCAATGCCCGGCGTGCGGTGGCCGCTTCACCACCTTCGAACGCATCCAGCTGCGCGACCTTGTCATCGTCAAGAAGTCGGGCAAGCGCGAGGTGTTCGATCGTGACAAGCTGGCGCGATCCATCGAGATCGCCTGCCGCAAGCGCCCGGTGCAGCCCGAACGCATCGAGCGCATGGTCAATGGCGTCGTGCGCCGGCTCGAATCGGCGGGCGAGAATGAAATCGACGTCGGGCGTGTCGGCGAGATGGTGATGGAAGGGCTGCAGGCGCTCGACCCCGTCGCCTATATCCGCTTTGCCAGCGTCTATCGCGACTTCCGCGAGGCGCGTGATTTCGAAACCTTCGTTGGCGGGCTGGCGGTGCATGGCCCGCACCCGCGGCTGGACGAGGAATGAGCGATACGCTGGGGGTGGTCGCGCCGGCGGTCATCCTGGTGCGGCCGCAACTGGGCGTGAACATCGGCGCCTGTGCGCGGGCGATGCTCAATTTCGGGCTGACCGACCTGCGGCTGGTGGCGCCGCGCGACGGCTGGCCAAATCCCGATGCGGGGCCGGCGGCGAGTGGCGCCGATGTCGTGCTCGCCAATGCCCGCGTCTTCGATACCGTGGCCGAGGCCTGCGCCGGGCTGGGGCTGATCTTTGCAACGACGATGCGGGGGCGCGAACTGACCCGGCGGGTCGTCACGCCCGCGCAGGCGGCGCGCGAGTTTCACGGTCTGGCCGGGCAGGGCGGGTTGATGTACGGCCCGGAGCGGACCGGGCTGGAGACCGAGGACCTGGCGGTGGCGCATGCGATCCTCACGATCCCCGTCAATCCGGACTTCGGATCGCTCAACCTCGCACAGGCGGTGATTGTCAGCGCCTATGAATGGTTTCGCCAGGCCGACGACACCGAAGCGGCGACGCTGGTCAACCACGATGGGCCGGCGCCGCACGAGGAGCTTGAAGGGCTGATTGACGCTGTTGACGTCCAGCTGCGTGCCAATGGCTATTACAACCCGGTGCCGGGGCGGGCGGCGGCAGCACGGCTGCTGATGCGCAACCTGTTCACACGGCCGGAGTTCACGGCGGGCGAGGTGCGGTCGCTGCGCGGTATCGTCCGCGGCCTGTCGCAGCGGCGCGGCGGCGGCTGACGCGACGCTTCCCCGCCGGCATCCGGCGGGGAAGCGCGCGTTCGATTCAGGCGACTTCGAGGCGTTCCGGCTGCGGATCGCGCAGCGAATAGCCGCGGCCCCAGACGGTTTCGATGCAGCCCGACGCCGGTGCGCCGGCGACGGAAAGCTTCTTGCGCAACTTGCAGATGAAGACGTCGATGATCTTCAACTCCGGTTCGTCGCGGCCACCATAGAGATGAGTCAGAAACATTTCTTTGGTGACTGTCATGCCCTTGCGCAGCGACAGCATTTCCAGGATCGCATATTCCTTGCCGGTCAGCGATACGCGGTGACCGTCGACGGCGACGGTGCGCGCCGCGAGGTCGATGGCGACGGGGCCGGTAATGATGAGCGACTGGGCATGGCCCTGGCTGCGACGGACGAGGGCATGAAGCCGCGCCAGCAGTTCGGCCTTGTCGAACGGCTTTGTGACATAATCATCGGCGCCGGCACCGAAACCGGTGACCTTTGTGCTGGTTTCGGCGTCGCCCGAGAGAATCAGCACCGGAGTCGCGACGCGCAACATGCGCAAGCGCTTCAGCACTTCATGACCATGGGTGTCCGGCAAGGTGAGGTCGAGCAGGATGGCATCGAATTCATAGGTACGGGCAAATTCGAGTGCCGATTCCCCTGTTCCGGCAGTTTCGTGTTCGAAACCCGCCTCGTCGAGCATCAATTCGACAGTGCGGGCCATGGCTCGATCATCTTCGATGAGCAGTATACGCATTACCAATTTCTCCTGAAACGGCATATCCGGACCCGCTGACCCGAGACCGGACTGGTTTCGAAAAACAGTTAATGCGCTTTGGTCATAAAGGTAAAGATGTTTGGGCCAAAAAACGTCTCAAAAGAGGTAGACCGAATTTTACCCGCCCATTTTTCCTTCAAATATCGGGCGATAGATTTGCACGCGCGTGACGCGCAGCCCGGGAACGCCGGCAAAATGAACGGCGCGTTCCCAAAGGCGTAACTCGGCATCGCTGATATGGTAGCGGGCACAGGCCTGGGCGCGAGTCAGCACGCCCGCGTCGATGGCGGTGAGGACGGCCGCCTTGCGCCGGGCGACCCAGCGCTTGGTATCGGTGGGCGGCAATTCGCGCGCTGCCTTTGAACGCGCTGAATCTGTTGTTGCCTCCATGATCCGGACCCTATCTGTAACACGATGTCCCTGCTCGCTTTGACGGCGGCTGCAGGCGCCTGCTTAATTGCGGCATGGTTAATTACGGTTGAGGTGCCGCGACGGATGCAGGCCGGCGGGGTTGACTGGACGGGCGATTGCGAAGATGCGGCCGCGATGATGTTCGATCCTGATCTGACCGGGTTCGGCGCGTTGCGCGGACAGCGGGTCGCCGTCGCCATGTCGGGCGGTGTCGACAGTTCGGTGGTCGCCGCGCTGGCGGCGGCATCCGGGTGCGAGGTCGTGGGCGTCACGCTGCAACTGTACGTCAGCGGCGCCGCCGCCGCGCGGCCCGGCGCCTGCTGCGCCGGCGCCGATATCCGCGATGCACGCGGCGTCGCCGAACGATTGGGCATCGCGCATTATGTCATCGACATGGAAGCGCGGTTTCGCGACGCCGTCATCACGGCCTTTGCCGACAGCTATGCGCGCGGGCAGACGCCGGTTCCGTGCGTCGAATGCAACAAGACCGTCAAGTTCACCGATTTGCTGGCGCTGGCGCGCGAACTCGACTGCACGGCGTTGCTGACCGGTCATTATGTCCAGCGGATCGACGGCAGTGACGGGCCGGAACTGCACCGCGGTGCCGACCCGGCCAAGGACCAGAGCTATTTCCTGTGGACGACGACGCGCCGGCAGCTCGATTACCTGCGCTTCCCGCTCGGCGGCCTGTCGAAGCCCGAGGTGCGGCGCGCGGCGGAGCATTTCGGCCTGGCCGTGGCCGCCAAGCCCGACAGCCAGGACATATGTTTTGTCGGCGGCGGCGATTATGCCGCCATCGTCGAGCGCCTGCGGCCGGAATTGGCGACACCCGGCGACATCGTCGATCTTGGGGGCCGGGTGATCGGCCGCCATGCCGGGATCCATCGCTTTACCGTCGGGCAGCGACGCGGGCTCGATATCGGCGGCGCGCCCGAGCCGCTTTATGTCGTGCGGATCGACGCCGCGGCGAACCGGGTCGTCGCCGGGCCGCGGGCGGCATTGGCGGTAACGTCGGCACGGGTCGAGGACTGCAACGCGCTGGGCGCGCTCGACGGCCCGCTGATGGTCAAGGTGCGTTCGCTGGCGGCGCCGGCGCCGGCGCGCTGGTACGGCGACCGCATCGTCTTCGACACGCCGCTGTTCGGGGTCGCCCCGGGCCAGGCGGCGGTCGCCTATCGCGGCAGCCGGCTCGTCGCCGGGGCGATGATTGCAGCCACGGAAGGCGCCGTTGCAGGGACGGATCGGTTGGCGTCGGTTTTTTGACGCGGGTGCCGTCAAAGTCTTGACGCAGGGGCCGTCGGCTTTTTGACACGGCCGTGGCCGGGCCGGCGGCTGCACCCCACATAATCGCTGCCTTGTCCAAGGACACGCACGACGTATTGCCGGACAGCGGCAGATAACGGCCGCTTGGCACGAAGCTTGCTTTGTGTCTGGCATGAACAGCTCGCCCGCCCCCCTGCCGCTGCCCGATCCGCGCCATTGGCTGCCGGGCCTTGCGTCGATTGCCACCGACACGACACCGGTCACGGCGCCGGGTGCCGAACCCGGCCATGGCCGGCGGGTCACCGTGGCGCCGGCCGCCGTATCCACTGCGACATGCGACGGCGACCGGCTGGTGCTGGCGGTGGCACCGCAGGACCATCGTTTTGCCTGTGCGCTGATTGCGGCCTTTTGCGCTGGCGACGCCGTGCCCGCCGCCGCCGACCCCGCCAGCATCGCGTTGCTCGACATGGCGGCGCGCGTGGCGGCGCACGATGTCGGCGTCATCATCGAAGGTGCCACCGGCACCGGCAAGGAAGGGCTCGCCCGGCTCGTTCATACCCTGTCCCCACGCCGCGACAGACCCTTGGTCGCGGTGAACTGCGCCGCGCTCCCCGAAGCGATGTTGGAAGCGACATTGTTCGGCCACGAGCGCGGCGCCTTTTCCGGCGCCATTGCCGCGTCGCCGGGGCTGTTCCGCGCTGCCGATCACGGCACGTTGCTGCTCGACGAAGTCAGCGAGCTGCCCTTGCCGCTGCAGGCCAAGCTGCTGCGCGTCCTGCAGGAACGCGAGGTGTTGCCGGTCGGCGCTGTCCGCGCCGAAAAGGTCGATGTGCGGGTCATCGCCGCTGCCAACCGCGACCTTGCCGCCGATGTCGCCGCCGGGCGGTTCCGGGCCGATCTCTTCTACCGGCTCGCGGTGTTTCCGCTGCGCACCATCCCGCTGGCCGACCGGCGTGCCGACATTGTCGCCATTGCGGCGCACTGGCTGTTGCGGGCGACGCGCGGGCGGCTGTGCTGGCCGACGCCGGCGGCGCTGGCGCGGCTCGATGCGCATGGCTGGCCGGGCAATGTGCGTGAGCTCGGCAATGTGCTCGATCGCGCCATGGTGCTGGCCGATGGCGCCGTGATCGACGTGGCGCACCTGGCGTTCGACACGATGACACCGCCGCCGGCGGAAGCCGTGCTGCCGCTGCCCGGCATCGTGCGCCACCATGAGGACCGGGTGATCCGCCGCGTGCTGGCCGAAACCCACGATCGGCGGTCGGCGGCGCAGCGGCTGGGCATCAGCGAACGCACGCTGCGCTACAAGCTGGCGGCGATGCGGCCGGCGGCGGTGCAATAGCCATGTTGCCCCCCATCGATACACGCAGTGTCATGGCGTTGCGGGCGCAGATCCTGGCCCGCAGCCCGGCGCTGGCGCAGGTGCCCGGGGTCGGCGCCGCAGCGCCCGCGGCCGCACCGCGTTTCGATACGGCAATGGCCGATGCGCTGAAGGCGGTGAGTGCCGTCCAGGAGGAAGCCGGTGCGGCGTCCGCAGCGTTTGAACGCGGCGACAGCCAGGACCTGGCCGGGGTGATGATCGCCCGGCAAAAGGCTTCGATCGCCTTCGAAGCGACGCTGCAGGTCCGCAACAAGCTGCTCGGCGCCTACAAGGACGTGATGAGCATGCCGCTGTGAGCGGAGTGCCGGCATGAGCGAGGGCGGCAGCCTGGCGCCCGCCGCGACGGCGGGTGCGCCCGCGCTGGCGCGGCTGGGCGACGACGTCCGCCGCGTCCCCGAACGCTTGCGGGCGCTGGGGGCCGACCCGGCGGTGGCGCGGGCGCGACCAGCGATACTGGGCGTCGCGGCGCTGATCGTGATTGTCCTGATCTGGCTCGCGCTGCGCGCGCCGCAATGGCAGCCGCTCTATGCCGACCTGTCGGATGGCGACAAGGCAGCGGTGATGACGGCGCTGCAGGCCGGCAATTACCAGGCGCGGATCAACCCCGATACCGGTTCGGTAGAGGTCGTGGCGGGCAACAGCGCCGCGGCGCGGATCCTGCTGGCGGGGCAGGGCCTGCCGAAATCGGCGCATGCGGTCGATCCGGTCGGCGACATGCCGCTGGGGCTGTCGCGCGCCGTCGAGGCGGCGCGGCTGCAGAGCGCGGCGGCGATCGAGCTGTCGGCGTCGATCCGGGCGATCGATGGCGTCAAGCATGCCACTGTCCATGTCGCGGTCCCCGAACCGTCCGTCTTCGTGCGCGACAAGGCGCCGCCCAGTGCATCGGTCTTCGTCACGCTCGCCCCCGGCCGCGCCCTGGGAGAGGCGCAGGTGCGCGCCATCGTCTGGCTGGTCAGTTCCTCGGTCGCGGGGCTGGCGCCGGATCGGGTGAGTGTCGTCGACCAGTCCGGGGCGCTATTGTCGGCAGGCAGCACCGCCGGCGAAGCCGCGCAGCTCGGCTATCAGGTCAAGCTGGAAGGGCTGGTGCGCGAGCGGCTGTTCAAGCTGCTGACGCCGCTGGTCGGCGCCGGAAAATTCACGGCCGAAGTGGCGGCCGATGTCGACTTCAGCCGCAGCGAGGCGGCGTCGGAGCGCTATGGCCCCGACGCGGTGGTGCGCAGCGAACAATCGAGCCGCACGGTCGACCCGCAGACACTGCCGGCGCGCGGCATTCCGGGCGCGCTGTCGAACACCGCCCCGGCCGGGGCGCAGCTTTCGACCACTCCGCCGGCCGGAGCGGCGCCGGCCGCGCCGCCGCCGGCTGCGACCAGCGAGACGAGCAATCGCGCCTGGGAGGTCGGCAAGGCCGTTCAGGTGACGCGGGGCGATGCGCCCCGGCTGCGCCGCCTGTCGGTGGCGGTGGTGATCGACCGCGGCGGCGCGGCGGCGGGCAAGGGCATGGCGCCGCAAGACTTGGCGGCGCTGACCCGGATCGTGCGCGGCGCTGTCGGCTATGACGCTGCGCGCGGCGACCTGGTCGAGGTCCAGCTGCGCGCCTTCGCGCCGGTCGCGGCTGAGCCCGTGCGCGCCTGGTATGCACACGCGTCCGTCGCCGATTCCATGCCGCTTTTCGCCGGCGTCGGCACGGCGCTGCTGGGGCTGGGCGTCGCCATCTGGCAATGGCGGCGCAGCCGGCGGGCGCTGCTGGCGGCGGGCGCGGCCGTCATGGCGGGGTCGCCTGCGGGCGGCGCGGCACCTGCCGGCGCGAAGCCAGCGGCAGCCGACGGTGCGGCAGAGCCGTCGCCCCATGCGCTGCTGGTCGATTACAGCGCCAAGCTGGGTGCGACGCGTGACCTGGTCTCCGACGACGCCGACCGGGCGACGGCGGTGGCGCGGCAGATGCTGGCGGCGTCATGAACGCAACGATTGCCGACGCGCCGCCGAGCGGACTGACGGGGGCGCAGAAATGCGCCATTCTGGTACTGCTGCTCGAGGAAGCGCAGGCGGCCGAGCTGCTGCGGCGCATGGCGGCTGAGGAAGTGCGTGCGGTCGGCGAGGCGATGCTGACCGTCGCCGAAATCGACCCGGCGGCGATTGATGCCGTTCTCGACGAATTTCTGACGCGCACGCGCGGGGTGTCGGCGCTCGACAGCCAGGGGCGGCAGGTGCGCGCCGTGCTGTCGCGGGCGTTGGGCAGCCCGCGCGCGGACCGGGTCATCGACGATATCGGCCCGCCGGCGGCCGCCCGCCGCTTTGCCGGGCTCGACTGGCTCGATGCCGACGGCATTGCGGCACTGCTGGCGGACGAACATCCGCAGGCAATCACCGTCGTCATCGCGCATCTGCCCGAAGCGCGGGCGGCGGCGGTGTTCGACGCTTTGCCGACGGCGCTGCACAGCGACCTGGTGGTGCGGCTGGCGACGCTGAAAACGGTGCAGCCGCAGATGGTCGCCGATCTGGAAGCCGATCTGGAGGCGAAGTTGCAGCAGCGCGACCAGCCGCCGCGCCACGCGACCTTGGCGGGCACCGATTTCACCGCACGGCTGGTCAAGCAATCATCGCACCAGAAGGCGCTCCTGGAGGCGCTGGCGCGCGTCGATGCCACGCTGGCGGCCGAGATCGCGGCGCAGCAGTTCGTCTTTGCCGATCTGCTCGGCCTGTCGACCAAGGACATGCAGCTGGTCCTGCGCGAAGTCGATCCGCAGCTGCTGGGCGTGGCGCTGAAGGGTGCGGACGCGGCGCTGACGGCGCTGGTGTTCGCGTCGATGTCGAGCCGGGCAGCGGCGCAGCTGCAGGACGATCTTTCCGATCGTGGCCCGATGAAGCGCGATGAAGTGGCAGCGGCGCAGGCCGAGATTTGCGCCGTGGTACGGCGGCTGGGCGAAAGCGGTGCGCTGATGATGCCCGGCGCCGCTGGCGGATATGTATGACACCGCAGCTGCCCATGCTTGATGCCGCACTGCCGCCCGGGCTTGCCGGCCTGTTGTCGGCGCTGCAGCCGCGTGCGGAAGCGCCGCCGCTGCCGGACCTCGACGCCATCCGCGAGGGCGGATGGGCGGCGGGCTATGCCGCCGGCGAGATCGCGGCGACGGCGGCGCTCGCCCCGCTGCGCGACCGGCTGGCGGCGGCTGCGGCGGCGCTGGATGCGGCGCAGGCGATCGATGCCGACCGGTTGCGGCCGCTGTTTGCGGCGCTCGTGCAGCAGATTGCCGAAGCGGTGCTGATGGCCGAGCTTGCATCCGGCGCGTCGGTGCTGGTGCCGCTGGTCGAGGCGGCGCTGGCGGCGGTGCGCCCCGGCGAAGCCCCGGTGCTGCGCGCCCACCCGGACACACTGGCGGCGCTGCAGCCATATCTGGCCAGTATCGCGACCATGGGCGACACGGCCATGGCGCGCGACGCCTTTGCCGTCTCGGCGCCAGATCTCCTGATCGACGCCGGGCTGTCGACGCGGCTGGCAACGATCATCGGGGGGTTGGCATGACGGCGACCGACACGCTTGCCGCACTTGTTGCGGCGACGTCGGTGCCGGTGCTGCCGGTGCGGCGCGGTGGCCGGGTGACGGCGTTCGACGGCAGCGTCGTCGAGGCAGTGGGAATCGAAGCGCATGTCGGCAGCCGCGCCCGCATCGGCGTGGGCGCGCAGATGGCGGAGGTCATCGGCTTCCGCGACCGGACGGCGCTGTTGCTCGGCCTGTCGCCGCTGGCCGGCATCGCCCCCGGCGCGGGGGTGGTCGTTGATGATGACGGTGATGGGGTCGCGGTCGGCGACGGCCTGTTGGGGCGGGTTATCGACGGTCTCGGCCGGCCGCGCGATGGCGGCGGGCCGGTCCAGGCGGCGGCGTGGCGATCGCTGCGCGGGCCGGTGCCGGGGCCGGCGGACCGGCTGGGGGTGACGCAGGTGCTGGCCACCGGTGTGCGCGCCATCGACGGGCTGTTGACGCTGGGGCGCGGCCAGCGTGTCGGCATCATGGCGGGCACCGGCGTCGGCAAGTCGGTGCTGCTGGGGCAGATGGCGCGCTGGGCGACGGCGGATGTCGTGGTGATGGCGCTGATCGGTGAGCGCGGGCGCGAGATCACCGACTTCATCGACCGCGAACTGGTCGGGCAGGCGCGGGCGCGAACGGTGACGGTCGCGGTGCCCGCCGACGAGGCGCCGTTGCTGCGGGTGCGCGGCGCCGAAAGCGCCTTTGCCATTGCCGAGCATTTTCGCGACCAGGGTCGTCACGTGCTGCTGATCCTCGACAGCCTGAGCCGGGTGGTGCACGGCGCCCGCGACATCGCCATGGCGCGCGGCGAGCCGGTCGGTCCGGCAGGCTATCCGGCGTCGGCGCTGGGGTTGATCGCGGCGCTGGTCGAGCGGGCAGGCGGCGACCGGCGCAGCGGCGGCGCGATCACGGCGATCTGCACCGCACTCGCCGAGGCCGGCGGCGGCGATAGCGGCGGCAGCGACCCGGTGGTCGATGCGGCGCGCGGTGTTCTCGATGGGCATATCCTGCTCAGCCGGCGGTTGGCCGGGCGCGGGCAGTTCCCCGCCATCGACCTGGCGGCGTCGGCCAGCCGGGTAATGGCCGATGTCTGCACGCCGGCGCATCTCGCTGCGGCGGCGCGGTTCCGACGGCTGTCGTCGCTGGTCGAGGACAACCGCGACCTGGTACTGATGGGCGCCTATGCGCCGGGCAGCGACCCGGAGCTCGACCGGGCGCTGACACTGGCCCCGGCCATGGAGGTTTTCCGCAGCCAGCCGCGCGCGCTGCGGATCGATTTCGCCACCGCCGAGGCGGCGTTGCAGGCGCTGATGGCATGAGCGAACGGCGATCCCTGCAGGCGCTCGACCGGTTGATCCGGGTGCGCGAGATCCGCGCCCGGCAGGCAATGGCGGCGGCCGGGCGCGCGGAAACGCGGCGCCGGGCGGAGGCGGCGCTGGTCGAACGGGTCGAACTGCTGCTGGTGCGGCCGGCGGGCGCGCCGGGACCGGTGTCGGCGCAGGCGGCGTCGGCGCGGGCCGCCGGCGATGCGGTGCTGGGGGCGCTGGCGGACGACAGCCGGGCGCGGCTGGCCGCAACATTGGCCGAACAGGGACGCTTGGCGCAGGCGCTGGCCAGGGCGCGCGCGGCAGTCGATGCCGCGGTGTCACGCCGCTGCGAGCGGGAGGGCGAAGCGTGAGCAGCGACATCGGGCTAGTCGCGACGACGGTGGGGCAGGTGGTGCCGTCGGCGGGTGCGGCCGGGGTGGTGCCGGCAGCGCCGGTGGCGGATTTTGCGGCGCTGCTGGCGGCGGCCGCGCCGGTGCAGCCGGCGCCGGCCGGGGATGGCGGGGCACTGCCCGCCGTCGCGGGGGCGTCGCCAGCGATGCCGGCCGTTGTGAACGAACCAGCCGCCAGGGCTGGGGACATCGTGCCGCTGGTGGATGGGGCGGCAGGGCTGCCCTTGGAAGCCGTGGCGCCCGAGGCCGTCGCGCCCCGCCAGACGGCCGCAATGCCGGAAAAGAGTGCAGCGGTGCCCGCGGCGCTGCCGCGCGTGCGGTCCGATGGCATGCCGACGCCGCGCACGCTGCCGGTGGGTCGACCGGAGCGTTCGGCGACGGACGAGGTGCCGGTGGCGCGCCTGGACGACGAAGCCGTGGCCGATGCGGGGGTGGTGCTCGTGCCGGCGCCCTTGGCCTTGATATCGTATAAGGCGCACGACGTCCCGGTGGCAGCGCCTTCGGGCGGGCCGAGCGCAACAGCGGACGCGACGGGGAGCACAACGGGGACCATTGCGGCGTCGGCCGGTCCGATGCCGGCGCAGCACGCCATGATCGCGCCGGTCGCTGCCGAAACGGAGGCCTCGGGGACCGCCCCGGACGCAGCGGCAGCGCCGGCACAACGGGCCGAGGCCATTGTTGCGCCCACGGCGCCCACCGTACGGACCGCGCCCCCGCCGCTGGCACAACCGCCGGCATTGGCGCCGGCATTGGCGCCGGCAGGCCGCAACGGTGCGGCGATGCTGCGGCCTGCCAGCGATCCGACGTTGGTCGATACGCCTCTGCTCCCCGGCCCCCAGTCGCAGCCGATAGCGGCAAGCGCCCTTCCGTCGCTCGCTTCGGCACCATTGCTGCCGAACGCGGCCGATGGGTCGGCGCCCGCGCCCCGCGCCGAGGCGTCGGAGCCGGCCGCCGCGATGGTGGTGGCGAGCGACCGGCTCGGCGATGTCCGCATCGGCATCGAGGGAACGGCGCATGATCTTAGACTGTCGCTCGGGCTGGCACCCGCCGTGGCGCCGCTGGTGGCAGCGGAGGTGCCGCGACTGGTTGCCGACCTGGCCGCCAGCGGCGTGCGGCTGCAATCGCTGGAACTGACCGGCGCGGGAGCCAACAGCGCCGGTGGCGGCACCGCCTTCGGGCACAACCTGCCGCAGGGGCAGCGCGAGGCACCGCCGCAGGCGACGCGTCCCCTCGCTGCGGCAGTTCTGCCGCCGCCCCCGGCCGTCACCGCCCCGCGCCCCCGTTTCCCCGACCGATATGCCTGAGGATAGACCATGGCCACGACCCCCGCTCCTGCCGCCACGGATCCCGGCACCGATGGCAAGCCCGCAAGGGCGAAAGGTGGCGGCGGCCGCTCGCTGCTCGTCATTGTCGCGGCCACGCTCGGCGCGGCGGCGGGCGGTTTCGGCGCGGTGATCGCGGCGGGCCAGTTGGGGTTGGGCGGTGGTGGCCATGCCGCGGCGCCGGCGGCGCCGGTGGTGGCGCCAGTGGAATATGTCGAGCTCGACCAGGCGTTTACCTCCAACCTTGCCGATACCGGGCGTTATCTGCAGGTGCGGCTGTCGATTTCGCAAAGCGGCGGCGCGGCGATCACGGCCGCGATCACCCGGCACAAGCCTGCCCTGGTTTCGGCGATCCTGGGCGTGCTCGGCGAAGCCGGGGAAGCCGATGTGGCAACGCGCGAGGCCAAGGACCGGCTGCGGCTTCGGCTGAAGCAGGTCATCGACGAAACGCTCAAGCAGAACGGCGTGTCCGGTGGCATCGATGACGTGTTCTTCACCAGCCTGGTCGTGCAATGAGCGAGCTTCGCATCCGGTCCGAGGCGGTAGCGGAAGAGGTTTGGGCGCAGCCGTACCGGCCGCCGTCGGTCCATGCCGGCGCGATCGATGACGATGACAGCGATTTCGGACCGTTGCTGACGGCGCTGGAGCAGCCGCTGACACGGCTGTTCGGCCTGCCGACGATGGTGCGCGCCGGGCGGCCGCCGGTCCGCGTCGACGGCCTCGCACTGGAACCGGTGGCGCCTGTGCTGGCGGCGTTGCTGGCGACGTTGCGGCTGGGCGGCGACCCGGCGCGCGCTGGTGGCGCCGGCGGGGTGGCGCTGGCGCGTCATGCGGCGGCGATCGCCGGTGTGATTGCCGATGTCGCCGCCGTCGCCTGGCCGGCGGCGTGCCGGCTGCCCCAATTCGACATCGTGATCGCCTGCAGCCACGCCGGCGGCGCCTGCGAGGGCCATGCCTGGGTGCTGGCGCCGGCGCGCGCCGAGGTGCCGCCGCCGCTGCCTGTCGCGGCGCTCGGCGGCGCTGTGCTGGCGCTGCCGATGCGTGTCCGGGTCGAACTGTCCGCCGAGGTGCGGATGGTGGCGAGCCTGTTGCCGCTGCGGGCGGGCCAGGTGCTGGCGATCAGCCCGACCGCGGAAATGCCGCTGATCATCGGGCGCCACCGCATCGGCAAGGCGATGGTCACCGCGCTGCCGGACGGGGGGCAATCCGCCGAAATCGTCGGAATCGGTGTCGATGACATGGGAGGACGCGCATGAATGCCATGACCCCGGGCGCCATGACCGGCGCGCCGATGGATTCCGCCACGCCCGATCTGGGGGCGTTCGGGGCCATTTCGGTGCGGTTGTCGGTGGAAGTCGGCGCAGTGCGGATGAGCCTGCGCGAGGTGCTGGCACTGCAGGTAGGCAGCGTCCATGCGCTCGACCGGCGCGTTGACCAGCCGGTCGATGTGCTGATCAACGATCGGCTGATCGCGCGCGGCGAAATCGTGTCGATCGGCGACCGCTTCGGGGTCAAGCTGACCGAGATCGTGGCGGGCGGGCTGGCATGACCGCCCTGGTCGCCGACTGGCGCGCAAAAGTGGCGGGCGCGCTGAAATGGCCGCGCGACTCCGGGCCGGCGCGGGTGGTGCAGGCGCTGCCGCTGGGGCCGGGCAGCCGGCTGCTGGTGGTGGAATTCGGCGGGCGGCAGTTGTTGATCGGCCAGGCGCGCACCGGGCTGGTGCGGCTCGGCGAAACGGAGATGCAGCTATGACCGGCGGCATGACGGGTGGGGGACTGACGGCGGCGCTGCCCGGCCTGTCCACGTCGATCCAGATTTTGCTGGTGATGTCGGCGCTGACGCTGCTGCCGGCGGCGTTGCTGATGATGACCTGTTTCACCCGCATCCTGATCGTGCTGTCGATCCTGCGCCAGGCGCTGGGGCTGGGCCAGTCGCCGCCCAACCAGCTGCTCGTCGGGGTAGCGTTGCTGATGACGGTGTTCGTCATGAAGCCGAGCCTCGATCGCATCCATGATGGCGCTTATCAGCCGATGGTGGCGGGCCGCATGGGCGCCGAGGTGGCGCTGGGGCGGGCAGGCGACGAGTTGAAGCGGTTCATGCTGACGCAAACGCGCGAGGCCGACCTGCGAAAATTTGCCGAGATCGCCGGGGCAGGGCCGTTCGCGACGCCGGCCGATGTGCCGTTGCCGGTGGTGCTGCCGGCGTTCGTGGCAAGCGAATTGAAGACGGCGATGCAGATCGGTTTTGTCGTCTATCTGCCGTTCCTCGTCATCGACCTGATCGTGTCGAGCATCCTGATGTCGCTGGGGATGATGATGGTGTCGCCGGCAACCGTCAGCCTGCCGGTCAAGCTGGCGCTGTTCGTTTCGGTCGATGGCTGGACGCTGGTGCTGGGGTCGTTGGCGAAGAGCTTCGGGGGGGCGGGGTGATGGTGGGCGCCGACATGCCCGACGACCGGATGCTGGCGACATTGGCGCGTGCCGGGGTGCTGTTGTTCACCCAGAGCGCCGCGACATTCCTGGTGCCGGTGCTGGTTGTCGCGGTGGTGGTGGGGTTGGTGCAGACGGTGTTGTCGGTCCAGGAATCGTCGCTGTCGTTCCTGCCGAAATTGCTGACGCTGGTGGCGGTGATGGCGATTGCCGGGGAGGGCGTGATGCGCGCGCTCGGCGATTTCCTCACCGGCGGGCTGCTCGACATGGTGGGGGCGATCCGGTGACGGGGGTGGCGGCGTGGCCTCGCAACAAGGGTCTTCGGTGATCCTGACCGGCATCCCCGAATTCGACGGGCTGGCGGCGATGACGCGCTTCACCATCGCCGGAGTGCGGCCGCTGGCGATGTTGGCCCTGCTGCCGCATTTTGCCGGCGCGGCCCTGCCGTGGCGGGCGCGGCTGGCGGTGGCGGCTTCGCTGTCGGTGTTCACGGCCTTCGGGCCGCAAGCGCCGGAGCTGACGCTGGCAATGCTGCCGGGGGAGGTGCTGGCCGGGCTGTGCGCCGGGCTGGCAATGGCGCTGGCCTTTGGCGCGGCGCAGCTGGCGGGGGAAGTGGCGGCGCAGATGGTCGGGCTGGGCTTTGCCAGCGTGCCCGGCGCCGGCGGCAATGTGTCGGTCATCGGCGGGTTGTGGACGCTGTTGATGTGGCTGGCGTTCCTGTCCGTCGACGGGCATCTCCAGCTGTTCGGCAGCATCGTTGCCGGCACCGGCGTGATGCCGCCCGGCGCCGTGTCGTTCGAGCGGGTGGCCGCCTATGGCACGATGATGTTCGCCGGGGGCCTTCGGCTGGCGCTGCCGGTGGTCGGGCTGCTGCTGCTCGGCAACCTGCTGGTGGCGGTGGCGACGCGGTCGGCGCCGCAATTGGGGGCGATGGCGGTCGGGCCGGCGGCCTTGCTGCTGGCGTTCGTCTGGGCGCTGCCGATGCTGCTGGAGGGGCTGAACGGGCGCGCGGTGGTGACGCTGAACGCGGCACTGGGCCTGCTCTGATGGCCGAAAGCGAAGCCGACAAGACGCAACCGGCCACCCCGCGGCGGCGGCAGCAGGCGATCGAGCAGGGCAATGTCTGGCAACCGCGCGAGCTGGCGCCGGCGGCCGCGGTGCTGGTGGCGGCGCTGGCGGCGACGCTCGCCGGACCGGGGCTGTGGGCGGCGCTGGCGGCCTATCTCGCCGACAGCCTGGCGCGCGCCGAAATGCCTGCGAACGATGGCGTGCCGGTGGCGGCGCTGGCGGTCCGGGTGCCGTTGCTGTGGCCGGCGGCGCTGGCGGCGGCGGTGGCGGTGGTGACAATCGGGCTGTCGCTGGCGACGACGCGGCACGTGTCGCTGGCGATGCTGGCGCCCAAGTGGCAGCGCATCAGCCCGGTGGCGGGGCTGGGGCGGATCTTTTCGCTCGGCGGCCTGGCGGGGGCGGCGACGGCGGTGCTGAAGCTGCTGGCGGTCGGCGGCGTCGCGCTGGCAGTGGCGGCGCCGCTGCTGCCGGCGCTGGCGCATGTCGGGGAGGAACGCGGCGGGCTGGCGGTGATCGGCGGTGCCGTGGTGCGGCTGGCCGGCGCCGCCGCGCTGGCCATGCTGGGCATCGCGATCGTCGATGGCGCACTGTCCTGGCTGCTGCGCGAGCGCAAGCTGCGCATGACCTTGGAGGAGGTGAAGCGCGAATCGCGGGAGAATGACGGCGCACCCGAGGTGAAGGCGGCGATCAAGCGGGCGCAGTTTGCGGCGGCCAGCCGGCGGATGCGGACGACGATGGCCGAAGCGTCGGTGGTGGTGGTCAACCCGGTGCACTTCGCCGTGGCGATGCGCTATCTGCCGGGCAGCGACGCGGCGCCGGTGGTGGTCGAAAAGGGCCGGCTGGAGATGGCGCAGGCGATCATTGCCGTGGCGCGCGAACTGGGCGTGCCGGTGGTGCGGACGCCGCGGCTGGCGCGGGCGCTGTTCTTCACCGCCAAGCTGGGCACGCCGGTGCGCGAGGAACTGTTCGGCGCGGTGGCGACCATCCTGGCGTTCGTGATGCGTTTCGATGCGCCCGAACAGGAAGCGGCGCCGGCGGTCTTCGTGCCGCCGGCGTTCGATTTCGACGCGGCGGGACAACGGCGCAAGCCCGGCGCGGGAGGGTCGTTCTAGGGTCATGGCTTCGATCGTTTCGACATTGGGTGCAGGCAGCGGCATCGACACCAAGGCGTTGATCGAGACGCTGGTGACCGCCGACCGCGAGGCGCGGACCAAACCGCTGACAGCGCGCAAGGAGGCGTTGACGGCGCGGATATCGGCGCTGGGCCAGGTGCAATCCTCGCTGCAGGGCATCGCGACATCGCTGGCGGCGCGCGTCGCCGGCGGCGCCCTGGGGCTGATCCCGGTGAGCAGTGACGCCGCCGTCGCGGTGGAGCGGCGCGGCACCGGGCCGGCGACGGCGTTCGACACATCGGTGTCGGTGACGGCGCTGGCGGCGGGGCAGCGGCTGGTGGCGGCGCCCCTGGCCAGCGCCGCCGAACCGGTGGGCGAGGGCGTGCTGACCATCGGTTTCGGCCGGCGCACCGACCTGGGCGGCGGCGCGTTCAGCTTTTCCGCCGGGTCCGCGCCGGCGGTGGATATCGCCATCACGGCCGCGAACAACAGCCTGGCGGGGCTGCGCGATGCGATCAACGCTGCCGGCGCCGGGGTGACGGCGACGATCATCAGCAATGCCGGCGCCGCGACACTGGCGATCAAGGGCGCCGATGGCGCCGACAATGGCTTTGTCATCAGTGTCGCCGAGGCGCCGGGCGCGCCTGGCCTGGCGCGCTTTGCCTCCACCCCCGGCGATCCTGCGATGGCGATGACGGCAGTGGCAACCGATGCCGCGTTTAGCGTCGATGGAATCGGGGTGACGCGCGGCAGCAATGTCATCGATGATCTGATCCCCGGCGTGCGGCTGCGGCTGACCAGGCCGGCGGCGGAGGTGACATTGCGCGCGGCGCGCAATAGCGATGCGCTGGCGACAACGGTGAGCGATTTTGCCTCGACGCTGAGCGCCATGCGCGGACTGGTGGCGGATTATCGCAAGGGGGCGACCGGCGCGGACCCTGCCGGCGCGCTGGCGGGCGATGCGACGGCACGGGCGATCGACGCGCGGCTGGCGGGGCTGGTGGCGACACCGATCGCGGCCGCCAACGGCTTGCGGCTGCGCGACCTCGGGGTGTCGGTCACGCGCACCGGAGAAATCACCTTCGACGAAGCGCGGCTGGCGGCCTTGCCGGCGGCGCGCCAGGGGGATGCCGAAGCCTTGATGCGAACCTTGTCGGGGTCGTCGTTCGGCTCCCCCCATTCGCTGCAGGCGATCGCTGCGCTGGTGACGCCGGCGTCGGCGGGGCTGGCGCGGCGGCGCGATGCGCTGACGGCGGACCTGGCCAGGGTCGAGGTGCGGCTGGCCCAGTATCGCGAGACGCTGACCCGGCAATATGCGGCGATGGACCGGTTGGTGGCGGCGTCGAAGGCGGTGGGGACGCAGCTCGACACGCAGATCAAGATGTGGACGGCGTCGCGGGGGTAGCGGCCTCGCTGTCTGTCGGCAGATGTTCGCCCCTCTCCCGGCTCGGCTTCGCCGAGCCCGACCTCCCCCCGGTGGGAGAGGTTCCTTACAGGGCCATCGTTTTTGCGGTGGCGTAGTCGGCCTTGCCGCTGGGCGTACGCGGGATTTTTTCGCACAGGATGATGCGCTTGGGGGTCTTGTAGCCGGCCAGCATGGTGCGGACATGGGCGCGCAGCGCTTCGCAATCGGTATCGGCCGGCGCCTCCACGACGGCGGTGACGGCCTGGCCCCATTTGTCGTCGGCGACGCCGAACACCAGCGCGTCCTCGACGGCCGGGTGGGTCTTCAGCGTTTCCTCGACCTCTTCGGGGAAGACCTTTTCGCCCGAGGTGTTGATGCACTGGCTGCCGCGGCCGAGCAGCGTCATCGTTCCGTCGGCTTCCGGAATCGCGAAGTCGCCGGGGATCGAATAGCGGACGCCATCGACGGTGACGAAGGTGGTCGCCGACTTGGTTTCGTCGCGCCAATAGCCGCGCGGGATCGGCCCGGCCCGCGCGATGCGACCCATCTGGCCCGACCCCGGCGCGATCGGCTTCATGTCGTCATCAAGGACGATGGTGCGGCCGTCGTTGATGAAGCGCGTCGGCGCGCCGGCATTGGCGGCGGTCTGCACCGCCGCTCCCAGGCCCAGGCCTTCCGACGAGCCGAGCGAATCGACGATCATCATCGCAGGCGCATGGGCGAGCAGCGCCGCCTTGACCTCGGGTGACCACATGACGCCGCTGGAAATCATCACCCCCAGCGACGCGATGCTGCCGTGCCCCGCATCGAGGGCGTGGACCAGCGGCCGGGCAAACGCGTCGCCGACGATGACGGCATAGTCACAGGCGAGATCGGCACAGGTGCGCGCAGCGGCTTCGGCATCGAAGCTGGCGCCTGGCAGGGTGACCACGGTGCCGCCGCGCAGCAGTGTCGCGATTCCGATGATGAAGCCGGTGCCGTGCATCAGCGGCGGCATTACCAACGATTTGTTGCGACCGACGCCGGCAGCGACATTGGCGAGATGTTCGGCAAGGTCGGCCGGCGCCGGCACCGATTGGCCGGCGATGATCATCTCCCACAGGGCGCCCTGGTCCCACATCACGCCCTTGGGCATGCCGGTGGTGCCGCCGGTGTAGATGAACAGCATGTCGTCCGGCCGGTGCTCCTGCGGCGGCAGCGCGGCGCCGGATTCGGCGACCGTGTCGAAATCCTGCGCATAATCGGGCGTCGTGCCGCCGACCTGCAGATAAAGCCGGACGTCGAGCCGGTGGCGGATGCTGGAGACGAGCGGTTCGAACTCGGCATCGTAGACGACGACGGCGGCGCCCGAATTGTCGAGGATGTAGAACAGCTCCTCACCGGTATAGCGGTAGTTGACGTTGACATGGACGAGGCGCGCCTTGAACCCGGCGGCGGTGGTTTCGAGATAGGCGGGCGAATTGCGCATCAGATGCGCGATCCGGTCCCCCGGCACGGCCCCGGCAGCGTGGGTGGCAGCGGCAATGGCATCGGTGCGGCGGTCGAAATCGCGCCAGCTGGTGACGGTATCGCCGTGGATCGTCGCCGGCCGGTCGGGTTCGACCACCGTAGCGATGGATTCGAAGATCATCCCGAAACTCATGGCGGCCATCGTGTCTCTCCCCGGTCGCAGACTAGGCGCGGCGGCGGGGCAGAGCAGCCAAGTGAATTGACTAGGTCGACACGGGTGCGGCAGGGCAGGGCAGGATATTGCGATGCCGGGAGCCAGCAGCATGCCGCACGAACAGATCACCATCGCGACCGCCGACGGCGATTGCCCGGCGCATGTCCTGACGCCGGCGGGCGGCGGCGGCGGGCCTGGGGTCATCGTCTACATGGATGCGGGTGGGATACGGCCGGCGATGGTCGGCATGGCCCAGCGGCTGGCGGATGCGGGCCATGTCGTGCTGCTGCCTGACCTGTTCTATCGCCATGGTCCCTATGGCCCTTTCGATCCGCACGAGGTGTTCAAGGGCGATTTCCGCGCCATCATCGGGCCATTGATGGCGACAACCGGCAATGCCCGCGCCGCGGCCGACACGGCGGCCTGTCTTGCCTGGTTCGATGGCCGGCGGGATGTCACCGGCGGGAGGCTCGGCGCCGTCGGCTTCTGCATGGGCGGCGGCATGGCGATCGCCGCGGCGGGCAGCTATCCGGGGCGTTTCGGTGCCGTCGCGAGCTTTCATGGCGGCAATCTGGCGACCGACGCGCCCGACAGCCCGCACCTTCATGCCCCGTCGCTGGAGGCGGAGGTCTATATTGCCGCCGCCGATGCCGATGGCAGCTATCCGCCGGCGATGGCGCAGCGGCTGGAGGCAGCGTTCGACGATGCCGGCGTCCGCTATCGCGCCGAAACCTATGAAGGCGCCGCGCATGGCTGGATGATGCCCGATTTCCCAGTCTATGACGCAGCGGCCGCAGAAATTGGCTGGACAGAAATGCTCGGCCTTTTGCGCAGGGCGCTTTAGGGGCGCGGTTCGAGCAGCCGGTGGAGGTGGACGACGACATATTTCATCGTCGCATCGTCGACGGTGCGCTGGGCACTGGCGCGCCAGGCGGCTTCGGCGCTGGCATAGTCCGGGAAGATGCCGACGACGTCGAGCCTGTCGGGTTCGATGAAATCGGCGGTCTGGGGATCGCTGACGCGGCCGCCGAAGACGAGGTGAAGTTTGCTCATGCAACGGGCTTTAGCGGCAGGGGCGGCAGAATGCCACGGCGATTTCAGGCGTATTCGCTGGCGAGCCGCTTCAGCATGTCGGCGAACCAGGCTTCGAAGTCCGGCCCGTCCCACGCCCTATGGTCACCGCGGGCATAGGCAGCGCCGTTCAGACGGTAGAATTCGGCATTGACGCGGTTGGGCAGTCGGTTGTCGCGGGTGGCGATCACCTTGGCTGGCGAGCCGACGACGATCGAGTTCGGCGGCACGATCGTGCCGTCCTTCACATAGGCATTCTGGCCGACGATGGAGCCTGCACCGATCACGGCGCCATTGTAGACAACGGCGTTGATGCCGATCAGGCAATGGTCGCCGATGGTGCAGCCGTGCAGCGTCGCGTGGTGGGTGACGCTGGTATAGGCACCGACGACCACCGGCTTGCCGGGGTCGGTGTGGATCATCACGAAGTCCTGGATGTTGGCGGCTTCGTGGATCTCGACATGGGCCGTTTCGCTGCGCACGACCGCGTTGCACCAGACCGATGCACCATCGCCGACATTGACCTTGCCATAAAGCTGCGCGCTGGGATGGACGAAGGCGGTGTCGGCGATGGAGATCAGCGGGTTCACGTCATTGCCTTTCAGCTTTTGGCGCGCAGGCTCGCCGATTTGCTGTTGGCAGTCTTGAGGAAGGTGACGAGCGCGTCAAAGCCATTTTTCTGGATATAGGCGTTGAAATCGGCCTCCTGCGTCAGCGACAGGTTGATGCCCTGGACGGTCAGGTTGTTGACGACATATTTGCCGGCGGGCGTCTTCTTGACCTGCCAGATGGCATCAACCGGCTGGCTGCCCGGGCGGGTCACTCGGGTGGCGACGTCGGTCATGTTGCCGCGCGCCGTGGTGCGCAGCGTCTTCAGGCTGGCATCCGAATAATCGTACAGCCGGTCGGCATAGGCGTTGAGGACGAAGTCGGGCAGGGCTGCCTGATAGGCGGCATATTGCGCCGGTGTGATGGTGGCGCGCTGGCGCTTGATCAGCCGTGCCCCGATGTCATCGAGTGCAACATTGGACTGCAGCATGGCGCGAAACCGGTCGCGGCTTTCGGCCTTGGACAGCGACTTGTCGCGCAGGGTCGCAAAGGCGTCGTTGGCGAGCTTTTCGACAAAGGCGCGGGCGGCGGGGTCACCGGCCTGGGCGGCGGCGGGGGCGGCAACCTGGGCGGCCGCGGGGGCGGTCATGACCGGTGCCGCGAGCAGCGTGGCGGCGAGAAGGATGGCGATACGCATGAAGTTTCTCCTGCAAGACGACGGCCCGGCGCCTGTGGCACCGGGCCGTATGCGATGTTTATGAACGGCGGGGCGTGAACCTCGCGTGAAGTTCAGCTCTTGAGTTCGGCCTTGGCGGCATCGAGCGCCGATCGTGCGGCACTGCGCGCCTTTTGCGTGGCCTCGCCGGCCTTGGCCCGGACATTGCCAAGGCCGAGGCCATGGGCGTCGAGTTCGTCGGACGCCACGCGGGCCGCCGCGCGTGCGGCAGAACTGAGCCGGTTGGAGGTCTGACCGAGTGTGCGCCGCTCCGTTTCGGAGACCGGCAGCAAGGCGCCGAGCGCCGCACCGGCGGCAAGGCCGACGACGATGGCAACGCCGGGGTTGGCGCCGACGCTTTCGCGCGTGTCGGCAACAACGGACTCGACCCGGGGTGCGAAGTCATCAAACGCACCCGATTCGGCAGTGCCATAGCCATCGTCATAGTCGGTATAGTCATCGACCCCGGCGAGGTTGACGGTCGCCTTGGCCAGCCTGTTGCGGGCAAACAATGCCAAGCCCAGCGCCGCGACCGCAGCACCGATCGCGACCGGATGCGCCTTGGCGACATCTTCCGCCTGGCTGGCAAAGGCGCGGCTGCCGGTTTGGATGCGCTCGACAGTGTCGGACAGGATGCGGCGGGGGCTCAGACGGTCCTGGATATCGTCAATCGTGGCGCTGACACGGTTGCGCGCATCGTCCGCGGCCGCAGCGGCGGATCGGACATTTGCCGGTTCCGAACTTGGAACGCTTGCCATTTCAGTCTCCCTTCAACACGTCTGCGTCGATCTTCAGATTGGCGGCGGCGCGGCGCGGTGCAAGGTCCAGCCGGCGCAATTTTGCGATGCCGCCGGCGATCAGGACGATGGCGGCGACGCCGAGCACGCCGGCAAAGATCAGCGTGGCGCCGATAAGCCCGACATGATCCGCCAGTGCCGCGATCCCGGCGACCAGCAGGCACGATGTGGCGACCAGCGCGAGGGCCCCGCCGACGGCGATGGCGGCGATGCTGCCGAGCGCTTCGGCAACGCTGGCGGCGACTTCGTTCTTGGCCAGCCGCAGTTCGCTGCGCACCAGCGTGACGATGTCGTCGATCAGCCGCTTGAACAGATCAACGAGCGATTCGCGGGCCGGCTCGTGCACGACGGGAAGGCGATCGGCAGGGTCCATGCCGTCCGACATCATGTGCGGGCCTTCAAGAGCCGGGCGCCGATGAACCCGAGGATGACGGCCGAAACCACCGCGACCTCGGGGTGTTCACGCACCAGCTCGCGGCCGTCGTCGACCAGGGCCTCGACGTCCTTTTCCGCGATATTGTGGTGCAGGTCGTCGACCAGGTCGGCGGCCTGGCGGGCGTAGGCCGTTAGCGGTTCGAAGCCGAGGCCTTCGACCTGTTTGGCGATTTCGCGGACGATCGCGACGATGCCCGCGACATTGCCGACCAGCTGTTCCTTGCTGTTGCCGGCGAGGCCGAACAACTGGCGCTGGACCAGGGTGGCGAGGCCGTTGCCGCCGTTGCCGGCGGGACGGCGCGGCGCCGACCGCGGCGCCGGATAGATGTCGCCGGACAATTCGTCGGCAAAGGCGGGGTCGCCGGCGGCGAAATCGGCATCATAGGCGGGTTGGTCAACCATGGTCAGGTCTCGATGTTGTTCATGAGGATTGCCGACGTCAACGCGTCCGGACCGCGCCTGTTCCACCGGCTTTTCGAAAACCGCGTTTGCTTGCTCCGGGCTTGCCCGATAGATGGCCTTGCGCGCGTTCCAGCGCAATATTCATTGCGCAGGCGCGGTGACGAATAAGCGACTGCAACGAGGCAAAAGGGGCCGCCATGACCGCCATCATCGATATTCACGCCCGCGAGATTCTCGATTCGCGCGGCAACCCCACCGTTGAAGTCGATGTGGTGCTCGAGGATGGCTCGCTCGGCCGGGCGGCGGTGCCGTCGGGCGCTTCCACCGGCGCGCATGAAGCGGTGGAACTGCGCGACGGGGACAAGGCGCGCTATCTCGGCAAGGGCGTGCTGAAGGCCGTTGCGGCCGTCAACGGCGAGATTTTCGACGCGCTGTCGGGAATGGAAGGCGAGGAGCAGGGCGAGATCGACGCGGCGATGATCGATCTCGACGGCACGGCCAACAAGGGCCGGCTGGGAGCCAATGCGATTCTGGGCGTCAGCCTGGCGGCCGCCAAGGCGGCGGCGGAATCGCGGGGCCTGCCGCTGCACCGCTATGTCGGCGGCGTTTCGGCCAACCTGTTGCCGGTGCCGATGATGAACATCATCAACGGCGGCGCCCATGCCGACAATCCGATCGATTTCCAGGAATTCATGGTGATGCCGGTCGGCGCCGGGTCGCTGAAGGAAGCCGTGCGCTGGGGCGCGGAAATTTTCCACACGCTCAAGGCCGAGTTGAAGGCCGGTGGCCATTCGACGGCGGTGGGGGACGAAGGCGGCTTTGCGCCGAACCTCAACGGCACGCGCGCGGCGATGGATTTCGTCATGGCGGCGATCGCCAAGGCCGGGTTCAAGGCCGGGGAGGATGTGTTCATCGCGCTCGACCCGGCGGCGACCGAGTTTTTCCATGATGGCCATTATGTGCTGGAAGCGGAGGGGTTGAAGCTGACCCCGCAGGCAATGGCGGATTATTACGTGGCCCTGGCGCGCGACTACCCGATCCTGAGCATCGAGGACGGCATGGCCGAGGATGATTTCACCGGCTGGAAGGCGTTGACCGACGCGCTGGGCAAGACGCACCAGCTGGTCGGTGACGATCTGTTCGTGACCAATCCGATGCGGCTGGAACAGGGCATCAAGGACGGGTTGGCCAACGCGCTGCTCGTCAAGGTCAACCAGATCGGGACGCTGACCGAAACGCTTGCCGCGGTCGATATGGCGCATCGTGCCGGCTATCGCAGCGTGATGTCGCATCGGTCGGGCGAGACCGAGGATTCGACGATCGCCGACCTGGCGGTGGCGTGCGGCTGCGGCCAGATCAAGACCGGGTCACTCGCGCGGTCCGACCGGTTGGCGAAGTACAACCAGCTCATCCGCATCGAGGAGGAACTGGGCATGCAGGCGCGTTATGCCGGGCGGGCGGTTTTGCGGGGTTAGGCGCAGCCCTCGTACATCACGTCGTTGCCATTCAACGGCGCGCATTTGCCGGCCAGCAGCCGCTTTATCCTCGCCACCCGCTGCGCATTTTCGCGCGGGTGGCGTTGGGGATCGAGCCGGTTCGGCGCCGGGCCCATGGCGACGAGCGCGAGCCATTCGTCGTCGCTGAGGTTGCCCAGGGGCTTGCCGAACCAGCTTTGCGCGGCGTCGGCAAAGCCGATGACGGTACGGCCGTGGTGCGTCCCCAATTCGGAGACGTTGAGGAATGCCCTGAGCTGTTCGTCCTTTGATAGCGCCGGATCGAGGACGAAGCGCGCTATGAGACTTTGCTCGATCTTGGCAAAGCCGGGCTGAAAGCGCTTGAAGTACAGGCGTTTGACGAGCGACTGGGTGATCGTGGTCTTGCCGGAACCGGGCGTGTTGCCATCGATACCATGGTGCTGGCGAAAACCCGGGTCTTCGACGGCTTCGAGCATTGCCAGGCGATGGGGCGCGATATCGGCGAGGTGGATCGGCTTCGCAGCGAGGCTCGCAACGATCGCGGGGGTCCGCTGCCTGGCAATGAACAGCGCAATCCCTTCGTACAGGCCAAGCGCTGCCAAGCCGGCGGCAACGGTGACGAGGATGATGGATACAGGTTTCGGCATGGCAGCAGGCTAACCGCCATAGGCCTTGCCGGGAAGCCCATGGCGCTGCCAGCTTGCCGTATTCGCTGCACCGCACTATCCCCTGCCCATGACACGCGAAACGATCGAGACAGGCGACCTGGCGGGCTGGACACGCTGGCGGCGGGAGCCCGACGGGCGCTTCGCCTCGTTGCTCGGTGACTTCTATTTTCGCGAAGGCGGCAATGGCGGCGTCGAATGCCGGATGGAGACCGACCGGCGCCATTCCAACGGCATGGGCTTTGTCCATGGCGGTTGCATCATGTCGTTCATCGACATGGCGATGTTCGCCTTCATCTTTCGGCAGCTGGAAAACGGTGCTGCCGTAACGCTGTCGTGCGCCACCGATTTCCTGTCGGCGGGGATCATCGGCAAGCCGATCGAAGCATCGGGCGAGATCCTGAAGGAGACCGGCAAGATGCTGTTCGTGCGCGGGCTGGTCACGCAGGAAGGCGTCAATGTCGCGTCGTTCACCGGCACGATGCGCAAGGTGCCGCGGCCGCCGCGCGTGGAGGCCGATGGCGTGGCAGTGCGGCCGGGCAGCAAGGCGGTTTGAGCGGCATGGCCGGCGTGCGCGCCGCCTATGATGCGCTGGTCGCGGCGGGCGAATTGCGGCCCGATGCGGCGCAGGCGGCGGTGGCCGACCGGTTGCAGGCACTCGCCGAAGCCTTGGAAAAACCGGCGGCCAAGCCCGGTTTCTTCGCGCGGATTACCGGGGCGGCAGCGGCGGTCGCCCCGCGCGGCCTGTATATCTGGGGCGGGGTCGGACGCGGCAAGTCCATGATCATGGACCTGTTCTACGGAGCGGTGGACGTGGTGCCGAAGCGGCGGGTGCATTTTCACGAATTCATGCTGGAAGTGCACGCCGACATCTTTGCGGAACGCCAGCGCGGCGGCGGCGACCCGATCCCGGCAGTGGCGGCGACCATTGCCGCAAGCGCCCGGCTGCTGGCGTTCGACGAGATGCAGGTCAAGGATATTGCCGATGCCGCGATCGTGTCGCGGCTGTTCACGGCGCTGTTCGCCCATGGTGTGACGGTGGTGGCAACGAGCAATCGCGTGCCCGAGGATTTGTACAAGGACGGGCTCAACCGGCAGTTGTTCACGCCGTTCATCGTGCTGCTGCGCGGATATTGCGACGTCGTCACCCTCGATGGGCCGGTCGATTATCGGCTGGAGCGGCTGGGCGGGGCGGCGACCTGGCATGTCCCCAACGGCCCGGCCGCGACCGCAGCACTGGCGGAGACGTTCTTCCGGATGACCGACTATCCGGTGGAGGATCGCGCCCGGGTGCCGACCGAGACCCTGGCGGTGCCCGGCGGGCGGACGCTGTTCGTGCCGAAGTCGCTGAAGGGTGTTGCGGTGTTTTCCTTCTCGCGGCTGTGCCGGCAACCGCTCGGCGCCGCCGACTATCTGGCGATTGCCCGGCATTTCCACACCTTGTTTCTGGTCGGCGTGCCGATGATGGGCCCCGAAAACCGCAACGAGGCAGCGCGGTTCGTGACGCTGATCGATGCGCTGTATGAACACAAGGTCAAGCTGCTGGCGTCGGCGGACGCGGTGCCGGCGGGGCTTTATCCGACCGGCGACG
Source organism: Polymorphobacter fuscus (assembly GCF_011927825.1). Lineage (NCBI taxonomy): Bacteria > Pseudomonadati > Pseudomonadota > Alphaproteobacteria > Sphingomonadales > Sphingosinicellaceae > Sandarakinorhabdus > Sandarakinorhabdus fusca. Next base: position 907,738 of record NZ_JAATJI010000001.1, on the reverse strand, counting down.
GGGCGTTCGAATTCGCGCGCACGGTTTCGCGGTTGATGGAGATGCAATCGGCGGATTACCTCGCATTGGGGCATGGCTAGGCGCGGTGCGATGGTTGCGCCCCCTGGGTATCCGCATTATCCGGGCGCGGTCTCTGAACGACTCAAGCGAAGGACGTTTTTCCCCATGGCTCGCAACAAAATCGCGCTGATCGGCGCGGGCAACATCGGTGGCACGCTGGCGCATCTGGCGGCTGCCAAGGCACTTGGCGATGTCGTGCTGTTCGACGTTGTGGAAGGCGTGCCGCAGGGCAAGGCGCTCGACCTTGCCCAGTGCGGCCCGGTCGAAGGCTTCGATGTCGAGCTGAAGGGCACGAACGACTATGCCGATATCGCCGGCGCCGATGTCATCATCGTCACCGCCGGTGTCGCCCGCAAGCCGGGTATGAGCCGCGACGACCTGCTCGGCATCAACCTGAAGGTGATGAAGGCGGTGGGCGAAGGCATCAAGGCCAATGCGCCGGGGGCTTTCGTGATCTGCATCACCAACCCGCTCGACGCGATGGTCTGGGCGCTGCGCGAGTTTTCGGGCCTGCCGCATCACATGGTCGTCGGCATGGCCGGCGTGCTCGATTCGGCGCGGTTCCGGCATTTTCTCGCCGACGAGTTCAAGGTTTCGGTCAAGGATGTGACGGCCTTCGTGCTCGGCGGCCATGGCGACACGATGGTGCCCGTGGTCGAATATTCGACCGTTGCGGGCATCCCGATCCCCGACCTGATCAAGATGGGCTGGACGACGAAGGAGCGCATCGATGCGATCGTCCAGCGCACCCGCAGCGGCGGCGGCGAGATTGTCGGACTGCTGAAGACCGGAAGTGCCTATTATGCCCCGGCCACGAGCGGCATCGCGATGGCCGAAGCCTATCTCTACGACCAGAAGCGCGTCATCCCCGCGGCGGTGAACCTGACCGGGCAATATGGCGTCAATGACCTTTATGTCGGCGTGCCGTGCATCATCGGCGCCGGCGGCGTCGAGAAGATCGTCGAAATCGCGCTGACCGAGGAAGCGCAGGCGAATTTCACCGTGTCGGTCGATGCGGTGAAGGAACTGCTGGTCGCGTGCAAGGCGATCGACGGGAGCCTCGCATAGTGCCAGACGGCGCCGATATGGCGATTTCGGCGCGCGCCCGCTGGTCGCGTGCTGACATCGCTGCGCTGTTCGACCTGCCGTTCATCGACCTGGTGTTCCGGGCGCAGACCGTGCACCGCGCCCATTTCGATCCCAACCGCGTGCAGAAATCGCAGCTGCTGTCGATCAAAACCGGTGGCTGTCCCGAAAACTGCGGCTATTGTGCCCAGTCGGTGGCGTTCCAGACCGGCGTGAAAGCAGAAAAGCTGATGGCCGTGGCCGATGTTGTCGCCGAGGCCGCGCGCGCCAAGGCCGGCGGTGCGACACGTTTCTGCATGGGGGCGGCGTGGAAGAACCCCAGGGATCGCGACATGCCGGCGCTCGCCGAAATGGTCGCCGGCGTGCGCGCGCTCGGGCTGGAAACCTGCATGACGCTGGGTATGCTCAGCGACAGCCAGACGGCAGCGCTGGCCGATGCGGGCCTTGATTACTACAACCACAATATCGACACCGCGCCGGAATATTATGGCGACATCGTCACCACGCGCAGTCAGGGCGACCGGCTCGATACGGTGGCCCGCGTTCGTGATGCCGGCATCGGTGTCTGCTGCGGCGGCATCATCGGCATGGGCGAAAGCCGGGCCGACCGGATCGGGCTGATCGAAACGCTTGCCAACCTGCCGGAACCGCCCGGCAGCGTGCCGATCAACGGCCTGGTGCCGATCGCCGGCACGCCGCTGGGCGACGCGATCCTGTCGGGTGCCGCCCCGGCGGTCGATGGCATCGAATTCGTCCGTACCGTTGCGGCGGCGCGCATCACCATGCCGCGATCGATGGTGCGCCTGTCCGCCGGCCGCGAGGCGATGAGCGACGAAACCCAGGCGCTGTGCTTTCTGGCGGGTGCAAATTCGATCTTTGTCGGCGACAGGCTGCTGACGACGGCAAATCCGGGGGTCGATCGCGACACCCGGCTTTTTGACAAGCTGGGTCTGACCCCGATGGAGGCGTTCGCATGAACATTCACGAATATCAGGCCAAGGAGGTCCTCTCCAAATTCGGGGTGCCGGTGCCCGCGGGCTTTGCGGCGCTGACTGTCGACGAGGCCGTCGCTGCGGCGGGCAAGCTGCCCGGGCCGCTCTATGTCGTCAAGGCGCAAATCCACGCCGGCGGGCGCGGCAAGGGCAAGTTCACCGAGCTGCCGCCCGAAGCCAAGGGCGGCGTGCGGCTGGCGCGTTCGGCCGAGGATGTGCGGGCGGCGGCGACCGACATGCTCGGCAACACGCTGGTGACCATCCAGACCGGACCGCATGGCAAGCAGGTCAACCGGCTCTACATCACCGATGGTGTCGATATTGCCAAGGAATTCTACCTGGCGCTGCTGGTGGACCGCGCGACCGGCCGGATTTCGCTCGTCGTCAGCACCGAAGGCGGCATGGACATCGAAACCGTCGCGCATGACACGCCCGAAAAGATCCAGACACTGACCATCGATCCGGCAACCGGCGTCATGCCGCACCATGGCCGTGCCGTTGCGGCCGCGCTCGGGTTGACCGGTGACCTCGCGAAACAGGCCGAGTTCGTGACCGCCAAGCTGTACGACGCCTTTGTCGGCACCGATGCGTCGCAGATCGAGATCAACCCGCTTGCCGTCACCGACGACGGCAAGCTGATGGTCCTCGACGCCAAGGTCGGCTTCGATCCCAACGCACTGTATCGCCACCCCGATCTCGTCGCGCTGCGCGACCTGACCGAGGAGGACCCCGCCGAGGTCGAAGCGTCGAAGTACGACCTTGCCTTCATCAAGCTCGACGGCACCATCGGCTGCCTGGTCAACGGCGCCGGGCTGGCGATGGCGACGATGGACATCATCAAGCTCAACGGGGCCGAGCCGGCCAACTTCCTCGATGTCGGCGGCGGCGCCGACAAGGAGAAGGTGACCAATGCCTTCAAGCTGATCCTCAAGGACCCGGCGGTGAAGGGGATTCTCGTCAACATCTTCGGCGGCATCATGCGTTGCGACATCATCGCCGAGGGCATCATCGCCGCGGCGAAGGAAGTGAACCTGTCGGTGCCGCTGGTCGTGCGGCTGGAAGGCACCAATGTCGAACTGGGCAAGAAGATCCTGGCCGACAGCGGTCTGCCGATCATTTCCGGCAACGACCTCGGCGATGCAGCGGCGAAGATCGTCGCCGAAGTGAACAAGGCAGCCTGAACCATGAGCATTCTCGTCAACGCGGCCACCCGCGTCATCACCCAGGGCTTCACCGGCAAGCAGGGGACGTTCCATACCGAGGCGGCGATCGCCTATGGCACCAATGTCGTCGGCGGCACGGCGCCGGGCAAGGGCGGCCAGACGCATCTGGACCGGCCGGTGTTCAACACCGTCCATGAAGCGCGCGCCGCAACCGATTGCGATGCCAGCGTGGTCTATGTGCCGCCGGCGGGTGCTGCCGACGCGATCTGCGAGGCGATCGACGCCGAGGTGCCGCTGATCATCTGCATCACCGAAGGCATTCCGGTGCTCGACATGGTGCGCGTCAAGCGCTCCTTGTCCGGTTCCAGGTCGCGGCTGATCGGGCCGAACTGCCCCGGCGTGCTGACGCCGGGCGAATGCAAGATCGGCATCATGCCGGGCAACATCTTTTCCAAGGGTTCGGTCGGTGTCGTGTCGCGTTCGGGCACGCTGACCTACGAGGCCGTTCACCAGACCACCGCGGTGGGCCTTGGCCAGACGACCGCCGTCGGCATCGGCGGCGATCCGGTCAACGGCACCAACTTCATCGACATGCTCGAACTGTTCATGGCCGATGCCGCCACCCAGTCGATCATCATGATCGGTGAAATCGGCGGGTCGGCCGAGGAAGAAGCCGCGCAGTTCCTCGAGGACGAGGCGCGCCGTGGTCGCAAGAAGCCGATGGTCGGTTTCATCGCCGGCACCACCGCTCCTCCCGGCCGCCGCATGGGCCATGCCGGGGCGATCGTGTCGGGCGGCAAGGGCGATGCGGCATCGAAGATGGCGGCGATGGAAGCCGCCGGTATCGTGGTGTCGCCGTCACCGTCGCTGCTCGGCGTGACGCTGGCGGACCTGCTGAAAGGCTGAGGCCCGCATCCTTTCGCAAAACATGGCAGCCATGTGGCTTTCGGCGGTGACACGCCGGACCCATATGGCTATCAGCCTGTGGCGGAAGAAGGACGTGCGCGATGGATTATGAAGCTGGGTTGCCGACGGCGGAAGACAGCGCCGGGCCGTCATGGGCGCGCAATGACTGGCCGCTTCCCGCCAGCGATGACCTGACCCGTGCTCTCGACGCGCGCGACATCCTGATCACCGCGCCGGCCAAGGCGGCGGCCAAGGCCGCTGCGGCCGGGGCCAGCCCGGAAGCGATCGCACAAGCGGCGCAGGATTCGATCTCGGCGCTGATGCTGATCCGAACCTACCGTGTGCGCGGCCATCTCGCCGCCAACCTCGATCCGCTCGGGCTGATGGTCCGCGATCTGCCGGCCGACCTGACCCCCGAATATCATGGGTTTTTCGAAGCCGACCTCGACCGCCCGGTGCATATCGGTGGGGCGCTGGGGCTGCAGACGGCGACGATCCGCGAGCTGGTCGAAATCCTGCGCGCCAATTACTGCGGCAATGTCGGTGTGGAATATATGCACATCAACGATGTCGAGGAGCGGCGCTTCATCCAGGACAAGATCGAGGGGCGCGACAAGGAGATCCACTTCACCTCGAACGGCAAGAAGGCGATCCTCAACAAGCTCGTCGAGGCCGAATATTTCGAGCGCTTCCTGGGGCGCAAATATGTCGGCACCAAGCGCTTCGGGCTCGACGGCGCGGAATCGATGATCCCGGCGATGGAATCGATCATCAAGATCGGTGGCCAGCTGGGCATTACCGAGATCGTCTTCGGGATGCCGCATCGTGGCCGGCTCAACATGCTCGGCAATGTCATGCGCAAGCCCTTCCGCGTGATCTTTCACGAGTTCGGCGGCGGATCGGCCAATCCCGACGATGTCGACGGGTCCGGCGATGTCAAATATCACCTCGGCACCAGCACCGATCGCGAGTTCGACGGCAATTCCGTCCATCTCAGCCTGGCGCCCAATCCGTCGCATCTGGAAGCGGTCGATCCGGTCGTTCTCGGCAAGGTGCGCGCCATCCAGACGCGCACGGGGGACGTCCACCATGTCAAGTCGCTGCCGGTGCTGCTGCACGGCGACGCCGCCTTTGCGGGGCAGGGCATCGTCGCCGAATGTTTCGGCTTTTCGGGGGTGACCGGGTACAATACCGGCGGGACGATCCACTTCGTCGTCAACAACCAGGTCGGTTTCACCACCAGCCCGCAGTTCGCGCGGTCGTCGCCCTATCCCAGCGACGTCGGCAAGATCGTCCAGGCGCCGATCTTTCATGTCAACGGCGATGATCCCGAGGCGGTGACCTTTGCCACCAAGGTGGCGACCGAGTTCCGCCAGAAGTTCGGCCGCGACGTCGTCATCGACATGTGGTGCTATCGCCGCTTCGGCCACAATGAGAGCGACGAACCGAGCTTCACCCAGCCGTTGATGTATGCCGAAATCGGCAAGCATCCGGCTGTCAGCGAGATCTATGCCGCGCGGCTGGTGCGGGAAGGGGTCGTCGACGAAGGCTTTCTGCAAGGCGCGATCGACCAGTATACCGCGACGCTGGAGGCCGATTTCGAAGCCGCGACCAGCTTCAAGGCCAACAAGGCAGACTGGTTCGAAGGCCAGTGGTCGGGCCTTGGCAAGCCGCGCGAGGACATCGGCAGCCGGCGCGCCGCGGTGACCGGCGTGGCGGGCGACGAACTGCGCGGCATCGGGCGGACGTTGACGGCGGTCCCCGACGGGTTCGCCATCCACCGGACGCTGGCGCGCATTCTCGATGCCAAGGACGATGCGCTGACGCAGGGGCAGAATATCGACTGGGCGACCGCCGAGGCACTGGCGTTCGGATCGCTACTCAAGGACGGCTATGGCGTGCGCCTGTCGGGCCAGGATTCGGGGCGCGGCACGTTCAGCCAGCGCCATTCGGTGTGGACCGACCAGAAGGACGGGCATCGGTACGTGCCGCTGGCGTCGATCAGCCCGAAGTTCGAAGTCTATGACAGCCCGTTGTCGGAATTCGGCGTGCTGGGGTTCGAATATGGCTTTGCCTCGGCCGATCCCAAGACGCTGGTGCTGTGGGAGGCGCAGTTCGGCGATTTCGTCAACGGCGCGCAGACCATCATCGACCAGTTCATCGCATCGGGCGAGATCAAGTGGCTGCGCGCCAACGGCCTGACGATGCTGCTGCCGCACGGCTATGAAGGCCAGGGCCCCGAGCATAGTTCGGCACGGATGGAACGGTTCCTGCAGCTGTGCGCCGAAGACAATATGCAGGTCGCCAATGCGACGACGCCGGCGAACTATTTTCACCTGTTGCGCCGCCAGATGCTCCGCGATTTCCGCAAGCCGTTGATCGTCTTCACGCCGAAGTCGTTGCTGCGCCACAAGCGCGCGACATCGGCGCTGGAGGACATGGCCGCGGGGACCAGCTTCCACCGCTGCCTCGACGACATGGCGCCGTGCGATCCGGACAAAATCCGGCGGTTGGTGCTGTGCAGCGGCAAGGTCTATTACGACCTGCTTGAGGCACGCGAGAAGACCGAGCGCGACGATGTCTATCTGCTGCGCGTCGAGCAACTCTATCCCTTCCCGGGCGAAGTCATTGCCGAATATGCGGCGCGCTTCCCTGGGCTGGAGGACGTCGTCTGGGCCCAGGAAGAGCCGAGGAACGCCGGCGCCTGGACTTTCGTCGCGCCGCTGATCGAAACGGCCCTCGACCGCCGGCCGATCTATGCCGGACGCGCCGCGGCGGCCGCCACCGCCACCGGGCTGTTGCGCCGCCACAATGCCGAGCAGGCAAAGTTGATCGCCGAGGCGCTCGGCGCTGCCCGATCCGACGTCAAGGCCGCCATCGGTGGCGGTATCAAATCATCGCAGAACGCAGGTTAATATCATGGCAACCGACGTCATCATCCCGGCCCTTGGCGAATCGATCAGCGAGGCCAGCGTCGGCCAATGGCTGAAGCAGCCCGGCGACGCCGTCGCGGCCGACGAGCCGATCGTGAGCCTGGAGACCGACAAGGTGGCGGTCGAAGTGCCGTCGCCGGTGGCCGGGACGATGGGCGAGCAGCTGTTCAAGGTCGGCGACACGGTGGCAGTGGGCGCTCGGATCGCGATCATCAACGCCGGCGGCGAAGCGGCGGCACCGGCGCCTGCCAAGGCCGAGCCGGCCCCCGCGGTAGCGGCGCCGGCGGCCCAGCCCGCCGCGGCACCTGCTGCCGCGCCTGCGCCGTCACCTGCGCCGGCGGCACCGGCAGCAGCGGCGGCTCCTGCGGCCGGCGCGGCGCTGGAGGCCATGGGCCCGGCGGTGCGGACGCTGGTCGACAGCTACAATCTCGATATCGCCAGCATCCAGGCGTCGGGCCGCGACGGCCGGCTGACCAAGGGGGATGTGCTGGCGGCGATCGAGGCTGGAACGGCGAGGGTCAAGGCCACGCCGGCAGCCGCTGCGGCGCCGGCCCCTGTGGCAGCCGCGGCGCCGGTCGAGGAGCGCCGTGAGGAACGTGTCCGGATGACGCGGCTGCGCCAGACCATCGCGCGCCGGCTGAAGGAAGCGCAGAACACGGCTGCGATGCTGACGACGTTCAACGATGTCGACATGACCGCAGTGATGGCGACGCGGGCACGCTACAAGGATCTGTTCGAAAAGAAGCACGGGGTCCGGCTGGGCTTCATGTCGTTCTTTTCGCAGGCGGTGGTGCTGGCGTTGCGCGATGTTCCCGCCGTCGGCGCCGCGATCGAAGGCGATGAACTCGTCTATCGCAACTATGCCGACCTCGGCATCGCTGTGTCGTCCCCCGGCGGCCTGGTGGTGCCGGTGCTGCGCAACGCCGACAAGCTGTCGTTTGCGGAGACCGAGCTCGCCATCGGCGATTTCGGCAAGCGCGCGCAGAGCAGCCAGTTGAAGATCGAGGAGTTGCAGGGCGGCAATTTCACCATTTCGAACGGCGGGGTCTTCGGTTCGCTGATGTCGACGCCGATCCTCAACACGCCGCAGTCAGGCGTTCTGGGGCTGCACCGTATCGAGGAGCGGCCGGTGGTGCGCGATGGGCAGATCGTCATCCGCCCGATGATGTATCTGGCGCTGAGCTATGACCACCGCGTCGTCGATGGCCGCGAGGCCGTGACCTTCCTGGTGCGCGTCAAGGAAGCGATCGAGGATCCGGCGCGGCTGCTGATTGACCTGTAAGGACGTTCCGATGGCTGACCCTGAATTCGATGTTGTCGTTATCGGCAGCGGCCCCGGCGGCTATGTCGCCGCCATTCGTGCGGCGCAACATGGCCTGAAGGTCGCGTGCATCGAAAAGCGCGATCGGCTGGGCGGCACATGCCTCAACGTCGGCTGCATTCCGTCGAAGGCGTTGCTGCACGGGTCCGAATATTATGCCGAGGCGCAGTCGGGCGCGCTCGCCAAGTTCGGTGTCAAGCTGGGTTCGGTCGAGCTCGACCTGCCTGCGTTGCTGGGAGAGAAAGACAAGGCCGTCAAGGAGTTGACCGACGGCATTGCCTATCTGTTCAAGAAGAACAAGGTCGAGTGGGTGGCAGGCGAGGCCAGCTTTGTCGACGCGAAGTCGGTCAAGGTCGGCGACCGCCTGTTGACGGCAAAGAATTTCATCATCGCAACCGGATCCGAAGTCGCGCTGTTGCCTGGCATGGTGCCCGATGGCGAAGTCATCGTCACCTCGACCGAGGCGCTCGATCTCGATAAGGTGCCCGAGCATCTGGTGGTGATCGGCGGCGGCTATATCGGGCTGGAAATGGGTTCGGTCTGGCGGCGGCTGGGTGCGCGCGTCACTGTCATCGAATATGCCGAGCGGATCGTGCCGGCGATGGATGTCGAAGTCGCAACTGCCTTCGCCAAGGTGCTGAAGAAACAGGGTTTCGAAATCCGCACCGCGACCAAGGTGACGGGTGTCGTGCGCGACGGTGCCGGGGCCGCGGTGACGATCGAGCCGGCAGCCGGCGGCGCGTCCGAGACGATTGCGGCCGATATCGTGCTGCTTTCGGTCGGGCGGCGGCCGAACACCGATGGCTTGAATATCGAGGCGACCGGCCTGACGCTGGATCGCGGCCGGATCATTGTGGCCAAGGACTTCAGCACGCCAGTCCCCGGCATCTGGGCGATCGGCGATGTCGTGCCGGGGCCGATGCTGGCACACAAGGCGGAGGACGAAGGCCTTGCCTGTGCCGACAATATCGCCGGGCTGACCGGCTATGTGAACCATGATGTCATCCCGGCGGTGGTCTATACCCACCCCGAAGTGGCAACGGTGGGCAAGACCGAGGAAGAGCTGAAGGCCGCGGGCACCGCCTACAAGGTCGGCAAATTTCCCTTTGCCGGCAACAGCCGCGCCAAGACCAATCGCGACACCGAAGGGTTCGTGAAGGTCCTGGCCGATGCGGCGACCGACCGCGTGCTCGGGGTCCATATCATCGGGGCGATGGCGGGGACGATGATCGCCGAAGCCGCGATCGCCATGGAATTCGGCGCGTCGAGCGAGGACATCGCCCTGACGTGCCACGCCCACCCGACTCACCCCGAAGCGCTGAAGGAAGCCGCGATGGCGGTCACGGGCAAGCCGATCCACATCTGATGGCGGGTTGCCGCAATGGCCGGAGCGTGATCGCCCCGGCCTTCGTCGCGCCCGGCCAGTCAGCGAGGGCACTTCCGTGATCGACACCCCGGTCCTCGAATCCATCCGGCCGCTGCTGTCGTGGCTCGACATGGCGGCTGTCGCGGTGTTTGCGGTCTCCGGCGCGCTGGCGGCGGCGCGGGCAAAACAGACCATCGTCACCTTTGCCTTTTTCGCCGCGATCACCGGGATCGGCGGTGGCACGCTGCGCGACCTGCTGATCGGTGCGCCGGTGTTCTGGGTCGGGCGGTCCGACTATATCGGCGTCTGCCTGGCGGCGGCCGGGGCGGTGTGGCTGTTGCGCGCCGACCGCTGGCAGTTGCCGGCGCTGCTGTGGTTCGACGCGGTCGGAATGGCGGCCTATGCGGTTATCGGCGCGGCAAAGGCGGAAACATTCGGCGTGCCGCCGCTGGCCTGCATCGTCATGGGCGTGCTGACGGCGAGTTTCGGCGGGATCATCCGCGACGTGCTGGCGGGCGAGCCGTCGATCCTGATGCGGCGCGAAATCTATGTGTCGGCAGCAGCGCTGGGAGCGACGACCTATGTCGTGCTCGTTGCGCTCGGGGTGGACCGGACGGCGGCGGGGGTCATCGGGGCGGCGGCGGGGTTCGGCTTGCGGGCGCTGGCGATCGGCAAGGGTGTGGCATTGCCCGGCTATGGGGACGAAGATTAGAGCCGCTTTCGACGTTCCCGGGTTGAACGGGAGCGCGAACCGGCTGATGTCCGATACAGGATTAGGGCGGGATGCGGCCAGCAGGGATGGGTCGAGGCTTGTCGCTGGATTTGCGCGAGCCGATGATCGCTGCGAGCGACGGCAGGCCATCCTCGCGTGCGGCGGCGCGCGCTTCGGCCGCATGCGCGATCCCGCAACTTTTCCCCAAGCGCATCATCCACGATTTGCGGGACGCATCGTCGATCTCAATTCCCGGCAGGAATGGGCAATGACTTCACGGCCTGCGGGGATGATGCAACTTGGCCGAAACCCATTCCAGCACGGGCCAAGGCATGGTTTTGCCTGCACTGTGCCCCAGATCCTCGCTTGATTTTAAAGTGCGACTTGCGTGGCCACTGCACCAGCCAGCAAAAGTGGCGCGACCCCGTAGTTAGAGACCAGTTAAGGATAACAGAGAGATTACAATAATTATTTTAATATGAACTAGTAAACGACATTCTCGGTAAATTATTAGATTTATATGATTTTACAGCTAGACTACGGTTTTGTTTCAACGCTTGACTAATCCGGATTACAGTCGCAAAATTATCTTTGCAGACCAGTTCTGCAGTCGAGAGACGAAGACGACACTATAGTCGTGGTCTTGGGGGCGGTTATGAGTGGCATTGATTTATTGGTAACGAAGTCAGATGCAGCGTCACGAAGAATTGGCTACGTTCGTGTCACATCTTTGGATTGCGATGAGGATGTCCAGATTGCGGCAATGAAGGAAATGAATTGCTATTGCGTCTTTCAGGATGTGAGCGAAACAGCGCGCAAGAAACGACCCGGACTCGTTTCCGTACTTGAGCTGGCGCTGCCGAATGACACCGTCGTGGTTTGGAGACTTGACCATCTTGACATGACAGCACAACAACTATTCTTATTGCTCGATCGCTTCAAGCGACAGAATATCCACCTGATTTCAATTAAGGATGGCATCGATACCACGGCGTTAGGCGGCTGTAACGTGCTCCAGATTGGTGCTGCCATTGCCGAGATGGAACGGCGGGTTGTCGCAGAGCGTGACATCGAACGCTTTGTCGTCAGCGAAACGCGTCGCGGCCGGCCGACGATACTTTCCGAAGCGCTTCTGAAGGACATCGAGTGTCTGGCCGCAGATCCCGCGTTGTCGACAGCGGATGTTGCCAGAAAGGTTGGCGTTTCGAGGGCAACGGTCTACCGCGGCCTCGGCGTGCTGCGTGCCCGATCGCGGCTGTCGGAATATGCTGACGAGGGGTTGCCTGCCGTCACCAGGGCAACCCAGAGATCCGTGACTGTCTAATAGGCCAACGAAGATTTGCGTGTGAAAAACTGGCTGACGGCAGGCCTTTCGGCTGTTTTAATCGGGAAGCCCTTAGTCAAACGGATCTTCGATCTCGGGGTTCGCCCAAGGGCAGGGCTTTAGATACAGAAATTAAAAGAAATGTCTCTTGAGAAGGAGAAAGGAACAACCCGAAAAAATACAAGTGCTACCAAATAGATGAGTCTGGCAGTTCCAGGGCTCGAAATTTTCTTGAGCGTAGTTGCTGGCGCAAGACTTGAAATTTTAGGCAGTCGACCGCGACGGGTTGGGGAGGCAAGGATGTCGTTTACGTGGCGCGGAAATACATGCGATCCGGCGAGTGCCGATGAGGTACCCAAGCTTCAGTGCCATCGGCTGTCGAATGACCAGGAGGCGGAACGACTGCGTGCCCTGAGGGCCTATCATATACTCGACACGCCGCCCGAGGCCGCCTTCGATCGGCTGACGCTGGCCGCAGCGGCGATATGCGGGACGCCGGTGGCTCTGGTAAGCCTGGTCGACGAACACCGGCAATGGTTCAAGGCCAATGTCGGCCTGGCCAAGCTCGTCGAAACGGAACGCGATATCGCTTTTTGCGACGTCGCGATCCAGCAATCCGAACCACTCGAAGTCCTTGATGCGCGTACCGACCCCCGCTTTGCTAGCAACCCATTGGTGACGTGCGAACCCGGTGTCTGCTTCTACGTCGGCGTACCGCTAACGTCGCACGATGGTTTTCGGATTGGCACGCTTTGCGTGATGGATCACACACCGCGCGAGGGGGGACTGACCAGCGTACAGCGGCAGTTGCTGTCAACTCTCGCGGAGCAAGTGGTAACCGAACTCGAACTGCGATCGGCGTTGGGGCGAGCGAAGGAGCAACAGCGGGCGCTTGTCGAGCGCAACGACAAGCTCTGCGCTTTGCAGGCCCGCGTTGCCAACGCGTTCGAAAGCTCGGGTGTCATCATCTGGGAATGGGAGCATGCGGAGGAGCGGCTGTGGCTGGGGGCGCCCGACGTCATCGCGTCGATCACAAAACACCTGGTCGAGGATGCGCTGCGTACTGTGCATCCGGATGATCGCGACGCGATGGTAAGCCATTTGAAGGACTATATCTGCGGACGGGTGACCCATTACGAATGTGAGATTCGGGTGGCAGCATCGGATGGCGGCTGGCGCTGGATGCTGATGCGCGGCGCTTCGGTTGAGCACGACCGGATGGGCATTGCGCGCGCGGTTTCCGGGACGCTGACCGATATCGACGAACGCAAGCGGGCGAAGGACCGGTTAAACTGGATCGTCAGCCACGATACTCTGACTGGGCTCGCCAACCGTCTGCGCTTTCAGGAACTGCTGGAGGCGCATCTGGCCTTCCCAGCCGTCAAGGGCCAGTCGCCGGCCAGGTTGGCGCTCATCTTGCTCGATATCGACCATTTCAAGGGCGTCAACGATGTTTACGGACATGCCGTCGGCGACGCTCTGCTGCAGGAGGTGGCACAGCGGCTGAAATGCTTCATCGCCGATGGTGAAACCGCAGCGCGGCTGGGCGGCGACGAATTCACGCTTCTGATTCCCGATTGCGGCATCGACGAAGCGATCGTTCGGCGCATCGACGGGTTGGTCGCGATCCTTCGTGAACCGCTGATGGTGGACGGGTTTCGGCTCGACTGCCGCGCCAGCATCGGCGTCAGCGTCTATCCCGATCACGGCACCGACGCGGCGACTTTGTTGAAGAATGCCGATATCGCCATGTACCGCGCCAAGGGGCATGGCCGCGGCATTGCCACGCTTTATCTGCCCGATTTCAGTGCCGAGTTGATCCGCCGCAGGCGGCTTTTCGATGGCGTACGAAGCGCCATGGCGGCCGGCAGCCTTGCCGCCTATTATCAAGCGCAATTTTCGCTCGATCATGGCTCGATCATCGGCTTTGAAGCCCTGCTGCGCATACAGGACAGTGCCGGCAACTACAGCCTGCCAGCCGATCTCAGCGATGCCTTTCAAGATGCCGAGCTGGGTGTTGAGATCGGAAACTGGATGATACGCCAGGTCGTCGCCGACCTAGCTGTGTGGGAGCGGGAGGGGGTCGACGTCGGTTATGTCGCGATCAATGTCGCTGCGCCGGAACTTCGCCGTAGCGATTATGGCGAAAGGCTTTTGTCGACGCTCGCGGCCGCGGGCGTGCCGTGCAAACGCCTTCAGATCGAGATTACCGAAGGTGTGTTCCTGGGGCAGGACAGCGACACGGTCGCAGATACATTAAAGACGCTAAGCAATGCCGGGATCCAGATCGCTTTTGACGATTTTGGCACGGGGTTCGCAGCGCTGTCGCACCTCAAACGTTTCCCGATCAATACCATCAAGATCGATCGCAGCTTCATCTGCGACCTCACGACGAACCCCGACGATGCAGCAATCGTTGATGCCGTCATCGGCCTGGCCAAGGGGTTGGGCATGGAGGTGATTGCCGAGGGTGTGGAAACAGTCGAGCAGGCCATGCATCTCTACGCACGGCGCTGTGATTATGCCCAAGGCTTCTATTTGCATCGGCCGATGCCGGCTGCCGCGGTGCAGGCGCTGCTGCTCGCCGAAGCCAATTCGGGGCAGCTAAACCGTATCCGCCGAGTCGCCAAATGGCGCTGAACGCAGCGCAGGCTGGCCGGAGAACCTGCACGGCCCGGTCTCAGGGGGTCTCTTCCGCCGCGCGTACAGTCGCTGTCATGTCAGCAACCCTCCAACAAGCCGCGCGTATCGCCTTGCGGCGGGAGGCACGGGGCCGACGTTCCCAAGGCAGGCGAGGGCGCCGATGGCGGCTTCCCGCCAGTCTGCATCGGCGAAGCTCACATCGACACCGCCTCGGGCGTCGAGCGGCCTCGCGTCGCTCAGTTCGCAATCGAGGCCTGTTGCTTCAGAGATGGCTTGCTGCACGGAAGCTTGCGCGAAGTCGGCGGCATCGACCATCAGAACGTCTGCCCGGCAATGCGCAGCGAGGGACAGCAGCCAGAAATGCGCAGCGAGCGCGATCCGCTCCGGCATCGGTATGACGTGGCAGAGGGTTTTGGCGCGACGAGCGTCGTCGTCGAGCGCTTGCAAGTCGGGATGGCGCGCGATCAACAGCGCCGCCGCGGGGGCGAGCACCGGCGTGTCGGCGTTCAACAGCACGATGCGCAGCATCTGCGAGAAGAAATAGTCGCCAGCCTGCCGCGCACGATAGGCAGCGACCATGTCGGCCGGGTCGCGCAGCACGTAGATCGTGGTACCGCCCAGCAGGTCCTCGATCCAGTGGCTGCGCAACGTCGCCCGACAGAATTTGAAGACGGCGCGCGCCGGCGCGGTCTGCGCAAGGCCTTCGAGATAGCCGGCCAATGCCGGACATTCCTCACCTTTTGCCAGGGCAAAGGGCTGCCAGGCGAAGGATTCCTGGTGGCCGGGGACCATGCCTGCTTCATTGGTCGGAAAATCGGTGAGGTAGTGGAAAGCGGCCTCGGGATGGCCGAGTTCGCGCTGCATCCCCGCTGACGCCCAGGCGTCCCACCGCCCTCGCGGATGGCGCGAGAAATCTTCGTGCAGCGGTTCGTAGAACAGGCTGGCCGTATTGGCCTCGCGCAGCCGGAAGGCGAGATAGGTACCGCCTGTCCGCCACAGCGTCTGGATCAAAACGGGGCGGGCCTTCATGCGGCATCCTTCCTAGTCTTGCCCTCGCTTATAGGCTGCAATCAAGCGAGGGTTGGCGCGGACCTCGACCGGCGTCTTGGCGGCGGTCAGTGATCCAGGCCGTGAACCCATGAAGCGAGCCTCTCGGCGCGGTGGAATGTCTGCTGCGACTCGCCCACTCGGCGCGGTTCGAGGGAAGTCCGATGACGTCGACGATCGCGGCGCAATCCGGCAAAGCTCAGTGTCCAGACCGGTGCGCGCGGCCTCTTGATCGAAGCTGACGCTGCATCGGAGTTCGCGCGCTCGCCGAGTCGACCGTTACCAAGGCGACAACCGCGATCAACCACAAGCAGGAACCGATCGCAAACAGTTGCAAAAATCTCTGACCGAACCCAAAGACAACCATCAAAGCACCGGTAAGTGCGAGAAAGTCGCGCATCGTCAGCCAGACAATCCAATTTGCCGCCTGGGTACGGCTCTGCCTTACGACACATTTGAGGGCATCAAAGTTTATCGGTCTCCCGGAAAATGCCGCGACTCCGCCGAGGAGCACAAGACCCGTACTCAGGCATGCAAAGCCTATCATTCCTGTAAGCGCCGCGTTTTCAGCGCCTTGATACGTAAGGCCGAGTCCCAAGCCTGTCAGAAACGCGAGATTGGTAATCGCGTCGGTCAAGGAGTCGAGGGTCGCTCCCATTTTGCTGGTTCGAAATGTGGCTCGGGCTATTTCTCCGTCTACCCCGTCAATGACTGACGCAATATGGAAGAGTATCGCACCGGCCATCAGGCCAGCATAGGAGCCAGAAATAAGGCAATAAAACATGGCCAACGCGATCAGAGCAGCAGCAGCAGTCGCGTGGATCGGGCGGACCGCCCTGTACGGCAATAGCAAGCGGGTTATGCGCGTGGAGATCGGTCGATTGAAATGCCTCGAAACGATTCCGTCGCTGGACTTTATCGTTGCTCTGACAATGTCCCTTCCTGCTGCATCAAGCAAGGTTGCCAGGCCAGTGGGGCCTTGCTTGGCATGGAAGCACTGAATTCTGTCCGGTTCCGACACACACGACAGCCGATTCGGTCCTTCCCGGTTCAACCGCAAGCAATTCAGAATCGTTTCTGCCGGTGTAAGAAGTTCCCCAGCAAGCCACAGATCGCCGGGTGCTGGCACGAGATCAGCAGTTAGGGTCGGGCAATTTTCGACACCGGGCACAAGACGCGCAATTTCCTCAAGACTCCAGCTATCAAGAAAAGATCTACCTGACACAGCCAGGATGATGTCGCAGCAATTCGTAAATTGCTGTGCCGCCAAATCGGCTTCGCGTGCAGCGCGCGCGATCGATGGAAGCCCAGCGACATTAGCGGTAGCGGTTTCCGTTGAAGCAAATACCAGAATTATGCGCGGCAATTGACCCCCCTACGACCGACGCACCAACTTCCCGTCACCTGCTGCTAGGCCCCGATTGATTTCTTTAGCCGATTCGACCCGCCGTATATTCATTATGGAGCAGCACACGGGCAGAGGACAAGCCAAAAAGATCCTGAACCGTCGCTAAAAGTCTAATGTCCGCAAGGAAGCGCATGTCACTGAAAACAAACGATTGATCATCAGAAAGATCCATATCCAGAACCATAATCCGATTTACCATGCTATAATCGATCCAATTTTTCGAATTTTATGCTTTCCGAAAGTCCTTTTCGGATTATCGATAGGCAACCGAGAATATTCTTGCGTAGAAATAGAAGAATTTAGAAGTGGCTTTCTATCTGTTAATTATTGCGAAACCGCGATTGCGCTGTTGTTTTACCCTCATCCACTCGCATCTGTTGGCATATAGTAACATATCTTAAGGTGTGATCAGTCAGCATGTTCAAGCGAGAACGGCGCGGGCGGTGGGTTGGCCGTTGAGGCCGCTAGAATTCGGCGATACAACCCTATGTAGGCAAGGCTCGCTTGTTCCCAATTCAAGCTTTCGGCGCGCGCGAAGCCACGTTTGCGCATTTCGATTGCGAACCCGGGTTCATTCAGAACGCGCGCGATGGCGCCAGCAATGGCCGCCGTGTCGCGAGGGTTGACGACAACGGCTGCATCGCCCGTTACTTCCGGCATGGCGGAACAATCACTCGTGATCACGGGGCAACCGCACGCCATGGCTTCAGCAAGAGGAAGGCCAAACCCTTCACAAAGCGATGGGTGAAGCAATGCAGCGGCAGAAGCATATAGTTGAAGCAATAGATCCTCGGCCACAGCCGGCAGGATCCGGACGCGATCTGCGATACCTAGACTAGCCGCCACCTGAAGTAGTGAGCCTGAATGACGCCCCTGTCTCTGGACAAGCAGCAGGTCAACGTCTTCGTGTTCTGCGCAAGCAATCGCAAAACCCCGAATAGCACTGGCATGATTCTTGTAAGGCGCAGACTGGCCGACCATAAGCACGAAGCGACGTTTCGGATCGAGCCCGAGCGCCGCGAGGGTTGACGGATCAACCGGCCAAGGCCGAAAGGCACGACTGACGCCGGATGGAATGGCTTTGGTCTGCGCAGCGACTTGCGGCAGGGCCTCGATAAGGGCGTCGCGCGTTGCCTCGCTGACCGTGGCTATGAAGGCGGATTGGCTGAGCGCTCGCTTCATCCCGTGCTGAAAGAAGGCGCGACGAACCGGGAGCAACCAGCCATCATCACACCATTCGGGATGTTGCATCCACATCAGATCGTGGATTGTGGTTATGCAGGGCATTTTGAGACCCGCAGGCAGGATGTTGAAGGTCGCGTGAAACAAATCCACTCCACCCAGGTCGGCGATGCGTGGCAGCCACCACATTGTGCCAGGACCGTTCGCCGACGCTTTCACGGTTATTCGTTCAACGTTGGGTGCGTCACCCAGGTCCCGGGGGGCATGGGGGCTTACCAGTAGGCGGAAGCGCAAATCTGGGGCCAGTCGGGGTATGTGGGCGACAAGAGCCGTCATCATCTCGCCAATTCCGCTCGGCCGGCCATTGATGTAGCGGCAGTCGATGCAAACGAGGCTCATTGCAGGGTGCCACGACCCGGCAGCGGACCTGATACCGCAAGGAAGCGCATTTCACATATAGCGGCTTTAAAGCTGGCTGAACCGGTACGTCCGCGCGCGACCACTGCGCACCGCGTCACGGCTGCGGCTTAGGCGCGGGCGTCGCGGCATTGTTCGAGCTGCTACCAAGAACATTACCAATCGAAATTGCGGAGAAGGTGATGCTGGCAACGGTTGAGACAAATCGCGCCAGATCCGCTCCTGGTGCAGTTGACACGTAGAGCACGTCCTTGTCTCGCATTACGAAATCCTGGGCTACAAAGAATGCGGTCGGATCGCTCATATTGAGCTGATAAACTATCGGAATACGCCCATTTTCCATTCGCCGGGCGTTGAGTGTGCCCGCCGGGTCCACGGCTTCTGGCTCCTCAAGTCGAAAGATAAACACACCCTGGATATTGGCGCGATCGTCGCGTAGCCCGCCAGTCCGGCCAAGCGCCTGAGCAAGCGAGAATTTGCCGCCCTCGAACGGGATCTCGGCATTGCGCGCAATCGCACCCAGCGCGATGAAGCTATAGGGCTGATACAGCAGAGTGACGACATCGCCGGTCTTGACCCGGATATTCTGCCGCGGATCACGAATGACCCGATCAAGCACCATCGACGTCGTGGCCGTACCGCGGGACAGCTGGACAGTCACCTGCCCAACCGGCTGGCGCGTGCCGCCGGCACTGGCAATGACGTCGAGCAGGCGTTCGCCTCGGGGGCCGATCGGCACTCGCCGGCTGCCGGCAACTTCGCCGAGCACGGTTACATTGCGGGCGTCGTTCTGCGACAGGCGTACGACGGCTTGCGGATCATTCGCGCGGCCGGTCAAACGCCTCACGATCTCGCGCTCGATCTGGGCCGGAGTTTTGCCGCCGGCATCCATTCGGCCGACGAACGGGATCGACAGCGCGCCATCGGTCGCGACAACCTGCTGGATGACGGTCCGGCTTTGCGCGCCAGCACCCGCAGCGGAGACTTCGGCTGCGGCACCGAACAGGACCGCAGGCGGCGCCTCCCATACGGAGATATCAAGGACGTCGCCAGCGCCGAGTACCGGGTCCTGCGCCTCGCTGTCGCCGAGCA
The DNA here is from genome assembly GCF_011927825.1 of Polymorphobacter fuscus. Lineage (NCBI taxonomy): Bacteria > Pseudomonadati > Pseudomonadota > Alphaproteobacteria > Sphingomonadales > Sphingosinicellaceae > Sandarakinorhabdus > Sandarakinorhabdus fusca. The sequence goes on along the minus strand of NZ_JAATJI010000001.1, from coordinate 888,086 downwards.
GCGTCGCGAAACTGCGCGACTGCTCATAGCCGCTAATTCGTTTTAGCGCGGCGCCGTTCAGGTTGACCAGAGCGATATCGTCACCAGTATAAGTCGCCTTGTCGAGCCGTTTTATGCTGGCGTGCGTTGGCCCCGATCCTCCCAGCGCTGTGCAGCCGCTTTGGACAAGCAGTGTGATCACGGCCATCCCGCTGATTGCAACACAACGGATCAACTGCCTTTGCCACGCGTTGCCCGGAATCGGGGCATTAAGCGGTTGATGCCGCATCGGGAGCCGAAGGTATGGCATCTGAAGGCGTCCTTGGGTCAGCGTCAGACGAAACGAGAATAGAGCGCCCGCAGTTTTTCGCGATAGATTTCCGGCGAGAAGCGGGCAGCTTCCCGAACGCCGCGCGATGCGAGTTCTGCTCGCAAGTCGGCGTCCCGGTCAACGGTCCAGATCGCAGCTGACAACGCTGCCGTATCATAAGGATCGATCATCACAGCTGCATCACCTACAACCTCGGGCAATGATGCGGTGTTGGAGCAGATTACCGGCGTGCCGAGCAACATTGCCTCCAGCGCAGGCAGGCCGAAGCCTTCATATAGCGACGGAAACAGCGCGGCCTTAGCACCTCGTATCAGGCTGACCAGCAGGCTGAACGGCGCATAGGACAGCTGGATCACTCGCTTTTTCGTCCGGATCTGGCCATCGGCTACGGTCAAAAATCGGATGACATCGTCATCGAGTATCCGTAGCTCCTGTTCGGATTTCCATGCTTGCGCACCAAGGATGACAAGGGGTGTATCGACACCGCTCGCCAGATAGGCCTCAATCATCCGGCCGATATTTTTCTTGGGCTCGATCGAGCCCCAGAACAGAAAGTAGTTTTTATAGCCCACTCCCGTGGCCCCCTCTACTTCCTGGGCAACAAGGCGCTCCTCCTTGTTTGCATAGCGATCCGGGATCGAAACTGATTGGTACGTGTTAGTAACCCGATTGGGGGAAATGCCGAGCATTTTGATGATGTCGTGCCGCGAACATTCCGACACGGTAACGATGTGGTCCGCGCATTTTGCTATGTGGCGCATCAGCTTGAGATACGTACGCTTTTTATCAAGCGTCGTATAAGGCAACCGCAGCGGCACAAGATCGTGCATCGTGTAGACGTTCGGCGCACGCTTGATGTGAAGTGGCACGGGATAGGTCCAATGGACAAGATCGGGCCGCTTTGGCACGGCAACGGTAGACATCGAACCCCAAAGCTTGAAGGCGCTTTGCGACCGTTTGAAGACGTCGGCGGCATTGAGAATATGGTCGTAGGCCGGAAGACGAGCGCTGAAGGCGCGGGTGATGACCTGACCGCTGATCGGGACCGATGTAGCGAAGTGGCCGAGCGGCCCCACCAGCGCGCGGTGCATCTGATCGAGGATTTCAAGAAACCGGTCACGTTCTCCGACATTGCTGTCGAAAAAGGCGATCTCTCGGAGCAGCGCTTCACGCGAGGGCGCGGCTCTGTTGCCGTACAGAACCGACACTTGATGGCCGAGCGCCTTAAGCTCATGGCTGAGGTTGCGCGCATAGGTTGCAACCCCAGTGCCTCGCTCAAGCCCGAGATTATAACCATCTATTAGCACATTGCTCATCGAGAACGCCCCCGCTCTATTTCCTGCGCCCGAAACCTTAACGCGGCAGTGGCCCGACCCGAACAACAAACTTAATACTTAAATAAAAAAATGTGTGACTATCGACCAATCCGAAACAGATCTTCCATCAACCGATCCCGGAATTCACGCGTTAAATCGTCTCCTTGCTTTCGTAACGGGACATATATTACGGGATTGCTACTGTCCAGCCCGAGATGGTCCAACAACGGAACTAGAACCAGTTTTACGTCATTTACGATAGCCTCATAGTTTACTTCGTACGGTACGATCCCGCTTATCGTAAAAAAATCTTGCCAAAGACGATTGTGAAGAGCCAGCTCCCAAATACAATCATCTATTGCGTCGAAATCGTATTCAATAGCGGGTTCAGAGGATTGATCACGCGCATAGACATGCCATCTTCCTGATTTTTTAGCGCGCCACATCGAAATAGCCTGCATGAATATGTCATCTCTGTAAACATGGATCCATTTTGCATCAGGAAAAAGCCCGCTAAATTGTGATGAATTTGCGCGACTTATGCCTAGGACGCGCGCGAGATTGTTACGATGAGGCCACATAATCTTGGTTGGAAACTGTGAACCACGGAAGGGCGCCAACATATTGGACATGTACGTCCGTAGATCCGGGCAACTGTCCCCACCAATGATATTAAATCTTTCCTGACCAAGCCCGGGAGCGCCATTTTTTGCCAGCAACTCAGAAACGAATGTGCTGCCAGATCGGAATGTGCTCGCGACTATTACACTTGAGTGTATGTCGTGATTAAGAAAGACATTGCGAAACTCATCTTTGTTCATATTGTGAAAACCATATGACATTTCACTCTAGAAGCCCATTATCGGCAAGTTCTGGTCACAACTCCGGACTCTTTTGGAAAAGAATGTTGTCGTATCCGAGATTGTTCAACTTCTCCCAACTTATAGGTTCGCTAATCGTTTTCCGCGCGAGAAAAGGGGTAAGTCCTCCTTTTTGCATAAAGTCACTGACATCTGTATGCGAAATTCCAGCTTCGCGCATTTGTCCCGGAGACCATTCAACAATTATCTTGATATTGGGACTTCGTCCGATAACAGATTCCGCGCCTTTCAAGACGCGAAGCTCATGTCCTTCGACATCGATCTTCATGACATCGACCGATTGTCCTTCGTCAATGATATCGTCGATTTTGACCATGGGTACTTTGTGTTTGTCGGATTTTGCTCGGCTCGTTAAGCCGCCGTTTGCACCGTGCTCATGGGGAACGAACAGTGTGACGTTGCCTGGCTCCTCGCCTGCAGCGGCCTCGATGACGCGTATGGGAGCCAATGACCAGTTAATTTCGGAATTTCGCCGTAGCAGTTTAACGAGATGCGGATTGGGTTCGATTGCCAAAACACTGGCGCCTGGCCGACCTGCAAGCCTTTTTGCCCCGAGGCATGTGAAGTATCCGAAATTGGCTCCTACATCAACAAAGGTTGTCGCGTCATATAAAAGCATATCAATGAGAGAGCTGAGTTCGGCCTCCCATTGTCGATACACCATCATCTGAGGTGCCATGATCGTGTCTGTGGGGTCGATGTAATATATCAATCCGTGTATTGTCTGGGTGAGCATCGAGCCATCGGGCATCGGAACACCGAATGGTCCAACAAGACCACGCGTCTGCCGCGCAAACTCCTTCACCTCTGCAAGCTCTTTTCGGAGGCTCTTTATTTCCTGATCGATGTCCAACAGCGTTCTCCAAATCACAGCCACCGATATTGCGGAAGTATTAGAATTAGGCCAACTTACGATAATATATATATGATAACACTCCGGGATACTCACTTAATCCAGCAAGGGTTGCGACCTGTTCCTCGGCAGCCGTTGCAATTTCTCTGCGTGTAATATTATCCGCTATCAGAGTTCCGAGCGCAGCTTCGACGTGCCGCTCTGCGTTCAGGCGAGCCACGCTGCTGACCCGCGACGTTTGTCGCCGCGTCGCGGGAAGCGCGACGCGTTTTGCCTCGGTGCTGAAACTCGTGGCAAATGCAGGCGCATCTTCGAAGGCATTGCAGCGAAGCACCAGCCAGGGCAGGACTTCTTCAATCACCCCCAGCGTCCGGCCGAGCCGAGCGCATTCAGTTTCCAGGGGCGCCGAACCTGAAACAAGCTGGATGGCGGCCCGCAGCCTCTGCGGTTCAATCGACATGTCACATGGCCTCCTGTCATGCATCGGTGGTCTCGAGTGCTGCCTCTCCGGAGCCGAGCAGGCGCTCGTAGACCTGTTCGATTCCGGCGGCCATTGCGGCGACCGAATACGCCGCCTCAAACGCCGCGCGCGCTTGTCGACCACAGTGATGGAGTGTGGCGCGATCGGCGTCGAGCGCGCATATTTCCGCGGTAAAGTGGGCGGCGACGTCTGATGAATCGGGCCAACTCCGGCAGCCGTTGGCAGCGGTTGCGACCTCGGCAAGCCCGCCCGACTGAAGGGCGAGCACCGGCCGGCCCGCTGCCATAGCCTCGATGGCGACCAGTCCAAAGGACTCGAAGCGGCTCGGCATAAGCACCAGGTCCGCCCGCACATAGGCATCATCGAGCGCGTCCCGCGCAACGGTGCCAAGGAAATGCACGCGATCACTTTCCAAGATCGATCCGGCACCGGCCTGCTGGATCATGTCGCGATGCACTGCGTCAAGGACGTCGCCGATGAAGTGCATCTCTATGGAGGGCTGGCCCTGCAACCGCTGCGCGACGTCGATGGCGATATCGAAGCCCTTGCGGGGCTCGAACCGGCCGACATAGAGCACGCGCAAGCGGTCGCCCGCGAGCAGGGCAACGTTACGGGCTCGGGCGGCGTCGGCGCGGGTCACGAGTGGATCGGGCGTGCCGTGCGGGACGATCGGCGCTCGGTCGGCGATCGCAACGGCGTAGCGTTCCTCGATCGCGGCAACTATGGCCCCGCTGTTTGCCAGGAGCAGCGGCGCGCGTTCGAACAATGCCTTTTCGGCAGCGATAACCTTGTCGACGAAATGATGCTTGTAGAGGGGGCGCTCGTTCCATTCCGGTTTGAACGGCAGCGCCATAGCATAGGTGGTGTGGAGACTGACCAATGTGCGGATGTCCGGATCATCGATCAGCGGCAGGCCTTCCAGGTCCCAGATCGGGAACGAGACAATTTCGAGCCCGAAGGACTTGAGATACTGCACCTCGCGCCAGACGCGCGTTCCCCAGGCTGCGAGGTTGCCCGGGATTGCATATGCCTCCACATTCGGAGCGGCGTTTTCATGGTCGGGGAGCAAGGCGTGCACCCATTGGCCATCCCGAAACACAACGGTTTCGTGCTCGCCTTCCGCCTTGGTCAGGACGTGGACATGGTGCCCGCGGGCAACCAAACCTGCTGCCACCATTGCCGTCCAGCGGGCGATGCCCGATTCACTGGCAGGCGGAAAGCCTTGGGACACCAAGGCGATACGCCGCACATGCGGTTGCGGGAAGGCGTGGAACGGTGGTGCCGGTGCCGGGGCGAGGTCGCCATCGACTTTGTGGCCCCGGCTCGATGCAAGACGCTGGCCATCGGCGATCCCCTGGACCAGATCTTCGTCGAGCGAAAACCGATGGCGCTCGCTGATCTTGCCGTTTTCGGCCAGCCATCGGTTCGCGTCCGAAATCTCCTTGCGATAGCGCTCGATCTCTGCAGCAGCCTTTTCGATGTTCGCGCGGCCACCATGGCGCATGATGAAATAGGATTTTGAAACAGCCGATGGCAGCAGCGTACGCGCGACCTTTTCGTTCGATCGAATATGGCTTTCGGCAAACTGGTGGTAGATCAGGGCGGTCGGTTCATAAACAAGTTTCCAGCCGGCATCGATGAGCCTTAAGCACACATCGGTTTCATCAAGCAGATAGGCAAAAGTTTCGTCAAAGCCGCCGATGGCCTTCAGTGCGCTTGCGCGGAACGAGCTGTTGGTGCCCAGCAAACTGGGATAAAATGGCGTGCCGGGTCGATTGAGCGTACGCTCGTCGAAAAAGGCGGTGACATTATGGGCATTGCCATAGCGATCGCAGACGGTCTTACGGACCTGCCAGCGCACGCCGGTATTGTCGAGCGTGTAGCCGCCGACGCCGCCTATTTCAGGATCCCGGTAGGAAATGGCCAGCCGCCTGAGCCATTGCGGGTGGGGGGCGGCATCATCGTCCATGAAGCAGATGAAATCACCGGCCGCTGCGGCAACGCCAATGTTGCGTGACATCGAAAGGTTGGCATCGGCGCAGTCGAGCGCCTTGATCGCGTCGCCCCAGCCGGCAATCACGTCCGCACTGTCATCCGTCGAGGGGCCATTGACGACGATGACTTCGAATTCAGGGTAATCGAGGCCGCGCAGCGCAGCAATCGCATCGTTAAGATATTTGCCACGGTTGTACGTGTTGATGATCACCGAGGCGGATGCAAAAGGCTGGAGCACGTTCACCCCCGCATGATTTCAAGAAACGACCGGTTGTGTTCGACAAACCGAGGATGGCGGATCATCGCCAGCGCGACGTCCCGGTTGCTCGCGCACGCGCGCAGGACAGCGAGCGCATCATGGGCGTTGATCTCGCTGTGGTGCCAGAACAGCCATGCGAGCGTTTGGATGTCGTGAAAAGTCGGCGGCGCCTCAAATTGCGCCACCTCGAGATCGAGCTTGCTGTCCCGTGCAAATGTTGCGCCGTTGCGCTGGGCCACAAACAGCAAATGCTCATCAACAAGACTGGACTGCGCACCTTCGGCCACGGCGCTGCGATAATGGACTTCGGCCCAATCCAATTTGCCCTGTTCCTTGATGACGTGGGCGTATTGAATGCGATATCCTGAATGGAACGGATAAAGTTCCAGGGCCCGCCAGTAATGATATTCGGCATCGGCCCAGCGTCGCGCGTCGCGCGCGGAGTCTGCCGATGCCGCAAGGGTCTGAAACTCCGAATCTGTGGCGGCTCCGATATGGTCAAGGTGAATTGCCTCGGCGCGTGTTGCCGCATCGAAACGAGTCCTGTTTTGTGTCACCGGGGCGGTTGCCGCTCCGGCAGGAGCTGAGGCGGCGTCGGGCCCGGGCCTCTGACCCAGTTTCTTGGCGCCCAGCGCGATCATTCGTTTATCCCCTTCTTGCGGACGATGATGCCGAATGACGTCGTGACATAGCCGGCAAGTGCCAATTTGAGATGGTTGTCCGGCGCATAGGGCGGCAAATCAATGTGGACATCGAGCGGTTTGTCGCCCAGATCAAAATTGAACGCCAACTTATGGCCGGCATCACCCAGCCTCTCCGCTAGTGCCATGAAGTCACTACGTCGGAACAGCACGGTGGAATCATTGTCGAGTGTTACCGTATCGGAATAGCAATTATATTCGGTGGTGTGTACTGCAATGCCGCCAGGTTTCAGGCAATCAAGCGATTTTTGGATAAAACGCAAACCTTGCTCTATAGATCCCAGATGTTCGAGAGCGCAAGACGACCAGCAAAGATCGAAATCCCTTAAATCGCAATCGATCCTATTCATGTCGGCATGCTGAAACTCGACAAGTTGATTGAACACAACCGGCTCACAAATATTGCGACTGTTGAGCATTTCCTTGCTGTGCGCGTGCTGTTCGGTATCTACCCAGCCCAGCTCGCGGGCCCTGATGGGTTCGAGATCGGTCGCGACCACGGCAACACCATGAGCGGCCAACACCGCAGGCAGAGGCTCTTCGCCGACGCCAAAACCCAGGCCACGCGCGCCAGGCCGCATCGCGCCGTAGTGCGCGAGCGCTTGCAGAATATAGCAGAATTCCCACTGCTTGCGGTGGAAACGCGGCACCTCGTGGATCCGCTCGCACCAGTAAGCATAGGTCGGCTCGACCATCTGGGCCTGGCTGCAAGGTTGCGAGACGGGCGACGCGAGCGACGACGCTCCCGATCGAACATCAACAAGCCGAAGGCGGCCAGGGTTGGGCACCGTATTCACGCGGTTGCGGGCTCCACAAACGGCCACCCGGGCGGTGGCTTCCAACCGATTAAATCCTTGAAAATCGCGTAAGCGACTTCGAAATCGTCGTAGAGTTGCAGTTTGGCGTCGTGCAGAATGCCAAAGCGATTGCAGTGATCACGAACATAGGCGGCATCGTGCGAAATGATGATCATCGCGCGGTCCGCCCGCCGGGTGAAGAGTTCGAAATTGCAACGGTCATGAAATCGCGCGTCACCAACGGCACCGACCTCGTCAATCAAGAAACAATCGAATTCGATAATCATCGAAATTGCGAAGGCCAGCCGCGCTCGCATGCCGGAGGAGTAGCTGCGCACGGGCTCGCGCAGATACGGACCAAGCTCTGCGAAGTCCTTGACGAACGCCAAGTTACGTTCGAAGTCCTGGTCGTAAAGACGGCTGATGAAACGGACATTGTCGCGTCCAGTCAAATCCGGTTGGAAAGCGCCTCCGAATGCTAGGGGCCATGACACGGACATGTTGCGCTCAATATAGCCTTCGTTCGGCTGCTCGGCCCCGCTGACCAAACGCACAAGGGTTGATTTGCCCGCACCATTGCGACCGAGGATGCCAAGCTTTTCGCCCATGGCGAGGTCAAAACTGACATCGTCAAGAACGTGATTGGTACCAAACCCCGTTCGGTATGTCTTGTGCACGTTGCGTACCCGGATCATTCCGGCACCACGAAGCGCGCGATCCGTCGCACTTGCAACATTGCAAGGGCGCTAAGCACCAGCGTGAACGGGATGAAGTATCCAAGATCGTAGATCGCGCGCGCGCGATCACCGAACCAGCCTTCGCGCACCAGCTCAATGCCGTGCACGGTAGGAATGTAGAGGACAATTTCCTGGGCGCCCTGCGGCAATGCTGCGACGAGGAATGCAGACCCCGAGAGCGGAAACAGCAGATAAGCCGCGGGGTGCCAGATCTTGTCGACCAGCTCGCTGCGATGCGACAGCGCGCCAAGAAAAATCGCTAGAGCGGCCCCGAACCAGGCCAGTAACAACCAGCCGGCGACCACCTTGAGAAAGTCCTGCGGAGGCTCGAGGATGCCAAGGCTGATGAATAATGTTCCCAGCGCAGAAAACGACATTGTCGCACCGGCAAATTCCAAGATTACCCGTGCCAGATAAATATCGAGAACTTTGACGTTGCGATGATACATCAGTGCCAGGTTGCCCTTCAGCGCGCCAATGCAGCGTCCTGGCATGTTGCGCCACAGCAAGACACTGGAATAGCCGGTAAGGGCAAACGCCACGATCGGGAGGTCACTGCCATGCACGGACTTTGAAAGCGTCCAAAGCGCAGTCACGCCAAGCGTGAAGATCATGGGCTCCACGAACAGCCAGAGAAACCCGATGTTGTGCCGCCCATAGCGCGTCAGTGTTTCGCGCATCAGCAGGGCACCGAGAACGCGCAACTGCACTTGCCAGCTAAGGCGAAGACTTGCGTCGCGAACGATGGGGGTAGCTCTAGCCATCAGTCGCGATGCTCTTTGACGCCCGCGACGAGCGCTGACAGCACGCCCCACACCAACAGGCCCAATAGCAGGGTAGCAACCACGCCTCTCATCCGCCGTGGCTCTCGGGGATAATCCGGCAGGCTCGGCTCGGAGATCCGCTCGACATAGGCGCGCTTTCGCCTGGCTTCCGCGCGGGCTTCCTCAAGTGATCCAAGCGCTGCTGCGAGCCGCTTTTCAGCGAGGTCGTTTTCCAGCCTAAGCTGTTGGTATTTGACGGCTGTCAACGACAGTGAAGTTTGGCCGCCCGCGATGCTACCGGTCTGTTCGGCGATTTCGCGTTCGAGTGACTTTATCCGCGTGCGAAGGAACGGGATCTGCGTCGCTTGTGGGGTAAAGGTTTGCAGCTGCTGGAGCTGGGTCCGTGCGGCAACCAATTGATCCTGCAGCTTCGACACCATCTGGAGACGAACATCGGCCTCCTGTGCTGGATCGAGAATCCCTTCCCGACCGCGAAACCTTGACAGAGCGAGGGCCGCCGACCTGGCAACCGCTTGGGCATCACGCACTTCGGATGCAGCAACTGTTATGGCGTCGTCCCGGGCTCGCTCAGCCAAACGATTGACAAGCTTTTCTGCCTGCACGAGCAAACGCCGATTTATCTCCTGGGCGTCCGTAGCAGTGTAAGCCTTGACTGCCAGGCGCGTGACCTGAAGTGCACTGTCGTTCTCGATCGAGACCTTGCCGAGGTAGAAATCGAACAGGTGCTCGCGAGTGCTACCTCTTAATAAGGTGCCAAAACGATCGAACCACGATACCGATGTCGCCGAGAAAGCCCGGGTGAGCAGTCCATCGCTATCGGTTTGAGCGAGTGCGTCGCGCGATCGCACATATTCCAGCACTGCACTCGACTCTTCGCTTGCTCCCGCAAAGCCGCCTGCACTGAGAATGACGCCCAATGGTGAGTCCGCCTGACGCGCGGGGCTGCGGACGACAAAATGGGAGTCCGATATGTACACGTCGCTCGCAAAGATGCCGAAATAAAGGCCCGCTATCGACGTCGGCAGCACGACCGCGACAAGAAAAAGCCGTTTCATGAAGAATGGTTTATGCCGCACGGACCGTCGCGGGTCAGACAAGGCGACCGAGCCGCCATCGGTGGCCGACAAGACCTGCTTTATAGGCATGTCGTTCACTGTCGCGCTGCCTGTCTGTCGGGTATGTCCCGAACGGGCAGGCTTGCTCTCAAAACAGGATTGGAACGATGCAGCGTCGCGACGCCAGTTGCGTCCGGGCGGCTCGAGGGGATGCCGGCGATCAGTCGATCGACCAGACCAAAATGCTCATTCCAGCTTTTGGGCCGATGGAACTGCAGCAAATTTCGTTGCCTTGCAGCCTCTTTCTTGCTCCTCATGAACTCAGTGATCGCTGTTTGCCATGCGCCTTCGTCAGTCGCAGGGACAAGTAGCGGTATGGCATCGCCAATTTCGCGAAAGCATGGCAGATCGCTGGCAATCACAGGGATGCCCAGTGCCATTGCTTCGGCTAACGGCAGCCCATAGCCTTCTGCCATTGAAGGGACGAGAACAGCGCTCGCGGACCGTATCAAGCGGAAGGTTTGGGCGTCCTCGCAGTTGGCCAGCACAGTGACGTGTTGGTTCAGGCGCGGATCGCTGCGCAACATTTGCTGTATCTTCTCGGAATGGAGACCCCATCGACCGATCAACACCAGCCTTGGAACATTGCCTGCGCCTGCAGCAATCAACTTTTGCCAAACACGCAACAGGAGCAGGTGATTTTTTCGAGGTTCGATTGTGTTCAAGCACACAAAGTGCTCGCCAGCCTCGTAGGGCGGCGCCGCCTTCTGCGGGATATGATCCACCCCAAGGTGGGCAACCACAACTGACGGCATCGCCAACGCCTGCCGCGAAGCGAAATGCGCCAATTCTGTCAATGTCGCCTGAGAGTTGGCGATTATTCCATCCGCGTTCTTCAGGGCACATGTCACCCTGGCCGAGTGCCTGCGCACTGCATGGGGGCGCGTCAGATTGGGGTGTTTGACCGGAATCAAGTCGTGCAGCATGTAATATGCTTTGACGTTGGAAGACTTTATCCAGCGCCAGTGGCCAGGGAGGTCAAAGTCGGTATGGCCGACATTGAGATAGACCTTGCCCGAGCAATGCTCTGCCTTGACGCCGGTCAGCATGATACGCGGCGCCAACCGCGTCAGCTGCCAACGGAAATTTCTGGCGCGTTCAGCAAGCAGATCAAATATCGCGTCCGATAGCGGCTCATCCAGAACGCGAAGAACGCCTCGATGCTGAACGACCGCGTGAGCCCGGGTCCGATAGTGTCGTGCGTAGGCATCGCAGACCCGATCAATCCCGGTCGGATTGCGTCCTGTCCACGCAAGTGCAAGTGGCCTCGTCACGTCAAGCAGCAGCGGACGATGGGGCGTCACGTCGCTACCATCAGGTCAGAGCTTTCAGACTGAACTACCCGGTCAGGCCATGCCTGCGAAAGGCCGCCGCTGCGCCCTGCGTTCCGCGAACGCGCGGGCTGAATGGTTCCCGGCCATTGACCAGCAAGAGAGCGTCGTTGTGGAAGACCATCGGCGACTGAGCGCAAAATCACCGTCCACATGCTTATTGCCCCCGCTGGACAGTAATGATTGCTGCAGGACTACGCAGTGTCAACGGCGAACGAATGTGGTAAATACGTTATGGCCAAAAACCTCCCCGACTGGCAGGATCGGACGCAAACGAGTTCCATCGGCAATCGGTCTGGTGAAGTCACGGTCGTCAGATAGTAGTTTCAGACTGCAATATCGGGATGCACGCAAGTCGGCATTGAGCTTCTGCCGATTTTATAGATATGCGGATGGGCTGGATTAGCTGGCATGAAGCTGGTGCGCCGCTGGCGCCCAGTATCATGTCACTGCGGAACGCGCACTGGGCGCACGGCCCAGCCAAGCGTCAAACCCGCTGGGCGAGACATCGAGTGTGTCGCAGATCCATGCTATCGGCCAGCCCCCTCGATGTTTCGCGAAGATCCCGAACTTCATACCGGTTCTTTCGCAAGATAGGTCGCGGCTTTCTTATAATGTCGCGTCCAGCTCTCATTTTTGCGCTTTCAGGGTGAAGCCGTCCGACCTCCAACTGCTCCGGCCGTGCTCTGGAAACCTCCCGCCATGATCGGCGCCACAGTCACTGACTCACTTGCGCAAACGTTGTTGTAAAGATCCAGAGCGCCGCCGCCTGCGCCATCTTCACGCCGCGATCCCTGATCCGTTTTGACGCCTCGCATTTGAACTTGCGACGTTGATCGTTCAAAATGGCGGCACTGCCTTGCGCTCGCTATGCCCCGCGGTCGCCTCCGCTCACACACGATAGAAATCTCCCAGGAAGCGCTCTTGTAGCGCCTTGGAATAGCTGTCCCGCTGGCGGCGCAGCCCAACGCGCTCGGCCGGCACCTCTGCCGGTAGGCCGAGCGCACTCAGCAACTCAGACAGGCCGCCGGGCAAGTCTGCCACTAGCGCCTCGTAAGTCACGCGCAACGGTTCGATGCCGGCGCGAGCGAAGAAGTCGTCCCACAGCCGGTCACCGAGCTCGATCTCGTGCAGCGCGTTGCGAATGGCCAGGAAATCATACTCAGGTTCCGGCTCGGCCTCCGTGGCGTAGACCTGCCAGCGGCCCGTCATCTTGGCGCGCCAGAAAGAGACGGCCTGCGCCACCTTGTCGGCCCGGCAGACTTGGATCCAGCGCGCAGGTCTGAACAACGCGCCGAGATCCGCAGCCTCGTCCCGGCCATGGCCGGTTGCCTCGGCCAGTCGGGCAAGGTGCGGCCACATCAGCTTGGTAGCGAAGCAGCCTCCGTGCGCGTCTGACAGCGCGGTGTTCAGGAAAGCGCCGAAGGCCTCGCCCGGCGGATCGACAATGTGGCGCCAGGCATCGGCGAAGCGTTCGTGGCTTAGGCCGGGCAGGCCATTGGCAGCCAGAAGCGACGATACGTAGGTGCTGCCCGATCGGAAGGTGCTCGCGAGGATGACGGAGCGCTCGATGCCATGAGCAGCGAAGGTGTCGCGCCAGATCGCGCCGGCGGCGGCGCGGCGTTGGCGGGCCGTCTCAAGCGATGGCACCGGCCGTGGCGCGGAGCCTGCTGGCTTGGCCGGGGCGGCCGGCGCGTGGTGTTCGACCACCAGCAGCTTGCCATAGGTATCCTTGCCGGAAAGCAGGAAGCGCCGCACCGGCTTGAGGTAGCTGCAGATTGTGTCGGCAAAGGCCTCAGTAGTGACGTCGTCGAACACGAACAGCGCGCGCTCCGCGGCGAGCGCGGCGATGGCCGGCATGGTGCGCTTGGCTTCGACCTCGCCATGTACCGCATCGCAGAAGATCATGCCGTAGCGACGCCCAAGCGGCGTCTCCAGAACATCCCCGCGGATGATACTGGTAACGTGGCCGAGCAAATCGTTGCGCCGCATATTGTCGATCAGCACCGCCATCGACCCGCCCGGATGCAGCACCGCCGCGGCGACATGCCCGCCGCCCATCTCTATGTTGAGCTTTTGGCCGAAGCGCTGCTGCCATTCCGCGGCCGAACAAGGGCCGAAATCGATGATGTCGTAGACAGGCTTCGGATCGCACACGCCATCGCGCAGCCCGGCTGCGATAGCACTGCTGGAGCGGCCGATCCACGAGCCCACCTCCAGCACCGGTCCGGCGCTGCGGCGCGCCAGCGTGTATAGGATCCGCAGCTCTATCGGCCGCATCCAGCCATCGGGATATCGAAATGGCAGCGCGGGCAGCGGGTCGAGCCGGTCGAGCGCGAGGCCGTCCTTGTCCCAGGGATCGATAAGGACGGGTCCCTCGATATCGGCCATCTCAAAGCTCCGCGACCGGGTTTGCGCAGGTGGCAGCATCCGACCACTTCCGTGCTGGGGCCGGCTCTGCCAACAGAGCTAAAGCCGCGAAAAGTTCGGGCCTTAATATCCCCGGAATTGCGGCAGTTGTCACCGATTGCCCCCAATCTTACCTCCCCGTATGTTGGACATTCTGGCTCGGTTTGGCAAGCGGCTGTCGGCAACGCTAAGCATGGGTGTATCGGTGATGAAGGAGCAAATCCGGCTCCATTACAGGCGTCTTTTATTTTTTGTGAGTTCAGTTAATCTTCACAATAGATTCGTCGCAGCTTGAATAACAATAATGAGGCTTATGCCTCACTGCTAGCTGGTGCCTTACTTTCGCTTGTGATACTGCACGCTGGATCGGAAAACAATGCTAGCAGGTTCACATTTAGTGTTTTCTGACCGAAACTGGCGACGCGCGCTTCACAACCTGCGGTTTTGATCCAGTCTGATCGAATACCGCTGTAGCGTTCGCCTTCCGCTGGCAGGACAAGGTTTCAGCGCAGTGCCAGCCGGGCCAGCCAGCTTCCGGTCCGCGCGGCGGCAGCCGGGCGGGGGGAGCCCTGGCCGGCGCATTCGAGGCAGGCGGCCTGCATGGTGGGGCCATCGGCGATGACACGGACATCCCCGATCGCGGCGAGGAGGCGCATGCGCGAGCCGGCGACGATCTTCGCGAAGGGGTCGCGCGCGACCTGGTCCTGTTCTTCGCCGGGACCGACAAAGGCGCTGATGAGCTGACCGAGCGGTGAGCCGGGGCGCTCGATGTCGATGGTCCGCGGCTTGTTCTTCAACCCGGCGCGGCGCGCGGCGGCAGCGACGGCGGCATCAAGCCCGCCCATGTGATCGACCAGCTTCAACTGCTGCGCCGTCGACCCAGCCCAGACCCGGCCCTGGCCGATGCTGTCGACCTGGGCCACGGGCAGCTTGCGGGCCGCGCCGACAAGGGTGGTGAAGCGGCGGTAGACATCTTCCACCCCGCTTTGCAGGACAACCCGGGTTTCGGGTCCGATGCCGCCCAGGACATTGGGTTCTCCGGAATAGGGCGTCGTCTTGACGCCATCGGCGGCGACGCCGATCCGCTCCAGCGCCCGATCGAAACTGGGGATGATCGCGAACACGCCGATGGAGCCGGTGATGGTCGACGGCTGGGCATAGATTTCGTCCGCAGCGGTGGCGACCCAATAGCCGCCCGACGCCGCGACCGGCCCGAAGGAGGCGACGACGGGCAGGCCGTCCTTCTTGGCATCGATCAGCGCCTGGCGAATCTCTTCGCTGGCGAGGACCGAACCACCGCCGGAATCGATCCGCACGACCAGCGCCTTGATGTCGTCGTTGTCCGAGACAGCGCGGGCGACGGCGCGGGCGATGGTCGTGGCGCCGGCGGTCCCGCGCGGCGCCTCGCCGTCGACGATATTGCCGGTGACATAGACGATTCCGACAGCGTCGCCCGTCGAAGGGAGCAGCGACGCCTGGGATGCGAGATAGCGATCCATCGTCACGCCCTTGTAGGTGCCGAAGCGGCGCTGCTCGCCTTCGCCGACCAGCTTGACCATGGCGTCGTTGAAGGCGCCGCGGGTGGCGATGACATCGACCAGCTTGGCGTCGAGCGCGGCCTTGGCCTGGTCTCCGCCGGCGGCGCCGAGGCGTTGCGGCAGCTGGGCGATGAACGCCGCCACGTCGGTGCCGGGACGCGCCGCCTGGACATCGCCAAGCCAGCTTTGCCAGAGCGTGTCGAGCAGCGCCTGTTCGGCGGCGCGCGCTTCGGGCGATGCCGCGGTGCGGGTGAAGGGTTCGACGGCGGCCTTGTAGGTGCCGACGCGGAAGACGTTGATGTCGATGTCGAGCTTGTCGAGCGCGGCCTTGAAATAGAGGTTGCTGCCGCCGGGGCCTGTCAGCAGCACGCCGCCGAGCGGGTTGAGCCAGACCTTGCCGGCCTGGGCGGCGAGGTAATAGCCGTCGTCGGTATAGGCAGTGGCATAGGCGTTTATCGGCTTGCCGGTGCGGCGGAAGCGTTGCAACGCCGCGCCGACCGACTGGAGATTGGCCTGGCCGGCGCCGACGAAGGTGTCGAGATCGAGAACCAGCGCCCGGATGCGGTTGTCACCGGCCGCGGTGTCGATGGCGCGGATATAGTCGCGCACTTCGCGCTGGGCGCCGATGTCGCTGCCGGTCAGCGCCTGAAAGGGCGATTGTTCGGCGGCCTGGTCGACGATGGCGCCATCCATGTCGAGAACCAGGGCGGCACCATTGGGCATCTGCGCCGGGGCACGACCATTGAGCAGCGACCAGATGCCGACGAAGAACAGCAGCAGGAGAATGAGGACCAGCAGATCCTTGACCCCGACCAGCACCCGCCAGAAACCACGAACAATCGCCATCGACACGCCTTTGACCGGAATTGCCGTCCGTCATAGCGGGGCCGGGGGCGAGGCGGCAACCGTGCATCGGGGCTGCGTCGTTGGAGGCAGCGGCCGCTCAGCCGAAGGTCAGTTCCACCAATGTCGTCGGCGTGGCGCGGCAGAACACCGGGATGGTGCGGTTTTCGTCGGGATAGATGGCGAACAGCTGGAAGCGGAAACGGTAGCCGCCGTTGCCTTGCTGAATGTCGTCGAGGCGATCGAGGCGGATTTCGTTGCCGCCGGTTGCGCCGATCTGGCGCGCTGCCTCCTGAAGGCAGGTGTCGAGCGACGGCCGTGCCGATGGGGTGACGTCGCCGGTGTTGGCGGTAATCCGGGCCGGGGCACCGGTGGCGCCGGCCGGGGGAACAAAAGGTTCCTGCGGCAGCGGTGGCGCGGCGGTGCCGTTCTGCGCCGGAGGCGTTTTTTTCTTGTTGCCGGCGGCAAGCAGGGCGGCGAGGCCGGCAGCGACCGCGACGCCGCCGATGATGGCACCGGTCGATGGTCCACCACCGCCGTTGTTACCATTATTGCCGCCGTTGCGGGTCTGGAAATCGGCGCGGCAGCCGTGGTTGACCCAGATGACATCGCGTTGATAGCCCCAGCTGTGGCCCTGGCGGCAATCACCACCGCGCACCCGCGTCAGGCGGACCCCGCCGCGCGTGTCCGCCCGGCATTCGCGATAGCGATAATTCTGCGATTCGCAGCGGATCGAGGCGCCATCCCAGTTGCCGCCCTGGTTGCCACCGTTCCAGTTGCCGCCGTTCCAACTCCCGCCCTGGTTGCCCCCACCCCAGCCGCCGCCATTGTTGTTGCCGTTGCCAGGGCCTGGCCGGCCCGGCTGCGGACGTGCCCAGCGATCCGTGGGAGCCGCTTGTGCCAGCGCCGGCGCTGTCGCCGCGATCTGGGCGATTGCCATGGCCATCGCAGCGAGACAATTGGGCAGCCGGCGCATCGATCAGTCCCCGGATTTGCGATCAGAAGACGCGGAAACGTGCACGACAGCCGTTGTTGACCCAGACGGCGCCGCCATCGAAGCCCCAGCTGCGGTTCTGGATACATTCGCCGCCGAGCACGCGATCGATTTCGACGCGCGACTGGATGACGGCCGGGCAGCGTGCCGGGCGATAGTTGATGCTGTTGCATTCGATGATCTGGACGCCGGGGTAGCCGCCACCACCGCCATTGCCGCCGGCCCAGCCGCCACCGCCGCCGTTGCCGCCGCCCCAACCGCCACCGCCACCGCCACCGCCGTTGCCCGACACGAAATCGGCGCGGCAGCCGTTGATGACCCAGACCCCGTTGCGGTCGAAGCCCCAGTTGCCCTGGGTGCAGTCGCGCGAGAAGGTCTGCTGAATGCGAACACCGCCGCGCGTGTCCATCGGGCAGCGCGCCGGGCGGAAGTTCCAGCTTTCGCAGCGCACGACCTGGCCGGCGCCGGGTCGGCCGCCGCCGGGCCCCCAACCGCCGCCGCCGGGGCGACCGCCACCGGGATAGCCACCGCCGCGGGTCACCACGTTGAAGTTGGCGCGACAGCCGTTGTTGACGAAGACGCCGTTGCGGTCCCACCCCCAGTTGCCCGGGCGGCAATCCCCGGCAATGACATTGGCGACGCTGGCATCGACGATGCCCGGCACCGGACATTGGGCGGGGCGGAACTGCCAGGATTCGCAGCGGATGCGGCTGTTGGTCTGCGCAGCGGCCGGCGCCGCGAACAACAGCCCGCCCAGCAGCGCCGCCGCCGCCAGGCCGAGCCGGCGATAGAAAAATGTCATGGTCAAGCCCCCGTCCGACGTTCGCATTTTGCGGCAGTTTGTCGCTGCAGCAGGCAATTGTCGAGAGCGATTCAGAGCTTGACGCCGGCGGCGCCCGCGGTTTCGACCGTGAATTGCCAGGCGACCCGCCCCGACCGTGCACCGCGCCCCGCCGCCCAGGCCAGCGCCGCCGCCGGGTCGAACGCCAGGCCATGCGCGACCGCATAGTTGGCGCAAATGGCAAGATATTGCGCCTGGTCGCAGGCATGGAAGCCGAGCCGCAGGCCGAAACGGTCCGCAAGTGCCAGCTGGTCATCGGCGACGTCGCGCGGGTTGACCGGGTCGCTGTCCTGATCCGCCATCTGCCGCGGCACCAGGTTGCGGCGGTTGGAGGTGACGACCAGCCGGACATGGTCGGGACGCGCCATGACGCCGCCATCGAGCAGCGAGCGCAGTGCGTGGACCCGGCCATCATCGCCGTCGAGCGAAAGGTCGTCGAGGAATACGGTGAAGCGGCGCGGGCAGGCGGCAAGGATGCGGAACAGCTGCGGCAGGCGCGGCAGGTCGGGCTGCACCAATTGTACCAGCGCCACATCGAAGTCGCCCGCGACGAGATCGCCATGGACGGCACGGACCAGCGAGCTTTTCCCCATGCCGCGGGCGCCCCACAGCAGCACGTCGTGCGCCGGCAGGCCGGCGGCGTGGCGGCGGGCATTTTCGACCAGCTGCGCACGCTGGGCGTCGACTCCGGCGTAGAGCGCCAGCGGAGTCAACCGCGGCTGCGGCGCAGGCGCGAGGCCGGCGTCGCCGAACACGAACCAATGGCCGATCGCAGGATCGCCATCGACCGCCGGCGGCGACAGGCGTTCGAGCGCGGCGGCGATGCGGGCGAGGGGGTCGGACATGGTCCCGGCTGTAGCGCCACGGCCGGCGCTGGCAAAGGCCGACATTGCACCGACCGCCATGACAAGCTAGAGCGCGCACCAGTCCTATCCGGACAGACACCCGGACCCTAGAAAGCATTCTCCATGTTCGCATCCCCGGCTTATGCCCAGGCCGCTGCCGGCCCCGCCGGCGGCGCCACGGCCAGCCTGATCGCCTTCGTGCCCTACATCGCCATTTTCGCGATCTTCTATCTCCTGATGATCCGGCCGCAGCAGCAGCGCGCCAAGGCGCATCGCGCCATGATCGAAGCGGTGAAAAAGGGCGATACGGTCGTCACCGGCGGCGGCATCATCGGCAAGGTCACCCGCGTCGATGACGGTGAGGTCGAAGTGGAAGTGGCGCCGACGGTCAAGCTGAAGGTGCTGAAATCGACGCTGGCGGACGTGCGCGACCGCAATGCGCCGGTTGCCGCCAACGACGCCAAGGCCTGACCCGCGCGTGCTCGATTTTCCGCAGTGGAAGGTCTGGTCGATCTGGGCGACGATCGCAATCGGCTTCCTGTTCGCCTTTCCCAACTTCCTGACTCCCGAACAGGCGGCGCGGCTGCCGGCGTTCCTGCCATCGAACCAGCTCAGCCTTGGGCTCGATCTGCGTGGCGGCTCGCATCTGATGCTGGAAGCCAGCACCGACGACGTTCGCAAGACCAAGCTGGAAAGCCTTGAGGACACGGTCCGCGCCGAGCTGCGCCAGGCCAGCGGCGGTGCCATCGCCTTTACCGACATGTCGACCGCCGGCGGGCGATTGAGTCTGGTGATTTCCGATCCGTCGCGGGTCGATGCCGCCGTCGAAACGCTGAAGACCGTGACCCGGCCGCTGTCCGGCCTGACCGGCGCGCGCGATGTCGATGTGACGGTGGAGGCGGGCAATCGCATCATCCTGACCGAGAGCGACGCCGGTGTCGCGTCGTCGATCGACAGCGCCATGGCGCAGGCAGTCGAGGTCATTCGCAAGCGCATCGACGAACTCGGCACCCGCGAGCCGACGATCGTTCGGCAGGGCGCCAACCGCATCGTGGTCCAGGTACCGGGGTTGCAGGACCCGCAGGCGCTCAAGGCGCTGCTCGGCAAGACCGCCAAGCTCGAATTCAAGCTCGTCGATGTGGCCGCCGACCCGACCGAGGTCGCCCAGGGCCGCGCCCCGCCCGGCAGCCAGATCTTGCCGAGCCTCGATGGCGGGCCGGTGGTCGTCAAGCGCCGCGCCATCATAACCGGCGACCAGTTGATCGATTCCCAGGTGTCGCAGGACCAGAATGGCCAGCCGGCGGTGAGCTTTAGGTTCGATTCGACCGGCGGCCGGCGCTTTGCCCAGGCGACGCAGGAAAATGTCGGCCGTCCGTTCGCGATCATTCTCGACAACAAGGTGATTTCGGCACCCAATATCACCGAGCCGATCCTGGGCGGATCCGGGATCATTTCCGGCAGCTACACGGTGCAGACGGCGAACGAACTGGCGATCCTGCTGCGGTCGGGCAAGTTGCCGGTCGAACTCAAGGTCGTCGAGGAACGCACCGTCGGGCCCGACCTGGGGGCGGATTCGATCCGCGCCGGCAGCATCGCCGCGATCGTCGCCGTTATCGCCGTGTCCGTTCTGATGATCGTCACTTACGGCCGCTTCGGCGTCTATGCCGTCTTTGCACTGGTCATCAATGTCATGCTGATCCTGGCAGTCATGTCGGGCGCCGGCTTCACGCTGACGCTGCCGGGCATTGCCGGGCTGGTGCTGACCATCGGCGCCGCGGTCGACGCCAATGTGCTCATCAACGAACGCATTCGCGAGGAGCAACGCAAGGGGCGGGGTGTGATCGCTTCGGTCGAGGTCGGCTTCCGCGATGCGACGCGGACGATCTGGGACGCCAATTCGCTCAACATCATCGTCGCCATCATCATGTTCATCTTCGGTTCCGGGCCGATCAAGGGCTTTGCCGTGGTGCTGTCGATCGGCATCGCGACATCGGTGTTCACCGCGGTGACATTGGTGCGGTTGATCGTATCGCGCTGGCTGGCGCGGGCACGACCCGCGGTTCTGGTGATATAAGGGACAGGCCATGCCGTTGAAACTCGTTCCCGACAATACCAACATCGGCTTCGTCCGGCTGCGCTTCATTGCCTTTGCGGTGACGATGCTGCTGACGCTCGGTTCGCTGGGGCTGCTCGCCACCAAGGGGCTCAACCTCGGCGTCGATTTCGTCGGCGGGCTGACGATGGAAGTCGAGTTCAAGTCTCCGCCGCCGCTCGACGCGCTGCGCGCCAGGGTCGACAGCCTGGGCGTCGGCCAGTCCGCGCTGCAGGAGTTCGGCAGCCCGCGCAACATCCTGATCCGGCTGCCGCTGCCGGAAGGCGACCAGACGGCCGTGCAGCGTGTGGTGGCAAAGGTGCGCGCCGGACTGCAGGGCAATTACGGCGACCTGACCTTCCGCCGCGTCGAAAGCGTCTCCGGCAAGGTCTCCGGCGAGCTGATCGAGAGTGGAATCTGGGCGGTGGTACTATCGATGGCGGCGGTGGCGCTTTTCACCTGGTTCCGCTTCGAATGGTACTTCGGAATTTCGACGGTGGTTGCGCTGGTCCATGACGTTGTCGTGACGCTGGGCTTTTTCGCGCTGACCCAGCTGGAGTTCGACCTCAACGTCGTGGCGGCGGTGCTGACCATCATCGGCTATTCGCTTAACGACAAGGTCGTCATCGACGACCGCATCCGCGAGAATCTGCGCAAATATCGGACGATGGACATCGGGCCGATCATCGACCTGTCGGTCAACGAAACGCTGCCGCGCACCGTGATGACATCGGTAACGCTGCTCGCGGCCCTGGCATCGATGCTGTTGCTGGGCCCCGATGTCATCTTCGGCTTCACCGCGGCAATGATGCTCGGCATCGTCGTCGGCACCTATTCGTCGATCTTCGTATCGTCGTCGCTGCTGATCTCCCTGGGGGTCAAGACACGCGCGGCACCCGAAGTGTCGAACGCCGAGCGCGTGGTGCGGCGGTAACCGCAGCGGGCGGCGGCATCTGGCCCAGCCCGGAATCAACCCCTCCCGCGAGCGGGAGGGGTTTTTCGTCAGACGAGCGTTCCGACGCCGTCGCAGCTGAGATCGAAGGCAGCGAGACCGGCTTCGAGGTCGGTGCTCAGGGTCGGCTGTTCCAGCATCCATTCGACGATGGCATCGACTTCCTCGGCGGCGGCGTCGAGGGCGTCGGCCCATTCGCTGGCGTCGAAGGTGCCGCGGCCGACAAGCGCAAGGGCAATCACTTCGGCCTGCTCGTCTTCGGCAAGATCCTCGACGATCGCGCGCAGTTCGGCTTCGGAAGGATTGTCGCCATCATCCTCGATGGCATCGGCTTCGCCGTCGTCGGTGGGGTTGGAGCCCTCGTCGGGGTCGGTTTCCGGCAGCAGCGTTTCATATTCGCGCGCACGCTGGATGATCCGGCAGACGTTTTCGAGAGCGACAGCGAGTTCCATGGCAGCGGGCCTTTCGTTGATCGGGGCGATGTTAGGCCCGATCAACGAGCCGGTGAAGGCGGCGTTCCGTGCGATACTATGACAAAGGTGCTGCGCAGGCGCCGAAATTGACACAATATTGGCTGGCCATGCCAAGCAGCATGGCGGCGCCGATCCACAACAGCCGTCCGCGAGCGCCCAGGTTCATGTTGCCGATCATCAAACTCACTCCGCTGCCATGGCTGCGGCCGGCCGGCCGCTGATCCGCAATCTGGCGGCGTCATACTCGGATTTCAACCGCGCGACCAGCTGCGCCGCCGGCAACACCGCCTTGACCGCGCCGATGCCCTGGCCGCAACCCCAGATGTCCTTCCACGCCTTGGCGTCGGTGTTGCCGCCGCTGCCGAAATTCATGGCGCTGGGGTCGCTGACGGCGAGATTGTCGGGGTCCATGCCGGCGTTGACGATGGACGGACGCAGGTAATTGCCGTGCACGCCGGTGAACAGGTTCGAATAAACGATGTCGACGGCGTTGGAATCGACGATCATGTCCTTGTAGGCCGAGGCGGCACGGGCTTCCTCCGTGGCGATGAAGGCCGAGCCGATATAGCCGAAATCGGCGCCCATCGCTTCGGCGGCGAGGACGGCGCCGCCATTGGCGATGCTGCCCGACAACGCCAGCGGTCCGTCGAACCATTCGCGGATTTCCTGGATCAGCGCGAAGGGTGAGGTGGTGCCGGCATGGCCGCCGGCGCCGGCGGCGACCGCGATCAGGCCGTCGGCGCCCTTTTCAACCGCCTTCTTCGCAAAGGCATTGGTGATGACGTCATGCATCACGATGCCACCATAGCTGTGGATCGCCTCGTTGACGTCGTAGCGCGCGCCAAGCGACGTGATGATCAGCGGCACCTTGTATTTCACGCACAGCGCCAGATCGTCCATCAGCCGGTCGTTGGATTTGTGGACGATCAGGTTGACGGCATAGGGTGCGTCGTCGGGACCGAGCTCGGTCGACAGGCGCTGCAGCCATTCCTCGAACTGGGCAATAGGGCGGGCGTTGAGGCTGGGGAAGCTGCCGATGATGCCGGCGCGGCACTGCGCCATGACCAGCTCCGGCCCGGAAATGATGAACAGCGGCGACCCGATCACCGGGATCGACAGGCGGTTCTTGAACTGGGCAGGTATCGACATTGCGGCAAGCTCCCGAGCGGTTGACGCAAACGTTACCCTTCGTCGTCGAAGATTGCCACCAGTGGAGATTGAGAGGCGGTGACGCGGGCGCGGAACATGCCCGGGGTGTTGAACGACCAGCCGGCGCTGCCATCGGCACCGACAAAGATGACGCCGCCATCGCCGTCGATGCGCCGCAGCTCCTCGATGACGGCGTCGGCGGCCGTCTGGGTGTCGTCCCCGCGCAGCCGCACGCGCGCGCCGATCTCGTGGCCCGCGGCCACCCGGATGAAGTCCTCGCCCGACCCGGTGGCGGACACTGCGACCGAACGGTCATCCGCATAGGTGCCGGCGCCGATGATCGGCGAATCGCCGATCCGGCCCCAGCGTTTGCCGGTCAGTCCGCCCGTGGAGGTGGCGGCTGCCAGATGGCCGGCGGAGTCGCGGGCGACAGCACCGACAGTGCCGTATTTCAGTGTCTTGTCGAAGACCGATTCGCCGCGCGCGGCAGCGGCCTTCATCGCGGTCAGCGCCTGCCAGCGCGCATCGGTGCCGAACCAGGCCGGATCGACCTGCGGCAACCCCGCTTCCAGCGCGAAGCAGTCGGCACCCTCGCGCGCCAGCAGCACATGCGGCGTGCGTTCCATGACAGCGCGGGCGAGGGCGACCGGATTGCGGGTGCGCGTCACCCCGGCGACGGCGCCGGCGGCGCGGCTGCTGCCGTCCATGATCGCCGCATCGAGCTCGTTGCGACCTTCGGCGGTGAAGACCGCGCCGCGGCCGGCGTTGAACTGCGGATCATCCTCCAGCGTCATGACCGCAGCCTCAACGGCATCGAGAGCGGTGCCGCCACTGTCGAGGATGGCGCTGCCGACCGCGAGCGCGGTGGCCAGGCCGGCGCGGAAGCCGGCTTCGGCATCGGCGGTCATCGTCGGGCGAGTCATGCGGCCCGAACCGCCGTGGATGACGAGTGACCAGAGCGGAGCGGAAGGGGACATGAGGCGGGCCTTTGGTAGCAGCGGGCAGATTTGAACTGCCGACCTCCGGGTTATGAATCCGGCGCTCTCACCAACTGAGCTACGCTGCCAAAGGACCAGCGGCGCGGTTGCCACTGGTTGATGAGGCGCCCCTATAGTCGCGCCCCGGCAAGGGGGTCAACACCAGTGGCGCCGATTGCGGAGCACGGTTAGGGAATGCCATGCCGACCGCCTTGCCTCCCGCCATCATATGCGAACGCCCCTGGGTCAGCGATGGCGACACGCTGTCGTGCCGCAACCTGCCGGCGCGGGTGCGCATGCTGGGCATCGACGCGCCCGAACTGCCGGGCCATTGCAACGCCGGGCGGCGTTGCACGCCGGGCAATGGTGCGGCGTCGAAGCGGGTGCTGATCGGGCTGGTCCGGTCGGGCCCGGTGCTGGTCAAGCCGCAAGGTTATGACCGATATGACCGCATCCTGGCGCGCGTCAGTGTCAACGGCGTCGATCTGTCGTGCGCCATGCTGGCGCGCAAGGCGGCGGTGCGGCGATATGCGATGATTGCATGTCCCAAGGTGCGATAGCGGGTTTCGCGGGCGGGGCGGCCGGTGCTACACAACCGGCCATGCGTATCCTGTTCTTCGCGCTCAGCGCGCTCGCCGCTCCCGCCCTCAGCCCTGCATCCGCCGCGCCGATCCGGGTCGATATCAATTCCGGGATCGCCCAGCCGCTGCCGATCGCGATACCGGCCTTTGCGACGCCGGCCGAGGCGACGACCGAAGCCGGCGGCACCGGTGATCTGGGGGCGCGGGTCGCAAAGGTCATCGCGGATGACCTCAAGTCGTCGGGGCTGTTCCGGCCGATCGACCCGGCCGCCTATACGACGCGGGTGACGATGCCCGATGTGACCCGGCCGCAGTTCGCCAACTGGCGCACGGTGGCGGCGCAGGCGCTGGTCACCGGAACGGTCACGGCCAACCCGGATGGCGGGGTGACGGTCGGTTGCTACGCCTATGACGTGTTCTCGGCCGAGGAACTGGCGCGTCAGGGATTTGTCACCACGGCCGCAGGCTGGCGGCGGGCAGCCCACAAATGCGCCGACCTCGTCTATGCCCGGCTGACCGGGGAAACCGGCTATTTCGACAGCCGCATCGTCTATGTGTCGGAGACGGGATCGAAGACGAAGCGGATCAAGCGGCTGGCGGTCATGGACCAGGACGGTGCCGGGCATCGCTTTCTGACCAGCGGCCAGAATCTGGTGCTGACGCCGCGTTTCGCGCCGAACCAGCAGACCATCACCTATATGTCGTTCGAGGGCAATCGGCCGCGGGTCTGGCTTTACACCCTGGGGTCGGGGCGCCAGCAGGCGATCGGCGATTTTCCGAACATGAGCTTTGCACCGCGGTTTTCGCCCGATGGCAGCAACCTGATCTTCTCGATGTCGGTCGGCGGCAACACCGATGTCTACCGGATGGATATTGCCAGCCGCCGGCTGACGCGGCTGACGACCCAGCCCGGCATCGACACGGCGCCGAGCTATTCGCCCGATGGCAGCCGTATCGTCTTCGAAAGCGACCGCGGCGGGTCCCAGCAACTCTATGTCATGAATGCCGATGGTTCGGGACAGCAGCGCATCAGCTTCGGCGACGGCCGCGCCGCCACGCCGGTGTGGAGCCCGCGTGGCGACCTGATCGCCTTCACGCGGATCGGTGGCGGGCGGTTCTCGATCGGCGTGATGAAGCCCGATGGTTCGGGCGAGCGTCTGCTGACCAATGCCTATCAGGACGAAGGCCCGACCTGGTCGCCCAATGGCCGGGTCATCCTGTTCTTCCGTTCGGCGCGGGGTGGCCCGGTCGATCTCTATTCGGTCGACCTGTCCGGACAGAACGAGCGCAAGGTGCCGACACCGCTCGATGGCTCCGACCCGGCCTGGTCGCCGCTATTGCCATAGATTGCGTTGCAATTGGAACGGGGTCGCAGCGTCCGGCGTTGCTGTGCTAAGGTTTTTCTGAACTCATCGAGGAAGGTTTTGCGATGTCGCAGCGTCTGATTGTTCTGCCCGTCATCACCGTGCTGGCGCTGGGTGTATCGGCTTGCGCCACCAAGAAGAAGGATCTGCCGCCGGCACCGCCGAGCGCCGTCACGGCCCCTGCGACCGACACCACCCCGCGCGATCCCAATGCCGGCGCGCCGACCACCGGTGTCGGGTCGACCAACATCCCCGGCTCCTCGGCTGATTTCGTTGCCCAGTCGGGCAGCGACACGGTGCTGTTTCCCTATGACAGCTATGATATCGACGACGAAGCCAAGACCATTCTGGGCAAGCAGGCCGAATGGCTGGCGCGCTACCCGACGGTCAAGGTGACGGTCGAAGGACATACCGATGAACGCGGCACCCGCGAGTATAACCTCGCGCTCGGCGATCGCCGCGCCACGGCAGCGAAGAACTTCCTGGCGGCGCAGGGTGTTGCGACCAGCCGGATGACCACGATCAGCTATGGCAAGGAACGCCCGGTCGCCGAAGGCAGTGACGAATCCGCGTTCGCACGCAATCGCCGCGCCGTTACCGTGGTGGCGGTCACCAACTGAGGCGGCAGCGGGGGCGACACTGGCGTGGCGGCCCCGAATAAGCGATAGCCTGCGGCAATGCGAACGATCTTCATGGGCACGCCGCCCTTTGCGGTGCCGGCACTCGAGGCGCTGATTGCGGCGGGGCATGATGTCGTTGCGGTCTACACCCGCGCGCCGCAACCGGCGGGGCGCGGCAAGGCCCTTGCCAAGTCTGCCGTTCATGTGCGTGCCGAAGCCCTGGGGCTGCCGGTCGAAACGCCCGCGACGTTGAAGACGGCCGATGCCCAGGCACAGTTCGCCGCATGGAATGCCGAGGTGGCGGTGGTCGCGGCCTATGGTTTGCTGTTGCCACAGGCGGTGCTCGACGCGCCGGTGCTTGGCTGCATCAACATCCATGCCTCGCTGTTGCCGCGCTGGCGCGGCGCGGCACCGATCCAGCGTGCCATCCTCGCTGGCGATACGGAAACCGGTGTTACCATCATGGCGATGGCAGCCGGGCTCGATACCGGGCCGATGATCCTGTCCGATGCGACGCCGGTGGGTGACAAGACGGCGGGCGCGCTGACGGCGGAACTCGCCGCAATGGGTGCGCGGCTGGTCGTCGAGGCGCTGGCCGGAACCTGTCCGCGCGTGCCGCAGCCCGACGAAGGCGTGACGCTGGCGCCCAAGATCGGCAAGGCCGAAGCGCGGCTCGACTTCGGGCAGACTGCCGAGGCGGTGGCGCGGGCAGTGCGGGCTTTCAATCCGGCACCTGGCGCATGGACGCTGATCGGCGGCGAACGGCTGAAGATTCTGGCAGCGTCGGTCGTGACGGGGCATTTCACCCCGGGCGTGATTGCCGATGGCCAGCTGACCATCGGCACCGCGGCGGGCGGGTTGCGGCCGACGCTGGTGCAGCGCGCCGGCAAGCCGGCAATGCCGACGGCCGACCTGCTCAATGGCTGGCCGCTGCCGCCGGGAACCGCCGTCGATCCGGCGTGACGACGCGGTTTCGGATCACTGTCGAGTTCGATGGCCGGCCCTATGCCGGCTGGCAGCGGCAGGACAATGCGCCATCGGTCCAGGGTGCCATCGAGGCGGCGATCCATGCCATCAGCGGTGAAACGGTGCAGGTTCATGGTGCCGGACGCACCGATGCCGGGGTCCATGCCGCGGCGATGGTGGCCCATTTCGACCTGGCGCGACCGTTCACGCCGTTCCGGCTGGTGGAAGCGATCAACGGGCGCCTGCGGCCGCAGCCGATCGCGGTGCTCGATTGCGTGGAGGCTCCGGGCTTTCATGCCCGGTTCGACTGCACCGGGCGGGCCTATCGCTACACCATCATCAACCGGCGCGCGCCGTTGACGGTTCAGCGCGGTCTGGCATGGCAGGTGCCGGCGCTGCTGGATGCCGACGCCATGGCTGCGGCGGCGCAACTGCTCGTCGGACGGCATGATTTCACCACGTTCCGGTCGACCGCGTGCCAGTCGGCGTCACCCATCAAGACGCTCGACCGCCTCGACGTGGCGCGGGATGGCGAGCTGATATCGGTGGTCGCCGAGGCACGCTCGTTTCTGCACCACCAGGTGCGTTCGATGGTCGGCTGTCTCAAGCTGGTCGGGCAGGGGCGCTGGTCGGCGGCAACGCTGGCATCGGCGCTGGCGGCCTGCGATCGCCGCGCATTGGGGCTCAACGCCCCGGCCGATGGCCTGACCTTCATTTCGGCACGCTACGGCCAGGTGTCGGACAGGTTTACAATCATTGATGACCGGTCAGAGCTGTAGGTAGCAAATTCAGCGACTTGGCGTGCGACCCGGGCGTGGCACGAGATTTGCATGAAATTGGGCAGATCATACATGCTGTCGCGTCAGGATAATCAGTGGAAAACAAGGATGCACGTCCCGCGGGACGTGTCGGCGTGACTCGACTGCTGGGGATATTGGGCCTTCTGGTCGGCCTGGCGATCGGTGCTGCGGCGGCGTTCGGCATTGCCGGTGCGGGGGCCGGGGTCGGGGCCGAAGTCGGGTCGGGCGCTGATCGGTCGGGCGCTGCACGGCCGGCGGTGCAGGTCAGCCAATAAGCGCTGCCGGTCTAATTCCAGCCCAGCGCTTGGGCGATGATGTGGAAGATGACATTCTGTTCGAGGACGCCGCCGACGAGATTCCCGCGCGGACCATCGGCGAACAGCGCGACATCCTCGCCGCCATGCGACTCGCTCTGGGTGCCGTAGACCTTGTCGGTGAGATAATTCTTGTCGGTGGGCGGCAGCAGGCGCGACAGCCCGGGGCTGAGGAACGGGCCATTGGCATAGGTGAGGGTGGTCATCGGCCGGCCACGATCGTCCAGCGCATAGCCTTCCTTGCTGACCAGGGGCCCGCCTTCGCCGCCCTTGGCGTTCTTGATATAGCCAAGGATATCGTTGCCGCGTTCGGGGTAGCCCGCCATGTTCAACGTATGGCTGTGGTCGGCGGTGACCAGCACCAGCGTGTCGTTGAGGTCGACCGATTTGAGCACGGCGGCGACGGCACGGCTGAACTGCTGGGCGTCGGTGAGCGCGCGATAGGGATTGGTCCCGTGATGGGCATGGTCGATCCGGCCACCTTCGACCATCAGATAATAGCCCTTGGGGGATGACGCCTGCAGGCGCTTGACGGCAAAGGTCGCCAGCTCGGTCAGGCTGGGTTCGATCGCCGGATCGCGATCGGCCTCGAAGCTGAGGTGATCGGCGGTGAACAGCCCGAGCACCGGTCCGGGGGCCGCGGTGATGGCGCGGAAGTCGGCAGCGTTGCCGACGAACTGGCCCCTTGGGAAGCGCGCCTGCCATTTGGCGACGAGATCGGCGCCATCGTCACGCAAGCCGCCGGCAGCGACCGGCCGGAACCGTTCAAGCCCACCGCCGAGAACGATATCGAGGCCGCCGCCGGGGCGGAAGTCCACCAGCTGGGTGGCGAGATCGGGGCAACCGGCGGCGCGGGCGGCTGCGGGAAAGGCCTTGTCAGCGCCTTCCCAGTTGCGGCTGTAGGCGTGGCCATAGACGGCGGCCGGCGTCGCATGGGTGATGCGCGTCGTCGTGACAACGCCGACCGCCATGCCGCGATCCTTGGCGATCTCGGCAAGGGTTCGCGGCAGCTTGTCGGGCGTCTTGCAGGCGTCTGGGCCTTGGCCCGCATAGAAATTGATGACGCCGATATCGGTCTTGACGCCGGTGTTCATGGCGCTGGCCGTGCCGGCGCTGTCCGGCACCTGGGCATTGGCGTTATAGGTCTTGACCAGTGCGACATTGGGCAGGCGTTCGAAGGCGAGGCTGTTCTCTTCGCCGCTGCGGCGCGGCAGGCCGTCCCCCGGGTGCTGGCCGTCGAAAATGCGCGCGGCGGTGATGGTGCTGATGCCCATGCCGTCGCCGATCATCAGGATGACGTTTTTGGCGTGTTTCGGGCGGTTCACCACGGTCATGCGCTGGTTGAGCGCAGCGCGGCCGGCATCCCAGAAGGCGTCGGCCTGCGGCGTCTGGAGGGTCGGGGCCGCCATTGCCGGTGTTGCCAGCAGGACAGCCAGAAGACGGGTGACAGCGCGCATGAATCGACTTTCCCTGGTTGCCGCTCGCAATGCGGCATGAATGTTACAGAAGTTTGATTTCGCGCAGCCGCTCGTGAAGATAGGCATCGGCGGTGATGGGCGGGGCGGTCAACGGGCCACCGGGCATCGTTTCGATCCGGTAATCGGGCCGGAAATGCAGGAAGAACGGCGTCGAATAGCGCGGGAAGGCCGCACGTTCCGGCACCGGGTTGACGACCCGGTGCGTCGTCGACGGCAACCGGCCCCCGGTGAGGCGCTGCAGCATGTCGCCGATGTTGCACACCAGGCTGCCTTGGGGCGCGGCGATGTCGTGCCATGTGCCATCGGGCGACAGAAGCTGCAGCCCGGCTTCCTCGGCGCCCAGCAGCAGGGTGATGACGTTGATGTCCTCATGGGCGCCGGCACGGATGGCCCCGGCCTCGGCGATCTGCACCGGCGGATAATGGAGCAGGCGCAGGATCGAATTGCCCTCGGCCACCGGCTCGTCGAAGAAGTCCGGGGCGCGCTGCAGATGGACGGCGATGGCCCGCAGCATGCGGCGGCCGGCGGCATCGAGCGCGGCATAGAGCGCGCCGACGGCGGCATGAAAGTCCGGGACTTCGTCGGGCCAGATATTGGGCGGCATGGTCGCGCTGAAACGGTGGCCGGCCGGCAGGTCGCGGCCGACATGCCAGAATTCTTTCAGGTCGGCGCGCGCTGCGCCCTTGGCAGCTTCGATGCCGAAGGCGGTCATGCCGCGCTGGCCACCGCCGCCCGGAATGACGTAACGTGCCTTGGTCGCGGCCGGCAGCGCGAACAGCGCACGGGTGGCGATCAGCGCGCGGTCGATGAGCGACTGCGGAATGCCATGGTCGGCGACGACAGCGAAGCCGGTGCGGCGGAAGGCATCACCGAAGGCGGCAGCGGCGGCCGGAAGGTCGGTATCGACAAGGCTGAGGCGAATCGGCTGGATATCGGCGATTGTCATGCCGCTGAATAGCGCCGGCACCGCGCCGGTGACAACTGCGAGTGGCCGCAAAAGCCTTGTTTCCACCCGAATCGCTATGCAACAAGGCCTTCGTGAGCAACATGATGAAAATGCCCATATTTCTGATTTCGGCCGTGCTTGGCGCGGCACCTGTGGCCGCGGCTAGCCTGCCACCCGCCGTGGCGGCGATGATCGATGCCGCCGCCGCCAAGCCCGACCAGCTGAGGATCGTCGCCGAGATCGCGCGCAAGACCAACCCCGGTGCCACGGCCGAGATCGACGCACGGGTGGCGATGCACAATCGTGCCCAGGCGGCTTCGCACGAACTGAAACTGGCAACGCAGGGCGTTCTCGAAGGTTGGAGCGGATCCGGCGAAGTCGGCGGTTTCGCCGCGTCGGGGAACACCGACAATCGCGGGGTCGCCATCGGTGTCAACGTCGCCAAGGTGACGCGCGAATGGAAGCACTCGCTGCGCGGGCAGGTCGATTACCAGGAAGACCAGGGGGTGAAATCGCGTGAACGCTATTTTGCCGGCTATGAGGGCAATTACAGCATCACGCCCGACGCCTATGCCCTGCAGACGATTGCCTATGAACGGGACGTGTTTTCCGGGTTCAGCCGACGCTTCGCCCAGTCGCTCGGGCTTGGCTACAAGCTGATCAACCGATCGAATATCAGCCTTGCTCTGGAAGGCGGCGCGGCGCTGCGCCAGACGCTTTACACAAGTGGCATCAACAGCAACGTGTTCGCCGCCCGTGGCGGTCTGAACGGCAAGTGGTTGATCAACAAGACGCTGACGCTGAGCCAGAATGCAACCGTGTACGACGACAGCAGCAACATGTCGGTCTTTTCGCTGACCGCGGTGACGGCGAAGGTGACGGGGGCCATGTCGGCGCGGATGTCGTTCCAGCTCAACAGCGAGAGCAATCCGCCCCCGGGGCTGGAAAGGGTCGACACGACGAGCCGGGTGACGCTGGTCTATTCCTTCTGACCCGCGTCAGGGGCAGGGTCGCTTGCCTCAATGCCGATCGCCAGCAGCCAGGACAGTCCATGGGCGGCGAGGTAGAGCACGCCCTGCGCCGCCATCAACGCCGCGACCTGCACCGAAGCATCACCGGTCAGGTCGACGGCGAGGGCGGCGAACAGCAGTTCCTTGTTGGGCACCGGCATACGGCCGATGACGAGGCGCAGTGCACCCAGTACCAGCCAGGTGCCGACGCCGATCGCCGGCAGGGCGACGAACCAGGTGGCAACCAGCAGGAAATGCATCGCCGAGACGCGAAACAGGTGGAGCCAGAAGCTGCGCATGTTGGCAGCGACGGTAAGCGTCAGCAGCCGGTTGCGGTTGAAGACGATGGTCAGGCTGAGCGCGATGAGCAGGGCAAAGCCGATGATCATGCGGCGCACCGTTGTCGGGTCGACCTCGCTGTTGAGGATGGTCTCGCCGCCCAGCACGACGGCGAGGATGAGCATCAGCAGGGTAAACAGATTGCCGGCAAGGCCGGACATGATGGCGACGTCCTTGATCGCCGCGATCGGGGCTTCGGCGGCATGGCTGCCGGGGCCGTCGCCGCGCCCGAGCTTGGGCGCCGCCGCATCGTCGGGGGTGAAGGCGATCTTGAAGCGCGTCGCCGCCCAGGCCATCATGAACGCGTCGCCGGCATAGCTGAACAGCGCCTCGTTCATCACCCGGCGTTTCAGGAACATGGCGAGGGTACGCCAGCCGAGCCGCCACCAGTGGCGGAAGATCTCCCAATCGACGAGCGGTTGCAGGAAATAGAAGGCGAGGAACAACAGCCAGTAGAGCGGCCGGGTCGGTGTGACGGCGACGAGCTGGCGCCAGCCGACATCGAAGATGGCCTGGGCGAGCAGTCCCAGGATGATCGCCGACATGACGAAGCTGGCGATCATCTTGAAGCGCCCGCCGGCGGGGGAATCGAACCAGCGCCGCGCCCGGTTGATGCGCGCGAATGCCGGCGCCAGCAGGGCCGATCCGCCGCCGGCCACGGCTATGCCGCCATCCAGCCGGCGAGGTCGGCGCGCGCGCGCGCGACAAGCGCCGGCTTGCGCTGATCCTTCGAAAGCGGCGGCGGCACCAGCGGCGGAAACAGGCCGAAGTTGACGTTCATCGGCTGGAAATGCTTGGCGTCGGCGCCGCCGGTGATGTGGCCGAGGAGTGCGCCCAGCGCCGTCGTGACCGGGGGCGGCACCGGGGTGTCGCCCCGGGCGTCGGCGATGGCGAAGCGCGCGGCGAGCAGCCCGATCGCGGCCGATTCGACATAGCCTTCGCAACCGGTGATCTGCCCGGCAAAGCGCAGTCGCAGGTCTGCCTTGAGGCGCAGCGTGTCGTCGAGCAGCACCGGCGACTTGATGAAGGTGTTGCGGTGCAGCCCACCCAGGCGGGCAAATTCGGCCTTTTCGAGCCCCGGGATCATCCGGAAAACCCGGACCTGGTCGGCATGGCGCATCTTGGTCTGAAATCCGACCATGTTCCACAGCGTGCCGAGGGCATTGTCCTGACGCAACTGGACGACGGCCCAGGCACGCCTGCCGGTACGCGGGTTGGTCAGGCCGACGGGTTTCATCGGTCCGAAGCGCGGCGTGTTGCGACCGCGTTCGACCATCACCTCGATCGGCATGCAGCCATCGAAATAGGGGGTGTTGGCTTCCCAGTCCTTGAAATCGGTGGTTTCCGCGGCGAGCATCGCGTCGACAAAGGCATTATACTGATCCTTGTCGAGCGGGCAGTTGAGATAATCCTGCGTGTCGCCATGCTCGTTGGGCCGGTCCCAGCGCGATTGGGCCCAGGCGATGTCCATGTCGATCGAATCGCGGTGGATGACCGGCGCGATGGCGTCGAAAAAAGCGAGGCTTTCCTGTCCGGTCAGGTCGCGAATGGCCTCGGCGAGCGGCGTCGCGGTCAGGGGGCCGGTGGCGATGATGACATTGCGCCAGTCGGCCGGCGGCAGCCCGGCGACCAGTTCCCGGCGGACGGTGATAAGGGGTTCGGCATCGATGGCGGCGGTGACGCGCCCGGCGAAATCATCCCGATCCACGGCCAGCGCCGACCCGGCGGGCACCCGCGCAGCGTCGGCGGCGGCCATGATGAGGCTGCCGAGCGCGCGCATTTCCTGATGGATCAGCCCGACGGCGTTGTTGTCGGGATCGTCCGACCGAAAACTGTTCGAACAGACGAGCTCGGCGAGCTTGTCGGTGTGGTGCGCTTCGGTGCCCTGCACGCCGCGCATTTCGTGAAGAATGACGGGAATGCCGGCGCGGGCGCAGGCCCAGGCCGCTTCCGAACCGGCGAGGCCGCCGCCGACGATGTGGATGGGGCTGGTCATCGCCCCCCTATGCCGGGACGCGGCAGCCGCCGCAACGGCCGCCGCGTCCCGGGGGACGAAGGTGTGCTAGGCCAGCACCGCACGCTGCCGGCGCTGAATGGCGCCGACCAGGCCAAAGCCTGCGATCAGCATCGCCCAGCTGCCGGGTTCCGGGACCATGGCAAAGGTCTGCATGTCGCCGCCGTCGACCGTCATGCCGATCCCGAGGCGAATGCGCGTCGAAGGCAGCTGCGTCCGATCGAGATTGGCATAGATCGCGTTTAGCGCTGCAAAGTCCACGGCGTTGGGACGGGTGTTCGCCAATGTGCCGTTGGCGCCGCCGGCGGTACCGGCTGCATCATTGGTATAATCCATGCAACTGCCGGTGTTGGCATTGGTGCGAACAGCGTTGGTATGGTCGAGGCCGAGGGTGTGGCCGAGTTCCTGGCAGACCGTATAGTCGCGCCAGGCGGCGGTGTTGTATCTTGTCGTCGCAAAATAGAAGTCGTTGAGCTTGACCGTCGCCTGGACGACGAAGCCGCCCGACAGCCAGATGTTGGTATAGCCCAGCCAGCCATTGGCACCGTAATTGGCGCTGCAGATCTGGACACCGCCGAATTTTGGGTTGCAGGTCGATGGGTTGCTGGCGCCCGTCGTCACCAGGAAGTCGATGTTGTCGGCGGCGGACCAGGCGTTCGCTGCGGTCGCCAGATAGGGCACCCATGTGGAACTGATATTGCTGCCGATGGCAATCTGCAGCGGGCCGGTTCGCGCCCAATGATACCCATTCCAGGACTGCGGCAGCAGCGCGGCTGCGGCCGGTGTTGCAGTCACCGCGAGCGCACACCCGAGTGCCGCGGTCAACGTCTTGATCCCACCCATGTGCTCAGTGCTCCCGGACGGCCCTGCGCCGGAATGGCGCTATCCCCCCGGGCACGTCCAAGACCTCTCTATTCCATCCGTCTTGTGAGAGTCCTTAAGCCGGCCGCCAAAACGCCCCGAGATGCGATCGGTTCCCATTTTTTGCGGTGGACTGAGCAATAAACTTCCCGACAGCGCATATTTCATTACGGCTCCGCGGCCAACTTCAGCAATTTAGAAACCAATATAACGACGGTCTGTACTAGATCGTTTCGGATACGCACATGAGACGGCTGGAATAGTGTAAGACCTGGTTTACATTATGGATGTGTTATGAATTCTTAACTGACTGAAATAGAATGTCGGGGTCAATTGGCATGGTTATTGCATTGGTAAGTATTGCGGGGTTTGTTAGTGGAGTTTAGTGCATGAACAGGGTAATTCGGGCGGTCGCCGTTATCGGCGCGGGCCTTATGGCGGTGTCGGCCAACGCTGCCATCATCACCAACGGCAGCTTTGAACTCGGCACCGATCCCGGTGTCTTCAGCACGGAAAATGTCGGCAGCACTGCGATTACCGGCTGGACCGTCGGTGGCTTCGGCGTCGATTACATCGGCAGCTATTGGCAGGCATCGGACGGCGTGCGTTCGATCGATCTCTCGGCACTCAGCTCGGGCAGCTTGTCGCAGACGATCGCGACCGTCGCCGGCACGACCTATACGGTGACCTTCGACGTGTCGGGCAACCCCGATGGTGGTCTCGGCAACAAGGTGCTGGTGTCGAGCATCAGCGGATCGCTGCCGAACGTGATCAGCTATGAGATCACGCCGGGCAATTCGCGGTCGAACATGAACTGGCTGACGTACAGCTACGACTTCACGGCCTTTTCGAACACCAGCGTGCTGACGTTTGCCAGTGCCGAATTTTCGCCCTTCGGTCCGGCGATCGACAACGTCTCGATCGTCACCAGCGGCGGTGGCGGCGGTGCAACGGTTCCGGAACCGAGCGTCTGGGCCATGCTGTTGATCGGCTTCGGCGCTGTCGGCTTTGCCGCACGCGCCCGCAAGGGTCACCAGGTCAACGCCTGATGCGCGTCGCTGGCGCGTAAGGGTCAGCGCGCGGCGATCTGCGTTCCGTGAAAAGGCCCGGGTTCCCCCGGGCCTTTTTTGCATTGCGGCAGGACGCGGCGACGGGTGCTTCCCATCGGCGGGTGCGCTCGCTATAGCCGCGGCAAGACGGTGTCGTGCCGCGCCCAGCTTTGGATCACACTATGGCGAGCCGCCATCCCGTATATTCCGATGCCCATGATGTGCATGTCCCGGCGGGAGCCCGCTGACCCATGCCGAAATTGACCGTAGATGGCGTTGAAGTCGAAGTGCCGGCCGGCGCCACCGTGCTGCAGGCGTGCGAAGCCGCCGGCGCCGAAATCCCGCGTTTCTGCTACCATGAACGGCTGAGCATCGCCGGCAATTGCCGCATGTGCCTCGTCGAGATGGAAAAGTCGCCCAAGCCCGTCGCCAGCTGCGCAATGCCCGCGGCCGATGGCCAGGTGGTCATGACGACGACCGCCAAGGTGAAGAAGGCGCGCGAGGGGGTGATGGAGTTCCTGCTCATCAACCATCCGCTCGATTGCCCGATCTGCGACCAGGGCGGTGAATGCGACCTGCAGGACCAGAGCATTGCCTATGGCAAGGGCTTCACCCGCTATCACGAGAACAAGCGCGCGGTGACCGAGAAGTTCATGGGTCCGCTGGTCAAGACCACCATGACGCGATGCATCCATTGCACCCGCTGCGTGCGTTTTGCGCAGGAAGTCGCCGGCGTCGAGGAGATCGGCGCGATCGGGCGCGGCGAGAACATGCAGATCACCAGCTATCTGGAAAAGGCGGTGACGTCGGAGGTATCGGGCAACATCATCGACTTGTGCCCGGTCGGCGCGCTGACGTCCAAGCCCTACGCCTTTCAGGCGCGCCCCTGGGAGCTGAAGAAGACCGACGGCATCGACGTGATGGATGCCATCGGCTCCAACATCGTCATCGGATCGCGTGGCCCGGCAGTGTTGCGCGTGACGCCGCGCATCAACGACGATGTCAACGAGGAGTGGCTGAGCGACAAGGCGCGCTTTGCGCATGACGGACTGGCCGAGCGCCGGCTCGACCGTCCCTATGTGCGCCGCGGCGGCGCGCTGGTGGCAGCGACGTGGACCGAAGCCTTTGCCGCGATCAAGGACGGGCTGGCGGGTATCCCGGGTGACGCGATCGCCGGCATCGTCGGCGATCTGGCCGCGGTCGAGGACATGGTGGCATTCAAGGATCTGCTCGGCACCCTGGGAGCGAAACGGATCGAATCGCGCCAGGACGGGGCGGTGTTCGGCAGCGCCGGACGGAGCGATTATCTGTTCAATTCGGGCCTTGCCGGGATCGAGAACGCCGATGTCGTGGTGCTGGTCGGGTGCGACCCGCGGCGCGAGGCGCCGCTGTTGAATGTCCGGCTGCGCAAGAAGGCGGCGCGCGGGCTTTCGAAGGTGTTCGCGATCGGCCCTGCGGTCGACCTGTCCTATCCGGTGACATGGCTGGGGGACGACGCCGGGCTGCTGGCCAACGTCCCGGAAGCGCTGGTGGCGGCGCTGGCAGCGGCCGAACGCCCGGCGGTGATCGTCGGCATGGGGGCGCTGATGGTGCCGGGGCTGTTCGGCGCGGCGCAGGCCTTTGCCGGCGCGCATCTGGTGCGCGACGGCTGGCAGGGCTGGAATGTGCTGCACACGGCAGCGGCAAGGGTCGGCGCGCTCGATCTCGGGCTGGTCGCCGATGGCGTCGAAGCGATTGCGGCGGATAGCGGTGTGAAGGCCCTGTTCCTGCTCGGTGCAGACGAAGTCGATGCCGGCGCCGGTGCGTTCACCGTCTACATCGGCACGCACGGCGACCGCGGCGTGCGCCACGCCGATGTGATTTTGCCGGCGGCGGCTTTTAGCGAAAAGCCCGGCACCTGGGTCAATCTGGAAGGCCGGGTCCAGCGTGGGCTTCGCGCCGTGTTCCCGCCGGGCGATGCCCGGGAAGACTGGACGATCCTTCGCGCGCTGTCGGCGGTGCTCGGTCAGCCTTTGCCCTATGACGATCTGCCGATGCTGCGCGCGCGTATTGGCGCCGAATGGCCGCACCTGGCCGGTGGCGAAGCCG
The DNA here is from genome assembly GCF_011927825.1 of Polymorphobacter fuscus. Taxonomy (NCBI): domain Bacteria; kingdom Pseudomonadati; phylum Pseudomonadota; class Alphaproteobacteria; order Sphingomonadales; family Sphingosinicellaceae; genus Sandarakinorhabdus; species Sandarakinorhabdus fusca. The sequence goes on along the minus strand of NZ_JAATJI010000001.1, from coordinate 848,982 downwards.
TGGTGACGACGCCCGGCGCGGCCTTGCCCGCGATGCCGGCGCCGACGGGCCCGTTGCCGCTGGCGATTTCCAACTATTATCTGACCAATCCGATTGCGCGCGCCAGCGAGACGATGGCGGATTGCGTGGCGCAGATCCTGCAGCCGTTGCAGGAGGCCGCCGAGTGACCTTCACGGGGCAATTCCAGGCGTGGCTGGGCGATGGGCCGGGCTGGTTCGCGGCCAATCTGCTGCTCATCCTCGCGATCATCCTGCCGGTCATGGTCGGCGTCGCCATGGCGGTCTATGCCGATCGCAAGATCTGGGCGGCGATGCAGATGCGGCGCGGGCCCAATGTAGTCGGGCCGTTCGGGCTGCTGCAGACCTTTGCCGATGCGGCCAAGCTGTTCCTGAAGGAAACCATCATTCCGTCGGGCGCCTCGACGGCGGTCTTCCTGCTGGCACCGATGATCAGTTTCGTGCTGGCGCTGGCGATCTGGGCGGTCATGCCGTTCGATGCCGGGCTGGTGCTTGCCGATCTCAACGTCGGGCTTTTGTACGTGTTCGCTGTCTCGTCGATGGGTGTCTATGGCATCATCATGTCGGGTTGGGCGTCGAACTCCAAATACCCGTTCCTCGGCGGGCTGCGGTCGGCGGCGCAGATGGTCAGCTATGAAGTGTCGATGGGGTTCATCCTCGTCGCGGTCATGCTTTATGCCCAAAGCCTCAACCTCAGCGAGATCGTGCTGGCGCAAAAGGGCAATGTGCTCGGCATCCTCAACGGCAACATCTTCAACCCGCTGCTGTTCCCCAGCGCGATCATGTTCTTCATCACGGCATTGGCCGAAACCAACCGGCCACCGTTCGATCTGCCCGAAGCGGAATCGGAACTGGTCGCCGGCTATCAGATCGAATATTCGTCGATGTCGTTCGCGCTGTTCTTCCTCGGGGAATACGCGAACATCCTGTTCATGTGCGCGCTCATTCCGGTGCTGTTCCTCGGGGGGTGGCTGCCGCCGCTCGACTGGGCGCCTTTGTACGTGGTGCCGGGTTTCGTCTGGATGCTGCTCAAAATGGCATTCATGTTCTTCTGCTTCGCCTGGGTGAAGGCGGCGGTGCCGCGCTATCGTTATGACCAGCTGATGCGGCTGGGGTGGAAGGTATTCCTGCCGCTGTCGCTCGGCTGGGTCGTCGTGGTTTCGGGCTGGCTGCTGTTCTTCACCGACAAATTCGCGACGGCCCCAGGGAGTGTTGGCCTGTGACCGCTGTTTTTCGCGCTGCCAAATCACTGCTTTTGCTCGAATTCATCGCCGGACTCGGCTTGACGATGAAATATTTCTTCCGGCCGAAGGTGACGCTCAACTACCCCTATGAAAAGGGCCCGCTGAGCCCGCGGTTCCGCGGCGAGCATGCCCTGCGGCGTTACCCCAATGGCGAGGAACGCTGTATTGCGTGCAAGCTGTGCGAGGCGGTGTGCCCGGCGTTGGCGATCACCATCGAGGCCGAGCCACGGGCTGATGGCAGCCGGCGCACGACGCGCTACGACATCGACATGACCAAGTGCATCTATTGCGGGCTGTGCCAGGAGGCGTGCCCGGTCGATGCCATCGTCGAAACGGCCAATTTCGAATTTTCGACCGAGACGCGCGAAGAACTGATCTACGACAAGGCGAAACTCATCGCCAATGGCGACAAGTGGGAGCGGAGCATCGCTGCGAACCTTGCGGCGGATGCACCGTGGCGGTAACAGCGCGTCCATTCGCTGCGGCAGGCTGCCGTACTTCAGCAGACGTCATCGTTCCGAAGGCGCGAGCCTGCACCCCTTTCGTCGGGACGCAGGGTTGCCGCCGTCGGCGTGACAGCGGGAAACGCCAGTGACCGTCGCGGTTTTCTCTTTCTACCTGTTTTCGGTGGTGATGTTGATCGCCGGCGTGGCGGTGATCACGGCGCGCAACCCGGTGCATTCGGTGCTGTGGCTGATCGTCGCCTTCTTCAACGCCGCCGGGCTGTTCATCCTGCTGGGGGCGGAGTTCCTCGCGATGCTGCTGATCATCGTCTATGTCGGCGCTGTCGCGGTGCTGTTCCTGTTCGTCGTGATGATGCTCGACATCGACTTTGCCGATCTGCGCAGCGGCTTGTCGCGCTACCTGCCGCTCGGGTTGCTCGTTGCCGGGATCATCCTGGCCGAGATCCTGCTTGCCGTCGGCGCCTGGGCGCCGGGGCAGGGCGTGGTGATGCATGAGGCGCTGGGCAACACGCCGGCGGGGATGAGCAACACCCAGTGGATCGGGTCGCAGCTGTACACCCGCTATCTCTACGTCTTCCAGGCCGCCGGGCTGGTGCTGCTGGTGTCGATGATCGGCGCAATCGTGCTGACCCATCGCCAGCGCGTCGGCACCAAGCGCCAGAACATCAGCCATCAGGTCGCCATGACGCCGGGCAAGGCGGTCCGCAAGGCGCAGCCCGGGGTCGGCCAGGGGGTCGAGCTGTGATCGGACTGACCCATTATCTGGCGGTGTCGGCAGCGCTGTTCGTGCTGGGGGTACTCGGTATCTTCATCAACCGCAAGAATGTCATCATCATCCTGATGTCGATCGAGCTGATCCTGCTCGCGGTGAACATCAACTTCATCGCCTTCTCGGCCTATCTCCAACAGGTCCATGGCCAGATTTTCGCGATGTTCGTACTGACCGTCGCTGCCGGTGAGGCGGCGATCGGGCTTGCCATCCTGGTCATCTATTTCCGCAACCGCGGCACGATTGCGGTCGACGGCAATGACATGATGAAGGGTTGAACGGTTGATCACCCTGCTTGTCTTTCTGCCGCTGATCACCGCGCTCGTCGCCGGCCTTGGCGGGCGTGTCATCGGCCATGTGCCGGCGAAGATCATCACGACGGCCGGGCTGTTCGTTTCGGCCGGGCTGTCCTGGGCGATTTTTGCCCAGTTCTGGCTCGACGGCGCCGCTGGCTACACCGTGCCGGTGCTCGACTGGATCCAGTCAGGTGACCTGTCGGTACAATGGGCGCTGAAGGTCGATACGCTGACGGCGGTGATGCTGGTGGTGGTGACCAGCGTGTCGGCGCTCGTCCACCTCTACAGCTGGGGCTATATGGAGGAAGACCCGTCGCAGTCGCGGTTCTTCGCCTATCTGTCGCTGTTCACCTTTGCGATGCTGATGCTGGTGACCGCCGACAACCTCGTGCAGATGTTCTTCGGCTGGGAAGGCGTCGGGCTGGCGTCGTATCTGCTGATCGGTTTCTGGTATCACAAGCCGAGCGCCAATGCGGCCGCCATCAAGGCGTTTGTTGTCAACCGCGTCGGCGATTTCGGCTTTTCGCTGGGGATTTTCGCGACGTTCCTGGTGTTCGGCACCGTGTCGATCGACGCCATTCTCGCGGCGGTGCCGGGGCAGGCGGGGGCCACCTTCTCCTTCCTCGGCGCGCGGTTCGACGTGATGACGACGATCTGCCTGCTGCTGTTCGTCGGCGCGATGGGCAAGTCGGCGCAGCTCGGGCTCCACACCTGGCTGCCTGATGCCATGGAAGGGCCGACGCCGGTTTCCGCGCTCATCCATGCAGCGACGATGGTGACGGCGGGCGTGTTCATGGTGTGCCGCCTGTCGCCGATGTTCGAAGCAAGCGTCACGGCGCAGACGGTGGTGACCTACGTCGGCGCCGCGACGGCACTGTTCGCGGCAAGCGTGGCGCTGGTGCAGACCGACATCAAGCGCGTGATTGCCTATTCGACCTGCTCGCAGCTGGGCTACATGTTCTTCGCCGCCGGGTCGGGCGCCTATGGCGCGGCGATGTTCCACCTGTTCACCCATGCCTTCTTCAAGGCATTGCTGTTCCTGGGCGCCGGGTCGGTGATCCATGCCATGCACCATGAACAGGACATGCGCTTCTACGGCGGTCTCCGGAAACACATCCCCGTGACCTTTGCGCTGATGACGGTGGGCACGCTGGCTTTGACCGGCTTCTTCTTCACCGCCGGCTATTATTCGAAAGACGCCATTCTGGAGGCAGCCTTTGCCAATGGTTCGAGCGCGTCGCAGACGGCATTTTTCGTCGGCGCGCTGGTGGCCTTGCTGACCAGTTTCTATTCGTGGCGGCTGGTGTTCCTGACCTTCTATGGCGCACCGCGCTGGGCCGGGTCGGAGCATATCCAGCATGCGGTGCACGACGGCCACCACGGTCATGACACCGAAGGCACCACTGACAGCGCGGCCCATGCGCACGACCATACGCCGGTGGCGGCATCGGCGCCGGTCGGCACCGCGGGTTATCATCCGCACGAAAGCCCGTGGTCGATGCTGTTGCCGCTGTTCCTCCTTGGCGGCGGGGCCTTGCTTGCCGGCTGGGTCTGGCACGAACAGTTTGTCGGTGCCGAACAGGGTGCTGCCTTCTGGCGCGGCAGCCTCGCCTTCCGCGAACATCTGATGCACGCCATGCACGAGGTTCCGACCTGGGTGGTGTGGACGCCGGCGGCGGCGTTCTTCCTCGGGTTGATCGCTGCCTGGGTGGCGTATCTCAAGTCGCCGGAGTTGCCGGCCCGTGCGGCGGGGGCATTGCCGGCGCTCTATGCCTTCCTCACCCACAAATGGTATTTCGACGAGCTGTACGATGCGATCTTCGTGCGGCCGGCCTTCGCCATCGGCCGCTTCCTGTGGGTGCGCGGCGACCAGCAGGTCATCGATCGCTTCGGCCCCGATGGCGCCGCCGCGGTTGTGGTGCTCGGGGCGCGGGGTGCGCGCCGGTTCCAGTCGGGGCATGTCTATTCCTATGCGCTGGTGATGTTGATCGGACTGGCGGCGGCGGCGGCGTTCCTGTTGCCGGCGGCGCTTGATTCGATGCCTGCGTCCTATTCGCTGGGCGGCCGCTGATGATCCTTTCAACCATGATCCTGCTGCCGGTGCTTGTCGCACTGGTGCTGGTGGCGATGCCGGGGATCGATGCGGTGCGGGCGCGGGTGCTGGCACTGGTGACGACCCTGGTCGCGTTCGTCCTCGGCGTGATGCTGTGGCAGGGCTTCGACAATGGCGGCCCGGCGTTCCAGTTCGTCGAGAATCTGCCGCTGTTCGCCCCCTATCTCGCCTGGCATGTCGGCGTTGACGGCATTGCGCTGATGCTGATCGTGCTGAGCGTTTTCCTGATGCCGCTCTGCATCCTCGCCAGCTGGGAAAGCGTCCAGAAGCGCGTCCCCGAATATATGGCGGCGTTCCTGGTCATGGAATCGCTGATGATCGGCACCTTTGCGGCGCGCGACATCTTTTTGTTCTACGTGTTCTTCGAAGCCGGGCTGATCCCGATGTTCCTGATAATCGGCATCTGGGGCGGCGCACGGCGAATCTACGCCAGCTACAAGTTCTTCCTCTACACGCTGCTCGGTTCGGTGCTGATGCTCGTCGCCATGCTCTACATGGTCGGCCAAGTCGGCAGCACCGATATCGGCGTCATCACCGCGTACGACTTCGACCCCGGGGTGCAATTCTGGCTGTTCCTGGCATTCTTTGCGAGCTTTGCCGTCAAGATGCCGATGTGGCCGGTGCACACCTGGCTGCCCGACGCGCATGTCGAAGCACCGACGGCCGGGTCGGTCATCCTCGCAGGGGTGCTGCTCAAGCTCGGCGGCTATGGCTTTGTGCGCTTTTCGCTGCCGATGTTTCCCGATGCCTCGGCACAGTTGATCTGGCTGGTTCTCGGCCTGTCGATGGTGGCGGTTGTCTACACCTCGCTGGTGGCACTGGTGCAGAACGACATGAAGAAGCTGATCGCCTATTCGTCGGTCGCCCATATGGCCTTTGTCACGGCGGGGCTGTTCGCACTCAACACCCAGGGCATCGAAGGCTCGCTGGTTATGATGCTCAGCCATGGCCTCGTGTCGGGGGCGTTGTTCCTGTGCGTCGGGGTTGTTTATGACCGGCTGCACACCCGGGAAATCGCGCGCTACGGCGGGCTGGCGGACACGATGCCACGATATGCCCTGCTGTTGCTGTTCTTCACCATGGCAAGTGTCGGCCTGCCGGCGACGAGCGGCTTTGTCGCCGAATTCCTGGTGCTGCTCGGCCTGTACCAGACCTCGACCTGGGCAACCTTCGTCATGACGACGGGGATCATCCTGGGCGCCGCCTATATGCTGTGGCTGTACCGCCGCATCGCCTTTGGCAGCGCCGCCGGTGATGACGCGCGGGCCATGCCCGACCTGTCGGTCCGCGAAATCGCCATCCTGCTGCCGATCACCGCCGCGGTGCTGTGGATGGGGATTGCGCCGCGCGCCTTTCAGGAGCCGATGAAGCCGGCGATCGCGAGCATCGTTGCGCGGCTCGACGGGCGGCAGCTGGCGACGGTCCCGACCGACATGACGCTGGTGCCGGGGATGCCGACGCTCGTCGCCCCTGCTGCCGCTGCCGAGGCGCACCGATGAACCCGACCTTCGTTTCCATCCTCACCGCCGGCCCGGAGCTGGTACTAACCACCGGTTCGCTGCTGACGCTGATGCTCGGCACCTTCCTGGGCCAGGACAAGGCGCTGCGGCCGCTGACCTATGTGGCCGTCGGCATCCTCGGCATCGCCGGCTGGGCGGTCCTGCAGGCCCCGGCAGCGACCGTCATCGCCTTCGACGGCCTGTACATCACCGACAGTTTTTCGACCTTCCTCAAGGTGCTGATCCTGGCGGCAGCTGCGGCGTCGATGTTGCTGGCCTTGCCGTACCTCGACGATTCGAGGACCGGGCGGTTCGAATATCCGGTTCTGCTGATGCTTGCGACCCTGGGCATGTGCATGATGGTCAGCGCCAATGACCTGTTGTCGCTGTATGTCGGGCTCGAACTGCAATCGCTGGCGGCCTATGTGCTGGCTGCTTTCCACCGCGGTGAATCGCGGTCGTCGGAGGCCGGGCTGAAATATTTCGTGCTGGGCGCATTGGCGTCGGGCATTCTGCTCTACGGCATCACGCTGGTTTACGGCTTTGCCGGCGCGACCGGGTTCGACGCGATCCACCAGGTCCTGGCGGGGCAGGGGGAACGTTCGCTCGGCGTGCTGCTGGGGCTGGTGTTCATCCTGTCAGGGTTGGCGTTCAAGATTTCGGCGGTGCCGTTCCACATGTGGACGCCCGACGTCTATGAAGGCGCGCCGACACCGGTGGCGGCGTTCTTCTCGGCGGCCCCCAAGGCGGCTGCAATCGGCCTGATGGTGCGCGTGCTGGTCGGCGCCTTCGGCCCGATGGCCATCGACTGGCAGCAGATTGTCGTCTTCCTGTCGATTGCGTCGATGCTGCTGGGTGCGGTGGGGGCGATCGGCCAGACCAACGTCAAGCGGCTGCTCGCCTATTCGTCGATCGCCAACATCGGCTTCGCGCTGGTCGGGCTGGCGGCGGCGAGCCCCCAGGGTGTCGAGGCGTTGCTCTTCTATGTCGCCATCTATCTGGCGATGACGCTGGGCAGCTTCCTCGTCATCCTCCAACTGCGTCGTGCCAATGGCGCGCAGGTCGAGTTGATGAGCGATCTTTCGGGCCTGTCGAAGGTGCGACCGGGCCTCGCGGCGGCGCTGGCGATCTTCATGTTCAGCCTCGCCGGCATCCCGCCGCTGCTCGGCTTCTGGCCCAAGTTCGCGGTGTTCCAGGCAGCGATCGCCGCGGGCATGGTGCCGCTGGCGCTGCTCGGCTTTGTCGCATCGGTGGTCGCCGCCTATTATTATCTGCGTCTGGTCAAGATCATGTATTTCGATGAGCCCGGCGTGCCGGTGGTCAGCGACGGCGGCCGCATCAATGGCGCGATGATCGCGGCGGCGGCGGTCTTCTGTTCGCCGCTGGGAATGCTGACGATGACGCCGATCGTGGCCGCCGCCGGACGCGCTGCAGCGTCGCTGTTCCTGCGTTGAGCGCGGCACTTACCCATCTCGCCAGTACCGGCTCGACCAACGACTGGCTGCTGGCAAATGCCGCCGCGCTCGCCGATGGCCATTGGGTGATCGCGGACCGCCAGACCGCCGGCCGCGGGCGGCGTGGCCGGATCTGGGGCGACGGGGAAGGCAATCTGATGACCTCGGTGCTGGTCCGCGCCGAAGGGCCGGTGCAGCAGCTGTCGTTCGTCGCGGCATTGGCGTTGCGTGTCGCGCTCGACCTTGGCGATCGGGTCCAGCTGAAATGGCCCAATGATCTGCTGCTCGATGGCGTCAAGGTATCGGGCATCTTGCTGGAACGGGCCGGCGATGCGCTGGTCGTCGGCATGGGCGTCAACCTGGCGCGGCACCCCGACGACACCGAACGACCAGCGACGTCGCTGGCGGCGGCGGGGTTGCCGGTGCCGGCGCCAATGGCTGTTCTGGCCCGGCTTATGCCGGCCTTCGCCGAATATCGCGGTCTGTGGGCGACGCAGGGCTTTGCCCCCATTCGCGAGCGCTGGCTGGCGCATGCCGGCGGCGTGGGCGACCGTATTGCAGCGCGGCTGGGTGCCGAAACCATCGAGGGCCGTTTCGAAGGCCTGGCTGCCGATGGCGCGCTCGCGCTGCGGCTGGACGACGGTAGTCTGCGGCCGGTGCATGCCGGCGAAGTGTTTGCGCTGTGACGGCGGGAGCGAGCCGATGCTGCTAGCGATCGATGTGGGCAACACCAATATCGTCTTCGCCATTTGCGAAGGCGAGACGATCAAATGGCGCTGGCGGATCAGCACCGATGGCCAACGGACCGCCGACGAATATGCCGTCTGGCTGCACCAGCTGATGCAGCTTGAAGGGGTCGAACGCGCGCACATCGATGCGGCGATCATCGCCACGGTGGTTCCGCAGACCCTGTTCAACCTCCAGCATCTGGCCCGCAAATATTTCAAGGTCGAACCGCTGGTGGTGGCCATCGGGGACGTCGAGCTGGGGCTGCGCATCGACCTGCCCAACCCCGCCGAAGTCGGCGCCGACCGGCTGGTCAACGCCATCGCGGCGCATCATGACCATGAGGGCAATCTCATCATCGTCGATTTCGGCACGGCGACGACGTTCGACGTTGTCGCCAGCGACGGCAGCTACAAGGGCGGCGTGATCGCGCCGGGGATCAATCTCAGCATGGACGCGCTGTACCAGGCGGCGGCAAAACTGCCGCGCATCGCCGTCGAACCGCCGGCGGGCAATGCCGGTGTGGTCGGCAAGGGCACCGTCCATGCCATGCAGTCAGGCGTCTTCTGGGGCTATGTTGGCCTCATTGAAGGTTTGGTACGACGCATTACATCGGAGATCGGCGGACCGGTGACGGTGATCGCGACCGGCGGACTTGCCACATTGTTCAACCGCCACACCTCTGCCATCGACCATGTCGATGGCGACCTGACCATGCGCGGCTTGATCCGCATCCACGCCCTCAACACGGGCAATTGACGACCACAGAAAAGAAAAGTTTGAATGAAACCTGGTAACGAACTGATTTTCCTGCCGTTGGGCGGGTCCGGCGAGATTGGCATGAACGTCAATCTGTACGGCTGCAACGGCAAATGGGTGATGGTCGACCTGGGCATGACCTTCGCCGACCCGTCCTATCCCGGCGTCGACCTGGTGCTGCCAGACCTCAGCTTCATCGAGGAGCGCGCCGACGATCTGCTCGGCATCGTCCTGACCCATGGCCATGAAGACCATATCGGCGCCATTCCCTACCTCGCCAATGATCTCGGCGTGCCGCTCTATGCCACCCCCTTCACCGCCGGGCTGATCGCCAAGAAGCTGGAGGAGGAAGGGCTGACCAAGGAGGTCAAGCTCAACATCATCCCGATGGGCGGCAGCCTGCAACTGGGTGACTTCCACTTCCGCTATGTGGCGCTGGCGCATTCGATTCCGGAAGGCAATGCGCTGGTTATCGACACCCCCTATGGGCGCATATTCCACACCGGCGACTGGAAGCTCGACGATGGTCCGTTGCTCGGCCATCCGGCGTCGGCGGCCGAACTGATGGCGATCGGCGATACCGGCGTGCTGGCCATGGTCGGCGATTCGACCAATGTCTTCAACGATGAAGCCTCGGGAAGCGAAACCGATGTGCGCGAGGGCCTGTTGAAGGTCGTCAAGGCGCGCAAGACCGGGCGGGTGGTGGTCACCACCTTCGCGTCCAACGCGGCGCGGCTGGCGACGCTTGGCTGGGTGGCGAAGGAAACCGGTCGCCATCTGGTGCTGGCGGGCCGATCGATGGATCGGATCACCGAGGTCGCCAAGGCCGTCGGCTATCTGAAGGACATGCCGCCGATCATGAACTGGACCGACGCCGCGCGCGCCGATCCGTCCAAAATCCTGATTCTGTGCACCGGCGCGCAGGGGGAGCCGATGGCGGCGCTCAGCCGGATCGCCAATGGTTCGCATCCGGCGCTGAAGCTCGAACCCGGCGACCTCGTCGTCTATTCGTCGAAGCAGATTCCGGGTAACGAACTGGCGATCGGCCAGGTGCAGAATGCGCTGGCGACCCGCGGCATCGAGGTCGTCACCGAGAAACAGGCGCATGTGCACGTGTCGGGGCATCCCGGCCGACCCGAGCTCGAGGCGATGTACGACTGGATCCGGCCGGAAATTGCCATTCCGGTCCATGGCGAGCGCCGTCACATGGAGGCGCATGCAGCACTGGCGCTGGCCAATGGCGTGCCGCGCGCAATGGTGCCGATCAACGGCAGCGCTATCCGCCTTGCGCCCGATGGCCCGCGGCTGCTCGGCCATGAACCGGCGGGACGGCTGGTGCTGGATGGCGATGTCATCCTGCCCGCCAATGGCGCGACGATCGTCGAGCGGCGGCGGCTGATGGTCAACGGCTATATGGGCGTCACCCTGGTGCTGGGCCGCGATGGCCGGCTCGCCGCACCGCCTGTCGTCAATATCCAGGGCGTGCCGGTGGAGGAGGACAAGGATGATTTCCTGTCCGAATGTGCCGACGCCGCCGCCGGTGCGGCCAAGAAGGCCGATGCCCGCAATGCCGACAAATTCGCCGAATCGATCCGCGTCGCCGTGCGCCGCGTGGCGCGCGAGTGGACCGGCAAGAAGCCGGTGACCGAAGTCCAGGTCGTGCGCCTCTAGATGAAGCCGGCATCTGCCCTTGCCATCTATCTGCTGTTCTGGACGCTGACGCTGTTTGCCGTCCTGCCCTTCGGGGTGCGGACTGCGGATGAGGCGGGGCAGGATCCGGTGCGGGGCCAGGCCGATTCGGCGCCGCACAACCCGATGCTGGGCAAAAAGCTGCTGTGGACGACGGTCATCTCGGCGGCGCTGTTCGGGCTCTTCTATGCCAATTACCAGTTCGGCTGGGTCGGGCTCGACGATATTCCGGGCTGGGAAAGCAAGGGTCCCTATCGGTCGGCCTGACGGACCGCCGCAGCAAAGGCGGCGAGCTTGGCGGTGTCGAGCGCGCCATCGGTGCGAAGTCCCGAACAGGCGTCGACACCAAAGGGCTTCACTCGGGCAATCGCGTCACCCACATTGTCGGCGGTCAGCCCGCCGGCAAGGAACACCGGGTGGGGGCTGGCGGCAACGAAAGCCGCGCTTGTCGCCCAGTCGTGGACCGCCCCGGTGCCGCCGAGCATCGGTACCACAGCCCCCGGCCGCCCGGAATCGAGCAGGAAAGCGTGAATGTGCGGCGCATAGCGCGGGATCATGTCGACTGCTCCAGGCCCTTCGACATGGATGACCTGCACGCGGCGGGTGTGCGGCAGCAACTGCGCCAGTCGGGCCGATTCATCCGGGTCGATATGGCTGACGATCTGCACCACCGGCACGCCGGTGCGACGGACATGGTCGGCGATGGCGTCGGCGCGGGTTTCGCTGGTCAGCAAAAAGGCCGCAACGGGTGGCGGCACCGCAGCGGCGATGGCGGCGATCCGGTCGTCGGCGATCGGACCCGGCCCCGACGGCATGCGCGCCACCAGACCAACCGCATCGCTGCCTGCCGCAATCGCTGCCCGCATCTCGGCGAGCGACGCGATGCAGCAGATCTTGATGCGGGTCATTGAAGCCGGCCGCTGCCCTGGTTCAGTGCGACGTAAAGCTTGCCGGGGTCCGACGACAGCAACGCCAAGGCCAGGCTGCGACCTTCGCGTTCGGGCATCACGCGCGCGATGAGCGCTTCGAATTCGCCGATGTAGCGGGTCGCGAGTTCGCGAAAGCCGCTGTCTTCCTGCCACAGCCGACCGATGGCGCGGGCGGTGCCGCCATCGACCAGCCGCACGGCGCGGCGGACGAAAAGGCCGCGCTCGCCGCCGAGCCACTTGCCCCAGGCAGCTTCATCGATATCGGCGGAAAGCAAGGCCGCGATGTCGATCGCACCGGCCTGCATCGAGGCAAGCAAGGTCGCCGAGCGTGCCGCGATATCGGCGCGCAGGCGATTGCCCTGGGCGTCCTCGGCTTCGGCCAACCGCGATTCGACGTTGGCGATGGTGCCGGTCAGCGCCAGCATGCGGCTGGTGATGCGCTCGGCCGCGGCCTGGGCCGCGTCGGCGGCGCGCCGGTTGGCGTCGGCAAGTTCGCCCAGTGCCGCGCGCACCGGGCCCGCGAAGGCGCTTTCGGCTTGTGCGCTGGCAGCGTCCCCCAGCGCCGCCTCCGCTTCGGCAACAACGCCGGCAAGCGCGGTGCGCATCGTGCCTGCGGTCTGGTTGGCGACGTCACGCACCCGGCCGAAAGCGTCGGCAAGGGTTGCGGCAGCGGCGAGCGTCGAGCTGCCAACGACGGCTTCGATGTCGGTCACGGTCGCGCGCGCGGCGGTGAGCGCTGCGGTGGCGCGCGCCGAAGCGTCGTCGAGCCCGTCCTGAGCGCCGGCCAGTGCCGTCGTGGCATCCACGATGACCCCGGCGCCCGTTTCGATGGGGTTGGCCAGCCGCGCGGCGCTGTCATGCAAAGTCGTCAGCGCCGCCTCCATTGCGGCAAGCTGGGGCTGTGCGGCGGGGAGGCTGGCGTCGATTGCCGACATGGCCGCGGTGGTCGCCGCAGTGACGCCGCCGATCTGCGCCTCGACTGCGGCAAGGGCGCCGCGGGTCGAATCGATCGGCGCGGCCAGCCCGTTGACGGCGTCGCGCGCCGCCACCATCCCGCTGGCGATGGTATCGAGCCCGGCCTTGCCGATACCGACCGAGGCCTGCAGACGCGCATCGAGCGTGGCAAAACCGCGTTCCAGCTGTTCGATGAAGATGCGGTAGCGATCGGCCTGGTGATCGATTTCGCTGGTCAATTGCGCCGCTGCGGCCTGCAGCGTTTCCAGATGCGCCGCGGCGCGATTGGCAGCGGCGTCGCCGACCTTGTCGAGGTTCACTTGCGCGGCGGCAAGGCTGATGTCGAGCCGGGTGGCGTTGGCCTCCACGGCGTCGCGCGTGGCGGCCGCGGCGGTGGTCATGCGGCCGAGCGCAGCCGCGCTGGCCTCGTCGAGCGCCACCAGCGGCGCCGCGATCGTCGTGCCGGCGGTCGCGGCGGCTGCTGTCAACGCCTCGATCTGCCGGTTGGCAGTGTTCGCAGCGGCATCGGCCTGCGCCTTCACCTCGGCGGCGCGGGTCCACAGTGCCGCCAGCAGCGTTTCGGTGTGTTCGAGCTGTCGTTGCAGATCGGCGTCGGTGGCGGCGAGCAGGCCACGCAACGCTTCGGCGCGCGTGACCGCGGCGGGGAGGATCGCTTCGAGCGCCGTGCCCGACAGCTGCGCCGCCTCGGCCGCGCGCCCGAGGGCAGCGCTGCCGTTGACGAGTTGCGCGTCATGGCCGGCGACGGCCGCGGCAATGCCGCCCATCTGCTCGGCCAGGGCCGCGAAGCGCGCCTCGAAGGTCGCCAGCAGCTGGCCGGCTTCATCGAGCCGGTGATCGGCGAGCCAGGCAGCTTCGGCGATGCGCGCGGTGCGATCGGCACGCGCGGTCCCGGTATCGCGCAGCTGCAGCACGGCAAGGACAATCACGGCGACGGGCGCAGCAAGCGCAAGCGCGATGGCGGCCGCCATGACCGTCGCCGGCGGTATTGCGCCGGGTGTCCGAAGGGTCACCAGCAGGGCGACGGCAAGCACCAGCCAGGCGAGCGCGGCGCCGCCGGCAACCCACCATGGCCAGCGGAGCGGCGACGTCATGCCAGAGTCCGTTCGCGGCGGCGCAGCAGCAACGCGAGGCCGATGGCAATGGCTGACAGGCCAATGATTTCCCAATACCAATACAGCCGCGGGTTGCCGGCGAGGCAGGCGAGCGCGATGACCAGGGTGCGGCTGTTGGCCGACAGGATGCTGAGCCGGCGCAGCAGCGGCGCTGTGGCATCGAGATAGGCGTCGAGGCGATCGGGGTGGGCCGCGAGCACGGCGTCGATTGCCTTGGCACCGCCGCCGAGGCGCGCTTCGACACTGTTGTAGAACGCCTCGCCCCAGAAGCGTGCCGATCGCGGTTCGACATGGAAAACGCCGCGGGCGCGCCGTTTCCAGGCCTCGCGCTCACCTTCGTACCACGCCGACTGCACGGCGTGGCAGATGCCCGACACCACGGCCAGCGCCAGCACCGGCTGCCAATCGGCAAAGCTGAAGACGATCGGCAGCATGACCACGAAGAACACCATGTAATCGCACAGGCCGTCGATCAGCCGGCCGAGCGGGCTGGCCTTGCCGCTGGCGCGCGCCAGCTTGCCGTCGAGCCCGTCCATGACATGCCAGCCGACCATGAGCAGGAAGCCGGCCACGACCGCCAGCGGCTGCTGCCAATGCGCATAAAAGGCGCCGGCGAGGGCGCCGAACCCCATGCCGGTGAACGAGACCATGTTGGGATGGATGCCAAGGCGCAGCGCCGGCGCGAGCAGCCGCTCCGATAGCGGATGCACAAGCCAGAGGTTGCTCGGGTCCTCGATCATCGCCGGTCGGGCGGCGCGGGCTGCAGTGTTCGCTGCGCGGGGAGCCGTGGCGGCGGGAGTCGCGATGATGGTCACGCGCATCCGCTATCCGCGTTGGTCGGGTCTTTGCAAGCGGTCGCGCAACATCCTATCAGGCGCGCGTGCCGGACCCCGCGCCCTTTGCCACGAAATCGCCGATCGCCGAGGCCAGCGGCGAGACCGATGGCGGGCGGCTTGTCGGGCTGATCTTTCCGGCAACCGGTGCCACAGCGGCGCTGCTTGTCGGCGGTCTGACGGTCATGGAGCGCCAGGCCCGAACGCTGCGTGGCCTCGGCGCGCAGCGGCTCGTCGTCGTCGATCCCGAGCCGCTGACGGTGCTGCCAGCGGGTGCCGAAATGGCGCGTGCGGCGCAACTGGCCGATCTGGTGGCGCCGGGCGACCGCGTCATCGCCGTTGCTTCGGGCTTGATCGTCGATGTCCGTGCCATGGCAGCGATGCTCGCGACGCCGGCGCCGGCACTTCTGGTGCGGCAGGGCGGTGCCGCCGATTACGTCGAGCGACTCGACGCGGCGACGCTTGCCGCGGGTGTCATGATCCTGCCGGGGGCGATGGTGCGCGTGGTCGCGGCCGATATCGGGGAATGGGATCTGGCCTCCACCCTGTTGCGCACGGCGGCAGTCGCGCCGACCACGACGCGCCTCGATCTCGACACGTTGCCCTGCGACGACCCGGCGCTGGAGCGGACGCAGCCGATGCTGTGGGTCCGGCCTTCCGACGCAGCGACGGCGCAGGCGGCAACGCGCGCGGTGGTTGCGGCGGCGCAACCAGGTGTGGTCGATTGGCCGGCGCGCTGGCTGCATCCGCCTGTCGAAGACGCGCTTGCGCGCTGGCTGGCCCCGTCCCGTGTCACCCCGGACATGGTCATCGCCGCAGCCGCCGTGCTGGGGGTGGCGGCCGCTGTTGCGATGGTGAGCGGTGCCTTGTGGATCGGACTGGCAATCGTCCTGTTGTCCGGGCCGCTCGAGGGTTTGGCGGCAAAATTGGCGCGAACGCGCGGCACCGCGCCGCGACCGGCGCGCCAGATGCGTCGGCTCGGCGCTGTGATGGCGGCGCTTTGGGTGTCGGGCCTTGCCTGGCATTTTGCCGGATCGATGGGGGTCGTGGCGGCCGGCGCGATCGCGGCGCTGGTGCTGGTGCCGGCCCTGGCGTCGGCGGTTCAACGCGACGCGTTCGCGCGCTGGACCGGCACCAACATCGACAGCGCTGGCACGGTCGAACGCCGGATCCGCCTGTTCGCCGCCAGCCGCAACACCCTGGCCTGGGGGTGGCTGCCATTTGCAGTTCTGGGACTGTGGCATGAAGGCTATGTTGCCATGGCCGTCGCATGCATCGTGTCGGCGGCGCTGCGCCAATGGCGTTTCACAGCCCGTCTCGACGGGATTTTTGCCCTTGCGCGCCAGCAGGTTGCGACAAACCGTCAGTAAGCATGTCGTGCCTTCTTGCCCCGGCGCCATCTGTCGTCTAACTGCAACATATGTAATCGCGATAGCGGCCCCTTCTGCGCGCCGTTCACAAAGGATCTTTCGAACATGTCGTCCATTCCCGTCGCCATCGTGGGCGTTGGCAATTGTGCCTCATCGCTTGTCCAGGGGCTGTACCACTACGCCAATGGCGGCTCGAACGACGAGCAGGGGCTGATGCACTGGGACCTCGCTGGCTACCGCCCGAAGGACATCCAGGTGGTGGCGGCGTGGGACGTCGATGCGCGCAAGGTCGGCCGTGACGTGTCGGAAGCGATCTTTGCCAAGCCCAACTGCACCGCCGTGTTCTGCGACCATGTCGGCATGACCGGCGCCAAGGTGTCGATGGGCCGGGTACTTGACGGCGTGTCGGACCATATGAACACCTATCATGAAGACCGTCGCTTCGTGGTGTCCGACGCACCGCAGGCCACCAAGGCGTCGGTCGTCGAGGAACTGAAGCGTTCGGGCGCACAGGTCATGACCAACTATCTGCCGGTCGGTTCGCAGGAAGCCACGGAATTCTACGCCGATGCCGCCATCACGGCCGGCGTTGCCTTCGTCAACAACATCCCGGTGTTCATCGCCTCCAACCCGGTCTGGGCCGAACGCTTCCGCGCCGCCGGCGTGCCGATCCTGGGCGATGACATCAAGGCGCAGCTGGGCGCCACCATCGTCCACCGCACGCTGACCGACCTGTTCGCCAAGCGCGGCGTGACGCTCGATCGCACCTATCAGCTCAACACCGGCGGCAACACCGATTTCCTCAACATGACCAACAAGGACCGGTTGGCGTCGAAGAAGACGTCGAAGACCGAAGCCGTGCAGTCGGTGGCACACAGCCGCCTCGATGACGACAATATCCATGTCGGCCCGTCGGACTATGTCGCATGGCAGAACGACAACAAGGTCTGCTTCCTGCGCATGGAAGGCCGGATGTTCGGCGGCGTGCCGCTCAACCTGGAACTGCGCCTGTCGGTCGAAGACAGCCCCAACTCGGCCGGTGTCGCCATCGACATGATCCGCTGCGCCAAGGTCGCGCTGGATCGCAAGCTCGGCGGCCCGATCCTGGTGCCATCCTCCTATTTCTGCAAGCACCCGCCGGTCCAGACGACCGACGACGAAGCCTTTGCAGCGCTGGAAGATTTCATCGCCGGCACGGTCAACTAAGACCGGTCGGCGCGCGCCGGCGCGCGACGTTTCGAACGATCTGCCCGTCATGCAGGCCATCATCCTCGCCGCCGGCATGGGAACGCGGTTGCGTGCCGTTTCACCGTCGAAGCCGTTGACAATGGTGGCCGGCCGGCCGCTATTGGCGCATATCCTCGCCAATCTGCGCGCCGCCGGCGTCACCCGGCCGCTGGTCATTACCGGTTATCGCGGCGACGAGGTGGCCGCGGTCGCATCCGCGTTCGGCGCCGAAACATTGCACAATCCGCATTGGGACCAGCCCAATGGCGTATCCGTGCTGGCCGCAGCGCCGCAGCTGGCGGAGACGGCGCTGCTGCTGATGGCGGACCATCTTGCCAGCCCCGGACTTTATCGCACGGTTGCTACGGCGGGTCGGCCCGACGCGGGGCTGGTGCTGGGTATCGACCGGCGACTGGGGCACCCCTGGGCCGATGAGGCCGATGTCACCCGGGTGGCAACGCGGGCCGGGCGCATCATCGCCATCGGCAAGCATCTCAACAGTTATGACGCGCATGATTGCGGCGTGTTTCTCGTCACGCCCGAACTGACCGATGCGCTGGCCGGACTGCCGACGCCGGGCCTGTCCGACGGCGTCCGGGTGCTCGCGGCGCGCGGGCGCGCGGCGACCGTCGACGTTTCTGCGCACGACTGGATCGACATCGATGACCCGCGGGCGCTCGGCCTCGCGGAAGCCTGGGTCGCGCGCGGATCCTGAGCGGACGCGTTGGCGGTTGCGGGAATGTCCGGGCCGGGCTAGGGCCGTTTCTCCCGGATTGGGGCGATTAGCTCAGTTGGTAGAGCGCTTCCTTTACACGGAAGATGTCGGCGGTTCGAGCCCGTCATCGCCCACCACCGGTTCCCTTGTTTATGACATGATGCTGAGGTGTTGCCGTGCCGCAACAGCTTGAAACCATGTGCGACTGCAGCAAACTCGTCCACTGCATGTAAAGAAAGCGTCACAATACTCCCGCAGAGGGCGTGCATTGAGTCGTGACCCGGCGCGGAAACAGGTCCGTCGGCCATGAATCGATACTGACGATATTTCATACGGACGCAAGAGCTGTCCGGTTCAAACAGGGGTTTTCACCATGCGTCACTTGCGTTTCGGATGTGCCATCGCCGCACTCATCGTGCCGGCGGCACTGCACGCTCAGGACACGGCGTCGGCCATCCGCGGCCAGGTTACCAGTGAAACCAATGAAGGCATTGCGAACGCGACCGTCGTCATCACCCATACGCCGTCGGGCACGCGCACGACCCAGACGACCGACAGCGCCGGCAACTTCAATGCCAGCGGTTTGCGCCTGGGCGGCCCCTACAGCGTTGTGGTCACCGCGCCCGGCTTCGACACTGCTTCCGAAACGGTCCAGAACCTGCTTGCCGGCACGCCGCAGCGCGTGACGGTGTTCATGGCGCCGGTCGGCCAGTCGATCACCGTCAGCGCAGCGCGCCAGCGGTCGTCGATCAGCATCGCCAGCGGCCCGGCCACCGTCCTGACCGCCGAAGACATTCGCGGCGTTTCGACCGTCAACCGCGACATTCGCAACCTTGCCGTCCGCAACCCGCTGGTTTCGCTCGATCCGACCAATGGCGGCGCCATTTCGATCGCCGGGCAGAACAACCGCTTCAACCGCATCTCGGTCGATGGCATCCAGTTCGGCGACCCCTTCGGCCTCGAAGCCGGTGGCCTTGCCTCGGCGCGCGGCCCGGTGCCGCTTGATGCCATTTCCGAATTCTCGGTTGAAATCGCCCCCGTCGATATCCAGCAGGGCGGTTTCCAGGGCGGCGCCATCAACACCCAGCTGAAGTCGGGCGGCAACGACTTCTCGGCGCAGGGCTTCTTCACCTATTCGTCGGATGCGCTTGCCGGCGACACGACCCGCGGCGTCCAACGTGACCGCAATTTCGAATCGAAGATCTTCGGCGCGCAGATCACCGGCCCGATCATCAAGGACAAGCTGTTCTTCGCCGTGACCTGGGAGCGGTTGCGTGACACGACGCCATCGGTCGTCGGCGCGGTCGACCTCGGCATCACCCAGGCACAGATCGACCAGGTTTCCGGCATCGCCAGCAGCCGCTACAATTTCGAAGCCGGTGGCGTTGCCGCCAATGTTCCGGAAAATGACGACAAGGTCGTCGCCAAGATCGACTGGAACATTGCCGACGGTCACCGTGCTGCCTTTACCTATATCTACAACAAGGGTGACCTGCTTGCCGGCCAGACCGGTGCAGGCGAGATCTCCAGCGTTATCAATGGCAACGCCACGCTGTCCTTGCAGTCGAACAACTACACACAGGGTTCGACCAACCATTATGGCGTGTTCCAGTTGAACGACCAGTGGAGCGACAGCTTCTCGACCCAGCTGCGCGTCAACTACAATGACTATGTGCGTCTGCAGCAGCCGTTCGGCACGCCGAGCTTCGGCCAGTTCCAGGTCTGCCTAGCACCGAACGTCACGACAGGCTCGGCGCCGACGCCGTGCGCCGCCGGCACGCGCCGCATCCAGTTCGGTCCGGATGTCTCGCGCCAGGCCAACACGCTGTCGGCACAGACGCTCGGCATCGAATTCCAGGCGCAGCTGAAGATGAACGATCACACGGTCAAGTTCATTGCCGAACGCCGTGGCCAGGATTTCGACAATCTGTTCGCGCAGAATGTGTCGGGCAACTTCCGCTTCGACTCGGTCGCCGACCTTCAGGCCGGCCGCGCCAACCAGTTGATCTTCGCAGCGCCCATCCGCGGCGGCATCGACACGGTTCGCGCGCTGTTCTCCAACAACGTCTACACCTTCGGTCTTCAGGACGTGTGGGATGCCACCGACACGCTGACGCTGACGGCGGGCTTCCGTTGGGACTTGTACGAAACGGGCGACCAGCCGGTGTTCAACGCCGACTTCCTGTCGCGTACCGGCTTCCCCAACAATGCGACCCTCAACGGCCGCCAGGTGTTCCAGCCGCGCGTCGCTGCCTCGTGGCATCCCAATGATCGGCTGAGCGTGCGGGCCACCGCCGGCCTGTTCGCGGGCGGCAACCCCAATGTCTGGATTTCGAACAGCTATTCGAACCCGGGGCCGACGCTGGGCAGCGTCACCGTTCAGCGTCTTGCCAATGGCACCTTCGCCATCAACGGCATTCCCACCGCCGGTGTCGATGTCCAGGCGCTCGGCGCCGCCACGCTCAACAACGTCACCGGCGGCACCGGCATTCCGACCCAGCTGTCGCAGCTGATCGCCACCACCGGTTCGGCCGCCTCGCCGACCAACGAGCTCGACCCCAACTTCCAGATCCCGTCGCAGTGGCGTGTGTCGGGTACCGTCGATTATTCGGCCGATCTGGGCTTCCTGGGTGACGAATGGAACCTGGGCGCCGATGTCGTCTGGTCGCGGGTCAAGAATGCCCTGACCTACACCGACCTGCGCTCGGTCCCGTCGGGCCTGCTGACGCCCGATGGCCGTCCGCGCTATGTCGCCTTCAACACGGCGGCCGGCGTCAACACCGATCTGCTGCTGACCAACACCAACCTGGGCTACAGCTGGAACGCCGTCGCCCGGCTCGACAAGCGCTGGGCCAACGGCTTCGACATCAGCGCCGCCTACACCTTCCAGCGTGCCAAGGATGTCAACTCCGGCACCTCCTCGACCGCCGGTTCCAACTATGGCAACGCAGCGGCCGGTATCGACCCCAACAACGGTGCCTATGGCACGTCGAACTACCAGATCGACGACGCCTACCGCCTGACGCTCGGCTATTCCAAGGCATTGTTCGGCGACAACCAGACCCGGTTCGAACTGTTCTTCAACAGCCGGGCCGGCCAACGCTTTAGCTACACGATGGCCGATACGACCGCGAACCGTTCGGCGGTGTTCGGGACCGTGCAGAGCAACTCGCGCTACCTGATCTATGTGCCGAACGTGTCGTCGCCGACGGCGGATCCGCTGGTGCAATATGCGCCCGGATTCGATTTCGCCGGCTTCCAGAAGCTGATCCAGGACGGCAAGCTCGGCAAGTTCCAGGGCACGATCGCGCCGAAGAACCTCGGTCGTTCGCCGCGCTTCAACAAGCTCGACATCAGCATCAAGCAGGAACTGCCGTTCGTCCTCGGTGGCAAGATGGAAGTCTTCGCCGACATGGAGAACGTCCTCAACCTGATCAACAATGATTGGGGCTCGCTGCGCCAGGTTGCCTTCCCTTACTATGGCACGCTGGTGAACGTGTCGTGCGTGCCGACGGTGGGTTCGACTGGTGCGGTCAACACGCTGCCGACCCAGCCTTGCGCCCAGTATCGGTACAGCAACCGTTCGGGCACTGCGGTTACGGAGCCGGCAGAAGCGCTGTTCCAGAACCAGTCGCTTTGGCAGATCCGCGTCGGTGCGCGCATCAAGTTCTAAGGCGCTGCGCCGTCAGGCGCACAACGGCAGAGAAGGGCGCTCCGACGGGGCGCCCTTTTTTTGTCCGGACGCCGCGTGGACCGCAGCCGACGGTCGCGTGCGAAGGAAAATTGCCCTATCTCCGGCCATGGCTGGGCAAGGACAGGGGCAAATGAAGCGAATGGCAGTGGTCCTGGTCCTTGCCGCGCAGCCGGCGCTGGCCGCGCCGGATCGCGTGACCGAACAGTCGATCCCGGCGCTCGGCGCCATGCTCGACGATGGCAAGACGATCTCGGTCAAGCTGGTCGACGCTTATCTGGCGCGCATCGCTGCGGTCGACAAGGCCGGGGCGGCGCTCAACAGCGTCGTCGCGATCAATCCACAGGCGCGTGCCGATGCCCGGCAGCGCGACGATGAACGGCGGGCGGGAACCGCCGCCGGGCCGCTGCACGGCATCCCGATCCTCATCAAGGACAATATCGAAACGCGCGATCCGATGCCGACGACGGCCGGGTCGCAAGCCTTGCAAGCGAACGTGACCGGGCGCGACGCGCCGCTGGTGGCGCGGTTGCGCGCCGCCGGCGCGATCATTCTGGGCAAGACCAATTTGTCGGAATGGGCAAACTTTCGCGGCCGGCGGTCGACGAGCGGATGGAGCGCCATCGGCGGTCTGACCCGCAACGCCTATGCCGGCGATCGCAACCCCTGTGGATCGTCGGCCGGCAGCGGCGCGGCGGTGGCGGCGAGCCTGGCGGCCGCCGCGATCGGCACCGAAACCGATGGATCGGTGACATGCCCCGCCGCTGTCAACGGGCTGGTGGGGCTGAAGCCGACCGTCGGGCTGGTGTCGCGCACCCATGTCGTGCCGATTTCGCACAGCCAGGATACGGCAGGGCTGATGGCCCGCGACATCCGCGACGCGGCCCTGCTGCTGACCGTCATGGCCGGAAGCGACCCGGCCGATCCGGCCACGGCAGCCGCCGACAGCCATCGCAGCGACTATACCGCGACATTGTCGCGCGACGCCCTGCAAGGCAGACGCATCGGCGTGCTGCGCTTCGCCATCGGCCCCGATCCCAAGACCGCGCGGGTCTTCGAAGCCGCCCTGCGGGACCTGCAGCGCGCCGGTGCGGAGCTGGTCGATATCACCGATTTTGCCGGCCGCCAGCAAATCCGCGATGCCGAACAGATCGTGCTGAGTTTCGAGCTCAAGGCCGATCTCAACGCTTATCTGGCCTCGACACCGGCCGCGGTGACGACCCGCACGCTGGCGGACATCATCGCCTTCAACCAGCGCCATGCCGCAACCGAGCTGCGCTGGTTCGGCCAGGAGCATTTCGAGGAAGCGCAGGCGCGCGGCGATCTGACCGACCCCGTCTATCTCAATGCCCGCGAGACGGGGCAGCGACTTGCCGGCCGCGAGGGCATCGACAGGATGCTCGCAGAAGCGAATGTCGAAGCGCTGGTTGCGCCGACCACCGGTCCGGCGTGGACGACCGACCTGGTCAATGGCGATCATTTTTCCGGCGGCGGCGCCGGCGGGATCGCAGCCGTCGCCGGCTATCCGCACCTGACCGTGCCGATGGGCCAGGTCGAAGGGCTGCCGGTCGGCCTGTCGATCATCGGACCGGCGTGGTCAGAGGCCCGGCTGCTGGCGTTCGGCTATGCCTATGAAGGCGTGGCGCCCCCGCGTGTCCCGCCGCGCCTGGGAAATTGAGGCAGGCAGCGCTACCGGCTCAATCGACGGGTACACCCGGCCGTGACAGCGCTGTCCGAATGACGAACGACGTCTTCACGCTCTCGACATTCGGCGCCGGTGTCAGTGCGCTGGTGAGGAATTTCTGGAATTCCTGCAGATCGTGGGCGACGACCTTCAGGACGAAGTCGATTTCGCCATTAAGCATATGGCATTCGCGCACCTGCGGCAGCTGCGCGACATGGTCTTCGAACGCCTTCAGATCGTCTTCGGCCTGGCTCTTCAGTGACACCATCGCAAAGACGGTGATGCCATAGCCCAGCGCCTGCGCTTCCAGATCGGCGTGATAGCCCAGGATGGTGCCGTTCTCCTCGAGCGCGCGGACGCGCCGCAGGCACGGGGGCGCAGTCAGGCCGGCGCGCTCGGCAAGCTCGACATTGGTGATCCGCCCTTCGGCCTGCAGGTGTCGAAGGATGACACGATCGATATCGTCGATAGGTAGCCGGGAGCGATGCATTGACGAAACTCCATGGCGTCAAAAGGCATTGGATCATAACATTATTACCGCAAGCCGCAAGTCTATTGGCAATTTTGCCCCGAACGCCATGGCTTGGCGCTGCCATGGCATCGGGGGTGCAAAATCGGCCGTGACCGCCTATCTGGGAGTGCTTCGCTGGGAGTTTGCATCGTGTCTGAATCGCGTCATGTCCGTGTCCTCATCATCGGTTCGGGGCCGGCCGGCTATACGGCCGCTATTTATGCGGCGCGCGCGGCGCTGGCGCCGGTCCTGATCGAAGGGCTGCAGCCCGGCGGCCAGCTGACGATCACCACCGAGGTCGAGAACTGGCCGGGCGACCTGAGCGTCCAGGGGCCGAACCTCATGGTCCGGATGGCCGAACAGGCGCGACACGTCGGCGCCGAACTGGTCAGCGACATCGTCACCAATGTCGACATGTCGCGCCGGCCCTTTGCCATCCAGACCGATTCGGGCCAGCATTGGACCGCCGACACGGTCATCATCTGCACCGGCGCGCAGGCCCGCTGGCTCGGCATCGAATCGGAAACGCGCTATCGCGGGTTCGGCGTTTCGGCCTGCGCGACCTGTGACGGGTTCTTCTTCCGCGGCCGGACGGTCGTGGTCGTGGGCGGCGGCAATACCGCCGTGGAAGAAGCGATGTTCCTGACCAACTTTGCCACGAAAGTGCATCTCGTCCACCGCCGCGACGAGCTGCGCGCCGACAAGACCAACCAGGCGCGGCTGTTCGCGCATGACAAGATCGAGATTCACTGGGATTCCGAAATCGCCGATGTGGAGGGCAGCGCCGACCCGTTGACCGTCACCGGCGTGACGCTGCGCGATACCCGCACCGGTGCGCTGCGGCCGCTGGCCTGCGATGGCCTGTTCATCGCCATCGGCCATGTTCCGGCGACCAGCCTGTTTGTCGGCCAGCTCGAAATGGATGACGAGGGCTATCTGATTACCCGTCCCGATTCGACCGCGACGTCGGTGCCCGGCGTGTTCGCCGCCGGCGATGTGAAGGACAAGCTGTACCGCCAGGCGGTGACCGCGGCCGGCATGGGGTGCATGGCGGCGCTGGAGGCGGAACGTTTCATGGCGCATGGTGTGCACGAACTCGCCGCAGCGGCGGAATAGGGCGCCAGGCGCCGCGCCGGGCCGGTGCGGCATAGGGGGCGGACATGATGAACCTCGATTGGGAAAAGCTGCGGCTGTTCGAAGTCGTTGCCGAGGCCGGCAGCTTCACCGAAGCCGCACGCCGGCTGCACATGAGCCAGCCGGCGCTGTCCCGCCAGATCGGTGCGCTCGAAGAACAGATCGGTGCCAAGCTGTTTCATCGTCACGCGCGCGGGCTTGCCACCACCCATGAGGGCGAGCAGTTGCGCGCTGCCACCCACGACATGCAGGACCGGCTCGACCGCGCCCGCGACGCCATCGATGCGTCGCGCGATCGGCCGACCGGCGAAATCCGCCTGACCACCACGGTCAGCTTCGGGTCGACCTGGCTGGCACGGCAGCTGGGGGACTTTCTCGACCTGTTCCCCGACATCGTCGTCAACCTGATGCTGTCCGACCTCGACGTCGACCTCGCCAAGCGCGAGGCCGATGTCGCCATCCGCTTTCACCCGCCGTTCCAGACCGAGCTGGTGCAAAAGCCGCTGTTCCCCATTCGGCATTATCTGTGTGCGTCGCCGGCCTATCTGGAGCGCCATGGCGTCCCGCGCAGCGTCGGCGAACTGGGCCAGCATCGACTGATCGCCTATGGCGACGCGGCGCCCGAGTTTCTGAAGGGTATCAACTGGGCGCTCGACCTTGGCGAGGAGGGTGCGCCGCGGTCGGCGGCGCTGACCATCAACAACAGCCATGGCGTGCTGCAGGCGGTCGAGGCCGGCGCCGGCATTGCAGCGCTGCCGAGCTATCTGATCCGTTTTTCGGGGAAGGTGCGGGTCGTGCTGCCGGAGCTTGAGGGCGCGGTGTTCCGGACTTTCTTCACCTATCCCGTCGAGCTCAGGCGATCCTTGCGTGTCGCGGCGCTGCGCGACTTTCTGGTCAGTCGGATGACGGCCGCAAACCTCGATATCGACCGGTATGCGCTTAGTGCATAGCTGGGCTGCATTCTTGTGCGGTGCACAATCATGCAGAAGGGCGTAAATACAACCCGTGGCCGTCACCGACGGCGCTACATCCGCTTCGTCCCCCCCGACGACCGGATGCATGTTACCGGTCGCTCTCCCCCCTCTTGAGACCGGTAACCGATCCGTACCCGGCGCTGCTCCACCCCCCCCGGAGCCCCCCGATGGTGCGGATCACAATTTTGGGCCGGAATCGCCGAGGCGGTTCCGGCCCTTTTTTTGGCTTCTGCTACCGACCATCCTGCGCTACCGCTGCGGCAGCTTTTCCGGGCCTGTAGCTCAACGGTAGAGCCGGCCGCTCATAACGGCTAGGTTGGGGGTTCGAATCCCTCCGGGCCCACCATCGTTCCTGTTGCTCAACCGGCCCGCGCCGACGGCGTGTTGACACCCATACTCTGCAGATATTTGCGGACGTTGCGCGCCGCCTGGCGCAACCGCTGCTCGTTTTCGACCATGGCAATGCGGACGAAGCCTTCGCCGTCCTCGCCATAGCCGACGCCCGGGGCCACCGCGACGCCGGCGTGGGTCAGCAGCTGCTTGGAAAATTCGAGGCTGCCGAGATGTGCGAGCGCCGGCGGCAGGGGCGCCCAGCAGAACATGCTTGCGCGCGATGGCGGCACGTCCCAGCCGGCGCGGCCGAAGCTTTCCACCAGCACGTCCCGGCGCCGGTGATACAACAGCCGGTTGGTGGCGACGATGTCCTGCGGACCGTTGATGGCAGCGACCGCAGCGGCCTGGATCGGCGTGAAGGCGCCATAGTCGAGATAGGATTTGACCCGGGTGAGCGCGCTGATCAAGGTCTTGTTGCCGACAGCGAAACCGATTCGCCAGCCGGCCATCGAATAGGTCTTGCTCATCGAGGTGAACTCGATCGCGACATCCTTGGCGCCGGGGACCTGCAGGATCGATGGCGTCGGCTGGCCGTCGAAATAGATCTCCGAATAGGCGAGATCGGACAATACCCAGATCTGGTGCTTTTTCGCGAAGGCGACGACCCGCTCGTAAAATGCGAGGTCGACGGTTTCGGCGGTCGGGTTCGATGGATAGCCCATGACCAGCACCGAAGGCTTTGGCACGGTAAACTTCATGGCGCGCTCGAGCGCTTCGAAATAGCGCTCGTCGGGCGTGGTCGGGACGCTGCGGATGGTGGCGCCCGCGATGATGAATCCGAACGTGTGGATCGGGTAGCTCGGGTTGGGGGCCAGCACGACGTCGCCGGGTGCGGTGATGGCCTGGGCAAGGTTGGCAAGCCCTTCCTTGGAGCCGAGCGTGACGACGACTTCGCTTTCCGGATCGACATCGACTCCGAAACGGCGGCCATAATAGCCGGCCTGGGCCTTGCGCAGCCCGGGAATGCCCTTCGACGCCGAATAGCCGTGCGCGTCGGGCTTGGCGGCGACTTCGGCCAGCTTGGCGATGACATGCGGCGGCGGCGGCAGGTCGGGGTTGCCCATGCCGAGATCGATGATGTCGTCGCCGCGGGCGCGCGCCGCCGCCCGCATCGCATTGACTTCGGCGATGACATAGGGCGGCAGACGGCGGATGCGGTAGAAATCGTCGTTCATGACACGGGCCTTCGGGCGGGCGGGGGCAGAAACGAAAATCGGGCGGAGGACGTTTCCGTCCACCGCCCGATTGATCGTTGATCGGGAGAGACGGGGCCTATTGCGGCGCCGCGGCCGGGGCGGCAGCGGGGGCGACGCGGACCTTGGTCACGCGCACGACGCGCTTGCGCGGCTTGGCCTTCATCGGCTTGGCGGCGGGCGTGCCGCGCATGTCGGGGGTCCATTTGCCACCGTTGGCAGCGTCACGGGCATCGACCTGGGCGCCGGTCATCGCGCGGGCCTGCTGCGCCTTGGTCTGCTGGCAGCCGTCGGTCACCGTGGCGCTGCAAAAGGGACGCTCGGCTGCGGCAGGCGCCTGCGCAAGCACCGGGGCTGCAAGCATCGCGGCGGCAGCAAGAAACAGCGGCTTGATCATTGGAAATCTCCGTGACGGGCCGGGTTTATTCCGGTCGAGGTGTAATAGCGCTGTTGTGCAGCGACTGGAAGAGCGATTCTTGCGTCGGGCGACCCCCGGAAATGCATGGCGTTTCAACCTCCGCACGTTCACTATGCTGAGTGTTGCAAAGAGATATTGGGGTTTGGACCATGGCGGAAGCACCGGCACCCGCGCAGCCGATCGAGGCTTTCCAGAAATGGACCGAATTGGCCGGGCGCAGCCAGCAGATGATGCTGGAATTCTGGTCGAAGGAGCAGGGTACGGCGCTGCCGTCGCTCGATCCGCTCGGTGCGATGGCGACCTGGCAATTGGCGATGTCGGCGGCGATGGCCGATCCGCAGCGGCTGCTGACCTTGCAGAGCCGCTACATGACCGACGCGATGGCGCTCTGGCAGTCGTTCCTGGTCCCGGGGTCGACCCCGAGCCCGGTCGGCGCGGTCAAGGACAAGCGTTTCGCAGGCGAGGCGTGGCAGGAAGCGCCGGCCTTCGATTTCCTGCGCCAGTCCTATCTCCTCGCCTCCAACTATATCCTCGAGGCCGGCAACGACATCGAAGGGCTGGACGCGCATGAAAAGACGCGCGCGCGCTTCTTCATCAAACAGTTCGTCGACGCCATGTCACCGTCCAACTTTGCCCTGACCAATCCCGAGGTGCTGAAGAAGACCGCCGAAACCGGCGGTGCCAACCTGCTCAAGGGGCTGGAGCACATGATGGCCGACATGTCCGCCGGCCGCATGAAGATGACCGACGAGAACGCCTTCGAAGTCGGCCGCAACGTCGCCGTGACGCCGGGCAAGGTGGTGTTCGAAAACCGGCTTTTCCAGCTGATCCAGTACAGCCCGACCACCGCGAAGGTCTACAAGACGCCGTTGCTGATCTTCCCGCCGTGGATCAACAAATTCTACATTCTCGACCTGACGGCCGAAAAGAGCTTCATCCGCTGGGCGGTCGAGCAGGGGCTGACTGTCTTCGTCACCTCGTGGAAGAATGCCGACGCCAGCCTAGCCGATGTCACGCTCGACCATTATGTCGGCGAAGGGCAGATCACCGCGCTCGACACGGTTCTCGATATCTGCGGCACGAACAGTGCGCACACCATCGGCTATTGCGTCGCCGGCACCACGCTGGCGGCGACGCTGGCGGTGCTCGCGGCGCGCGGCGAGGCCGACAAGGTCCGTTCGGCGACCTTCTTCACGGCCCAGGTCGACATGAGCGAGTGCGGCGAGCTCGGCGTGTTCATCGACAACGCAACGCTCGACACGCTCGGCAAGCTGACGGCGGACAAGCCCTGGCTCGATGGCCGCAACATGGCGATGACCTTCAACATGCTGCGGTCGAACGACCTGATCTGGAGCTATGTCGTCAACAACTATCTGATCGGCAAGGACTATATGCCGTTCGATCTGCTCTATTGGAACAGTGATGCCACCAATGTGCCGGCGCTGTGGCACCGCAGCTATCTGGAAGACATTTATCGCGACAATCTTCTGGTCAAGCCGGGCGGGCTGACGGTGCTCGGCGTGCCGATCGACCTCACCCGGGTGGCGACGCCATCCTATATCCAGGGTGGCAAGGAAGATCATATCGCGCCGGCGCGCTCGGCCTACAAGCTGACCAGTGCCTTCACCGGGGAAAAGCGCTTCGTTCTCGCGGGGTCCGGACATATCGCCGGCGTCGTCAACCCGCCGTCGGCCAAGAAATACCAATATTGGACAAGCGACACGCTGCCCGAGCGCTTCGACGATTTCGTCGCCTCGGCGGCGGAGACCAAGGGCAGCTGGTGGCCGGACTGGATCGCCTGGCTGGCGCCGCGCTCGGGTGCCAAGGTCGCGGCGCGCGTGCCGGGGAGCGGTGCCCACAAGGCGATCGAGGATGCGCCGGGGCGCTATGTCAAGGAACGCATCGGGTGACAGGCTTTGCCGACGCCATGCGCCGCATCGTCACCGGCGACAATGCCGCCGGCCAATCGGTCATCATCATCGATGGCGGGCCGTCGGCCTTCGCCGGCGATCCCGATCTGGGCGGGTTGTTCGAAATCTGGGAGGACAGCGCCAGCGGGCCGCTCGACCCGAACGATCACCGCGATCTCGGCACGACAACGGCGGTGCTCGGGCCGCGACCGGGCAATGTCCAGGTGCGCTGGTTCGTCGTTTCACCACTGCCCGAAGGCGTGCCGAAGCCGCAGCTCGATGCCGTTGTGCGCGACGTGTTCGCAGGGTTCGACGGCGATCGCCATATCATCGACCAGTCGCGCCATCCGGCGATGCACGAGACTCATTCGATCGACGTCATCTGCCTGCTGCAGGGTGATGTCTCGCTGGTGCTGGAAGGCGGCGAGACGCGGGTGAAGCCGGGGCAGGTGGTCATCCAGCGCGGCACCAACCATGCCTGGGTGGCGCATGGCGGCCCGGCGCTGCTGCTGGCGGTGTTGATCGACCGGCCGGTGGTACGCGCGCCCGCTTAACGCGAGCTATTCCGCAGCCTCGGCCAGCGCTGGCGCCCGCGCCTCGGGCCGGCTGAACACCATTTCTTCGCCCAGGTCGCCGTCGCGCAGTTGCTGCCGGTCGTGCTTGTAACTGGCGGTGACCATCCAGGGCGCGCGGCTGCCGGAGCGGGGCAGGGCGTCGGCGCCGCGCTGGACATAGCCCGAGGACAGATCCATCGCCAGCCGCTCGGGCTGGACATCGGCGCCCGGCGTCGCCGTGGCGATGCTGGTGCCGGTGGCGCGCATATAGTTGAGCAGCCGGCCGACATAGCCGGCGATCAGGTCCGACCGCAGCGTCCAGCTGGCATTGATATAGCCGAAGCTGATGGCGAGGTTGGGAATGCCCGAAAACATCATGCCCTTGTAGGCGAGCGCATCGGCAATCCGCTGCGGAACACCATCGACGCTGACCGCCATGCCACCCAGCGCCTGCAGCTTCAGCCCGGTCGCGGCGATGACGATATCGGCTTCCAGCAACGCGCCCGAGGCGAGCCGAATGCCGTCGGCTTCGAAGCGCGCGATGGTGTCGGTGGCGATGTCGGCCTTGCCCGCCTTGATGGCGTCGAACAGGTCGGCATCGGGGACCAGGCACAGCCGCTGGTCCCATGGGTTGTAACGCGGGGTGAAGTGCGTGGCCATGTCATAGCCGGCAGGCAGCAGCTTCTGCAGCCGGCCGAGCAGCGCGGTGCGGACCTTGTCGGGGTTCTTGCGGGTCTGTTGGTAGAACCACATGCCCATGGTGACATTCTTCCAGCGCACCATGTCATAGGCGACCTTGGCCGGCAGCACGGCGCGCAGCGCATTGGCGATGCCGTCGCTTGCCGGCCGGCTGACCATCCACGTCGGCGACCGTTGCAGCATCGTCACCCGCGCCGCCGTCCGGGCGATCTCCGGCACCAGCGTCACCGCCGTCGCACCCGATCCGATGATGACGACCTTCTCGCCGGCATGGTCGAGGGTTTCGGGCCAGAATTGCGGGTGGACAATCTGGCCCTGGAAATCGGCTTCCCCCGGCCAGTCTGGTTTATGGCCTTCGTCATAGCTGTAATAACCCGAGCACATGAAAAGGAAGTTGCACGACAGGGTCACGGTCGATCCGTCGGCCAGCGCGCAGGTCACCGTCCAGCGTGCACGCGTGCTGTCCCAATCGGCGGCCTTGACCTTGTGGCCGAACCGGATGTGCCTTTCGACGTCATGTTCGCTGGCGGCTTCGCGGATATAGCTGCGGATGCTCGGGCCGTCGGCGATCGCCTTCGCCGCGTTCCAGGGCTTGAAGCTGTAGCCCAGCGTGTACATGTCGCTGTCCGACCTGATGCCGGGGTAGCGGAACAGGTCCCAGGTCCCACCGATGGCGTCGCGCCCTTCAAGGATTGCAAAGCTGCGGTCGGGGCAATCGCCCTGCAGATGCACGGCGGCGCCGATGCCCGACAGCCCGGCCCCGACGATCAGCACATCGAAATGATCGGTGGTCATGAAGGCCCTCCGCGCCGCCGGCGTGGCAGCAGGTTGACGTTAACGGTAACGGCAGTGGCAATGTCATGCAACCGACGCGCAACCGCCGCCGCCAAGGCGCGTTATAGGCGCGCAACGAAAAGGAGCATCGACATGACGACCCCCCAAGACCTTCAGGCCAAGTTCTGGAAGGCACTGCATTCGGACCGTACCGTGATGCTCGGCCTCGACGGCGTCGAAAATGCCCATCCCCGGCCGATGACGGCGCAGGCGGAAGGCGACAAGAGCCCGCTTTGGTTCTTCACTTCGACCGAAAGCGACCTGGTGCAGCATCTGAACGAAGGCCACCACGCCGTCGCCAGCTTCGTCGACAAGGGTCACGAGCTGTTCGCGACGTTGCACGGCACGCTCGTCCTCGACAATAATCCGGCGACCATCGAGCGTTTGTGGAACCCGTTCGTTGCGGCCTGGTACGAAGGCGGCAAGACTGACCCCAAGCTGCGACTGCTGCGCATGGACGCGCACACCGCCGAAGTCTGGCTGAACGAATCGAGCATCTTCGCCGGCTTGAAGATGCTGCTCGGGTCGGACCCCAAGGCCGATTATAAGGACAAGGTTGCGACGGTTTCGCTGGATTGAGGACGGTGTCGGCGGGGGACCACCCCGCCGACCTGCCGCGCGCTAGCGCCGCGGCATGCCCGGCATCTGCGGCGGCGGCCGGCGATCGCGATCGCGCCGCGGCAGCTGCGCCTGATAGGCGACAAGGCAATGTTCGGTGCAATAGGGGAAGCCCGCCTGTGCCGACTTTCCGCAGAAATGAAAATCCGCATCCCCCGGGTGGCCGATCGGCCATTTGCAGATCTTCTCGTTGAGATCGAGCAAGGTCGTGCGCGCCGCCTTGCCGGTCCGCGCTGGCTTCTTGGCAACAGCCGGACGCGGCACGGTGGGCACGGATACCGGGACAACGGCAGCCGGCGCCGCGGTCGCGACCGGCTTGGCTGCCGGTGCTGCAGCCACGTCCTCGGTGCCCTTCACCGGCGACGGACGTGATTCAAGGCCAAGGCGATGCGCCTTGCCGATGACGGCATTGCGGCTGACGCCTTCGCCCAGCGCTTCGGCGATCTGGCTTGCGGTCATGCCGCCTTCCCAGCCGGCTTTCAGCTGAGCGATGCGTTCGTCGGTCCAGGCCATGGGTCAATTCCTGTCGGCATAAGGGTCGCGGCGCCCCGGCTTGCCGCAGGGACGGTCCCGGCGGTAAGGCAGGGACATGGTAGCAATCGAAACACCCCGTCCGGTCGATTCGCAGGCGCGCCACCCGGAACCCGGCGTGGTCGTCATCCCGTCTGTCAATTGGCAGGGGTTGCAAACCCTGTATTTGAAGGAGGTGCGGCGCTTTTTCAAGGTGCAGTTGCAGACCGTCTGGGCGCCGGCGATCACCACCCTATTGTTTCTGGTGATTTTCGCGCTGGCGCTCGGCCAGGCGCGACCGGCCGTGCTGGGCGTTCCCTTTCCGGATTTCCTGGGGCCGGGGTTGATCGTCATGGGGATGATCCAGAACAGCTTCGCCAATTCGTCATCGTCGCTGCTCGTGGCGAAGGTGCAGGGTTCGATTATCGATGTCCTGATGCCGCCATTGTCCGCCGGTGAGCTGGTGGCGGCCTATGTCGCCGGTGCGTTGACGCGCGCCTGGCTCGTCGGCCTGGCGGTCTGGGTGGTCATGGCGATCGCGCCGGGGGTCAATGTGCCGATCCGGTCGCCGCTGCTGATCCTGTATTTCGGCACGATGGGGGCGGTGATGCTGGCGCTGCTCGGCATCCTGACCGGTATCTGGGCCGACAAGTTCGACCATGCCGCGGCCGTTACCAATTTCGTCATCCAACCGCTGACCCTCTTGTCGGGAACATTCTACGCGATCGACCGGGTCAATCCGACCATGGCGACAATCAGCCACGCCAACCCATTTTTCTACATCATCGACGGGTTTCGCAGCGGTTTCATCGGCATTTCGGACGGTTTGCTCGGCCAGGGCGCGGTCGTGCTGCTGGTTTTGAACATCGTGCTCTGGTGGGTCTGCTATCGCGTCATGCGCAGCGGCTGGCGGCTGAAGGCCTGACGCTGCCCCGCATGCGCGATGCTGCATTGCAAACGCTGCGAAAATCCGCGTAACGATTCTGCGACTGCGAAGGGATAAAATCCGTCGTGTGTCTGGTTTGAAACATTCGAATCGGGGCGGGCGGCTATGCGCCTGTCATATCGCATAGGGTTTATCCTCGGCATGTCCGTAACTTCGCGTCCTCGCTCCGTCCTGGCAGTCATCGGTGCGGCGCTGGCGCTGGGGTCGTGCGGCGAGGGGGACGATGCCGGCGCGCGCAAGCGGCCACCGCAGGTGGTGGGCGCCATGCCGGCCAAGGCTGAGGATTTCGCGCCGCGGCTGGTGGCGCTGGGGACGGTGACGCCGCTGCAATCGGTGGCGGTGCGGCCGCGCAGCGATGGCGAGATCGTCCGCATCCTGTTTCGCGAAGGCGACGACGTGCGCGCCGGCCAGCCGCTGTTCCAGCTCGATGATCGCGGCGCGCGAGCCGCGCTTGCCCAGGCGCGGGCCAATCTGGCCAGCGCGCGTGCCGCGGCGGTGCAGGCGCGCGGGGACTATACCCGTGCCCAGCAACTCGTCGGCAAGGGCTTCGTCTCGGCAGCGGTGCTCGACCAGCGCAAGGCGCTCGCCGGGTCCGCCGATGCCGCCATCGCCGCCGCACAGGCCGCGGTGCAGGCAGCCGAAACGGCGCTGGATTTCCAGACGATCCGTGCCCCGGTCAGCGGGCGCACCGGGGAGCTGGGCTTCCGGCTCGGCGCCAATGTCCGCACCGGCGAGGCAGTGCCGCTGGTCACGGTCAACCAGCTGTCGCCGATCTCGGTGCGCTTCCTGGTGCCGCCCGAACAGGTGCAGGACGTGCGCGGCGCGCTGTCGCGGGGCGGGGTGACGGTGACGGCGCGCCCGCAGGATGACAGCGGCGGCGCCGCGCCGATCGCGACCGGGCGGCTCAGCTTTCTCGACAACAACGTCAACCCGGGGACGGGGTCGGTGGCGGCCAAGGCGGAATTCGTCAACAAGGGCGACACGCTTTGGCCAGGGGCGATCATCAATGTGGAGGTGCCGCTGTCGGGCTCGGCGCCGCGCATCGCGCTGCCCGAAGGCGCGGTGCAGACCGGGCGCGACGCCCCGTTCGTGTGGGCCGTGGGTGCCGACAACAAGATCATGATGCGCGATGTGACCGTCGCCGGCCGGGCCAATGGCAAGGTCTTCCTCGCCAGCGGCGTCGCACCGGGAGAAACCATTATCGTCGATTCGCTGACCAAATTGCGCCCCGGCGATACCGTGCGGACCCGCGCCGGCGGCGCCGCGCCGCGCACGGTCGCGGCGGCCGCGACCGGAACGGGTGGCTGATGGGGGCGGTGCGCCTCGCCGTGGAGCGGCCGGTCGCGACCGTCCTGCTCAGCCTGGCGATCATCTTCGCGGGGTTCTTCGGCTATCGCCAGCTGCCGGTCTCGGCGCTGCCGGAAATCGACCTGCCGACCATCCAGATCAGCGCCAACCTGCCCGGCGCCAACCCGGCAACGATGGCGGCGTCGGTGGCGACGCCGATCGAGCGCCAGCTGTCGACCATCGCCGGGATCGACCTGATCACCTCGTCGTCGTCGACCGGATCGACCAACATCACCATCCAGTTCGCGCTCGACCGCAATATCGATGCAGCGGCACTGGACGTGCAGACGGCGCTGTCGGCGGTGACCCGGCGGCTGCCGCGCGAAATGCCGGCGCCGCCGACCTTTAAGAAGGTCAATCCGGCCGACCAAGCGGTGCTGATTCTGTCCGTGCAGGACCGCACCCGTCCCGAAAATTCGCTGCAGACGATCGTCGACACGCTGATCGTGCCGCGCATCTCCACGATGAGCGGCGTCGGCGAGATCCAGACCTATGGCAGCCGGCGCTTCGCCATGCGCATCCAGTTCGACCCGGCGGCGCTGACGGCGCGCAACCTGACCGCCGACGATGTCCGCAACGCGGTGGTGACGGCGAACAGCAATGTCGCCGTCGGCGCCATCACCGGCGGTGACCGCAGCTACATCCTCGACGCGACCGGCAATCTGGAAACACCCGAGGATTTCGCCGCCATCGTCATTGCCAGCCGCGATGGCCTGCCGGTGCGGCTGGGCGATGTCGCCACGGTCAGCGCCAGCTATGAACAGCTGCGCGGCGGCGCCAAATTCAACGGCGAGCCGTCGCTGACGCTGGCGATCACCCGGCAACCGGGCGCCAATGTCGTCAAGCTGGTCGACGACGTGCTGGCCGTGCTGCCGTCGATCAAGCAATCGATCCCCGAATCGGTCAACATAACCCCCGTCGTCGACCGGTCGGAATCGGTCCGCCATTCGGTTGCCGATGCGCAATACACGCTGGTCGGCACGGCGATCCTCGTCATCATCGTCATCTATCTGGTGCTCGGGGACTGGCGCGCCACCATCATTCCCGCCGTGGTGCTGCCGCTTGCCGCCATCGGCACCTTTGCCGGCATGCATGCCTTTGGCTTCAACCTCGACAATCTGTCGCTGCTGGCGCTGACGCTGGCGACCGGTTTCGTCGTCGATGACGCGATCGTCGTTCTGGAAAACATCGTCCGGCATATCGAGGACGGCGCCGAACCGCGCGAAGCGGCGGTCACCGGCGCCAATGAAATTGCCTTCACCGTGCTGTCGATCTCGGTGTCGCTGGTGGCGGTGTTCATCCCGCTGCTGTTCATGGGCGGCGTCATCGGGCGGCTGTTCTTCGAATTCGCCGTCACCATGACCATCGCCATCGGCATTTCGGCGGTGCTGTCGTTGACGCTGATCCCGATGATCGCGGCGCGCGTGCTCAAGCCCGGCCATGCCCATGACAGCAGCCGGGTGGCGCGGGTCTCCACCGCCGCATTCGGCCGGCTGACGGGGCGCTACATGCGGGCGTTCGACGCGACACTGCGCCACCGCAAGCTTGTCGGCTTCCTGACCGTCGCATCGATCGGCGTCGCGGTCTGGGGTTTCACCGTCGTGCCAAAGGGCTTCTTCCCCACGGAAGACACCGGCGCCATCTTCATCGGCACCGAGGCAGCGCCCGATATCGGCTTTGCCGAGATGCTGAAAAAGCAGGATGCGGTCGCGCGCATCGTCCGCGCCGATCCGGCGGTGGCGCGGGTCAACAGTTTCCTGGGCGGCGGCACCGGCAACACCGGCCGCATGTTCGCGCCGCTGAAGGACCGGTCTGAGCGCGATTCCGCCGAGGTCGTCCAGGCGCGGCTGCGCAAGGAACTTTCGCAGATCCCGGGGATTTCCGCCTTCCCCAATATTCCGCAGAATCTGCAGATGGGCGGCCGCGCCTCATCGTCCAATTATCAATATACCCTGTCGTCGGTGGACAAGGACGCACTGTACGACTTCGCGCCGCGGCTGGAGGCGCGACTCCGCGGCACGCCGGGGTTCGACGATGTCTCGTCGGACTATCAGAAGGGGGCTCGCGAGGTGATGATCAGCATCGATCGCGACGCCGCCAGCCGGCTGGGCGTGCCGGTGTCCGCGATCCGCCAGACGCTGTACGCAGCCTATGGCAACGAGCAGGTATCGACCATCTACACCGATGCCGACAGCTACCAGGTGATCCTGGAGATCGCTCCCAGCCAGCAGATGACGCCCGATGGCATCGGGCGGTTGACGGTGCGCGCCACCAGCGGCGCCTCGGTCGGTCAGTTGGTCCCGCTGTCCGCCGTGGTGCGATCGACCATCCAGGGCGCGCCGTCGGTGGTCGCGCACCAGAGCCAGTTGCCGGCGGTGACGATCTCCTTCAACCTCGCCAAGGGCACGGCTTTGTCGCAGGCCAAGCCGTTGATCGATGCCGCCGCCACGGCGCTCGACCAGCCGGCAACGATCAGCGGCGCCTTCGGCGGCAATGCCCAGCAGTTCGGTGCGTCGACCGATTCGATGCCGATCCTGTTCCTCGCGGCGATCATCGTCATCTACATCGTTCTCGGTGTGCTTTACGAAAGCTTTGCGCATCCCATCACCATCCTGTCGGGCCTCCCGGCGGCGGGCATCGGCGCAGTGGCGTTCCTGTGGCTGTTCAACAAGCCGCTCGATGTCATCGGCATCATCGGCGTCGTCCTGCTCATCGGCATCGTCAAGAAGAACGCCATCATGATGATCGACTTTGCGCTGGCCGGGCAGCGCAGCCATGGCTGGACGCCGGTTCATGCCATTCGTGAAGCGGCGTCGAAGCGGTTCCGCCCGATCATGATGACGACCTTTGCGGCCATGGCGGCGGCGCTGCCGCTGGCACTCGGCCTGGGGGCGGGGGCGGAGCTGCGCCAGCCGCTCGGGATCGCAGTGCTGGGCGGGCTTGTGGTCAGCCAGGTGCTCACCCTGTTCATCACCCCGGTGGTCTATCTCGGCATCGAAGGGATCAATGCCCGGCTGCGGGCGCGGCGCGGCGGCGCGCAGGTCCGGTCCTTGCCGACCGGCGACATTCCCGATCGCGTCGCTGCCGAGTGAGCTTCGACAGGAACTGTCACTTGTCAAAGCGATAGCGGCAGTCGATAGTGATCCGTAACGATATGCGGCACTGCAGTCGCTTTTCCGGGGTGATGGGATGGACGGGCCAGCCGCGATGACGACCCTGTTGGGGCGTCCAGCGCATTTCCTGAAATATTACCCGGTCAAATGCGCCGGTTCGAGCGCACCGGTCCAGAACGCTGCCAACACCAAGGCCTATCGCATCGTCAAGCGCGATGGCGCGCTCGGCCAGAAGGCCGGCCATCGCGGCGCCACGCGGCCCGGAATCTTCGGCACGACGCTCAACATTTCCAGTTTCAAGCTTGAACCCGGCGGTGCCGCCGTCGGGGCGGGCACGGTCGCGCAGGCGCATGTGGTGCCGATGGTCAACCACAACAGCACCATCTATGGCTGTTTCGACCTGCAGGGCGTCACCAACGCCATGCCCAATTATGTCCTCGATGCCGGCGGCGACGGCCTGATGGTAACCGGTGAACTGTCCAATTGCTGCTTCGCCTGGGTGCAGCAGGGCAACGACCTGTGGTGCACCCATGTCCAGCCGGTCGGCGGCATCACCCCCGGCAATCTGCAGACCGAACTGTCGACCACCGGCAGTTTCGCCGGTTTGCCGGGCACGGCGCTGTCCACCTTCGGCCGCAACCAATATCCCGGTGGGCGCGCCAGCATCATCGGCGTCCGCGAAGGCGGGGTGTGGAACCTCTACGCCCAGAAAACCGACACGTCGTTCGACACGCTGACCGAAAGCTGGCGCATCCATCCGGGGCCGGCGGTTCGGCTGTAGCCGTCAGGCCGGCCGCACCAGCGCGCGTTCGACCTGCGTCCACAAATTCGCCAGCGCCCGCGCGGCGACGGTCGTCGAGGATTTGGCCAGCACCGGCAACCGCGTTGTCCCCATGTCCTCGATCGCAGCGGCATAGGGGATGGCCGGGCGATCGGGGAATGCCAGCAGGGTGTTGCGGTGCAGCGACTTGCGCCGGTCGACCATGGTGAACACCGGCAATACCGGCGGCGGGTCCTTCATATGGCCGAGATGATCGACCATCTGTTCGAAGGCGCGGCCCGACAGGGGGGAGGGCAGCATCGGCACCACGAGAAGGTCCACGGCCCGAAACACCTGGTCGGCAAGCTCGGTCAGCCCCGGCGGACAGTCGAGGATGATCCGGTCATACTCCTGGTCGAGCCCCTTGAGGAGCTTCTTGAGACGCTTGGCACGGTCATCGTCGGCGAGCTGCTTTTCAAGGTTGCGCAGCGACTTGTCGGCGGCGAGAACATCGAGCCCGGCAAAATCCGTCGCCTGAACCAGTGGCAGCAACGCGCCGGCGGCAATGCCCTTGCGCGCCGACGCCTTGGGTGAGGGTGAAAGCCGCAGCATCCACGTGGCTGCGCCCTGGGCATCAAGGTCCCACAACAGCGTGCGGCGCTTCGACAGGCTGGCAGCGGCATGGGCGAGATTGACGGCAAGCGCGGTCTTGCCGACTCCACCCTTGACGCTGAAAACGGCAATGCTGCGCATGGTCGGTGTCAGGCGGCCAGGGCGGCGCGCAGGGCGTCCCGGACGCGGCGAAGCTGCTCCAGATCCGCTGTCCCGACCCGCGCTGCCGAATCGTCGCGGCTGGCGATGGGGGCCGGGGCGGCGGCGGGAACCGGAGTTGGGACGGCCACCCGCTGTTCGGCGAGTGCCAGCTGGGCGCCGCGAATGGTCAGGCCCTGGTCGTGCAGCATGGCGCGGATGCGGTGCAACAGCGCCATGTCGGCGGGCCGGTAATAGCGGCGGTTGCCGCCGCGCTTCAGCGGCTGCAGCTGCGGAAAGCGCGTTTCCCAGAAGCGCAGCACATGCTGCGGCACACCGACCGCCTCGGCAGCTTCGCTGATGGTGCGAAAGGCGGTTTCGGATTTCGGCAATGCCATGGCATGCGCGCCGGTCAGGCGCCGGGCTCCGCGTGCCGGTTGATTTCGTCGCGAAGGATCTGGCTGGGCCGGAATGTGAGCACCGTGCGCGGCTCGATCGGCACTTCGACGCCGGTCTTGGGGTTGCGGCCGACGCGCAGACCCTTGTTGCGCAAGACAAAGCTGCCGAACGACGAAATCTTGACATTGTCGCCCGCCACAAGGACGTCGCTGATCTCGTCGAGGACCGTTTCGACCAGCTGGGCCGATTCGGCGCGCGACAGGCCGATCTGCGATTGCACGGCGCTGGCCAGGTCGGCCCGCGTCAGACTTGTTGCTTCGATGCGATTCATGATGTCCCCCCAGCTGTTGCCGCTGATATCATTGACCATCCGGCGGCGACAGGCAAGCCCGGCGCCACGGATCCCGCGCCTACCAGCGAACGGCGGCGGCGCCCCAGGTGAATCCGCCGCCCATGGCCTCCAGCAGCAGCAGGTCGCCCGGCTGGATGCGGCCGTCGCCGACTGCGGTGTCGAGCGCCAGCGGCACTGACGCGGCCGAGGTGTTGGCGTGCCGATCGACCGTCACCACCACCCGGTCCATGGGCAGGCCGAGCTTGCGCGCCGTGCCTTCAAGGATGCGCAGATTGGCCTGGTGCGGGATGATCCAGGCGACGTCGCTCGCCGACAGGCCGATGGTATCGAGCGTTTCGGCGACCACGCCGGCCAGGTTGGTGACGGCGTGGCGAAAGACTTCCTTGCCCTTCATCCGCAGCTTGCCGGTGGTGCCGGTCGACCCCGGCCCGCCATCGACGAACAGCAGGTCGTTATAGCGGCCATCGGAATGCAGGCGGTGGGCAAGGATGCCGCGGTCGGTGTTGGCGCCGGTGCCGGTTTCGGCGCGCAGCACCACGGCGCCGGCACCATCGCCGAACAGCACGCAGGTGGTGCGGTCTTCCCAGTCGAGCAGGCGCGAGAAGGTTTCGGCGCCGATGACCAGCGCCGCCCGGTGTGCGCCCGATGTGATCAGCGCATCGGCAACCGACAGGGCATAGAGAAACCCCGAGCAGACGGCGGCGATGTCGAAGGCGACGCCATGGACCATGCCGAGCTTGTGCTGGATGACGGTGGCGCAGGCGGGAAAGGTCTGATCGGGGGTCGCGGTGGCGACGATGATGAGGTCGATGTCGGCGGCATCGAGACCGGCATTGGCGAGCGCGCGGCGTGCGGCGGCAACGCCGAGGTCCGACGTGAATTCGCCCTCCGCCGCGATATGGCGCTGGCGGATGCCGGTACGCTCGACAATCCATTCGTCGCTGGTGTCGACGCGCGCGGCCAGCGCTGCGTTGCTGACGACGTCGGCGGGCAGATAGCTGCCGGTACCGATGATGCGCGCGCGGATCATGCCTTGCCGACGGTTTCGGCGGCGTCGGCCGCATCGTCCGCCACTGCCGGGCGATGCGCCTGGAAATTGGCCAGGTCCTGCAGGATGCGGTCGCCGACATTGCCGACAATCAGGTCATGGGCGACGCCGATGGCGTTGGCGATGCCGAGGACGTTCGCCGAACCATGGCTTTTGACGATGATGCCGTTCAGGCCGAGGAACACTGCGCCATTATGGGCATTGGGATCGAGATGCGCACGCAGGGCCCGAAGCGCGCCGCGCGACAGCAGATAGCCGAGCTGCGTCAGCCAGCTCGACTGGAAGGCGCGGGTCAGCAGACCGACGACAAGCTTGCCGGTGCCCTCGGCGGTCTTCAGCGCGATATTGCCCGAAAAGCCGTCGGTGACGATGACATCGACATTGCCCTGGCCGATCTTGTCGCCTTCGACAAAGCCTTCGAAGGTCATCGGCAGCGCGGCGCCGCGCAAAAGGGCTGCGGCGTCACGGATCTCGTCGGTGCCCTTCAGCTCCTCCTCGCCGATGTTGAGCAGGGCAACGCGGGGCTTTTCCAGGCCAAGGACGGTGCGGGCAAAGGCAGCGCCCATGACCGCGAACTGGACCAGATTTTCGGCGTCGCATTCGGTGTTGGCGCCAAGGTCGAGCACCACCGAATCATTCTTCAGCGTCGGCAGCAGCGCGGCAAGCGCCGGCCTGTCGATGCCAGGCATGGTGCGCAGCGCGAACAGCGACATCGCCATCAACGCGCCGGTGTTACCCGCCGACACGGCGGCATGGGCGGCGCCCTGCTTCACCGAATCGATCGCCATGCCCATCGACGAGGTGCGGCCGCGGCGCAGCGCCTGCGACGGCTTGTCGGTGCCGAGCACGACCTCGTCGGTATGGACGATGGTGGCCGTGGACAGGCGCGGACACCGCGCCAGTTCGGCCTTGATCCGCGCTTCCGGCCCGTGCAGGCGAAAGCGCAGCCGCGGATAGCGTTCGGAGGCGACGTCGGCCGCGGCCATCACATCGGCCAGCCCGGCGTCCCCGCCCATCACATCAAGCGCGATCACCGGCGCCGTGACGGGGATGATCGCTGGCGTGCTTGCGCCGCTGGTCATCTGGCCGGCCAATGCCCCAGCGGTCGCAACAGGGTCAGGCCTGGATTTCGACGACTTCGCGGCCGTTATAGTGCCCGCAGGAATTGCACAGATTGTGCGGCAGCTTGAGCTCGCCGCAATTCGGGCATTCCTGCGAGATGACCGGGGTCAGCGCATGGTGGCTGCGGCGCATGTTGCGCTTGGAAGGCGAAGTCTTGCGTTTCGGAACGGCCATGCGGCACCTGTCATCTTTGTCGTTGGGCGCTTCCCCCGAAAAACATCGGCTTTTCGGCGTCGGCGTCGGAGGGTCGATTGGCACACATATGCCGCCGGAAACCCCGGGTTGCGTGAAGCAGGGCGGTATAGGGATTTTTGGGCGCGGTGCAAGGGAAAACAGGGACAGCACTGCACCTTGGCTGCCTGGCGCAGGGGTCCGGACAAGGGCCATGTCGCCAGCGGTTGCGACCCGGCCCCGCTCCCGGTTTTGGACTGGCGGAGCCGTCGCGCCAGCCGTAAAAGCACGCCATGCGCATCCGTCCCTCCGCTCTCGCTCTCCCTGTTTCAGTGGGGCTTGCCGCGGCTGCAATGCCTGCCTCGGCCGTCGCGGCCGGCTGGACCCTCGAACCCGGAGCGAATGCCGCCGCGCTGGTGTTCGGCACACCCGGGGTCGATCGCGACGCCTTCCGGTTCGATTGCAGCGGCGGCATGCTGAGCCTTTCGACCTGGGCCGGCAGTCCGCCGCGCGGTGTCAGCTCGGGCACGTTCCCGACCGAGTTGAGTGTTTTCCTGGGCCGCACGGAACAGGCTTTTGCCGCCACCGGCCGCGTCACCGGCCCCGGCGGGACCAGCCGGATCGATGCCCGCATCGTCGACCCGGCCGCCTTCCTGACCGCGCTGGACCGGGTGCCGCGCCTGACGACGGTGATCTTTGCCGGTCGGCGCATGGCGCCGGTGCCCGGCGCGGCCCGGACGGCCGATTTCCGCAAGGCCTGCGGCTTCTAGATCGGCAGCGACAGTCTTGCCGCCAGCCGAAGCGAAAGCTGGGGAGACGGCAGGTCCTGCACGCGCTAAGACGGTGGCGTGCTGACCCTTCTCGATATCCGCAACATCGTCCTGATCGAGGCGCTTGCCGTGGATTTTGCCGGTGGGCTGTCGGTGCTGACCGGTGAAACCGGGGCCGGCAAGTCGATCCTGCTCGATGCGCTGGGCCTTATTCTCGGCGGGCGTGCCGATACCGGGCTGGTGCGCAGCGGTGCCGATGCGGCGCGGGTGACAGCGGAATTCAGCGTCGGGCCGCGGCATCCGGCGCGGCAGCTGCTGGCGGCCAATGACATTGATGGCGAGGCCGGGGCCCCGATCATCGTGCGGCGCCAGC
Source organism: Polymorphobacter fuscus (assembly GCF_011927825.1). NCBI lineage: Bacteria > Pseudomonadati > Pseudomonadota > Alphaproteobacteria > Sphingomonadales > Sphingosinicellaceae > Sandarakinorhabdus > Sandarakinorhabdus fusca. The sequence goes on along the minus strand of NZ_JAATJI010000001.1, from coordinate 804,517 downwards.
TGAAGGCCGACGGCGGCAGCCGCGCCTATGTCAACGACGCGCCGGTGTCGGCGGCCCTGCTGCGCGAAATCGGCGCGACCCTCGTCGAAATACACGGCCAGTCGGACGACCGCGGCCTGCTCGCGGCGCGCGGCCATCGCGCGCTGCTCGACAGTTTTGCCGGTCTGGCGGCCGAGGTTGCCGCGGTGCGCGGCGCCTGGGCAGCCTGGCAAGCGGCGGCGGCAGCGGAGACCGAAGCCGCGGCGCGGCTGGTGGCCGACCAGCGCGATCGCGAATGGCTCGACCATGCCGTCGCCGAACTGACCGCGCTCAACGCGCTGCCGGGGGAGGAGGCGGAACTCGCCGAAGCGCGCGCAGCGATGCAGAAGGGCGCGCGGCTGACCGACGATCTGAGCGCGGTCGAGACGCTGTTGTCGGGGCGCGACGGCGGCACCGAGCGGCTGGCGCAGGCCGCGCGGCGGCTCGACCGCATCGGCGGCGAACATCCGCTGCTCGCCGAGGCGGTGGAAAGCCTGGACCGGGCGCTGATCGAGGCCGGCGAAGCCGAAGAACGGCTGGCGGCAGCGGTGCAGGCGCTCGATGCCGACCCGGCGCGGCTGGAAGCGACGGAGGCGCGGCTGTTCGAGCTGCGGGCGATGGCGCGCAAGCACCGGGTCGAGGCGGATGCGCTCGCCGAACTGGCGGAAACGCTGATGGCGCGGGCGGCGGCGCTGGTCGCGGGCGAGGGCGGACTAAAGGCACTGAAGGCGGCGACGGCGACGGCAGAGGCCAGCTATCGCACCCTGGCGACGGTGCTGGGCGCGGCCCGGCGGGCGGCGGCCGCGCGGCTCGATACGGCGGTGGCGGCCGAACTGGCGCCACTGAAGCTCGATGCCGCCCGGTTCCGCACGGTGGTGGCGCCGGCCGATGCCGGTCCGGACGGGGCCGAGCGGGTGGAATTCGAGATTTCGACCAACCCCGGCGCGCCCTTTGCGCCGCTGATCAAGATCGCCTCGGGCGGCGAACTGTCCCGTTTCGTGCTGGCGTTGAAAGTGGCACTGGCGGCGACCGGCAGCGCCGGCACGATCATCTTCGACGAGATCGACCGCGGCGTCGGCGGCGCCGTTGCCTCGGCGATCGGCGATCGTCTGGCGCGGCTGGCGGAGGCGACGCAGGTGCTGGTGGTGACCCATAGCCCGCAGGTGGCGGCGCGCGGCGCCCACCAGTGGCGGATCGCCAAGGCCGTGGCGGATGGGGTGACGCGGACTGCGGTGGTGCCGCTGTCGGCGGCCGAGCGGCGCGAGGAGATTGCACGGATGCTGTCGGGCGCCGATGTCACCGACGAAGCACGGGCCCAGGCCGGCAAGTTGCTCGCGCGATGACCCGGGACCATTGGCGCACCGGGCTCCGCTGGCTGCTGGCGCTGATCTATTTCGGGGCCGGCATACTCCATTTGCGCAACCCTGGCGCATTTGCGCCAATCATGCCGGAATGGGTACCACTTCCGCAGATGGTGATTGCCCTGACCGGCGGTTGGGAACTGGTCGGCGCGGCCTTGCTGGCCTGGCCCGACGCCCGCGCCAACCGGCTCGGCGGGATCGCCATGGCGGTCTATGCGATCGCGGTTTTTCCGGCCAATATCAAGCATGCAGTCGATAATCTGGGCCATGGCATCGCTGTCGGCGGGCAGGTGCTTGGCTGGGGGTATCATGCCCCGCGACTGCTGTTCCAGCCGGTGGTCGTTTGGTGGGCGTTATGGGCCGGGCGCGTCATCGAATGGCCGTTCAAGTCGCGCCGCTGAACGCTGGTCAATCGCTGATTCGTCTGCCATGATTGCAGCACGCTGACGGGGAGGGCTGTCGGCGTGATCGGGAACGGTATCGACAGGCGGATGTGCGACACAGCTTTGGCTGTGCCACTTCCGCCTTCGTTGTATTTGCATTGCTCCAAGGTACAGGATTGTCGCCGACCGCGGTCAGCCGGATCGTGACAGGCCCGTGCGCGCGGCGGCCAGCCGGCTGATGGCGACGTCGATCGTGGCATCGTGCTTGGCAAAGCACAGGCGCAACGTCGTGGTGACGGCGTCCTCGGCGTAGAAAGCCGAGACCGGAATGCTGGCGACGCCGGCGTCGAGCAGTCGGTCGGCAACGACGATGTCGCCGTGCGGAATTGCCGAGCCGGCAAGATCGACCGAAACGAACCAGGTGCCGGCGCTGGGCAGCATGGCATAGCCGGCGCCGACCAGGCCATCGACCAGCCGGTCGCGCGAGCGTTGAAAGCCGGCGCGCATGGCCGCGAACCAGCCGGGGTCCTTGCCAAGGCCATGCGCAACGCCGGCCTGCAGGTTGGGCGGGGTGGTGAAGGTCAGGAACTGGTGCGACCGGGCGAGCGCGTGCGTCAGTTCGGGCGCCGCGCACATCCAGCCGACCTTCCATCCCGTCAGCGCGAAGATCTTGCCCGCCGATCCGATCTTGACGCTGCGATGGCGCAAGGCCGGCACCGACAGGACGCTGCTGTGCATGGCGCCATCGAAAACGACATGTTCCCAGACCTCGTCGGCGATCACCACGACGTCGTGGCGTTCGGCAAAGCCGGCAAGCATTTCTAGTGCGGTGCGATCGAAGGTCGACGCGCTGGGGTTGAGCGGGTTGTTGATGAGGACGACGCGGGTGCGCGGGCTGAAGGCGGCGGAAAGCATCGCCGCGTCGAACTGCCAGTGCGGCGGCGCCAGCGGCACCAGCACCGGCACGCCGCCGGCGCGGCGGACCAGCGGCAGATAGGCATCGTATAGCGGCTGGAACAGGATGACCTCGTCGCCGGGGGTGATCAGCGCCAGCAGCGCCGCCGCCAGCGCTTCGGTGGCGCCGGAGGTCACGGTGACTTCGCGCTGCCAGTCGAGGTCGACGTCCTGATGGACGCGATAATGGTCGGCGATGGCGCGGCGCAGTTCGGGCGTTCCGGGCATTGGCGGATATTGGTTGCTGCCCTGCAAAAGCGCCGTCGCGGCGGCATCGAGCACGTCCTGCGGCCAGCCCGAATCGGGGAACCCCTGGCCAAGGTTGATCGCGCCGCTGGCACGCGCCCGCGCCGACATGGTTTCGAAGATCGTTGTCGGCATGGCGGCATAGAGCGGGTTCATGGCGCCGACAGGGGCCATCGGCGCTGCCGCAAGTCAAGCGGCCCCTCCCATCGGCGCAGCGGGAGTGCTATCGCGGCGCCCATGGACACCGTCACCCTGACCGAGGCCGAAGCCGCCGATGCCCTGGCGCGTCTGGCGGCCGAGATCGCGGCGCATGCACGCGCCTATCACGGCGAAGATGCGCCGCTGATTTCCGACGCCGATTATGACGCGCTGGTGCGGCGCAATGCCGAAATCGAGGCGGCATTCCCGCATCTGGTACGCGGCGACAGCCCCAATCTGGTTGTCGGTGCGGCGCCGGCGGCGGGCTTTGCCAAGGTGACGCATGCCCGGCCGATGCTGAGCCTCGACAATGTGTTTTCGGACGATGAGGCGCGCGAGTTCGTGGGGCGCGTGCGGCGCTTCCTCGGCCTGTCCGCCGACGATCCGGTGGCGCTGCTGGCAGAAGCCAAGATCGACGGCCTGTCGGCAAGCCTGCGCTATGAACAGCGTCGGCTGGTGACCGCGGCGACGCGCGGCGACGGCGCGGTCGGCGAGGATGTGACCGCCAATATCGCCCATGTCGCGGGGTTGACGATGACCCTGCCGGCCGATGCGCCCGATGTCGTGGAGGTGCGCGGCGAAGTCTATATGCTGCGCGCCGCCTTCCTGGCGCTCAATGCCCGTCAGGCGGCGGCCGGGGACAAGGTCTTCGCCAACCCGCGCAACGCCGCCGCCGGGTCGCTGCGCCAGCTCGATTCCAATATCACCGCGGCCCGGCCGCTGGCGTTTCTGGCGCATGGCTGGGGGGAGGTCAGCGGCCCGCTGCCGGCGACGCAGAGCGCGATGATGGCGAGCATCGCGGCATGGGGGTTCGACATCGGCCCGTTGCGCGCCATATGCCCCGATATCGAAGCGGCGCTGGCGTTCACGCGCGACATCGAAACGCGGCGTGCCGATCTGCCGTTCGATATCGATGGCGTGGTCTACAAGGTCGAACGGCTCGACTGGCAGGCGCGGCTGGGGCAGGTGGCGCGGTCCCCCCGCTGGGCGGCGGCGCACAAGTTCGCGGCCGAACAGGCCGAAACGACGCTGCTCGCCATCGACATCCAGGTGGGGCGCACCGGCGCGCTCACTCCGGTGGCGCGACTGGCGCCGGTCACGGTCGGCGGTGTCGTCGTCACCAATGCGACACTGCACAATGCCGACGAAATTGCCCGCCTCGATGTGCGCATCGGCGACCGGGTGCGGGTGCAGCGCGCCGGCGACGTGATCCCGCAGGTCCTGGCGGTGGTGCCGTCCGACTCGCCGCGCGCGTCCCCCTATGTTTTTCCGGCGCTGTGCCCGGTGTGCGGATCGCATGCGGTACGCGAGGCCGAGGAGGTGGTGACGCGCTGCACCGGCGGGCTGACCTGCGCCGCGCAGCGCAACGAGCGCCTCCGCCATTTCGTCTCGCGGCTGGCGTTCGATATCGAAGGGCTGGGGTCCGAACGCATCGAATTGTTCGCGCGCGAAGGGCTGATCCATACGCCCGGCGACATCTTCCGGCTGCGGGATCATCGCGAAACGATGCTCGGCTGGAAAGGCTTCAAGCCGACGTCCGTCGACAAGCTGCTCGTCGCGATCGAGGCGCGACGAACGGTAGGACTCGATCGCTTCCTCTATGCGCTGGGCATTCGCCACGTCGGCGAAGTGACGGCGCGCGACCTGGCGCGCGCGCTCGGCTCGGCAGAGGCGGTGCAGGCGGCGGCGCTCGCTGCCGTCGACGACGCCGAGGCGCGCGGGCGACTGACCGATATCGGCGGAATCGGCCCGGTGGTCACCGAAGCGCTGGTCGATTTCTTTGCCGAACCGCACAACCAGGCGAGCTATGCCGACCTGCTGGCCCAGGTGACGCCGCAACCGCTGGCGGCGGCGCGGCAGACCGCGCTGACCGGCAAGACCGTGGTGTTCACCGGATCGCTGACGGCGCTGACCCGCGATGAGGCGCGGGCCCAGGCCGAAGCGCTGGGCGCCAAGGTGGCGGGATCGGTGTCGGCGCGGACCGACCTGGTGGTGGCGGGCGCCGATGCCGGGTCGAAGCGCGCCAAGGCCGAAGCGCTCGGGGTGACGGTCATCGACGAGGCCGAATGGCAGGCGCTGGTGGCCGCCGGCTGAGCGCGACATTTGCGCACTGGCCGGGAACGCGGACGGTGTTGCGGGACTTCAGCGGTGCGAACCCGAGGAGACGTGCCGTGGACGATGATCGCATCTGGGCGTTCGAGGAAAGCCTGTGGATCGGCGATGCCGACCATTACCACGAACTGATCGACGACGCCTGTGTCATGGTCCTGCCGGCGCCGCCGTTCGTGCTGACCGGCGCGCAGGCGATCGATGCGGTTGCCGACACACCCCGCTGGCAGACGGTGACGTTCAGCGACCGCCAGGTGATGCGGCCGGAAGAAGGGCTGATCGTCATCGCCTATCGGGCGCACGCCAGTCGCGACGGGGCAGATGCCTATGACGCCTTTTGCACCACGACCATGCGCCGACTGGAACATGATGTGTGGCGTGTCGTCCAGCATCAGCAGACCGTGCCGATAGTTGTTGCGGGCCACGCGGAACAATAGCCGGCGACAATGGTTCCTCAGCGACCAGAGGAGATCTCATCTTGACTGCCGATCATCCGCTCGTTGCGGAATTTCACGAATTTGTCCGCGCGCCGGCCTTTCCGTGCGTCGGCGCCAAGGCGGCGCTGTCGAAGGAGCAGATGCACATCATCGTCGGCCGCGATATCACATCGGCCTGGGATGACTTGCGCATCCTGCCGGCGTTGAATGCGCTCGCGGCAAGCTATCGGCAAACGCCGCAGCTGTTCCAGACCTTGATCGTCATCTTCGAAGGGCCCGACCTGACCGGCGAGGCCGAATTCGAAGGCTATCTGTGGGAGCGTGTGCAGTCGCTCGCCGACAAGGACGCGCTCTGGTATGGCCAGCCGCGCGACACCAGGGTCAGCGATGACCCCGACGACCCGCATTTCTCGCTCAGCTTCGGCGGCGAGGCCTTCTTCGTCGTCGGGCTGCACCCGGGCGCCAGCCGCCCTGCACGGCGGTTCTCGCGCCCGGCGCTGGTCTTCAACCTGCACGACCAGTTCGAACAGCTGCGGGCACAGAACCGCTATGAAAAGCTGCGCGAATCGATCCTGGCGCGCGACCTCACCCTCGCCGGATCGCTCAACCCGATGCTCGCCCGGCACGGCGATGATTCGGAGGCGCGCCAGTACAGCGGTCGGGCGGTCGGCAGCGACTGGCAATGCCCCTATGCCGGGCGCGGCGCCGGGATCGCATCGGGCGACAATGACGGACTGATCGACCATGTTGCATGAAATCCCGCCGCGCTCGGGCGCCGCGTTCACCCTCGACAAGGGCCAGCGCCTCACGGTGATCGATCCACAGGGAGAGCAGGTGTCGGACCTGCTCGCCTTCGCGCGCCATGACATCGACGAGGTGATCTCGTCGGGGCGGACGCTCGACTATCTCAGTCGCATTTTCCTGACCGTGCCCGATCCGCTCTATTCGAACCGGTCGAACATCATGCTGCGGATCGTCACCGATACCGTCGGCCGCCATGATTTCCTGCTGACGCCCTGTTCGAAGGACACGTTCCGCATCATCTATGGCGATACCGAGCCGCACCAGGGCTGTTTCGGCAATCTGGCCGAGGCGCTGGCACCGTTCGGGATCGTCCCCGACCGCATTCCGGTGGCGTTCAACCTGTTCATGAATGTGCCGGTGGATGGCACGACGGGCGAGCTGAAGGTCCTGCCGCCGCTCAGCAAGGCCGGCGACCACATCGTGCTCGAAGCCGAGATGGACCTGATCATCGGCCTGACCGCCTGTTCGGCGTTGCAGTCCAACAATGGCAGCTTCAAGCCGATCCATTATCGAATTGATTGATTATCCACAGTTATGCGAAAATTGCATAGCTGAGGTCGAATGTTGCGCACTGCAACAACTTCATACGCTTCGTTATACCCCGCACTCCACTGGGAATTAGCCCGGTGGTGACTGAGGAGACGAGCGATGAAGGTTATCCTTCAGGACTTCGAGCCCCAGGCCCGTGTTGCTACCAATGCAGCCGCGGCCATGGCTCCGGTTCGCAAACCCCGCCTGCGCCTCAACCCCGTGATGGTCGAAAACCGGCTTTTTCACGCGCTTTGAGCCGAGCAACGACGCGCACCCCGCGTCGTTCAGGCCCAGTTTTCAAGTAGTTGCGTACCCACGGCATCGGCCCGCGCCCCGCGCGACCGGTGCCGTTTTACGGTCTGGTCAACACCACGCAGGGCCATTCGCCGCGCCCGCGTTGCGGCTCCAGCGGCACCAGCCCATGTTTGCGATAGGCCCCGCGCACCCGCACCGCATGTGACCGCAGCAGGCCTGCCAGCACCAGCACCCCGCCCGGCGCCAGTGCGGCGCTGACCGGCCGGCTGATCGCCACCAGCGGCGGCGCCAGGATGTTGGCGATGATGAGGTCGTACGGCGCGCCGGCGGCCAGCAGCCGGTGGTCCATCCCGGCGGCGACAACCAGAGCAATCTGCCCGGCGGCGTGGCCGGCCGCCACCTTGTTGTCGCGCAGATTGGCGCGCGTGACCGCGATCGAAACCGGATCGATGTCGCTGGCAATGACCCGGGCCTTGGGCCAGCGCCGCGCCGCCGCCAGTGCCAGCACACCAGTGCCGGTCCCGAGATCGGCGATATTGGCAAAGCGCCGGCGCCGCGCCAGCCGGTCGAGCGCACGCAGGCAACCCAGCGTCGTGGCATGCTGGCCGGTGCCGAACGCCAGCCCGGCCTCGATTCCCAGCGCGATGTCGCCGGGGCGGACCGCGTCGGCATGGGCGCGGGTATGGACCAGGAAGCGGCCGGCCCGCACCGGTTCGAGGTCGCGCTGGCTCATCGTCGTCCAGTCGGCCTCGGCAAGCGGCGCCACCACCACATCGGCGGCCGACGGGAACAGCGCGACGATGCGATCGACCAGCGCCGGATCGGGTTCGTCATTGAAATAGGCGGTCAGCACCCAGGCGTCGGGTGCGTCAGGGTCGGGCTCCTCGACATTCAGCGAGGGCGGGTCGGCGAGGTCGGGAAAGACATCGCCGATTTCGGGCATGGCTTCGGCATCGGCGCGGGTGCAGGCCAGGGTCAGCGTCCAGCCCGCATTACCGGACATAGCTGGCGCCGTTGATATCGAGCGTGCTGCCGGTCAGTGACGGCGGCGCGTCGAGGGCCAGCCAGCGAATCGCCTCGGCCACTTCCGCTGCGTCGGCAACGCGCCCCAGCGGAATGTCGGCGAGCAGCTTGTCGCCGCCCCGGGTCGCCAGATACTCCTCTGCCATACCGGTCAGGGTGAACCCCGGCGCGACGGCAAAGGCCAGGATCTCCTGCGCCGCATAGCCCCGGGCGATGGTCTTGGTCAGCGCCAGCATCCCGCCCTTGGCGGCGGCATAATGCCAATGCGACGGGCTGTCGCCGCGGTGGCCTGCGCGGCTGGCGACGTTGATGATGCGACCCCCGCCGAAGCGCTGGAAATGCAGCACCGCATGGCGGCACAGGTCTGCGGCAGATTGCAGGTTGATGGCGTGGCTGCGGCCCCAGGTGGCGGCAAAGCCTTCGGCGTCGGCGATGTCGACGGCTTCGAAGACGCCGGCATTGTTGATCAGCACGTCAATGCGCCCGCCGGCCGCGGCGAGCGCTGCGTCCCACAGCGCGTCGGCGGCGCCCGGATGCGCGAAATCGGCGGCGATCAGCCCGTCGTCGCCGGCGGTCGACTGGCCGATGACCATGTGGCCGGCGTCGTGCAGCGCGATGCGGGCGGCGGCGCCGATGCCGCGCGAGGCACCGGTGAGGAGGATATTGACCATGGCGCTGCTTTGGCGTGGCCGGCGCGGCGTTGCAACCGGTCTGCGCGGCCGCGCGCGCTGCCTGGTTGGCTCAGGCGGCGAGCAGCGCTGCAACGGCGCGGATGGCTGTGGCCTCCCGCTGCGTCCAGCTGCCCGAGATCAGCACCGGGTTGAGCTGGCGCCGCGCCAGTTCGTCGATGATGATCGCGGCAAAACGTTCGCGGTCCTGGCCGCGGAACTGGCGGGTGCCATCGTCGATCCAGGGCGTGTCGGCGGCGAACAGCAGGTACAGGTCGGCCGTGGCGGCAATGGCGCTCAGCACCGGGTCGCGGCGGCCATAGAGCATGCGCGCCCAGGCACTGGTCATCACGATGTCGGTGTCTTCGATGATCAGGTCCGGCGCGCCGGCCGCGATCGCGGCGCGTGCCGCGGCATGGCCGGCCGCGATGGCGTGGAGTGCCGCCGGGATGAAGTCGACCCCGTTGCGTTCCGCCCAGCGCCGGCCATATTCGGGCATGACGACACCGCCAAAACGCGCCGCGAGCACCGGCGCCAGCGTCGATTTCCCGGTGCTTTCCACGCCCGTCAGACAAACGCGCTTCATGCGGCCACCCTTCGCCAACTATCCCAGCCCCAGGCGGCGATGCACAGGAAGACGGCATAAAGCCCCGCCGTCGCCAGCAGGCCCTGCGATGCATAAAGCCAGACCGACAGGATGTTGATGCCGATCCACAGCGGCCAGCTTTCGACATGACGACGGTCGGTGAGGATCTGCGCCACCATCGAAAAGCCGGCGTTGCCGGCGTCCCACCACGGCGCCGCGGCGTCGGTCAGCCGGGTCATCACCAGTCCCAGACCGACGGTGATCACCATGCCGGCCCCCAGCGCCACCAGCCGCCCCGAGGTGGCGAGGCGGCGGACCGGTACGGGCGACGACCCGTCGGTCACCTTGCGCCAATACCACCAGCCGTAAAGCTGCGACGCCAGGAAGAACAGCTGCAACCCGGCGGCGCTGTACAGCCGGGCCTGCCAGAACACGACGAAATACAGGCAGACCATCGCGATGCCGAAGGGATAGTTCCAGATTGTCCGCCGCGCGATGAGCACGAGGTTGACCAGGCCGAGCGCTGCTGCGGTGGCTTCAAGCGGCGACATGCCGGGTCAGTCCGGCCCCCCGCCGGGGTGCGCAAGGCGGGGGGCCATCGTCATTAGAAGCGGTAGCGGACGCTGCCGCCATAGGTGCGCGGCTGGTTGCGATAGCCCGACAGCGTGCCGGCCTGGGCAACCCCGGGGAAGATGGTGGTGAGATAGGCGGCATCGGTCAGGTTGCGCCCCCAGGCGGTGACTTCGAAGCCGTTGCCCAGCGCCAGGGTGATCGCGGCGTTGAGCGATTCGACTTCGCGGCTGATGTCCGACCCTTGCGCGATCGCGACCCGGCTTTCCAGCTGGTAATCGGTGTGGAGGATCAGCTTGGTCGTATCGGACAGGTTGCGCGTGTAGGTGCCGCCGACCGACAGCGAAAACTCCGGGATACCGGCCGGCCGCTGGCCGGTCAGGTCGGTCGGTGCCGTGCCGAACGTCGGCGTCAGCGCCGATCCGCCGGTGAAGCTGTCGAACTTGGGATTGAGATAGGTCAGCGACGCGGTCAGGTTGAGCTCCCGGACCGGGGTGAACGACGTGTCGAGCTCCACGCCGAAGGTCGACTGCTTCTCGGCGTTCGACAGCACGAAACCGGTGCCGGTGAAGATATTGCCCTGAAAGCCCTTCAGTGCCTGCTGGAAGACAGCCAGGTTGAAGCCGAAGCCGGTGTACTGGCCCTTCAGGCCGACTTCATAGACTTCGGCATTTTCCGGGCCGGCGAAGCGCGTGCCGCTGGTCAGGTTGGCAAGGCCCAGCCCGGCCTGGCGGATGAGGGCCAGGTCGCCCGGGGTCGGCCGGCTGTCACGCGACAGGTTCCACGACGACGCCTTGAAGCCGGTGGCATAGGTCGCATAGGCGTTGAGATTGTCGTCGAGGCGATAGGCCAGCCGCAGCGTGTACGACAGGTCGTTGTCGCGGGTCTTGCCGTCTTCGAACTGGTTGGGAAAGTTCAGGTACGGCGGCAGGAACTGCAACGGCTTCAACCCGTTGAGCAGCGGCGCCAGCGCGGCGGGCAGGCGGGTGCCGAGCGCCGTCAGGTCGAGCGACGAGAACACATCGGTGCTGACCGTGTTGCTGGCGACGTCCTTGCGGTCGCGGGTGTAGTTGAAGCCCACGGTTGCGGTCAGGCTGTCGGTGATGCTGAAATCGGCCTGGCCGAACGCCGAAATGGCGCGGTTCTTGTAGTCGTAGTTTTCGAACATGCCCTGGCCCGCGGCGCCGAAGCTGCCGGCAGCGACGCCGAACGGCCGCAACAGCGTTTCCAGGCCGATGTAGTTGCCGCCCGGCAGGACGGCGCCATTGGCGTTCGACAGGAGGTTGGCATAGTTGCGGAAATCGCGGCCATAGGTCAGCGTCGGGCTGAATTCGATGTTTTCATGGAAATAATAGGCGCCGAGCAGGAAGTTGAAGAAGCCGTCATAGTTCGACGCGATCCGCGCTTCGGCGGTGTAGGTGTCGATCCGGGTATCGGCGCTGTTGCGGCCGATCAGGTCGGCGCTGGTGAAATCCGAATCCTGGTCGGTATAGCTGCGCACGCCGCGATAGGCCCCGATGAACGTCACGTCATAGTCGCTGACGCTCCAGTCCGCCTGCGCCGAAACGCCGTAGTTCTTGATTTCGTTGATCGAGTTGAAATTGGTCGTGCTCGTCAGCGCCAGCGGATTGTTGGCGTCGATCCGGCCGCCCAGCGCGCGGATGGCGCCCACGGTCGGCCCGGCGACGACATTGACGACGGCGCAGCAATTTTCGTCGATCTTGTCGTAATCGCCGATGATGCGGATCTTGAAGTCGTCGCTGGCCCTGATCAGCAACTGGCCGCGGACGCCCCAGCGATCCCGGTTGTTGAACTCGACGCCCGACGCAAGGTCGGTGGCATAGCCGTCGCGACGGTTGATGTTGCCGGCCAGGCTGAAGGCGATGTTCTCGGTGATCGGCCCGGTGATATCGGCCTTGCCGATGATCGCGTTGTAATTGCCATAGGAAAATTCGCCCGATCCGCCGAATTCGAACTGCGGCGCGCGGGTGATGATCGAGACGATCCCGGCCGATGCGTTCTTGCCGAACAAGGTCGACTGCGGGCCGCGCAGCACTTCGACACGTTCCAGATTGGGCAGGTCGCCGATCTGGGCTGCGGAACGCGAGCGATAGACGCCATCGATGAAGACGCCGACCGAAGGCTCGATGCCGGGGTTGTTGGCGCCGTTGCCGAAGCCGCGAATGATGAAATTGGTGTTCGCCGAGCTTTGCAGCTGCGCCACGCGCAGCGACGGCACCAGCGTCTGCAGGTCGAGAAGGTCGCGCACCTGCGCCTGTTCGATGGTGGCGCCGGTGGTGACGGCGACCGAAATCGGCACGTCCTGCAGCGTCTGGGCGCGCTTCGACGCGGTGACGATGATGACATTGTCGTCGAATTCGTCGGCATCGGCCTGGGCGACGGCGCCGGCGGCGGGCGCCTGGGCCGGCGTTGTCTGTGCGGCGGCAGCGCTGGCAAGGCCCGATGTGATGGAGGCAAGCAGGATGGCCCGGAATCGGGTCGAATGGTGGCGCATGGTTGGTCCTTCCCCGTGATGGCTGATATGTGCCGCAGTTGCTCTGCGATCGCGGTGGTTGTGTCAGCTCGGGGACACAAAAATGTCATCCGTCACTGGTCCGCGTTGCAACTGGCACGGAAGTCCTTGGCTGACAACCAGTTGATCGCTGCGGACGCGCGCGATCCGGAAAGGATATTGGCAAGGTGCGTCCTTGCCGCCACAGCGGAGGCGGGTCGCAGCGGAGCGATTCGGCATCGCGGATGGATCGAGGCGTGGCGGACTGGCAAATGCTGACCGAGCGCACGCTGGTGCGGCCCGCCGTCGCTGCGGACAGCGGCGCGCTGCATCGCAGCCGCGGCCAGATGCCCTATGACCCGCAGACGCGCAGCCTCGCCGAAACCAGTGCGCTGATCGCCGGCATGGCGCAGCGACCGGCTCCGGATGCCGCCGGCTGGCAGCAGTTCGCCGTGCTGGCGCGCGGCGACGGCAAGTTTCTCGGCGACATCGGCGTCAATTTCGACACGCCGCGCAATGCCCAGGCCGAGATCGGCTTTGCCTTCGCCCCGGCGGCGCGGGGTCGCGGCCTCGCCGGCGAAGCCGTCGCGGCGATGGTGGCGCAGCTCTTCGCCAGCGGCCGTCACCGGCTGGTTGCCCAGACCGACCGGCGCAACCTGGCGACCCAGCGCCTGCTCGAACGCTTGCGCTTCCGGCGCGAGGCGGTGCACTTGCAAAGCTGGGAGGAGGACGGCCGATGGTTCGACGAGATCGCCTATGCGAGGCTGGCCAGTGAGTGAGCCGTCGCCCGCCGCGGTCACCGCCGTGCTCGCCCGCGCCGGTGCCGAAGACGCCGTCGTCACCCGCCTTGTCGCGCTGTCGGGCGGCGCTGCGTCGGCCACCTATGCCGTCGATGCCCGGCGCAACGGCGCCGAATGGCCGCTGATCCTGCAATGCGCCGCTGCCGGTGACGTGCCGGCCGGCGCCCTGCCCAAGGCCGACCAGGCGGCGTTGCAGATGCTTGCCGGGCGCCATGGCATTCCGGTTGCCGATGTGGTGGCGGTGCTTGAACCGGGCGACGGGCTGGGCGATGGCTTCATGATGACCCGCATCGCCGGCGAAGCGCTGGCGCCGCGCTGGTTGAAGGGCGAAGGCTTTGCGGCGGCACGCGCCGCGATGACCGGGCAATGCGCCGCCGTGCTGGCCCGGCTGCACCAGGTGCCGCTGGCCGAAGTCGCCGGGCTGGCGCTGCCGGCCGGGCGGGTCGACGAGGCGCTGGCGCGGATGACGGCGCATTACCGGTCCTTCGGCGTCCATTCGCCGGTGTTCGACCTCGCCTTTGCCTGGCTGGCGGAACGCAGCGGCGCCGCCGATCCCGGCGCCATCGTCCATGGCGATTTCCGCAGCGGCAACTTCATCGTCGATGAAGCCGGGCTGGCGGCGGTGCTCGACTGGGAACTGGCGCATCTGGGGGAGGGGGCGGAGGACCTGGGCTGGCTGTGCGTCAACGCCTGGCGCTTCGGCGTGTGGCAACGGCCGGTCGGCGGTTTCGGCGAACGCGAGGCGCTGTACGATGCCTATGCCGCCGCCGGCGGTGCCCGTGTCGACCGCGCCCGCGCCCATATGTGGGAAGTCTGGGGGACGCTGCGCTGGGGCCTGTCGTGCCTGCAACTGGGCAACGACCATGTGTCCGGCCGGGTGCGCTCGGTGGAGCGCGCCGCCATCGGCCGCCGGGTGTCGGAGGTCGAACTCGACCTTGTCCACCTCATCCGGTTCGGAGATATCTGATGGCGGAACAGATCGAAGCCGGCGTGCTGGTGACGGCGGTGGCGGATTTCCTCAAATCGATCGAGGGTGAATTGTCGGGGCGCAGCGCCTTCCACGCCAAGGTCGCCGCCAATGCCCTAGCGATCGTCGCGCGCGAACTCGCCGATGCCCCGCAGGCGGCGGAGCGGGCGGCGCTGGCCGGCTTCCTGGGCCATGATGCCGGCATCGATGCGTTGCGCGCCGAACTCTGCGGGCGGCTGCGCGCCGGCCAGCTGACGCCGGAAACGCCGGGCCTGCTCGAGGCGCTGACCACGGCGGTGATCGCCAAGGTGCGCGTCGACAACCCGCGCTATTCCACGCTGGCGCGGCTGGCGGGATGATGACGCGGCGGACGCTGATCGCAGCCGGAGTGGCAGCGGCAGCGGCGCCAGCGCTCGGCACCACCGGCGTGCTGCTGCCGGGCGTCCGGATCCGCCCCGACCGCGCGGCGATGGTGGCGGTGCCGGGCGGCCGCGTCTATGTGCGCATCAACGGCGATCTGGCCGGGACGCGGCCGCCGATCGTGCTGCTCCATGGCGGGCCGGGCAGCGCGCACTGGTATTTCCTCAACGCGACCGCGTTGGCCGGGGACCGGGCGGTCATCCTCTATGACCAGCTCGACAGTGGGCGGTCGGACACGCCGGGCGACCCGGCCAACTGGCAGGTGGCGCGCTTTGTCGCCGAACTGGAGGCGGTGCGGGCGGCGCTGGGCGTGGCGCGCTGGCATGTGCTGGGGGCAAGCTGGGGCGGCACTGTCGCGCTGGAATATGCGGCACGGCGGCCGGCGGCGCTGGCCGGGCTGGTGCTGCAATCGCCGCTGGTGTCGACGGAGGTCTGGCTGCGCGATGCGCGCATCCTGAAGGACGCGATGCCGCCGGCGGTGCGCGACCTGCTCGACCGCTGCGACACGCCGGCCGCCGCGCCGGCCGCCGATTGCGACGCCGCGACCGATGCCTTCAACGCCCGCCATGTCCGGATGCGGGCACCGCCATCCGAGGTGGCCGCCTACAAGGCCGCGCTGCCGCGCAGCTTCAGCCCGGATATCTACAATCACATGTGGGGCCGCGCCGAATTCACCGCGACCGGGACATTGCGCAGCTACGATGGCCGGCCGCTGCTTGCCCGCCTCGATGGCCGGCGCACGCTGTTCGTGGCCGGCGAACACGACGAGGCGCGGCCGGAAACGGTTCGCGGGTTTGCCGCCGCGGTCCCGGGCGGTGCCGATTTCGCCATGGTCGCCGATGCGGCCCATTCGGTGATGAACGACAATCCCGCGGCCTTTCTGGCCGTGCTGCGCCCCTGGCTCGCAGCGCGCGATCGGCGGGCTGTGTCAGACGCGATCTCGTAAAATACAGTCATCAACATTTCGAAACATGAAATCATGGCATTTGCCGTGCAAATTAAATGCGCTGTATTTGCCGTTAAGACCTGTTTTCGGATTGCTAGCGCACCTTGGTCGTCACGCTCCAAAACCTGGTCGAAAGTCCATGACCTGCGTTAAGTGATTGATTACGATGAATCTGTTGACGCGATAAGGCCGTAAATCTACGGTTCAGGCACAATCCGACGGGGAATGTGATGGCGACCAGATACTTTGCTTTGTTTGTTTTGCTGGCCTCTGCTTCGGCCGGAAATGCAACGACGTCCGATACTTCCGGTGCCGGGCAGATCGCTGCGAGCGTAGCCGCCAGCAATATAACAAATGACTATAATATTCGCATGGCGACTCCGCTGACGAATATTGACCTTCTTGAACGCATGTCGCCACAGATGCCGGCATTCGACTATAACGCCATCCTTCTCAAGTCTGCGAGCACGGACCCGGCGCCGTCCGATGCCCTGCGCGGCGGGGATCTCTATGCCGGCTTTGACCCGTCGGACCCCGATCGCCTGGCTTTCACCCATCTGCCCCTGCCGTCACCGCATCTCGCTTCGGGCGACGGCCTTGTCGCAGCGCTCGGCCATTTCCAGCCGGCGGCCGGTCTCGCCCCCGCCATCCCCGTGCCCGCCACCATGGCGCTGGTTGCCGGCGTGTGCTTTGCGACCGGCATGACGATGCGTCGGCGCCGCACGGGGGCGCGCGAAGCAATCGGGTCCGGCGACCGCTCAGGCGCCCGTTCCGGCGCTGCCCGGCGCGAATTCCCGGCCTATGACGCGGTGCCGCGGTCGGCGTATCGTTTCGATCCGATCCATGACGACGGGCGTCCGGAACGGCCCCGGTTCGGCCAGTGCATCAGCAGCGATCGTGACCCCGTCGTCGTCCTGACGCCGCGCGAAATGGCGCCGGAAACCGCGTGGGCCCGGCCCGCCGCCGCCGAGGCTGACGTTCGCCCATCTGCCGGTGCCCATCCCCTTACATCGGCCCAGTATCGCATGTTCACGCTCGATGCCGGCTCGGTTCGCAGCTGCCGCAACTTCAGCGCGGCCGACGACTATAGCGCGCTCGCCCAGGCGCGCCGCTGCGAGCCCAAGCAGGGGTTTGAACTGTGGCGGGGCGGCGCACTGGTGGCGAGCCAGCCGCAGATTGACTGACGGCTGCGGCCGCGCCCGAGGCTGCGGGCGCCGTCGCCCGCGCCCAAACCATCGGCCCGGCGGCTATTTGCTGTCGAACCAGCGCTTCCATTGCGGCACGGCGGTGGCGTAGGTGCCGCGGTGGCTGGTGTTGCCGGTCGACACCGCCTCCACCGCCATGTTGCCGCTGCCCATGGCGCGCTGATAGGTCATCGCCAGCTGCCCGATCCCGGGGGTGATGGCCTCGTCGGTTTCCCCGAAATAGTTGCGCACCGGGCTCTTGATGACCCAGCGATAGGCCTGGGTATCGGCGAGCAGCCGGCCATAGGCGGAGCCCGCAAAGAACTGCGCGTCGAAATATTCGGGGCGCAACAGCTTGTGCAGGTCGGTCGGCACATCGGCGGGGTTGAACGGCTGGCGTTCATAGGCCTTGCGCGCCACGTCGTAATATTCGGGGGTCAGCAGGGCGCGCGCCAGGCCGGGAACGCGATAGTAGTTTTCGAACGAGAAGCTCGACAGGATGAACAGCGTGGAAATCCAGTCGGCGTCGTTCTTGCGCGGAAAATCGAGAAAGCCGCTCAGCGTCGCCATCACGTCCACCGGCGCACTGGCGGTGGCGGCGGCGGTCACCGGCACGCCGGCGCTTTCCAGCTTTTCGAGAAAGGCCATGGTGACGAAGCCGCCCTGCGACCAGCCGCCGATGAACAGCTTGGGCGCGGTCAGCTTCATGTGCGCGAGCACCGCCCGCGACGCCATCAGCATGTCATAGGTCGCCTGCTGGTGGCTGGCCTTGACCATATAGCCTTCCGGCTCGCTGGACACGCCCATGCCGAAATAATCGGCGCCGATGAGCAGATAGCCCTGGCCGGCGAACTGCGCGATCGCCAGCGCGGTTTCCGGCGACTGGTCGGGAAACGACGGCACCTGCTGCTTTCCATAGACCGTGCCATGCTGGTACGACAGCAGCGGAAATGCGGTGGCACCGGTTTCAGGCACCGCCAGCAGGCCGGTGGCGGTGATCGGCCGGTTGCCCTGTTCGGGGATGACCGAAGCATAAGTGACGCGGTAGAGCTTCACCGCGTTGCGCGCCGGCGTATAGGCCACGCTGACCCCGAAGAATTTCGGGCTGTCGCTGGTCAGGATCTGGTTGAGCTTTGCCACGTCCCAGCGGCCGATGAGTTCATATCGCACATTGCCCGCCACCGTGGTTCCGGCCGCGGCTGCGGTCGTCGCCGCTGGCGTCACCGCGGCCCCCGCCGGCGCGGCAAGCGCCGGGCCCAGCAAGGCAAGGCCGCAAACAGCACGAAGTACCACGGTCATTGTCGATCTCCCCCGGAACGGCGACGGCAACCGTCACCGCAGGGGCAAGCTCTTACCCTGACGATCTTTCGCAATGGTGAAGCCGGGGGTCACGTCGGTTTGGCGATGAAGCCGGTCGCGCCGCTCCAGAACATGTCGATATCGGGATAATGGCAGCTGTCGCTGTCGGGGCGGTCGGTGCCGATGGCGAGGAGCGTGGCGGGCGCAGCGCTGCGGTTCTGCAGATGGTGGCCATTGGCAACACCGGCGGGAAGGGCGGCGATGTCGCCGGCGACCAGCGTGGTTTCGCCATCGTCCTCGACCAGCACGAGCGTGCCGGCAACAACGATGATCAGCTCGTCCTCGGCGCTGTGCCAGTGGCGCTGGCTCGACCAGGCCCCCGGTGGCAGCGTGACCAGGTTGGCGCCGAACTGCGTCAGCCCGCCGGCGGCGCCCACGGCGCGCCAGCGTCGTCCGGCGACCGCGGCCTGGAACGGCGGCAGATAGCCCGGTTGCGACAGCGCGGGCAGACGGTCGAGGTCGATCTTCGGCATCGTCCGATTTTGCCACTTTCGCCGCGCCTTTGCCATGGCGCCGCGCGCGCGCCGGTGCGTCGCGCCGGGCTGCCGGCGCGATGAAAGGTTGCACCGCAGCGATGAAGGCCTAAAAAGCCCCGGACCACGCTTCATCCGGAGATTGCCATGGCCGGCCGCCCGACCTCGCCGAGACCGCTATCGCCGCACCTGACCGTCTGGAAATGGCAGGTGCACGCCATTGTCTCGATCCTGCACCGGATCACCGGCAATGCCATGGCGCTGGGCGCTGTCGTGCTGTTCCTGTGGTGGCTGATCGCCGCCGCAACCGGGCCCGATGCCTATGCGGTGTTCATGGGCGTGGCGACCGGCTGGTTCGGGCACCTGGTGGCGATCGGCTTCACCTGGGTGTTCTTCCAGCATCTGTTCTCGGGCATCCGCCATCTGGTGATGGATGCCGGCCAGGGCTATGAAATCCACACCAGCCGCACCATGGCACGGGCAACGCTGGTCGGCTCGGTGCTGGCGACGGTCCTGACCTGGGCCGCGATCCTGTTTACCAAGGGGTTCTGACGATGGGTGCCGGAACCGAACTCGGCCGCGTTCGCGGCCTGGGCGCCGCCAAGGACGGCGTCCACCACTGGTGGCTGCAGCGCGTCACTGCCATCGCCAATATCGTCCTCGTGCTGTGGTTCGTGTTCTCGCTGGTCCGGCTGCCGGCGCTCGATTATTCCAGCGTCACCCTTTGGCTGCGGCAGCCTGTCGCTGCGGTGCCGATGCTGCTGCTCATCGTCTCGGTTTTCTGGCATTTCCGCCTGGGCGTGCAGGTCATGCTCGAAGACTATCTGCATGGCCGGTCTCGGGTGCTGGCGATGCTGGCACTCAACTTCTATGCCCTGGCGGGGGCGGCGGCGGCCGTCTTCGCGGTCCTCAAGATCGCGCTCGGAGCAGTATGATGGCGGCAAGCTACCAGATTATCGACCATGTCTATGATGCCGTCGTCGTCGGCGCCGGCGGATCGGGCCTTCGCGCCGCGATGGGCATTGCCGAAGCCGGGTTGAAGACCGCGTGCATCACCAAGGTGTTTCCGACCCGCAGCCACACGGTCGCGGCCCAGGGCGGCATCGCTGCAAGCCTGGGAAACATGGGCCCGGACCATTGGACCTGGCACATGTACGACACCGTCAAGGGGTCGGACTGGCTCGGCGACCAGGATGCCATCGAATATCTGTGCCGCGAGGCACCCGCCGCCGTGTACGAACTCGAACATTTCGGCGTGCCGTTCAGCCGCACCGAAGCCGGGCAGATCTACCAGCGCCCGTTCGGCGGCATGATGCAGAACATGGGCAACGGCCCGCCGGCACAGCGCACCTGCGCCGCGGCGGACCGCACCGGCCACGCCATGCTCCACGCGCTCTACCAGCAGAGCCTGAAGTACGCGACGGACTTCTACATCGAATATTTCGCCATCGATCTCATCATGGTCGGCGGCGAATGCAAGGGCGTCATCGCCATCAACATGGACGACGGCAGCATCCACCGCTTCCGCAGCCACAAGACGGTTCTCGCCACCGGCGGCTATGGCCGCTGCTATTTCTCGGCGACCAGCGCCCATACCAGCACCGGCGATGGCGGCGGCATGGCAATCCGTGCCGGCGTGCCGATGCAGGACATGGAATTCGTCCAGTTCCACCCCACCGGCATCTATGGTGCCGGCGTGCTGATCACCGAAGGCGCGCGCGGGGAGGGCGGTTACCTCACCAACAGCCAGGGCGAGCGTTTCATGGAACGCTATGCCCCCAGCGCCAAGGATCTCGCCTCGCGCGACGTCGTCTCGCGCTCGATGGCGATGGAGATGCGCGAAGGCCGCGGTGTCGGCAAGGAGGGGGACCATATCAACCTCCACCTCGATCACATCGACCCGGCAGTGCTCCACGAACGCCTGCCCGGCATTTCGGAAACCGCCAAGGTCTTCGCCGGGGTCGATGTCACCAAGGAACCCATCCCGGTGACGCCGACGGTCCATTACAACATGGGCGGCATCCCGACCAATTATCACGGCGAAGTCGTGACCCTGAAGGACGGTGACCCGGATTCGGTCGTCCCCGGCCTGTTCGCCGTCGGCGAGGCGGCGTGCGTTTCGGTCCATGGCGCCAACCGGCTCGGTTCCAACAGCCTGATCGACCTCGTCGTCTTCGGCCGCGCCACGGCGCACCGCATCGGGGAAACGCTGAAGCCGGGCACCGCGCACACGCCCATCGCCCGCGCGGCGGACGATTTCGCGCTCGGCCGGCTCGACGGCTTTCGCCACTCCAAGGGCGGGTCGCCCACGTCGGAAGTGCGGCTGGCGATGCAGAAGACCATGCAGTCGAACGCCGCGGTGTTCCGCACCGCAGAAATCCTCGACGAAGGCACCCGCAAGATCGACGCCATCTACCAGCGCATGGCCGATATCGGCATCCAGGACCGCAGCCTGGTGTTCAACACCGACCTCATCGAAACGCTCGAGCTCGACAACATGATCGGCCAGGCGGTGCTGACGATGCACATGGCCAAGGCCCGCCACGAAAGCCGCGGCGCGCACATGCACGAGGATTTCCCCAACCGCGACGACGTCAACTTCATGAAGCACTCGCTCGGCTGGTTCCGCGACGGCGCCGTCGACCTCGCCCAGCGCCCGGTCCACGAATATACGCTGACCGACGAGATCGACTATATCAAGCCGAAGGCGCGGGTCTATTGATGGCCAAGTTCAGGCTTGGCCGGAATCTGCCAAACCGAACGCAACATGCGGGACATCCCTCACGGTAACGTGAACAAGGGGCACGATCGGGAGCGTACACTCTTGGCCGCGAGGCCCAATCCTCAAAGGTCAGGCAGCCGCCATGCCAACTGGCGGGCGATCCAAGCTTTTCCGCGGTCGCGGCCTAACCCGCCGTTTCCAGCCTGTCCGCCAGCCACATCTTGATCAACGCCTGGCGTGTCACGCCGCGCTTTTGCGCCTGCCGGTCGAGGCTGCGTACCATCCAGTCCGGGAAATCGACATTGACCCGCTTGGACTCCAGGCCCGGACGGCGCGCACGCGACCAATCGAAAAATGCGCTGACATCTTCGCCATCGTCGAACATCTCGTCGATTTTGGCAGCGTCAATCTTCGCGTTCATAGACCTCGATCTCCCTGTCTCGCGCGCGCCGCACCGAGATGATGCGAACCACATCGCCACGCTGCGTCACGATCGCCGTCCAGATGCGATCGCCGATCCTGCCGACGACGAGCTGGCGAACTTCGCTCGCCTTGTCGTTCGAGCTCACAACACTTCGTCGCTCGTCGCGCCACAACGCCTGCGCCTCATCGAAATCGATCCCATGCTTGTCGGCATTCAGGATGCTTTTGGCAGGATCGAACTCGAACATAGTATAGAAATTATACCTTTTCGACGCAAGTGAGTCCGTAGGATATCCTACTGCAATCGGACATCCAGCACAGCCTCCCACTGCCCCGCCACGGCATCGGCGCCATAGCGCGCCTCGAGATGCCGCCGCGCCTGTGGCAGCGCCGGGTCGGTGGCGGGCAGGCAGTCGGCATAATGCGCCAGCCCCGCCTGCCAGTCGCCGAGCACGATCCAGGGGCGCAGTTCCTCATAGCTCGGCAAGGGGTCGGCGACGACGCCCAGTCCGGCCATCACCGCCGTGGCGGCGCGGTTGATCGACTTGCCGCTGGTATAGCCGTTGCGCCCGACGGGGATCACCGCGACATGGTGGCGGGCGAGCGCCGGGCCGAAACTGTCGTTGCCGAAGGGCAG
Organism: Polymorphobacter fuscus; assembly: GCF_011927825.1. Lineage (NCBI taxonomy): Bacteria > Pseudomonadati > Pseudomonadota > Alphaproteobacteria > Sphingomonadales > Sphingosinicellaceae > Sandarakinorhabdus > Sandarakinorhabdus fusca. The sequence goes on along the minus strand of NZ_JAATJI010000001.1, from coordinate 781,931 downwards.
GTAAACGCTCGGGATGCGCCAGTGGCGCCGTGCCAGCCAATAGCGCAGGCGCGTGTCGCTGATCACCGTCAGCGTGACCGGATGGCGGCGGCCGAAGCTTTCCAGCTCGCGCACCGCACCATCGAGATGGGCAAAGCCCGACATGCCCGGCACGCTGCTGCCATACCAGACGCAGTGCAGCGCGCCCGAATGGCGGCCGAGAAACTGCTCCAGCCCGGCGACGGCGCCATGGGCGCGGGTGGTCACCGGGCAGGGGTCGATCGTTTCCAGCGCATCGGGGATGACGCGGAAGGCGGCACCCGGACCATGCGCCTCCAGCTGCGCCGCCATCATCGCCGTCGGGGCGGTGACGACATCGGCGAGCGCCATCATCTCGCGCAGGCGGTTGCAGCAGCCGCGAAAGCCGGCACGCCCCGCCAGTGCGAACATGTTGTCGCAAACATCGACGATGATGCGCCGGTTGTCGGCGCGGGCGGCGCGGGCGATGTGCACCGCCGCCGGTGAAAAGCCGCGCGAGAACACGATGGCGTCATAGCCGCGTGCGCCGCGGGCCGGGTCGAACAGCTCGACATCCAGCCCGCGCCGCCGCAACGCCGCCAGCGGCGCGAACATCCGCAACCGGTTGCTGGCGACGTCCTGGCCGTAGCGATGGGCATGAAACGCATAGCGCCGACCGGTTTCGAACACGCCGCACACCTCCTAAAACCCGGCAAGACGACCCGCCTTACGGTACGAAACGCCATTTCCCCCCGCGGACGCGCGGCGAGTCTGCTGCAACGCCGCAGGGCTTCCGGTTGCCGGATGGATTGGCTATGACCGCCATCAAAGGAGCCTTTCCATGGCCGAATTCTCGCTTCCCGCAAACAGCAAGATCTCCACTGCCGGCAAGCGCTTCCCGGCGCCGGCGGGGGCGAAGAATGTCCGCGCCTTCAAGATCTATCGCTGGAACCCCGACGACGGTGCCAATCCGCGCTACGACACCTATGAACTCGACCTCGATGAAACCGGCCCGATGGTTCTCGACGCGCTCATCAAGATCAAGTCGCAGGTCGATTCGACGCTGACCTTCCGCCGCTCCTGCCGGGAGGGCATCTGCGGGTCGTGCTCGATGAACATCGATGGCACCAACACGCTGGCCTGCACCATGGCGATCGCCGACATCAAGGGCGAGGTGCGGATCACGCCGCTGCCGCACATGGAAGTCGTCAAGGACCTGGTGCCGGATTTCAAGCATTTCTATGCGCAATACGCATCGATCAAGCCGTGGTTGCAGACCGTCACGCCGACGCCGTCGGGCAAGGAGCGGATCCAGACGGTCGAGGAGCGCGCCAAGCTCGACGGGCTGTACGAATGCATCCTGTGCGCCTGCTGCTCGACGGCCTGCCCGAGCTATTGGTGGAACAGCGACAAGTTCCTCGGCCCCGCGATCCTGCTCCAGGCCTATCGCTGGCTCGCCGACAGCCGTGACGAGATGACCGGCGAACGCCTCGACGCGCTGGAGGACCCGTTCCGCCTCTACCGCTGCCACACCATCATGAACTGCTCGAACGTCTGCCCGAAGGGGCTCAACCCTGCCAAGGCGATCGGCGAGATCAAGACAATGATGATGGAGCGCGCCGGCTAGTCGCAGCGCCGCGCGCGCGTATGGCGGAGCCAAACGCGCCGACAGGCGCAAGACCGGCCAGCGGGGCAGGGCGCTTTGCGGCCTGAACCCGTCTGACGCCAGCCGCGGCTTTGCCGCGGCCCCCCCCGACGCCAGGCATCACCCCTTTGTCCGCAACGGGTTGCGGGACACTCCTCATCCCCCTATCCCTTTCGGGTGCGTTCCTGGCTTGCCCTGTTGCTGTTGCTCTTGCCGGCCCCGCTGCTCGCGGCGCGCATTACCGGTGTCACCATCGTCCCCGGAATTGTCACCATCGCGACCGATGGGCCGGTGGCGGTGGCGCACAGCCTGGCCTTGTCGGACCCGGACCGGATCGTCATCGACCTGCCCGCGGTGGTGGCGGGCCAGTTGACGGCGGATGGCGCCGGCAGCGTCACGCGCCTGCGCGCGGCGATGTTCGCGCCGGGCATCGCGCGGCTGGTCATCGACCTGGCGGCGCCGCTGGAGATCGTCACGGCGCGTGCCAGCGGCGATGCGCTGGTCATCACGCTGCGCCGCGTGCCGGGCGCGGCCTTTGCCGGCCGGGTGGCGCGCGGCCGCCGGCCGCTGCCGGTGCTGACCAGCGAGGCCGCGGCGCCGCCGCCGACCCGGCCCAGCGACAGCTTCGACCTGCCGACGACGATGTTCGGGGCGCCGCGGCCGCGCCCCGCACCGACCCCGTCCCCGCCCGCAGCGTCACCGCCGTCGGACGCTGCGCCGGCATCGCCACCATCGGCGCGCGAGGCGCCGGTGCCCGACATGAATCCCGCCGTCGCCACCCCCCCCGCCACCAACCCGCCTGCCGTCCAGCCCGGCGCGCCGGCTGCCGAACCTCTGCCGCCGCTCACCCCCAAGACCCGCGCGCCCGGGGTCCGCGCCCGGTCGGGCGGCAAGCCGCTGGTGGTCATCGATGCCGGTCATGGCGGCAAGGATGTCGGCACCATCAGCGTCAACGGCGGCTATGAAAAGGCCGTCACCCTCGCCATCGCCACTGCCACGGCGCGGCTGCTCGAAAAATCGGGCAAGGTGCGGGTCAAGCTGACCCGTGCCGACGATCGCTTCATCCCGCTCGGCGGCCGCGTTGCCATTGCCCGCGCCGCGCGCGCCGACCTGTTCGTTTCGATCCACGCCGATTCGGCGCCCAATGTCGCTGCCCGCGGTGCCAGCGTCTATACCCTGTCGGCGGTCGCGTCCGATGCCGTGTCGGCGCGGCTGGCGGCGCGCGAGAACAAGGCGGACATCATCGGCGGGGTCAATCTGGGGGTGGAGGCGCCCGATGTCGGCGATATCATGATCGACCTGTCGCGGCGCGCCACCGGCAATGTCTCGGTGGCCTTTGCCGAAATCCTCCAGGACGAATTGCAGGAAGGCATCACCTTTCGCGGCGAGTTCCACCATTTCGCCGGCTTTTATGTGTTGAAGGCGCCCGATGTGCCGTCGGTGCTGCTCGAAACCGGTTATCTGAGCAACGCCGACGACAGCACGTTCCTGTTTTCCGCCAGCGGCCGGCGCCGGATCGCCGAGGGCACCGCGCGGGCGATCGAGCGGCATCTGGTCGGCGACCGGTGACGCGGCGCTTCCCTCCCGCGCTGCCAGCCGCTATCGCAGCCTGAGATTGGGTCGGAGCATCGATGCGGCGTTGGTGGATTTGGGTGCTTTTGCTGGTGGCGCTGGCCGCGGCAGCGGTCGGCTGGTTGTTCTGGTCGGCACAGAAGGACCTGCCCGACGAGGCGGCGCTGAGCAATTTCGCCGCCGCGCTGCCATCGACGGTGCGCGATATCGACGGCAATGTGGTGACCACCTTCACCCGCGAGCAGCGCGTCTACCTGCCCTATGACGAAATCCCCAAGCGGCTGGTGCAGGCCTATATCTCGGCGGAGGACAAGACCTTCTTCGAACATGGCGGGCTCGATTATCAGGGCATTGCCGCGGCGGTCTTCACCAATATCGAATCCTGGTTCACCGGCCGGCGCCCGGTGGGCGCCTCCACCATCACCCAGCAGGTCGCCAAGTCGCTGATCGGCAACGAAGTGACCTACAGCCGCAAGCTGCGCGAGGCGCTGCTCGCCCGCCGCATCGAAGCATCCTTCACCAAGCAGCAGATCCTCGAACTCTACCTCAACCAGATCTTCCTGGGCCGCAACGCCTATGGCGTGGAGGCGGCGTCGCAGGCCTATTTCGACAAGTCGGCGGCCGATCTCGACCTGGCGCAAATGGCCTATCTGGCGATCCTGCCCAAGGCGCCGAGCACCTACAGCCCGGTCCGCCAGAACGCGCGCGCCGTGGCGCGGCGCGACTATGTGCTGCGCCAGATGCAGGCCAACGGCTTCATCACCGCCGCCGAACGCGATGCCGCTGCCGCCCAGCCGCTGGTGGCGGTGCCCACCCACAGCATCGCGACGGCGCGATCGTCCGATTACTTCATCGAGGATGTGCGCCGGTCGCTGATCGCGCGCTTCGGCGAGACTCCGGCGGATGGCCGCAACAGTGTTTATGGCGGCGGCCTGTGGATCCGCACCTCGGTCAATCCGAAATATCAGGAAGCGGCCGAAATCGCCATGCGTGACGGCTTCATGCGCTTCGAACGCGGCCGGTCGTGGCGCGGGCCGATCGCCAGCATCGATGCCGGCGAAGGCTGGCAGTCGCGCCTGCAGGCGACCGCTGTGCCGCTGGGCTTTCCGGACTGGAAGAAGGCCGTCGTGCTCGCCAAGGATGGCGGCGCGTCGCGGCTGGGCTTCACCGACGGCAGCACCGGCACCATGCCGGCATCGGCGGCATCGTCGCCGCTGCGCGGCACCAACCAGTCGGCAGCGAGCGTCCTCAAGGTCGGCGACGTCGTTCCCGTCGTCAAAAGCGGCTCCGGCTTTGCGCTGCGCCAGCCGCCGGAAATTTCGGGCGGCATGGTGGTGGAAGACCCGATGACCGGCCGCGTCCTCGCGCTGGTCGGCGGGTTCGACGCCCGCGCGCAAAGTTTCAACCGCGCCACCCAGGCCAAGCGCCAGCCCGGATCGACCTTCAAGCCGATCGTCTATGCAACCGCGATGGACAATGGCTTCACGCCGTCGTCGATTGTCGTCGATGCGCCCTATTGCGTCTATCAGAGCCGCTCGCTGGGGCAGAAATGCTTCCGCAACTTCGGCAACATGCGCGGCGCCGGCGCCCAGACGCTGCGCTGGGGGCTGGAACAGTCGCGCAACCTGATGACGGTGCGCGTCGCCTACAACACCGGCATGGACAAGGTGGTGGCGCAGGCCAAGGCGCTCGGCATCGGCGATTACCAGCCGGTGCTGTCGATCGCGCTGGGGGCGGGGGAGACCACCGTGCTCAAGCTGACCAACGCCTATGCCCAGCTGTTCAACGCCGGCCGCGCGCTCGAACCCTCGCTGATCGACATGGTCCAGGACCGCGATGGCAAGGTCATCTTCCGCCGCGACAACCGCTCCTGCCCGGGCTGCGCCGCCGCCGACTGGAATGGCGAGCCGATGCCGCGCCCCGGCGGCACGCCCAAACAGGTGATCGACGCGCGCACCGCCTTCCAGGCCGTGCATCTGATGGAAGGCGTCGTCAGCCGCGGCACCGGCACCGAACTGCTCAAGCTCGACCGGCCGTTCGCCGGCAAGACCGGCACCACCAACGGCCCGCGCGATGTCTGGTTCGTCGGCGGCACCCAGCAGATCGTCGCCGGGCTGTATCTCGGCTATGACAATCCCCGCAACATGGGCGGCTATGTCCAGGGCGGCACCGTGGCGGCGCCGATCTGGCGGCAATTCGGCGAACTGGCGCTGAAGGACGCGCCCAAACTGCCGTTCAACATCCCCGCCGGCGTCCGCATGGTCCGTGTCGACCGGCGATCCGGCAAGCGCGTCTATGGCGTCTGGCCGGGCACGGAGAACAAGCCGGCGGTGATCTGGGAGGCCTTCAAGCCCGACAGCGAACCGCGCCGCACCGGTGGCAGCGCGGCGCGCGATGATGCACGCGGCGGCCGGGTGCGCAGCGATGCCGATTTCATGCGCAATTCGGGCGGGATCTACTGAGGCTTGCAACGCTGTGGCGCAGCTTCTACATCCCGCGCTCTTGTTTCAGGGACATTGACCATGCGGGCCGAAGCCCAAGCCTATGCCGATTCCATCAAGCAGGCGCTCGACCTGCTGAGGAGGTTTCTTTGACTGGGATCGTGCCCTTCGCCGTCTCGACGAACTGAACAATCGCGTCGAGGACCCCAAGCTCTGGGATAATCCGAAAGCCGCCCAGGCGGTGATGACCGAGCGCCGCCGCCTCGATGAGGCGATCGCGGCGACGCGCAGCATCGAAACCGATCTCGCCGAAACCTCCGAACTCATCGAGATGGCCGAGGCCGAAGGTGATGAGGAGATGGCGAGCGAAGGTGTCGCCGCGCTGAAGGCGCTTGCCGACAAGGCGGAGCGCGACAAGGTCGCGGCGCTTTTGAGCGGGGAAGCCGACAACAACGACACCTATGTCGAAATCAACTCCGGCGCCGGCGGCACGGAGAGCCAGGACTGGGCGTCGATGTTGCAGCGCATGTACCAGCGCTGGGCCGAAAAGCACGGCTACAAGGTCGAGCTGATCGACTTCAACGCCGGCGAACAGGCGGGCATCAAGAACGCGACGATGCTGATCAAGGGCGCCCAGGCCTATGGCTGGGCCAAGACCGAAAGCGGCGTCCACCGCCTCGTCCGCATCAGCCCCTATGACAGCGCCGCGCGGCGCCACACCAGCTTTGCCAGCGTCTGGGTCTATCCGCAGATCGACGACGATATCGAGATCGACATCAAGGAATCCGACCTCAAGATCGACACCTATCGCGCCTCGGGCGCCGGTGGCCAGCACGTCAACACCACCGATTCCGCCGTCCGCATCACCCATGTGCCGACGGGCGTCATCGTGGCCTGCCAGAACGAGCGCTCGCAGCACAAGAACCGCGCCACGGCGATGAAGATGCTGAAGGCGCGGCTGTACGAGCGCGAACTTGCCATCCGCGAAGCGGCCGCGGCGGACGTCGAAGCCGGCAAGAGCGACATCGGCTGGGGCCACCAGATCCGCTCCTACGTTCTCCAGCCCTATCAGCTGGTCAAGGACCTGCGCACCGGCAAGACCTCGACCGCGCCGGCGGACGTGCTCGACGGCGATCTCGACCCGTTCATGGCAGCGGCACTGAGCCAGCGCGTCACCGGTGACGCGGTCGAAGTCGAGGACGTGGACTAAGAGTTCACCTCTCCCGCTTGCGGGAGAGGTCGAGAGACGGCGAAGCCGGCCCGGGTGAGGGTGCCTTCCCTCCCAAGCCCCAGCACACCCTCACCCGGCGCGCTGGCGCGCGTCTCGCCTCTCCCGCAAGCGGCGCTCGCGGCCTCACACCGCCGGCCGCCGCCCCGCCCATGGTGCCGCCGCCTCGACCTGCCCGGCCAGCCGGTACAGCAACCCTTCTGCGCCATAGCGCCCCATCGCCATCACCCCGATCGGCAGTCCGGTGCTGCTCATCCCCAGCGGCAGCGACATCGCCGGCTGCCCGGTCCAGTTCGCCAGCGCCGTGAACGGGCTGTAGCCGAGGATATTGGCCGTCCACGCCTCCATGTCGGTCGGCGACAGGTCGATCTTGCCGAGGTCGATCGGCGGCTGGGCGAACACCGGCGACAGGATGATGTCATACCGGTCCATGAAATCGGCGACGGTGATCGCGGCCTGCTGGAACAGCGCATTGGCCGCCATGATCTGCACGCCGCCGGTGCTGCGCCCGATATGGACGAACATTTGCGTCACGGTCTCCAGGTCGCTGCCGGCGTCGTCGCGGCCCAGCGCCGCCAGCCGCTCGCCGACCTCAAACGCCGTCGCCGACCCCAGCACCGCGACCATCGCCGACCCCAGCGCCGCGCCATCGAGCGCCGGCTGCGCGACCTCGACATGGTGGCCGAGGCTTTCGAGCAGCTTCGCCGTATCGTCGAGTGCCGCCAGCACGTCGGCGTGCACCGGCACCCCGGTGATCGGCGTCCGCATCACCGCGACGCGCAAGGCGCCCGGCGCGCGCGTCACTTCGGACAGGAAACTGTGCTCGGGCGCCGGCGCCGTATAGCGGCTGCCGTTCTCGGCCCCGTGCGACGCATCGAGCAGGGCGGCGCTGTCGCGGACGCTGCGGCTGACGGCGTGGACGACGCCCAGCCCCAGCCAGCCCTCGGTCCCCTGCGGCCCCATCGGCACACGGCCGCGCGACGGCTTCAGCCCGAACACCCCGCACGCCGACGCGGGGCAACGGATCGAGCCGCCGCCGTCCGACGCATGCGCCAGCGCCACCACGCCGGCCGCCACCGCGCACGCCGCGCCGCCCGAAGAGCCGCCAGCGCTATGGGCCAGGTTCCACGGGTTGCGCGTCAGCCCCGTCGCAGCACTCTCGGTCGTCACCGTCAGCCCGAATTCCGGCGTCGTCGTCTTGGCGAAGGTGTTGAGCCCCGCCGCGACATAGCGATGATAGAGCGTCGACGTGTAATCGGCGCGCGCCCCGTCCCACAGCTTGCTGCCTTCGCCCATGCGCTCCCCCGGGATCGCCATGTGCAGGTCCTTGACGAGGAAGGGCACGCCCGCGAACGGCCCGCTGAACGCCCCGGCCGCCGCCGCCCGCGCCCGCGCGAACATCGGCTGCGCGATGAAGTTGAGCCGCGGATTGGTTGCCTCGGCGCGGGCGATCGCCGCCTCGAGCAATTCCGCCGGCGTCGTGTCACCCCTCGCGATCGCCTCGGCCTGGCCCAGCCCGTCACGCGCCAGCAGTTCGTCGATCATGTGCCCCCCAAATGCCTGTTGCTCAGGTCATGCTTTCCGGGTCGAAATTGATCTCAACCGATTTCCACAGGTCATAGAGATTGGCGGGCAAGGTCAAGGGCGAACAGCGCAGCACCGCGCGTCGCGCCGTTTCGGCAAAGGCGCGGGCGTAATCGTCGTTGGCGGCGGTGCGCCCGGTCTGGCTGGCAACCGTCGGCGTGCCGATGACGCGGCCGTCGCGGCCATAATCGGCGCGGATCACCACCGTCATCTTGCGGACATCGGCACCCCCGATCGGCGGGTTCCAGCACGGCGCCACCTGCGACTGGATCGCCTGCGCCAGCGTGGCGGCGGCACGCGGGTCGATCCGTGCGGTCTTGGGCGCTGCAGCGGCGATCTTGCTGGCCAGGTCCGACGTGTCGAGCGGGCGGGTCTTCGCCTTGGGCAGCGCCTTGTCGATCAGGTTCGACAGGGTGCTGGTGTCGAGCTTTTTCGTCTCGGGCTTCGCCTTGGCCGGCGCCGGCTTTTCGGGCACCGGCTTGGGCTCGGGCTTGGCCTCCGGCGGCGGCACGGCGTCGACCTTTTCCACCGGCTTGGGCGGCTCCGGGGTCGGTTCGGGCGGGGTCGGGGCGACGGTTTCCTGCGGCGCCGCCTTGATCGATGGCGCCGGCGCTTCCGTCACCCGCGGTGCGTCGGCGATCTCGACGAATTCGACGGGGATCATTTCCTCGGCCGGCGCCAGCGGTTCGCGCTGCATCTGCCAGCCGATGCTCAGCGCTGCAAACAGCGCCAGATGGGCGACACCGGCACCCAGCAGCGCCTGCCGCTCGGTCATGTCGCCGGCTTCGCCTTGCGCGCCGGCTTGCTGTCGCTGACCAGCGCCACCTTCTTGAACCCCGCGGCCGACACCTCGCCGACGACTTCCATCACCCGGCCGTAATCGAGCGCCCGGTCCCCGCGGACATAGACCCGCGCCTCGTCCTGCCGCGCCTCGCGCAGCGCCGCCAGCCGCGTCGGCAGCGCGTCGGCGCCGACCGCCTGCTGGTCGATGAACACCTGGCCGGTGGCATCAACACTGATCTGGATCGGCTTGTCGTCGGATTTCAGCGCCGTCGCCTTGCTGTCGGGCAGGTCGATCGGCACGCCGGTGACGAGCAGCGGCGCCGTCACCATGAAGATGATGAGCAGCACCAGCATGACATCGACCAGCGGCGTGACGTTGATCTCCGCCATCGGCGCACGCCGGCCACCGCGGCGCGGGGCAGGGCCCATCGCCATCCTATTTCGACTCCATATTGTCGAGCATCCGCGACAACAGCCCCTGATATTCCTCGGCAAAGGCCATCAGCCGCGCTTCCAGTCGTCCGACATTGTGGAGCAACCGGTTATAGCCGATCACGGCGGGAATGGCGGCGAACAGCCCGATGGCGGTGGCGAACAGCGCCTCGGCGATGCCGGGTGCCACCACGGCCAACGTCGTGTTTTGTGACGCAGCGATGGCGGTGAAGCTGCGCATGATGCCCCAGACGGTGCCGAACAGCCCGACGAACGGCGCCACGGCGCCGATGGTGGCGAGGATGTTGAGCCGGTCGCCGGCGGTATCGATATCGCGCGCGATGCTGACCTGCATGGCCGACGCCAGCCGGGTGCGCAGCCCGTCACGGTCGAAACGGCCGGTCGCCAGGCTCTGCCGCCATTCGTTCATGCCGGCGATGAACAGCCGCGCCGACGGGTGGTTGGCGCGCGCGGCGGGTTCGTACAGCGCGTCCAGGCTGTCGGCCTTCCAGAACCAGTCCTCGAACGCCTTGGCCTGGGCGTTGATCGCCTTCAGCTTGCGGGCGCGTTCGATGATGATCGCCCAGGACCAGATGCTGGCCGCGAACAGCCCGAACATGACGAGTTTGACGACAATATCGGCTTCCATGAACAATGCGAAGGGCGACAGGTCGGCGGCAGCTTTGGCAACGGGGTCCATCAGGCAGGCATAGCCTCTTGCATCAAAAGGGAAAAGCGGTCGTGCCACTGCCGCGAAAGCCGCTGTGGCCGACCGTCCATCGACAGGAACGCAGCCGTCACCGTGGCGCTGCACAGCAATTCGTCACCGCGCATGACCTGGTGCGACAATTCGGTGGCAGCGGCGCGGACGCGGGTGACGAAGGTGACGACGGTCAGGCAGTCATCCAGCCGCGCCGGCCGGTGCCAGGTGATGGTCATGGCATGGACCGCCCAGTAACCGTCGCCCGCCGCCATCGCGACATTATGGTCGACGCCGGCGTGGCGCAGCATTTCGGTGCGGGCGCGCTCCATGTAGCGCAGGTAATTGGCGTGATAGACGATCCCGGTCAGGTCGGTATCTTCGAAATAGACGCGGATCGGCAGGCGGTGGCGGCCTGCCGCAATGCGGCCGTCGGTCGGCTGGTCATTGGCGGTTTCCGGGTGCACGTCGCCGTCTTAGAGGAGGCGGCGAGGGCAGGGAAGCGCAGTCCACCGCATTTGCGCACCGTCTGCCCGGTGGCCCTTCCCTCCGGCTGGCGGCTGTGATGTATGGCGGCCATGAAGACCATGCCCGCAACGATGTTCCGCCTTGCCCTTTGGGCCACTGTCTCCGGCCTTGCCGTTTCGGCCGCATCCGCCGCGACCGAGACGTTCAGCGTCATCATGGGCGGCCGCAATGTCGGCCATCTCGACGTCGATACCAGCGGCCGCCACAGCCGCATCGATTTCGACTACAAGAACAACGGCCGTGGCCCGACAATGACGGAGGAACTCGACCTCGATGACGGCGGCCTGCCGGTGAAATGGACGATCAGCGGCGCCACGACCTTCGGCAGCAAGGTCAGCGAGAATTTTGCACTGGCCGGCGGCAGCGCTCGCTGGGTCGATTCGACCGGCCCCGGCGAAGCCCGGGTCACGCGCCCCAGCGTCTATGTCGCGCAAAGCGGCAGCCCATGGTCGCTCGGCCTCTATGCCCGCGCCTTGCTGAAGGCCGGCGGCACGCTGCCGGCGCTGCCCGGCGGCACGCTGAAACTGACCAGGGGCGAAGCGCTCACTGTCACCGGCGCCGGCGGCGCGGTCCCCGTCACGGCCTATACGGTCGGCGGCATCGAAACCCAGCCCGAAACCATATTGCTCGACGCCGGCAATGCGCTGTTCGCCTATATCACCCCCGATTCGATTATCGTTCGCAAGGGCTATGAAGGCGAGGAGGTCCGGCTGCGCGGGCTGGCCGAAAAATGGTCGACCGATCGCTATGTCGCCATTCAGAAACAGGTCGCGCACAATTACGGCGCCCCGGTCCGCATCCGCAACGTCCGCATCTTCGACCCCGCCACCGGCACGCTGACCGCCCCGATGGCGGTGCTGGTCAATGGCCGTACCATTGCCGCGGTCGAACCCGACGACAGCCCGGCGACCCCCGGTGAAGTCGCCATCGATGGCGCCGGCGGCACCCTCGTCGCCGGCCTCAACGAGATGCACGGCCATCTCGGCCAGGACAGCGCCCTGCTCAACCTTGCCGCCGGCATCACCACGGTGCGCGACATGGGCAATGACAATGCCGTCCTCGACACGCTGATCGACCGCATGGACGCCGGCATCATCGGCGGGCCGCGGGTGGTGCGCGGCGGCTTTCTGGAAGGCAAGTCACCGTTCAGCGCCAACAACGGCATCGTCGTCGACAGCGAGGCCGCGGCGGTCGATGCGGTGCGCTGGTATGCGGCGCGCGGTTACTGGATGATCAAGGTCTACAACAGCATGAACCCGGCCTGGGTGCCGGCAGTGGTGAAGGAAGCGCACCGCCTCGGCCTGCGGGTCGCCGGCCATGTCCCGGCCTTCGCCACTGCCGACCAGATGATCGCCGCCGGCTATGACGAAATGACCCATATCAACCAGTTCATGCTCGGTTGGGTCATCAAGCCGAGCGAGGACACGCGGACGCTGTTCCGCCTGACCGCGCTCAAGCGCCTGCCGGCACTCGACCTGCAATCGGCGCCGGTGCAGCGCACCATCCAGTTGATGGTCGATGGCAAGAAGGCGATCGACCCGACCGTGGGCATCCACGAAAACCTCCTGCTCAACCGTGACGGCAAGGTCGCCCCCGGTGCCGTCGACTATTTCGACCACATGCCGGTCGGCGAGCAGCGCAGCCTCAAGAAGGCGTGGATCGACACATCGGCAGCGGGCGACGATGCCGCCTATCGCGGCGCCTATGACCAGATATTGAAGACGGTGCGGATGCTCCACGACCGCGGCGTCTTCATCGTGCCGGGCACCGACACCGGCGGCGCGCTGACCTATCATCGCGAACTGGAGCTTCTCACCCAGGTCGGCTTCACCAACGCCGAAGTGCTGAAACGCGCCACCTTCGACATGGCGAAATACATGGGCGCGGACCAGCGGCTGGGCAGCATCGAAAAGGGCAAGCTGGCCGATTTCTTCCTCATCCCCGGTGACCCGGTCCGGGACATCAAGGCGATCAAGTCGATCGCCATGGTGGTGAAGGACGGCACTTTCTACTACCCTGCCGAAATCTACCCCAATTTCGGCATCAAGCCCTTCGCCGCCGCGCCGGCGGTGACGCTGCCCAAGTGACGCACCGCCGCGGCGCCGGTGGGGGGCAGGGAGACGGCGACGCCCTCGATCGCCCGGTCTGGAGCGCGCTTGCCACCGGCTGGGCCCATCTCGCCCGCGGCCCCGGTCCGGCGCGCCGCCTCGATCCCGACTACGGCCCGTTCGCAGCGACCGACGGGACGCCGGCCGGCGCCGAGGCGCTGCGCGGCTTGGCCGCCGACGGCACGGAACTCTGGCTGGTGGAGGCGCTGCTGCCACCGCTGCCCAGCGGCCTCGACATCACCGAGACGCCAGTGCTCCAGCTGGTCGCCGGCGCTGCCGTGACGCCGCCGGGTGATGCCGGCATCCGTCCGCTGGGCGAAGCCGATGCCGCCGAAATGCGCGCGCTTGCCGAACTGACCGCGCCCGGCCCTTTCCGCGCCAGGACCCATTTGTTCGGCGATTTTCTCGGCATCCACGACGCCGGCCGGCTGGTGGCCATGGCGGGCACCCGCATGCGCCTGCCGGGCCATGTCGAGGTCAGCGGCGTTTGCACCCATCCGGATGCCCGCGGCCACGGCCATGCGGCCCGGCTCAGCCGCGCCGTCGCGGCGCGGTTGCAGGCGCAGAGGATCGTGCCGTTTCTCCACGCCTATCCCGGCAATGCAGCGGCGCTGGCGCTCTACACGGCGCTCGGTTTCACCGTCCGCCGCGCGCTGCGGCTGGTCGCCATCAACGGCGGCGCCCAGATGCGCAAAAGCCACCCCTGACGGGGTGGCTTGCGTCCGATCGAGACGTCCGCGCCGGACCGGCTCAGGCAGTCTTTTCCGGGCGCGCATCGCGCTTTTCGACAATACGGGCCGACTTGCCCGAACGGCCGCGCAGATAATAGAGCTTGGCGCGCCGCACGACACCGCGGCGAACGACGTCGATCGTCTCGATGCTCGGCGAATAAAGCGGGAAGACGCGCTCCACACCTTCGCCGAAGCTGATCTTGCGAACGGTGAACGACGACCCCATGCCGCAATTGCTGCGGGCGATACAGACGCCTTCGTAATTCTGGACTCGGGTGCGCTCGCCTTCGACGACCTTCACCCCGACGCGCAGCGTGTCGCCGGCGCGGAACTGCGGGATGGCACGAACGGCCACCGCCTTGGCAATATTTTCGGCTTCGATCTGCTGGATGAGATTCATCTCATTCCTCCTTCTTCTTTTGTCGCGCGCCAGAGGGCGGTTGACCCGCGGCGTCGGAATGACGCTGCCAAAGGTCGGGCCGCCGTGACCGTGTGTCCGCTTCGGACCGCGCCAATCGCCAGGCGGCGATTTTCGCGTGATCCCCCGATCGCAACACTTCGGGGATCAGATGACCTTCCCATTCGGGAGGCCGCGTATAGTGCGGATGTTCGAGTAGCCCCGTTTCGAAGCTTTCGTCCACACCGCTCAAGGCCGCGCCCATTACACCGGGCAACAGCCGGACGCAAGCATCGAGCAGCACCGTGGCGGCAACCTCGCCGCCCGACAATATATAGTCGCCGATGCTGACCTGTTCGATGGCGCGTGCGTCGAAGATGCGCTCGTCGAAGCCTTCGAACCGCCCGCACAGAAGGGTCACGCCCGGACCCGCCGCCAGTTCGCGGACCTTTGCCTGGGTCAGCGGCGCGCCGCGCGGAGTGAGCGCAATGACCGGCGTGCCATTCGCCACCCCATCCACCGCCGCCGCGATGATATCGGCGCGCAGCACCATCCCGGGGCCGCCCCCCGCGGGCGTGTCATCGACGGTGCGGTGGCGATCGGTCGTGAAATCCCGGATGTTGCGCGCATCGAGCGACCACAGACCATCTGCCAGCGCCCGCCCGGCGAGGCTGTGGCCCAACGAGCCCGGAAACATTTCCGGGTAAAGGGTGAGGATGGTCGCGGACCAATTCATTCAGGTAGCTGTCCGGCCAAGGCGGCAGGGAGCCTGCCGCAGACAATGATTCTGACAGGAACAGCGCAGCGAACGCCAAGCGACATCACTCATGGTGTCGTCCAGTCTTCGACCTGCAATCCGCGTACATCGGAAAAATCCCGGACGTTTGCTGTGACCACGGTCAACCCACGGGACAGGGCATGCGCTGCAATAAGCCGGTCGAAGCGGCCCCGTCGGAATGGCAGGCGTGCATAAGCCTTTGCGGCGACCTCATCGAACGGCAGCGCAGGTACGACAGCCAATAGCGATTGCAGGCGTCTCATCTCGCGCTCACGACCCAGGCCCGTGCCGCGCAGCAATTCGGCAAGCACGATGGTCGAGGTCGCGAGCGCCCCTTCTTCAACCTGCTCGAGACGCTCGCGCAACCGTGGATGCGTTGCATCGAGGATGAAGATGCAGATGTTCGTATCGAGTAGATACCGGGGCTCAACCGCCATTGCGCTGGCGGGCCGCGACTTCGGACGGGCGTTCATCGAAGCCACGATCTTCGCTGGCAATCGGCTTAATTCCGGGGATGCTGCCCCAGATCCCGGTCAGATCGATCTTTCTGGGTCTATCCGCCACCGCTTCCACGATCCAGCGCCCCGGTTCCTCGCGGACTTCAACCGTCATGCCCGGTTCCACCGCGAAACTGGCGGGGAAGCGCACGGCATTGGCATTGCCCGATTTGAAGATCCTGGTCCGCGCCATTGCCGTCTCCCGTATACACGCCTCGTATATACTAGACCAGCCAGTCCCGATCAACCACCACCACATCGCCCACATCGGGCACACCCGGCGGCCGGAACGGCACCATCGCCGTCTTGCCGTCCGGCAGCGTGATCTCCAGGATATCCCCGGCGTTGTAATTCTCGATTGCCGTCACCGTGCCCACCGCCACGCCATCGGTATCGACAACGGCCAAGCCGATGATATCGGCGTGATAATATTCGCCCTCCGCCAGCGGCGGCAGGCTGGCGCGCGGCACTGCCAGCAGCGTGCCGCGCAGGCCCTCCGCCGCCGTCCGGTCGGAAATCTCGGCAAAGCGCGCCACGGCGCCGATCTTGTCGGGACGCAAGGATTTCAGCGTCAGCGTGCGACCGCCGGCGCTGAACACCTTGTGCGCTTCCAGGCTGTCCAGCCCCTGGCCGAACAGTTTCAGCCGCACTTCGCCGGTAATGCCATGGGCCCCGGCGATGGCGGCGAGGGTGACGGTTGCGGTCACCCCCGCGTTGCCGCTCAGGCTGCCGTCTCGTCGGTGGCGTCGGCGGCCGGTGCGTCGGCGGCCGGTGCTTCCTCGGCAACGGCGTCTTCGGCCGGTGCAGCAGCGGCTTCGGCTTCGGCGGCAGCGGCTGCTTCAGCGGCTTCCTTGGCGTCGGCTTCGGCCTTGGCGGCGGCGGCTTCGGCTTCGGCGGCCTTGTCGATGGCGATCTGGGCGCGTTCCTTGGCCTTTTCGCCCGGCAGACCCTTGGTCGGGTTCACCTTGGCGGTGCGGGTGCGCACGCCGGCGGCATCGAGGAAGCGGGCGACACGGTCCGACGGCTGGGCGCCGACCGACAGCCAGTGCGCGGCGCGCTCGCTGTCGAGCTTGATCCGCTCGGCATTGTCCTTGGCGAGCAGCGGGTTGTACGTGCCGATCTTCTCGATGAACTTGCCATCGCGCGCGTTGCGCGAATCCGTGACGACGATGCGGTAATAGGGACGCTTCTTCATGCCGCCGCGGGCAAGACGAATTGCAAGTGCCATAGTCTCAGTCTTCCTTCGTTTAACGTCTATCGTTTGGTGAATTTGTCGAAACCGGGGGGCAGGGCCTGGCCACCGAGCAGGCCACCGAGGCCGCCGAGGCCGCCGCCGCCCATTCCGCCGCCGCCCATCTTGGCCATCATCGCGGCCATGCCCTTCATGCCGCCCATCTTCTTCAGCTTCTTCATGGCGGTCGCCATGTCGAGCTGCATCTTGATGACCTTGTTGACCTCCTGCACCGTCGTGCCGGCGCCCTTGGCGATGCGGATCTTGCGCTTGGCGGTCAGAATCTCGGGCTTGGCGCGTTCCTTGGGCGTCATCGACAGGATGATCGCTTCCATCCGCCCCAGCACCTTTTCATCGATGGCGCCGCTGTCCATCGCCTTCTTGGCGGCGGCCATGCCGGGGATCATCCCCGCCAGCGCGCCCAGCCCGCCCATCGCCTTCATCTGCTTCAGCTGGCCGCGTAGATCGTCGAAATCGAACTGCCCCTTGGCCAGCTTGGCCGCCAGCTTTTCGGCATCGGCCTGTTCGATATTGGCGCTGGCCCGTTCGACCAGCCCGACGATATCGCCCATGCCCAGGATGCGCCCGGCCACCCGCTGCGCGTCGAACGCTTCCAGCGCATCGAGCTTTTCGCCCGTGCCGGCGAACTTGATCGGCCGTTCGGTGACAGCGCGCATCGACAGCGCCGCGCCGCCGCGCGCATCGCCGTCCATCCGCGTCAGCACGACGCCGGTCAGCGGCACTTCCGCCTTGAAGGCGCTGGCGACATTGACGGCGTCCTGGCCGGTCAGCGCATCGACGACGAGCAGGATTTCGTCGGGCTTCGTCGCCCCGGCGATCGCCGCCATTTCCGCCATCAGCGCCGTGTCGACGTTCAACCGCCCGGCGGTGTCGAGCAGCACGACATCGAAGCCCTGCAGCTTCGCCGTCTGCCGCGCCCGTTCGGCAATGGCGACCGGCTGTTGCCCGGCGATGATCGGCAGCGTCGCCACCTTGGTCTGCTCGCCGAGCACGCGCAGCTGCTCCTGCGCCGCCGGCCGCGCGACGTCGAGCGACGCCATCAGGACCTTCTTGGCCTTCTTCTCGGTCAGGAATTTCGCCAGCTTGGCGGTCGTCGTGGTCTTGCCCGACCCCTGGAGGCCGACCATCATGATGACCGCGGGTGGCGTCACATCGATGTTCAGCTGGTTGTCGCCTTCGGGCGCATCGCCGCCGAGCAAGGAGACCAGCGCATCGTTGACGATCTTGACGACCTGCTGCCCCGGCGTGACCGACCGCACCACCTCGGCGCCGATCGCCCGCTCGGTGACCTCGTCGATGAACTGCTTGACGACCGAAAGCGCGACATCGGCCTCCAGCAGCGCGATCCGCACCTCCCGCATCGCCGCGCGCACGTCGAGCTCCGTCAGCGCACCGCGCCCGCGGAGTTTCTCGAACACGCTGCCAAGGCGGTCTGAAAGGCTGTCGAACAAGGGCGAGGACTTCCGGTTGCAAGGGCCGCAACGAAGGGCCACGCCTCCAAACGAAATTACGCCGGCGGGCGAAACCTCGCCGGCCAGCGTGCATCCATGGACGCGCACCCCCCGTATGGGGACGGGAGGCGCATAGCGGGAAGGGCGTTACAACGCAACCCGCATGTCCGCCCAGCGCGCCGGACCCCTCGGCGCAGCTCAACGAAAGGTGAAGGAGTGGCATTTTTTGCGACTTTTGCAGTAGGCTTGCCGGCCAGGTATTCTCCGACGATCGGTGCAGCAAAGTGCGCTATCGCAGCATTATTTAACCCGAAAGGACCATAATTGATGTCCAGGGCTGTTGCGGAGGGGCACAAAATGGCAACGGATGAGTGCGACGCGATTTTTCGAACGTGCTTCGATATGGCACCTTACCCGGCTCTGATCCTTGATTGCGACCTTGTCGCGGTCACGTGTAACCTGGCGTACGAGCGCACAGCCCATATGACGCGGGAAGCGATGGTGGGCCGCCCGATCTTCGACACCTTTCCCGGCGTTGACGCGCAGTCGGTGATCCTGCGCGATTCGTACAACCGCGTGTTGCGAACAGGGACGTCGGATTTCGTGCCCCACCTGGTCTATGCCATCTCCGTGCCCGGAAGTTCGGGCCTTCGCGAGCGCCACTGGGCGGTGACCAACATTCCGCTGCTAGACAACGACGGCACGCTATACGGCATTCTTCACTGTCCGTCCGACATCACTGAACTGACGCAACTGCGTCAGGCAAACGCTGGCATCAGGAGCAGCAATCTCGATCCCAAAAGTCGGGAAAGCATCCATCTTTGGACGCGGAACGTGCAGGACATACTGCGGCTCGAAAAGTCACGGCTGCAGCGGCTGTTCCAGCAGGCCCCCAGTTTCATCGCCGTGGTGCAGGGCCCCGATCATATCTTCGAACTTGCCAATGATGCCTATTATCAACTCGTGGGTCATCGTGAGATAATCGGCCGCAAGGTTGCGGACGTCATGCCGGAGGTGATTGCCCAGGGGTATCTGGCAAGGCTCGATGCCGTCTATGCCACAGGCAGGCCCTTCACCGGCCGCGCCCTGCCGATCGAACTGCAGCGCAGCGCAGGTGGCCCGCTGGAGCAGAGCTACATCGATCTCATCTATCAGCCGATCTTCGATGAAAAGGGCGAGGTGACCGGGATCTTCGCCCAGGGCAATGATGTGACCGAGGCGTATCTGCTGGCACAGGAGGTGACCTATCAGGCGTCGCATGACTCGCTGACGGGGCTGTGCAACCGCCGGGAATTCGCGCGGCAGACACGCGCCGGCGTCGAACCCGGCTCCCACGCCCTCCTCTACATGGATATCGATCACCTCAAGATCGTCAACGACCGCTGCGGTCATGCGGCCGGTGACAGCCTGCTGATCCAGGTGGCGTCAGCGCTGATGGCGCATTGCGACGGCCCCGATGATCTGCTGGCCCGGCTGGGCGGCGACGAATTCGCACTGGTGCGGCGCAATTGCAGTCCGGAAGCCGCGGCCGCACTTGCCGACCGGCTGTGCAGCGCCGTCAAGGACATCAAATTCGTCTGGCGGGGCAAGCATTACGGCATCACGCTGAGCGTCGGCGTGGTGAATTTCGGGGAGACGGACATGTTGTCGTTCGAGGCCGCCCTCGGGCTTGCCGACGCAGCCTGCTTTCTGGCCAAGGAGAAAGGTCGCAACCGTGTTCAGGTGAGCCTGGAAACCGACGAGGAGGTCCGCCAGCAGCAGCGGGATATGGACAATGTGACCCGCCTCAAGGACGCGATGCGCGAAGACCGCGTCATTCTGTACGAACAGCGGATCGCGGCGTTGCAGGACGCCCATGCACAGCCGCAGATGATGTATGAGGTCCTGGCGCGGCTGCGCGAACCCGACGGCACGATCATCGCGCCGGCCAGTTTCATTCCTGCTGCGGAGCGCTTCGGCATCATCGAGGACCTGGATCGCCATATCGTCCGCAAGACCTTCGCGCATCTTCAGGCCCAGCCCGAGAGCCGACGCGATGAAACCTGCTATTTCATCAATCTTTCGGGCTTCACGCTCAGCGGCGAAGGTTTTCGCAGCTTCGTCGAAAACGCCCTTGCCGATTGCCCCGCTGTCCGGTCGTCCCATATCTGTTTCCAGGTCACCGAAACCGCCGCCCTCTTCAATGTCGAGCGCACCGCCGCGGCAATGCGCAGCCTGATCGCCATGGGTTTCCGATTCGCTCTGGACGATTTCGGCAGCGGCATGGCGTCGTTCAGCTATCTCAGCCAGTTGCCCGTCCATTATGTCAAGATCGACGGGGAGTTCGTCCAGGCCATATTGAAAACGCCGACCGGGGGGATCATCGTCGAGGCCGTGGCGACGGTCGCTCGCGCCATGGGCATGCGCACCATCGCCGAGTGCGTCGAGTTCGACAATCTGATCCCACCGCTCAAATCGATGGGGATCGACTATGCGCAAGGCCATGCGCTCCAGCGGCCGGTGCTGATGTAGGCCGACTATTCCGCCGTCACCGACTCGGCCATCTTCCGATGCCGTTCCGCCAGCATCGCCGCCGGCAGCACATGCGCCGCCGCCACCTGCAACTTGTTCTGAAACCCCGAAACGATATGCGCATCGCCGGCCATCAGCGCGGCCCAGCCGTCGCGGGCGACCTTGGCCGGATCGGCCTTGCTGTCGTCAGCGCCGACCTGGGTGTCGAGCATATCGGCGCGGTCGAAGAACTCGGTTTCGGTCGGCCCGGGCATCAGCGTGGTGATCGTCACCCCGTCGCTGTCCTTCAGCTCGTTGCGGACCGCGTCGGCAAAGCTGTCGATGAACGACTTGCTGCTGTTGTAGACCGCCTGGAAACTGCCGGGGATGAAGCCGGCGATCGACCCGGTGATCAGCAGCTTGCCGTCGTTGCGCGCCACCATCTCCGTCAGCACCTTCTGCACCAGGTACAGCGTGCCGGTGATGTTGGTGTCGATCACCTTGGTCCAGTCCGCGACCGACTGGTCGAGAAAGCCATGCCCCAGGCCGCGCCCGGCATTGGCGCAGACCAGGTCGAGCGGCCGGCCGTTCGCCGCCGCCAGTACCCGGTCGACGCCTTCGAAGGTCGACAGATCGGCCTCGATGGCGGTGACTGCGATATTCTTGGTGCGCAGGTCGGCAGCAGCGCTTTCGATCAGTGCCTCGTCGGCAGCGATGATGAGGTCATAGCCATTGTCGGCCGCCAGATGCGCGAGTTCGAAACCGATGCCGGTCGACGCGCCGGTGATGAGGGCAAGCTTGGCCATAGGAAACTCCGGTGGGAAAGGGTTTGCCTTTCAACCGGTGCGCGCCGCCGTGGTTCCGCTGTCCTACACCACGGCGGCCGTGATAATGTGACTTGTCGCGAGCGGGAAGGAGGGGGCGACGGCAGCCCGGGGAGCGTGACGCTCCTGCCAGTGCAAGCTATTGAAATTTCGGGATTCGCGAATCGCGCAAACCACGATTCGGTGTGACTTTCGAGACTTTCGGGGCACCTGTTCGGCCCGCGTCAGCGTTCCCGCAGCCGCGGCATCAGCTCGACGAAATTGCACGGCCGGAACCGGCTGTCGAGCTGGCTGGCAAGGATGCCGTCCCAGCCGTCCTTCACCGCCCCGGTGGAGCCGGGCAGGCAGAAGAGGTAGGTGCCGCGCGCCACCCCGGCGCAGGCGCGCGACTGGATGGTGGAGGTGCCGATCGTCTGGAACGACAGCCAGCGGAACAGTTCGCCGAAGCCGGGAATGGCCTTTTCCTGCACCGCCGCCAGCGCTTCGGGGGTGATGTCGCGCCCGGTGACGCCGGTGCCGCCGGTGGAAATGATGCAGTCGATGTCCGGGTCGTCGATCCAGGCGGTGAACTGCGCCACCAGCGCCGGCACATCGTCGCGAACGATAGTGCGGGCGGCGAGCACATGGCCGGCAGCGGTCAGCCGTTCGACCAGCGTG
Source organism: Polymorphobacter fuscus (assembly GCF_011927825.1). NCBI lineage: Bacteria > Pseudomonadati > Pseudomonadota > Alphaproteobacteria > Sphingomonadales > Sphingosinicellaceae > Sandarakinorhabdus > Sandarakinorhabdus fusca. Next base: position 759,836 of record NZ_JAATJI010000001.1, on the reverse strand, counting down.
TCCCCCGACCGGTCATCGGCGGCGGTGCGCGTGTCGGACACCGTCAGCACGGCAATGCGGACGGGGATGAAGGCGGCGGTGGAATCGATCGGCATGGCGCGACCTTAGCGCCCGGTGTTGCCCGATGTCACATAATCGTCGTCGTCGCGCAGCACCGGGACGGGCCGGAACGGCGGCGGCTGCAGCGGCGGCAACACGCCCGGCGCCGGCGTGGCCATCGGCATGGCGACGCGCTTGATGCCCGGCGCCCCCGGCATGCCGGGAAAGCGCGGCCACAGGCCGGCGGCGAGCGCGTCCATGCTCGTCACCGGCGTGCCGTCGCGCAGCTGGTACATCCACAGGTTGCGCAGCACCACTTCGACATAGTGGCGGGTTTCCTTGAACGGGATCGATTCGATGAACAGCAACGGGTCGCCGCGATCATCGAGCGTGGTGTTCCAGCGCTGCACCGATCCCGGGCCGGCGTTATAGGCGGCGACGACCTTGGGCAGCAGGCCCTGGGTATAGCTCATGTCGCGCAGCGCCTCGAGATAGGTCTGGCCGACCTCGATGTTGAACGCCGGGTCGGCAAGGTCGCCGACGACTTCGACAGCGCCGTTCATTTCGGCCTTCACCTGTTTGGCGGTGCCGGGCATCAGCTGCATGATGCCCTTGGCGCCGGTCCGCGACGTGGCGGTGGTGATGAAGGTCGATTCCTGCAGGGCATGGGCAAAGACCAGGCCGCGATCGACCCGCCAGCCGCGGGCCGGCACCCAGTCCGGCGCCGGGAAGCGCGCGGACAACGGCGCATCGATGCCGATGGGTGGGCGCACGGCGAGGCTGTATTGCGTCGCCGGCAGGCCGAGCCGCGCAGCGAGGCGCAGAAGCGCGGGATAGGCGGTCTGCGGCGCCGTCTGCGCCAGAAAACGCAGCTCACGGTCGCCGAGCCCGATCTGGCCGATCTCCATCAGCGCTGCGGCCCGCCGGGCGCCGGGCAGGTTTTTGAGCACATTCCAGTCGGCGGTGATGAAATCCGGCTCGGCCCAATCCTGCACCGGCGCCAGGCCGAGCGTGCGGCGGGCGAGCAGGCCATAGAAACTGTTCGGCGCCTTGGTCGCCGCCTCCAGCCGCGGCGCGACAAGGTCGGGATTGCCGGCGGCGAGCCACGCCCGGCTGGCCCAGAAGGCGGCGGCAGCGGCAAGATCGCCCGACGGGTTCTTGGTTCCGACGAGGTCGAACATCCTTGCCGCGACATCATACTGGCCCGACCGGAAGGCCGCGAGCCCGGCCGTCCAGGCGCCAAGCGCGGCGAACTGGCCGGGGCCGGGCAGGCCCTTGGCGGCTTCGGCGCCCAACTGCAGCGCGGCGGCATTGTCGTTCTGGCCGTAATAGCTCCAGGCGATGCGCTGCGCCCATTCGGTGCGCGTGCCGTTGGAAAGCGATTCCTGCGCCACGCGCCAGCGGTCCGCCGCCTCGGCATTGCGATCGACCGCGAGCAGCGGCTTGGCGGCGGCCGCAAAGGCGGTATCGACCGCGCTCAATTCGGCACGGGCCGCGTAGGTAACGGTGCGGAAGGGCCGGGTCAGCGCCAGTGCCGGCAGCGGCGACGCATCGGGCGCCGGCAGCTTGGCGGCAAGCTGCGCGATCCGCGGCGCCTGCGGCATGTCGCGATTGGCGGCCAGCCATTCGGCCAGCTCGGCGCGCGACAATTTGCCGACACCGCGGGCGATCATGATCTGGGCGCGGGCGGTGTCGGTCAGCAACCCGGGGCCGATCGCCGCCAGCCCGGCTTCGGCCTTGGCGAAGCGACCGGCGTCGATGTCGCGGAAAATCTGGCCATAGGCCTGGCGGGCGGCGATCGAAAGCTGCGGCGGCACGGCACGCTGGCGGGCGGTGATGCCGGGCTGATGCGCGGTGATGGTCAGGTCGGAATCGCCGCTGGGCGCCGGAAGGGCCGCTAGCGGGCTGGCAGTCTGTGTGCTGGCAGTCTGGGCACTGGCGGTGCCGGACAGCAGCGCGGCGCCGGCGAGAAGGGTCAATCGCGAAAATCTCATGCCTCGCCCCTAATCCGCGCGGCAAAGGCCTGCAAGTCGGCCCAGGCCTCACGCTTGCGCGCCGGCTGGGCGAGCAGCAGCCGGGGGTGGCTGGTCGCGAGCATCGGCACTTCGGCGCCGCCGATCGTCAGCGCGCCCCAGCGGCCGCGCGCCGAGGCCAGCGCCATGTCGTCGCCGGCCAGCCCGGCCGCATGTTGCCCGAGCGCCAGCACCAGCCGCGGGCCGACCAGTTCGAGCGCGCGCGCAACGAACGGCGCAAAGGCGGCCAGTTCATCGCCGCGCGGCGCGCGTGCGCCGGTGGTCTGCCACGGCAGCCGGTGGAGGAGGGCGCAGCTTGCCATGTCGAGACCGATCGCCGCCAGCATGCGGGAGCGCAGCGTTTCTGCCGGCGATCCGGCTGTCTCGGGCTGGTCGCAGACGATGACGATGCCGCTGTCGGCAGCGCCGACCAGCAGCTGCGGCATGTGGTCGGCGCGTTTCAGCGGATGGGCGAAGGCTGCGACAGCGTCGACAAGTTGCGCGATCGTCGCGGCAGCGACCAGCGGCGACGCGTCGACCGGGGCGGCGATCGGCCGGGTGGGGGACATGACGACGGAGGGTGCAACAGGCGCCGGTGACACGGCTTGCCGCGCCGTCGGTGCTTTCAGCCAGGCGCGCGGCACGGCATCGACCGGCGTATCCACGCCGGCCGCGACGAGCCAGGCAAGCGCCGAGGCGGCATCACCGGGCGGAACGTCGAGATGACCATCCATCACGCTGCGCACCATGAGACAGTTGCGCCACTGGTCAACCCTGACAGGCTTCCGTATCTGGTGAATCATGGCAAAGGCACGATGGGGCGATGAACCCCACGGCAGGCGTGATTTCAGGATGTGGGGAAAAAGGCGATCGCATGACGGAACGTGAAGCAATGCCCTACGACCTGGTCATCGTCGGCGGTGGCCCGGCCGGTCTCGTCGCCGCGATCCGGGCCAAGCAGCAGGCCGCCGAGCGCGACCTCGAACTTTCGGTCTGCGTCCTCGAAAAAGGCTCCGAAATCGGCGCCCATATCCTGTCGGGCGCCGTGCTCGATCCGCGCGCGCTCGACGAATTGCTGCCGAACTGGCGCGATCTCGACAGCCCGTTGACGGTGCCGGTGACCGAAAACCATCACTGGATCCTGACCGAGACGAAAAGCCATGAATTCCCCCACGCGCTGATGCCGCCGTTCATGAACAACAAGGGCTGCTACACCGGCAGCCTGGGCAATCTGTGCCGCTGGCTCGCCGGCCAGGCCGAGGCGCTGGGCGTGGAAATCTTCCCCGGTTTTGCCGCCGCCGAAATCCTGTGGAACGACGATGGCTCGGTCAAGGGTGTCGCCACCGGGGACATGGGGATCGCACGCGACGGCACGCGCAAGGACAGCTGGCAGCCGGGGCTGGAACTCCATGCCAAATACACCTTCTTCGCCGAAGGGGTGCGCGGGCATCTGTCGAAACAGCTGATCCGCCGCTACGACCTCGACAAGGACTGCGACCCGCAGATCTACGGGATCGGCCTGAAGGAATTGTGGGATATCCCGGCCGAAAAGCACATTCCCGGCCATGTCGCCCACACCCAGGGCTGGCCGCTGACCGATGCCAATGGCGGCGGCTTCATCTATCACCAGGCCAATGGCCAGGTGGCATTGGGCTTCTCGGTCTGGCTCAACTATGCCAACCCCTATCTGTCGCCGTTCGACGAGTTCCAGCGCTGGAAGACGCATCCGGCCATCAAGGCGGTGCTCGAAGGCGGTCGCCGCGTCTCCTATGGCGCACGCGCCATCAACGACGGCGGCTGGCAGTCCGTGCCGAAGCTGACCTTCCCCGGCGGCGCGCTGATCGGCTGCTCGGCCGGCTTCGTCAACGTGCCGCGGATCAAGGGCAGCCATACGGCGATGAAGACCGGGATGATGGCCGCCGATGCGGCCGTCGACGCGATCGCCAGCCAGCGTTCGAACGATGAGCTGACGGCCTATGGCGAGGCCTACAAGAAAAGCTGGGTGTTCGACGAGCTGCGCATGGTGCGCAACACCCTGCCGCTGGTCGAAAAGTACGGCAATCTGGTCGGCACCGGCCTTGCCGGGGTGACGATGTGGATGGAATATCTGGGCTATACCTTGCCGTTCACGTTGAAGAACCACCCCGATTACAAATCGCTGAAAAAGAAGAATGCCGTCCGGCCGATCGTCTATCCCAAGCCCGACGGCGTGATCAGCTTCGACAAGCTGACCAGCGTCTTCCTGTCGAACACAAATCACGAGGAAGACCAGCCGATCCACCTGACGCTGAAGGATCCGACGATCCCGATCCGCGTCAACCTGCCGGAATGGGACGAGCCGGCGCAGCGCTATTGCCCGGCCGGCGTCTATGAAGTCGTCGGGCAGGACACCGGCGAGCCGCGCTTCCAGATCAACGCGCAGAACTGCGTCCACTGCAAGACATGCGATATCAAGGATCCGTCGCAAAACATCACTTGGGTGGTTCCCGAAGGTGGCGGCGGGCCGAACTATCCGAACATGTAGGCGTTCGGATTGTCGCGGGGGTCGACTCCACCGCCGTTGCAGGTCAGGTTGTCCGTCATGGTTGTCCGTTGCGCTTCGCTTTTCCTTGCCCTGGCGCTTTGCGGTGCGGCGACGCCGGCAGCTGCCGCCAGGGGTGACGAGGCGCTGCGCGGCTATGTCCTTGGCCGCTATGCCTTGGCCGATGGTCGGCCATCGGACGCCCAACGCTTCTTCGCATCGGCACTGACCGCCGATCCGTCGCGGCCGGCGCTGACGCGGCGGGCATTCGACATCGCGCTGCAGGCCGGCGACAAGCCGCGGGCGATCGCGCTCGCCCGGCAGATTGCCGCAAGCGGACGCGCCGATCCCGAACTGTCGATGGTGCTGTTGGCCGATGCCGTCAACCGCCGCGACTGGGCCGCCGCGACGCGGGCACAGGCCGGGCTTGCCACCGCCGGCTATGCCGCCGTGCTGGAACCGATCGTCGGCGCCTGGCTGCTGTTCGGCCAGGGCGATCGAGCCGGAGCATTGGCCCGGATCGAGCCCGGCAGGTTCACGGGGTTCGCCCGGTCCTATATTGCCGAACAACGGGCGCATATGCTGGCGGCGGACGGGCAATATGCCGCCGCTGCCGCAGCCTATTCGGAACTGAACGGCGGCGGAGCAAGCACCAGCGGCGCACTGATGCGGATCGGCGAGGCCGACGCATTGGCGCAGTCGGGTGACAAGGATGGTGCGCTGGCCCTGCTGACCGGCGACGACCTCAACATCGATGCGGCGCGGCGGCGGCTTGTCGCCGGGCGCCGCATCGGCCCGCTCGCGGCCGATCCCCAGCATGGCCTGGCCTGGGCCATGGGCCGGCTGGCCACCGATCTGTCGCGCGAATCGCCGACGGACATTGCTTTGGTGTTCGCGCGTGTCGGCACTTTTCTCGCCCCCGACGCGGCGCTGACCTGGATGGTGCTGGGCGACGTCCTGGCGGCCGGGGAGCGAAACGACGCGGCGCTGCTGGCGCTTGCGCAAGTGCCAAAGTCGGACCCGTTGTTTGCCATGGCACAGGCGCGGCGTGCCGAAGCGCTGCAGGCGCTCGGCCGCGATGCCGATGCCGGCGCGATGTTGCGCGGCGCGGCGCTGGCGCCCGGCGCCGCCGTTTCGGACTGGATGCGGCTGGGGGACTGGCATCGCCGCGCCGATCGCTTCGGCGATGCCGTCGCCGCCTATGACCGGGCCATTGCCCTCGCCGACAGCGAGGGCGCTGCGACCTGGGGACTTTATTTCCTGCGCGGGACCATGCGGGAGCGCATGGGCGACTGGCCGGCCGCCGAAGCCGATCTGCGCGCGGCGCTCGCCCGTTCACCCGATGAACCGATCGTACTCAACTATCTCGGCTATTCGATGCTCGATCGCGGCGGCAAGGGTGGCGAGCCGGCAGCGTTGATCGAGCGCGCGGCGAAGCTCCGGCCCGGTGACGGCGGCATTGTCGATTCGCTCGGCTGGAGCCAGTTTCTGGCCGGGCGGACCGGCGAGGCGGTGGCGACGCTGGAAAAGGCAGCAGCGCTCGAACCGACGGACCCGACCATCGCCGACCATCTGGGCGATGCCTATTGGCAGGCGGGCCGCCGGATCGAGGCGCGGTTTCGCTGGCGGGCGGCGCTTGCGCTCGACCCCCAACCCGACTTGCAGGCCGTGCTCAACCGCAAGTTGGAGGTTGGCCGCGATGCGGCGCTGGCGTTGAAGGTGGCGGAGCAGTAACGCCTGCCGGATGATCCGACGACACGACACCATCTTGACCGAAGCGGCGCCGGCGAAGGTCAACCTGGCGCTCCACCTGCGGCACAAGCGCGCCGATGGCTATCATGCCCTCGAAACAGTCTTCGCCTTCACGGCGTTCGGCGACGAGTTGACGGCAAGGCCCGCCGACACGATCAGCCTCGCCCTGTCGGGCGAATTCGCCGGTGCTGCCGGTCCGGATGCGGACAATCTGGTCCTGCGCGCCGCGCACGCCCTCGCCGCTGCCGCCGGCGTGACAGAGGGCGCGGAAATCGCACTCGACAAGCGGATCCCCGTCGCTGCGGGGCTGGGCGGCGGTTCCGCCGATGCAGCGGCGACCCTGCGCCTGTTGTCGCGGCTCTGGGGGCTGGACTGGAGCCTTGAACGCCTGGATGCGATCGCTGCCACCCTGGGCTCGGATGTTCCGGCGTGCGTCCATTCGCGCCTGTGCTTCGGGGCAGGGCGCGGCGAGGTGCTGGCGCCGTGGCCGGACGATCTTTCGGGAACGCCGGTGTTGCTGGTCAATCCGCGCGTCGCGGTGCCCACCGGGCCGGTCTTCGCCGGTTGGGACCGGGTCGACCACGGCGGCATCGCCGCGGGCGCGCCCCTGGCGACGTTGCGCAACGACATGACCGCGGCGGCGTGCGCTCTCGCCCCGGTCATCGGCGAGGTGCTGGCGGCATTGGCTGCCACCGGGCCGATGCTGTCCCGGATGAGCGGGTCGGGGGCGACATGCCTCGCCCTGTATCACGACAATGCGGCGCGCGATCGTGCCGCCGCCGCCATAGCACCCCATGGCTGGTGGCAGGTGGCGACCCACCTCATCTGACCGCTGCGCGGCCGCGATGCCGCCACCATCGGCATTGCTGCGCCGCATCAAAATCTGCTGGCCAGATCGCCATCAAAGGGCGTAGAAGCCGATATTGCACTGCAGCAAGAAAAAGTTCTGACCGACGCTCAATTTCCTGTTGACGGATTTTTGAGTGTGACTTAGAGCTTCACTCAGTTGAACTGAGCAGTACTCAACCGCGGGCATTCCGCCCTGAACAGGAGAACGTCCATGATCAACCGTTTCCTCAGCATTGCCCTCGGCGCAGCCCTTGTCGGTGCCGCCGCCGCTCCTGCCATGGCCGCTGATTCGGTCTGCACGCGCACGCCTGAACAGATCCGGACGCTCGCGGTCAGCGCCAGCGCCGACAATGCCCGCAAGGCGCTCAACCTCGTCAACATCGGTGAAAAACTGTGCGATGCCGGCGCCCGTGGCGAAGCCGGCAAGAAGTTCTCGGCCGCCGCCAAGCTGCTCGGCACCGACCTTGCCGCCGTGAATGCCGCTCCGACTGCACAGTAATCTTTGCTTCCCTCGGCATTCTGCGCCCCGCAGGATGCATCAATGGGCTGGTGCAATATTTGCACCGGCCCTTTTTTTGTCGCGGCGTCGCTGCAACCCGGATTATGACGGTCGGTGCAGCACTTGCCGGGGGCCCTTCTGACCAGCCATCTTCGTCTCGACATCAACGGCCCGGTGGCGCGGCTGGTTCTAGATCGGCCGGCGCGGCGCAACGCCATGAACCTGGCGATGTGGGAGGCATTGCCTGGCCTTGTCGACCAGGCCATGGCAGATCCGGCGGTGCGGCTGCTGCAAGTCGAATCGGCGCACGCCGGCATGTTCTGCGCCGGCGCCGACATTGAAGAATTCGTGGCCGCTTCCGCCGATCCGGCGTGGCGGGCGCGCCATCAGGCGGCAATCCGCGGTACCCAGCTCGCGCTGGCCCGGGCGCCGAAGCCGAGCGTGGCGATCGTGGATGGCGATGCGGCCGGGGGCGGCTGCGGCATCGCCATGGCGTGCGATGTGCGCCTGGCGTCGCCCCGGGCGCGCTTTGGCGTCACGCCGGCCAAATTGGGTCTGGTCTATCCCCTCCACGACACTCGGCTGCTGACCGATCTGGTCGGCGTTGCGCAGGCCAGGCGGTTGCTGTTCACCGCCATGATGATCGACGCGGCAGAGGCGGCGCAGATCGGACTGGTGCAGGTCGTCGCCGACGATCTTGTGGCGGAAGCCGCCGACTTTGCCGCGCAGATCGTGGCGCAGTCCGCGCATAGCCAGCTTGCGAGCAAGGCCATGGTCCAGCGCATCATCGAGGGTGCGTACGACGATGACGCGGCATCTGCGGCGGTGTTCGATGCGGCCCTTGCCGGCCCGGCCTTCGCCGAAGGCTCCGCCGCGTTCCTGCAGAAGCGCAAGCCGGTGTTCGACCGATGACGGCGCCGCGGCTGATCCCGGGGACGGCGCCTGTGCTGTTGATCGCCGATCACGCGTCGAATGCGGTCCCGCCCGGCGTCGATCTGGGCATCGATCCGGCTCTGCTCGACAGCCATATCGCGGTCGATATCGGCACCACGGCGCTGACCGAGGCCCTGGCCCATGCCCTGGCGGCGCCGGCGATCCTGGCCACGGTGTCACGACTGGTGATCGACCTCAACCGGCCGCCCGACGCGGCGGGTCTGGTGCCGGTCGCCAGCGATGGTCATGTCATTCCCGGCAATGTGACGGCAAACGACAGCGAACGCGACCTGCGCATCGCCGCAATCCATGCGCCCTATCACGCAGCGATTGCCGATGCGATTGCGCGGCTTCGGCCGTCGCTGCTGGTGAGCATCCACAGTTTCACGCCGGCGCTGGCGACGGCACCGGATCTGGCGCGCCCATGGCCCGTCGGCATCCTCTACAATCGCGACGACCGTGCGGCGCGGGCGGGCATCGCCGCGCTGGCGGCGCGCGGGCTGCATGTCGGCGACAACCAGCCCTATTCGGGACGGGACCTGAACTACACTATGGACCGGCATGCCGAGGCGTCGGGGCTGCCCTATCTCGGGATCGAGATCCGCAACGATGGCCTGGACGACGCGAGCGGCGTCGCCCATTGGACAACGGTGCTGACCGACACGATCCACCATGTTCTGCGGGTGCTGCCCAGCGCTGCCTAGGGCGCCGACCGGACCGGCCACGTTACGGGAAACGACGCTCCAGCCGCGCGGATTGCAGCCGACATGCTTGACGCGCAGGCACCGCGCACGCAACGAAGCGCGCAAGCGTGCCTGGAGCCACCGATGTCCGACCACTCGTCATCCCGTTTCGACAAATCGCGCCTGCCGAGCCGCCATGTGTCGGTAGGTCCGGAGCGGGCGCCGCACCGCAGCTATTATTACGCCATGGGGCTGACCGAGGAGGAGATTGCGCGGCCCTTCGTCGGCATCGCGTCGGCCGGCAATGACTCGGCGCCCTGCAACACCACCCTCGACGCGCAGGCGGATGTCTGCCGGCAGGGCGTCGACGAAGCGGGGGGCATGCCCCGGCGCTTCAACACCATCACCGTCACCGATGGCATCGCCATGGGCCATCAGGGCATGAAGTCCTCGCTGGTCAGCCGCGAGGTGATCGCCGATTCGGTCGAGCTTTCGGTGCGCGGGCATTGCTATGACGCGCTCGTCGGCTTTGCCGGTTGCGACAAGTCGCTGCCGGGGATGATGATGGCAATGCTGCGGCTCAACGTGCCGAGCATCTTCGTCTATGGTGGATCGATCCTGCCGGGACATTTCGAAGACAAGGACGTCACCGTCGTCGATGTGTTCGAGGCGGTGGGCGGCTATTCCGCCGGCACCTGCCCGCTGGCACGGCTGACGGCGCTGGAAAAGGTCGCATGCCCCGGCCATGGCGCCTGTGGCGGCCAGTTCACCGCGAACACCATGGCGTGCGTGGGGGAAGCGATCGGGCTGTCACTGCCCCATTCCAACATGATGCCGGCGCCCTATGCCAGCCGGGCCGATATCGCGATCGCCGCCGGCCGCCAGGTGATGACGCTGATCGAGCGCAACATCCGGCCGCGCGACATCTGCACCCGAGCGGCGTTCGAAAATGCCGCGCGGATCGTCGCCGCGACCGGCGGCTCGACCAACGGCGCCCTGCATCTGCCGGCCATGGCCAACGAAGCCGGGATCGATTTCGACCTGTTCGATGTCGCAGAGATATTCAAGACAACACCTTACATCGCAGACTTGAAGCCGGGCGGCAGATATGTTGCCAAGGACATGTATCAGGCCGGCGGTGTCTATATGCTGATGAAGACGCTGTTCGATGCCGGCTTTCTGCACGGCGATTGCATGACGGTGACCGGCAAGACGCTGGCGGAGAATATCGACGAAGTCACCTGGAACCCCGACCAGAAGGTCATCTATCCGGTCAGCAACCCCCTGTCGCCGACGGGCGGCGTGGTTGGCCTGCGCGGCTCGCTCGCGCCCGACGGGGCCATCGTCAAGGTTGCCGGAATGGCGCGACTGCAGTTCAGCGGACCGGCGCAGGTCTTTGATTGTGAAGAAGATTGTTTCGCAGCAGTCGAGGCGCGGCAGGTCGAAAAGGGCAGCGTCGTGGTGATCCGCTACGAAGGCCCGAAGGGCGGCCCCGGCATGCGCGAAATGCTGTCGACGACCGCCGCCCTCTATGGCCAGGGGCTGGGGGAGCATGTCGCGCTGATCACCGACGGGCGTTTTTCGGGCGGGACGCGGGGGTTCTGCATCGGCCATGTCGGGCCCGAGGCCGCCGAAGGCGGCCCGATCGCGCTGGTGGAAAATGGTGACATCATCGCCATCGACGCCGAAGCGGGAACGATCGACCTGCAGGTGCCCGAGGCTGTGCTGGCGGCACGGCGGGCGGCATGGCAGCCGCGTGCCCATGACTATCAGTCCGGCGCGATCTGGCGCTTTGCGCGCAATGTCGGTCCGGCGCGGACCGGGGCGGTCACCCATCCCGGCGCCCGTGCCGAGACCCATTGCTTCGCCGATATCTGAGGCGGTCAGCCGGGACCGATGGGACGCGGGAGCGGCATCGGTTCCGACGCGGGGACCACCGGCACCGGCTGGATGGCCGACCATACGGGTTCGCCGCGGCCGTCGCGCGGCACTTCGCCATAGGTGCCGACCTGCGCCCGATCGACATAGAGCGGCGATGGCGAACAGGCGGTGAGCCCGAGAATCGACAGGAACAGGAATTTCATACGCGCCATGATGGGAGCGGCTTGTTACACCGCGCGCCCATGAAGACAAGCCTGTCATGCTGACGATTCCGCCGGGACGCCTGTTGCTGACCGCGGCGCAGATGCGCGGCGCCGAAACCGCGGCGATCGGCGCCGGAACAACGGCCGAAACGCTGATGGCGCGCGCCGCAACGGCGGCGGCGCGGGCGATCCAGGCCTTTGCCCCGGGGCGGCCGACCCTGGTGCTCTGTGGCCCCGGCAACAACGGCGGAGACGGCTTTGGCGTCGCCCTGCGTCTGGCGGCGGCCGGCGTTGCCGTTCGCGTCGCCGGATGGACCCCGTCCACCGGGCCCGCGTCGGCGTTTGCGGCGCGCTGGTCGCGGCCCGTGGAGAGGCTTTCCAATACCGCGCCGGCGCCGCTGATCGTCGATGCGCTGTTCGGCACCGGGCTGGCGCGTCCGCTCGCCGATGATGTGCAGGCGGCGCTCGACCGGTTGCGCGGCGCCGGGGCGACGGTGGTGGCGCTCGACCTGCCCAGCGGCATCGATGCCGATACCGGCGCGGCACTGGGCGACCCGCTGGCGGCCGACATGACCGTGGCGTTCGGCTTTGCCAAGCGGGGGCATGGTCTCGGTGCCGGGCGGCGTGCCAGCGGGCGCGTCGTCATCGCCGACATCGGGCTGGCAGCGCCCGCCGGTTGCACCCGGCAGGTCGCACCGCCGAAGCTGAAGGAAATGGACGATGACGTCCACAAATATGCTCGCGGCGGGGTTCTGGTCATCGCGGGCGAGCAAGCCGGCGCCGCGCGGCTGACGGCGTTGGCGGCGCTGCGTGCCGGGGCAGGGGCGGTGACGCTGGTCGGCGGGCGCGGCGTCCCGGCCGATGCGATCATGGCGTGCGACGATGATGCGGCGTTTGCCCTGCTGGGATCGCCCAAGGTGCGGGCGGTCGCCTTAGGTCCCGGAATGGCGGAGGGCGAACGCGGCCGCGACTGGTTGCGCCGGCTGCTGGCCGCGACGACGCCGCTGGTCATCGATGCCGGCGGCTTGGCCTTACTGGCCGGGCTTGGCGACCGGTCGGTGACGGCGCCGCTGGTGGTAACGCCGCATGCCGGGGAATTCGCCCGGCTGTTCGGGGCGCCGGGCATCGACCGCGTCGCGGCGGTCGCGGCGGCTGCCCGGCAGTTGCGGGCGGTGGTCGTTGCCAAGGGCCGCGAAACGATCATCGCTGCCCCGGACGGGCGGGTGGCGATCAACACCCATGCGACGCCGTGGCTGGCGACGGCAGGGTCGGGCGATGTGCTGACCGGGATCGTCACTGCGTTGCTGGCGCAGGGGCTGGCACCGTTCGACGCCGCGCAGGGTGCTGTCTGGCTGCACGGCGATGCCGGGCTGCGTGGCGGCGCCGGTTTGATCGCCGATGACATTCCGGCGCTGCTGCCGGCGGTGCTGTCGGCGTTGGGGGCTGCGTCGTGAACGGCGAATTGATCGTCCGGCTGGCGGCGCGCGGCGATGGCGCGACCGCCGATGGCCGCTTCGTCCAGGGCGCGGCCGTCGGGGACCATGTGCGCTTCGAACCCGGCGGCGTGGTGATCGTGCCGGGGCCGCTGCATGCGACACCGGTGTGCCGCCATGTGCCGGAGTGCGGCGGCTGCCAGCTGCAGCATGTCACCGATAGCGCCTATGCCGATTTCGTCGTCGACCGGATCGTGCGGGCGCTGGCGCATTCGGGTGTTGCGGTCGGCACCCTGGCGCCGGTGGCGATGTCGCCGCCCCGAAGCCGGCGGCGCGCGTCGTTGCGGGCGGTGAAGCGCGGTGGCACGCTGACCCTGGGTTTCAATGCCGAAGCCAGCCACCGCATCGTCGATATCGTGCAATGTGAGGTGCTTGCACCGGAATTATTCCAGCTCGTCGCACCTTTGCGGATGCTGCTCGGCAAGGCGCTGGCGGACGGGCAGGGTGCCGGGGTGACGTTGACGATGAGCGACAGCGGCATCGATGTGCTGCTCGCCAATGTCGCGGCCGACACGGTGAAGCAGATCGAGCGGCTGACCGGCTTTGCCGCGGCGCATGACCTGGCGCGGCTGTCCGTCGAAGGCCCGCAAGGCGTCGAGACGGTGGCGCTGGCGCGGATGCCGGTGCTGGCGCTGGGCGGCGTGCCGGTGGCGCTGCCGCCCGCCCCCTTCCTGCAGGCAACGCGCGAGGGCGAGGCGGCGCTGGTGGCGGCGGTTGCCGAAGCGGTGGGTGGCGCGCGGCGGGTGGCCGATCTGTTCTGCGGGCTCGGCACCTTTGCCTTGCCGCTGTCGGCGAAGGCCCGGATCATGGCCGCCGATGCCGCGGGCCCGGCGGTGGCGGCCCTGGAAGCCACGGCGCGGCAGTTTCGCCGGCCCGTCGAAACGGCGCATCGGGATTTGTTCCGCCGGCCGCTGACGGCGGTGGAACTGGGCGGCTTCGATGCCGTGGTGTTCGACCCGCCACGCGCCGGCGCCGAAGCGCAAAGCCAGATGCTCGCCACGTCGAAAGTCCCGGTTGTCGTTGCCGTATCGTGCAATCCCAGCACCTTCGCGCGGGACGCTGCCATATTGGTCAAGGGCGGCTATCGGCTCGAACACCTGTGGCCGGTGGCGCAGTTTCGTTGGTCGACGCATGTTGAACTGGTGGCCGTGTTCAGGCGATAATCGGCGCGCCTGTCCTGGGGAGGGGATGCCGCCATGCCGCACGACAACCGCGTCGACGCCTATATCGCCAAGGCCGAACCCTTTGCCCGGCCGATCCTTGTCCATATCCGTGACCTGGTGCACGCCGCCGTTCCCGACGCCGGCGAGACGGTGAAGTGGGGCATGCCCTTCTTCGAACAGAACGGCGAGCGGCTCGCCATGATGGCCGGGTTCAAGGCGCATGTCGGCCTCGGCATTTTCGACGGCACGCCGATGGGGTCGGGGGAGGGCATGGGCCAGTTCGGCAAGATCACGACGGTCGGCGATTTGCCGCCGGACAATGCGCTGGTGGAACGCCTGCAGGCCACTGCCGCGCTGATTGCGGCGGGCGCAGTGCCGCGGCGGAAGAAGGCCACGCCGAAGCCGGCGCTCGACATGCCCGATGACCTTGCCGCGGCGCTTGCCGCCGACCCCGCGGCGGCTGCGGCGTTCGCCGCCTTTCCGCCCGGCGCGCGGCGCGAATATATCGAATGGGTGGTCACCGCGAAACAGCCGGCGACGCGGGCGACGCGGATCGCCACGACCGTGGCGCAAAGCGCCGAGGGCAAGAAATTCGGGTGGAAATACGAACGTTGCTGAACGTCGCGCCGCACCCTAAGCCGATGCCGAAGGGGATTTTGCGATGAGCGACGAAACACGCGACAGCAACGGCACGCTGCTCGCCGATGGCGACAATGTCACGCTGATCAAGGACCTGAAGGTCAAGGGCACGTCGACGACGCTGAAGCGCGGCACGATGGTCAAGGGCATCCGGCTGACCGGCAATCCGGAGGAGATCGACTGCCGGGTCGAAAAGGTCAAGGGACTGGTGCTGCGGACCGAGTTCGTGCGCAAGGCGTGAGGCCGAAAGTCTCGAAAGTCACACCGAATCGGGGTTGAGACGTTTTTCGGAAATTTACGAAAATGTCCGAAATACAAAATGTTGCGAAGGTTCGTTGAAAGTCTGTCTTGAGCATGTAGGATTTGCGCGGTGCGCTATATCCGCAGGCAGGGAAAGGATGCTGACGTTTCAAGGAACATGGGTGGATTAACCCGAACGGTTCCTTTTGTCAATGACGGGAGACCCCTCTCCCGGCTCGGCGTTGCTGGGTCCGACCTCCCCCCGGCGGGGGGAGGTGGTTTTCACGTTCAGGCGAAGAGTTTGCCCCAGGCGCGCTTGGCGCGGGTCTTCCAGAAGCCGCGGTGATAGGCGTCGCTGGCGAGCAGCGGCATGACGCTGCCGGCTTCGGCGAACACCATCTGTTCGATGCCGGTGTTGACCTTCCCCCAGCTGGCGGCTTCCTGCAGCGTCGATGACGAGCAGGCACCATCACGGACGTCCGCCACGGTGATCTGCACGGCGTATTTGTGAACTTGCACATCATCGTGACCGAGGATTTCGGCGCAGACGACGGTGTCCTGGATGAAGTTCTTGGGCACGCCGCCGCCGATCATCAGGAGCCCGGTGGTGCCGGCCTTGATCTTGATGTCGGTCAGTTCGCGGAAGTCGGCGATGGCGTCGAGCACCATGTACGGCTTGCCTTCCTTGGCGCGATCGACCTGGTGCTTGACGAGGCCGAAGCCGGCCGAGCTGTCGACGAACGCGGGGCAGAAGATCGGCACGTCATGCTCATAGGCGAGCTTGACGAGGCTGTTGTCCTTCTTGCCGTGCTCGACGAGATATTTGCCCATCTCGCGGATGAAGGCGCGGCTCGAATAGGCCTTGGGTTCGAGGCTGTTGGCGATTTCGAGGATCGTGTGGTCGCAATCCTGAAGCTGTTCTTCATCGATATAGGTGTCGTAGATGCGGTCGATGAGCAGCGAGCGCAGCGTGTCGTCATCGGGCACGTCGAGCGCCTGATAATGTTTGTGGCCCAGCCCTTCGAAGAAATCCATGTCGACGATGCTGGCGCCGGTGGCGACGATGCCATCGACCATGTTGTTGCGCAGCAGTTCGGCATAGAGATCCATGCAGCCGCCGGCGCTGGTCGAGCCGGCGATGACGAGGAAGATGGTGCAATCGGGGTCGGACAGCATCTGGTTATAGATGCCGGTGGCGCGGGCGAGGTCACGCGAAGTGAAGCTCATGTTCGCCATGCCGTCGATGATCGGACGCGCGTCGAAGCTGCGGATGTCGATGTGCTCGACAACCTTGGACAGAAGCTCAGCCTTGCGCTGGGCGTTGATTTGGTCGGTCATTCAAATGCCTCCAGTGGCGTGTCACTGGCCCGGCGCCACCTGGCGCCGCCCGCGGCCGGAGTATTCCGGCGCCGAACGGGAAAAATCGTCGCCCCGGTTCGCGACGGCAGGAGCCCTTTTCCTGAAATCAGGAGATGGGCCCCCGCCTTCGCGGGGGTGACGAGACAGGTCAGCGGGTTGCGCCGGCCTTTGCCTCAGCGGATGCTGATAACCTTTGCAGGTGTCGCTTCCGTGACACCATAGACGCTGTCCATCGGTTCGTCGCGGGCGATGACGGTGGCGCCGGCGGTGAAGCCGTTGAAACCGGTGCGCATCGCCGAGCCATAGGCGCCGAGCATGCCGATTTCGATATAGTCGCCTGCCTTCACATCGGCGGGCAGGTCGAACGGCCCGTGCATGAAATCCATGTCGTCGCAGGTCGGCCCATAGAAGCTGAATCCCATCGTCCGGGCGCGCGACGGCGTGTCGCGCACCAGCTCGGTCGGGAAGCGCCAGGCGACGTGCGCGGCATCGAAGAGCGCGCCATAGGCACCGTCGTTGATGTAGAGCACATCGTCCTTGCGCGCTTCGACCCGCACGAGGACGCTGGCATATTCCGCCGACAGGGCGCGGCCGGGTTCGCACCACAGTTCCGCCGAATAGCTGACCGGCAGGGCTTCATAGGCGCGGCCGATGACATCGAAATAGCCATCGAGCGCCGAAGGCTCCATGCCGGGATAGACCGACGGGAAGCCGCCGCCGACATCGACGACATCGACGGTGACGCCGGCGCCGACGATGGCGACGCGAACCTGCGCCAGTGCTTCGGCATAAGCCTGCGGGCTCATCGCCTGCGAACCGACGTGGAAGCAGATGCCGAGCGCATCGGCCGCCTGGCGGGCCGCCATCAGCAGCGGCGCCGATTCATCGGCGGGAATGCCGAACTTCGACGCCAGGCTGAGCTTGGAATGCGCCGACGACACGCGCAGCCGGACGCAGAGCGTCAGGTCGGTGGCGGCGACACCATCGGTGGCGGTGGCGGTGACGATCTTTTCCAGCTCGAACAGCGAATCGAGGCTGAAGGTGCGCACGCCATGGAGATGATAGGCCTCGGCGATCGCTTCGCTGCCCTTGATCGGGTGCATGAAGCACAGGGTCGCATGCGGCAGCAGGCCACGCACGAGGCGCACCTCGGCAATCGAGGCGACATCGTAATGCGTGATACCGGCATCCCACAGCGACCGGATCAGATCCGGCGACGGATTGGCCTTCACGGCATACATCGACAAGCCCGGAAACTTCTCGAGGAAGTAACGGGCGGCGCGATGCGCAGCGTGCGGCCGGACGAGGGTGACGGGTTGTGTCGGCTTCTGGCCGAGCGCTACCCCCAGCGCGTTATGGTCTTCGTGCAATTCAAGGGACCTCCGGGTGAGCAAAGTTGCCGGAGAAGGCCGGCACCAAAGCTGCCTTGCGGTGGAAGTCCCATGGGGCAGCGGAGGGCGTATCTAGGGTTGGAGGGGGTCTGTGTAAAGCAGTTTTTTGTTACAGTGAAAAACGTGGTTTTTCGTTGGCCTTTCAACGAGTTGTCTGTAGGATGAACGAAGCCAGAAAGGGCCATATTTCAATGACTTCCCCCGTGCTTTATGACGAAGTTGTGACAGCGGCCGGCCGTATTGCCGGTGTGGCGGTGCGCACGCCGCTGTTGCGCAGCGATGCGCTCGATGCCGCCACCGGCGCGCGAATCTGGTTGAAGCCCGAAAATCTGCAGCGCACCGGGTCGTTCAAGTTCCGCGGCGCCTTCAACCGGCTCTCGGCGATCCCGATGGCCGATCGCGGCGCCGGGGTTGTGGCCTTTTCCTCGGGCAACCACGCCCAGGGTGTGGCGCTGGCGGCGAAGTTGCTCGGGCTGCCGGCAGTGATCGTGATGCCGAGCGACGCGCCGGGGATCAAGGTCGAGCGGACCCGCGGGCACGGCGCCGAGGTGGTGTTCTACGACCGCTTGACCGAGGACCGCGACGCCATCGCCGGCGCGATCGCAGCGCAGCGCGGGGCGGTGGTGGTGCCGCCGTTCAACGACCGGCATGTCATCGCCGGGCAGGGGACGGCGGGGATGGAGGCCGTCGCCGACCTGGCGGCACTGGGGGTGGCGGCCGACCTGGCACTGGTGTGTTGCGGCGGCGGCGGCCTCGCCAGCGGGTTCGCCGTCGGCTCGCGGTTGCCGGTGATCGCGGTGGAGCCCGAAGGCTATGACGATGTCGTGCGCAGCCTGGCGGGCGGCGCCATCGTGCCGGTGGACAACCCCGGGCCGACGCGGTGCGATGCGCTGCAGACGCTGAAGATGGCGCCGCTGACCTTCGATACGCTGCGCGCCCATGGCGCGACGGGCATGACGGTCGGCGAGGTCGAGGCGGCGCGGGCGGTGGCCTTCGCGTTCCGGGAACTGAAGCTGGTGGTGGAGCCCGGCGGCGCGGTGGCGCTGGCGGCGGCGCTGTCGGGGCGCGCCGATATTGCGGGCAGGACGGTGGTGGTCATATTGTCGGGCGGCAATGTCGAGCCCGCGATATTCGCCGAGTGCCTGGCGGCCTAGGCCTTTCCGGCCCGGCGTTGCGCGGCGTGATGCTCGACACGGTCAAACAGCAGGTCGAGGTCCTCGCGGCTGACGTCGAAGGTTTCGCCGAGGTCGGCGAGCGCCTTGTCGATGTCGGCGGGGTGCCGGGGCGATCGTTGCGGCATGGCATGGCCCGCCGCCGACACCGGACGATGCGGGTAGCTGTGCCCTGAAAAACGGTGGAAGACGACGCCCAGTGCCGCAAGGACGACGGCGTTGACCAGGACCGGCGCCACCACGAAGCCATAGCCCGCCTGCATGACCGCCGGGCCGCCGACCACGGCCGTGAGCGCAGCGGCACCGCCCGGCGGATGCAGCGAGCGCGTGAGCGACATGGCGAGGATGGCGCCGGCCACCGCCAATCCCGCCGCCAGCGCAGGACCTGGCACCAGCGCAGCGACCGAGACGCCGACTAGTGCCGAAATGGCATTGCCGCCTATGACCGGCCAGGGCTGGGCGAGCGGACTCGTCGGCACGGCGAAAATCAGCACGGCAGACGCGCCCATCGGCGCGACGACCAACAGAAATCCGGTCGCTGGGCCGGGCAACATCGCGCAGATGAACCCGGTCAGGCCGATGCCGATCAGCGCCCCGAGACAGGCGACCAGGCGATCGCGGAACGACCCGCCGGCAAGGATGGGAACGAAGTATCGCCGCATTCCGGAACCCGCTGGCGGTGGATGATCTGGTGACCCCTACGGGAATCGAACCCGTGCTTCAGCCGTGAGAGGGCCGCGTCCTAACCGCTAGACGAAGGGGCCTTGGCGGAGCAGGGCAGGTGGGCTTTGCGCGCCTTGCTGTCAAGTCGCGTTCAGGCCGCCTGCGCCTGATGCGCGTCGCGCTCGGCCTTCAGCGCTTCGGCGATCAGGAAGGCGAGTTCGAGGCTCTGGCTGGCGTTGAGGCGCGGGTCGCACTGGGTCTGGTAGCGATCGGCGAGGCCTTCGTCGGTGATGGCGATGGCGCCGCCGGTGCATTCGGTGACGTTCTGCCCGGTCATTTCGATGTGGATGCCGCCGGCGTGGCTGCCTTCGGCGCGGTGGACCGCGAACACATTCTTCACTTCGGCGAGGATGCGGTCGAACGGGCGCGTCTTGAGGCCGCCGGCGGCCTTGACGGTGTTGCCGTGCATCGGGTCGCATGACCAGATGACGCGGCGGCCTTCCTGGCGGACGGCGCGGATCAGGCGGGGCAGGTGCGCCTCCACCTTGTCATGGCCGAAGCGGGTGATCAGCGTCATGCGGCCGGGGACATTGCCGGGGTTGAGCGTGTCGAGCAGGCGGATGAGATCGTCCGGCTCGGTCGTCGGCCCGCATTTGAGCCCGAGCGGGTTGCCGACGCCGCGCAGGAACTCGACATGCGCCGAGCCGGGGAAGCGGGTGCGATCGCCGATCCACAGCATGTGCGCCGATGTGTCGTACCAGTCGCCGGTCAGCGAATCCTGCCGGGTCATCGCCTGTTCGTACCCGAGCAGCAGGGCCTCGTGGCTGGTGAAGAAGCTGGTGCCCTTCAACTGCGGCACGGTTTCCGGCGAGATGCCGCATGCTTCCATGAAGTCGAGCGCTTCGCCGATGCGATCCGCCAGCGCCTTGTACTGGTCCGACCACAGCGAGCGGCCGGTGAAATCCAGGTTCCATTTGTGGACCTGGTGGAGATTGGCATAGCCGCCGCTGGCGAAGGCGCGCAGCAGGTTGAGCGTCGCGGCCGACTGCATGTAGCCGGTGCGCATGCGTTCCGGGTCCGGCGTGCGGGCTTCGGCGGTGAAGGCCATGTCGTTGACATTGTCGCCGCGATAGCTGGGGAGCGAGACGCCGTCCTGCTCCTCGAAATCGCCCGACCGCGGCTTGGCGAACTGCCCGGCCATGCGGCCGACCTTGATGACCGGCATCTTGGACGCGAAGGTGAGGACGACCGCCATCTGCAAAAGCACGCGGAAGGTGTCGCGGATGTTGTTGGGGTGGAAATCGGCGAAACTTTCGGCGCAGTCGCCGCCCTGGAGCAGGAAGGCCTTGCCGGCTTCGACCGTCGCGAGCTGGTCGGTCAGGTCACGGGCTTCGCCGGCGAAAACCAGCGGCGGATAGGATTTCAGCTCGCCTTCGACGCGCGCCAGGGCGACGCTGTCGGGATAGGTCGGCAGCTGCCGGGCTTCATGGGCGCGCCAACTGGTGGGGGTCCAGGCGCCGGGCTTGTCGGGGAACATCGTCATGACAACCCCCAATGCGGGATTGCGGCGCCGCGCGCAAGATCGGCGCGCCGCGACATGGGGTGCAAAAAGGGCGGCGGCATCGCTGCCGCCGCCCCTGATGCCGGGATCGGTTCGCGGGTCAGGCGACGACCGTGCGACGGCGGCGGCGCGCGGCGGCACCGACCAGGCCGAAGCCGGCGATCAACATCGCCCAGCTGGCGGGTTCGGGAACGACAGCGGCGTTGCTGCTGGTGAATTCGACACGAACGCCGGTCGGGTTGCCGCTGGCCTGCGCAAAATTGCGGACGGTGACGTCGAGCGTGTTCATGCCGGCGAGGAAGGTCGCGCCGGCGGAACTGAACGCGGTCCAGCTGGTGAAATCGCCGCCCGACCCGATGGTCGTCCCGTTGAGCGTGATCGAATCGACGACATTGTCGCCGGCGAAGCGCCCGGCGAACGACGCCGTCGCCGGGTTGAAGCCGGCAAGCGAGAAGGTCAACTGATAGACATAGATGCCGTCGCTGTTCGGATCATAGCTGTCGGATGCGTTTGCCGACGGCGTCAGCCAGCGCGAGGTAGCATCGTCGGCGATCCACGGCCCGATCGGGAAGCTGCCGTTGGTGCCGCCGGTATAGGCACTGCCGCCGTTGAGCGTCCAGTTGCTGTCCACGACATTGCCGACCAGTCCGGCGCCGGTGTTGACGAGGCCGGCAATGGTCGCGGCCTGTGCCGAAACCGATGCCAGCAAGGATGCCGCAAGGGTGACCCGAAGTGCAGTCTTGGCGAACATGCGTGCAACCCCTTCCGACAGATATCGACCGGGTTCACAATTTATTGCGTCCCCGTCCCGATATTTTCTAGGAACGGCGCTGCGGTGCGTCAATAATCGCTAATTGGGTATTAACTACCTATTCCGGATGGTCACTTCATCAAGACGAGCTCTTCCGACATCGTCGGATGGAGTGCGACCGTATCGTCGAATTGCGCCTTGGTCAGGCCCGCCTTGATGGCGATGGCGACCGCCTGCAGGATTTCGGGCGAGTCCGGGCCGATCATGTGCGCGCCGACGACCTTGTCGCTGGCAGCGGCGACGACGAGCTTGTAAAGCGCGCGTTCGTTGCGATTGGCCAGGACGTTGCGCATCGGGCGGAAGTCCGATGTGAAGATCTTGACCGTGCCATAGGCGTTCTTGGCCTGGGCCTCGGTCATTCCGACGCTGCCGAGCGGGGGGTTGGAAAAGACCGCGCTGGGCACGACGCTGTAATCGACGCGCCAGTCGCGGGTGCCGAACAGGCGGTCGGCGACGGCATGGCCTTCGCGGATGGCGATGGGGGTCAGCTGGATCCGGTCGGTGACGTCGCCCACGGCATAGATGTGCGGCACGCTGGTCTGGCTGTCGGCATCGACCTGGATCGCGCCGGTCTCGCTGAGGGCGACGCCGGCAGCTTCCAGCCCCAGACCTTCGACATTGGGACGGCGACCGACCGCCCACAGAAAGACATCCGTATCGACCGACTTGCCGTCGGTGAAATGGACCCGGATGCCGTCGGCGGTCTTTTCAAGGCGCTCGAGGCCGCAGCTGAGCTTGAAATTGATGCCCTTGGCGACCGAGATGGTCAGCAGCCGGTCGGCGAGCGCCGGTTCCCAGCCGCGCAGGATGGATTCGCTGCGATTGATGAGGGTCACATCGCTGCCGAGTTCATGAAAGATGCCGGCAAATTCATTGGCGATATAGCCGCCGCCGGCAATGACGACCCGGCGCGGCAGCGTCGGCAGGTGAAAGACCTCGTTCGAGGTGATGCCGAGTTCGGCGCCGGGAATATCGGGGACGAACGGGCGGGCGCCGGTGGCGACGAGGATGTGCTTTGCCGTGATCCGCTTGCCATCCACCGCGACAGTGTGGGCATCGATGAAGGTGGCGCGGCCATGGAGGGTGGTCACCTGATGGCTATCGAGGGTGTTCTGGTAGAGGCCGTTGAGGCGATCGACTTCCCCCAGCACATTGTCGCGCAGCGTCGGCCAGTCGAAGGCCTTGCCTTCGATCTGCCAGCCGAAGCGCTTGGCATCGACCAGGTCCTCGGCGAAATGGGCGCCGTAAACGAGCAGCTTCTTCGGCACGCAGCCGCGGATGACGCAGGTGCCGCCGACGCGAAACTCCTCGGCGACGGCGACATTGGCGCCATGGCCGGAGGCAATGCGCGAGGCGCGAACCCCGCCCGATCCGGCACCGATGACGAACAGATCATGGTCGAAGCTGGTCATGTTTTTCGCAATCCGTTGCGGCGCAATGCCGGGGAGATAGGGTGGCCCGGGTGCAATGACCAAATGATTTGTTGATTGACGCTGATCGAGTGCCGCCCACCCGGGCTTGCATCGCTGTGCGCCGCGGGCCACATCGTCGGCATGATCGACCCCGCCGCCAAACCCGACCTTGCGCTGTACGAGGCGGGACGCAAATCGACCTTCGTTGCCTATCTGCTGTGGTTTTTCCTCGGCCTGTTCGGGGCACATCGCTTCTACACGCGTGCCGGCAAGACCGGCTGGGTTCTGTTGGCGCTGCATGTCGGCGGCTGGCTGCTCGTCGGCATCGGCTATTATTCCGGCGCGACGACCGACACCCAGACGATCGAGACCGTGTTCGGGTCATCGACCAACACGTCGATCGCCTTCGATGGCAGCGGCGGGCCGCTCGCCGGCATCGGCGGCGTGCTGCGGTCGCTGGCGTGGCTGTGGTGGCTGGTCGATATCGTGCTGGTGCCAGGGCTGGTCCGCGGCTGGAACAACCGGCTTGC
This sequence comes from Polymorphobacter fuscus, assembly GCF_011927825.1. Classification (NCBI taxonomy): domain Bacteria; kingdom Pseudomonadati; phylum Pseudomonadota; class Alphaproteobacteria; order Sphingomonadales; family Sphingosinicellaceae; genus Sandarakinorhabdus; species Sandarakinorhabdus fusca. Next base: position 736,030 of record NZ_JAATJI010000001.1, on the reverse strand, counting down.
GGCCGGGCTGGGGATGGCGGTCCGCTAGGCCGGCCACCCCCGCGCCGCGTCAATCGAGGAACGGGTCGCGGACGAGGATGGTGTCGTCGCGCTGGGGCGAGGTGCTGACCAATGCCACCGGGCAGTCGGTCAATTCCTCGATGCGGCGGACATATTTGATCGCCTGCGCCGGCAGATCGGCCCAGCGGCGGGCGCCGGCGGTCGATTCGGCCCAGCCGGCGAATTCCTCGTAGATCGGCACCACCCGGGCCTGGTCGGCGGCGTGCGCCGGGAAATGATCCAGCGTTTCGCCATCGAGCGTATAGCCGGTGCAGATGCGCAGCGTTTCGAAGCCATCGAGAACGTCGAGCTTGGTCAACGCCATGCCGGTCACCCCCGACACCGCGATGGCCTGGCGGACGAGCACCGCGTCGAACCAGCCGCAGCGGCGCTTGCGACCGGTGACGGTGCCGAATTCATGGCCGCGGACGCCCAGTTTTTCGCCGTCTTCATTGTCCTGTTCGGTGGGGAACGGCCCGCTGCCGACGCGCGTCGTGTACGCCTTGACGATGCCGAGGACATAGCCGACGGCGTTGGGCCCCATGCCGCTGCCTGCCGCCGCCTGGCCGGCGACGACGTTCGACGAGGTGACGAACGGGTAGGTGCCATGGTCGACATCGAGCAGCACGCCCTGCGCACCTTCGAACAGGATGCGGCTGCGGCGGGCCTTGGCGTCGCGCAGCGTCGTCCAGGTCGGCTTGACGAAGGGCAGCACCGCCGGCGCGATGTCGTGGAGCTGGGCCAGCAGGGCCTCGCGATCGACCGGCGCAATGCCGAAGCCGGTGCGCAGGGCATTGTGATGGGCGAGCAGCCGGTCGAGCTGCGGGCCGATGGCGTCCAGATGGGCGAGGTCGCAGACCCTGAGCGCGCGGCGCCCGGCCTTGTCTTCATAGGCGGGACCGATGCCGCGGCGGGTGGTGCCGATCTTGCCGGCACCCGACGCGTCCTCGCGCGCGCCGTCTAGGTCGCTGTGCAGCGGCAGGATCAGCGGGCACTGGTCCGACACCTGCAGGGTGTCGGGGGTGATGGCGACGCCCATGCCGCCGATGCGGGCGACTTCGTCGCGGAAATGCCAGGGATCGAAGACGACGCCGTTGCCGATGATGCTCAATGTGCCGCGGACGATGCCGGAGGGCAGCAGGCTGAGCTTGTACACATTTTCGCCGACGACGAGGGTGTGGCCGGCATTGTGGCCGCCCTGGAAGCGGACGACGACATCGGCGCGTTCGCTGAGCCAGTCGACAATCTTGCCTTTGCCTTCATCGCCCCATTGGGCGCCGATGACGGTAACGTTGGGCATCTTCTTCTCTTATCTCCCCGCCCGTGGCGGGCGGGGTCGGGGGTGGGTTCGGTTGCGGCGGATGGGCCCTGCGGTGCAGAAAGCCCACCTGCCCCTCCCGTGCCGGGAGGGGAGACGTCAGATCGCCCTTGGCTCTACGCCATCGAGGATGTGCGTGCAGCGAAAATCTGCCGGTCGGGCGTCGGCCGAAAGCGCGGCCACCGTCGCCCAGCCGTCGGCGCGCAGCCTCGCCGCCACCGCTGCATCGGTGCCGAGTGGCAGCAGCACGCGGCGGGCATCGACGACGCCCAAGCCGGCATCGACGAGGCCGTCGACATAGAGCGAAAAGCCAATGGCGGCTTCGGTGGCGCCTTCGGGGGTGACGATGGCATAGGCGCCGCCGCGGCCGATTTCCCCCGGCACGCCGGCGCCGAACAGCGAAAAACCGATCCAGGTCTGATATTCGAAGCCATGGCGCTCGGTCGGATCGAGGGTGACGGCGATGTCGGGGAGGGCGGCAACCAGCGCGGCGACGGCGTCGAGCCGGGCGCGGACGGCGTCGGGCAGGGGCAGTGCCGCCAGCCGGGCAAGCGCCGCGTCGGCCGGGCCGGCGGCGGCGATCAGCGGTTCGAAGGCGCCGGCGCCGAGCGCGTGGAGACCGCCGACGTCCTTGCCGTCGAGCAGCGCCTGCACATCGGCGAGCGAAGCGCGGCCGAGCGGCCAGCCGGCAGCGACAAGGTCGGCGACGAGGGTGGGCATGGTGAGGTCGAGCGACAGGCCGGCAAGGCCGGTGCCGGCAAGCGCCGTGACGGCAAGCGAGACGACTTCACCGGCGGCGGCGGGCGAATCGCTGCCGATCAATTCGACGCCGACCTGGACACTTTCGCGTTCGGGGCTGAGCTGGGTGCCGCGGACGCGCAGCACCGGCCCGGCATAGCTCAGCCGCAGCGGCCGCGCGGTGGCGGCAAGGCGGGTGACGGCGATGCGGCCGACCTGGCCGGTGATGTCCGAGCGCAGCGCCAGGGTATGCTGGCTGATCGGATCGGTGAAGCGCAGCAATTCGCGCCGCGCGGCGCCGCCCAGCCGGCTGCCGAGCGATTCTTCATATTCGACCAGCGGCGGCTGGACGCGTTCGTACCCATGGCTGGCAAAGGTCGCGGTGAGGCCGTGGACGAGCGCGGCGGTGGCCTCCGCCTGGGGGGGGAGGCGGTCGCGCAGGCCCTCGGGGAGGAGGCCGGGGGGGATCATGAGCGTGGGGCCCCTCTCCCGGCTCGGCTGACGCCGAGTCCGACCTCCCCCCGGTGGGGGGAGGTATGCACACCTCCCCCCGCCGGGGGGAGGTCGACTCGCGCGAAGCGCGGCGAGAGAGGGGACGCCGTCATGCGAAGGTCAGTGCCTTGACTGTCTTCACCCCCGGCAGCTGGCAGATGCCGGCGAGCAGCGGGTCGGGGATGACGTCGTCGACCGAGAGCAGCAATATGGCTTCGGCGCCCGAATTGCGGCGGCCGAGGTGGAAGGTGCCGATGTTGACGCCGGCCTCCCCCAGCGCGCCGCCGAGGCGGCCGATAAAGCCGGGTTTGTCCTCGTTGACGATATAGAGCATGCGGCCGTTGAGATCGGCTTCGACGGTGATCCCGAAGATTTCGGTCAGCCGCGGCTTGGTCATGCCGAACAAGGTGCCGGCGACGCTGCGATCGCCCGCCGGAGTGCGAACGGTGACGCGGACCAGCGTGTGGTAATCGGTCTCGCGGTCGTGGCGCACTTCGGCGATCTCGATATTGCGTTCGCGCGCCAGATAGGGCGCGTTGACCATGTTGACCGTGTCACTATGGGTCCGCATCAGCCCGGCGAGGACGGCGGCGGTGATCGGCTTGATGTTGAGCTGGGCGGCGGCGCCTTCGACCTCGACCGTGACCGCCGAAATGCCGTCGGCGACGAGCTGGCCGACGAGGCTGCCGAGGCGTTCCGCCAGCTGCATGTACGGGCGCAGGCGCGGCGCTTCCTCGGCGCTGAGCGACGGCACGTTGAGGGCATTGGTGACGCCGCCGGTGAGCAGGAAGTCGGCCATCTGCTCGGCGACCTGGATGGCGACGTTGACCTGGGCTTCGTCGGTGCTGGCGCCCAAATGCGGCGTGCTGATGAAGTTGGGTGTGCCGAACAGCGGGCTGGCCTTGGCGGGTTCTTCCACGAACACGTCGAGCGCCGCGCCGCCGATATGGCCGCTGTCGAGCCCGGCCTTCAGCGCCGCCTCGTCGATCAGGCCGCCGCGGGCGCAGTTGATGATGCGGACACCGGCCTTGGTCCTGGCGAGGTTTTCCGCCGACAGGATGTTGCGGGTGCTGTCGGTCAGTGGCGTGTGGAGGGTAATGAAATCGGCCTGGGCCAGCAGTTCATCGAGCGTGACCTTGGTGACGCCCATGGTTTCGGCGCGTTCGGGGGTGAGGAACGGGTCATAGGCGATGACCTTCATCTTCAGGCCCAGCGCCCGGTCGGCGACGATGCTGCCGATATTGCCGGCGCCGATCAGGCCGAGCGTCTTGGCGGTCAGCTCGACCCCCATGAAACGGTTCTTTTCCCATTTGCCGGCCTGGGTGCTGGCATCGGCTTCGGGCAGCTGGCGGGCGAGGGCGAACATCAGCGCAATGGCGTGTTCGGCGGTGGTGATACTGTTGCCGAACGGCGTGTTCATGACGACGATGCCGGCGCCCGATGCCGCCGGAATGTCGACATTGTCGACGCCGATGCCGGCGCGGCCGATGACCTTGAGGTTGGCGGCGGCGGCGATGACGTCCTTGGTCGCCTTGGTGGCACTGCGCACGGCGAGGCCATCGTAATTGCCGATGATCTTGATCAGCTCGTCCTTCGACAGGCCGGTGATTTCATCGACTTCGATGCCGCGGGCGCGGAAGATTTCGGCGGCCTTGGGGGACATCTGGTCGGAGATGAGGATTTTGGGCATGGGAATTTCCTCGGCTCCCCTCCCGGACCGGGAGGGGGTGGGGTGGGAATGATGTGGGGGCGGCGCAAAGGGCCTACCCCCGACCCCTCCCGGGTTCGGGAGGGAAGAAGTCGATCAGGCGGTTGCCTGGGCGTGCGCCCATTCGAGCCAATGGGTCAGCGCGATGATGTCCGTCGTGTCGACCGTGGCACCGCACCAGATGCGCAAGCCGGGCGGGGCGTCGCGATAGGCGCCAATGTCATAGGCGGCGCCTTCCTTTTCGAGCAGCGACACCATCGCCTTGACCTGTTCCTCGGACGTTCCGGGCAGGGTCAGGCAGACGCTGGTGTTGGAGCGCGTCGCGGGCTCTTTGGCGAGATTTTCGATCCACGGCGTGCGGTCGACCCAGGCGTTGAGCGCGGTCGCATTGCCATCGGCGCGGGCGGTGAGTTCCGACATGCCGCCGAGATGCTGCGCCCAGGTTAGCGCATCGATGTAATCCTCGACCGCCAGCATCGACGGCGTGTTGATCGTCTCGCCCGAGAAAATGCCTTCGATCAGCTTGCCCTTGGCAGTGAGGCGGAAGATCTTGGGCAGCGGCCAGGCGGGGACATAGGATTCGAGGCGTTCGACGGCGCGCGGGCCGAGGATGAGAACGCCATGGCCACCTTCGCCGCCGAGCACTTTCTGCCAGCTGTAGGTCAGCACATCGACCTTGTCCCAGGGGATCGGCTGCGCGAACACCGCCGAGGTGGCATCGACGAGATTGAGGCCTTCGCGATCGTCGCGGATCCAGTCGCCGTTGGGGACGCGGACGCCCGAGGTGGTGCCGTTCCAGGTGAAACAGATGTCGCGCGACTGGTCGATGCGCGTCAGGTCTGGCAGTTCGCCATAAGGCGCGGTGACGACGTCGGCATCGAGCTTTAACTGCTTGACGGCATCGGTCACCCAGCCTTCGCCGAAGCTTTCCCAGGCCATCATGGTGACGGGGCGGGCGCCGAGCAGGCTCCACATCGCCATTTCATAGGCGCCGGTGTCCGACGCCGGCACGATGCCGATACGGTGGGTGCTGGGGACGTCGAGAATTTCGCGGGTCAGGTCGATGGCGAGCTTCAGCCGCGCCTTGCCGAGCTTCGACCGGTGCGAGCGGCCCAGCGATTCGGTGGCAAGATCGGAAGCTGCCCAGCCGGGGCGTTTGGCACAGGGGCCGGACGAAAAATGCGCACGCGCTGGCAATGCGGTAGGACGATCAATCATATTCTCTCCTTACAGAGAGCTCGCGCGGCGTTGGGACCGCGTGGCCCGTCGCCGGTCATAAGGTCGTTTGACCCCCGGTCAAGCGAAAGCTCCGATGTCAGTGCCCGATTGCGGCGACCACGGCGCGCGCCAGGTCGGCGTGGAGGGCGTAGAGCACCTCTGCAGCGGCCGTGCCTTCGTTGATGAAGCTGGCGATGATGACCGGGCCGGGCGCCGTGCGGTCCGGCCAGGCGATGGCGATGTCGTTGACGCTGCCGTTGCGGCCGGTGCCGGTCTTGTCGCCGACGCGCCAGCCCTTGGGCAGTCCGGCGCGCAGCCGCGTGTCGCCGGTGGTGTTGCCGACCAGCCAGCCGGTGAGCAACGCCCGGCTGGCCGGGGTCAGCACCGGGCCGACCAGCAGCCGTTGCCAGGTCGCGGCGATCGCGTCGGGGCTGCTGGTATCGCGCGGGTCCCCGGGCCGGGCCTCGTTGAGGGTCGGCTCGTTGCGGTCGAGCCGGGTGACGGGGTCGCCGGTGCGGCGCAGCCAGGCGGTGAGGCCGGCGGGCCCGCCAACCGACGGCAGCAGCAGGTTGGCAGCGGCATTGTCGCTGTAGATGATCGCTGCCTCGGCAAGTTCGGCGACGCTCGCGGTTCGGCCGATGCGGCGTTCCGCAAAGGGCGAATTGCCGAGAATATCGCCCTGTGCGACGGGAATGGCGCGGTCGAGCCGGTCCTCGCCGGCATCGATGCGGGCGAGGACGGCGGCAGCGAGCAACGTCTTGAAGGTGCTCGCCATCGCAAAGCGTTCGCCGCCGCGGTGGCTGAAGCGCCGGCCGGTGGCGGTATCGTGGACGGCGAGGCCGACGCGGCCGCCGCTCGCGGCTTCCGCCGTCTTGACGGCGGCGGCAAGGTCGAACCCGGCCGGCGTCCGCGCCAGCGCAGGGGTTGCAGCAAGCAGGACAAGCCCGGTGAAACTGCGGCGATCGATCATGCGGCGTCCTTGCGTGATTTGCGCCGTTCTCGCGGCGGACGGCGCGTTTTCCAAGCGAAATTTGCGTAAATGGCGCACGGGCGCGCGGCCCGGCGCCGCATGTTCCGTCGCCGGGGGGTGACTTCGCGGCCTCACGCGCCTACCTCACGCGGCATGAATGCTCCCCATAACACCCCCCATAACGCCCCCCATGTCCCCGCGCGCCTGTTCCCGACCGCGCGCGAAGAAGCCGTGGTCGCCAATGCCCCGACCAGCACGGCGCAGACCGAACACCCTGCCTATGCGCTGGCGTTTCAGGACAATGATTTCCTGCTGCGCGATGCCCTGCGGCCGGTGCGCTTCCAGCTGGAATTGCTGAAGGCCGAACTGGCGCTGAGCGAGGCCGGCATCGATTCGATGTTCGTTTTCTACGGATCGGCGCGTATCCCGTCGCCCGAGGAAGGCGCGGCGGTGCTGGCGGCGGCGACGACCGACGACCAGCGCGAGATCGCCGAGCGGCTGGTCGCCAAGTCGCGTTACTATAATGTGGCGCGCGAACTGGCGATGCTCGCTTCCACCCCGGTCGACGACATCGGCACGCGTGCCTTCACCGTCTGCTCGGGCGGCGGGCCGTCGATCATGGAGGCGGCCAATCGCGGCGCTGTCGATGCCGGGGCGCCGTCCGTCGGGCTCAACATCGTGCTGCCCTTCGAACAGGTGCCCAACCCCTATGTGACGCCGGGATTGAGCTTTCAATTCCACTATTTCGCGCTGCGCAAGATGCACTTCCTGATGCGCGCCAAGGCGGTGGCGGTGTTCCCCGGCGGCTTCGGCACCTTCGACGAGCTGTTCGAGCTGCTGACGCTGGTGCAGACCGGCAAGGTCGCGCCGCTGCCGATCCTGTTGTACGGCCGCGAATTCTGGAACACCGTGGTCAATTTCGAAGCGCTGGCCGACGAAGGCGTGATCGCGCGCAGCGACCTGGCCCTGTTCCACATCGTCGAGACCGCCGAAGAGGGCTGGCAGATCATCCGCGACCGGTTCGACTTCTGAGCCTGCAGAACGGCGGCAGCCCTGGCCCGGGTTCGGGCGAGGGCTGCCGTGGTTGCCGGCTTCGGGTCAGGCCGCCGGGGCTGCGGCCGGCGCGTCGGCTGCCGGGGCGGTTTCGCCGGCCGCAGGCGCGGTTTCGGCAGGGGCCGCGTCGGCTGCGGGCGCGGCCGGCAGCGGCTGCGGCGCGTCGCTCTTGGAATTGAGATAGACCAGCAGTGCGGCGCGATCTTCGGGCTTGGCGATGCCGGCAAAGGCCATCTTGGTGCCCGGTGCGTAGGTCTTGGGGCTGGTCAGCCACTTGCTGAGTTCTTCCCACGACCACGGCTTGCCCTTCATCGCCGCAAGGACTTCGGAATAGGCATAGCCTGCCGAATGGGCGTGGACATTGCCGACGATGCCGTAAAGGTTGGGGCCGATGCCATTGGCGCCGCCCTTGTCGACCGTGTGGCAGGCGGCGCACTTCTTGAAGACGCCTTCGCCCTTTTCCACCGTCGCCGAGGCGAGATAGACGGCGATCGGCTGTTCGGCGGCCGCTGGTGCTGCACCGGCGGCGACTTCTTCGACAACGCCTTCGATGACATAGGACGGCTTTTCGGGCTTGACCGGGCGAAACACCGCGCTGCTGCCGACATTGACGACGAGCAGGGTGAGCACTGCGGCAAGGCCCCAGCCGGCGTATTTGTTGAATTCGAAGCTGTCCAACGTAAAGGCTCCTGATCGGACGGGCGGCGCGCGCCGCAATTCTGCGGTCGCTATAGCAGTGGCAGGGGCTCGGGCAAGCGATTGTGCGCCGCACACCGGGCAGGATCCGGGTCAGGGTGCGATTTGCTCCGGCGTTGCGGCTCGCCTAGAGCGGCGTCTCAGCAGCAGGAACGTTCATGAGCAGCTATCCCCTTCGCGCCGAAGCGCTTGTCACCGCAATGACGGCGCGCGCCGATGCCGCACCCGCTGCTGCCGTGGCGTTCCAGGGCGCTCCCGGCGCCTATTCGCACCAGGCGGTGCGCGAGTTGTTTCCCGAAGCAGCGCCGCTGCCGTGCGTGTCGTTCGAGGACGCCATCGAGGCGGTGCAGGCCGGGCGCTGCGACCGGGCGGTAATCCCGATCGAAAATTCGCTGCATGGCCGCGTTGCCGACATTCATTTCCTGCTGCCGGAATCGGGCCTGTTCATCATCGCCGAACATTTCGTGCGGATCCGCCATTGCCTGATGGGGGTCGGCCGCCAGGACATGCTGCGCCAGGTCATCAGCCACCCGCAGGCGCTGGGGCAGGTGCGCGGCCGGATCCGCAAGCTGGGCATCGAACCGGTGCAGTATTTCGACACGGCGGCCGCAGCGGCGCATGTCGCCGGCACCGGCGATGCGTCGGTGGGCGCGGTCGCGTCGAAGCTGGCGGCGGAACTTTACGGTCTGACGGTATTCGCCGAAGGCATCGAGGACGCCGACCACAACACGACACGCTTCGTCGTGCTGGCCCGCGAGGCGGCGCCGCTGCCCGACGCCGGGGTGCTGGCGATGACGAGCATGAACTTTGAAGTGCGCAACGTGCCGGCGGCGCTGTTCAAATCCCTCGGCGGCTTTGCCACCAACGGCATCAACATCACCAAGCTGGAAAGCTATATCCGCGACGGGTCGTTCGCGGCGGCGGAATTCTATGCCGAAATCGTCGGGTCGACCGACGATCCGGCGGTGGTGCTGGCGATGGAGGAGCTTCGGTTCCACACCAAATGGGTCAAGGTGATCGGGACCTATCCGTGTGTCCGGGAGCGGACGGCCTAGCCCGGCGCGCGCAGCAGGTGGAGCCGCGCCTTGCCGTGGTCGCGCACGGCGAGAACGTCATAGTCGCTTGCCAGGGCCTCCTTGCGGCTGGTTTCGACCGAGACGAGCGCGTGGGGCGCGATCCAGCCGCGTTCGGCAAGGCACAGCAATGCCGGCTCGGCGAGGCCCGAGCCATAGGGCGGATCGAGCAGGATGATGTCGCACGCCAGCGGCGCCGTGCCGATGGCGGTGATGGGGGCGGCGATGACATCGGCGACGAACTTCATGCCGGCGATGTTGGTGCGCAGCGCCTTGACCGCGGCGGGGTCGTTTTCGACAAAGGTCGCATAGGCAGCGCCGCGCGACATGGCTTCCAGCCCCAGCGCGCCGGTGCCGGCGAAACCATCGAGAACGCGAAGCCCTTCGAAGCTGCCAAGGCGGCTGGTCAGCATGGAAAACAGCGCCTCGCGGACGCGGTCGGCGGTCGGGCGGGTGGCGGCGCCTTCGGGGGCGACCAGGGCGCGGCCCCGCCAATGCCCGGCGATGATGCGCATGCCTCAGGCCTTTGACAGCGACTTGCGCAAGCTGGCGACAACGCCGTCCGGGACTTCGTCCGCGTCACGGGGTTCGAGGTCGCCGAGTTCGATCGGGCCATAGGCGACGCGGATGAGGCGGCTGACCTGCAGGCCGAGAAATTCCAGCACGCGGCGGATTTCGCGGTTCTTGCCCTCGGTGAGGGTGATCGTCAGCCACAGGTTGCGCCCGGTGCGGCGCTCGATCTCGGCATCGATCGGCCCATAGCGCATGCCGTCGATGGTCAGCCCCTCGATCAGGCTTTCGACCGCCGGCTGGGTGATCTCGCCATAGGCGCGGACACGGTAGCGGCGCGGCACGCCGCTCGTCGGCAATTCGAGCGCGCGCTTCAGCGCACCGTCGGTGGTGAGCAGCAACAGCCCTTCGGTGTTCATGTCGAGCCGGCCGACGGGGACGACGCGGGGCAGGCCGGGGGGCAGGATGTCCATGATCGTCGGGCGGCCGCCGGGGTCGCGTGCGGTGGTCAGGAAGCCGGCCGGCTTGTGGAAGCGGAACAGCCGCGACGGTTCGAGCGCTGCCACCGGCTGGCCATCGACGGTGATGCCATCGAGGCTGTTGACGACGGTGGCGGGGGTGGTGAGGGTCTGGCCGCCGAGCGCGACCTTGCCATCGGCGATCATGCGTTCGATGTCGCGGCGTGAACCGATGCCGGCGCGGGCGAGCAGCTTGGCGATGCGCTGCGGTTCGACCGGCACGGCAGCGCCGGTGCGGGCGGCGGCGCGGGCGGCGACCCGGGCATCGCCGCGGCCGCGGCGACCGGTGGGGGCGGCGGTGGGCAAGTCGCTGAACGGTGCCGGGTTGCGCGGCTTGCGGTCACCGCTGCGCGGCGGGCGGGCGAGCGCCCGGGGCTCGCTTTTCGGCACTTTGGGCAGGCGTCCGCCGGGGATGTGGCGGCGGCCATTGCCATCGCCTTCGCGCCGGTTGTCGAGCGCTTCGGCTTCGCGGCGGCTGTGGACGATGACTTCATCGGCGGCGCGCGGTGGGCGCGGCGGGCGCGATTGGGGGTTGCCGGGGCGCACGGGGCGGGTCGCGCCGGGGGCGCGGCGGTCGCCGGTGGGACGCTTGGGGCCGGACGGCGGGCGCTGGCCATCGGCCCCGCCAGAATTTCGAGGTGGTCGCATCGTGCCAGCCTTGCGGCGTCGGCGCTTCGCTGTCCAGCAGCAATGCGTTCCGGCCGTCGATCGGGCGTTGAAGCGCGCTGCCGGATGCGCTAGCGAGAGCCCGCATGCCCCTGTGGTGAAATGGTAGACGCGCTCGACTCAAAATCGAGTGGAGAAATCCGTGCTGGTTCGAGTCCGGCCAGGGGCACCACTCTCGGTCAAAGCTGGGCACGCGCCCCGCTGCGACCTCCGCGTCAAGTACGGCGTGTTCCAGAGCCGACTTTGGCCCCATGATCCGGATTTCCCAGGTGTCGACCTTTACGCGGTCGGACAGGACCCGGACCTACGCCTTGCGCTGCACCGGGTCGGTGTCGCGTAGGTGCGCTGCGACCATGATGCCAGACTCCTCGATGATCTCTGGCGTGGTACGTTTTGCGCCTCGGCCATCGCGTGTCTGGATTTCGATCGCAACATAAGGGATGGGCGACAATGCCGCACGACATTACCATCATCGGCGCCGGCATGGCGGGCCTGGCCTGCGCCCGGCGTCTGGTGAATGCCGGACACGCGCCGGTGGTGCTCGACAAGGGGCGCGGCATCGGCGGGCGCCTGGCGACGCGGCGCGTGACGCTGGCCGAAGGTGCGACCAGCTTCGATCATGGTGCCCAGTATCTGACGGCGCGCCACCCGGGCTTTGCCGCGGCGCTGGAGCAGCTTGGTCCTGCCTGTGCCCGCTGGGATGACGGCTCGGCGGCGCCGCGCCTTGTCGGCCAGCCGGGCATGTCGGGTTTGCCGCGCGCCATGGCAGCCGGCGTCGATGTCCAGTTGGGCCGGCAGGTCACCGCCGTGCGGGCGGTGCCGGGTGGTTGGCAACTCGATACCGACGCCGGATCCATCGAAACGCGCCATCTGGTAATGACCGTGCCAGCGCCGCAAGCCGCGATGCTGCTCGGCGAGTCTCACCCCTTGCACCACCGCATCGCCGGCATCGCCATGGCGCCCTGCCTCACGTTGATGGCAGCGTTTCCGGCCGACGCCCCGCGTCCCTTCCGTTCGCGAACCGCCGACGATCACCCGCTGGCGTGGATCGCGCAGGACAGCAGCAAGCCGGGCCGCAACGGCGCATTGGCCACTTGGGTGGCGCAGGCCAGCGTCGCATGGAGCGAGCAGCATCTCGAAGACACGGTCGAGGCCATGGCTCAGCGCATGTTGCCGATGCTGGCCGAGGTGATCGGGGTCGCACCGGAATCGGCGCTATATGCTGCTGCCCACCGCTGGCGCTATGCCCGCACGGTTGCACCGCTCGGCGAACCGTTCCTGCGCGGCGACAATGGCACTTTGCACGTCGGCGGCGACTGGTGCCTTGGCGCCCGCGTGGAGGCGGCATGGGCGAGCGGGACCGCGATCGCCGATGCCATCATCGAACAGACGGGAAGTTTCTGAATGGTGCCGCGCGCCGATGTGCGTCATGTCGGACTACACGCCGCGGGTGCATGACGCGGCGGTGGTTTCGCCACTCTCGCTGTCAGGCGTCCAGCCGTGCTGACCGCTTCCTTGCTCGCTACGGCGCTGCTGTTCGGCGGCATGGTGCTCTATTCGTTCGGCTTTGCCGCTTTCCTGCTCAACGCGATGCCCGCCGAGATTGCCGGCTGCCGTTCGCCCTGTTTGCCGCGTCGAACAGCAACCTGCCGGCGGTTCTGGAGGGAGTAAGCGTGGCGACCCTGGCTATTGTCGCCTATGGCCGCAACCATCGGGCCGACATCTGTATCAGCGAGATCGGATTCTGCTGCGCCTGTTGCGGCGAAGGGTGATGCCCGCCAGTGGCCTTCGGCAACGGCAAAAGCGGTGAGGCCGGTATCGCCTGGTGCGACTGGAACCTTTCCATTGCCCCGCTGGCACAGCAACATGCCGGTTTGACCGAGGGATTCGACATGACGAAGGCATCCGACCTGCTGGTGCAATGCCTGGAGAATGAAGGGTGCGAATACGTGTTCGGCGTGCCGGGTGAGGAGAATCTCGATTTTCTTGACAGCCTGTCGCGATCGACGCGGATCCGCCTGGTCCTGACGCGGCACGAGCAGGGTGCCGGCTTCATGGCGGCGACCTATGGCCGCCACACCGGCAAGGCCGGCGTCTGCCTGGCGACGCTTGGGCCTGGGGCGACCAACCTCGTCACGGCGGCGGCCTATGCGACGCTGGGCGGCATGCCGATGGTGATGATCACCGGCCAGAAACCGATCAAATCGTCGAAGCAGGGCCGGTTCCAGATCATCGACGTCGTCGAAATGATGAAGCCCATCACCAAATACACCCGCCAGCTTGCATCGGCCGATAACATCCCGGCGCGCACCCGCGAGGCGTTCCGGCTGGCGCAGGAGGAAAAGCCCGGCGCGACCCACCTCGAACTTCCCGAGGACATCGCGCATGACCCGACCGATGCGACCCCGATCGCACCCAGCAATGTTCGGCGTCCGGTGCCGGATGCCAAGGCGATCGCCCACGCCGTGGCAGCGATCGAGGCGGCGCGCGCGCCGATCATCGTCATCGGCGCCGGCGCCAACCGGACGATGACGTCGCGGATGCTCGGTCGGCTCGTCGACACCACGGGAATCCCGTTCCTGACGACGCAGCTGGGCAAGGGCGTCATCGACGAGCGTCATCCGGGATTTGTGGGATGTGCCGCATTATCGTCGGGAGATTTCGTCCATGCGGCCATCGGCAAGGCCGATGTCATCATCAACATCGGCCATGATGTGATCGAAAAGCCGCCCTTCTTCATGCAGCCCGACGGCGCCGTGGTGATCCATGTTTCCAACCGCCCGGCCGAAGTCGATCCGGTCTATTTCCCGCAGATCGAGGTCATCGGCGATATCGCCAACGCGCTCTGGCAGATCGACGAGACGATCACCCGCCAGGACCATTGGGCCTGCGCCGGCATGCGTGCCGTGCGCGCCGCCGAGGTTGCCCATCGCGAGGCCGCTGCGGGCGACATGCGCTTCCCGATCTATCCGCAATATCTGGTCGACCAGGTGCGCAAGGTCATGCCCAGCGACGGGATCATCGCGCTCGACAATGGCATCTACAAGCTTTGGTTCGCGCGCAACTATACGGCGCACCAGCCCAATACCGTGCTGCTCGACAATGCGCTGGCGACCATGGGCGCCGGCCTGCCGTCGGCAATGGCGTCGGCGATGGTCTATCCCGACCGCAAGGTGATGGCGATCTGCGGCGACGGCGGCTTCATGATGAACGCGCAGGAACTGGAGACCGCGATCCGGCTGGGGCTGAACCTGACCGTCCTGATCCTCAACGACAACAGCTATGGCATGATCCGCTGGAAACAGGCCAATATGGGTTTCGCCGACTGGGGACTAAGCTACGGCAACCCGGACTTCGTGCTCTATGCCGAGAGCTATGGCGCGGCCGGGCACCGGGTGACGAGCGCCGCGATGCTGCCTGCGCTGCTCGAAGCCTGCCTGCGATCGCCGGGCGTCCAGGTCATCGACTGCCCGGTCGACTATGCCGACAATGATCGCGTCCTCAACAAGGATATCAAGGCACTGAGCGAAGACCTTTAGACTGATCCCGGACGTCGCCCCTTGCGCACGCCCGCCTGGCTGTCACCGGTGCCGGCGCCCGGTTTGTCAGGATCGATCGAAGGTTCCGGTCAGACCGGACGGCCGCGCCGATGATTGGCGGCGATGATCATCGGAACGGCGATTTGAACGCGGGCAGGATCGATGCGAAGTCGTCGGTCCAGGGCTGCGCGCCCCGAGAGTCGCGCAGCGCCTGCCAGTCCGCCGGCGCATCGCCCGTGGCCGCAATCACCTGCTCCATCCGGGCCGGCGAACGCGTCAACGCGATCCAGATCGACCGGGTATCGGCCTCGCCCGGCGCCGCGACCGGCCCGGGCTGGTGCCGCCTGACCCGCGCCGTCCAGCCCTCGGCGCGCGCAATCGCGGCGACGACCGGCTCGAGGTCAAGGTAACGATTGGAAATGTGGACCAACAGAACGCCGTCGGGCGCGAGCACGCGCGCATAGACACGGAACGCCTCGGTCGTCATCAGGTGGAGCGGGATCGCATCGGACGAGAAGGCATCGACGGCGAGCATGTCGACGCTGCCGACAGCCTCACGCGCGAGCATCAGCCGGGCATCGCCGACGACGATACGCAGGCCGGGAGCGCAGCGCTCCACATAGGTGAACAGGTGTCGGTCGCGCGCGATGCCGACCATCGCCGGATCAAGCTCGAACGCCGTCCACCGCTGCCCTGGCCTCGCATAACAGGCCAGAGTGCCCGAACCGAGTCCGACGAACGCCATCCGCGCCGGCGCTGCGAACAGCCGCGGCGCGGCGGAAAAGACCCGCCCCACGCCGGAGCCAGGGGCATAATAGCTCGTCGGCCGCGTGGCCTTGCCGGCCGCGAGCGACTGGACCCCATGCAGCGTCGTGCCGTGCTGCAGCTCGCGGACCTGGCGCGCTTGCGAATCGCGCACGGTATAGATGCCGAAGAAGCTGCGGGTGCGGTCGACGGGCGCGGCGGCCGGATCGAGCTGTTTCCAGCCGCCCAGCGTCATCATCAGCATCAGGAACGCCCAGGCGAACCACGGCGGGCGACCGATCGAGACGACCGCCAGCGCCATGATGAAGACCATCGCTGCGAGCGAGGCATCCGTCTGGCTGCCCAGCCACGATGCGCCCGCGAGCGACGCGGCCAGGGCCAGCGGCGGCAGCAACCAGCGGATCGCGGCGCCGCCCCGCCACGTCCACAGCCGGTCCGCCCAGGCCGCGACCGGCCGGGCCGGCAGCAGCAGCGCGGCGGCAACGAGCAGCAGCGGATGTTCATAGCCCCAGTCGAACACCAGCGGCGCGACCAACGCACAGAATAGCCCACCGAGCGCGCCGCCGACCGAGATCCACAGGTAATATTCCGTCAGATTGCCGACATCGGGCCGTTCAGCGGCCAGTGTGCCGTGCAGCGCGAGGGCGACGACGAACAGCAGCACGACGCCCGAGACAGTGTAGAAGATGACCGCCGCGCTGGCGGTGACGAAGGCCAGGCTGCCGAGCAGCAGGAGCAGCGGCGGTGCGGCGCCGACAGCGATCCGCGTCGCCCGGACGCCGCCGCCACCGAAGGCGATGATGAAGCTGAGCAGATACACCGCCAGCGGAATTACCCAAAGCAGGGGCATCGCCATGATGTCGGTGGTGAGGTGCGATGTCGTCGACAGCAAAAGCCCCGACGGCACCAGCGCGAGCAGTGTCCAGCGCATGCGCTGGCGCCCGGTAACCGCGCCGCCACGGGCCGCCACCAATGCCGCCGGCCGCTGCAGCGCCGCCCGGCCAGCCAGCGCGACGAGCAGGAACAGGACGACGAAACCCGCGGACCATGCCCAGCCTTGAACCGCCAGCCGCGTCCCGGGCTCGATGAGCAGCGGATAGGCGACAAGGGCTGCAAGACTGCCGGTGTTCGAGGCGGCGTAGAGGAAGAAAGGCGCGTCTGCCGATGAGTCGTCACTGTGTGCGAACCACGCCTGCATCAAGGGCGCCTGCGCCGATACGATGAGGAACACCGGCCCGATGGAGACCGCCAGCAGCGCGAGCAGCCACAGCGCCGGCGGCGTCGTTCCGGGGTCAGGCAGCCAGGTCGCCGCGGCAACCGGCAGGGTGAGCCCGGCAGCCAAGAACAGCGTGAGGTGCAGGGCGATCTGCTGCCGCAGCGCCAGCCGCTGAAGGGCATGGGCATAGAGATAGCCGCCGAGCAGCACCGCCTGGTAGAACAGCATCGCGACGTTCCACACCGACGACGACCCCCCGAGACGCGGCATGACCATGCGCGCGAACATCGGCTGGATGAGGAACAACAGGAAGCTGCCGACGAGCACGGTGGCGACGAACAGCGGACGGAGCATGGCGGCAGGCATCCGCTGCATCTTGCACCGCCCGGCCGGAGCCGCAATCGCCGACTGCGAGACCCGTTCGGGCCGATCGTTCGGCGTCCTTTCGGGCTTGTGGCACGTCGGAGAAGGTTACGCCCGCGGGGGCGACCCGCGGGCTTACCACGACAAGCCAAACGGCGACGAAGGCCAGCGCAGTGCGCCGCTGGTCGCGGCGAAACTTTAAAAGTTTCAACCCCGAGCAATTCTCCTGTCATCCGAAGTTGCGATGGCCACCGTCGAGCCGACGCGCGCTCGGGGGCAATGCAGATGATCCGCAAAATGGCGCGTCCGGCTGTGACAGTCGTTCTCCTGCTGCTGTCGAGTTTGTCGGTCGCAGCGGCGCCGGACCCGTTCGACGGTGCGATCGAACATGCGCGCGCCCGGGGTAGCCTCAAGCTTGAGGGGGAGGTTTTCCATGTCCAGGGGCTAGAAATCGCGGGCGGACATATCTGGGTGACCTCGGTCGACCAGGCAAACCGCAAGGCCTATCTCCATCAGTTCGATCGCGCGACGGGCAAGTTCCAGCGGCGGTTGGAGGTGAGCGAGGGCAAGCGCTTTCACCCCGGCGGTATCTCGGTTTCGAATGCTTCGATTTGGGTGCCGGTGGCGGAATACAGGCCGGATAGTTCGACCGTGCTGGTCGAGATCGACGCCGAAACCATGGTGGTCCGTCGCAAGATCCATGTTGCGGATCATCTTGGCTGCGTGGCGGTATCGGGGCGAACGCTTGTGGCCGGCAACTGGAATAGCCGACTGCTTTACGTGTTCGATCTCGGCAAGACCGCGCCGCCGCGGGTGGTGTCCAACCCGTCGTCGACGCAGTATCAGGACATGAAGTTTGTCGGCCGTCACCTTGTCGCGGGCGGATCAAGGACGCTGTGGAGCGGCACTGTCGACTGGATAGACTGGCCGTCGATGAAGATCGTGCGGACCCTGCGCAGCGGCGCTGTCGGGCTCGCCCGACCCTTTGGCCGGGGCGGAGCATATACCGGCGAAGGCATGGCGGTCGAAGGGCGCGACCTGTACCTGCTTCCCGAAGATGGCCCCAGCCGGGTGTTTCGTTTCACCATCGACGCTTGAGCACCCTGCGCTTCTGTGAGCGTGCGGTTACAGCTGCCGAGCGCACCTTTTCAAGCGAGATGTCCTTGCGCTCGTCCGACGTGATCCCCTGATTATCAGGCGCGGATCGGTGTTCCGCGTGGCGTCATTGCGGATTGTACCGCCGGTACGCGCCGCGACTCGCCAGAAGCGCCGACGTACCGCTCGGCGCTGGCGCCAACCACGTCGCGTTGCGCAGGTAACCAATGCCCACCACCGGAATGCCCTGACCGTTACACTGCCATTCTGATGTCGTCGGCGTGCTCGGGGTAGGGTGCCGGGATCCTCTCGACGATCGGCTCACCGGCGATCTTGCTGGCAAAGCCATGGTTGACGTCGCGGTGATGCGCTTCATCGGCGCGGACGACGAGAACGACATCGCGCAGTGTCGCGTCCGCGGGAAGCTTCCAATAATGGCGTGCGATTGCCGGGGCAGGCACGTTTTCGGCACGGCCCTCGTCGATTTCGGCGAGATAGAATGTGTAGCTCATCACCGCTTCCTCCTCGAAGTAGCCGACAATGCGATGGGCGGTACGCGGCGAAACGAGGTAAAGCAGGAAAAAGGCGATGTAGAAGCCGCCCTGGACAAGTTGGATGACCAGCCGTTCGAACCAGGTCGGCTGCGCGACGGCGATGAAGGTCATCAGGTGCATGCGCTCGTTTTCGGCTTCCTCCATAAGCGTGCGGATCCAGCCGTGATCGTCCTGCATCCGCCGCAGTGACGTCAGGTGCTGGATCGTGGCGCCGACCATGCCGGGCACCCCGGCAACGGTTTCAAGAACGATCGCGCGGTGGCCGTAGCGCTTGGCGAAGAAGGTGTCGGCACAGAAACGCAGCACTTTTGTAAAGCCAAGTGCGAAGTGATCGGAAAATCCCTGCGGAATGTGGTGGATCCGCGGTTCGGCCTCGCGTTCCTTGGCCAGCGAATCATCGGAAGGTGCGAGAATAGAATTGGCCATGATCTCTCCGGCGAAAAAGCGGGAGCGCGGACAGTCTCTCAGGCGTCGGATGCTATAGGTGGACTTCGACGATAATCGTCTATATCACAACAGCAGCGCGACAGCATGCTGACAACTCGGTCTGTATCTGTGATTTGCCTGCGGCAAATTATCCTGATCGAGACAGGCACTGTTTCGACCCGATGCGCGAACTGGCCCACCATCCGGAGATACACGTGATGATTGACGATGGCATTGGCGGGGAACATCCCGAGGGTCTCCGTGCCCAGGCGCTTGCCCGCTGGGAAGACGAAGGCGGTGCCGAGCCGGGCGCGGACGGCCACGCCGAATTTTCGGCGCCGGCGCTTTCCAATGCTGAAATCGTTCAGCTCCGCGTCCGTGTCATCGCGCTCGAAAATGTCATCATTGCGCTTCTTGCTGACGCGTCCGAGGGCCAGCAGGCGCAGATTCGCGATATGGCAGAGTTCATCGCGCCGCGCGCCGGGCGTGCCCATCATCCTCTGACGACAAGTGCGGCATCGCACATGCTGGGCCTGGTGCACCGCGCCGGCCATTTTCGTACCGACACGCCCGGCGGCAGCCAGTAAGCGATCGCGGGCCTGCCGGCCTGGCGACGCAGTTCGCTGCGTCGCGACCCTGCCAACGCGCGGCGGCCGTTATCTCGAGCGACACGATCGAACGCGGGAGCGCAGGACCATCGGGTCAGTCGGGCGGCGATCGGCGCGCGCAGGATGGCACGACGATTGCAGCCGGGGAGATGAACCTCGTTACGGGTCGCGACTTTACGGGGTTCGGCCGCCGAGCAGCTTTGGTCCATAACCCACCGCAAAGAGCAGGAAGGCCGCGCCCCACAGCGTGCCTGCCAGTGCAATCGACACCGTATAATCGAACGGCAACAGCGTAGCGGTAACGCGCACGATCGCGCCCGATGTGACAAGCGCATAAATGGCCATGGTAAGTCGGTCCGCCCGAAGTTCGTGTCCGGTATGGCCGAGCGTGGCGCGCGTCATCACCGCCAGCGTCATCGATGCGATCGCGCCGGCGCTGAGCGCGTGCAAGGCGGACGATGCCGGTATGACAGGGACGAAAACGCTGCCGCCCAGGAGGATCAGACCGACTCCCAGCCATGCGTAGGCAATGTGGAGGATGACAACCAGCGGCTCGCGCGCGGTGCGCCAGCCCGACCAGCGCGAGAGCCGCACCAATTGCAGCACGCCTGCGGCTGACAGCAACCCGCCGACAAGCGGCGCTGCCGGCGCCGCCACCCAGCCGAGCAGGCCGATGCCGGTAAGCGCGATCGTGGCAATGTCGAAGCGGTCCGGCTGAGACGGCAGGCCTTGCTTGAGGCCTTGCTTGCTCAGCCAGTTCCGGGTGAACGATGGGATGATACGCCCGCCGATCAGCGCGATCAGCGTGATCACGATGCCCAGGCCCAGCCGCCAGCCGGTGCCGGCGGGGATCGCGGCGCCAAGCGCCTCGGCATGATCGAGCGCGTTGGCAAGCGCGAAGATTGCAATCGCGATGACGACGGGAAAATTCTTGTTCCTTGCCGCAAGCACCTCGCGTCCGGCGACAAAAGCGAACACCGCCAGAAACCCGACATCGAGTGTGGCGGCGAGCGGGGCGGACACAATGCCCGAGAACAGCACCGCGATACGACCGGCCAGCCACAGCCCTGCGAGGGCGGCGAGGGGAGCGCCCGCGATCGGCAGGCGACCGGTCCAGTTCGGAATGGCCGTCAGCAGGAAGCCGGCGATCACGGCGCCGATATAGCCAAAGAGCATCTCGTGCCGATGCCAGGCCAGCGCGTCGAAATAGGTCGGCAGCGTTATCCTGCCCGAAAGCGACAGGACCCACAGCGAGACGACCAGCAGAGCCCAGACAGCGGCGCCGAAGAAAAAGGGCCTGAAGCCACCGCGCAGCACCGGCGGCAGCGTCTTCAACCGGTCATGACGTGCGTTTTCGGACTTCATCGTTCAGCCAGCGCCCCAATCCGGAGCGACATAGCCGCCGTGACCCCATATCGAGCCGAGCTGCATCCCGCCCAGCGTCTGCCAGACTTCACGGCCCGTCTGGATATCGTTCCTGGAGTAGACGAGTGCAGCCTGCGTGGTGCTGACCTGGTGGGCACGGGCGGTGCCTGCACGTAGATTTCCCGGCCAAGATAACCCAGGATCGAAAACGAAATGATGAAGATGGCGCCTGTCCAGATCCAGAGTTCCTTCGAATTGATCACGCTGGCGTTTCGACTCTCTGACTGCCGGCTTGAAGCACAGCAGCATAGAGCGAATCTGGTTGGCCCGTAGTAGGGTATGTCACCTAAAAGGCGACCGGCAGGCGGGTCAGGGTGCAGCACGTTCCGATCTGAAAGTCCGCCTGATATTTGCCAAATACTGTCGGACCTGCGTGGAACAAGGCGCCGCAATTTGCCAAGGCCTTCCGGACATCCGCCGTCACCGCAAACTGTGCCACCTCCAATCAGGGCAGAGGTGACATCGCGAAATGGTACAGTTCCGGCACGTGCGGGGCACCACTGTCGGTCACCGCCGTGCCCTCCGCCTCCGGGGCGTACCTCGGGCGCTCCCCCGAACTCCACGTGGGCCGCTGATCCGGATATCGGCGCCTCTGGCTTCGACGTTTCGACCTAGCGCTGCGTGCGCAGGGTTATCCGCGTCAATTCCGACGGCCGGCCAAGGCGCAAGGCGAAGCCGGGCCAGAGCGCGGTGCCGTTGTTGACGTACAGGGTCATGCCGTCGACGTCGTAGCGGCCCGATACGAAGCCGCCATTGGCCCGCGCGACGAGGCGGTCGAGCCCCAGGATCATGCCGCCGTGCGTGTGCCCGGACAGCTGGACGGCAACGCCGCGTGCGGCCGCGGCGCGGGCGTTTTTCGGCTGGTGGTCGAGCAGGAGCACCGGCACGCCGGCGGGCGCACCCGCGAGCGCGGCGGCAAGGTCCGGGCCTACCTCACCCACTTCGGGCGCCGACAGGTCGGTGACACCGGCGAGCACGAGCCGTGCCTCGCCGCGCGCCATAACGACATGGGTGTTGGGCAGCATGCGCAGCCCCAGGCCTTTCAGATGGCGCATCCATTCGGGGTATCGGAAGAAATATTCATGGTTGCCGGGGATGGCATAGACACCGTCGGGGGCGCGCAGATCGCGCAGCGGCGCGACGTCGGCGCGGCGCATCGCGACCGAGCCGTCGATGAAGTCGCCTGTCACGACGATCAGGTCGACGTCCGTGGCATTGGCGTGGTCGACGACGCGGCGCGCCCAACTGGCCGGGAACAGGCGGCTGATGTGAAGGTCGGTGAGTTGCAGCACCCGGTAGCCGTCATAGCGGGGCGGCAAACCAGGAACGGCGATCTCGACATCCTTGACCGGCGGCACGCGCACGGCATTGGCGACACCGATGGCGGCCAGCAGGGCGGCGGTGCCGGCGAGCGCGTAGCGGGCGACATCGGGAATGCCGACCATCCGCCGTTTTGCCAGCGCCGCCGCCAGCGCGCCCGCATCGAGCAGCAGCTGCAAGACCGCCAGCAGCAGGATCGCGCCGAAAGCCCAGTTGAACAGGATGACGATCTCGCGCGGGAATTCGGGCGCGAACACCGAGCCCGACGAAAGCCGGCTCCAGAAATGATATTGCGACGCCGCGAGCAGCACCACAGCGACGCCGATCTTCCATCCTGGCGACATCGCCAGCGGCCACAGCCAGCGCACGATGACGAACAGGGTGGGCAGGGCAAATATGAGGTGGAAAATCGTGCATCTCCGGATGTGGATCGACGGTCGCGGCCGGTGCCTCGCCTAACGCGCGGCTTGCGCAGCTGCTCCGACGATCACGCCCCGCTGACCGCGGCCGGGACGATATGGTCGGCGAGCAGGTCGTGCAGCGCGGCGATGTGCCCACCGTCCCTTGCGCCGCCCGCATCCGACGTCATCACGACGGTCAGCGCCAGGCTCGGCACGATATAGATCATCTGCCCGCCATAGCCCCAGGCGAAACGCACCGGATGGCCGCCGGCGTCGCCGATGAACCAGCCATAGCCGTAGCGGCCGCCGCTCCACGGCGACACGGTGCGCGGTGTCCAGCTTTGCGCGATCCAGGCGGCGGGCAGGAGGCGGCGGCCGCCTGCCACGCCGCCGGTCCGGTACAGTTCGCCGAAACGCGCCATGGCACGCGGGCTCATCAGCATCTCGTTGCCGCCGAAGTAAATGCCCTGGCCGTCGCGCGACCATGGCGGGATCGCGATGCCGAGCGGGCGGGCCAGCCATTCCTGCGCCAGCGCATGGGTGCTCCGTCCCGAAGCGCGGGTCAGCATCGCCGACAAAAGGTGCGTGCTGCCGGTCGAATAGAGCATGGCGCCACCCGGCTCTTCGACGAACGGCTGCGACAGCGCGTAACGGACCCAGTTCGGGCTCGACACCCAGCGACCGTAAAATTCACCCGACGTGCGCTGCAGCCCGGCCTGCATCGACAGCAGGTTGCCGACGGTCAGCCGTGCGAGGCGGGGGTCGGGGTTCGCCGGCGCGTCGGCGCGCAGTACGGACAGCACCGGCTGGTCGACGCCGGTCAGTACGCCGCGATCGATGGCGATGCCGACCAGCGCCGAGATCACCGACTTGGATGCCGACTTGATGTTCACCGGCCGGTCGAGCGGCGGCCCGCCGTTGAAACGATGTTCGGCCAAGGTCTCGCCATCGCGGACCACGACCAGCGAGCGGATCCGCGGCAGGCGCGCCGCCGCTTCGACCGTCCGCGCCATCATCGGTGCGTTCAGCCCGTGGGTCGGCGCCGCCACCCTGTCCGGTGTCGTGGCGACGGCCCCGGTTTCGGCCACCGCGCCTGGTTCGGAGGAATAGCCACAGCTGGCAAGCAGGAGCGGAACGAAGGCAAGAAATCGAATGCGCATCCCGTCATATAGGGTGGCGAGGCCGAAATTGCAGGGCCGGCCGGGGAATGCCGGCGTTTCAACCGATGCGGATACAGACGTTCAGGGTCGCGTGTCCGATCGCAGTTCTTATCGGCGAACCCGATGCGCTGCTCCGGGATGGACATGGGAACTGGGCGGTCGCAATCTGCCTGCTCGACAATGGCTGGCGCTTCTATCAGTGTCGGCTGCATGAAGTCCCCGTCGCACGCTCGGCCCCTGGCCTGGCCGTTTCTGGCCTGGCCGACGGTGGCGCTGGCCGGGGTTGCGGCACCCACTTTGGCCATGCTGATGCTTGTGGATGCGCCGGCGCCGGCACCGCTGGCCCTGGTCGGCGGGCCCATTCTGGCCGTGGGCCTGATGGGCGTTGGCATGATCGGGGCGGCGGCTGCCGGACGCCTGTGGATCGGCGTCCTTCTTGCCGTGCTGACCGGGGCCGGCCTTATCGTGCTGGCGCGGGCGCTGGGCATGCCGACCCTGCCGCACCCGTTCTCGACCGGGCTGGCCGTCATCATCGCCAGCTTCAGCTTTGCCGCGCGCGGCGCGCTGTTTGCCCGGTCGGCAGGCGATCGGGGCTGGTGGATCGCCGTGTTCGTGGTGGCGGGCGAGGCGGCCATGCTGTTGACGGCCTCGGCCTTGCCGGGGGCGTTGCCGGACTGGCTGCTGGTTTTGCTGCCCGCACAATGGGCGAGCACGGCGATCCAGACGGCGCTCACCGGTACCGGCACCCGCGCGGCAAGTTCGGCCTTGCTCGCGCTCGCCGGCACCGCGGCGGCGACGTTGCTGGTGGCCCGGCTATGGCCCCGCCGCTGGCCGTATCTGGTGATGTTCACGACGTGGCTCGGCCTGTCCGCGCTCGTCTGGCACCGGCCCGGCCCGCCGATGCCCCGCGCCGATCTCGCAATCGTTGCCGCACCAGCCGGGCCGATCGCACCCATCGCCTTCGCGCCGCCCGATGCTGCAACCGCCAGCGCGCTCGCGCGCATCCGGCGCCAGCTCGAAAAATGGCCTGCGGCTGGCGAAGCGGACGTTACCCAGCGCGCGCGCAACCTGCTGCTGATCGCCGCCGTGGCCGATCTCTATGACACCGAACCGCTGCAATCCCATTTGCCGCTGCTGGTCGCGGCCGAATTGAAGGCGCGCCTGCCTGCCGATCAACGCGCCGCCATCCTCGCCGGCATCGCCGCCGATCCCGCCGCCGGCAGTGTCGCCGCCCGGGAAACCCTGGCCGAGCTGGGTCTGCCGGCCAATGTGGGGGATGAAACCCCGGTGCGGAACCGGATGGGACTGTATGCAGCGCGGTTGGCGGGACGATAGCTGCCGACGAACAGGGTCCAGGCAATCGCCTTCGGGATCGATCATGCGTCTTCGTCACCCAGCATAAACCGTTCAAGACGCTCCGTTGCGCGCTCGACAGACAATTGCACCGCCGCGCTCGTGATTCCCACCCGCCGTGCCGACGGCCGGCGAGCGCGGTTTGGCAAGGAGGCTTTGGCTGCGCCTGCCGGGACGTGTCATCATGGATGGCGGTAACCGATCCCGGAGTTGAACCATGGCCTATGGATTCATGCAGATCGCCCTGACACCCAGCGTGGTTGCGGCGCAGGCCGAGATGGGGGCGCATCGGCTGTGGCAGGACTTCAAGGGCCATCGCGCGTTCGACCGCTTTACTGACCGGGAAGCTGCCTTCATCGCTGCCCGCGACAGCTTCTACATGGCATCCGTTTCGGAAACGGGCTGGCCCTATGTCCAGCATCGCGGCGGCCCGCCCGGCTTCCTGCGGCTGATCGACGACCGGACGCTCGCTTATGCGGATTTTCGCGGCAACCGTCAGTATATCAGCACCGGCAACCTGGCGGCCAATAACCGCGTCTCGATCATATTGCTCGACTATCCCCGGCGCGCCCGGCTCAAGATCTACGGGCATATCGAACGGCTTTCGCTCGATGCCGATCCGGCCCTGACCGAACAGCTCCTCGACAAGGACTATGGCGCCACGGCCGAGCGCATCTTCCGGCTCCGGCTCGATGCCTTTGACTGGAACTGCCCGCAGCATATCACGCCGCGTTTCACCGAGGCCGAGATCGCGCGCGCCGTCCAGCCGCTGCACGAGCGCATCGCCGACCTCGAACGCGAAATTGCAGCCCTGCGCGCTGGTGGAAACTGAACAGGCGACGTCAGGCGCGGGCGCGCAGCCGGGCGATGGCTTCGTTGGCGAGGGAATCGGCGCGTTCATTGTCCGGGTCGCCGGAATGGCCCTTGACCCAGCGCCATTCGACCTTGTGGCGGGCCGTCGCTGCCAGCAGCGCTTGCCAGAGATCGGCGTTCTTCACCGGCTTGCGGTCGGCGGTCTTCCAGCCGTTGCGCTGCCAGCCGTGGATCCATTTGGTGATGCCGTCGCGGACATAGTTGCTGTCTGTCGACAATATGACATCGGCGGGGCGGGTCAGCGCCGCGAGCGCTTCGATGGCGCCGGTCAGTTCCATGCGGTTGTTGGTGGTATGCGCCTCGGCGCCCGAAAGCGTCCGTTCCTGGCCGTTGGCGGCCCGCAGCAAGGCGCCCCAGCCGCCGATGCCGGGGTTGCCCTTGCAGGCGCCGTCGGTGGCGATGACGACCTTGGGTCGGGCTGCTTCGGCGTCGGCCATGGTCAGCGCCCCAGCACGGCGTCGGGGGTGGCGCGGGCATACCAGGCCAGCCGCCGCGCAAAGGCCATCGGGTCCTTGCGGGTCACCAGTGCCTCCGGCGGCGTGTGCAGCCAGTCATAGGCGCGGGTCAGCACGAAGCGCAGCGCAGCGCCTTCGCCCAGCCTCGGCAGCGCGGCGACTTCCGCCGGCTCCAGGCCGTGCGTTTCGGCATAGCCTGCCGCCAGCGCCGCGGCGCGATCGGGATAATGCACCGTGCCGATCGCCGAAAAGCACCAGGCGGCATGGGTGACGACATAATCATAGGCGCGGATGTCGGTGCAGGCGAAGTAGAAGTCGATCATGCCGGTGACGTCACCGTGGTCGAGCAGGACATTATCGGGAAACAGGTCGGCATGGATGGTGCCGACCGGCAGCCCGGTGGGCCAGCTGTCGGTCGCGGCCAGCGCATCGGCGACGAGCACCGGCAATGCAGGATCGATCTTGGCAAGCCCGGCCCCGCATTTTGCCGCCATCGGCCGCCAGGCGGTGACGCCGAGCGAATTGGCGCGCACCGCGACGAAATCGGCGGTGGCCCGGTGGAGGCGGCCGAGTGCGGCGCCGACGGCATGGCATTCGGCCGGTGTCGGCTCGGCGATCGATACGCCCTGGGCAAAGGCGATCAGGCAGGCGGCGCGGCCGTTGAGCGTCTGCAGGGCGTGGCCGTCGCGGTCGGCGATGGGGCGGGGCACCGGCAGGCCCTTGTCGGCCAGATGCGTCATCAACGAGAGGAACCAGGGCAAGTCGTTCGCGTCGATGTTGCGTTCGTAGAGGGTCAGGACATAGCGGCCGCTGGTCGTGTCGACGAGGAAATTGCTGTTCGAAACGCCCTCGGCGATGCCCTTGAACGACGTCGCGCGACCGCAGTCATAGCGTGTGAGGAACCCCGCCAGGTCGGTGGCGGTGACGGGCGTATAGACGGCCATGGCGCTGCGTCAGCTGGCGACGAGGGCGCGCGGCAGCTTGAAGACGACCTGTTCGACCGCGGTGGTGATATTCTCGGTGGTCAGGGTGAAGCGGTCCGCCAGACGGGCGAGAACCTCCTGGACCAGCACTTCGGGTGCCGAGGCACCGGCGGTGATGCCGACGGTGGCGACGCCATCGAACCAGCGCCAATCGATATTGACGGCACGCTGGATGAGGTAGGCGGCGGCGCCTTCGCGCTCCGCGACTTCGCGAAGGCGCTGCGAATTCGACGAATTGGTCGCGCCGATGACGAGGACGAGGTCGCAGCGCGGCGCCATCGCCTTCACCGCCGCCTGGCGGTTCGACGTGGCGTAGCAGATATCGTCCCCCTTGGGCCCGATGATCGCCGGGAAACGGCGCTGAAGTTCGGCCACCATGTCGCTGGTATCGTCGACCGAAAGCGTTGTCTGGGTCAGGAAGCCGAGATCGTCAGGATTGGCGACGGTGACGGTCTGGGCATCGGCAAGGGTTTCGATGAGAGTCATCGCGCCATCCGGCACCTGGCCGAAGGTGCCGATGACTTCGGGATGCCCCTGGTGGCCGATGAACAGGATATGGCGACCGGCCTCTACCAGACGTTCGGCCTGGCGGTGCACCTTGGACACCAGCGGGCAGGTGGCATCGAGATAGTTCATGTTGCGCATCTCGGCCGCGGCCGGGACCGACTTGGGGACACCGTGCGCCGAAAACACCACGGGGACGCCCTCGGGCACTTCGTCGAGTTCCTCGACGAAGACGGCGCCCTTGGCCTTCAGGCTGTCGACGACGAAGCGGTTGTGGACGATCTCGTGCCGGACATAGACCGGCGCACCATAGCGTTCGAGCGCCAGTTCGACGATGTGGATGGCGCGGTCGACGCCGGCGCAGAACCCGCGCGGCGCGGCGACGAGCACGGCGAGGTCGGGCTTGGCGAGGCCGGCAGGGATGGTAGCGGAGGCGAGGACGGTCATGATCGCCTGATAGCCAATGATCGATGCCGGCGCCACAGGCATTGCAGTCGCGGCATGCGCCGCCGGCCCGCGTTCGCCTTGCTCCGGACCCCGGCGATGCCTAAGGAAGACCGGGCTTGCCCCCCGAAAGGTTCCGGCCCCGTGCTTTCCCGTGACATGTCGTCCCCTTTGCAGCCCCGGCGCGTCGCCGCGGGCCGGCTGCTGCTCGTCCTCGCCCTGGCGGCAGGCGTCGCCGGGTGCCAGCGCAACCCGCTGATGGTCAAGCGGTCGCCATGCCCGGCAGTGGCGGTGCCGACCTATCTGGGCGACGCCACGATCTTCGGCGCCGGTGGTTCGGCCGACGCCCGGAATATCGACATGGTCGCGACGATCACCAATGTGCGCGAAACCTGCCTTGAAGGCGACGAAAAGCTGACGACCGACATTAGCTTCGACGTGGTGGCACGGCGCAGCGAGACCGGCCCGGCGCGGACGGTGTCGCTGCCGGTGTTCGCGACGATCGTGCAGGGCGGCAATCTGGTGGTGTCGAAGCAGATGACGAATGTTACGGTCAGCTTTGCCGAGGGCCAGGCGCGGGCCATCGGCAGCGGCGGCGTGCGGACCAACGTGGCGCGGTCCGCCACGGCGCTGTCGCCTGAGCTGCAGGCCAAGATCAACCGCAAGCGCAAGCCGACCGACCCCGATGCGGCGGTCGATCCGCTCGCCGATCCGCAGGTCCGCGCGGCGTTGCGGGCGGCCTCGTTCGAAGTGCTGCTGGGGTTCCAGCTCGACGATGCCGGACTGGCCTACAACGTCACCAAATAGCCGCAGCCGGAAATCGCCGCGGCCCGATTGACTCGGGCGGCGGCTTCCCGCAGTTGAGTCGGGTCGTCGGGCCCCGGCCCGGCGTCAGCGCGGGAGAGTGCGGGGGGCCTTGGCCTTGCCGCCGCCGAAGGAGCAAGGGCCCCTCCAATCTCTCAGGCACCAGGACCGCGCTGGCGTATTCACGACATCTGGAAAGCGGGCAGGGACGATTCCGCAAGGCATCGTCTCCCGGCCCCACCGAAGGTGTAAGTGCTGTTGCGGCACGAAAGCTCTCAGGTCCGGTGACAGACAGGGGCAGGTGACGGGGCAGCCGCCCCGACGCTGCCATGCCGTTGCCGGAGGATTGTCTTGGACCTGCGCGAAAGCCCCGATCGCCTGTTGCCGCTCGATGCGCTGCATCGCCGGTTGGGCGCCCGCATGGTCCTGTTCGCCGGCTATCAGATGCCGATCCAGTATGATGGCATCATCGCCGAACATCTGTGGACGCGGGCCCATGCCGGATTGTTCGACGTGTCGCACATGGGCCAGTTGCTGGTGCCGACCGCCGAGGCGGCGCTGCTGGAAACGCTGCTGCCGGGCGACATCATCGGCCTGGGCGTCGGCGTACTGCGCTATTCGCTGTTGCTCAATGCCGCGGGCGGGATTCTCGACGATCTGATGGTGACCCGGCGCGCGGGCGATCTTTACCTGGTCGTCAACGGCGCCGTGAAGGATGCCGATGTGGCGGTGCTGCGCGACGCCGGCGTGACGGTTGACCGGCGCGACGATTGGGCGTTGCTGGCGTTGCAGGGACCGACGGCGGTGACCGTGCTCGAGGCGCTGGTGCCGGGGGTGGCGGCGCTGCGCTTCATGCGGGCGGCGGGCTTTGCCTGGCAGGGCCATGATCTGTGGATCAGCCGGTCGGGGTATACCGGCGAGGACGGGTTCGAGATTTCGGTTCCGGCGGCGGCGGCGGACGCGCTGGCGACGGCGCTGCTCGCCGATGCCGAGGTGAAGCCCATCGGGCTGGGCGCGCGCGATTCGCTGCGGCTGGAGGCGGGGCTGCCGCTTTACGGCCACGACCTCGACCCCGCGACGACGCCGGTGATGGCCGGCCTGGCCTTTGCGATTTCGAAGCGTCGCAAGCTGGAGCGCGGCTTTCCCGGCGCCGAGCGGGTGATGGATGAACTGTTCAACGGCGCGGCGCGGCGGCGCGTCGGGCTGGCGGTGGCGGGCAAGCTGCCGGCGCGTGAGGGCGCCGCGGTGTTTGTCGGCGACACGGCGGTGGGCGTCGTAACCTCGGGTGGCTTCGCGCCCAGCCTCGAGGCGCCGATCGCCATGGCCTATGTCGACACGGCCCATGCCGCCGACGGCACCGCACTGACCATTGAAGTGCGTGGCCGCCGGCTCGATGCGACGGTGGTGCCGATGCCGTTCAAGCCGAAGAATTACGTCAGAGAGGGAGCCGTGGCATGACGCTGTATTTCACCAAGGAACATGAATGGCTGGCGGTCGAGGGCGACATCGCCACCGTTGGCGTCACCGATTATGCCCAGGCGCAGCTGGGCGATGTGGTGTTCGTCGAAGTGCCGGCGGTCGGCAAAGTGGTCGCCAAGGGCAAGGAAGCCGCCGTGGTCGAATCGGTCAAGGCGGCATCCGATGTCTATTCGCCGGTCTCGGGCACCGTGACCGAGGCCAATCCGGCGCTGGAGGCGGACCCCGCGCTGGTCAATTCGGCACCCGAGGGTGAGGGATGGTTCTTCAAGCTGACCCTGTCCGACGCGTCGGAGCTTGATGGGCTGATGGATGCCGACGCTTACAAGGCCTGGGTCGCCACGCTCTGATGTCGGCGACGCCGCGCCACGATTGGGACCCGGCGCTTTATGCGGCGCATGCGGCGTTCGTGCCGGCGCTCGGCGGCGCGGTGCTCGACCTGCTGGCGCCCAGGGCCGGCGAGCATATTCTCGACATCGGGTGCGGCGATGGCGTGCTGACGGCGCGGATCGCCGCGGCAGGAGCAAGCGTGGTCGGCATCGACGCCGATGCCGCGATGGTGGCGGCGGCCATGGCGCGAGGGGTCGATGCCCGGCAGCGCGACGCCCTGTCGCTCGATTTCGGGGGCGCGTTCGATGCGGTGTTCAGCAACGCCGCGCTGCACTGGGTCGGTGCACCGGCCGTCGTTACGGCCGGGGTGGCGCGGGCGCTGAAGCCGGGCGGGCGATATGTCGGGGAATTCGGCGGTCACGGCAACATCGCCGCCATCCGCGTGGCGGTGCGCGCTGTGCTGGCGACCCGCGGCTATCGCGTCGAACCCATGGAAACGAGTTATTACCCCACCGCAGAAGCGTTTCGCAACGTCCTTGAAAATGGTGGTTTCCGCGTCGACATGTGCGAGATCATCCCGCGCCCGACGCCGCTGCCGACCGGCATGACGGCGTGGCTCAACACTTTTCGCGGCGGCTTCATCGAAAGTGCCGGCGTCCCCGCCGACAAGCGCGCCCAGGTCATCGAGGACATTCGCGCCATGCTGCGTCCGGTGCTCGCCGACGAGGCCGGCAACTGGATCGCCGATTACGTCCGTATCCGCTTTCACGCTCATCTGCCCCCGGCTCGCGATAGCGAGCGCGCCAGTACGAAAGAGTAAGCCATGCGCTACCTGCCTCTCACCCAGCCCGACCGCGAGGCGATGCTGGCGGTCATCGGCGCTGCCGATATCGACGCGCTGTTCATCGATGTGCCGCAAAGCGCACGGCTGACGGCGCCGATCGCCGCGCTGCCGCTGCACGCACCCGAACAGACGGTCGAACGCGCGCTCGGCGCGATGGCGGCGAAGAACATGACGGCAGGGACGGTGCCGTTCTTCGTCGGCGGCGGTGCCTACAAGCATCATGTGCCGGCCAGCGTCGACCATATCATCCAGCGCGGCGAATTCCTGACGGCGTACACGCCCTATCAGCCGGAAATCGCCCAGGGCACGCTGCAGGTGTTGTTCGAATTCCAGACCCAGGTGGCGCGGCTTCTCGGCATGGACGTCGCCAATGCCAGCATGTACGACGGATCGACGGCGATGACGGAGGCCGTCTTCATGGCGCGCCGGGTGACGCGGCGCGCGAAGGCGCTGGTTTCGGCGGGGGTCCACCCGCATTATGTCAATGTCCTGAAGACATTGACGCAATTTACCGATGATGTGGTCGAAGTCGGCGAACCGGCGCTGCAATCGGGCAAGCCCGGGGATGACATCGACGCGTTGATGGCGGGGATCGATGCCGAGACGTCGTGCGTCGTCGTACAGAACCCCAATGTGTTCGGTCATGTCGCCGACCTGGCGCCGTTGGCGCAGGCCTGCCATGCCGCCGGCGCGCTGCTGGTGGTGGTTGTCACCGAAGTCGTGTCGCTCGGGGCGATGATGTCGCCTGGCGAGATGGGCGCCGATATCGTTGTCGGTGAAGGCCAGTCGATCGGCAACGGCCTCAATTTCGGCGGGCCGTATCTGGGGCTGTTCGCGACGCGCGACAAATATGTGCGGCAGATGCCGGGGCGTCTGTGCGGCGAGACCGTCGATGCGGACGGCAAGCGCGGCTTCGTGCTGACGCTGTCGACGCGCGAACAGCATATTCGGCGCGAGAAGGCAACGAGCAATATCTGCACGAATTCCGGGCTTTGTGCGCTGGCGTTCAGCGTTCACATGACGTTGCTCGGCGAGAAGGGCTTGCGGCACCTCGCCAGCCTCAACCATGCGCACGCGGTGCAACTGGCGGAGCGGCTGGGGCGGATCCCGGGTGTCGAACTGGTCACGACGACGTTCTTCAACGAATTCACCCTGAAACTTCCGGTCGAGGCGCGGCCGGTGGTGCGCAAGCTGGCGGACCGCGGCGTGCTTGGCGGGATTTCACTGGGGCGGCTCTACCCGGGGGTGGCGGCGCTCGATCGCGGCATGCTCGTCGCGGTCACCGAAACCGCCACCGACGCGGATTTCGACGCTTTCGAAGATGCTCTCGACGAGGTGCTGGCATGATGAATTCGCAAGGGCGCGTCACACGGATCGCCGGCACCGGGTCGGTGGCGGAAACCTTCACCGGCAACAAGGCCCTGATGCTGGAAGAGCCGTTGCTGTTCGAGCGCGGCGCAGTCGATCGCTGCGGCGTCGATCTGGATGACGTGCCGGTGGTGCAGGATCGGTTGGGCGGGCTGGCGCGGACGGCGCCGATCAACCTGCCGGGGCTGTCGGAACCCGAGACGGTGCGGCACTATACCCGGCTGAGCCGGCAGAATTATGCCATCGACCTCGGCATCTTCCCGCTGGGATCGTGCACGATGAAGCACAATCCGCGGCTCAACGAGAAGATGGCGCGGTTGCCGGGCTTTGCCGACATCCACCCGTTGCAGCCGCAGCCGACGGTGCAGGGTGCGCTGCAACTGATCGACACGCTGGCGACCTGGCTCAAGCTGCTGACCGGCATGCCCGAAGTGGCGATGAGCCCCAAGGCCGGCGCCCATGGCGAATTGTGCGGGATGCTCGCCATCCGTGCCGCGCTGGAGGCGCGCGGCGATGCCCGTTCGGTGGTGCTGGTGCCCGAAAGTGCCCATGGCACCAACCCGGCGACGGCGGCCTTTTGCGGCTATGCCGTCGAGAATATCCCCGCCAACGCCCGCGGCCGGGTCGATGTCGAGGCATTGCTGGCGCGGCTGGGGCCCGATGTGGCGGCGGTGATGATCACCAATCCCAACACCTGCGGGCTGTTCGAACCCGACATGGTGGCGATCTGCGACGCCGTCCATGCAGCGGGCGGGTTCGTCTATTGCGACGGCGCCAATTTCAACGCGATCGTCGGCCGGGTGCGGCCGGGCGACCTCGGCATCGATGCGATGCACATCAACCTGCACAAGACCTTTTCGACGCCGCACGGCGGCGGCGGTCCGGGGTCGGGGCCGGTGGTGTTCTCGGCCGCGCTGGCCCAGTTCGCGCCGCTGCCCTTCGTGCGCAAGACGAAGGACGGCTTCGAACTGGTTGAAGAGGCTCAGGCCAAGGCGAGCAGCGACCATGACCATAGCTTCGGGCGCATGGTCGCCTTCCATGGCCAGATGGGAATGTTCGTCCGCGCTCTGGCCTATATGATGAGCCATGGTGCCGATGGCTTGCGGCAGGTCGCCGAGGACGCCGTGCTCAACGCCAACTACATCCTTGCGAGCCTGAAGGACGTCTATACGGCGCCGTTCGCAGCGACCGGACCCTGCATGCACGAGGCGCTGTTCTCGGACGATTTCCTCGAAGGCACAGGGTTGACGACGCTCGACCTTGCCAAGGCGATGATCGACGAAGGCTTTCACCCGATGACGATGTATTTTCCGCTCGTCGTCCATGGCGCGATGCTGGTCGAGCCGACCGAGACCGAGAGCCGCGCCAGCCTCGACCAGCTCATCGGTGCCATGCGCTCCATTGCCGAACGGATGCTTGCCGATCCCGATGCCTGGCGGACCAGCCCGCATCTGGCGCCGCGGCGGCGGCTCGACGAGACGGCGGCAGCGCGCAAGCCGGTGCTGCGCTACACTCCGGGCCGCGACGCCGCCTGACGTCGTGGCCGGTCGGTCAGCCGGGCAGGGCGTCGAGTTCCCGCAACACGAAGGGCGTGATCTTGTTGACGATCACGGTCAAGCCCTTCGGCGTCGGATGGAGACCGTCCGAAAGCTGCATGCCCGGCACCGCGGCCACGCCGTCCATGAAGAAGGGATAGAGGGCAACCTTGTTCGCCTTGGCAAGTGCCGGATACAGCGCATTGAAATCACGCGCATAGGTGGCGCCCAAATTGGGCTGGGCCAACATGCCGGCGAGCAGCACCCGGACACCGCGCGCCTTGAAATCCTTGATAATCGCGTCGAGGTTGGCTTTCGCCGTCGCAGGGGACTGGCCGCGCAGCATGTCGTTGGCGCCGAGCTCGACGATGACAAGATCGGGCTTCGTCTTCAGCCCCTGCAGGCCC
The DNA here is from genome assembly GCF_011927825.1 of Polymorphobacter fuscus. NCBI lineage: Bacteria > Pseudomonadati > Pseudomonadota > Alphaproteobacteria > Sphingomonadales > Sphingosinicellaceae > Sandarakinorhabdus > Sandarakinorhabdus fusca. The sequence goes on along the minus strand of NZ_JAATJI010000001.1, from coordinate 700,783 downwards.
CAGGCGATGCGGGCCTTGCCTTGCGCCGTCGTGTCGCCCGACACGCCGGCATTGATGACGGTCACGTCGCGGCCCTTGGCGCGCAACGCCTTTTGCAGTTGCGGCGCAAAGCCTTCGCCCGGGCGTAGCTGATAGCCGGCGGTCAGGCTGTCGCCGAATGCCAGGATGGTGCGCGACTTGGCAACGGCCGCCTGCGACAGGAACAGCAGCGCCAGCAACGCCGCCAACTGGTAAAGCCGGCCGTTCATGCCATATCGGCGGTCAGCCACGTTCGAATCGCTGTTTGGGATCATCATGCCAGCCAATATCGTTATCGATGCCCGCGATGTCACCCTGCGCTTCGGCAGCGGCAGTGCCGCAGTCGAGGTTTTGCGCGGCGTCAGCCTTGCGGTCGGCGCCGGAGAGCGGCTGGCGATCCTGGGCCCGTCGGGATCGGGCAAGTCGTCGCTGATGGCGGTTCTCGCCGGCCTGGAGAAGGCGTCGTCGGGGCAGGTGATGGTCGCCGGCGCCGATTTTTCGGCACTGGACGAGGATGGGCTGGCGCGGGCGCGACGCGGGCGCATCGGCATCGTGTTGCAGGCGTTCCATCTGATCCCGACGATGACCGCGGTCGAAAATGTCGCCGTACCGCTCGAACTCGCCGGGATCGCCGAACCGCAGGCCAAGGCAAAGGCCGAGCTGGAAGCGGTCGGTCTCGGCCATCGGCTGGATCATTATCCGACGCAATTGTCCGGCGGCGAACAGCAGCGGGTCGGGCTGGCGCGCGCGATCGCGGCGCGGCCGGCGCTGATCTTTGCCGATGAGCCGACCGGCAACCTCGACGAGGCGACGGGAGAAGCCGTGGTGGCGCTGCTGTTCTACCGGCTGCGCGAAACCGGCGCGACGCTGGTGCTGATCACCCATGACGCGGGGCTGGCGGCGCAATGCGACCGTGTCATCGAAATGAAGGACGGCCATATCATCAGCGACCGGCGGCATGCTGAGCTGAATGCCGTGGCCGAATAGGGAGGACCTGCAATGCCAGCGTTACACTACACCGATGGCGATGCGCTGTGCGAGGGCCATGTAGCGCTGCCGTCCGGCACCGGGCCGCACCCGGCGGTGGTGATCTTTCACAATTGGGCCGGGCAGGGGCCGCATGAAGTCGCCGCCGCGGAACGGCTGGCGGCGCAGGGCTATGCGGCGATTGCGGCGGACATCTATGGCGCCGGCGTGCGCGGCGAAGTCTTCGGAGACAATAGCGCGCTGATGGACCCGTGGATGGTGGATCGTGCCGGGTTGCGCACACGCATTCTGGCGGCGGTTGCGGCAGCGGCGGCGCATCCCGCGGTGGATCCAGACCGCATAGCGGTGATGGGCTATTGCTTCGGCGGTCTATGTGCGCTCGATGCAGCGCGGTCGGCCGACCCGCGGGTCCGGGGCGCGGTGAGTTTTCATGGGTCCTATTCGCCGCCGACGATCGGGGCACAGGCGCCGATCACCGCCAAGGTGCTGGTGCTGCACGGCTGGACGGATCCGGTCTGCCCGCCGGATGCGACCGTGGCGCTGGCGCATGAACTGGAAGCGGCCGGCGCTGATTGGCAGATTCACGCCTATGGCCAGACCGGCCATGCTTTCACCGCCCCGGGCCTCAACAATCGCGCCGCCGGCATGTTCTATCACCCTGATGCAGACCGGCGGTCATGGCGGGCGATGACCGATTTTCTGGACGAGGTGTTCGGTTGAACCTGCCCCTGCGCCTTGCCCTGCGGGAACTGCGTGGCGGCCTGACCGGGCTGCGCCTGCTGGCCGTCTGCCTGATCCTGGGGGTTGCCGCGCTGGCAGGAGTCGGCAGCCTCGCGTCGGCGATCAACGCCGGGCTGGCCGAACGCGGCCAGTTGCTGCTGGGCGGCGACGTCGAGGCGCGGCTGTCGAGCCGCTTCGCCAGTGGTGACGAGCGGGCACGCTTCGACCGCGAAGGCGTGGTGTCGAATGTCGTGCGGCTGCGCGCAATGGCCGGGACCGCCGATGGTGCGGATCGCCTGCTCGCCGAGGTCAAGGCCGTCGATGCCCGCTGGCCGCTGTACGGGAATTTTCGCAGGGTCGACGGGCCGTCGTGCCGCGCGGGCTGCATCGCACCCGGGACCGCGGTGGTGGCGCCGGCGCTGGCCGAACGGTTGGGCCTGAAGACCGGCGATACGCTGATGATCGGCGAAGCGCGGCTGCGCGTCGCCGGGGTGGTCGCCGAGGAGCCCGATGCGGCAGGCGAGGGCTTTGGCTTTGGCCCGGGCGTGCTGATGGCGCGCGATGACGTGGAAGCGACGGGGCTGTTGCAACCCGGTGCCCAGTTCCGCAGCCTGTACCGGATCAAGCTGCCGCCGCGCGCCGATGCCGTCGCGGTGGCAAAGCGGCTGGAGGCCGAAGCGCCCGATGCGGGTTTCCAGTTTCGCGACAGCAGCAACGGCGCACCGTCGACCCGGCGTTTCGTCGACCGGCTGGGCCAGTTCCTGACACTCGTCGGATTGACCGCGCTGGTGGTGGCGGGCGTGGGCGTTGCCGGCGGGGTGAGCGCCTATCTGGGCGCCAAGACGCGGACCATCGCGACGTTGAAGACGCTGGGGGCCGATACGGCGACGATCCGGGCGATCTATTTGTGGCAGATCGGGCTGGTTGCGCTGGGCGCGGTGGCGATCGGGCTGGCGATCGGTGCGGCGACGCCGTGGATCGTGGCGCGGCTGGCGGCGGCGAGCCTGCCGGTGCCACCGGTGCTGACGCCGCAATGGGGCGCGCTGGCGACAGCGGCGGCCTATGGCGTGCTGATCGCGCTGGCGTTCGCGCTGTGGCCGCTGGCGCAGGCGGCGCGGATGCCGGCGGCGCGGCTGTTTCGCAGCCTGACCGAGCGGCGCGATCGGCCGACGCCGGGGATGATCGCCGCGATCGTCGGCGCCGGGCTGGCGATCGTCGGCATCACCGTCGCCAATGCCACCGACCGGCTGTTCGTGCTGGGCTTTGTGGGGGCGGCGCTTGCGCTGATCGGGCTGTTGTGGGCGCTTGCCGGGCTGGTACGCTGGACGGCGGCGCGAGTGCCGCGGCCGCGGGGCACGCTTGCGCGGCTGGCGCTGGGCAATCTGCATCGGCCGGGGGCGCCGACCCGCCAGCTGATCGTCGCGCTCGGCCTGGGGCTGACGTTGTTCGCGACGCTGGCGGTGATCGAGACCAACTTCACCGGCCAGATCAGCCGCACGCTGCCGGACAAGGCGCCGACCTTTTTCGTCATCGACATTCCCAATGATGGGCGCGCTGGCTTCGAGGCGATGGTGGCGCAGCAGGCGCCGGGTGCGGCGATGACGGTGGTGCCGAGCCTGCGTGGCCCGGTGACCGCGGTGAACGGCGTGCCGGCCAGCCAGATCGACGCCGGGCCCGATGCCTGGATCCTGCGCGGCGACCGTGGGCTGAGCTATGCTGCGGATTTTCCGCCGAACAATGAACTGGTCAGCGGCACATGGTGGCCGCGTGACTATGCCGGGCCGCCGCTGATTTCGATCGACGACGATGCCGCCAGGGCGCTGGGGCTGAAAATCGGTGACAGCATCACCGTATCGGTGCTGGGGGTCGAACTGACGGCGAAGATTGCCAGCACGCGCAAGATCGACTGGCAGTCGCTCGGCTTCAACTTCGCCATATTGTTCGCACCCGGCAGCCTGGAGGCAGCGCCGCATGGCTGGATGGCGACGCTGGCGGTCACGCCGGCGCAGGAACGCGGGATCCAGTCGGCGTTGGCGGCGCAATTTCCGACCGCGTCGGTGGTGCGCGTCAAGGACGTGCTGGGGCAGGTGGCCGAACTGCTCGGGCAGCTTTCGGCTGCCATTCGCGCCGCCGCAGGGGTGACGGTGGCGGCCGGCATCGCCGTGCTGATCGGCGCGCTGGCAGCAGGCGCGCGAGCGCGCACCTATGATTCGGTTCTGCTCAAGTTGCTCGGCGCCACCCGCGGGCAGGTGGCGCGGGCGACGCTGGCCGAATATGGGCTGCTGGCGCTGGTCGTGTCGGGGTTGGCGTTGTTGTTGGGGGCAGGCGCCGGCTGGTATGTCATCACCCAGGTCTTCAAGCTCGAATGGCAGCCCGAATGGGGCCCGGTGGTGGCGACGGTGCTGACCGGCGGTCTGGTGACCGTGCTGCTGGGGCTGGCGGGGTCGTGGCGGGCGCTTTCGGCGCGACCGAATGCGGTTTTGCGCGACCTTTGACCGCCGGGTTAATGACTTTCGCGTAATGCGCCCCCATTGAATTTTTCGCGCCAATCGACAATATAGACGCTGACCCCGGCGATTGTGCCGGACAGGAGGATTAAATGGCCAACCCGGTCGACCCCCGTTTTGCCAGCGCCCGGCCCGTTGCCGGCGCCGAGGCAGGCTATGACGAGGGCCTGCGTTCGTACATGATTTCGATCTACAACTACATGGCGTCGGGCGTGTTGCTCACTGGCGTCGTGGCGTTGCTCGTCGCGACCAATCCGGCATTGCTGGCGACCTTTTTCGCGCAGAATGCCGAAACCGGCCGCTGGGGCCCGACCATTCTCGGCTGGGTCGCCATGCTGTCGCCGCTGGCGCTGATCCTGGTGATGAACTTCGGCATCAACAAGCTGTCGGAAGGGCAGCTCAAGGCGTGCTTCTGGGGCTTTGCCGGCCTGATGGGCGTGTCGATGTCGGTGATCTTCCTGCAGTATACCGGCGCGTCGATTGCCCAGACCTTCTTCGTCACGGCCGCCGGTTACGGTGCGCTCAGCCTGTATGGCTACACGACGAAGCGGGACCTGTCGGCGTTCGGCAAGTTCCTGATCATGGGCCTGATCGGCATCCTGCTCGCCATGCTCGCCAACTTCTTCTTCCAGTCGTCGGCGCTGCAGCTGGGCATCAACATCCTCGGGGTGCTGATCTTTGCCGGTCTGACCGCCTATGACACGCAGCGGCTGAAGAACATGTACTTCGAACTCCAGGGTTCGTCGTTCATCGGCAAGGCCGCGGTGATGGGCGCGCTGACGATGTATCTGAACTTCATCAACCTGTTCCAGTTCCTGCTCGCCTTCATGGGCGATCGCCGCTGATCCAGCGGCCCGGACGGAGATGACGCGGCCCGGCGGAGCAATCCGCCGGGCCTTTTTTGTGCCGCGCTGTAATGCGCGCGACGCGGGTTACAGCGCGGCTTCGACCCAGTCGAGGCGATCCTGGCCGAAGAACATCTCGGCGCCGACGAAGAAGGTCGGCGCACCAAAGACGCCGCGGCGGACGGCCTCGTCGGTGGCATCGATCAGCGCCGCCTTCACCGCCGGATCATTGGCACGGGCGAAATGGACATCGGGATCGAGCCCGGCGCCGATCAGCGTCGCGGTGAGCACGGCGGCATCACCAAGGTTGCGGGGATGTTCCCACATGCCCGAGAACAGGACCTCGGCGAGCGGCGCGAAATCGCGCGTGCCGCGGGTTCCGGTGAGCATGCGCATCATGGTGATGGTGTTGATCGGGAAGTCGGGGTTCATCGCGAAGGTGATGCCGTCGCGGGCGGCGCAGCGCGCCATGTCGGTGTTCATGTAGCGCCCGCGTGCCGCAACGAGTCCGGGGGCGGCGTTTCCGGTCGCCTTGAAGATGCCGCCGAGCAGCACGGGGATGTAATCGACGACGGCGCCGGTGCGCGCGACGATGGCGGGCAGGCGGCGATGGGCGAGATACGTCGTCGGCGAACCGACATCGAACAGAAACGTGATCGTCTTCGGCATGGCTTGACGCCTTTCAGAAGGGTTCCACCCAGGGCCGCAGGTCGAGTTCGTGCGTCCAGGCGTCGCGCGGCTGGTGGTGGAGCATGACATAGTTGGCGGCGATGTGATCGGGATCGAGGATGCCGGCCTCGGCCTTTCGCGCATAGCGTTCGGGGAACTGGCTGCGGATGAATTCGGTGTCGATGGCGCCAGCGATGACGACATGGCCGACATGGAGCCCGCGCGGCCCGAGTTCGCGTGCCATGCTTTGTGCCAGGGCACGCAGCGCGTGTTTGCCGCCGGCAAAGGCGGCGAAGCCGGCGCCGCCCCGCACGGCGGCGGTGGCGCCGGTGAACAGGATGGTGCCACGCCCGCGCGGCACCATGCGCCGCGCCGCCTCGCGCCCCATCAGAAAACCGCCGAGCGCGCACAGCTCCCAGATCTTGCGGTAGCGGCGTTCGGTCTCCTCCAGGATCGACATGGGCGAATTGGCCCCGATGTTGAAGACGGCCACCTCGACCGGACCGATGTCGGCTTCGACCCGGTCGAACAGCGCCACCATCTTGGCTTCGTCGCGCGCATCGGTGCCGATCGGCACACAGGCGTGGCCGGCGGCAAGGATGCGCTCGGCAAGCGGGGCAAGTGCGTCGGCATTGCGGCGGACGGGGACGGCGGTAAGACCGTCGCGCGCAAAGGCGGCGGCGATGGCGCCGCCGGTGGCGTCTCCGGCGCCGATGATGATGGCAGCGCCGGTCATTGCGGCGCCGGCGGCGACAGCGGGAAGACGAGGCAGGTCGTGGTCCCGGTGGCGATCAGCCGGCCTTCGCTGTCGGTCAGGGTGCCGCGCGCGGTGGCAACGCGGCGGCCAGCGGAGAGCACCTCGCCGCGGGCCGTGACCTCGCCCGTCGCCGTCGTCATGGCGCGGATATAGGTGATGTTGAGATCGATGGTCGTGTAGCCGGTGCCCGCCGGCAGCCGCGTGTGGATGGCGCACCCCATGCAACTGTCGAGCAGTGTCGCCGCATAGCCGCCGTGGACACTGCCGATCGGGTTGTAATGTTCGGGGCCGGGATGGCCGGTGAACGTCACCCAGCCCTCGCCGGCGCCACCGACACGCATCGCCATCAGCCGGCCGATCGGGGCGCCCGGAAAGCGGCCATCGGCCATGCCCTGGATGCGTTCGAGACCCGTGTGGCCGGCCAGGTCGTCAGGGGCGATCGACGGCATGGTCAGGATTTCAGGTGACGGTTGCACCGCGCCAGTTCGGCCTCGCCGAAGGCGGCGTCGCCGGCGCTGAAGGCACTCACCCGGCCGGCGCGATCGGCGAGGGTGGTGCAAAGTCCGACCGCAGTGTTGACGACGCTGTCGGCGGTGCCGGCGCAGCTGGTCCCCGTGCACTGCCACAAGCCGCGCGCCGTGGTGACGCGCTCGGCCGCGGCCGGCGCTGCCAGCGTGGCGGTGCCGGCGACCGGTGCGGCGGCGGCTGCGCTTGCGGAGATGGCTGCAATTGCAATCAACAGGCTACGAAACATGCAAGGGTCCTCGTTGGTCAAAGATGGCTGTAGGTCTCGTCGAGAATGAAATGCAGGGTGGCAAGACGGCCGTCGCCGAGCGCGTCCTGAACCTGGCGCTGAGCGGCATGCCAGCCCTGCGCGGCGGTACGACGCTTGTCGGCGCCGGCGTCGGTCAGGCGAATGCGCTTGGCGCGGCGATCGTCGGGATCGGGGTCGAGAACCAGATAGCCGGCGGCCTGAAGCGGCTTGAGCAGACGTGACACTGTCGAGGCATCGGCCGAGAGCCGGTCCGCGAGGATGCCGACGCCAATCCCTTCGCGGCGACTGAGGCTGGCGAGGACGCCATATTGTCCGATGGTGAGGCCATAGGCAGCCAGGCCTTCATCGTAGATCTGGGTGATCCGACGCGACAGGCGGCGCACCCGGGCGGCGGTGCATGGCCCGGCGGCCAGGGACGGCAGCGGCGGCAGGGGTGCGGCGGTGGCCATGACGATGCGTTAGGACAATCTGCAATTGCAGACAATATCCAAAACGCAAGGCAGGCCTTGTCGTTGCTGTCTTCAGCGCTGCTTCAACGCCTCCAGGGTTCGGCCCCAGGCCAGATCGGCCGCTGCCTGGTCGAAGCGGGCGGCCGAGGTGTCGTTGTTGAAGGCATGGTTGACACCCGGGTAGGTAAAGGCCTCCACCTTCACCCCGGCCGCCTTGAGCGCGTCGGCCCAGGCGGCGGCGCCGGCGTTGATGCGCTCGTCGAGGCCGGCGAAATGCAGCATCATTCGCGCCTTGACCCGCGCCGCGCCGGACAGGTCGGCGGGTGCCGGGCCATAATAGGCAACCCCGACACGCAGGGCCGGTCCGGCGGCGATGGCGAGATTGTTGACCAGCCCGCCGCCCCAGCAGAAGCCGACGGCGCCGGGCACGCCATTGCCGTCCGAATAATCGTCGAGCCATTTGACCGTATTGACGGCGTTGGTGACCGTCTGAGCCGGGTCGAGCGTGCCGATCAGCTGGCGGGCGATATCATCGGCGCTGGTGGTGCCGTTGCCGGTGCGCGGCGTTTCGCCAAGGGGGGTGAGGAAATCGGGTGCCAGTGCGACAATGCCGGACAGGGCCAGGCGGCGAGTGACGTCACGGATATGGTCGGTCAGACCGCGATTTTCGTGGATGACGATCGCGCGGGGGGCGCGGGTGCCGCCGCGCGTCGGCCGGGCGATATAGCCGGCCATGCGGACGCCGTTTTTCAGGGTGAAGACGATCCGCTCGGCAGTGATGCGCGGGTCGGCCTCGCTGGTCAGCGCCCGGGCGTCGGCGCGGGCTTCGATGAGCGGCAGCAGGGCGAGCGCAGCCGCCGTGCCGCCGGCCAGGCGCGCCATGCCGGTGATGAGATCGCGCCGGCTGCCGCCGACATGGGTGAAATGGTCGTACATGGCGATCATGGCCTGAGAAATCGGCGGCAGCTCGTTGTTCATTGTCACGCATTTCCCCCTGAAGATCGGCGCGAGACTATCGCGCACGCCTGGGGTCCGCTAGACGGAATTGGCGGGCGAAAGGGCGGGACGATGCGATTTTGGCTGCTGGCATTGCTGATTGCCGTCCCGGCTGCGGCGCGGCCGCCGGCGGCCCTCCACACCGATCCGCCGCGCGATGTGGCGCATCCGGCGCGGATGGAGGTGCTGCATGTGCCGTCGGGCGATGTGGCGATCAACGGCGTTGCCTATCTGGCGGCCGGCAAGGGGCCGCACCCGACCCTGGTCATCGCCCATGGCTGGCCCGGAAATGAGAAGAACCTCGACCTGGCGCAGGCGGTGCGGCGTGCCGGGTGGAACGCCGTGACGTTCAACTATCGCGGCAGCTGGGGAAGCCCCGGCGCATTCCAATTCGCCCAGGTGCCGCAGGACCTGACGGCGGTGGTGGCCTATTTGCGGCGTCCGGCCGTGGCGGACCGGCTTGGCGTCGATTCGAAGCGGATCGTTTTGGCGGGACACAGCATGGGCGGCTGGGCCACGGCGATTACCGCCGCGAAAGACCCGGCGCTGGCCGGCGCGATCACGATCTCGCTTGCCGACCTGGGGCTGATCGGCGGCGCGCCGCGGGGGCAGTTGATCGCCCAGGCCGCGATGAACAGCGAGACACTGGCGGGGACGAGCCCCGAAATGATGGCAGACGAGTTGATCAGCGGCGCCGCCGCCAATCGGGCGGCCGCCGGCGTGGCGGGGTTGAAGGCGCTGCCGATGCTGGTGCTGACCTCCGACGACGGGCTGGCGCCGGGAAGCGCATCGCTGGTGTCGGCAATCCAGGCGGCCGGTGGCGCCAGGGTGACCGCGGCGCATGTGGCGACCGACCATAGCTGGTCGGACGCGCGGTTGCGGCTGGAGACGCTGGTGATCGACTGGCTGGAAGGGCTGAAATAGCGCCCGGTCAGCGCAGCACGGCGTCCGCCACATAGGGGTTGTGGCGGCGTTCGGCGGCGAAGGTCGACATGGGACCATGGCCGGGGACGAAGGCGGTGGCGTCGCCCAGCGGCCATAGCTTGGTGGTGATCGCGCTGATCAGGTCTTGATGGTTGCCACGGGGAAAATCGGTGCGGCCGATGCTGCCCTGGAAAAGCACGTCACCGACGATGGCGAGGTTCGACGCGCCGTGGTGGAAGACGACATGGCCCGGGGTGTGGCCGGGGCAGTGATAGACGTCGAGGGTCAAATCGCCGACCGTTACCTGGTCGCCATCGAAAAGCCAGCGATCGGGCGTGAAGGCGGTGGCGCCGGGCAGGCCATATTTTGCGCCATTCTGCGGCGCCTGGTCGATCCAGAACTTGTCGGCGGGGTGGGGGCCTTCGATCGGGACACCCAGTTTTTCGGCAAGGACACCGGCGAGACCGCAATGGTCGATATGGCCGTGGGTGATGAGCAGCTTTTCGACTGTCACGCCCTGCTTGTTAGCGACCGCCATCAGCCGGTCGATGTCGCCCCCGGGGTCGGTGAACGCGCCGCGCATGGTTCGGGTGCACCAGAGCAGGGTGCAATTCTGCTGCAATGTCGTGACCGGCACGATGACGGCCTGGAGGGGAGGGCGAGCGTCCATGCCATTGCTGTGCCGCCATCCAGGCCTGCCGGCAAGGGCAGCGTCGATACCGGCGCTATTTGAGCAAGGTCCGGTCCCAGAAGACCAGCCGGGTCAGGAACTCGTAATCCTGGTTTTCCTTCTTCTGATAGCCATGGCCTTCGTTGGCGGCGATCAGATGCCAGGCCTGGCCGCCGCCCGCCCGCACCGCATCGACCATCTGGATCGATTCCGATGGCTTGACCCGCGGGTCGTTCGACCCGGTGACGACGACCAGCGGGATCTTGATGTCCTTGACATGGGTAAGCGGCGAGATCGCCATCAGCTTGGCGCGCTGGGCCGGCACGCGTTCATCCCCATATTCGACACGGCGAAGTTCACGGCGATAGCTTTCGGTGTTTTCGAGCAGGGTGACGAAGTTCGATATCGGCCGCGCGCAGATCGCGCCTTTCAGCCGGTCCCCATATTTGATGGCGGTCGCATAGCACATGTAGCCGCCATAGCTGCCGCCGGTTTCGGCGACCCTGGTGGCATCGATGTCGGGCCGGGCGGTCAAGGCGTCGAGGAACGCGCCGATGTCCTTGACGCTGTCTTCGCGCTTGGAAGGGCCGTTGTCGAGGCCGGCGAAGCGCTTGCCATAGCCCGACGAGCCCCGGACATTGGGGTAGAAGACGGCAATGCCCTTTTCGTTGATGAGGTAATTGGTGCGGCCGAGATAGCCGGGGCGGGTCTGGCTTTCGGGGCCGCCGTGGATATCGATGATCAGCGGCCGCTTGCCGGGAAAACGTGCCGGATCGGGGCTGTAGAGAAAGCCGGAGACCGGCAGGCCGTCGAAGGATTTGACGGTGATCAGTTCCGGCTCGCGGTTTTTCGATGCGTCGAGCCCGCCGGTTTCGCTCATCGTCCAGCGCGTGGTCGCGAGGCTATTGGGATCGAGGCTCCAGGCGTCTGCGGGCGAGGTGGCGCTGGCCAGCGAGAAGCCGATGCTGCCCCAGGGGGCGACCTTGAGGCCGGTGATGACACCGGCGGGCAGCTTCGCCGTGCCCAGCACGGCGCCGGTCGCTGGCGCGATCAGGCGCAGGACACTGCTGCCGGCTTCGTTGCTGACAGCGGCGATGAAGCTGGCATCGGGGGCAAGGTCGAAGTCCTCGACATCCCATTTCGGCGTGGCGGTGCCGAGCGGACGGAAGCCGCGGCGGGCGTCGAGCGTGCCGAGCCGCTGGACGTCGCTGTTGACGTCGGATGTGACATAAATGGTGCCATCGGGCGCGTAGCGGGCATTCTGGTAACTGGCTGTCGCATTGGCCGGTGTCAGCGGGGTGAGCCGGCCGCTGGCCAGGTCGATCGCGTAAAGGTCCGACCGTTCGATCGAGCTGCGCTTGCTGACCAGCGCCGTCTTGCCGTCGGGATGGAAGTCCGCGAACGACCAGCCGCCGCCCTGCATCTGCGCCACCATGCGATCCGATTTCGGATCGGCCGGGTCGATGAGCCAGAGATCGCCATCGGCGCCGTTGCGGCGGGTGGAGGTATAGCCGACCCGCCGGCCGTCACGCGACCAGGTGGCGCCGGTGTTGCGGCTCTTGCCGTCGGTCAGCAGCGTCAGCCGGCCTTCGGCGAGCGTGTAGAGCTGGAAGAATTCGCCGCCGCCGACATCCTTGGTGACGAGGATCGTCTTGCCGTCGGGCGAAAAGCGCGCCGACGCAATGGGTTCGCCTTCGAAGCTGAGCTGGGCGCGGTCGCTGCCGGGGGCGCTGACGCGGTGCACCTGCGCGGCGCCGCCGAAGCGGGTGGTGACAAGCATGGCGCGGCTCTGCGGATCCCAATCCTGGAATTGCGCCGAGCGATATTCGAGATAGGGACGGATCTGCGCCGCCAGTGCGGCCGGGATGGCGGGGATGCCTTCGGCAGTGATGGCGGCCGGCAGAACGACATCCTGGGCGAACGCCGGGGTGGCGAGCAGGGCAGCAACGAACAAGGGACGCATGCGGACTCCGATCGGGCGGGACGACCTGCTTGTGTCATTGGCGATGGTGGCAAGGCAAGGGGCGCCCGAAGGCGGCGCCGCCCGGATGGCCGAAGTGCTGCGAGGATTTCGCATTTTGCATTGTGTCGTTCATTACAGATGGTTTAGGAAGCGACGGAATTCACAAAGGGCCATCGATGTCAGATCAGACGGCCGTCGGCGGTCACGCCGCGGCGCGCAAGGGACCGTTCTCGAGTTGGCGGACGGATCTGCCGGCATCGATCGTCGTTGCGCTGGTGGCGCTGCCATTGTGCCTGGGGGTGGCGCTGGCATCGGGCGCGCCGCTGTTCGCCGGTCTTATCGCCGGCGTGGTCGGCGGCGTCGTCGTCGGCTTGCTGAGCAAATCGCCACTATCGGTCAGCGGCCCCGCGGCCGGGCTGACCGCGATCGTGTTCACGGCGATCGAATCGCTGCCTTCGTACGAGACATTCCTGCTTGCGGTCGTCCTTGCCGGGATTTTTCAGATCGGCTTCTCGCTCACCAAGGGCGGGGTGCTGGCGGAGTTCGTCCCGTCATCGGTAATTACCGGCATGCTGGCGGCGATCGGCCTGATCCTGATCTTGAAGCAATTGCCGCACGCCGTCGGCTATGACGGCGACCCGGAAGGCAGCTTCACCTTCTGGCAGCGCGACGGATCGAACACCTTGACCGTCTTGTTCGACATCCTGCGCGATAACATCGTCTGGGGTGCAGCGCTGATCGCGGCGATCAGCCTGGCGTTTCTGTTCTGGTGGGACAAGGCGCGTCCCAAGGAAGGTCCGTTGCGGCTGTTGCCGGGGCCGCTGGTCGTCGTGGCGTTCGGGATCGGCGCCAACACCTTCTTCCAGGCTGTGATGCCGGAACTGGCCGTGGCGCCGTCGCACCTTGTGCGGGTTCCGATTTCGGAATCGCCGGCAGCGTTTTTTGCCCTGTTCCGCCTGCCGGAATTCGCCAGTATCGGCAACGGCACCGTCTGGACGGTGGCGTTGACGGTGGCGATCGTGGCGAGCCTGGAATCGCTGCTCAGCGTCAAGGCGGTCGACGAGCTCGACCCCGAACGCCGGGTGACCGACAAGAACCGCGAACTGCTGGCGCAAGGCGCCGGCAATTTGGTGTCGGGCCTTATCGGCGGCATTCCGGTCACTTCGGTGATCGTCCGCAGCTCGGCGAACGTCGAGGCCGGCGCCCAGTCGCGACTGTCGACCATTCTCCACTCGATCTGGCTGCTGTTGAGCATCGCGTTGATCCCGTTCGTGCTCAACCTCATTCCGCTGTCGGCGCTCGCCGCCGTGCTGATCGCCACCGGCTACAAGCTGGCCAAGCCCAAGCTTTTTACCGAGCGCTGGAAGCAGGGGATGACCCAGTTCATCCCGTTCGTCGCAACTGTTGTGGCGATCCTGCTGACCGACCTGCTGATCGGTATCGTCATCGGTATCCTGATCGGCCTGGCGATCGTGATCTGGCGGAGCACCGCCGACGTCATCACCTATGTCGAGAACGGCGATGCGGTGATGGTGCGTGCCAAACGCAACCTCTACTTCATCCACAAGGTCCAGTTGCAGGCCGCGTTCGAACGCGTGCCGAACGACCGGACCGTGCTTGTCGACATGTCGGACGCGCAATATGTCGACCTCGACAATGTCGACATCATCAATACCTTCGTGAAGGGCGCGCCCTTCCGCAACCTGCGCGTGGTGATCAAGAGCGATCCGCGCGGCAAGGTGGCCGAGCTGGTCGACGCCCCGCTGAGCACGGCCCGCGCCACATGAGGCTTGACCGATGAATGAAATCGAACAGCTGATGCTGTACAATCGTGCCTGGGCCGTCGAGCAGATTGCCGGCGATCCCGAGTATTTCAACCGCCAGGTCAACGACCAGACGCCGGCCTTCTTGTGGATCGGGTGTTCCGACAGCCGCGTTGCACCCGACCAATTGACCCAGGCGGCGCCGGGTGGGCTTTTCATCCACCGCAACATCGCCAATCTGGTGCGCCCGGATGACGGCAACCTCATGGCGGTGATGGACTTTGCCATCGGCTCGCTGAAGATCGACCGGATCGTCGTCTGCGGCCATTATGGCTGTGGCGGCATCAAATCGGCCCTTGAAGGCCCTGGCCCCGGACCCTTGGGGGATTGGCTGCAGCACGCCGTCAAAGTGTATGATGATCACCGCGCCGAGATCGATTCGATGCCCGACAGCCAGGCGCGTTCCAATCGACTGGTCGAATGCAATGTTCGCGACCAGCTGCTCCATGTCGCCGATAGCGCGCCGGTGCGCGCGGCCTGGGCGGAGGGTCGTGACCTTGTCCTGCACGGCTGGGTATATGACCTGCGCGACGGGCTGCTCAACTCCTTGCTGGAGATCCGCCGCGATACCGACCTCGCCGATGTCGCACGTCCGGATCGCGTACTGGTCTAACCGCCCATCGGCACGCTATGGCGGCGCATGTTCGACCCGACCCGGCCCTTCGTCCTTCTCGATGATGTCGCGGCCGGGCGCGCAAGGCTGTTTTCCGGGCTGATCGAAGCCGTTGTCGCCGAGACCGCGGACGCGGTCCTGCCGGCGCTCACCCGATTGGTCGCGCCGCGGCCGTGGGCCGGCTTTGTCGGCTTCGAAGCCGGCTATGCGCTCGAAGCGGTGCTGCCCGAACGGTCCGCACCGGCGGGCGAGCCGCTGCTGTGGTTCGGGCACTTCGCGCACGACGTGGTCGTCGACGCCAAGGCGCTGCTAGGTGGTGGCCCGGCGTCGCTAGGTGATGCAGTGCCGGGTATCGATCATCCGGCCTATGCCGCGCGACTGGCGCGGGTTGCGGCGCTCATTGCGGCGGGGGACATTTATCAGGCCAATCTGACCTTTAATGCCCTGGTCGCGGTCGGGGGCCACCCGCTCCACCTTTACGCGCGGCTGCGCGCCGGGTCGCGGGCGCCCTATGGGGCCTTGCTGTTCACCGGATCGCTTTGGGTGCTCAGCTTTTCGCCCGAGCTGTTCTTTCGCCTCGACGGGCGGCAGCTGACGGCGCGGCCGATGAAGGGCACGGCGCGGCGCGGTGGCGATGCGGCAGAGGACGCGGCGCTGGCGGCAGCGTTGCAGGCCGATCCCAAGAACCGCGCCGAAAACCTGATGATCGTCGACCTGTTGCGCAACGACCTGTCGCGGGTCGGGGACAATGTCGCCGTTCCGGCGCTGTTCGACATCGAAACCTACCCGACCGTTCTGCAGATGACGTCGACGATCACCGCGACAGCGCGGGCGGGAATGACCGCCGCCGACGTGCTGGCGCGGCTGTTTCCGTGCGGATCGGTGACGGGTGCACCCAAGATCCGCGCGATGCAGGTCATCGCCGAAGTGGAGGACGCGCCGCGCGGGGTCTACACCGGAAGCATCGGCGCCATTTCTGCCAGTGGCGACGCGGTGTTCAACGTCGCCATCCGCACGCTGGTGATGGCGCCGGGTTGGCCAGCGGCGCGGCTGGGCCTTGGCAGCGGCATCGTTGCCGACAGCGCGGCGCCGGACGAATGGGCCGAGTGCCTCGCCAAGGCGCGGTTCCTCCACCGCCGCGGCACGCCGGACCTGATCGAGACGATGCGGGTCGAGGCAGGCACGATCTGCGATCTGGGCCGTCACCTGGCGCGGATGACGGCGAGCGCTGCATTTCTGGGGATCGCGTTCAACCCAGACGCAGCGCGCGCGTTGTTGGTTCGCGTCTGCGCGGGGGCGACGGGGCGTGCGCGGTTGCTGGCGGCGCCGTCCGGGGCGCTGGCAGTGCAACTGGGACCGCTGCCGCAGACGCCTGCCGGTGCGGTGCGTGTCGCGGTGGTTCCGCTGCCGGTCGATACCGACGACTGGCGGCTGCGACACAAGACCGGCGACCGCGATTTCTACGATGCGGCGCGGCGGACGTCCGGGGAATTCGAAGCGGTGTTTGTTCGGCCCGACGGGTATGTGACCGAGGGCAGTTTCACCAATGTCTTCATGCGCCGTGGGGGCGTGCTGGTGACGCCGCCGGTCGGCGAGGGGCTGTTGCCTGGCATATTGCGGGCGCGACTGCTGGCGGCTGGCGAAGCGGTCGAAGGACGGCTGACCGCCGCCGACCTCGACGGCGGCTTTTTCATCGGCAATGCGCTGCGCGGATTGCTGCCCGCGCAGCGTGTGTGATCAGGCGGCGGCGTGCGTGCGGCGTCGGCGCATGGCAGCGCCGGTGAGGCCGAAGCCGGCGATGAGCATGGCCCAGCTTGCCGGTTCCGGAACACCCGGCGTGATGTTGCCGCGCACCGCAGTCTGCCAGTCGTCGGTCGGTGCATAACCGTTCCCGCCGACGAAATCGACGACGCCGCGGACGGCGCCCGCCGAATTGACCAGGCCGAAAAAGCCATAGGACGGGCTCGAGATGACACTTTCGATTACATTGTCTTGGGCATCATAGAAGGTCAGGCGCAGCTGGTCGTCACCGCCGACGTTCCACAGGCCGAGCCCGAACAGGAAATCGGCGCCGCTGATCGGCGTGACTTCGATCGGTCCGCGGCCGGGCAGGTGTGAGCGCTTTCTTGCGGTCCCGATGCTGCGAATGGTTGCGCCGCGGCCCCGATCATCGCTACACGCAGCCTCGTTTCGCCAAGGACCGATCGATGCCAAAGCTCTCTGCCGCCATCCAGCGCATCAACCCCAGCCCGACGATTGCCGTGACCAACAAGGCGGCGGAATTGAAGGCCGCGGGTCGCGATGTCATCGGGCTCGGCGCCGGCGAGCCCGACTTCGACACGCCCGATTTCGTCAAGGAAGCGGCGATCGACGCCATTCGTCGCGGCCAGACCAAATACACCGCCGTCGATGGCACGCCCGAGCTGAAGAAGGCGATCCAGGCGAAGTTCAAGCGCGACAACAACCTCGATTATGGCCTCGACCAGATCACGGTGAACGTCGGCGGCAAGCAGACGATCTTCAACGCGCTGCTGGCGACGCTCGACCCGGGCGACGAGGTGGTGATTCCGGCGCCTTACTGGGTCAGCTATCCCGATATCGTCCAATATACCGGGGCGACGCCGGTCATCATCCCCTGCGGCATCGACAATGATTTCAAGTTGACGCCGGAACAGCTCGATGCGGCGATCACGCCGGCGACAAAATGGCTGATCTTCAATTCGCCGTCGAACCCGACGGGCGCCGCCTATTCGCGTGCCGAGCTGAAGGCGCTGACCGATGTGCTGATGAAGCACCCGCATGTCATGATCCTGGCCGACGACATGTACGAGCATATTGTCTACGACGGGTTTGAATTCAGCACCATGGCCGAAGTCGAGCCCGGCCTGTTCGACCGCACGCTGACGGTCAATGGCGCGTCCAAGGCCTATGCGATGACCGGCTGGCGGATCGGCTTTGCCGGGGGGCCGGTGTGGTTGATCAAGGCGATGGCCAAGCTGCAATCGCAGTCGACGTCGAACCCGTGCTCGATCTCCATGGCGGCGACGGTGGCGGCGCTCAACGGCGACCAGTCGTTCCTGCAGGACCGCAACGCGGCCTTCGTCAAGCGGCGCGACCTTGTCGTGTCGATGCTCAACCAGACGCCGGGCCTGCGCTGCCCGACGCCGGAAGGCGCCTTCTACGTCTATCCCGATTGCGCGGGGCTGATCGGCAAGACCACGCCGTCGGGTACGGTGCTGACCGACGACGAGGCGGTGGCGGCCTATCTGCTGGAGGCCGAGGGCGTGGCCGTGGTGCATGGCGCAGCGTTCGGCGGATCACCGGCGTTCCGCATTTCCTATGCGACATCGGACGCCGTGCTCGAGGACGCGTGCCTGCGCATCCAGCGCGCCGTCGGCAATCTGACATAGGCATGCGCGGCGGCGCGCAACCCGGCGCTTTGCCGGGGTTGCACCCGGCGCAATCATCTGGCGTAATCCTTTCGGGTCACAAACGGTCTTCGCCAGGAGTACGCCCGTGCAGACATTCGGTTATAATCCCACCCGCGCGACGCTGACCTATCAGCCGCAGCGGGATTACGCATTTCGCCACCAGGACGCCGTCAACGTGATGGACGAACTGGCGATGATGGACGGATTGCCGGCAAATGCCCGTTATCTGGCCGGAGCCTGGCGCGCGGGCCAGGCGACGATCCGGGACTTTGCCCATGCCGGCGGCGCCGATTCGCGTGTCCATATCACCGTGATGGCCGCGGTCGGCAACGGCACCTTTCGCACCTTCCATGTGCCGGTGGTGTGGGACGGTGCCTGGCGGTTCGATCCCTTCGCCGGCAACGGCGTCACCGGCTAGAGCAGCTTTCGACCCTAGCTGGTCCAAGACTGCTTCAGTCGAACCGCCGTTCGAACTGCAGATAGGTCTGGCCGGGCCGGCCATGCACAAAGGCGCCGACGAAGCGAAAGCCGGCGCGCTCGGCGATCGCCACCGATGCCAGGTTGCCGCGCACGATGCGCGCGCGCAGCCGTGACACGCCGAGCCAGTGCATGACCGGTGGCGCGCAGACCGCGGCGACCATTTCCGCGCCATGGCCGGTGCGGCGATACGGCGTTCGGACGAAGTAGAAGATATTGTCTTCGGTGATTTCGACCGCGCCGACCTCCCCGCCGGCAGGGGTGCGTGCGGCGAGAACCACGCCGGGAGCACTGTCCAGCGCCGGCCGGTCGAGATAGGCTTGCAAGGTCGCGAAGCCCGCGCCGTGCTGAAAGATGGCGAGGCGATCATCGAGCAGGGGGTCGGCGGCGAGCGCGAGATTGGCCCAGCAATCGCGACCGATGACCAGCCGCGGCGTATGGAGCGGGAAGGGGCCGGCGGCGGCGTTCATTGCCGCCTAGAAATCGCCCATCCAGTCGGTTTCCATGCTGCCGATCGGCATGCCGGGCGGGATCGGCGGCGTCCGCGGCTGTTTGTCGACTTCGCGTTGCAGCCGGTCCTCGTCGCCCAGCAGGCGGGCCATGCTGCGGGCCCAGCTGCCGCTCTCCCCGGTTGCGCGCGACCTGGCGAGGCGATCGGCAAGGCCGGCGAGGCGATCATCGAGCAGCGCGGCGACATCGGGGGAGGTTGCCGGGTCGCGTGCGGTGGCGGCGAGGGCGATAATGGTGCGATAGCCGATGCGCCGGGCGACCGCGTCACCGGCGTCCGGAACCGCCGATGCGACCAGGCGATCGAGCAGCGTTGCCAGGTCGGGGAGCGACGGGTCGCGGCGGTGTTGTTCGAGAACGCGGGTGAGCCGGGTCGGCGCCAGCAGCGCCGCCAGCGTGGCCTGCGCCGCGACATCGGCGGCGACAAGCGGGTCGAAGACCGCGGCGCCGGCGTTGGCGAAGACCTCGGTATCGAACTGCGGGTTGCTGGCGCCGTTGATGCCGGCCGACAGCGGCCCGACCAGTGCATCGGGGACGGTCAGCGCGGCGGGGGTCAGCGTCGCCAGCAGCGCGGTCAACGCCGCATCCTGCGCAGGCGCCGCAACCGCCGTGGGCGACGGACGGCCGTCGCCGTTGACCGTATAGGCGTAATCGACTCCGCCGATCAGCTTTGCTGCCGCCTCGACCTGATAGCGGTGGAGCAACCAGACGAGAACGAATTTGCGGCGCAGCATCGCCATCGGTTCGCCCGGCAGCAGCGCGTCCGGGCCGAAGCCGGCGATGGCGGCGCGGCGGACGTCCATCATCCGCACCAGCTCCGCCGCCGGGTCGGTGCCATTGTCCCACATGCTCGACCAGGGCGTCGGCGAATCGATGGCGCGGCCATCGATATCGGTGAGGAAACGATCGCCGCGCGCGGCGCTGGCGGTGATGCGGCGGGCGGCGTCGGCGTCGACATCGACGCCCGGCGGCTGGGCATAGAGCCAGTCGATCGCGGTCTTGTCCCAGGCGCCGATGCCGACGGCATAGGCGTTCGTCAGGTCGGGCTTGCCGTTCTTCAATTCGATGAACGGACCGGGATAGTCCATCACCGAGGCGTTGCCCTGGGTGCTGGCAGCAAAATTGTGCATCAATCCGATGGCGTGGCCGACTTCGTGCGCGCCCAATTGCCGGATGCGCGCCAGCGCGACCTGGACGGGGTCGTTCGGGCCGCCGCTGTTGCTGGCCTTGGCGCCGAGCAGTGCCTCGAAGATCGCCATGTCCTGCCGCACGCGCAGCGCGCCGAGAATGACCGAGCCGCGTACGATTTCCCCGGTGCGCGGATCGACGATCGATTGGCCATAGGACCAGCTGCGGGTCAGCCGGCTGCCCCAATGGACGACATTGTATCGGGCATCGAGTGGATCGACCCCTTCAGGCAAGATCTTGACCTGGAAGGCGTCGACCAGACCGGCGGCATCGAAGGCCTGCGCCCACCAGCCGACACCCTCCGCCAGCGCGGTGCGGACGGGTTCGGGGGCAGCATTGTCGATGTAGAAGATGATCGGCTTCCTGACGGTCGATCGCGCGGCGCCGGGATCGGTCTTTTCCAGCCGGAAATGCACCGCCAACTGCCCGACCACGTCGCGGCCGAGCGGTTGGTTGAAGTCGAAGACCTGCGTGCCGATCGCCGAGGACCGGATGTCGAACTTGCGGGCGGTAAAGCCCGGTGCCGGCAGGCGGATCAGCGAATGGTGGACGCGAAAGCTGATGGCGCGGGCATCGGGGGCGATCTGCCGGATCTCGCGCCCCGGTGTGTCGGAGCTGAAGGTCTGGACGGCTTCCATTTCGATGTTGTCGGGGAAGGCGCGGACGGCGGCGGGGTCGGCGGCGCTGGCCGCTTCGACCAGCTTGAAGCCCTTGGCGACCTCGTTCAGAGCGCCGGTGATACCAAAGGTGTCGCGTGCGAGGAACGGCGCAATATCGATGGTGGCGCTGCCATCGGCTGCGGACGCGACGATGTCGATCATCGCCATGGTGCTGACGGGGAAGCTGTTGGCGACGCCGGCCTTTTCGGCCGATGTGCCGCCGGCGGCGCGAAAGCGCGGGTTTTCGAAGGTGATGGCGATCTTCTTGCCGATGCGGCGAAAAGCGAGCAGCTCGGTCGATCCGCTCATGCCCCTGTCGAGGCGGATGTCGGCGGAGCCCATGCCGGTGCGCAGGCCGGTGGTATAGAGATACCGGCCCTGCACGCCATCGGCATCGGCCGGGGGCAGCGTCAGCAGGATGCGCCCGGTGGCGATTTCGGCAGTGACCGGCAAAAGCGTCTGTTCGGCGCGGGCAGGCGTTGCAAGGCACGCCGCCGCGAGCAGCAGGTATCGAAAGCCGATGGTCACTGAAATTCCCCCATGTCTGCAGCGACGATGACGGCCAGCGCCGGCTTTGACAAGCAGTGCGCGGGCCGCCGGCGGCGCTATTTGTTGCGGCTGCGCAGCAGCGGAACGGCCGCGATCAGGGTGGCGAGCAGCAGCCAGATTTCGATCATGTAGACGGCGACATAGCCGTTGGCGCTGGCCGGCCACGGCATCGGCAGGCCGCGGCTGCCGACGACATCGCGGATAACCCCGGCGAGGGCGGCGCCCAGTCCGGCGGCGGTGGCCTGGACGGTGCCCCATGCACCCATCGCCATGCCGACCTGGTCCCTGGGCGCGAACTGCATCGTTGCGGTGAGCGTGCCATGGCCGAACAGTCCGGCGCCGAACCCCATGAGCATGATGCCGGCGGCGAACAGGCCGGGGGCCTGCAACGGTGCCGCGGCGATGACGATCATGAAGGCCGGAATGCCGGCGATGGCACCTGCGACCGCCATGCGAAACGGATCGACCCCGCGGCTGAGAACGCGCGAGGCGAGAGTGAAGCCGATGAGGCTGCCGCCGGCGAAGGTGGCGGTCAATTTCGTGGTGGCGCCGACGCCGAGGCCCAGGACCTGGCCGCCATAGGGTTCGAGCAGGATGTCGGCCATGCTGAAGGCCAGCGTGCCGAGACCGACGGCCACGAGGCGCGGCACGGCGTTGGGCCGGGCGGCATAGCTGTCCCACGACTGGCGAAAGCTGGGGGCGGGGGCGTCGGGCGCGGGCTGCAGGTGGCGGGGCCGCCGGGGCTCCTGCTTCCACAATGCGACGAAGTTGAGGACCACCGTGATCAGCGCCGACCCCTGGATGACCTGGATGAGCCGGCCCGGGGTGAAATCGACGAGAAAGGCGCCGAACAGCAGCGCGCTGACGATCGAGCCAACCAGCAGCATGACATACATCAGCCCGACGACATTGGGCTGGTCCTTTTCCGGCGCGAGATCGGTGGCGAGCGCAAGCCCGACGGTCTGGGTGATGTGGATGCCGGCGCCCACGAGCAAAATGGCGAGCGCGGCGGTCGATTGCCCGACCCATTTCGGCGCCATATTGGCCTGCAGCGATCCGGCCAGCACCAGCAGCGCGAACGGCATCAGCGCCAGCCCGCCGAACTGCACCATGGTGCCGCGGAAGATATAGGGGATGCGGCGCAGGCCGAGCGCCGAAACGTGATTGTCCGATTTGTGACCGACAAGGGCGCGCAGCGGCGCGAACAGCAGCGGCAGCGACAGCATGATGCCGACAAGGCCGGCGGGAACGCGCAATTCGACGATCATCACCCGGTTGAGCGTGCCGACGAGCAGCGTCAGCGACATGCCGACCGAAACCTGGATGAGGGCAAGGCGGAGCAGCCGGCCGAGCGGCAGTTCGGCGCTGGCGGCGTCGGCAAAGGGCAGCAGCCGGGTGCTGCGCTGCAGCCATACGCCCATCATGCGGCGCGTGATGATGCCCCCGCGCATGGCGGGAAGGGGGGTCTGGTCGGTCATCGGAGCGGCGTCGCCATGGCTTGGATCCGGTCCCCTGTCGGTGCGGCCGGTCGCTGCGGGCGCCGGCGTTCTGCCTTACGATGCAGTGCTCAATGAGCGGCTGGCCACGCTTTGACAAGATGTCGCAATGCATTGGCGGCCATGACCACAGCCTGTGGCGCACACGTCGGGCGGCGTCAGAAGACCCGGCCGAGGACGAGATAGACCGACGTGTCGCTGCGGCTTTGCCCGACGGCGAGCCAGAGCGGGCCGAGCGGCGTATCGGCGGCAATGAACCCGCTGACCGCGGTGCGCAGGCTGCTGAGGGAGATGTCCGAGGTCGAACCCCAGACGTTGCCAGCCTCCAGCGAGCCGCCGATATAGACGGGCAGGTCGAGGATCGGCGCCTGGCTGCTGATGCGGTGGAAGGCGACGGCTCGCCCGAACAGCAGCTGCTGGCCGATCAACGAGTTGCGGCGCAGCCCCGACATGTTGAGGAAGCCGCCGAGCGCATAGTCCCCCAGATAGTCGTTGACGGCGCGGGTCGTCGTGCCGAGCCGACCGCCGAAGACGATTGTGGTTTCACCAAAGCTGTGCGGTTTCTGCACATTGAGGCCGAGCGTTTCGCGCCGGAACTTGCCGCCGAGGACACCGATATGGTCGACGAACTGCAGTTGGGCAAAGGTCCCCGAGCGCGGGAAGTTGAGCGAGTCGAGCGTGTCGACGGTGAAGCCGGCGCGCCAGTCGGTATCGGTGATCCAGCCGGGCGGGATGCCGATGTCGAGACCCTGCTCGGTGGGATTGATGCCCCCGAGTCGGAAGCCGAGGCGAAATTCGCCCCAGTTGCCGAACACCCAGCCGCCATCGATGCCGGCACCGCCGCCATGGACCTGGAGCAGGCCGCCGGCCTCCTGTGATCCCTGGCGGACGATTTCCGACGAATATTTCTGATAATAGGCAATGGGTTCGACAAAGGCCCGGCCGAACTGCTTATAAAGGCTGACGTCGAGCAGCACGTCGTTGCCGACGCGCGCGAAGCCGCGCCATTCGGCGCCGGTGCCGAGAAAGTTTCGATCGGTATAACCGAGCGCCAGGTCGAAGGTGGAGGTCTTGCCGAAGTTGGTGGTGAGCAGTGCTCCGGCCATGAAGTATTTTTCCGACGCACGGCCACCCAGGGCATTGACGACAAGCGTGTTGCCGGAGGCGCCGAAGTCGACGGAATAATCGACGCGTTCGAACTCATCGAGCTTGAAGATGGCGGTCACGTCACGCGCCATGCGGCTGCCGTCGAGAGTTTCGCCGGGGCGGGTGGTGATCATCGGTTCGAGCATACGGGTCGGCAGTGTCGAGGTGTTGACGATCCGGACCTTGTCGATGACGATCGGCGACGGGTCGGTGCGCGCCCGCCGCTGCGCCAGATATTCGGCCCATTGCGCATCGCTGACCGCCAGCGCCGCCAGCTTGTCGCCCATCTTGCGGGCCGCCGCCCGGCCACGCTCGATGCCCAGCGCATAATTGGTGAAGCCGGTCACCGACAGGCCGGTGATATCGGGGTCGATCAGCACGTCGCGGCCGGTCATCGATGCCCGCTGGCGCTTGATCGAGGCCCAGCCGAGCAGCGACTGCATCTGCGAAAAGACATCGATGGCGTTGGTGATGTCGTCGGCCGACGCCCGCGGCGGTTGCCCGACATCGACGGCGATGATGACATCGACTCCCATTGCCCGCGCGACGTCGACGGGCAAATTGTCGGCGATCATGCCGTCCACCAGCAGCAGGCCGTCGCGCTTCACCGGCGGAAAAGCGGCGGGGATCGACATGGAGGCAAAGACCGCCGTCGAAAGATTGCCGCTGCCCATCGCCACGGCGTCGCCGGTCACGATATCGGTGGCAACGGCGCGAAACGGGATCGGCAGGCGATCGAAATCCTGGGTGGCGCGCCACGGCGCCAGGATCTCCTGCACCGTCGCGAACAGCCGTTGGCCGCCAAGCACGCCGCGAGGCAGGGCAACCTTGCCATCGACAATGCCGAGCCGGGCATCGAGCAGGATGTCCCGCACCTCGCGCTTGCGCCGGAACGACAGGTCGCGGCGGTCGTGCCGGTCGTTGAACACCGACACCCAGTCGATGCTGCTGGCGATCGCCTTGATCTGCGCGGCGTCGTTGCCGATGGCGTACATGCTGCCGACGACCGCGCCCATGCTGGTTCCGGAAATGACATCGACCGGAATGTGACGGCGTTCGAGTTCCTCGATGACGCCGATATGGGCAAAGCCCTTGGCACCGCCGCCGCTGAGCACGAGCCCGATCCGCGGGCGGCCGTTTGCCGTGAAGGCCGGCGCGGCCGGGTCGGCCCGGGCAACCGCCGGGAGGAAAGCGAACACCAGCGCCAGAAGGGCGGCAAGGATCGCGCGGGTCCGGGCAGGGCACCGATTACGTGTCAATGTGGCCCCCCGCCTGTGCTCACGCCGCTGGTAGCGTCATTTCGGTTCCGCCACCAGTGCAGCCGTGGCGCGGGCATGCCAAGCGCGGAGGCTGGCAAGATCGTCGGCGATCGGCAGGCCGATCAATGTCGCGAAATCGAGCGTCGACAAGAGCGTGATGTCCGCCATGGTCAGGCCGTCTCCGGCGAGCCATTGCCGGCCGTTCAACTGAGTGTCGAACCAGGCGCTGGCCTCGGCGAAGCGGGCGCGCGCTTGGTCCGCCATCGCCGGGATCTGCGCGACGAGCCCCGCGGTGAGCGGATGGCCATGCTGCCAGGCGAGGCTGAGCGGAATTCCCAGGGCGGTTTCGACGCGGCGGATCCACATGTCGGTTTCGGCGCGCGCCAGCGGCGTGGTGCCGAACAGCGGCGGATCCGGGTAGAGCTCGTCGAGATAGCGGCAGATCGAGACGGTTTCGGCAATCACGCGGCCATCGTCCAGCTCGAGGAACGGCACCTGGCCGCGCGGGTTGCGGGCCAGCGTCTCGGCGCTCTTGTGCTCGCGGCGGAGCAGCGAAAGACTGGTTTCTGGGATCGTCAGGCCCTTGGCACCGAGGAAAAGCCGCACCCGGCGCGGATTGGGGGCCGGATCGGGCGCCGTCCACATCATCATGTCGTTTCCCCCCGCCGGCCTTTTGCCGTGCTTCCCGCATCATGGACCGGCGCCGATGCTATCGCAATCGCGGGTGGGTGGTGGCATAAGCCCGGCGGCGCAACGAATCCGGAGATCGCCGCATCATGCTGGGTCCTGTCGTCGTGCGCCGCCTTGCGCCATTCGTGCTCCTGGTGCTGCTGGCGGCGTGCAGCCGCAATGTCGCCAACCCAGAACCCGCAAGGGTGACGACGCCACTGCTGGTCCCGGCGCAGGCATCGACCATCGCCATCCCGGTGACCGCGCGCATCGCCGAACTCGAAAGGCTGCTCAACGACCGGGTGCCGGCGCGTATCACGTCTACGGACGCGCAGCAGGCGGCGTGCGCCGGGGCCGGCGTCGCTGCCCGCATCGGGTGCCAGTTCACCGGCAGTGTCGATCGTGGCCCGATCCGCGTTACCGGCATCGACGGCAATGTGTTGCTGTTGTCGGTGCCGGTATCCGGCACGGTCGTGACCCGTTTGACAGGGTCGACACCGGTCGCGGCAGCAGCCGAAGTCGAGGCGCGGGTGGCGCTCGACATTGTCGGGGATTGGCAGCCGGTCGCCGATGTCGCTGTCACCTATCGCTGGACCCGGGCGCCGGACATCGACGTGCTCGGCCGGCGGATCAGCGTGGCAGCGGCGGCCGACCCGCTGCTTGCCGGGTTGATCGCCCGGCTGGAGGCGGCCGTGCCGGAATGCCTTGAAAAGCTGCAGCCGCGCGCCCGGCTGGCGGCGGCGTGGCGCCAGGGCTTCACCGTGGTGCCGGTCAACCCGGCCGCGCCGCAGGTCTGGCTGCGGGTGACGCCGCAACAGCTGCATTTTGCCAATTACGCGATTGCCGATGGTGCGTTGACGCTCGGGCTGGGCGCGACGGCGTTGACGGAGACGTTCGTCGGGACGCAACCAGCGGCTCCGGCTGCCACGCCGCTGCCGCCGCCGGCCGCGATTCCGGCCGACGGGCTTTCGGCGTTTCGCGCGCATGTGCCGGTGGTGGCCGATTATACGGGGCTGGAGGCGATCGTCGCGGCGGCGCTCAAGAATGTCGAATCGCCGCCGCTTGCGGTGCGGGGGCTGGGGGATGTGCAACCCGAGTTCGGCGCGGTTCGCATCCACGCCACCGATGGCGGGCGGCTGGCGATCGGGCTGACGATGACGGCATCGACCCGCCGCCAGTGGATCCGCCCGCGCGGCACGGTCTGGATCACGCTGAAGCCGTATAACCGGCCGGGCTCGCAGGTGCTGGAAATCCGCGATGTCGCGATCACCGGGTCGCCCGACAGCGCCAGTTTCCGCATCCTGCTGGCGGTGGCGCGATCGCGGGTGGTGCGCGACCAGCTGGCCCGGGCGCTGTCACAGGACCTGACCGCGTCCTACCAGGCGGCGCTTGGCAATGCCGGCACGGCACTGGCCGACCGTCGGCTCGGCGATTTTCGCCTGTCGGTCGGAATCGACGCCGTGACCAATGGCACGCTGGTCGCG
Source organism: Polymorphobacter fuscus (assembly GCF_011927825.1). Classification (NCBI taxonomy): domain Bacteria; kingdom Pseudomonadati; phylum Pseudomonadota; class Alphaproteobacteria; order Sphingomonadales; family Sphingosinicellaceae; genus Sandarakinorhabdus; species Sandarakinorhabdus fusca. The sequence continues at coordinate 673,202 of NZ_JAATJI010000001.1, read as the reverse complement.
GCGGGGCAGGGGCTGTACCTGCCCGTCGATGCGCGCGGCACCGCGACGCTGCGATTCGATCCGGTGCGGGGATGAGATGACCGATACAGACATTGGTGCCGATGCCGATACGATTGCGCTTATCGAAACACTCGACGACCGGCTGCGCTGGCTGTCGGCGTGGACGATCCACAATGCCAATCACCTGCGACCCAGCCGTGACGGGATCAAGGTCGGCGGCCACCAGGCGTCGTGCGCGTCGATGTCGACGATCATGGCGAGCCTGTATTTCGCCGGGCTCGGCCCCAACGACCGGGTCGCGGTCAAGCCGCACGCCAGCCCGTTGCTGCATGCCATCCATTATCTCGTCGGCAGCCAGAGCCTGGAAAAGCTGAAGGCGTTTCGCGGGCTGGGCGGGGCGCAAAGCTATCCGTCGCGGACCAAGGACAGCATCCCGGTGGATTTTTCCACCGGCAGCGTCGGGCTGGGCGTGGCGGTGACGGCCTTTGCCAGCCTGGTGCAGGACTATCTGGTGGCACACGGCCGGCTGGCGGCGGCCGATACCGGGCGGATGATCGCGCTGATGGGCGATGCCGAGCTCGACGAGGGCAATATCTACGAATGCCTGATCGAAGGCTACAAGCACGACATCCGCAACTGCTGGTGGATTGTCGACTACAACCGCCAGAGTCTCGACCATACCACTGCCGACCGGATGTTCCGGCGCTTCGACGATATTTTCGAAACCTGCGGCTGGCGGGTGATCACGCTGAAGCACGGCCGGCGGTTGCAGGCGGCCTTCGCCGAGCCGGGTGGGGCAGCGCTGGAAGCGTGGATCGATGGCTGCCCCAATGTCGATTATGCGGCGCTGACCTATCAGGGCGGCGGGGCGTGGCGGGCGCGGTTGCTCGCCGATATCGGCGATGCGGGCGACGTGCGGGCGCTGCTCGACGCGCGCGATGACGATGAACTGGCGCGGCTGATGACCGACCTTGGCGGCCATTGTGTTCAATCGTTGCTGGCGGCCTATGCCGAGGCGGCGGCGAGCGACCGGCCGGCGCTGATCATCGCCTATACCGTCAAGGGCAAGGGGCTGCCGCTGGCGGGACACAAGGACAACCACGCCGGGCAGATGAATGCGGGGCAGATGGAGGCGTTGCGGGACTCGCTGGGGATCGCGCCAGGGGCGGAATGGGACCGCTGGGCGGGCGTCGGCGGGAACCAGCTGGGGGTGTTGCAGGACTTTGTCGCGGCATCCCCGGCGGCCCGGCTGCCGCGCGACCATGGTTTCGACCCGGTGCCGGTGCCCGACATTGCGGCGCCCGATGGCGCGGAACAATCGACCCAGGCGGCGTTCGGGCGGATCCTGCTGGAGATCGCCAAGGCCGGCGGGGCAATGGCGGAGCGGATCGTCACGACGTCGCCCGATGTGACGGTGTCGACCAACCTCGGGCCCTGGGTCAACGCCCGCGGGCTGTTCCGGCGCGCCGACCTTGCCGATGTGTTTCGCGCCGCCAGGATCCCCAGCCCGCAGAAATGGGCGGGGGGCAGCGCCGGCCAGCATGTCGAACTTGGGATTGCCGAGAACAACCTGTTCCTCGTCCTCGCGGCGTTCGGGCTGGCGGCGCCGCTGTTCGGCACCCGGCTGATTCCGGTGGGCACGGTCTATGATCCGTTTATCGCGCGCGGGCTCGATGCGCTGAACTATGCCTGTTACCAGGACGCACGCTTCCTGCTGGTGGCGACGCCATCAGGGCTGACGCTGGCGCCCGAAGGCGGGGCGCACCAGTCGATCAACCCGCCGTTGATCGCCATGGGGCAGCCAGGGCTGACGATGTTCGAGCCGGCCTATGCCGACGAACTGGCGGCGCTGATGCACTGGAGCTTCGGGCATCTGCAGGCGGCGGACGGCGGCTCGGTCTATCTGCGGTTGACGACGCGCAACCTGGTCCAGCCGGTGCGGACCGACGACGCCTGGCGGCAGGGGACGATCGCCGGCGGCTATTGGCTGAAGCCGCCGGGCGATGCCGCGGAGGCCGCGATCGTCGCGATGGGGGCGCTGCTGCCCGAAGCGCTGGCCGCGTGGGAGGCGTTGCAGGACGATGTGCCGGGTCTCGGCCTGCTGGTCGTGACCTCACCCGACCTGCTGCACCGCGGCTGGAGCGCGGCGGGGGCCGCGCGCTGGGCGGACGGCGCCGCGCCGTCGCATGTCGAGACTTTGCTCGGTGCACTGCCCGCCGGCGCCCGGCTGGTGACGTTGCTCGACGGGTCGCCGGCGGCGCTATCGTGGCTCGGCGGCGTGCGCGGGCAGAGGGTGGTGCCGCTCGGCGTCGACCGCTTCGGGCAGACGGGGGACCTGCCGGACCTGTACCGCGAATATCGCCTCGACGTGGATGCGATCGTGGCGGCGATGGCGGATGCGCTGATCGGGCGCTAGGTCAAAATCTGACCCTGACTACCTGTGGCGGCAATGGCAGTTCTCGACCCATAGCCGGTCGTTCGACATTGGGCATGGCAATGGCGGCTTTCGTGGATATGAGACAGACAGCTTAGCGTCAGCCGCCCTGGGAAAGAGGACACTGGGGTTGGTCCGGCTTCAAGAGACGCGGATCGGCTCAATGCGTGTGTCGGCTAATCGCCAGATCACGTCCTGCGGAACGGGCAAGCTGAGTGCATGATCCATCATCAGATTGAGATAGGCTCCCCGAATTAGGCGGCCTGTCAGTCCATGCGACACGGCAAGAACGACACCCGACAAGCTATCCAGCCACTCGATGACTCGCGCCATGGCGGCGTCGTAGGTTTCGCCGTCCGGCGATCGGAAAAACCAGTCGAATGGTGTCGATCCGTTCAACAGCCCCGGCCACTGAGCCTCGATGTCAGCGTGCGTAAGTCCATCCCAAGACCCAACCGAAACCTCGGCAATTCGATGATCCCACTGTGCCTCTGGAAATCTGCCAAAAGACTGAATGATGGCGGTGGTCTCGCGAACCCTGCCCAATGGGCTTGCTACCAACTTTTCGATCTTGGTTGAAACCGTCGCGAGGTGTCGCCCATATGCTTCGGCCTGTGCCACTCCCTTTTCGGTCAGGCGAGAATCGAGGATGCCTTGAAAGCGTCCAGCGGCGTTCCACTCTGTTTCGCCATGCCTGATCAGATAGATTTCTCGGCGCGACGACATAAAAACCGGGCCACCTGCAATGTCTGGTTTCGGCATCTTTACAAGGGCGTCCAAGCGGCCGCTACTGGGCGGAAGCTGTCATTCGCCGCAGCCGTAGTGAATGGCCGCCAAGTCCCAGCTTCCGTCATTCGAAGCCCCATCGAGATGGCAGCAAAACATCAGCTTTGGACCACTTTGGGTCGCCTGTCGCCGAAGGGACGTTCTGAAACGTGACCCTAACCCCGATACGCCCGGTTCAGTTTGCGCATGCCGCCGATCCAGCGGTCGTAATCGGCTGTCTTGCGGCGCATGTAATCGAGCACTTCGGGGTGCGGCAGGATGAGGAAGGTCTCGTCCGCCAGTGCCCGCACGCAACATTCGGCCAGCACCTCCGGCTCCATCATGCCGTCGATGCTGGCGACGCCGTCCGGGTTGCCCGCCGTCATCGCGGTGCGGACGGCCTGGGGGCAGAGGACGGACACCTTGATGCCGTCGTCGCCATGCGTCAGCGCCAGCCATTCGGCGAGGCCGACGGCGGCGTGCTTGGTGACGGCATAGGGCGCCGAGCCGATCTGCGACAACAGCCCGGCCGCCGACGCCGTGTTCATCAGATAGCCGCCGCCGCGCGCGATCATCCGCGGCACCAAGTGGCGCGCCGCCCAGACATGCGCCATGACATTGATCTCCCAGATGCGCTGCCAGCCGTCGTTGCTGGCCTCCGCACCGCCGCCGATGCCGATGCCGGCGTTGGAGCAGAACAGGTCGATGGGACCATGGTCGGCTTCGACGGTTTCGATCAGCTGCTGGATATCGGCTTCCCGCGACACGTCGGTGCGGATGCCGACGCCACCGACCGCGGCTGCGGTGGCGGCGGCGCCGTCGCCGTCGATGTCGGCGCAGACGATCAGCCGCACCCCTTCCGCAGCGAAACGGTGCGCCAGCGCGGCGCCGATGCCGCCGGCGGCGCCGGTGATGACGATGGTCTTGTCGGCAAGGTTCATGGCGGGTCTCCCTTTGCCGCGATCATGCCTCCACAGCCGCTCCGGCTGCAAACCTGCCCAAATGCCGGGTGGCGCGCTGCGGTGGCTTGGCGCAGCCTGTGGGTGTGAGCGGCCGGGATTGGCCGCGTGGTGAAGGACCGACCCGATGCTGCATGTTCTGCCGACGACGAGCCCCGAAACCGAGGCGGCGCTCAACCAGCTTGCCATGTCGCCCGAATCGCAGCCCCTGTTCGACGCGGTCAAGCGGCACATTGCCGAGAATGTCGAACCGATCGCCGAGGAATTTTATCGCCTCGGGGAAGGCCGTGCCGACCGCTGGAGCTGGGCGCCGGGGCAGCTCGAACTGCTTGAAACCGCCAAGAACAAGGCCAAGCAATCGGGGCTGTGGAATTTCTTCCTGCCCGATTCCGAGATCGGCAAGGGGCTGAGCAACCTCGACTATGCCTATATCGCCGCCGAGCTCGGCAAGCAGCCGCTGGCGTCCGAGACGCTCAACTGTTCGGCGCCCGACACCGGCAACATGGAAGTGCTGGAGCGGGTCGGCACCGAGGCGCAGAAGGAGCGCTGGCTGAAGCCATTGCTTAACGGCGAAATCCGCAGCTGCTATGCGATGACCGAGCCGGGCGTCGCCTCGTCGGATGCCAAGAACATCAGCACCCGGGCCGTGCTCGAAAACGGCGAATGGGTCATCAACGGCGAGAAATATTATATTTCCGGCGCCGGTGACTCGCGCTGCAAGATCATGATCTGCATGGTCAAGACCAACCCCGACGGGCCCGCTTCCGGCCAGCAGTCGCAGATCCTGGTGCCGATGGACACGCCCGGCGTCCAGGTGCTGGGGCCGATGACGGTGTTCGGCCATGACCATGCGCCGCGCGGGCACATGCACATCAAGCTGGAGAACGTGCGCGTGCCCGAGGAGAATATCCTGCTCGGCGTCGGGCGGGGGTTCGAGATTTCGCAGGTGCGGCTCGGGCCGGGGCGCATCCACCATTGCATGCGCGCCATCGGGCAGGCCGAAAAGGCGCTCGACCTGATGGTCAAGCGCGCAACATCGCGGGTGGCGTTCGGCAAGCCGATCATCCAGCTCGGCAAGAACCTGGAAACCGTGTCGCGGGCGCGGATCGAGATCGAGGCGATGCGGCTGATGGTGCTGAAGGCGGCGCGCGCCATGGACGTGCTCGGCAACCGCGAGGCGCGGGTGTGGGTCAGCATGGTCAAGGCGATGGTGCCGGAAAAGGTCGCGACGATTATCGACCAGGCGATGCAGATCCATGGCGCGACGGGCGTGTCGCAGTGGAGCCCCTTGTCGGCGATGTACACCGATGTCCGCCACCTGCGCTTTGCCGATGGCCCTGATGAAGTCCACCACATGGTGGTCGGCCGCGCCGAGCTGGAACGCCACTAGAGCGGTTATTTGAGCTGGAGCGCCAACCCGGCGGCGACGAAATGGACGGCGTCGGCGCGTGCGGCGACCGCCTGGTGCAGCCGCCCGGCGGCGTCGCGGAAGCGGCGGGCCAGCGCATTGTCGGGGACGATCCCCAGGCCGACCTCGTTGCTGACCAGGATGACGGGGCCGGCGGAAGCGGCGAGAGCGCCGAGCAGATTGTCGGTGGCGGCGTCCATGTCGCCGTCGGCGAGCAGGACATTGCTGGTCCAGAGCGTGAGGCAATCGACCAGCACGACCTGGCCGGCAACCGCCTCGCGGGCGACCGCACCCGGCAGGTCGATCGGGCAATCGACCGTGCGCCAGCGCGGCCCGCGATCGGCACGGTGGCGGGCGATTCGATCGGCCATTTCGGCGTCGAACGCCTGGCCGGTCGCGAGGTAGACGAGGTCGCCGGAAAGGCGCTCGGCATGGGCCTGTGCGCGGCGGCTTTTGCCCGACCGGGCGCCGCCGAGGTAAAAAGTCAATTCGGTAATTGCCACGCTTGCCCTTTCGCACTTGCCCGAATATCGAGCCTTTGCGTCAGGTTTCCAGAAATGGAAATAATAGGGAACCCGGGAGCAGGATTTGTGCCTGCAATCCGGGGCTGTGCCCGCAACTGTGACCGGCGAGCGGTCGCCCCATCGTGCCACTGGCCGCGCAAGCGGCCGGGAAGGCGGGGCGGACGTGACGACCCGGGAGCCAGGAGACCTGCCTGACGCGGTCGGTCCTTTGCGCCAACGGGGTGTTTGGTGTGATCGGGGGGATCCCCTCGCGTGACGACATCGAAGGAGGTGGCGTGCGTGATGGGTTTCGATCCGTTGGCTGATTGCAAGACCGTGCCTGTCGGCGCGCGCAACCTCTTGTTGTTCAACAAGGAGGTTCCATGCGTTTTTTCCTTTCCGTTCTGCTGACGACTGCGATTTCTGCCCCCGCGCTGGCGCTCGACGCGCCCGATGACACCATTGTCGTGACCGCCAATCGCAGCCCGCAGCCGCTGTCGCGTGTCGGCCAGTCGATCAGCATCGTCGATTCGGGCGAAATCACCCGTCGCCAGACTGTTTCCGTCGTCGATATCCTGCGCACCCTGCCGGGCGTGTCCATCGCTCGCAACGGCGGCATCGGCACGGCGACGTCGGTGTTCATCCGCGGCGCCGACAGTGACCAGACCGTGGCGCTGATCGACGGGGTCAAGCTCAACGACCCGTCGTCGCCCGGCGGCGGCTTCAACTTCGGCAACCTGCTGGTCGGCAATATCGACCGCATCGAGGTGCTGCGCGGCTCGCAATCGGTGCTGTGGGGCAGCCAGGCGATCGGCGGCGTCATCAACATGATCACGCGGCCGCCGACCGAGGACCTCGCGATCAATGCGCGCGGCGAATATGGCTTTCGCAACACCGCGCAACTTGTCGGCAATGTTTCGGGCAAGGCAGGGCCGCTGTCGGCGAGCGCCGGGGCGGGCTATTTCCGCACCGATGGCATTTCGTCGTTCAGCGAGGCGCGTGGCGGCCGCGAGCGCGACGGCTATGACAATTTCAGCGCCAACGGCAATCTCAACCTGGCGTTGACCGATGCCATTTCGATCGATGCGCGCGGCTGGTACGTCAATGGCAAGGTCGGCATCGACGGCTTTCCGCCGCCCAGCTTCGCCTTTGGCGATACGCTCGAAGTGTCGAAAACCCGTGAAATCGTCGCCTATACCGGCCTTAACGCGGCCTTTCTCGACGGCCGCTTCCGCAACCGGCTCGGCTTTGCCTTTACCGACACCCACCGCACCAGCAATGACCAGGGCACCGAGACCTTTGCCAGCGACGGCCGCAACGAGCGGCTGGAATATCAGGGCGTGTTCGACATTGCCGATGGCTGGCAGGCGACCGCCGGGCTGGAACGGGAAACCTCGCGCTTCAACACGTCGAGCTATGGCGGCCCCGTCACCCGCGGCCGGGCCCGCATCGACAGCGTCTACGGCCAGCTGGTGGCGACGCCGGTCGCCGGGCTGACACTGACCGGCGGCGTGCGGCACGACGATCACAATCGCTTCGGCGGTGCCACGACCTTCGGCGGGAGCGGCGTCTATACCGTCGCTGCCACGGGCACGGCATTCCGGGCGAGCTATTCGGAAGGCTTCAAGGCGCCTTCGCTGTACCAGCTGCAGAGCGAATATGGGAACCAGCTGTTGCAGCCCGAACGGTCGAAGGGCTGGGACGCGGGCATCACCCAGACGATGCTGGACGGCGCGCTGGAAGCCAGCGCCACCTATTTCAAGCGCGACAGCACCAATCTGATCGCCTTTGTCTCGTGCACGCGGCCGTTGACGGGCATCTGTGCGGGGCGGCCATCGGGGACCTATGACAATGTCGCGCGGGCGCGCGCCGATGGCGTGGAAGTCGGGCTGGCGCTGCGTCCTGTCGAGGCGCTGCGCGTGCAGGCGAACTATACCTATACCAACGCCGTCAACCGGTCGCCGGGCAACGCCAATTTCGGCAAGCTGCTGGTGCGGCGCCCGCAGCAGAGCGTCAGCACCCTCGTCGACTATCGCTGGCCGTTCGGGCTGGAAACCGGCGCCACCGTGACGCATGTCGGGCGGAGTTTCGACAATGCCGCCAACACCACGCGCGTTCAGGGCTATGTGCTCGCCGACGTCCGCGCTGCGTTCCCGATCACCCGGAACATCGAACTTTACGGCCGGGTCGAGAACCTGTTCGATGAACGCTATGAGACAGTCATCCGCTATGGCCAGCCGGGCCGTGCCGGCTATGCCGGGGTGCGGGTGACCTACTGATGATGCAAGCGCGTGCCAGTGTTGCCGATTTCGCCGTTCATGGCGGACGGCTGGCGCTGGCGCGCGCGGCATTTCCGGGCCGCGACGACTGGATCGACCTGTCGACCGGGATCAGCCCCTGGGCCTATCCGGCCGCGATCGACCCGCTGGCACTGGCGCGGTTGCCGGAGCCGGCGGCGCTGGCGGCGCTGGAATCCGCCGCTGCCACCGTCTTCGGCAGCGATGCCGCCGACACGGTGGCGGTGCCGGGGAGCGATATCGCCTTGCGGTTGCTGGGGCAGGTCATCGCGGCAAAGGCGCCGGCGGTGGTCGGGCCGGGCTATTCGGGCCATGTCGCGATGTGGCCCGGTGCGCGCGTCATCGCCGCGATCGACGCCGACGCGCATGACGCGCTGGTGCTGGCGCGGCCGAACAACCCGGATGGTGCCATCGCTTCTCGCGACGCCCTTGCCGTCGCCGCGCAGGCGATGGAGGCCAAGGCCGGCTGGCTGATCATCGACGAAGCCTTTGCCGATGCCGGCGGCGCGCCGAGCCTTGCCACAACAGGCTGGCCGGCAACGATCGTGCTGCGGTCCTTCGGCAAGTTTTTCGGGCTGGCGGGGCTGCGGTTGGGGTTCGTCGTGGCGCCGCCGGCGGTGGCGGCACCGCTGCGGCGGCTGCTCGGCGACTGGCCGCTGTCGGGTCCGGCCATCGCCATCGGCACGGCGGCCTATCGCGACCACGGCTGGCAGGCGGCGCAGCGGGTGCGGCTGTCGCACGCCGCAGCCGGACTGGCTGCCGCGATCGCCGCCGCCGGCCTGGCGCAATGTGGCGGCACGTCGTGCTTCGCGCTGGTCGATACCGATGATTCCGCGGCGTTGTTCCGCCACCTCGCCGGCCAGGCCATCTTGACCCGGCCCTTCGCCGACCAGCCACGGCGGCTGCGGATCGGATTGCCGGCAGATGCCGACCAGCTGGCGCGGCTGGCGCACGCCCTTCGCAGCAGGAGCCTGTCATGACCGACAATCCCGACGAATTTGCAGCGCATAATGCCCGGATGAAGCGCGTGCAGGCGGCGCGCGAACGCATTCAGGCGCGTCATACGCTGGAACGCGGCCTGCTGATCGTCCACACCGGCAACGGCAAGGGCAAGTCGTCGTCGGCCTTCGGCATGGCCATCCGCAGCCTTGGCTGGGGGATGAAGGTCGGCATCGTCCAATATGTGAAGGGCAGCTGGGAGACGGGGGAAAAAAACTTCTTCCAGGCCAACCCCGAGCTGTTGACCTTCGAGGTGATGGGCGACGGCTTCACCTGGGACACGCAGGACCGGGCGCAGGACATTGCGTCCGCCCGCGCCGCCTGGGAGCGATCCAAGGCGCGGATCCTCGACCCGGCCTATGATTTCATCATCCTCGACGAGCTGAACATCGTGCTGCGCAACGACACGCTGCCGATCGACGAGATCGTGGCGTTTCTCCGCGAACGGCCGCTGACCAAGCACATCTGCATCACCGGGCGGAATGCCAGGCCCGAGCTGCTGGAGATTGCCGATCTGGTCACCGAATTCGCCGAGGTGAAGCACCCGTTCAAGGCCGGCTTCAAGGCGCAGAAGGGCGTCGAATATTGATGCGGATCATCGCCCTTGCCTTGCTGGTCACGGCGCCGGCAGCGGCTGCCCCGCCGCGCATCGTATCGATCAACCCCTGTGTCGATGCCATATTGATGCATGTCGCCGATCCTGGGCAGATTGCCGGAATCAGCCATTATTCCAAGGACCCGCGGGCGAGTTCGATCACGGCGTCCGAAGCGGCGCGATACGCGGCGACGTCGGGAACCGCCGAGGAAGTGGTGGCACTGGCGCCCGACCTCGTCATCGCCGGGGCCCATGTCGCGCCGGCGACGATCGCCGCCCTCAAACGGATGGACATTGCGCTGCTGCAACTGGGCGTACCGGAAACCATTTCCGAAAGTCGGGAGCAGGTGCGCCAGATTGCGGCAGCAGTGGGTCATCCCGACCGCGGGGCGCGGCTGAACGCTCGCATCGATGCAGCCGTCGCTGCGGCGGGCGGCCCGGCGGGGCGGGTGCCGGCGCTCATCTGGCAGGGCGGCGGGCTGGTGCCGGGAGAAAAGACGCTGGCCAGCGAGCTGTTGCGCCGGACCGGCTTTCACAATCTGAGCAAGGATTACGGGCTGAAGAACTGGGATGTGCTGCCGCTCGAATATCTGATCGCGCGGGCGCCGCGGGTGCTGTTTTCGGTCGGCGATGAACGCGGGGAAGACCGGATGCTGGGCCATCCTGCCTTGCGGCGGATGGGTGGGCATATCGCCATCCGCCCCTATCCGGAGCGGCTGTTGCGATGCGGCGGCCCGACGATCATCGATGCCGTGGCGGCGTTGGCGGATGCGCGGCGCAGCCTGTGACGCAGCGGTTCAACATCCTTCTGATTGTCGCCCTGCTGTGCGCCATGGCGCTGTCGCTGATGGCGGGGAAGGTCTGGCTGCCGCTGGCTGCCTGGCAGGGCAATGATCCGCGCTGGCTGATCATTGCCGAATTGCGGGCGCCGCGCACGGTGCTGGCGGGGCTGGTGGGGGGGGCGCTGGGGATTTCAGGGGCGGCGATGCAGGGGTATCTGCGCAATCCGCTGGCCGATCCGGGGCTGTTCGGGGTGTCGGCGGGGGCGGCGCTTGGCGCGGTGCTCTCGCTGTTCTTCGGCTATGCCGCGGCGGCCTGGCTGTTGCCGGCGTTTGCGCTGACCGGGGCGGCGGTGTCGATGGCCTTGCTGGCGCTGCTGGTCGGGCGATCGGGCAGCCTGATCGTGTTCACGCTGGGCGGGGTTATCCTGTCGAGCATCGCCGGGTCGATGACGGCCCTGGCGATCAGCCTCGCGCCGACGCCGTTCGCGACGTCGCAGATCGTCACCTGGCTGATGGGGGCGCTGACCGATCGCAGCTGGGACGATGTTCGCATGGCGCTGCCGCTGATCGCCGTTGGCGCCGGGGTGCTGGCGCTGACCGGCCGTTCGCTCGATGCGTTGACGCTGGGCGAAACGGCGGCGCGGTCGATGGGCGTCGATCCGCTGCGGCTGCAGGTGCTGATCGTCATCGGTGTCGGCATCTGCGTCGGGGCGTCGGTGGCGGCAGCGGGGATCATCGGTTTTGTCGGCTTGATGGTGCCGCATCTGGTGCGGCCGTTTGCCGGCAACCGGCCGTCGGCGGTGTTGCTGCCCTCGGCGCTGGGCGGGGCATTGTTGCTGGTGGTGGCGGACAGTCTGGTGCGGGCCTTGCCGACGGTCAGCGAACTGCGGCTGGGGATTGCGATGTCGATGCTCGGCGGGCCGTTCTTCCTTGCGCTGTTGCTGCGCATGCGGCGGCAGCTGCCATGACGCTTTCGGTGGAAAATCTGTCGGTGGCGCTGGGCGGCAACCCGGCGCTAATCGATGTCGGCGCCACGTTCCGGCGCGGCGCGGTGACGGCGGTGCTGGGACCCAACGGTGCCGGGAAGTCGACCTTGCTTGCCTGCCTCGCCGGGCTGCGCAACCCTGATCGCGGGGTGGTGCGGATCGATGGCGTGGCGCGATCGGCGGTGCCGCGGCGCGACCTCGCGCGGCGCATCGGCTTCCTGCCGCAGACCGCCGATGTGAACTGGGATGTCGATGTGGCGACCCTGGTCGCGCTCGGGCGGTTTCCGCATCGCGGCCGCTGGGGGGAAAGCGACGTCGACCGGGCGGCCGTGGCCGCGGCGATGGCGGCGACCGATGTTGCCGGGCTGGCGACGCGGGTCGTGACCAGCCTGTCGGGTGGTGAACGCGGCCGCGTGCTACTGGCGCGGGTGCTGGCGGGGACACCTGAATGGCTGCTTGCCGATGAACCGCTTGCCAGTCTCGACCCGGCGCACCAGCTCGATGTGCTCGACCGCTTGCGCGCCATCGCGGCCGCGGGCGCAGGCGTCATCGTCGTGCTGCACGATCTCAACCAGGCGGCCCGCGTCGCCGATGCGGTGATGCTGATGCGCGGCGGGCGCGTCGTCGCGCATGGCGCGACCGAGGCTGTGCTGACCCCCGCGCTGATCGCCGAAACCTATGGTGTCGCGGCGCATGTCGGCCATACCCCCGATGGTCGGCGGTTCATCGTCGCCACCGGACGGACATGAGCCGCCCCGGATGAGCGCGCGTGCCGAACAATTGCTGGCGGCGTTGGTGGCGGAGGCGGCGATCGGCTATCCGGCGTGGCTGTACGGCGCCATCGGCCATCCCGTCAGCTGGATCGGCGCGGCCATCGCCGGGATGGACCGGGGCTGGAACCGGGGCGGGCGGTGGCGACGCAAGCTGTCGGGCGTGCTGCTGCTGGGGGCAATCGTCGGGATCGCCGGGGGTCTTGGCTGGGCCATTACCTGGCTGGCCGGGGACGGCTGGGGCATCGCCGTGCTGATATTGGTGGCGACGACCGGACTGGCGCAGCGCAGCCTGTACGACCATGTGGCGGCAGTGGCGCGTCCGCTGCTGGCCGGTGATCTGGCGGTGGCGCGGGTCGCGGTGTCCGCCATCGTCGGTCGTGACACGGCGGGGCTGGATGAAGGCGGCGTCGCGGTTGCCGCCATCGAAAGCCTGGCCGAGAGTTTTTGCGACGGCGTCGTCGCGCCGGCATTCTGGTTTCTGGTCGCCGGCCTGCCAGGGTTGCTGGTGTGCAAGGCGGTCAACACCGCCGATTCGATGATCGGCCATCGCGACGAACGCCATGGCGATTTCGGCTGGGCGGCGGCGCGCACCGATGACCTGGTGATGCTGGTGCCGGCGCGGCTGTCCGGGTTGCTGGTGGCACTGGCCGGTGGCGGCGGGCTGGCGACGATGTGGCGCGATGCCGGCAAGCACGCCTCGCCCAACGGCGGCTGGCCCGAAGCGGCGATGGCCGGAGCGCTGGGGCGCCAGCTCGGCGGGCCGGTGACCTATGCGGGGGAACCGGCATCGCGTGCCCGGCTGGGCGCCGGGCCGCAGCCGGTCGCCGCCGATCTGGGCCGCGCGCTGGCCATCTATCGCCGGGCCTGCCTGTTGTTGTGGGTGATCGTGGGGGGTGTCGCATGGCTGCTGTGATGTTGCAGGGCACCGGCTCCGATGTCGGCAAGTCGGTGCTGGTGGCCGGTCTGTGCCGGCTGTTCGCCAATCGCGGGTTGAAGGTGCTGCCGTTCAAGCCGCAGAACATGTCGAACAATGCGGCGGTAACCGCCGACGGCGGCGAGATCGGCCGCGCCCAGGCGTTGCAGGCCATGGCGTGCCGCGCCGAACTGTCGACCGACATGAACCCGGTGCTGATCAAGCCGCAATCCGATACCGGGGCGCAGGTCATCGTCCATGGCAAGGTGCTGGGGCAGCTGGGTGCCGCCGACTATCAGGGGCGCAAGGGCGAATTGCTCGGTGCCGTGCTGGAAAGCTATGCCCGGTTGCGTGGCCGCGCCGATCTCGTCGTCGTCGAAGGTGCCGGCAGCCCGGCTGAGATCAACCTGCGCCGCGGCGACATCGCCAACATGGGCTTTGCCCGCGCCGCCGGCGTGCCGGTGATCCTGGTCGGCGACATCGATCGCGGCGGCGTCATCGCCTCGCTGGTCGGCACCAGGGTCGTCATCGATCCCGACGACGCCGCCATGATCCGCGGTTTCTTGATCAACAAGTTCCGCGGCGATGTGCGGCTGTTCGACGATGGCTATGCCGAAATCGCCCGGCGCACCGGCTGGCCGGGGCTGGGGGTGGTGCCGTGGATTGCCGCGGCGCGGCAGCTGCCGGCCGAGGACGGCGTCGTGCTGGAAACGGCGCGGCGCAGTGAAGGCGCCGTCACCATTGCCGTGCCGATGCTGTCACGCATCGCCAATTTCGACGATTTCGACCCGTTGATCCACGAACCCGGGGTGCGGCTGGTGTTCGTTCCGCCGGGGCAGGCGATCCCGGCCGATGCGGCGCTGATCATCCTTCCCGGCACCAAGGCGACGATTGCCGACCTGGCGTTCCTCCGCGCGCAGGGCTGGGATATCGACATTGCCGCGCATGTCCGGCGTGGCGGCCATCTGCTCGGCATCTGTGGCGGTTACCAGATGCTGGGGCACAGCATCACCGACCCGCAGGGCATCGAGGGGCCGGATCGGAGCGCGGCGGGGCTCGGCTATCTGCCGGTGACGACGCGGCTGACCGACGACAAGCGGCTGACCGCGACGACCGGGACCAGCCTTGCCGATGGCGCCGCGTTCGCGGGCTACGAGATCCATTCCGGACGCACGACCTTCGACCCGGACGTCGACCCGGGGACCGCACCGTTGCTGCGCCTGGCGGATGGCAGCCACGATGGCGCGACGACGGCCGATGGCCGGATAGCCGGATGCTACATCCACGGCCTGTTCAACGATGCACGCCAGCGCGCGGCCTGGCTGGCGCGGCTGGGGGTGGCGTCGGACGGCGTCGACCAGGCGCAAAGGGTCGACGTGGCGCTCGACGCGCTCGCCGCGGCGCTGGCCGAAACCGTCGACAGCGAACAGATAATGACAATGGCAGGGACAGCCCGATGATCGATGAAGCAGCAGCCTGGGCGCGGCTCGACGCGCTCGCCAAGCCACCGCGCAGCCTGGGGGAACTGGAGGCGCTGGCGGTGCGGCTGGCGGTGGTGCAGCAGCGGATCGATCCGGTGACACGGCCGCGCGCGCTGACGCTGTTCGCCGGCGATCATGGCGTGGTGGCGCAAGGCGTGTCGGCGTGGCCATCGGCGGTGACTGGCCTGATGATGGCGACGATCCTGGCGGGGCAGGCGAGCAGCGCGGTGCTGGCGGCGGCGCATGGCTGCACCTTGCGGCTGGTCGATGTCGGGGCGGTCACGCCGCCGCCACAGCCGTGGCCCGACCATTACCGGTCGGTGCCGGTGGCGGCGGGCACCGCCGACCTGTCTCAGGGCGCGGCGATGACGGCGGCGCAGTTCGAAGCGGCCTGGACCGCCGGCGGGGCGGAGGCGGCGCTGGCGGTCGGGCTTGGCAATGCCGTGCTGATCACCGGGGAAATGGGGATCGGCAACACGACGCCGGCGGCATGCCTGACTTCGCTGCTGGCGGGGGCGTCGACCGATATCGCGGTCGGCCGCGGCGCCGGTGCCGATGATGCGGCAATGGTCATCAAGCGGCGGATCGTCGGCGAAGCGGTCGACCGGGCGCGGCCGCGGCTGGCGGACGATCCGCGCGGCGCCATCTCGGCGGTGGCCGGGTTCGAGATCGTCGCCATGGCCGGGTTCTTTGCCGCCGGCGCCGCGGCGGGGGCGACGCTGCTGCTCGATGGTTATGTGGCGACCGCGGCGGCGCTGGTGGCGGAGCGGCTGGCGCCGGGGACGGCGCGGCGGATGATCGCCGCGCACCGGTCGGCCGAGCCGGGGCATGGCGCTGCCCTGGCGCATCTGGGGCTGGAGCCGGTGCTCGATTGGCAGATGCGGCTGGGTGAAGGCACCGGGGCACTGGTGGCGCTGCCGCTGCTCGACAGCGCGGCGGCGGTCATCCGGGATGTGGCGCTGCTGGCGGACGTGTTGGCACCGCAATGAAAGACGCGGACTGCCCCTGGTGGGCGCCGCCGCTGCTGGCGGTGCAGTTCCTGACCCGGCTGCCGGTACCGGGCACCACCGGCCTGTCGTCGGCACAGGTGCATAGTGGGCTGGTGCGTGCGGTGGGCTGGTTCCCGCTGGTCGGGGCGCTGGTCGGCGCGGTGACGGCGGCGGTGGCGCTGGGCGCGGCGCGGTGGTGGCCGGTGCCGGTTGCAGTGGTCGCGGCGCTGATTGTCGAAGCGCGGTTGACCGGCGCCTTCCACGAAGATGCGGTCGCCGATTTCTGCGATGCCTTCGGGGGTGGCCAAACTTCCGACGATGTGCGGCGGATCATGAAGGACAGCCGCATCGGCAGCTATGGCGCGGTCGGGCTGGGGCTGGCGATCGGGCTGCGCGCCGTGTTGTTGATGGCAGTGGTCGGCATGGCGACGCCAGTTGCCGCTGCCGGCATCATGATCGCCTCGGCCTGCTTTGGCCGGTTGCTGGCGGCGGTGCTGATGGCGGCAGTGCCGCCGGCAGCGGCGGGAACCGGGCTGGCAAAGGATATCGGATCGGGCGTCGGTGGCGGCGTGATCGGGCTGGCGGTGCTGACGGCGGTCCCCGGCCTCGCGCCGTTCGCCTGGGCGGCGCCGGGACCGGCGCTGCTGACGCTGGCGGCGTCGGCGGCGTTCGTGCTGTGGTTCCGGGCGATGCTGCTGCGCCGTATCGGCGGCAGCACCGGCGACTGCCTGGGCTTTGGTGCCTATGCCGGCCAATTGTTGCTGCTGCTGGCGGCGACCGCTGGATGAGCGCAGCGCTGCTGTTGATCCGCCATACCGAGGTGGCGCGGGACTGGCACCGCCGTTGCTATGGCGCCAGCGACCCGGGGTTGAGCCGGGCGGGGGCGGCACAGGCGCGCTTGCTCGCGCCCGATCTGGCGCGCTGGCGGCCGGAGCTTGTCATCCATTCCGGGTTGCGCCGCGCCGCCGTCCTGGCGCGGTGGATCGCGCGGCACGGCGCGGTCGAGGCGATCGCCGATCCGGCGTGGCGGGAACGTGATTTCGGCGCGTGGGAAGGGGTGACCTGGAATGCCATCTACCGCGCCACCGGCAACGCCATGGACGGCATGGTCGACGCTCCCGACGTGTTCCGTCCGGGCGGCGGCGAAACGACATGCGCGCTCGCCGACCGGGTCGTTGCGGCGCGCGCGGCGCTGCCGGCGCGGCGGATCGCGATCGTCACCCATGGCGGGGTGATCGCGGCGCTGCGCGGGCGGCACGCGGCGATACCGGTGTCGGGGTGGCCGGCGCTGGTGCCGCCGCTGGGGGGCGCTGTCGAGATGTGAAGGGTGCCAGCCCCGAAAGAGGGGGCGGCGGCGACCCGGACGGGGCTGTCGGCAACCGGCCGGGCACGGCACCTTGGCGGCATGACCTTTGCGCAGTCGATCTTTGTTGCCGAAACCGCGCTGGCGCACCGGCCCGCGGCGCTGTTGCTGGCCGAGGTCGAAGGGCTGATCGCCGGGGCGCGAGGCTGTCTCGAAGACGATCCCGACAGGGCCAGGCGCTATCTGGCGCAGCTGTCGGTGCTGCTGATGGAGGGCGGATCGCCGACGTGGGCGCCGCATCCGGCTGCGGCCGGCGAGGCCGGGGCCAAGGGTTCGGCCCGGACATCGATCAAGGGCGGTCTCGCCGGCTGGCAGTTGCGCCGGGTGACCGAACACATCGATCGCAACCTGACGGGGGCGCTTGCCGCCGACGAGCTCGCCGGGGTCGCCCGGTTGAGCACGGGGCATTTCTGCCGTGCGTTCAAGGCAACGGTGGGCGAAACCCCGCACAGCTACATCATCCGGCAGCGGGTCCGGCGGGCGCAGGCGATGATGGTGGATACCCGCGAATCGCTGTCGCAGATCGCGCTTGCCTGCGGGTTGAACGACCAGGCGCATCTGACACGGCTTTTCCGCCGCGTGCTCGGCACCACGCCGATGCGGTGGCGGCGGACGTGGCAGGCCGACCATTGACACGCGCCGGCGTCGCACCCGGTGCATTTGCGCAGTTTCGTCCAAAAGAGGCGCTGGCTTGCCAAGCGGAGATGACCCGGCCGGGCGCATTGTTGTCCGATGTCGGTCCAGTCCTTCGCCAGACGCGCGTTGCCACCCGAATGACGGACGTCGCACCGCAGACGCTGGGGCAGTGGCGTGACGTCGTTTTCAAGGTGGCACAGATCGACGTGGCGACGATTTGTGTCGATCTGTTGATCGTCGGCATGTCCGAACAGGATGTGGCGGCGGAAACGCGGGGCGGGGCGAGCCAGCTCGATGTGGCGCTGCACGGTACGCTGGGACGGCTGCGCGAGGGCGGCATATTCGGCGGCCGCTTTCGCGAGACCCTGGTGCTGACGCCGCTGCCGGCGCCGGTGCGGGCCGGCACGCTTTTGCTGGTCGGCATGGGGCCGGCGAGCCGCGTTGACGCAGACAGCCTGTTCCAGCTGACGCATCTGGCCATGCGCGACGCACGGCGCCGGCGGGCCGCACGGGCCGCCTGCCTGCTCGGCTGGTCGGAGCTCGACATCCCGACAACCGCAATTGCCACCAGCGCTGCGAGCATGATGCACGGCGCGCTGCGCGCGATCGATGACCATCCGGACCCGGGCGTGCCGCCGCTCGAATGGATTTTCGACATCCGCAATGGCGAGGCGGCGCGGACCACCCGGGCGCTGACTGCGGCGCTGGCGGCGTGGCGGTGATCGATACGGGGATCGATCCGGGGATGCGCGCGCCGGCGTCCGGCGTTATCATGGCAGGCGCTGCGAAGGCCGGCAGCTGCGCCCCCGGCTGGTGATGGAACCGATGGAACGCAGGCTGGGCAACAGACAAAGGGTGACAGGGGCGCCGATCGGCGTGCTGATCGTCGATGACCATGTCCTGATGCGCGAGGGCGTGCGCGCGGTGCTGGAAACCCAGCCCGACATGGTGGTGGCGGGGGAGGCAGCGAACGGCGCCGACGCCATCGCCGCCTATGCGCGGCTGAAACCCGATGTCGTGCTGATGGACCTGCAGATGCCGGACATGTCGGGCGTCGACGCGATCGTGGCGATCCGCAGCACGGCGCCCGAGGCGCGGATCATCATGCTGACGACGTTTTCCGGCGACGGGCGGGCGATTAGCGCCTTGCGGGCCGGTGCCATGGGGTATCTGTTGAAGGCCAGCCTGCGCAACGAACTGCTCGATGCGATCCGGTCCGTCTATGATGGCGGCAAGCATCTCGACGCCAGCGTGGCGACAGCGATCGCGCTGCATGTCCTCGACGAGCCGCTGTCCGAACGCGAGGCGGCGGTGCTGTCGCTGGCGGCGCTGGGCAATTCCAACAAGCAGATCGCGGCGCGCCTGGCGATTTCGGAAGACACGGTCAAGGGGCACATGAAAGCGAGCTTTGCCAAGCTGGGCGCCAGCGACCGCACCCATGCGGTGATGCTGGCAGCGCGGCGGGGACTGATCGACCTTTAGCGCTGAACCGCGCAACGCGACCGGATGCGCCAAATAATGGCATGAATCGTCAAGCTGTCGCGGGCCGTCTGGCCCATCTTGCACCCGTAACCGGCCGCCGGTGGCGGCAAGCATGGAGAAGCGACGATGGCCTTTGTGACGACGCGCGACGGGACCGCGATTTTCTACAAGGACTGGGGCCCCAAGGATGCCCAGCCGATCGTGTTCCACCATGGCTGGCCGCTGTCGTCCGACGATTGGGACGCGCAGATGCTGTTCTTCCTCGCCAACGGCTATCGTGTCGTCGCGCATGACCGGCGCGGCCATGGCCGGTCGGACCAGGTCGATTTCGGCCATGACATGGACCATTATGCCGCCGACGCCGCGGCCGTTTTCGAACATCTCGATCTGCGCAATGCCGTGCACATCGGCCATTCGACCGGCGGCGGCGAAGTCGCGCGCTATGTCGCCAAATTCGGCCAGCCGCAGGGCCGCGTCGCCAAGGCGGTGCTGGTCAGTTCGGTGCCGCCGCTGATGGTCAAGACCGACGCCAATCCGGGTGGCACGCCGATCGCGGTGTTCGACGGCTTCCGCGCCGCGCTCGCCGCCGACCGCGCCGGCTTTTACCGCGATGTCGCCGCCGGGCCATTTTATGGCTTCAACCGCGACCATGAAAAGACGGTGCCGGCGGTGAGCGACAATTGGTGGCGGCAGGGCATGACCGGCAGCGCGCTGGCGCATTACCAGGGCATCAAGGCGTTTTCGGAAACCGACCAGACCGAGGATTTGAAAGCGATCACCGTTCCCGTCCTGGCGATGCAGGGCGACGACGACCAGATCGTGCCCTTCGAAGATGCGTCGATGCTGCAGGCCAAGCTGCTGCCGAACGGGACATTGAAGATCTACCCGGGTTTTCCGCACGGCATGCTGACGACCCATGCCGATGTTCTCAATCCCGACCTTCTGGCTTTCATCCGGTCCTGATCCCGCTTTCATCGAAGGAACTGCCATGACGATCACTGCCACCACGGCGGCGGGCAAGTCCCTGCTGACCCCGACCGACCACACGCTGCTCATGATCGATTTCCAGTCGCAGATGGCCTTTGCGACGCGGTCGATCGACCTGACCCTGTTGCGCACCAACGCCGGCATTCTTGCCAATGCCGCCAAGGTCTTCGGGGTGTCGACCATCCTGACGACGGTTGCGGAAAAGAGCTTTTCCGGCCCGATGTTCGACGAAGTGACCGCGCCGTTGCCCGACCTGCCGCTGCTCGATCGCACCACGATGAACTGCTGGGAAGATGCGGCGGTGGTCGCCGAGGTCAACCGCATCGGCAAGCCGCGGGTCGTTCTTGCCGGGCTGTGGACGGGCGTCTGCATCGTCGGGCCGGCGGCAACGGCAATCGACCAGGGCTTCGAGGTCTATTTCATCGCCGATGCCTGCGGCGACGTGACCGACGAGGCGCATGAGCGAGCCTGCCAGCGGATGATCCAGCTGGGCGCGGTGCCGATGACGTCGCTGCAATATCTGCTCGAACTGCAGCGCGATTGGGCGCGCGGCGAAACCTATGACGCCACCACCGGTGTCGCGCGGACGCTGGCCGGCGGTTACGGCCTTGGCATCATCTATGCGCGGTCGATGTTCGGCGCCTCCGAAGGCGGGCACTGACGGCGGTGCGGCCGTATCTGATCTCGCTGGCGATCGGGATCGGGGTCGGCCTGATCTATGGTGTGCTCAAGGTGCGGTCGCCGGCGCCGCCGACCATTGCGCTGGTCGGCCTGCTGGGCATGTTGCTGGGTGAACAGGCGGTGCCGATGGTGAGGGGGCTGTTCGCCCCCGCGCCACAGGCGCGCGCCGCCGATGACACTGCGCGGGCGCGCGCCGCCGATGACGCTGCGGGGCCCGACGCATGAGCATCGATCGGCGCACCCTTGTCATCGGCGCCGGTGCGCTGGGCCTTGCGCCCTTTCATTCGATCAGGGGACGACCGATCATGTCCGACACCATCATCGTCAACGCGCGTGTCACGACGCTCGACCGCAAAAATCCCGATGCGCAGGCGATCGCGATCCGGGCGGGCAAGTTCCTCGTTGTCGGTTCGGAAGCCGAGGTCCGCGCCGCGGCCCCCGAGGCAACCGTCATCGACGCCAAGGGCCGCCGGGTGATCCCCGGCCTGATCGACAGCCATATGCACATCATCCGCGGTGGGCTGAACTACAATATGGAACTGCGCTGGGACGGCGTGCCGAGCCTCGCCGATGCCATGGCGATGCTGCGCCGGCAGGTTGCCAACACGCCGGCGCCGCAATGGGTGCGCGTCGTCGGTGGCTTCACCGAGCACCAGTTCGCCGAAAAACGGCTGCCGACGATCGACGAACTGAACGCCGCAGCGCCGGACACGCCGGTGTTCATCCTGCACCTCTATGACCGCGCGCTGCTCAACGCCGCGGCGCTGAGGGTCGTCGGCTATACCAGGGACACGCCGAACCCGCCGGGCGGGGAAATCGTTCGCGATGCCGCCGGCAACCCGACGGGCCTGTTGCTGGCGCAGCCCAATGCGACGATCCTTTATGCAACCCTGGCCAAGGGGCCGAAGCTGCCGCCCGAATATCAGCTCAATTCGACCCGGCATTTCATGCGCGAGATGAACGGCCTGGGCGTGACCGGCGTCATCGATGCCGGCGGTGGCTTCCAGAATTACCCCGATGATTATGCGATCATCGAAAAGCTGCACGCCGACGGGCAGCTGACGGTGCGGATCAGCTATAATCTGTTCACCCAGAAGCCCAAGGCCGAGCTGGCGGATTTCCAGGGCTGGGTCGGGCAGGTCAAGCCGGGGCAGGGCGACGACAGCTATCGCCACAATGGTGCTGGCGAGATGCTGGTCTATTCGGCCGCCGATTTCGAGGATTTTCGCGTTGAGCGCCCCGAAATGCCGGCCAATATGGAGGGCGACCTGGAGCCGGTCATCCGGCTGCTCGCCGAGAACAGATGGCCGTGGCGGCTGCACGCCACCTATGACCAGACCATCGGCCGCGCGCTCGACGTCTACGAGAAGGTGGCAAGGGACATTCCGTTCAACGGGATCAACTGGTTCTTCGACCATTGCGAGACGGTCAGCGACCGCAATATCGACCGTATCGCAGCACTGGGCGGCGGCATCGCGGTCCAGCACCGCATGGCCTATCAGGGCGAGTATTTCGTCGAACGCTATGGCGAAAAGGCCGCCGAGCGCACGCCGCCGATCGCGAAGATGATC
The DNA here is from genome assembly GCF_011927825.1 of Polymorphobacter fuscus. NCBI lineage: Bacteria > Pseudomonadati > Pseudomonadota > Alphaproteobacteria > Sphingomonadales > Sphingosinicellaceae > Sandarakinorhabdus > Sandarakinorhabdus fusca. Next base: position 650,598 of record NZ_JAATJI010000001.1, on the reverse strand, counting down.
GCCGCGGGCCTTCCGGTCGGCGCCGGCACCGATGCGACCCGCGTTGCCAGCTACAACCCCTGGGTGTCGCTGAACTGGCTGGTCACCGGCAAGACCGTGGGCGGGCTGGGGCTGTATCCCGGTGCCAACCGGCTGAGCCGCGAAAAGGCGCTGCGGCTGTGGACCCATGACAACACCTGGTTTTCGAGCGAGGTCGGCAAGAAGGGCCAGATCAAGGCTGGCCAGCTTGCCGATCTGGCGATCCTGTCGGGGGATTATTTCCAGGTGCCGGAAGCCGAGATTCCGCATCTGCGGTCGGTGCTGACGATGCTGGGCGGCGCGGTGGTGTCGGGCGAGGGCGATTATGCCGGGCTGGCGCCGCCGCTGCCGGCGCCGATGCCCGATTGGTCACCGGTGGCCATTTTCGGCGGCTATCATCGCACCCCCGAAGCGGCGGCCAGGCTGGCGAGCGCCTGCGGCTGTGCATCGGGGTGCGCAGTCCATGGCCATGACCATGCGGCCGCGTTGGGACGAACAGTGCCGACCGCCGATGTCCAGGGTTTCTGGGGCAGCTTCGGTTGCGGCTGCTGGGCGGTGTGAGGGGTGTTGCGATGTTGCCGATGCGCCGCCTGACCGCGTTGGGGATTGCGGCCCTGGTTGCTGCGGCGCCGGTCGCAGCGGCGCCTGTGTCGGCCGATTTCTCGGTAGGTCCGCAGTATGACACGACCCATGTCTATGTCGCGCCGGCGGACTTCGATGCCTTCACCGCCAGCCTGGTCGCGACCTTTGGCGGCACGATGTCGAAGCAGGGCGTATTCCAGGTAACGCCGACGCCGAGCCAGACGATGTCGCAGCTGGTGCTGACGCCGGCCGGCACGGTTTCGGTCTTCGGGTTCAAGACACCGGTGCCTTATCCGTTCGGCGCCGAGCGAACCGGCTATCTCGTCACCGATCTCGATAGCGCGGTCGCTGCTGCGATCCGGAACGGCGCGACGCGGGTCGTCGTCAGCTTTCCCGATCCGATCGGGCGCGACGCCGTGGTGCAATGGCCCGGCGGCGTCAACATGCAGCTTTACTGGCACACCGCCAAGCCGAGCTATCCGCCGCTGGCCAGCGTGCCCGAGAACCGCATCCATCTGACGGCCGACGCGGCCGACGGCTTTGTTCGCCGGTGGCTGGCCTTTTCCAGGGGGCGCGTGGTGTCCGACGATCGCGCCGCCGATGGCGCCGCGATCGGTCAGCCGGGCAAGACCTATCGCCGTATCGCGCTGACCTCGGGCTATGGCCGGATGCTGGTGATGGTTTCGGATGGGCAGTTGCCCTGGCCCTATGGGCGCGAACTGACCGGCTATGAAGTCGCCGACCTGCCGGCGACACTGGCCAAGGCGGGTGCTGCCGGGGTGGAAACGCTGGTGCCGCTCCATGCCGATGGCGCACGCCAGGCGGTGATGCTGCGCTTTCCCGGCGGCTATATCGCCGAAGTCCACAGCACCCGATGACGCCGCGCCTTGTCGCGGCGTTGCTCGACTGGCCGCCGGCGTGGTTTCTGGCGCGGCTGCTGCTGGTCAGCGCCTATCTGTTCGGCGCCGTGGTCAAGCTGGGTGACTGGCCGGCAGCGGTTGCCGAACAGCTGCGCTTCGGCCTGCATCCGCCGATGGTCTGGGCGGCGGTGACGATCGCGGTCGATCTTGTCGGGTCGCTGCTGGTGCTGTCGAGCCGGCTGGTCTGGCTGGGCGCGGGGATGCTCGGGGTGTTGACGCTCGTTGCGGGGATCGTTGTCGGTGGCTTCGGGCTCGTCGCATTGCTGGCCCGGCGCCGGGATGCCGGGCCATGATCGCGGCGCTGGCCGTGCTGGCGGCAGCCGTGCCGCCGGCGCGGCCGGCAATCCTGTACAATCGCTGGCAGGAGGATTGGTCGGTGCTGGCCGATACGGCGCTGCGGACCGGGCGGCGCGATGCGCTGAAATATGTCCCGCTCGGGCCGCCCGAGGCCCGGGCCTGGCTGACGCTGGGTGCCGGGCTGCGCAACCGCTTCGAAACCAACGAAGCGCCGCTGTTCGGTGTCGTACCCGGCCGCGGCGACAGCTATGTCATCACCCGCGCCGAAGTCTTTGCCGATGTCCATGCCGGCCCGGTGCAGGTCTTTGCCCAGCTGATCAGCGCCTTTGCACCGGGCAAGGCGGTCAAGGGGCCGGTCGACAGCAACCGGCTCGACATCGAACAGGCGTTCGTCGCCTTTGTGCATCCAATGGGTGGCGGCACGATCAAGCTGCGCGCCGGCCGTCAGCAGTTCGCCTTCGATCTGCAGCGCTTCGTTTCGGCGCGGGACGGGCCGAACGTCCGCCAGTCGTTCGATGCGCTGTGGGGGGATTACGAGATCGGCGCGTGGCGATTCATCGGCTATTGGTCGCAGCCGGTGGTGACGCGCGATCGGCGGCCGTTCGATGATGTCAGCAACAGCCGCAACCGCTTTTCGGGGGTGCGGATTGAGCGCCATGTGTTGGGTGACAACGAACTGTCGGCTTATTGGTCCAGATTTCGCGATGACGACGCCGACTTCATCGATGCCGGCGGACGCGAGCGCCGCGACGTGTGGGACGTGCGCTTCGCCGGCAAGCGCGGTGCCATCGACTGGGACGCCGAGGCGATGTTGCAAAGCGGCTATGTCGGCACCAGCCGCATCCGCGCCTGGGCGATGGGCAGCCGCATCGGCTATACGATGGCGCAGCCCTGGACGCCGCGGTGGGGGCTGCAACTGGACGCCGCATCGGGGGACGAACACCCGGGCGATGGCGTGGTCGGCACCTTCAACCCGTTGTTCCCGAACGGCAATTACGTGACATTGGCGGGTTACACCGGCTATGTGAACTATCTGCACGTCAAACCGTCACTGACGGTGCATCCGTCGGCGCGCGTGACGATCATGGCTGCCGGCGCCGCGCAGTGGCGGATGACGACGGCCGACGCGGTCTATACCCAGCCGCCGCAGCCGGTGCCGGGCACCGCGGGCGAGGGCACGCGCTGGACCGGCGCCTATGGCCAGCTGCGCGCCGACTGGCAGGCGAACGCGAATTTCAGCATGGCGCTGGAAGCCGTGCATTTCGGCGTCGGCCAGACGCTGCGTGACGCGGGCGGCAGTGACGGCAATTATCTCGGGATCGAGGCAAAATATGGCTGGTGAAGCGACGTCGGCATATGACCCCCGCGTGCCGCTGCTGTTGTTGCTGTCGGGGACAACCGGGCTCGTCGATGCGGTGAGCGTGCTCGGACTGGGCAAGGTCTTCACTGCCAACATGACCGGCAACATCGTCTTCCTGGGCTTTGCAGTGGCGCAGACACCCGGCTTCGTGATCGCCCCCTATCTGGTGGCGCTGGCGACCTTTTTTCTCGGTGCACTGGCTGCCGGCGCCGCCGGCCGGCGGCTGGTCGGCGGGTCGGTGCGGCGCTGGCTGATGACGGCCGCCTTCATCGAGGCGATCTTGCTATGGGCAGCAGCGGCCACGGCGACGCGGTTCGATCCGCAGGCGATGGCGCCGGACTGGGCGCTCTATCTGATCATCGCCCTCACGGCGGTCGGCATGGGCTATCGCAACGCCACCATTCGCCAGTTGAAGGTGCCCGATCTGACCACGACGGTGCTGACGCTGACGATTGCGGGCGTGGCGGCGGATTCGCGGCTGGCGGGCGGCGGAGCGCCGAACCTGTCCCGCCGGCTCGGTTCGGTCCTGGCGATCTTTGCCGGGGCAGCGATCGGCGCGGTGCTAGTGATCCGGACCGGACTTGTGCTGCCGCTCGTTCTTGCCGGCGCGATCGTGCTGGCCGGCACGCTGGCCTGGGCGCAGCACCCGTCGGCAACATTGCCGCACAAGGGCTGATCGGGCAGCGCCGGTAGCGGTAACGCACATGTTGCATCTGCGAATGTTACGCACGATTGATGGCGGCCATGCGGTCGGGCCTGTTGCCTGATCCCTGGAGGAGCGCCGGTCATAGCCGTGGGTCGATCGACGCCAGCATGGGTGCATCGCGTCCCGGTCGGCGTGCGTGCGCTGGCCATCGGGCTGCTGCTGTTGTTTCTGCTGGCGATGGGTGCGCCCGTCGGCGCGCAGGATATCGCCGGCTATCGCCACAAGCATTGGGATGTGGCGGAGGGCGCCCCCGCCGATATCCGCGCCATCGCCCAGACCCGCGACGGTTATCTGTGGCTCGGCACCTCGACCGGCCTGTATCGCTTCGATGGCCTGGCCTTCGACAAGATCGAACCGGCGACCTACAACCGCTGGCGGTCGACGCAGATCACCGCGCTGGCAGCGGCGCCCGATGGCGCGCTGTGGGTCGGCTATGATTATGGCGGGGTCGGCGTCTTCCGTGACGGCCGTCTGACCGACGCCAATGCCGTTGCCAAGCCGCAGGGCAGCGTCCTCAACATGGCTGCGGGCGCCGATGGCGATATCTGGGTAACCGTCAACGGTCGGCTCGGCCCCGAATTGCGGCGTCGGCACGCCGGGCGCTGGCGGTCCTATACGCCGGCGGACTGGCTGCGGCCGGAACCGATCCAGGGCGTCTTCGTCGCCCGCGACGGGACTGTGTGGATTGCCCAATATCCCGGTGTCCTGCGCGTCCCGCCGGGCGCGACCCGGCCCGAGCCGGTCAGCGCGACCGCCGGACTTCCGGGTTCCTTTGCCGAGGCGCGCGAAGGTGCCGTCTGGATGGCGAGTTCCAGGGGCTTGCAGCGGCTGACCGAGCCGCGCCGGCTGTACCCGGTGCGGAGCCAGGGCACGAGTTCGGGAAGCATCGGGCTGCGATCGCTGCTGCTGGTCGGCGACGAGGCGTGGATCGCCGGCCATCGGGAAGGGCTGGTGCGCCTGCCCATGCGCGATGACCGGGTCGCGGCGCAGGCGGATGTTCCCATCAGGTCACGGGTCCTGTTCCGCGATCGCGAAGGCACGATCTGGGGCGGCGGGCCCGACGGGCTGGTCAATTATATCCGTTCCCCAACGGTCGCGGCCGCGGTCGACGGGGTGCCCAAGCTGGGCTTTGCCGTCGGGCCAGGCCCCGCACGTCCGCTGTTCTTCGCCACCGACAGTGCCATCTATCGCATCAGCGGCGGCAAGGCCGAGGCCATCCACAGCGGCCCCGACACGGAAATCCTGTGCGCCGCCGCCGGAGGGCAGGCGATTGCCTTTGCCCAGGAAAAATTGCTGCGTGTCGGTGGCCCGCGGACGCAGGCGCTCGATTTGCCGCGATCGGTCTACAGCCCGACGTCGTGCGTCGACGAGGGCGGCAAGATCATCGTGTCCTTCGGTGGCCAGACGATCCTGGAACAGGTGCCGGGCGGCTGGCGCCCCCGTACCGACTGGCCCAGTGCCCAGTTCGTGGCCAGCGACGGTCGCGGCGGCTTGTACGCCAACCAGCCGCTGCGGGCGGTCTGGCATATCGGGGCGGGGGCACCGCGCAAGATCTGGGAAGGCGACGCGATTGCCGTCGGCTTCGTCAAGCTGGTCAAGCCGATCGGCGGGCGCGTCTATATCGGCGGCGAACAGGGGCTGGCGCGATCCGACGGCGCAGGGTTCATCACGCTCGAAGCGCGCGCCCATCCCTATCTCCGCGGCCTGAGCGGCATCGCGATCGATCCGCGCAATGTCTGGCTGATCGGCGGCGAGGGCATTGTCAGGATCGCGGCGCCGGACTTTGAAAAGGCGTTTGCGGCACCCGGACGGCCCATCCCCCACCAGGTCATCGGCCAGACCCAGGGGTTTATTTCGCGCACCTTTTCGCATGTCGCCAATGACGCCGAAATCGATGCGGCGGGAACGCCGTGGTTCGTCACCAACCGGGGCGTGGTGCGCATCGAAGCCGATCGTCTTCGGCCCAATGCGGTGCCGCCGCCGCTCGGCATCTGCAATCTTGTCGCCAACGGCCGGACTTACACCGGCACATCGGTGTCGCTGCCGGCGGGCACGTCGCGCATCGATCTCGACTATGTCGCGCTCAGCTTCACCGATCCGACGCACAATCGCTATCGCTACCGGCTCGTCGGCTTCGATGGAGACTGGGTCGACGCCGGGACGCGGCGGCTGGCCAGCTATACGGCGCTTGGGCCGGGGACATACCGGTTCCAGGTCATCGCCGCCAACCCCGATGGCGTGTGGAACCGCACCGGCACCAGCATGACGATCGAGATCGCGCCTTTCTTCTGGCAGACGTGGTGGTTCCGCGCCGCGCTGGTGCTGCTGATCGGTGCACTGGTCTGGCTGCTGGTGCGGTGGCGGGTTCGCATCGCCGGCAATGCCATTCGCCAGCGGCTGGAGGACCGGGCAGCGGTGCGCGAGCATATTGCCCAGGAATTGCACGACACGCTGTTGCAGGGCGTGCAGGGGCTGATGCTGCGCTTCCAGTCGGTCCTTGCCCATCTGCCGGCCGGCCATGCCGCGCGGGTCCAGCTCGAATCGACCCTCGAACGCGCCGATGATGTGCTGCAGGAAGGCCGCGACCGGGTGCGTTTCCTGCGCGAGAATGTCCGGCCGGTTGCCCTGGCGCCCTTGTTGGCGAAGACCGCCGGAGATGTGCTGCAGGGCCAGTTGCATGCGACGATCACCGAAGCGGGAACGGTGCGGCCGGTGTCGGCGCCGGTTGCCGACGACCTTGCCCGCATCGCCAGCGAGGCGATGTTCAACGCCCTGCGCCACGCCGCGGCGGCGACCATCGCCATCCGCATCGTCCACGGCAGCGATTCCCTGTCGGTCACCATCAGCGATGACGGCCGCGGCATGGATCCGGATGTGCAGCAGCACGGCGGCCGGCCAGGCCATTACGGCCTTGTCGGCATGCGCGAGCGGGCGCAGCGGCTGGGTGGCACCCTGCGGATCCGCAACGCCGTTCCGAGCGGCACCGAGTTGCGCGTGACCGTTCCCGCCCGGCTGGCCTATCGGTGAGCGTCGGAGCCCGCGGCGCGGGCGAAACGCCGGTCGGGCACCAGCCAGAGCAGGATGACCGCAACATAAAGGGCGACCGCCAGCCAGCGGCTGTAAAAGGCCAGCGGCACCGCCAGGACGTAGAGCGCGATCGACCCCTTGCCCTTCCAGTCGGCGCCCAGCGCGCGCGACAGGGGCGAGGCAGGGCCGTTGCACGCCAGCAGCGCGCGTTCGGTAAGATAATAGCCGATCGCCGCCATGCCGAGCACGACACCATAGGCCGCGACCGCCGCCACCGAAAATCCGCTGTCGTCGAGCCAGCGGATGACGAAGGGCACGAGGCTGAGCCAGAACAGCAGGAACAGATTGGCCCAGAGCACCCGGCCATCGACCCTGGGGTCAAGCTGGAACAGGTGATGGTGGTTGTTCCAGTAGAGCCCGACGTTGATGAAGCTGAGCACATAGGCGAGCAGGATCGGCAGAGTGGCGACCAGGCCCGCAAAGGTGCCGGTTTCGGGCGTTTTCAGTTCGAGCACGGTGATCGTGATGATGATCGCGACGACGCCGTCGGTGAAGGCTTCGAGACGTTTCGAATTCATCGCATGCTCCCGTCGCCGGCGCATCCGCCGTCCGCACCGCCATAACGCAATGCAGCGCGATAGCCGTCGCAGATTTGCGACATTGCGGGTAGCAACGGAGCATTTCGTGATTTACTCAGACAATTGGGGAGAGAATCGCGATGCTGCAGATAAGGCGTCTGATGACCGTTCTCGGGCTCGCGGCGGGGCTGGGGTCCGCCGCGGTGGGGGCGGTCGAGGTTGCAACGGTGATCGACACCGCTTCGCCCGGGGTGGTCATCGATCGCAATATCTATGGCCAGTTCGCCGAACATCTGGGGCGCGGGATCTACGAAGGCATTTGGGTGGGGCCGGATAGCCCGATCCCCAATATCCGCGGGTATCGCACCGATGTGGTCAATGCACTGAAACGCCTGCATGTACCGGTGGTGCGTTGGCCGGGGGGCTGCTTCAGCGAAGTCTATGACTGGCGCGACGGCATCGGACCAAGGGACAAGCGGCCGGTACGAACGCGGATGAACTGGGACGATGTGACCGACAGCAACCAGTTCGGGACGCATGAATTTCTCGACTTCGCCGAACTGATCGGCGCCGACGCCTATGTGTCGGGCAATGTCGGGTCGATGACGCCGCGCGACATGCAATTGTGGCTTGAATATATGACCGCCGACAATGGTTCGACGTTGGCGCAGGAGCGTCGGCGCAACGGCCGGGACCGTCCGTGGACGATCAGATATTTCGGCATCGGCAACGAAACCTGGGGCTGTGGCGGCAACATGCGCCCCGACTATGCCGCCGACGTCAACGCCCGCTATTCGGCATTCGTCAAGGCGCCCAAGGCAATGAAGATGGTGCGGGTGGCGAGCGGCGCCAGTGTCCAGGGCGGCGGCGATTATCTTGCGTTCACCGAAGCCATGATGGCACATCGCGGCGAAACCGAAGCCCTGAGCTTTCATTACTACGCCATGCCGATGGGGCGGCCCAAGGGCGAGGCGCTGGGCTTTGCGGAAGCCGAATGGGCCGATGTTCTCGACCTCGCACGGGCGATGGAGCCGATGCTGGTCAAGGTCGGCGGGATCATGGACCGGCACGATCCGCAGAAATCGATCCCGCTGTTCGTCGACGAATGGGGCAGCTGGTACAAGCTCGATCGCCAGGCCTTGCCCGGCGAACATCATTTCCAGCAGAACAGCCTGCGCGATGCGATGGTGACCGCGTTGACGCTCAACATCTTTCATCGCCACACCGACCGGGTCAAGATGGCGAACATCGCCCAGATGGTGAATGTCCTGCAGGCGATGATCCTGACCGACGGCGCCGATATGGTGCTGACGCCGACCTATCATGTCTTCGATCTTTATCAGCGCTTTGCCGGCGCGGTGCCGCTGCCGGCGCGAACGACAACCCCCGATTATGCGATGGCGGGCCGGTCGATGCCGATGGTGGACGTTTCGGCGGCGCGCGGCGCCGATGGCCGGCTGCACCTGGCGCTGGTCAATGTCGATCCGCACCGGCCGGCGCGGGTCGTCACCAACCTGGTTGGCCGGGCAGAGGGGCTGCTGCTGACGGCGGCGACAATGGACGCGCACAACAGCGTTGCGGCACCCACTGCGGTGGCGCCGCGGCCGGTTTCGGTGACGCGCGTCGGCGGCCGGATCGCCGCCGACCTGCCGCCGATGGCGGTGGCGGTGCTGACCGTCGAAATCGATCGAAAGGACGAAAAGTGATGCGTTGCAACCTGCCGGCCGCGATTTTGGTGGCGGCGGCGATTCCGGCGGCGATCCCGGTCGCGGCGCGTCAGGCGCCCGACGCGGTGACGGTGACGATCGACGCCGGCAAGCCCGGCCCGGTCATCAACCGCGATATTTTCGGCCAGTTCGCCGAGCATCTGGGCACAGGCATTTATGGGGGCGTCTGGGTCGGGCCGAAATCGCCAATCCCCAACGTCCGCGGCATCCGCAAGGACGTCGTCGCGGCGCTTCGCGACCTGCGGGTGCCGAATATCCGCTGGCCCGGCGGCTGCTTTGCCGATGAATATCATTGGCGCAAGGGCATCGGCCCCGCCGACAAGCGGCCTTCGACCCTGAATGCCAGCTGGGGCGGCGTGATCGAGCCCAACAGCTTCGGCACGCACGAGTTCATGGACTTTGCCGAGCAGGTCGGCGCGGAGGTCTTTGTATCGGTCAACATGGGGTCCGGATCGGTGGAGGAAGCCGCGGACTGGATGGAATATATGACCGCCGACAAACCGACGGCATTGGCCCGGGAACGCGCGGCGAACGGGCATCCGGCGCCGTGGAAGGTAAAATATGTCGGGCTGGGCAACGAGAACTGGGGGTGCGGCGGCGCCATGTCGGCCGACCATTATGTCGAGGAGATGAAGCGCTTTGCCCATTACACCCGCAACCTCAACCCGGCCCAGGCCGAGGGTGCGAGCCGGATGCAGCGGATCGCCGTCGGCTGGGACGGGGACAGTGCCGACTATACCGAAGCGGTGATGCAGGCCTGGAAGAGCAAGGTGTGGAGCTGGGATATCGAGGGCGTGTCGCTGCACAGCTATACAGTCGGCGGCTGGCCCCCGAGCATGGCGAGCACCGGCTTCGGCGACCCCGAATATCTGAAGCTGGTCAGCGAGACGCTGAATATGGATGGCAAGATCACCAAGCAATCGGCGATCATGGATCGCCACGACCCCGAAAAGAAACTATCGATCGTCGTCGATGAATGGGGCGCCTGGCTGGCGCCGACGCCGGGGAGCAACCCGGGGTTCCTGCAACAGCAGAACAGCCAGCGCGACGCGGTGATCGCCGCGCTGAATCTCAACATCTTCATTCGCCATGCCGACCGGGTGCGGATGACCAATATCGCGCAGATGGCCAATGTGCTGCAGGCGATGGTGCTTACCGACGGGCCGCGCATGGTGCTGACGCCGACCTACCATGTCTATCGCCTGTATGTGCCGTTTCAGGATGCGACGCGCGTGCCGGTGCGGTTCGATGCCGGCGGCTATGCAGCGGGCGGGTTTAGCGTGCCGCGCATCGATGCCGTGGCGGCGCGGGATCGCAGTGGCAAGCTGTGGCTGGCCGTGACCAATCTCGACCCGCGGCGGCCGGCGACGCTGACACTCGCCGGGGCGAAATCGGCGGACGGCGAGGTGCTGGCGTCGACGCGGGTCGATGCCCACAACAGTTTCGACGCCCCGGCGACGGTGGCGCCGAAGCGTCTTGCCGCTATCGCGACGCCGGCCGGGTTGCAGGTCGAACTGCCGCCGGCGTCGATCGCCGTGCTGGGGCTGGTCGGGCAATGATTTCCCGGCGTGCCATGCTCGGCGGGTCGGTGGCAGGCGGCCTGCTGGCGCGCCCGGCGGTCGCGGCGGCGCGTCCGGCGGCGCCCTTCGTCATCGCCGATGGCGGCGGCAGCGTGACGCCGGTCTGCGTGGCCGCGCAGGACTGGGCCGGCGTGCGTCGCGCCGCCGCCGACCTGGCCGCAGACATCGGCCGGGTGACGGGGACGCCGGCGGCGCTGCTTGCGCCGAACGGCCAGGGCCTGCCGCCGCGCATCATCCTTGCCGGCACGCTGGGGCGCTGCCCGGCGATCGACGCGCTGGTTGCCGCCGGGCGGGTCGTGGCGGACGACATCCGCGGGCTATGGGAATCCTATGCGATCATGGCTGTCGCCGATCCGATGCCGGGGGTCGCCGAAGCGCTTGTCATCGTCGGCAGCGACAAGCGCGGGACGATCTATGGCCTGTACGATGTGGCGCAGGCGATCGGCGTATCGCCCTGGGCCTGGTGGGCGGATGTGCCCGTGCCGCGCCGTCGGCAGGTCGAAATCGCCTCGGCGCGCCACCGCCAGGGCCCGCCCGCGGTCAAATATCGCGGTATCTTCCTCAACGACGAAGCGCCCTGCCTCACCGGATGGGCGGCAGAAAAATTCGGCGGGCTCAACGCGAAATTCTACACCCGGGTGTTCGAACTGCTGCTGCGGCTGCGCGCCAATTGCCTGTGGCCGGCAATGTGGAACAACGCCTTTGCCGAGGACGACCCGGCCAATCCGGTGCTTGCCGACGAATATGGCATCGTCATGGGCACGTCGCACCACGAGCCGATGACCCGCGCCCACAAGGAGTGGACCCGGCGCCAGGCGAACCTGGGCAATGGCGCGTGGAATTACGCCACCAACCGCGCGGCGATCGCGGAATTCTTCACCGATGGCATCAAGCGCAACCGCGACAAGGAGGTGGTGGTGACGGTCGGGATGCGCGGCGACGGCGATGTCGCGCTGGAAGGCACCGGCGGCATGGCATCCGATATCCGCCTGCTGGAAACCGTCATCGCCGACCAGCGCCGCATCATCGCCGATCACAAGGGTGTGCCGGCCGACCAGGTGCCGCAGGTCTGGGTGCTGTTCACCGAAGTGCTCAAATATTACGAGGCCGGGCTGACGCTGCCCGACGATGTGACGCTGATGTTCACCGACGACAATGTCGGCAATCTGCGCCGGCTGCCGACGCCGGCGGAGCGCGTGCGCAGCGGCGGTGCCGGCATCTATTTCCACATGGACATGCACGGCGGGCCGATTTCGTACAAATGGCTCAACACCAGCCCGCTGCCCAAGATGTGGGAACAGCTCAACCTGGCGCTGGCCTATGGCGCCGACCGGATCTGGATCGCCAATGTCGGCGACCTGAAGCCGCTCGAGCTGCCGATCGATTTCTTCCTGTCGATGGCATGGGACCCGGCGCCGATGGCGCGGGACAGGATCGGCGAATGGACGCGCGGCTGGGCGGCGCGGCAGTTCGGCCCGGACCATGCGACGGAGATCGCCGCATTGCTGGCCCGCTATGCCAAGGCCAATGGCTGGCGCAAGCCCGAGCATCTGACGCCCAACACCTACAGCCTCGACCATTTCGGGGAGGCCGAGCGCATGGCGGTGATGTGGCAAACGCTGGAAACCGCCGCCGAGGCGCTGAACGGCCGGCTGCCGGCCGAACAGCGCGATGCCTATTACCAGCTGGTGCTGCACCCGATCCGCGCCTGCGCCAACCTCACCCTGATGTACATCGCCGCCGCCCGCAACCGGCGCTTTGCCGAGCAGGGGCGCGCCAGTACCGGCGCCGAGGCGGCCGAAGTCGAGCGCCGCTTCGCCCGCGACCATGCGATCCGCGACGCCTATAACCATGACCTCGCCGGTGGGAAGTGGAACCACCTGATGGACCAGACCCACATCGGCTTCTTCGACTGGTACTCGCCGGTCACCGACATCATGCCGGCCGTGACTCGCATCGATCTGGCGGGCGCGACCGGGTTTGGCGTCGCCGTCGAGGGGCTGCGCGAATCCTGGCCGGGCTATTATCTGCCGCCGACGCTGCCGGTGGTCGACAGCCTGAGCCGGCGGCCGACCTATATCGACGTCTTCGCGCGCGGTGCGGCGCCGCTGCGGGCCGAGGTCGTCGCCGATCAGCCGTGGGTCCTGCTGCGCACGGGCCCGGCTTTCGACATCGCCGGCGTCGACCGCCGGACCTGGATCGATGTCGACTGGGCGCAGTTGCCGCCGGGCCGGGCGACGGCGACGATCACGGTGCGGGGCGCGGGGCAGGCGCAGACCGTGCCGCTGGTCGCGATCAAGGCGTCACGCGCGCAGGAAAGCGCCGCGCGGGGGCGCTTCGGCGGCCTGTCGGGCCCATTTTCCATTCCGGCGGAGGCGCATGCACACGCAACGGCCGTGCGCGGCGTGCACTGGGCCGCGATCCCCGATTATGGCCGGGTGGCCGTCGCCATGGGCATTGTTCCGGTCGATGCGCCGTCGTTCGATGATCCGGCGGCGGCGCCGTCGCTGACCTACCGCCTCTATCTTGCCGAGGCGGGCGACTATGATATCGATCTGGTCACATCGCCGACGCTTCAGGTCGATCCGGCCCGCCAACTCGCCATCGCGGTGCGGTTGGGGGACACGGCGTTCGAAACCCGGTCGGTGTTTACCCCGGAGCAGACGGAGACCGAGAGCTTTCTCGGCAAACGGCATCACCAGGCGGTCCTCGACACGGCGCGGACGATGCGCTTCACGAAGCGCGTGGATGCGCCCGGAGCGATCGATCTCACCATCGCCGCGATCGATCCGACGTTCGTGCTGCAGAATATCATCGTCTCGCGCGGCGGTCTGCCGGCGAGCTTCTTCGGGCCGGAACCGGGCCGCCCGCAGCGCGATGGCGGCAGTCGCCGCGGCCGGCGCTGATGCGCAAACAAGGGGGCGAAACGGCGCCGGGCCGTGGCATCGGCAGGTCGTTGCCTTGTCCGTCAACCCGCGTTCGGCGCACGCGCCGTCGTATGATCCGCGCGTGAATCCGGCGCGCGGCCTTGCCGGGGTTGTGTTGTTCAAGGCGTTGGCCTAGGGCGAAAGCAGGTTCGGGGAGTGGCGCAGCCTGGTAGCGCATCTGGTTTGGGACCAGAGGGTCGCAGGTTCGAATCCTGTCTCCCCGACCATGTTCAGGCAGTCGGGATGCCGTGCCGGCGTCTGCTGGCGGCGCGGCCGCGGTTGCGCCCAGGAAAAGGTGTTACCATGACCGACGACAGCAACGCGCGCCCGAAGCGGACGATGCGGCATCAGGCGCGCAGTATCGGCAACCGCAAGTTGAAGCCGGCGACGATGATGATGGGCCATGGTTATGACCCGCGGCTGTCGGAAGGCGCCCTGAAACCGCCGATCTTTCTGACGTCGACTTTCGTCTTCGAAAGCGCTGCCGATGGGAAGCGCTTTTTCGAAGGTGTCACCGGGGTGCGGCCGGGGGGTGCGGAAGGGTTGGTCTATGGCCGCTTCAATGGGCCCGACCAGGAGATTCTGGAAGATCGTCTGGCGTTGTGGGAAGACGCCGAGGAGGCATTGACCTTTTCATCGGGCATGTCGGCGATCGCGACGACGTTCCTGGCGCTGGTCCGGCCCGGTGACGTCATCGTGCATTCGGCGCCGCTCTATGCCGCCACCGAGACGCTGATCGGGCGCATTCTTGGCAAGCTGGGGGTGACATGGCTCGATTTTCCGGCCGGTGCGACCCAGCCCGAGATCGAAGCGGTCATCGATGCCGCGAAGGCCAAGGGGCGGATTGCCGCGATCTACCTCGAAAGCCCGGCGAACCCGACCAACGCATTGGTCGACGTCGAGGCCGTCCATGCGGCGCGCGCGGCGGTGCTGGGCGGCAGCGACGACCTGCCGCCGATCGTCATCGACAACACGTTCCTGGGGCCGCTCTGGGCGCAGCCGCTGGCGCAGGGCGCCGATGTGACGATCTATTCGCTGACCAAATATGTCGGCGGCCATTCCGATCTCGTCGCCGGGGCCTGCATCGGCGCGACATCGGTGTTGACGCCCATTCGCATGATGCGCAACACGATCGGCACCATCACCGATCCGCATACGGCGTGGATGTTGCTGCGCTCGCTCGAAACGCTCGAACTGCGGATGAGCCGGGCCGGGGAGAATGCCGCCAAGGTTTGCGCCTTCCTGCGCGACCATGCCAAGATCGAGCGGGTCGGCTATCTCGGCTTTCTGGAGGAAGGCAGCCGCCAGGCCGATATCTATGCGCGGCATTGTTCGGGGGCGGGGTCGACCTTTTCGGTGATCGTCAAGGGCGGCGAAGCGGAGGCATTCCGGCTGCTCGACAATCTGCGGCTGGTGAAGCTGGCGGTCAGCCTCGGCGGCACCGAGAGCTTGGCATCGCACCCGGCCGCCATGACGCATTTGTCGGTGGCGCCGGCGCGCAAGCTGGAACTCGGCATTACCGACAATCTCGTGCGGGTCTCGATCGGGGTCGAGGATGCCGGCGACCTGATTGCCGATTTCGACCAGGCGCTGGCGGCGGTCTGACCGGACATGGCAGACGACAAGGTCTATATTTCGGCCAATGAATTGCTGGCGGACAGCTTCCGGCTCGGCAACATGGTGCTCGAAAGCGGTTTTGCCCCGACGCACCTTGTTGGCATCTGGCGCGGCGGCGCGCCGGTCGGCATCGCGGTGCAGGAGCTGCTCGAATACCACGGCGTCGTTTGTGACCATATTGCCGTGCGCACATCCTCCTATAGCGGCATCGACCAGCAGACGCCCGAAGTTCGGGTCTTCGCGCTCGGTTATCTGATCGACACTCTGGGTCCCGACGACCGGTTGCTGGTGATCGACGATGTGTTCGACAGCGGCCGCAGTATCGAGGCGTTCCTGCGCGAGCTGGCGCTGCGGTGCCGGCACAACATGCCGCGCGGGGTTCGCATCGCGACCGTCTATTACAAGCCGACGCGCAATCGCACGGCGCTGAAACCCGATTTCTTTGTTCACCAGAGCGACGCCTGGCTGGTTTTTCCGCACGAGGTCAACGGGTTGACCCTGGACGAAATCCGCCGCCACAAGCCCGAGGCCGCGGCCATTCTGCAACGCGCCCCAATGACCGATTTTGCTTCCGCCGTCGATCGTGCCGATTTCATCGCCGGTCTGCCCAAGGCCGAACTGCACCTGCATATCGAGGGGTCGCTTGAGCCCGAGATGCTGTTTGCGCTGGCAAAGCGCAACGCGGTCGCCATCCCGTTCGAATCGGTCGAGGCGGTGCGCGCCGCCTATGAATTCTCCAACCTGCAGGATTTCCTCGATATCTACTATCAGGGCATGTCGGTGCTGCAGACCGAGCAGGACTTTTTCGACCTGACCGCGGCCTATCTTGCGCGCGCCGAAGCCGATGCGGTGCGGCACGTCGAAATCTTTTTCGATCCCCAGGGCCATACCGAGCGCGGCGTTGCCTTTGCCGTGGTGATCGGCGGCATCGCCCGGGCGCTGGATGCGGCGCGGGCGCGGGGGGTGACGTCGCGGTTGATCATGTGCTTCCTGCGCCATCTCGACGAGGCTGCCGCAGAGGCGACGCTCGATGAAGCGCTGCCGTATCTCGCGGTGATCGATGGTGTCGGGCTCGATTCCTCCGAAGTCGGCCATCCGCCGGCAAAGTTTGCGCGCGTGTTCGCGCGGGCGCGGGCGCTGGGTCTGAAGCTGGTCGCCCATGCCGGTGAGGAAGGGCCGCCGGCCTATGTCCATGAAGCGCTCGATGTGTTGGGGGTCGATCGCATCGACCATGGCAACCGTGCGCTGGAGGATGCGGCGCTGGTGGCGCGGCTGGCGACCGGGGGGATGTGCCTGACGGTGTGCCCGCTTTCCAATCACAAGCTTTGCGTGGTGGACGATCTTGCTGCGCACCCGCTGCGGCGGATGCTCGACGCGGGATTGGTGGCGACGGTCAATTCCGACGATCCGGCCTATTTCGGCGGCTATGTGAATGCCAATTTCGTCGCGGTGGCGGACGCGCTCGACCTGCGGCGCGACGAGATCGTGGCCCTGGCGCGGAACAGCTTTGCCGGATCGTTTCTGGGTGAGACCGACAAGGCGCGTCATCTGGCAGCGATCGACGCCTATGTGGCGCAGGCCGGCTGACCGGTCATGTGGATGGTGGTCAGCCCGGGGTGCGCTTGCCGAGATAGGCGCTGAGCCGGTTGTTGCTCGGCATGGTCGCGGTCTGCGGGTGGAGAAGGTCATAGACGACGGCGTTCTCAAGGACGCGCTGGACGTAGTTCTTGGTTTCGGACAGTGGAATTGCCTCGATCCAGTCGATGACGTCTTCGCCGGTGCGCGGATCGCCGTTGGCGGCAAGGAATTTCCGCACATTGCCGGGGCCGGCATTGTAGCCGGCGACGGCGAGGACATGGCTGCCGGCAAAATTGTCCTTCAAGCGATTGAAATAGGCCGAACCCAAGGTGACGTTGTAGATGGGGTCGGTGGTCAACCGTACTGTCGATGATGGCAGGCCGAGCTTGGCGGCCTGTTCGGCGGCGGTGCTCGGCAGCAGCTGCATCAACCCCTGGGCGTTTGCGACCGAGGTGATGCTGCGATCGAACTGGCTTTCCTGCCGGGTGATGGCGTGGATCATCGAGAAGTCGCGCGCCAAATTCGCCGGCAACGGGATGACCGGGAAGGCCGCATCGAGCAGCGCCAGCTCGCCTGCGCCGCGCGCGGCCTTGCCGACAAAGACGCCGAGATCGGGGCGACCGAGCGGAGCGGCCAGACTGGCGACCAGCGTCTGGTCGGCGAGACTGTTGGCGCGGTCGGCGAGCTGGCGCAGGAAGATCGCCTGGCGCCCGCGGTCGCCGAGGTCGCCGAGCGCGAAGACAGCGCGCACGAGCGGATCCGCGCGGAAATTGTTCGCCTTGTCGGCCGCCGGCGTTGGTGGTGCAACGCGGCGGACAGCCAGCGGCTTGCCCAACCGTTCCGATGCCAGCTGGCCGTAGAAATAATCGAAATGATCGGCAGCCGCGCCATAGGCCTTGCGGGCATCGTCGCTGCGCCCGGCGGCTTCGGCGGCGCGACCCGTCCAATAATCGCCGCGCGACTGGCTGATCGGCGTCTGGGAAGCGGCGCGGACATTCTGGAAGTGGGTGATGGCCTGGGCGGCGCGGCCGAGCTTGCGCAGCGCCAGCCAGCCGGCGAGGAATTCGCTGTCGACATAGACCTGACGCTCGCCGAGCGAGCGGTCGGCGACGGATTTGCCGATCGGAAAGGCGCTGTGCTGCGCGGCGATTCGATAGGCGGTTTCGAAATTCCCGCTGCGCCAGGCCTGACGGGCGAACTCCAGCCGTGTCTTCATCCAGCTTTCGGGGTCGCGCGCCGAACCCGGTGTCACCGGCGTGCCGGCAAGCAGCGCCTGCGCCGCCGCGGGGTCGGTGCGGCGCAGGAACAGCGCGCGATCGACGATCAGGCCGGGGTCGCGGCGCAGACTGTCCGGGACCACGGCCAGGCGATTGAGCGCATCGGGTGCATTGGTGCGCAGGGCGATGCGGGCGAGCACCCACAGTTTGTGATCCATA
Source organism: Polymorphobacter fuscus (assembly GCF_011927825.1). Classification (NCBI taxonomy): domain Bacteria; kingdom Pseudomonadati; phylum Pseudomonadota; class Alphaproteobacteria; order Sphingomonadales; family Sphingosinicellaceae; genus Sandarakinorhabdus; species Sandarakinorhabdus fusca. Next base: position 632,245 of record NZ_JAATJI010000001.1, on the reverse strand, counting down.
TCGAGCCGCGGCAGCATCCGCGACGCGGCTGTCGTCTGGCCGCTCCACAACAGCCGGTCGGCGCGGGCCAGATGGTCTTCGGGGCGCAAATCGTTCTGGAACAGCGCCAGAAGCTGGGTTTCGGCGAGCGCATCCAGCCCGGCCGAATCCCAGGCGTCGCGGGCGGTTTCGCGGGCTTCGCCGCTTCGCGCCAGGCGAAACTGGGCCTCCGCCAGTCGCAGTTTCGCAAGCGCCGACAGGGGCGGGAACTGGCGGAAATAAGCGATGCGATCGAGGTCCGAGACATTTTCGTCGATCAGCTTTTCGGCCTGGCGGCGCAATGTCACCGTCTGTGGCCAGTCAGGATGATCCTTTAGGAACTGCGCATATTCGCTGAAGCGAGCGACGCCGGACTGGGCATAGCTGTCGCGCCGCAGCTTGTCCCAGGTGACGACGGCATCGAGCGTGGGATCGGAGGTTGCGCCGACGAGCGGCGCGCCGGCGAGCCCGCCATATTGGCCGGCGGCGTTGGCGGCGAGGCGCGCTGTGTAGAGGCTGCATGTCGCATCGCCGACGTCGGCCAGGGCCGGCTTCGCCAGGCCGAACATCAAGGCCACTGCAAAGACTTGTCTTGCCAAGCGGCGCCTGCGCTCCATATCAGTCCCGGACACGATCATCATGTCGACTGCCATAGGCGGTTGCGCGGCGATGGTGAAGGCTTTGAGGAATTCGACTGTGCCCGGCGTTGATGGCGGACTGAATATCCGGGGTTCGATCCCGGCGCTGGTGACGCCGTTTCGCGACGGCGCGGTGGATTTCGACGCGCTGGCGGCGTTCATCGACTGGCAGGTGACCGAGGGCAGCAGCGGGCTGGTGCCGTGCGGGACGACCGGCGAATCGCCGACCCTGACGCACGCCGAACATTATGCCGTCATCACCCGGACGGTGGAGGTCGCGGCCGGCCGGGTGCCGGTGATCGCCGGCTGCGGTTCCAACGATACGGCGACGGCGATCGCCCATATGGCCCATGCCGAGAAAGCCGGCGCCGATGCGGCCCTGATCGTCGTGCCCTATTACAACAAGCCGTCGCAGGCCGGGCTCATCGCGCATTTCGAGGCCTTGGCCGCGGCATCGACACTGCCGATCATCATCTACAATATCCCCGGCCGATCGGTGGCGGACATGACCACCGAGACGATGGCGGTGCTGGCGCAGTTGCCGAGCGTGATCGGCGTCAAGGATGCGACCGGCAATCTGGCCCGGGTGTCGGCGCAGCGCGAAGCCTGCGGAGCGGATTTTGTCCAGCTTTCGGGCAACGACGACATGGCATTGGGCTTCAACGCCATGGGCGGCATCGGCGCGATTTCGGTCACGGCCAATGTCGCGCCGCGACTGTGCGCGCAGTTCCAGGCGGCGACGCTGGCGGGCGATTTCCGCACTGCGCTTGCCATCAACGACCGGCTTTATCCGCTGCACGCGGCGCTGTTCAGCGATGCAAGCCCCGGGCCGACGAAATATGCGCTGGCGCGGCTGGGCCGGATGGCGGGCGACGTGCGCCTGCCGATCGTCGCGCCGTCGGCGGCATCGAAGGCGGCAGTCGACGCCGGCCTTGCCCGCGCCGGGCTTGCCTGATGGCACGGCCGCACAAGGACACCGTCAAGGTCAAGACCGTCGCCGAGAACCGGCGGGCACGGTATGAATATTTCATCGAGGATGTGGTGGAGGCCGGGATCGCGCTGGCCGGCACCGAGGTGAAGGCGCTGCGCGGCGGCGAAGGCAGCATCGCCGAGGCCTATGCCGAGCTGAAAGACGGGCAGATGTGGCTGGTCAACGCCAATATCCCCGAATTCAGCCATGGCAACCGTTTCAACCATGAACCGAAACGGCCGCGAAAGCTGTTGCTGCACGAGCGCCAGATCCACAAGATGGGGTCGGCGGTGGCGCGGCAGGGGATGACGCTGATTCCGCTGTCGATCTATTTCAACGACCGGGGTCGCGCGAAGGTGGAACTGGCATTGGGCAAGGGCAAGCAGCTTCACGACAAGCGCGAGACCGAGAAGACGCGCGATTGGAAACGCGATGCGGCGCGGATCATGCGGGAGCGGGGGTGATGACGGACGAGGGTGGCTTCCGGGACAAGCTGGTTGCCGTCAAACAGGCGTGGGCGCGCGCCGGTCGGTTGCTGACCGGCACCAGCGACGAGGAACATGCCAACCGCCTGCCGCCGGGCCAGCGGCTGGTGACCAACTGGCCTGTGCTCGACCTTGGCATCCAGCCCGATGTGACTCGCGCCGAATGGCGGCTGACGGTCGATGGCGCCGTGGTCAATCCGCTGGTCTGGGACTGGGACGCACTGATGGCGCAACCGGTGTTCGAGGATGTATCCGACATTCACTGCGTGACCCAATGGTCGCGCTACGACAATCGCTGGCAAGGCGTTTCCACCCAGCAGCTGCTGGCGGTGGCGCAGCCGTTGCCAGGGGCCACGCATGTGATCCTGCACGGCTATGACGGTTACACGACCAACGTTCGTCTCGACCACTTTGCCGAGGATGACTGCCTGTTGGCGCACAGCCATGACGGCGCCCCGATCAGCCGCGAACATGGGGGACCGGTGCGCGCAATCATCCCGCGCTGGTATCTGTGGAAATCGGCCAAATGGCTGAAACGCATCGAAATCGTCACAGCCGACAAGCCCGGGTTCTGGGAAACCCGCGGCTATCACAATGAAGGCGACCCCTGGACGGAACAGCGCTACGGCTGAGTTTCTGCCTCTGGCGGGCGCAGCACCGCGTGGCTGGCCGGCGCCGTTTTCGACCGGCGGCGCCCGGCTGATGGCGGGCCATGTCGTCAGCGGCCTGCCTCTGGCGGTCGCGATGACCGACGCCGAAGGCAATATCATGGTGCGCAACGAGGCGTTCCGCATCACCGTCGGCGCGGACGAGATCGTCGGTGATACCGTCGAATCGATGGTTGTCGCGGAGGCGCGGCCGGCCATGCGCGCCGCCTTCGACAAGGTGCTCGCGACCCGCGAGTCGGTGGAGGTGCGCGCCGCCGTTCTCGGACGACCCGAGGAAAGTCAGCTCATTCTGTTGCAGGCTATGCCGCCCGGGATCGGCTTTTCGATCATCATTTCGCTGCGCGATATCCGCGAGCAGTTGCGAGTCGAGGCGCAGGTGGCAGCGGCCACACGGATGCAGGCGGTCGGCCAGCTTGCCGGCGGTGTCGCGCATGACTTCAACAATATCCTGACGGCGGTGCTGATCCTGACCGACCAGTTGCTGGCGCGGCACCCGGATGGGGAGGATAATGGGCCGCTGACCGAAATCCGTCGCAACGGGTTGCGCGCCGCTGCGCTTGTCGAACAGTTGCTCGCCTTTGCCCGGCAGCAGCCACAGCGCCAGCAGCTTCTCGACCTCGAACAAGTCATCGAAGGCTTGCGGCCGCTCGTCGGGCAGCTTGTCGGCCCGGCGATCAGCGTCGCCATCGAAGGTACGCCGCTACAGTCGGCCGTGCTGGCCGACTCCGGCCAGATCGAGCAGGTCATCGTCAATCTGGCAGTGAATGCCCGCGACGCCATGGGGGGCAACGGTCGGCTGACGATCCGCTTTGCCGAGATTCCGGCCGAGGCGATCGAGGAGGAAGGTCACCGGATCATTCCGCGATCGGATCATGTGCGGCTCGACATCATCGACAGCGGCACCGGGATCCCCCCCGAGATTGCCGGCAAGATCTTCGAGCCGTTCTTCACCACCAAGCCGATGGGGCAGGGGACCGGGCTGGGCCTGTCGACCGTCTATGGCATCGTCAAGCAGAGCGGCGGCTATGTCTTTGCGAACCCGGCCGACATTGGCCATGGCACGATGTTCAGCATCTATCTTCCAGCGGCACCCAAGCCCGAGCAGGAGGTGCCGACATTGTCGGTGGCGCCGGCGCCGGTCGACCATGGTCGGCTTCGCGGCCTTCGGGTCCTGCTGGTGGAAGATGACGGCGCGGTGCGCGTGACATTCGACCGCGCGCTGCAGCGCATGGGGCTCACCGTGGTCGCCGTGGGCTCGGCGGACCCGGCGCTGGTCCTGCTGGAATCGCCCGAAGCATTCGATATCCTGGTGTCGGACGTGATGATGCCGGGGATCGACGGCGTGGAGCTGGCTGCACGGGCGCGGGTCATGCGGCCCGACCTGCCGCTGGTGCTGATGTCCGGCTATGCCGAAATGCCGCTGCACCGCGCCGCCGATGCCCAGGGCGTGCATTTCCTGCCCAAGCCCTTTTCGCTGATGGAGCTGATGGACGCCATCGCCGAAGTCGTGCCATTGCGCGCGTGAATCTTCTGTTCTGCACTTGTTCTGCAAGAACAAAAAGGATACACATGGGCCATTGACGCGGTTTGGCAGACGTTTACGAAGGGAATCAAGATGGCGGCGGCATTGAAGGTGGTGGGCGCGAGCATGGCAGCAGCAGACAATCGGGCCAAGGCGCTGGAAGCGGCATTGGCGCAGATCGACAGGGCGTTCGGCAAGGGCTCGGTGATGAAGCTCGGGTCCCGCGAGACAATGGAGGTGGAGGCGATTTCCACCGGGTCGCTCGGGCTCGACATCGCGCTTGGCATTGGCGGCCTGCCGCGTGGTCGCGTCATCGAAATCTATGGGCCGGAAAGCTCGGGCAAGACGACATTGGCGCTTCATGCCATTGCCGAGGCCCAGAAGGGTGGCGGTACGGCAGCCTTTGTCGACGCCGAACACGCGCTTGACCCTGCCTATGCCAAGAAGCTGGGCGTCAACATCGACGAATTGATCGTATCGCAGCCGGACACCGGCGAGCAGGCGCTGGAGATTGTCGACACGCTGGTGCGGTCCAATGCCATTGACGTGCTGGTCATCGATTCGGTGGCGGCGCTCGTGCCGCGGGCCGAGATCGAAGGCGAAATGGGCGACAGCCATGTCGGCCTGCAGGCACGGTTGATGAGCCAGTCGCTGCGCAAGTTGACCGGGTCGATCAGCCGGTCGCGTTGCACGGTGATCTTTATCAACCAGCTGCGCATGAAGATCGGCGTGATGTACGGCAACCCGGAAACGACGACCGGTGGGAATGCGCTGAAGTTCTATGCGTCGGTACGTCTCGACATTCGCCGCACCGGCCAGATCAAGGACCGCGACGAGGTCGTCGGCAACACGACGCGGGTCAAGGTCGTCAAGAACAAGGTGGCGCCGCCGTTCAAGCAGGTCGAATTCGACATCATGTACGGCGAAGGCGTGTCGAAACTGGGCGAAATTCTGGACCTTGGCGTCAAGGCAGGGGTTGTCGAAAAATCGGGCGCATGGTTCAGCCACGATTCGATCCGGATCGGCCAGGGCCGTGAGAATGCCAAGAAGTTCCTCAAGGAACATCCCGAGATGGCGGACAAGATCGAGAAGGTGATCCGCGACAATGCCGCCGGGATTTCAGACGCGCTGATGGCCGGCCCCGATGCGGACGATGCCGATAGCGAGATGTAGGTCCTGGATGTCGAACGCCGATCAGATCGAATATTGGAACAGCAAGGTCGGCGACACTTGGGCGCGGATGCAGGATCGGCTCGACCGTGCCTTCACACCGGTCACGGTCGCACTATTGTCGGTGGCGGCACCGCAGCCGGGGGAAGATGTCCTCGATGTCGGTTGCGGCAGTGGTGAGACGACCCTGGCGCTGGCGGGGGCCGTGGGCGAGGACGGCAGCGCGCTCGGGATTGATGTGTCGGAGTCGTTGCTGGCCAAGGCGCGGGAGCGGGCCGAGGAACTGCTGGTCGAAGCCGATTTTCTGGCGGCTGATGCTGCGACCTACGACGACGCTGGCTTCGACCTGATCCTGTCGCGTTTTGGCGTCATGTTCTTTGCCGATCCCGTCGCGGCATTCGCCAATCTGCGTCAACTGGCGGCACCGGGGGGTCGCCTGTGTTTTGCCTGTTGGCAGTCGCCGTCCGAGAATTTGTGGGCGAAATTGCCGATGCAGGCGTTGGCCGGCCTGTTGCCCAACGTGCCCGCCGTAGACCCGAACACTCCGGGGCCTTTTGCCTTCGCCGAACCCGAGCATGTGCACGCCATATTGAGCGCGGCAGGATGGCAGGATATTGCCTTCGACGACCTCCCATTCTCGATGCTTGTCGGGGATGGGGATGATCCTGTCGCGGCAGCCGTGAACTTTAATTTGCGGATCGGCCCGGCCGCGCGTGCGGTGCGCGATGCCGGCGCTGCCGCCGAAGCCGCGGCGCCCGGCCTGCTGGCGGCGGCACTCTCACCATATCGGACGGAGGACGGGGTCGGGCTGCCCGCGGCGGTCTGGCTCGTTTCGGCGCGTGCCTGATGGCACTGGTCGCAATGTCACTGGTCCTTGAGCATCGCCGTGCGGTCGCCTAAGTCCTGAGCCATGATCACCAGCAACGACATTCGCCGCAGCTTTCTCGACTATTTCGGCAGGGCCGGGCATCGCATTGTACCGTCGGCGCCGTTGGTGCCGCAGAACGACCCGACGCTGATGTTCGTCAACGCCGGCATGGTGCCCTTCAAGAATGTCTTCACAGGACTGGAATCACGGCCCTATTCGACCGCGGTCTCGTCCCAGAAGTGCGTCCGTGCCGGTGGCAAGCACAATGATCTGGACAATGTCGGATACACCGCCCGGCACCACACGTTCTTCGAAATGCTGGGAAATTTCAGCTTCGGCGACTATTTCAAGCCGCAGGCGATCGAACTTGCCTGGACGTTGCTGACCAAGGAATGGGGCATCCCGGCGGAAAAGCTGACCGTCACCGTCTACCACACCGATGACGAGGCGGCTGCGCTTTGGAAGAGCATCGCCGGTCTTCCCGACGAGCGCATCATCCGGATCGCAACCAACGACAATTTCTGGTCGATGGGCGATACCGGTCCGTGCGGTCCCTGTTCGGAAATTTTCTACGACCACGGTGATCATATTCCGGGCGGCCCTCCCGGCAGTCCCGACGAGGACGGGGACAGGTTCGTCGAAATCTGGAACCTGGTCTTCATGCAGTATGAGCAGGTCGACGCCGCGACGCGCCTCGATCTGCCGCGGCCGAGCATCGACACCGGCATGGGGCTCGAGCGCATCGCCGCCGTGCTGCAAGGCGTCCATGACAATTACGATACGGACACGTTCAAGGCCTTAATCCGCGCCAGCGAGGAGCGAACGCAGCCGGCAGCGAATGCGGGTCAAATTGCGTCACACCGGATCATCGCCGACCATCTGCGTGCCTCGGGTTTCCTGGTGGCCGATGGCGTGCTTCCTTCGAACGAGGGCCGTGGCTATGTCCTGCGGCGCATCATGCGGCGCGCCATGCGCCACGCGCATCTTTTGGGTGCGGCCGAGCCATTGATGTACCGGCTTGTCCCCGCGCTTGTCGCCGAAATGGGGGTCGCATTTCCCGAATTGGCGCGCGCCCAGCCGTTGATCGAGGAAACGCTGAAGCTCGAGGAGACGCGCTTTCGCCAGACATTGGTCAATGGGCTGCGATTGCTCGATGAGGCGACAGCCAAAATGGGCCCGGGCGACATTCTGCCCGGCGATGTGGCGTTCAAGCTCTACGACACGTTCGGCTTCCCTTATGACCTGACCGAGGATGCGTTGCGCGCGAACGGCCTATCGGTCGACCGCGCCGGTTTCGACACGGCGATGGCCGAACAGAAGCGCGCTGCCCGCGCCGCGTGGACGGGGAGCGGTGCCAAGGCGTCCGACACGGTCTGGTTCGATATCGTCGAGGCGTCGGGGGCGACCGAATTCACGGGCTACAGCAGCACCCGGGGCCAGGCCCAGGTCGTCGCGCTGGTCCAGGGCGGCAAGCAGGTGCGGCAGGTCGAGGCGGGCGCCGACGTCGATATCGTGACCAACCAGTCGCCTTTTTACGGTGAGTCGGGCGGGCAGGCGGGTGACGCGGGCTCGATCGTCGGCGAGGACATGGAAGCAGCGGTGCGCGATACATCGAAGCCGCTTGGAAAATTGCATGTTCATCATGCGACCGTGACCAGCGGGACGATTACGGTCGGCGATACGGTGACGCTGACGGTCGATGCCGACAAGCGCGCCCGATTGCGCGCCAACCATTCGGCGACCCATCTTTTGCATGCCGCGCTGCGCCACCGGCTCGGAGGGCATGTGACGCAGAAGGGTTCGCTTGTTGCCGCCGATCGCTTGCGCTTCGACTTCAGCCAGCCGCGGGCGTTGACGCCCGACGACATTGCCGCTGTCGAAGCGGAGGTGAACGCGCAGATTCGCGGCAACCGCGCCGTGTCCACGCGGCTGATGACGCCCGACGCGGCAATTGCAGCCGGAGCGCTGGCGCTGTTCGGCGAAAAATATGGCGACGAGGTCCGCGTGCTGAGCATGGGCGGCGACGACGAAGCCATTTATTCGACGGAACTGTGCGGAGGCACCCATGTCAACGCATTGGGCGACATCGGCCTGTTCAAGATCACATCCGAATCGGCGGTGGCAAGCGGTGTCCGTCGTATCGAAGCGCTGACGGGCGAGGCCGCGCGGCAGTATCTGAACGACCAGGAAAACCGGCTGCGTGCAGCGGCGACGGCGATGAAGGTTCGGCCTGACGAAGTGCCGGCGCGGATCGAAGTCTGGGCCGAAGAACGTCGCAGGCTTGAGCGCGAACTGGCCGAAGCCAAAAGAGCGCTGGCGCTTGCCGGCCCGCCATCGGCCGGTGCGAGCACGGGTCCGGAAATCGTCGGCGGCGTCGGCTTCATCGGCCAGGTTCTCGAAGGGCTGGAAGCAAAGAATTTGCGCGGTCTGATCGACGAGGCGAAGCAGACCCTGGGGTCGGGCGTCGTTGTTCTCGTGGCGGTGAACGACGGACGAGGGTCGGTCGCAGTCGGCGTGACCGATGATCTGAAGGACATGCGATCCGCGGTCGATCTTGTTCGCACCGCTTCGGCTGTGCTTGGCGGCCAGGGTGGTGGTGGCCGGGCAGATTTCGCCCAGGCCGGGGGGCCCGAGGGTAGCAAGGCCGCGGACGCTATTGCTGCCGTTCGCCAGTCATTGGCCGATCAGCCCATCACCGCTCCGGTCGCTGCCATTTCATGATGAGGAAATAGTCAAGGCAGGCGTTCGGCAAAAGCGCCCCTCGCCGCCAACGCCGCGGCCGGCGACTTGTGCCTCCACTACGACGTAGCGCACCTGCCGGCGCCCGACGTCACGCAACATCTTGTCAGCCGCCGTCCGCCGCGCTCATGTTTCCTCCCGCGGCAGCGCTGACCGCGCGCGGCTGCGCAGCGTCGGACGGATCCGCTGGTTTGCGCCGGCCTGGATCCGCTCGCGAAGTTCGGCGCGCTTTTCGTGAATGGAGGCGATGACAGGCCCCATGGCGACACCAAGGTCGACGAGAACGGCTTCGGCGAGCTGCAGGCTCGATTCGACCGTTTCCGGGACCGCCTCGCTAGCACCCAGGTTGTAGAGTTGGCTGGCATGATCGGCATCACGGGCGCGCACCACGACGCTGAGATCGGGGTAGCGCTCCCGGATGAGGCGTACGAGGGTTTCGAGGCTTTGGGCGGCATCGATGGTGAGGACAACAGCCCGCGCCGATTCAAGGCCGAGCTGGCTAAGCAGTTCGGGGCGCCGAGCATCGCCGTAAACGACGGATCTGCCTTCGAGCCGCAGCCGCGCAACCTCATCGGGGTCACTGTCCACCGCCAGATAAGGCTTGCCATGGGCATCGAGCATCGCTGCCACCAGCTGTCCGACGCGACCGAAGCCGATAATGATCGTCCGCCCCGGCACCGGGATTTCGTCATGTCGTTCGGGCGATGGCGCATGACCAAGGTGCGCTTCCAGCCGCTGCCCGAGAATACCGAGCAGCGGCGCCAACGCAAGCGCCAGGCCGGTGATGAGCAGCGCGGTCTGTGCCGGCTGCCCGCCGGTAAGGCCGATCGCTGATGCCGTGCCGAGCAGGATGAGGCTGGTTTCCGATGGTGCGGCGAGCAAGGCCGCGACATGGGCCGAAACACCGGCACCGCGGCCGAAGCGACGCAGGACCGCGAACATCGTCAGCCCCTTCACCACGCAGACCGCAATGACGCCGCCGATGACCAGAAGCGGGTCGGCCACGACGGCGGCAAGGTCGAGTTGCATCCCCACCCAGATCAGGAACACCCCGAGCAACAGACCCTGGAACGGCGCGATAGCGGCTTCGATCTGGCGGCGGTAATCGGTTTCGGCGAGCATGGCACCGGCGATGAGCGCGCCGATGGCGGGCGAAATGCCAACGCTCGTCGCGGCGGCAGCGCTGCCGATCAGCACGACAAGCGAGGCGGCGAGAAACAGTTCGGGCCGGCGCGTGCGCGCGGCCTGAAGGAACAGCGTCGGCACCACCAGCCGCCCTGCAAGCATGATACCGGCGATGGCAAGCAGGCCCATGCCGAGTGACGGGAAGAAGCCGCCGCGCGCACTGCCGGCGGTGATCAGCAGCAGGATCGGCGCGATGGCGATATCTTGCGCCAACAATATGCCGAACGATGTGCGGCCGGCCTGCGTGCCCATGCGGCCGCTTGCGCTGAGCATCTGAAGCCCGACGGCTGTCGAGGACATGGTCAACGCAATCGCAAAGGCCGCGGTAACTCCGGCGCCGAGCCCCAGGGGCAGCATGGCGAGCATCAACGCGGCAGCGCAGGCGACAATCTGGGCTGTCCCGACGCCGAACACGAGCTTTCGCATGGTTCGGAGCCGGTCGACCGACAATTCGAGCCCGAGTGCGAACAGCAGTAGGCAGATGCCGATTTCGGCCGGTGCTGCCAGGACCTCCGCATCGGAAATACTGAAGGCGCCAAGCAGCGGAATATGCTCTGCGAGCGCGCCGAGACCGAACGGCCCGACGCCGATGCCGATAAGGATGAACCCGACGACGGGCGAAATGCGCAACGCTGCAAAGGCCGGAATGACCAGCCCGGCGGCGCCAAGGACAATGACGATGTCCTTGAACGCCGAAGATTCAATCGGCAACGACATGGGGTCAGACTGGCATGAAACAACCGTAACGCCAGCCTCAATTCGATCAGCCGGCCGAAATCGCCCGATCGAGATTGGAGCGCACCGCCTCGAAGAATTTCTCGGTCGTCATCCACGCTTGGTCCGGCCCGATCAACAGTGCCAGATCCTTAGTCATCGCACCGGATTCGACGGTTTCGATGCAAATCCGTTCCAGCGTTTCGGCGAATTCGGTGACCTTTGGCGTGCCATCGAGCTTGCCGCGATGCTTCAGCCCGCCGGTCCATGCAAAGATCGACGCGATCGGGTTGGTGCTGGTCGGCTTGCCTTCCTGGTGCATGCGGTAGTGACGCGTAACGGTGCCATGGGCCGCTTCGGCCTCCACCGTGCGGCCATCGGGGGTCATGAGGATGGAGGTCATCAGGCCCAGCGAACCAAAGCCTTGCGCGACCATGTCCGACTGCACATCGCCATCATAATTCTTGCAGGCCCAGACGAACTTGCCCGACCATTTGAGCGCCGAAGCGACGAGGTCATCGATCAGGCGATGTTCGTACACGATGCCGGCCTTGCGGTATTGTGCCTTGAAATCGTTGACATAGACTTCCTCGAACAGATCCTTGAAGCGGCCGTCATAGGCCTTGAGGATGGTGTTCTTGGTCGACAGATACACGGGCCACTGCCGCGCCAGGCCATAGTTGAGGCAGGCACGGGCGAAGTCGCGGATCGAGTCATCAAGGTTGTACATGCCCATGGCGACGCCCGCGGACGGATAATCGAACACTTCGTGCTCGATGGTCTCCTCGCCATCCTGGCTGACCCATTTCATCATCAGCTTGCCGGGGCCGGGGACGAGAAAATCGGTGGCGCGATACTGGTCGCCAAAGGCGTGGCGACCGATGACGATGGGATCGGTCCAGCCGGGGATGAGGCGGGGCACCGACTTGATGACGATGGGCTCGCGGAAGACGACGCCGCCCAGGATGTTGCGGATGGTGCCGTTCGGCGACTTCCACATGCGCTTCAGTCCGAATTCCTTCACCCGGGCTTCGTCGGGCGTGATGGTCGCGCATTTCACGCCGACGCCGAATTCGCGAATGGCATTGGCCGATTGCACCGTGACCTTGTCATCGGTGTCGTCGCGGTTCTCGATGCCGAGATCAAAATACATCAGGTCGATATCGAGATAGGGCAGGATCAACTGCTCGCGGATCCATTGCCAGATGATCCGCGTCATCTCGTCGCCATCGAGCTCGACGACGGGATTTTCGACCTTGATCTTTGCCATGCTGTCCTCACGCCTTGTCATGGTCGGCCCCGTGATGACGCAGGGCAAACGCTGTCCGCCCCGTCTAGGGTGCCGATGTGCGAGGGGTCAAGAATTGCCGGTTGACGGCGTGCGATTTCGCGGCGGCAGCAGTGCGGCGAGGGCCGCCAGATCGGGCAGCGGCACCGCCAGCCGGTCAAGGTGTGCCGGCGCAAAACCCTCGGCGGTCAGATGGCGCATCAGTGCCAGCAGTGGCGCCCAATAGCCGTTGTCGCCCATCAGCCAGATCGGCTTGTCATGGATACCCAATTCGCGCCAGGTCATCGATTCGAACAGCTCGTCGAGGGTTCCGATGCTGCCCGGCAGCGCCAAGATTGCGTCCGCGTGCATATGCATCAGCGCCTTGCGGGCATGGAGTGTTTCGGTGACGTGCAATTCTGCAAGCCCTGGCTGCGCGATTTCCACCGTCATCAGGCTTTGCGGAATCACCCCGACAACACGGCCACCCGCGCCGAGCGCTGCACGCGCCATGACGCCCATCAGGCCGACACCGCCACCGCCGTAGACGAGCGTGACGCCATGTGTCGCAAGCAGGGTGCCGAGTGCTTCGGCCAGCGCCGCATGGGCAGGATCATGGCCGGATCGCGACCCACAGAAAACCAGAAGCGAACGTATCATCGGCGCCTTATGGCGGACCGCAGCGCGTGCGTCATCCATGTCGCAGCGGCGGCGATTTGCGCGCACCGTGCCACACGGCTAAAGCACCAGGCATGACAAGCGAATTGCCGACCGAAATGGAAACCGTCCCCGATCGCCCGCTGGCAATCGTTCCAGGGGAATCGGCGCGTTACAAACTGCCGTCGATGCACCCGGAAGGGCGCAAGTTCGTCGGCATTGCCGCCGCGGCCGTGCTCGTCACCGGGTTCATCTTCCATTGGGAAGCCGTGGCCTGGTTGTTGGCCGGCCTGACGATCTGGGTGGCGGCGTTCTTTCGTGATCCGATTCGGGTGACGCCGGTCGACCCCGGCCTTATTATCTCGCCTGCCGACGGCCTGGTCAGCCTGATCACCAGTGTCGAGCCGCCGCGCCAGTTGGCGGGCGAGGGCGGACTGTCGGCCGGCCCGTGTACGCGGATTTCGGTGTTCATGAATGTCTTCGATGTCCATGTGAATCGGTCACCGATCGCCGGCACTTTGACACGCATTGTCTATGTACCGGGCAAGTTCCTGAACGCGGATCTCGACAAGGCCAGCGACGACAATGAACGGCAATATTTCATAGTCGAGAGCGCCGACGGCACGCGTGTGGCCTTCACCCAGATCGCCGGGCTGGTGGCGCGGCGGATCATGCGCTTTGTCGAGGAAGGCACGCGGCTGGCGATTGGCGAGCGGGTCGGGCTGATCCGGTTCGGCAGCCGGGTCGATGTCTATCTGCCAGCTGGTTATGTGCCTGCGGTCATCGTGGGTCAGCGCGCCGTGGCTGGCGAAACCGTGCTTGCCAGGCAGGGCAGCGCAGCGCTGCTCGGCGGCATAGCCCAGTGATTGATCGCCCGCGGCGCCACGTGCGCGGGATACCGCTTCGCGCCCTGATCCCGAATGCGGTCACGGTGCTGGCGTTGTGCTTCGGACTGACCGGCGTCCGTTTCGGTATTGCCGGGGAATGGGAAAAGGCGGTGGCGTCGATCATCGTCGCCGGTGTTCTTGATGGCATCGACGGACGGATCGCGCGCTTGCTGAAGGGCGCGACGCGGTTTGGCGCGGAACTCGACTCGCTGTCCGATGTCACCGCCTTCGGGGTGGCGCCGGCGCTGATCGTCTATCTCTGGTCCTTGCAATATCTGCCCGGGATCGGCTGGGTGATCGCTCTGTCGCACGCCGTCACCTGCGCGCTGCGACTTGCGCGCTTCAACGCGCAGATCGATGCGGCGCCGCAGCCGCACAAGCGCGCCGGGTTTCTGACCGGCGTGCCGGCGCCGGTTGCTGCCGGACTGACGCTCAGTCCCTTGTTCCTGACCTTCTGGCTGGAGCCAGCGCTGCTCGGCGATCCGCGCGTGCGCGCAACGCTGGTCAGCCTGGTCGTGCTGCCGGTGGCGTTTCTGATGGTGTCCAGCCTGCCGACCTTCAGCTTCGGGTCGCTGCGGCTGCGACCGTCGCAACGTCTGCCGGCGCTGGTCGCGGTCGGGTTGTTCGCCGGTGCGCTGTTTTCAGCGCCGTGGATGACGCTGACGCTGAGCTGCATCGCCTATGCCGCCACCATTCCGTTCGCAGTGCGCAGCTACGCCCGGTTGCAGCAGCGCGAAGCCGCGACGCTGTCCGCGTAAGCGGCCGCTCGCTCCGGCCTGGCCACGTCCGGCGCAGCGCCTCGAAGCGCCAGCATGATGGACGGCCACGCCTCCGTCAGCATCGTCGCGACCAGCGCATGGATAGCCGCAAATGCAAGCATGATGACGATGGTGACGATCATGGTCTTACCCCTTGTTTCGTATCGTGTGTCGCATCTCGTGTCGCGTCGAACCCCCGACGTTCCCTATATGTTCTAAACTGCGGTCGTTGTCAAACGGGCCAGGGTGGCTAAGGTCCGGGGCAATGATTTTGGGGAGATGACAATGTTGGGCACGATGCAGGATTGGCCGCTGCTGGTCTGGAAGCTGATCGACCACGCGGCGACCAACCATGGCGACCGCGAGGTCATCAGCCTGACGTGTGAAGGCGGGGTGCATCGCAGCAACTGGCGCACCGTCCATGGTCGCGCCCGGCAGGTGGCCGAGGCATTGCGGCGGATGGGGATTGTTCCAGGTGACCGCGTCGCGACATTGGCGTGGAACACCTATCGACATGTCGAAGGCTGGTACGGCATTTCGGGAATGGGGGGCGTTGCCCATACGATCAACCCCCGCCTGTTCGACGACCAGATTGTCTATATCGCCAACCATGCCGAAGACCGGATCCTGTTTTTCGACCTGACCTTCGTCAAGCTGGTCGAGCGGCTGGCGCCGCGGTTGACCAGCATCGAACATTTCGTGCTGATGACCGACCGCAGCCATATGCCGGCGGATTCCACGCTCGACCTTCTTTGCTACGAGGAGCTGATCGCCGCCGAAGACCCGGCGATGGCATGGACGCCGGTGCCGGAAACCGCCGCAGCCGGACTTTGCTATACCAGTGGCACCACCGGCAACCCCAAGGGGGTCCAGTATAGCCACCGCTCGAACGTCCTTCATGCGATGGCGGCGTGCATGACCGATACGTTCGGGCTGGGCGCCGCATCGGTGGTCTGTCCCATCGCACCGATGTACCATGCCAACGCATGGAGCATACCCTATACCGCCGCCGCCGCCGGCGCGAAGCTGGTGATGGGCGGCCCGCATTTCGACGCGCCGACCTTGCAGAAGCTGATTGTCGATGAAGATGTCGATGTCGCACTTGCTGTGCCGACGATCTGGCTCGGCATGTTGCAGCATCTGGAAAAGGCCGGCGGTGGGCTCGGCAAGCTGAAGCGCACCGCGATCGGGGGTTCGGCGGTGCCGCGCAGCATGATCGAGGCGTTCGACACCCTTCACGGCGTCCATGTCATGCAGCTGTGGGGCATGACCGAAATGTCGCCGCTCGGTACGGTCGGCACAGCATCGCCCGAAGTCCTGGCAATGCCTTACGAGCAGCAGATCGACTATCGTGTGAAGCAGGGCCGGGGGCTTTTCGGGGTCGAGATGAAGGTCGTCGATGAAGACGGCGCCGAGATCCCGCGCAACGGCACCGATTTCGGTCGGTTGATGGTGCGCGGTCCCTGGATCGTCGGCAGCTATTTCAAGGGCGACGGCGGCCAGGTGCTCGATGCCGATGGCTGGTTCGATACGGGCGATGTCGCGACGCTGGATGCCCTCGGTTACATGCACATCGTCGATCGGTCGAAGGATGTGATCAAGTCGGGCGGCGAATGGATCAGCTCGATCGATCTTGAAAACGCCGCTGTTGGCGCGCCCGGCGTCGCCGAGGCGGCGGTGATCGGTATCGCCCATCCGAAATGGGACGAGCGGCCGCTCCTGCTGGTGCGCCAGAAAGAGGGTGCGACTGTCTCCAAGGAAGCCGTGCTGGCCTATCTCGACGGCAAGATCGCCAAATGGTGGATGCCCGACGATGTGCTGATCGTGGAAGATCTGCCGCATACGGCCACGGGCAAGCTGCTCAAGACCGAACTTCGGGAGCGCTACAAGGATTACCGGCTTCCAACCGCGTGAGTGTGATGGTCGCGACGCGCCGCGCCAGCCGCCAGTGGTGACCATCGGCATCCTGTCCGAGCAGCGTCGTGGCACTGAAAGTTTCCCTGCAGCGCGCCGGTAAGCGCAACTGACCGTTCGGTTGCGCCAAACCTTGGTGCTCGACCGACTATGTCGACGCAATCGTCGGATCGTGCGTTGTTGCAGCCCGGATTAGTCCGTGACCTGGAGCCGGGATCACCGCCGTGAGAGCGAAGGCATGTACAAAAGGCCGCCAGAAGTTGGTGGAGCAAGGGAGGATCGAACTCCCGACCTCAGCAGTGCGATTGCTGCGCTCTCCCATCTGAGCTATTGCCCCACAATCGACGGAAGATGGCCCGTATAAGAGGGCACCCGGAGCGATGCAATATCGCTTTTGCAGAGGGAACATCGGTCGGGCGGGCTGGATGCCCCGTGAGGATTCGAACCTCAATTAACGGAGTCAGAGTCCGTAGTCTTACCTTTAGACGACAGGGCATTGGGCCAGCGTCCGACCGAGATGGGGCGCATAGGCAGGACTGGGTGCGAAGTCAATCGCCGAACCGCCGGGCGGGGCCGGTTTGCGCTTTTTTGCAAGGCGCATTACCTTTGCCACAGGTGCTGCGGTTCTGTTCGAGCCGTCGGTGATTGAAATGGATCAACATCATGTCGGCATACGCCGATTCCGCCGGGTCGATGCGGCCCGGCACCGGTCAGGAGCGTGGGGTCCCCACGGCCCTGGCACGCGGCCCGCGCTATCGGCGGGGTCGAAGCTATGGCGCGCTCGACCTTGGCACCAACAATTGCCGGCTGCTGATTGCCCAGCCCGGGCCACAGGGTTTCGTCATCATCGATGCCTATTCGCGCGTCGTGCGCCTGGGAGAAGGCTTGATGGAATCGGGTCGGCTTTCCGATGCGGCCATGGACCGGACGGTGGCGGCATTGGCGGCGTGCGCCGACAAGTTGGCGCGGCGGGATGTGCGGTTGACGCGCAACGTGGCGACAGAGGCGTGCCGGCGCGCGGCCAATGGAGTCCGCTTCGTCGAGCGCGTCTACGCCGAAACCGGCATTGCACTCGACGTGATCAGCGCCGCCGAGGAAGCGCGCCTGGCGGTCCTCGGCTGCCAGACGCTGATCGATCCGGCCGGGCCGCCCGCGCTGGTGTTCGACATCGGCGGCGGATCGAGCGAATTGATGCTGGTGTCGCCCGAGGCCGGAGAGGGCGGGCAGCCGGCAATCCTCGACTGGATCAGCCTGCCCTGGGGGGTCGTCAGCCTTGCCGAAACCGAACCGCAATGGCCGCGTGCCGAAGATCGCGCCGCTGCCTATGCCCGAATGCTGGGCCGGGTGACGCCCTTGCTCGACCGCTTTGCTGCCCGGCTGGCGGCGCGGCAGGTTGCGGACGTGCAACTGCTTGGCACCTCGGGGACGATCACCACGCTGGCGAGTGTGGAACTGGGGCTTCCCGGCTATGACCGGCGGCGCGTCGACGGCTGCCGTGTGGGGACAGAATCGATGACGCAACTTTGCCGGTCGATCGCGGCGCGGAGCGTGGAGGAGCGGTCGCGGATCGCCTGTGTCGGCGCCGACCGCGCCGAACTGATCGTGGCGGGGTGCGCGATTCTCGATGCCATTCTGATGCGTTGGCCGGGCGGGGAGGTGCGCGTTGCCGATCGTGGCATTCGCGAGGGTATTTTGCGCAGCCTGATGGCGCGCGACGGCGTCTGGACCGCAACATCATGACCGGCAGCAAGAATGGCCATGGCAGTGGCGCGGGCGCCGGCAACGGTCCCAGCGGGCGGTCGCGCGGCGGCAAGGTAAAGGTGCGCAACACCCATCGTCGCACGACGTCGTCCAACCAGTGGCTCGCCCGCCACCTGAACGACCCTTATGTCGCTGCTGCCAAGGCCGCGGGGTATCGCAGCCGCGCCGCCTTCAAGTTGAAGGAGCTCGACGCGCAGTTTTCGCTGCTCGGCCAGGTCGATCGGGTGGTCGATCTGGGCGCGGCGCCGGGGGGCTGGTGCCAGGTGGTGCTGGAACGGCGGCCGCGCGCGACGGTGGTCGGTATCGATCTGCTGCCGATTGAGCCGATCGCCGGGGTCACCTTGTTCGAGAAGGACATATTGGACGACGACACCGAGGCGCTGCTGCTCGGCGCGCTCGGCGGGCAGGCCGATATCGTGCTGTCCGACATGGCCGCCAACACCGTCGGCCATCAGATGACCGACTATCTGCGCACCATGGGGCTGATCGAGGCGGGACTCGATATGGCAGGCCGCCTGCTGCGGCCCGGCGGGACCTTTGTTGCCAAGGTGCTCGCGGGAGGTGGCGACGGCACGCTGACGGCGTTGCTGAAACAGTCGTTCGCCACGGTCAAGCACGTCAAGCCGCCTGCCAGTCGCAAGGGTTCGAGCGAATGGTATGTGGTGGCGCAGGGGTTCAAGCCGAGGTCGCCGGACGCCTGAACGGGGCGGTCGGACATTGCGTTGGGCTCGCCGGGCTGGCAAGCAAAGGTCATCTACATCCTGCTTCGCTGGCGCCCGCAGCCGGTGTTGCCAGCCGCGAGGACACCCAGTGACTGCACGCCAGCCTGCCGAATGGATGCCGCATGCGGCAACATGGACAGCGTTTCCCAGCGCCGCCGACCTTTGGGAGGACGACCTTGCCCCGGCGCAGGCCGAAGTTGCGGCAATGGTCCGCGCGATTGCGGCGGGCGAACGGGTCGAGCTGCTCGTCGCCAACGATGCCGCGATGACGGTCGCGCGCGACATGCTCGCCGGGGCCGACGTCGGTTTCCATGCCTATGGCTTCGGCGATATCTGGCTGCGCGACACCGGGCCGCTGTTCATGCAGTCGCCGGTCGGCCCGGCCGGCGCCGGGTTCCGCTTCAACGGCTGGGGCGGCAAATATGACTTGCCCGGTGACGATGGCGTGGCGGCGTTCGTGGCCAAGGCGGCCGGGGTGCCGTTGGCCAGACACGGCTGGGTGCTGGAAGGCGGCGCCATCGATTGCGACGGCACCGGGCTGGCGGTGACGACCGAACAATGCCTGCTCAACCCCAACCGCAATCCCAAGATGGACCGGGTCGAAGTCGAATCGCATCTGCGGCGGGACTTGGGTATCGACCGGGTATTGTGGCTGGGGGAGGGGTTGCTCAACGACCATACCGACGGCCATGTCGACAATCTGGCGCGCTTCGTGGCGCCCGGCGTGCTGGCGTTGCCTGTTGCGGCGGCGGACGATCCCAATGCCGATGTCTTCAGCGACGCCCACGAGCGCGCCCGCGATTTCGGGCTGGATGTGGTCGGGGTGCCGTCGCCGGGGCGCGTGCTGCGCGATGGCGCGATCGTGCCGGCCAGCCACATGAACTTCTATATCGCCAACAGCGTCGTGGTGGTGCCGACCTATGGCGCCGCATCGGACGCGGCGGCCGTGGCGGCAATCGGCGCGCTGTTTCCGGGGCGGGATTGTATCGGGCTTCGGGCAGACCATATTCTCACCGGCGGCGGCAGTTTCCACTGCATCACCCAGCAACAGCCTGCCTGAGGACAACGATGCGCGAAATCACTGTTGCCGGCCTGCAATTGGCCTTTACCGGGGTGCGCGAGACCGACATCGCGCACACCGCCGCTGCGGTTCGCGATGCGGCGGCTGCCGGGGCGCAGGTGATCCTGCCGCCGGAATTGTTCGAAGGGCATTATTTTTGCCGGCATGAGGATGAGAGCCTGTTTGCAACCGCGTTGCCGCTCGGCAAGCATCCAGCGGTGGCGACGATGCAGCAGGTCGCTTTGGAAACGAAAACCTATATCCCGACGAGCTTCTTCGAAAAGGATGGCCCCCACCATTACAATAGCCTGGCGATGATCGATGATGGCGGCAACATCATGGGCGTCTATCGCAAAAGCCATATTCCCGATGGCCCGGGCTATGAGGAAAAATTCTATTTCCGCCCGGGCAATACCGGGTTCAAGGTGTGGGAGACGCGCCATGGCGTGATCGGCGTCGGGATTTGCTGGGACCAATGGTATCCCGAGACTGCGCGCCACATGATGTTGCAGGGCGCCGAGGTGCTGATGTTCCCGACCGCGATCGGCAGCGAACCCCACGACCCGCTGCTCGACACGCGGCGGATGTGGCGCCGCGCCATGCAGGGCCACGCTGTCAGCAACGTCGTGCCGGTGGTGGCGTGCAACCGCGTCGGGATCGAGGAAGCGGGGACACCGCACGCGCAGGATTTCTACGGCACCAGCTTCATCGCCGATCAGCGTGGCGACATCGTTTCGGAACTCGATGACAAGGCACCGGGCCGGGTGATGGCGACCTTCGACCTCGACCTCGCGGCGAAGCATCGGGCGGCATTCGGCTTTTTCCGCGACCGGCGGCCGGAACTCTATGGACGGCTGGCGCAGGACGTCTGACGCGCCTGTTGCACACGCTGCCAGAAGGCGGCGCCGCGGCGGTTCAGTTCGGCAATATACACGTCGTCCCGCCGTTCGGTGATCAGCAGGGGCGGCCGCCCGGGCAGCCAGACCCAGAAGTCGATCGTTTCGAGGCCGGTGACGGCCAGGGTTTGCTGCAACTGGCCGATGTAATGTGCGGGGACGCGGCCGGATTGTGCCACGGCAGCATAGGTAGCGGCGCCGCATTTGATTTCGAGCAGGCGCCCGGTGGCAAGGTCGGCACCATCGAGGCTGGCGCGCTGCCACGGGCGGTCGGTCGAAGCGAGGCAGACCGGCACCACGTCGCTGCCGTGGCGCTGGCGGTACAGCCGTCGTGCCTGCGCTTCCAGGCCATTGTCTTCGCGGACCGGCGCTGTCCCGAACAGGTCCGCCACCGCCGGCAGCGGCCGCTGCCGGCGCTGGGCGCCATAGCGTGGCGGCGCGACCTTTTCGGCAAATAGCGCGCCGGGGCTGCGCCAGGGATTCTGCCCCATGAGCGCCGCTGCGTCGGAGGCGCCGATACCGTCGTGCCGCCAGCGCAGCCAATCGGCGCTGCCCTGTTGCAGGTCGACAATTTCGTACATCACTTCATCGCGAGCGCCGCTTCGAACACCGCTTCGAACATCGGTGTCGTCAACCGGCCGGTGTTGGTGTTGAGCTGCGAGCAGTGATAGCTGTCGATGATGGTGTAACCGGTGTGAAGCCGGTGCACCGCCCCATGGCCGAACGGAGTCTTTGGCAGCTTGCCGCCGAGTGCCTTGACGGCCGACTGATGCGCCGTCCCGCCGAGCGCGATGACGACCTTCAGATTGGGCAGGCCGCGGTAGTGTTCGACGAGATAGGGCCGGCAATTGTGGATTTCGGCGGTGTCCGGCTTGTTGCCGGGGGGCACGCAGCGCACGGCGTTGGTGATGAAAATGCCGTCGAGCATCACGCCATCCTCGACATTGGCGGCGTAGGTGCCGTGCGCCAACCCGAATTTGATCAGCGTGTTGTAGAGCAACACGCCCGCGCCATCGCCGGTGAAAGGCCGCCCGGTGCGGTTGGCGCCGCGGACGCCGGGGGCGAGGCCGGTCACTGCCAGCCAGGCATCGGGGTCTCCGAACCCCGGCACCGGAGCATTCCACCAGCCTGGATGCTTGACGCGCAGATCGGTGCGCATCGCCACCAGCCGGGGGCAGAGCGGGCAGTCACGCGGGGCGTCGCCGGGGCGAAGCTGGTAGACCGGATAGGGCAAATGCGGGGCGGGTAGGGATGCTGCGTCGATTTCCATCGGGCAAGCGTGTAGGCGATGCGCGCACATGGAAACAACCATCCTGATCGCGCTGGGGTCCAACCGGCGCCACGGCCGCCATGGCCGGCCGGAAGCGGTGGTGCTGGCAGCGATGCGCGCGATGACAGCGCACGGCCTCGCGGTCACCGCGCAATCGCGCATCCATGCCACCGCGCCGCTGGGGCCGGGCGGGCGGCGGTTTGCCAATGCAGCTGTTGCGGTGTCATCGTCGCTGCCGCCGGGCGCCGTGCTCGGCATCATCAAGGCGATCGAGCGCGACTTCGGCCGGCGCGGCGGCAAGCGCTGGGGGGACCGGGTGCTCGATCTCGACATCATTGCGGCGGGGGATGCCGTTGTTGCCTCGGGGGCACTGCAAGTGCCGCATCCGCGGATGGCGGACCGACGCTTCGTCCTCGATCCGCTGGTCGAAATTGCGCCCGATTGGCGGCATCCGCTGCGTCATGCGACCGTCAGGCAGTTGCGCGCGCGGGCGATGCGTCCTAAAGGCCGCGTCCACGTTGCAAAACGTGTGGGCCCATAGCTCAATCGGTAGAGCGCGCGCCTTTTAAGCGCTAGGTCGCGGGTTCGAATCCCGCTGGGCCCACCATTTCCTGTTTGCGTGCCATCTGCGAATAGCCCGCAACGGGAGCGACGACGATGCCGATGGTCGATTATGCCGTGAGCGATTTCACCGCAGCGCCGTGGACGCGGCCGGTGTATCGGCGCGGCAATGGGCCCGCAGTCATTGTCATCCACGAGATCCCGGGTTTACACCCGCAGGTCTTCGCCTTCGCCGACCGGCTGGTCGCAGCGGGGATGACGGTGTTCCTGCCCAGCTTGTTCGGGACGCCCGGCAAGCCGGCGAGCAAGGCCTATGCGCTGCGATCGATCGCCGGGGCCATTTGCGTGCGGCGCGAATTCAACATCTGGAGGGGTGGCCGGTCGAGTCCGATCGTCGATTGGCTGCGCGCGCTGGCGCGCTACGCTCATGCCGAATGCGGCGGCCCGGGGGTCGGCGCCATCGGCATGTGCTTCACGGGCGGCTTTGCGCTGGCGATGATGACCGAGCCGGCGGTGATCGCGCCGGTGCTTTCCCAACCGTCCATGCCTGCGATCGGCGGCAGCAAGGGCGTGATCGATGCCAGTGCCGACGAGATCGCCTGTGCCCGCCGTCGATTCGCAACGGAGGACCTGACCCTGCTGGGCCTGCGCTACAAATCGGATCGCAATGTTCCTGATGCGCGGTTCGACCGTTATGCCCGCGAATTCGGCGACCGCTTCGAACGGATCGATCTCGACGACGCCGACGCCCGACCGGGCACCGGCCTGTCGCCCCATTCGGTGCTCACCATTCATCTTCCCGAAAGCGGGCCTGGGAAAGAAGCGGAAACGCGCACCATCGCGTTTTTCGGCCATCGCCTCGGCCTGACACCCACAGGAGCCTGACAGACATGCCCATTGCTGCCATCGCCATTGCAGCGGCTGCCGTTGCCGCCGCACCGATCGTCCTGCCGGGCGGCACCCGTGCCACTGATGTGGCGCCGGGAAAGGGCGCCGAGGCAATGCCCGGCCAGATGGTTGCCGTGCACTATACCGGCTGGCTGTGGCAGGATGGCATGCGCGGCAAGAAGTTCGACAGCTCGCGCGACCGCGGCGAACCCTTTGTGTTCCAGCTTGGGACCGGCCAGGTCATTCTGGGCTGGGATGAAGGCGTGGCCGGCATGAAGGTCGGCGGCAAGCGCACACTGCTGGTGCCGCCCGCCGCCGGCTATGGCGAACGCGGCGCCGGTGGCGACATTCCGCCCGGCGCGACATTGTTGTTCGAAGTCGAACTGATCGCCGCGCAATAGCGCGACGTTATTCGACGGTCACCGATTTGGCGAGGTTGCGCGGCTGGTCGACATCGGTGCCCTTTGCCAATGCGACATGATAGGCGAGCAGCTGGATCGGGACTGCGGTGATCAACGGGCTGATGAACGGATCGACCGTCGGCATCAATATGCTGGCGGCAGCACTGGCGCCATGCTCGACCAGCCCGGCCGCATCCGACAGCAGACAGACCTGGCCACCGCGCGCCATGACTTCCTGCATGTTTGATACCGTCTTGTCGAAGCGCGGGCCTGAGGGCGCGATGACGATTACAGGAACATTTTCGTCGATCAGCGCGATGGGGCCGTGCTTGAGTTCACCCGCAGCATAACCTTCTGCGTGAATATAGCTGATTTCCTTCAGCTTCAACGCGCCTTCCATTGCCATCGGATAGTCGGGGCCGCGGCCGATGTAGAGGATATCGCGCGCCTTGCTGAGCGACACGGCGAGCGAGGTGATCGTGTCTTCGGCGGCCATGGCAGCGTTCATCGCGGCCGGGACCTCGGTCAGCAGGCGGACGTGGCGGGCTTCGGTGGCGGCGTCGACCCGGCCCTTGGCCTTGCCGAGCGCGATGGCAAAGGCCGCGAGCACGGCGAGTTGGCAGGTGAAGGCCTTGGTGCTGGCGACGCCCACTTCGGGCCCGGCATGGGTGGGCAGCAGCAGGTCGGCTTCCCGCGCCATAGTGGAGGAGGCTACGTTGACGACGGCGGCGATGAACTGGCCGCCGGCCTTGGCATGACGCAGCGCCGCCAGCGTGTCGGCGGTTTCGCCCGATTGCGAGATGAACAGCGCCAGGCCGCCGGGTTCGTACACCGGATCGCGATAACGGAATTCGCTGGCGTTCTCGATCTGCACGGGGACGCGAGCGAGTTCCTCCAGCCAATAGGTCGCGACCTGGCCGGCGAGCAGTGCGGTGCCGCAGGCGACGATCTGGATGCGCTTCACCTCGGCAAGGTCGAAAGGCAGCGCGGGCAGCGAAACGGTTTCGGCGAGCGGATCGAGATAGGCGCCAAGGGTCTGCGCCACGACGATTGGCTGTTCGTGGATTTCCTTCTCCATGAAGTGGCGGTAGTTGCCCTTTTCGATCACGGCCGCCGAAGCCGATGAAATGATGATCGGGCGGATGACGGGCTGGTCGTTGCTGTCGAACACCTGGGCGCCATCGCGGCTGAGGCGCACCCAATCGCCTTCTTCGAGATAGGCGATGCGATTGGTGAAGGGAGCAAGGCCGAGCGCGTCCGACCCCAGGAACATCTCGCCATCGCCATAGCCAAGGACAAGCGGTGAGCCGCGGCGCGCGCCGTACATGACGCCGGTGTCGGCAGCGAACAATATGGCGAAGCTGAAAGCGCCATGCAGGCGCTTGAGCGTTGCCGCAACCGCCGCATCCGGGGTTGCGCCGGCTTCGACGGCCATGGTCAGGAGATGCGCGACCACTTCGGTATCGGTTGCGGACGCGAGCACGCGGCCGGCGGCGAGGACTTCGGCGCGCAACGCCTTGAAATTCTCGATGATGCCGTTGTGGACGAGCGAGACCGCCTCTGTGGCGTGCGGATGCGCGTTGTCGGTTGTCGGCGCGCCATGCGTTGCCCAGCGGGTATGCGCGATGCCGATGTCCCCGGGAAGCGGATCGGCGCCGAGCACCTTGACCAGATTGTCGAGCTTGCCTTCGGCACGGCGGCGATCGAGCCCACCATCGTGGATCGTCGCCACGCCTGACGAATCATAGCCGCGATATTCGAGCCGGCGCAGACCATCGACGAGGCGGTCGGCGACCGGCCGGTGCGAAATGATGCCGATGATGCCGCACATTCGCGTCAGGCCTTTCTTGCCGCCATGATGCGGCGGAATGTGGCGGCCCAGCCGGGCTTTTCAACCTGAGCCGGGCGGACAAGCGCCAGCGCGTCGGCGCTGACGTCGGCGGTGATGACCGAACCGGCGGCGACGATGGCACCGTCCCCGATTGTCACCGGGGCGACGAGTGCCGAGTTGGATCCGATGAAAGCACCAGCACCGATATTAGTGCTGTATTTCAAGAATCCGTCGTAATTGCATGTAATCGTGCCGGCACCGATGTTGGCGCCGGCGCCGACAGTGGCGTCGCCCAGATAGGTCAGGTGATTTGCCTTTGCCCCCGCGCCGAGCACCGCCTTCTTGGTCTCGACGAAGTTGCCGATGCGCGCGCTGGCGCCAACTCGGGTGCCGGGGCGCAGGCGTGCAAATGGTCCAATGTTGCAGCCTTCCCCGATGTCGGCACCCTCGATGTGGCTGTGGCCGTGGATGATGGTGCCGCTGGCGATGCGGACGCCGGGGCCGAACACGACAAAGGGTTCCACCGTAACGTCGCTGGCGATCACCGTGTCATGGGCGAAAAACACGCTTCCCGGGTCGATCAGCGTAACACCATCGGCCATGGCGGCGGCGCGGCGGCGATCCTGCCAGGCTGCTTCCAACCCCGCCAATTCGCCGCGGGAATTGACACCGGCGACTTCGCCGGCCTCGGTTTCGATGACCCGGGCGATGCCGCCATCGCCGATGATCAGACCGACGATGTCGGGCAGATAATATTCGCCGGCGGCATTGGCATTGCCGACCCGCGCAAGGAGCGCGAACAACGCCGCGGATCGCACGGCCATCAGCCCGGAATTGCAGAGCGTTACCGCCCGTTCCTGCAGTGTCGCATCCTTGTATTCGACCATTTTGGCGATCCGGTCGCCGTCGGCGATGATGCGGCCATAGGCGCCGGGCTCGGCGGGGTGGAAGCCGAGCACGACCGCGTCGACGCCGTCCACCAATGCGTCGCGGAGCCGGGCCATGGTTGCACTGCTGACCAGCGGCGCATCGCCATACAGAATGAGGATGTCGCCGTCGAAGCCCGCGAGTGCGGCCTGCGCCTGTTGCACGGCATGGCCGGTCCCCAGCTGCGGCGACTGAACGGCGATCTGTGCGCCATGGCCGCCGACAGCCGTTTCGACCTGCTCGCGCCTGGCACCGACGACGACGACAGTGCGTTCTGGCGCGAGAGTCTTCAGACTGTCCAAAAGATGCAACACCATGGGCTTACCAGCGATCGGGTGGAGGACCTTGTGGAGCGACGATTTCATTCGCGTGCCCTGGCCAGCGGCAAGGATGATGGCGGCGAGCGGGCGGGTCGGTGTCACCCGCGCAGCCCTGCCATATCGTCACGCAAGTTGGAAGCCCGCGCTCTGGCCGGCTGGCAAAGCCGCCACAGGGGTCGGCACGACCGGCAATTGGAACATAGGCCATTGCCTTGTCGGCGCCGCTCATCGCATGTTCCGGGGGTGTCCGATCTCCCCGCGCTTGTCGCCTTCGACCTTGATGGAACGCTTGTCGATACAGCGCCCGACCTGTGCGCCGCGCTGAACCATGCGCTCGGCGTGTTGGGGCGATCGCCGGTGCCTGCGGCCGATGTCCGTCACATGGTCGGACATGGCGCTCGCAAGCTTCTGGAACGCGGGCTGGCGGCGACCGGAGTGATGACGCCGGACCTCGTCGAAGCCGGTGTCCCGGCGCTTCTGGACTATTACGCCGCCCATATCGCCGATGGTTCGCGGCCCTATCCGGGTGTCGAAGCGGCGCTCGACATGCTCGCGCGGGCCGGCTGCACCCTGGCGATCTGCACCAACAAGCCGGTGGCGTTGTCACGGGCGCTGGTCACGGCACTGGGCTGGGACGGGCGGTTTGCCGCGAACCTGGGGTTTGATTCGGTGCCTTCGCCAAAACCCGACCCCGAACATCTGCTGGCGACGATTCGCGCCGCCGGTGGCGCGGCAGCGGAGACGGTTTTCGTCGGTGATTCGATCACCGATACGACGACGGCGCGTGCGGCCGGCATCCCGGTGATCGCGGTCAGCTTCGGCTTTTCCGACCGGCCGACGGCGGCGCTGGGTGCCGATATCGTCATCGACCATTATGATGCGCTGCTTCCGGCGCTGCGGCGGCTGGCCCCGGGGCGGTCAAACCGGTGACGGCGCTGCCGCCCGGCGCCTGGACCGTCCTTCTGACGGCTGCGGCGTTGCTGGTCGGCCTGTTGATCGGCCGGCGGTCGCGGCCACCGCCGCCGATGGTGGCCGACGCCCCGCTGCCGCCGCCGCCGCGGCACGACATTGTCAGCATCGAAGCACTGGTCGATCCGGCGCTGGTGGTCGAAGGCTTCATTGCGGTGGCTGCCAACGCCGGGGCGCGGCGCATTTTCGGCGACCGGATCAGCGGCAGCGACCTGCAACTGACGCTGCGGCACCCGTTGGTGCTCGACACGGTGGCGGAGGCGGCGGTGCCGGGCGGTCGCGCACAGCGGGAGGTCGTCGGGCTCGGCAATGCCGTCGGAGCGTGGATGGTCTACGCCGTCAATGCCGGGGGCGGGCATGTGCTCGTGCTGTTCGACGACATCACCCAGGCGCGCATGACCGAACGCATGCGGGTCGATTTTGTCGCCAATGCGAGCCATGAGCTGCGCACGCCGCTGGCGACGCTTTCGGGCTTCATCGAGACGTTGCAGGGACCGGCGGCGGAGGATGCGCCGGCACGGACCCGGTTTCTCGACATCATGCAGAAAGAGGCCCAGCGGATGTCGCGGCTGATCGACGATCTGCTGTCGCTGTCCCGCATCGAAATCGACAAGCATGTGCGGCCTTCGGCGCAGTTGCAGCTGCGCGGCATCGTCGCCGAAGTCGGCAAGACCCTGGCGATGCGGTTCGAAAGTGACCAGCGGCGGCTGGAGATCCATGAGGCGCCGGACCTGCCGCCGGTGATCGCCGATCGCGACCAGATGCTGCAGGTGCTGCACAATCTTGTTTCGAACGCGCTGAAATATGGTCGGACCGGAACCACCGTGACCGTGACCGTCGCGCCGGAGCCGGCGGCCGCCGGCCAGCCAGCATCGGTCAGGGTGACCATCGCCGATGCAGGCGATGGCATTCCCGCCGAGCACCTGCCGCGCCTGACCGAGCGGTTCTACCGTGTCGATTCGCAGCGTTCGCGCAAGATGGGCGGGACCGGGCTCGGGCTGGCGATCGTCAAGCATATCGTCGAGCGCCACCGCGGCCGGCTCGAAATCGAAAGCCGGCTGGGGGAGGGGACCAAGGTGTCGGTTCTGGTGCCACAGGCACCGGCGCCGGCGGCATCGGCCCGAACGTCGATATCAAGTGCAAAGGGTGGCGTCACAGAAGTGCAACAATAGCGTCATATGGCCCACATGTCCCGGCGTTAGCTGCGACAGGCGATGCGGCGCTTTTCGCCGACTGGCCGATCAGGAGGCAAAGTGGCAGTTGCGACCGGCAAAGGGATGATGCTCGTCGCATGTGCTGCTGCTGCCGTGGTGGCGGGGTGCACCGGCAGCACGCGGACGCAGATCCGCATTGTCGGGTCGTCGACCGTTTATCCGTTTACCACCGCCGTCGCCGAACAGTTCAAGCGCGCCTGGCCGCAATATGCTGCGCCGATCGTCGAATCGACCGGCACTGGCGGCGGCATCAAGCTGCTCTGCGCGGGTGTCGGACAGCAGTTTCCCGACATTGCCAATGCCTCGCGGCGGATCAAGAAAAGCGAGGTCGATGATTGCGTCAAACATGGCGTCAAGGGGCTGATCGAGGTGCAGATCGGGCTCGATGGGCTGGTTGTTGCGCAGGCCCGCCGGGCGAATTTCCCCGGCATGAGCGAGCGCGATATCTATCTGGCGCTGGCGGCGGATCCGTTCGGGCGCGGCCCCAACCGGGCGCGGACCTGGGCGGACGTCAACCCGGCGCTGCCGCCGATCAAGATCGAGGTCATCGGGCCGCCGCCGACATCGGGGACACGCGACAGTTTCAACGAGTTGTTCATGATCAAGGGCTGCGAAAGCGAGCCGGCGATGATGGCGTTGAAGAAAAGCGACGAGAACCGGTTCAAGACGATCTGCAGCCGCGTCCGCGAGGATGGCCCCTATGTCGAGGGCGGCGAGAACGACAATCTGATCGTCCAGAAGATCAACGCCAATCCCAACGCGCTTGGAATTTTCGGCTTTTCGTTCCTTGAGGAAAACCGCGACCGGGTGAAGGACGTGGCGATCAACGGCGTCGATGCAACGTACGACAATATCTCCAGCTTCCGTTACCCGGCGTCGCGGGGGCTGTTCTTCTATGTGAAGGCGCAGCATGTCCGCGCCGTGCGCGGCATGGCCGAGTTTCTCGACGAATTCACCAAGGAAGCGACCTGGGGCCCCGGCGGTTACCTGTCCCGGCGGGGGCTGGTCGCGTCGCCGCCGGAAGTGCGGGCGAAAAACGCCGCCGCCGCCCGCGACCTGGTCCCGCTCGATCCGGCGACGCTGTAGATGACGATGTCGATCACTCTTGTCCTCGTGCTGCTGTTCGGCATCGGCGCCTATTTCGCCGCGCGGGCGCGGGCCGCGGCGTTTGTCGGCACCGGCGGCCGGATCGGCGCAGTGCATTCGCTGCCAGTCTATCATGGTGCGTTCGTGGCGGTTGCCGCGCTGGTTCCGGCACTGTTGTTGCTCGGCATCTGGGCCATCGTTGGCGAGGGCGTCATCCAGAACAGCGTGTTGTCGGCGGTGCCTGCGGCATCGCGGCCGGAGACGCCGCTCGATGTGTCGGCGTT
Source organism: Polymorphobacter fuscus (assembly GCF_011927825.1). Classification (NCBI taxonomy): domain Bacteria; kingdom Pseudomonadati; phylum Pseudomonadota; class Alphaproteobacteria; order Sphingomonadales; family Sphingosinicellaceae; genus Sandarakinorhabdus; species Sandarakinorhabdus fusca. The sequence continues at coordinate 601,595 of NZ_JAATJI010000001.1, read as the reverse complement.
CATGAACGAGGTGCGCGGGCTGGCGAGCGGCGATATCGGCGTCGCGTTCAACCCGGCGGCCGAGGCTGCGGTCCCCAACTATCGCGCGACGCGCGGAAACTACAACATCATCGTCGGCGCGGTGGCGGTGACGCTGTTTGCCCTTGGCGCGTTGTGGGGCTTTTCCCAGTTGCGCCCGGATTTTCGCGCCCGCAACCGGGTCGAGGTGCTGGTCAAATGGCTGCTCATCGGCGCTTCGCTGGTGGCGATCCTGACGACCCTCGGCATTGTGCTGTCGCTTGTGTTCGAATCGGTGCGCTTCTTCCAGCAGGTGTCGCCGATCGAGTTTCTGTTCGGCACCCATTGGTCGCCGCAGACGGCGATCCGCGCCGACCAGGTCGGGTCGACGGGCGCTTTCGGGGCCGTGCCGTTGTTCTGGGGCACGATCTTCATCGGTGCGATTATCGCCATGATCGTTGCCATCCCGCTCGGGCTGATGTCGGCGATCTACCTGACGCAATATGCCGATCCGGCGGTGCGGCGCTATCTCAAGCCGATGCTGGAGCTGCTCGCCGGGGTGCCGACGGTTGTTTACGGCTTCTTTGCGGCGCTGACGGTGGCCCCGGCGGTGCGCAACTTTGCCGTGTCGCTGGGTTATGCCGATGCCTCGGCGGAAAGCGCGCTGGCGGCAGGGCTGGTGATGGGCATCATGATCATTCCTTTTGTTTCGTCGATGGCCGATGACGCGCTGGCGGCTGTGCCGCAGGCGATGCGCGATGGCAGCCTGGCGATGGGGGCCACCAAGTCCGAAACGGTGAAGCGGGTGCTGGTGCCGGCTGCCTTGCCGGGGATCGTCGGCGGCATTCTGCTGGCTGTCAGCCGCGCGATCGGGGAAACGATGATCGTCGTCATGGCCGCGGGCCTGGCGGCCAATCTGACGCTCAACCCATTCCAGAGCGTGACGACAGTGACGGCGCAGATCGTCGCGCTGCTCACCGGCGACCAGGAATTCGACAGTCCCAAGACATTGTCGGCGTTCGCGCTCGGGCTGGCGCTGTTCGTCATTACGCTGGTGCTCAACATCTATGCGCTCGCCGTCGTCAAGAAGTACCGCGAGGCTTATGAGTGATGGCTGACATGCTCGATCCCAAGCCGCCGCGGCCCGCGCAGCCGGCCAAGCCGCCGACCGACTGGACGACCGCCGAGATGCAGGGCCGCATCGCCGCGCGCTATCGGTCCGAACGCACGTTCAAGTTTCTGGGCCTCGGGGCCCTTTCCCTGGCTGCCTTTTTCCTGGCGTTCCTGCTGTTCACCATCTTCCGCGACGGTGCTTCGGGGTTCCGGCACAGCGAAGTCCGGCTGGAGGTCAATTTCGATCCCGTCGCCCTCGGCATCAACGCGGCTGCGGTGCGCGGCCCGGATGGGTTGACCGAAATCCGCAAGGGCGACTTTTCCGATCTGATGCTGCGGTCGACACGGCAGCTCGGCAATGCCGCAAATGTCGTCAGCGAAGGCGCCTGGCTCGACCTGCGCACCGCGGTAGAAGCCGACCCGTCGATTTTGGGGACGACACGGACGGTTTGGGTGCCGGTGCGCAGCGCCATCGACCTTCTGGCGAAGGGCAAGTTCGACCTCGATGCACCCGAAATCTCGCGCGGGGTCAGCGACAAGGACATCGCTGCCTGGCGGGCGCTCGACAGCCAGGGCCGACTGCGGACCAGCTTCAACACGATCTTCACATCAAGCGCCGATTCGACCAACCCGGAGCTGGCCGGGATCTGGGGCGCGGCGTTGGGATCACTGTTGACGTTGGCGGTAACCATCGGGTTGTCGTTTCCGGTCGGCGTGCTGGCAGCGATCTATCTCGAGGAGTTCGCGCCGAAGAATCGCTGGACGGACCTTGTCGAAGTGTCGATCAACAATCTGGCGGCGGTGCCCTCGATCATCTTCGGGCTGCTCGGGCTGGCGGTTTTCCTCAATGTGTTCAACATGCCGCGGTCGTCGCCGCTGGTCGGTGGCCTGACCTTGGCGCTGATGACATTGCCGGTCATCGTCATTTCGGCACGCGTGGCGATCAAGGCGGTGCCGCCGAGCATTCGCGATGCAGCGCTGGGAATCGGCGCCTCGCCGATCCAGGTGGTCTTCCAGCACGTGTTGCCACTCGGCCTGCCCGGGATCATGACCGGCACCATTATCGGCATGGCTCGCGCGCTGGGTGAAACCGCGCCGTTGCTGCTGATCGGCATGCGGGCGTTTGTCACCGACACGCCGATGGGGTTCACGTCGCCAGCGACGGTGCTGCCGGTGCAGGTGTTCCTGTGGTCGGATGATGTGCAGCGCGGCTTTGTCGAGAAGACATCGGCAGCGATCATCGTGCTGCTGCTGATCTTGCTGCTGCTCAACAGCGTCGCCATCTATCTACGAAACAGATTTGAGAGGCGCTGGTGAACCAGGTTTCCATGCAGATGGGTCATAACGTCAACGTTCCGCCGACGTTGACGACGAAGATGACGGCGCGCAACGTCAGCGTCTTCTACGGCCCCAAACAGGCGTTGAAGAATGTCTCGATCGACGTCAGCCGCGAGAATGTGACTGCCTTCATCGGACCGTCGGGCTGTGGGAAATCGACCTTCCTGCGCTGCTTCAACCGAATGAACGATACCGTCGCCAGTGCCCGGGTCGAGGGCGAAATCGCGCTCGACGGCCATGATATCTATGCCGCCGACATGGACGTCGTGCAGTTGCGGGCGCGCGTCGGGATGGTGTTCCAGAAGCCAAATCCTTTCCCCAAGTCGATCTACGAGAACATCGCCTATGGCCCGCGTATCCATGGCCTGGCCCGCAGCAAGGCGGACTTCGATGTCATCGTCGAAAGCGCACTGAAGCGTGCCGGGTTGTGGGACGAGGTCAAGGACCGGCTGGGTGAAAGCGGTACCGCCATGTCGGGCGGGCAGCAGCAGCGGCTGTGCATCGCCCGTGCCATCGCCGTCGACCCCGAAGTCATCCTGATGGACGAACCCTGCTCGGCGCTCGACCCGATCGCCACCGCCAAGATCGAGGAGCTGATCGACGATCTTCGCGGACGCTATGCCATCGTGATCGTCACCCACAACATGCAGCAGGCGGCGCGCGTCAGCCAGAAGACGGCGTTCTTCCACCTCGGGACGATGGTCGAATATGGCGACACGTCGACGATCTTCACCAACCCCGTCGAAGCGCGCACCAAAGACTATATCACCGGCCGCTACGGCTGAAGGAAACCAGATGGCCGATACCACTGCCCATACCGTCAAGTCGTTCGACGAGGACATCGCCCAGCTGCGGTCGATCATCACGCGCATGGGTGGGTTGTGCGAGGTGCAGATCAGTGCCGCCGTCGAAGCGCTGGTGACACGCAACGTCGATGCCGCGTTGCAGGTGGTCGCCGACGATGCCCGCATCGATGCGCTGGAAGCCGAGGCCGAAGCGCTGGCGGTCCGGATCATCGCGCTGCGCGCGCCGCTGGCGGGTGACCTGCGCGAAATCGTCTCCGCCATGAAAATCGCCGGCGTGCTGGAGCGGATGGGCGATTATGCCAAGAACATCGCCAAGCGCGCCTCCGCGCTGGCCCAGGCGCCGCCGGTCGAACCGGTGGTGATCGTTCCTGAAATGGCGCGCGCGGTGATCGGCATGATCCGCGACGTCCTCGATGCCTTTGTCGATCGCGATGTGGAACTGGCGCAAGCTGTGTGCGACCGCGACCAGCAGGTCGATGATTTCTACAACAGCCTGTTCCGGTCGTTGCTGACCTTCATGATGGAAAATCCGCACTACATCACGCCGTCGACGCACCTGCTGTTCGTCGCCAAGAATCTGGAGCGCATCGGCGACCATGCGACGTCGGTGGCCGAGATGGTGCACTTCACGGTGACCGGCGAACATATCGTCGACCGGCCGAAGACCGACGACACCTCGACCTTTGCCCGCCTCTGATTGTTGCTGGAGAGCCTTATGCGCCCGAAAATCCTGCTTGTTGAAGACGATGCGAGCCTTGTCGAACTGGTCAGCTACAATCTGGAGCGCGAAGGCTTCGATGTCATCCGCACTGGCGATGGCGAGGAGGCGCTGGTGCTGGCGCAGGAAGAGAAACCCGACCTGGTCATTCTCGACTGGATGATCGCCAATCTGTCGGGGATCGAGGTCTGCCGCCGCCTGCGCCGGGCGCCGGCGACGGCCAACCTGCCGATCGTCATGCTGACGGCGCGCGCCGAAGAGGCCGACCGTATCCGCGGGCTGGAAACCGGCGCCGATGATTATGTGACCAAGCCCTTCAGCCCGCGCGAACTCGTGGCGCGGCTGCGCGCGCTGTTGCGGCGGCTGCGGCCGGCGCTGTCGGGCGGCAATCTGGAGCATGCCGGCATCGTCATGGACACATCGGCGCACCGGGTCGTCCGCGACGGCCGCACCGTCCAGCTCGGGCCGACGGAATTCCGCCTGTTGCGGCACTTTCTGGAACATCCCAGCCGGGTGTTCAGCCGCGAACAGCTGCTCGACGCGGTGTGGGGCCGCGACGTCTATGTCGAGCAGCGCACGGTCGATGTCCACATTCGCCGGCTGCGCAAGGCGGTCAACAGCACCGACAGTGGTGAAGAATTGCCCGATGTCATCCGCACCGTGCGCTCGGCGGGTTATTCGCTCGATCCGGAGCCGTCGCTGGTTCGTGCCTGACATCCCGGCGGCCCGCGGCGTGAGAACCCTTTTCGTGACGTCGCGCCTCGGCTAAGGCCTCGCCGACAGACAACAGGGGCTGATCTTCATGACTTTGCGTTTCGACAATCGCGTTGCCATAGTCACCGGTGCCGGCGGCGGCCTGGGTCGGGCCTATGCGCTCGATCTGGCGCGTCGCGGCGCCAAGGTCGTGGTCAATGATCTGGGCGGCGCGCGTGACGGATCGGGCAGTTCGCTTTCGGCAGCCCAGGGTGTCGTCGACGAAATCACTGCCATGGGCGGGGAGGCGATGGCCAATGGTGCCAGCGTCACCGATGCGGCTGCCGTCGAAAAGATGGTCGCTTTCGTCAAGGAACGCTGGGGCCGCGTCGACATCCTCATCAACAACGCCGGCATCCTGCGCGACCGGACCTTCGTCAAGATGAGCCATGACGACTTTCGCCAGGTGCTCGACGTGCATCTGATGGGCAGTGTCATCTGCACCAAGGCGGTCTGGGAAATCATGCGCGAACAGACCTTCGGCCGCATCCTGATGACGACGTCGTCGACCGGCCTGTACGGCAATTTCGGCCAGGCAAATTATGGTGCTGCCAAGTTGGGGCTGGTCGGGCTGATGAAGACGCTGGCGCTGGAAGGCGCCAAGTACAACGTCAAGGTCAACACCATTGCGCCGCTGGCGGCGACGCGGATGACCGAGGACCTGATGCCCGCCGAGCTGCTGGCGAAGATGGGCCCTGAGACGGTCGTGCCGGCGGCCGTATTCCTCGTCAGCGACGACGCGCCCACCAATGCCGTCATCAACGCCGGCGGCGGCGGGTTCGAGCGGGCCTATGTGACGCTGACACAGGGCATCCATGTGGCGCCGGAGGATATGACGGCGGAAACGGTGGCGGCCCGCTTTGCCGAAATCAGCGACCGGACGGGCGAGATCGTTCCCGACACCGGGTCGGCGCAGGGCGCCGTGGCGCTGGGCGGCGGCAACCGCGGCTGAGCCGACCCGACGGGCAACGCTGGTCGCGGCCTCAGGCTTCGACCAGCTTGACCAGGCGGCGTTCGATGGGCGCGAGCACACCGGCCAGGTCATGGCCGCGCTTGAGGATGACGCCGCCTTCGCCGTAGAGCACCCATTCGCCCTGTTTCAGACGCAGGGACGGATCCTTGACGATGCGGATCTCCGGGTTTTCGGCCGTGCGCCGAAAGGCCGAGAAGCTGGCGGTGCGCGCGCCGAGATCGAGCGCATAATCGCGCCAATGGCCGGCGGCGACCATCCGGCCGTAGAGCGAAAGAATGCGATCGAGCTCGATCCGGTTGAAGGCGACCTGCGGCAGCGCGCGGGGCAGGGGAGAGACGTTTTCCAACAGCTGCGATGCCTCAGGCCGAACGCTGCTTGTCGTCGTCGGTCAACGCGTTGAGCCGGGCGCGCAGGTTTTCCACCTCACAGCGCAGCAGTTCGAGCTTCTGGGTTTCGGGATCGAATTTCTGGCTGCACGGCGTACCATAGGGCATAAAAGGCTTGGCATAGTCGCCGGCATCGACCGGAACCGGCCGGGCCGGGATGCCGACCATCGTGGCGCCTTCGGGCACATCGCGCGTGACGACGGCGTTGGCACCAACGCGGGCGCGCTTGCCGACGATGATCGGGCCCAGGACCTGCGCACCTGAGCCGATGATGACGCCATCTTCCAGCGTTGGGTGACGCTTGCCGGCGATGCCGTTGGCCGGATCGGTCCCGCCGAGCGTGACGCATTGATAGATGGTGACATTGTCGCCGATCACGGCGGTCTCGCCGATGACGACAAAGCCATGGTCGATGAAGAAGTTGCGCCCGATCGTCGCGCCGGGGTGAATGTCGATGGCGGTCAGGAAGCGCGACAGATGGTTCACCAAGCGCGCGACGAAAAACAGGTCGGCGCGAAACAGTGCGTGGGCAACGCGGTGCAGGCCGAGCGCCCAAACGCCTGGATATGTTAACAATTCCCAACGCGACCGCGGCGCCGGATCGCGCGATTTGATCGAATCGAGGTAGGACAGAAGCGCCATCGCTGATCTCCGTGCGGTGCGCTTCGGCCTGCCGCTGTTTGCACCCAGTTTATCCGGCTTTGCCCGCCAACGCCATACATGCCCGCAACAGTCGTGGCATGGCGCGGTTGCATCGGCGAACTTGCAAGATGCAACATATCAGGAGTGCGGAGCGTTCAATGACATCGAACCCGCCATGCTGCGCTCGGCAGCGGCCGGCTTACGAGATTGCCGATTATCCCTGGGAGCCGTTTCCCGGCGATGTCGCAACAGCTTCAAAGGAGCCGGAAATGAACAGCAGCGACGACAAGAATGGCGCCGAACCTGCCGAAACCCAGGGTACGGCGGTCCGCAGGGCGCTTAACAACACGCCCAAGCGTGATATTGATCGGTGGCAGAATTTTTCCAAGGCCGACACAGCCGAGCTTGCCGACGACCCGGCAGCGCCCGAGGATGCCGTGCTGCCCAAGGCCGGGCTGGCGCGCAATGGCGGCCTGGTCGACGACGAGACGCGCTGAACTGATGCCGCCGGCGTGGCCGCCGGCGGCATCTGCGCTAGATGTTGTCAGATCGCCTGCAGCGTCCGTGCGACGGCGTGGACGACCGAGGCGATGCGGACGCTCGCCTGGATCTTGTCGGCGCCGACACCATGCTGGGCCAGAACCTTGTCATGGGCATCGATACACATGCCGCAGCCGTTGATCGCCGACACGGCAAGGCAGAACAGTTCGAAATCGGCCTTGTCGATCCCGGGGGAGCCGATCACGTTCATGCGCAGCTTGGCCGGCATCGTCTTGTAATCCGGCCGTGAGGCGAGGTGGACGAAGCGGTAATAGATGTTGTTCATGGCCATGACCGACGCTGCGGCCTTGGCCGCGGTCATCGCTTCCGGCGTCAGCTTGTCGGCAGCTTCCGCCTCGATCGCTTCGATCACTGGCTTGTAGGCACAGGCATGGGCGACGGCGACCAACGTGCCCCACTTCTGCTGGTCGGTGAGCAGCTGCTCGCTCAACAGGCTCGAGACATTGAGACGCTGGTCCTTGGCGTAATCCGGCAGCGTCTTGGCGAGTTCGGAAAAGATCATGGGAATTCCTTGTCCCCCCGGTTGATGGAAGGGAGTTCAGCGAAAGCGAAGCCCAGGGGCCGCGTCGGTTGACGCGGCCCCCGGTACTTCATCACAGGACGGGTCGGTCCCTCCGGGATGCAGGGACGTGTCAGGCTGCCGGCTGGAGCGTTTCGGCGCCTTCGGTCCAGTTGCACGGGCAAAGCTCGTCGGTCTGCAGGGCATCGAGGATGCGCAGCGTTTCGGCCGGGTTGCGGCCGACGTTGAGACCGTTGATCGTCACGTGCTGGATGACATTGTCGGGATCGATGATGAACGTGGCGCGCAGCGCGACACCAGCATCCTTGACGACGATGCCGAGCGCGTTGGCGAGCAGCTTCGAATTGTCGGCGAGCCAGGGGAAATCGGCGGCGGCGAGACGCTCATCCGACTTGCGCCAGGCGAAGTGGACGAAATCGGTGTCGGTCGAGGCGCCGATGAGGACGGCGTCACGATCTTCGAAGTCCGACTTGAGATCGCCATAGCCGATGATTTCGGTCGGGCAGACGAATGTGAAGTCCTTCGGCCAGTAGAACAGGATCTTCCACTTGCCCGGGTAGGCGGTGGTGATGTCAAGCATCTCGCCATCGGGGAGTGCGCCGACGCCCTGCTGGACGGGAAGGCTGAACGAGGGGACGGTATCGCCGACGGTAAGGGCCATGGTCATGCTCCGTAATTTTGGTGGTGCAGGGTTGCGGGAGTGGACATGGCGCCGCAGCGCTGACAAATCCAATCGATAATCTTGACGTTACAAATCGACTTAGTCGATAAGTGCCGCCATGACGTTCCTGCCGACGCTCAAACAGCTGCAGTATCTGACGGCGCTGCACATCCATGCCCATTTCGGTCGTGCGGCCGATGCCTGTTTCGTGACCCAATCGACGCTTTCCGCCGGTTTGCGCGAACTCGAATCGCTGCTCGGCGTGCAGCTCGTCGAACGCAACCGCCGGGTCGTGCGCTTCACGCCGCTGGGCGAGCAGGTCGTGACCAAGGCCTATGACGTGCTGCGCGAGGCCGACGCCCTGACCGGCCTGACCAAGGCGTCGGGCGAACCGCTGGTCGGCGAACTTCGCCTCGGGGTCATCCCGACGATCGCGCCCTATCTGCTGCCGCGCGTGCTGCCAAGGGTGCGCGCCGAGTTTCCCGACCTGAAGCTGTACCTGCGCGAGGACATGAGCGGACCGGCGTGCGAGGCACTGTCACGCGGCACGCTCGACGCGGTGCTGCTGGCGCTGCCCTGGGATTGTGGAACGGTCGAACAAATGCCGTTGTTCGACGATCCCTTCTACCTCGTCTTCCATTCCGGCGACATGATCGATCCCCCGCCGCAGGTGGCGCCGGGTGCGATCGACGATACCAGCCTGTTGATGCTGGAGGACGGCCATTGCCTGAAGGACCAGGGGCTGGCGGCGTGCGGGCGACCGGAATTGCGCGCCGACCCGGCCCATCGCGGCACCTCGCTGGTGACGCTGGTGCAGATGGTCGCCGGGCGGCTGGGGCAGACGTTGATACCCGGACTGGCGATCGACGCCGGGTTGATCGCCGGTACCGGGCTGGTGGCGCGCCCGCTGGCCGGCGGCGCGGCGCGAACGGTGGCGCTGGTATGGCGCATCGCCAGCCCGCGCGCCGGGGAGTTCCGCTTGCTCGGCGAAACGCTGCGCGCCGCCGCGGCGCGCTGACCCGGCCATATCTGGGAGTCGACTCAAGGCCGGTCGCCGCTATGGTGCCCGACATAGAAAAGCCCTGGGGAGAGACTGGTATGAAAGCTGTTCTGTGCGTCGAACATGGCCCGCCGGAGGGCCTGGTGGTCCGCGATATCCCCGCACCCGAGCCCGGCGAGGGACAGGTGCGCGTCCGCGTTCATGCCGCCGGCGTGAACTTTCCCGACACGCTGATCATCCAGAACCTCTACCAGTTCAAACCGCCGCTGCCCTTTTCCCCGGGCGGCGAAGCGGCGGGCGTGATTGATGCTCTTGGGGCGGGCGTCACCGACCTGGCCATCGGCGACCGCGTTGTCGCGATGACCGGCAACGGGTGTTTTGCCGAGCAGGTGGTCGCCAGGCGCGCCCAGATCGTCCCGATCCCGGGCGACATGCCGTTCGACATCGCCAGCGGTTTCACCATGACCTATGGCACGTCGCACCACGCCTTGAAGCAGCGCGGCAAGCTGCAGGCAGGCGAAACCCTGCTTGTGCTCGGCGCTGCCGGCGGGGTGGGGCTGACCGCCGTCGAACTCGGCAAGGTCATGGGTGCCCGGGTCATCGCGGCCGCGTCATCGGACGAGAAACTGGCGCTCTGCCGGGACTATGGCGCCGACGAGACGATCAACTATTCGACCGAGAATCTGAAGGACCGGATCAAGGCGCTGACCGGCGGCAAGGGCGCCGATGTCATCTATGATCCGGTCGGCGATCGCTATGCCGAGCCGGCATTCCGCAGCATTGCCTGGAACGGGCGTTATCTGGTCGTCGGGTTCGCCGCCGGCGCGATTCCGTCGCTGCCGCTCAACCTGCCATTGATCAAGGGCGCCAGCATTGTCGGCGTGTTCTGGGGGGCGTTTACCCAAGCCGAACCGGTGCTGCACGGCCAGAACATGGCGGAACTGCTCGCCTGGTACGAAGCGGGCAAGATCAAGCCGCATGTGTCGAAGCATTTCAGCCTCGACGATGGCCCGGCAGCGATCCGCTGGATGATGGATCGAAAGGCGACGGGCAAGGTTGTGCTTGATGTCTAGGCTGGCGCAATAGCCGGCGGTTCCTGGTGAAAGACGGTCATGGCCCTGCGTGAAACCTACCCGCTGTACGTTGCCAACAAGGCGGAACAGCCCAACACCGGCCTCGCGGTGACCGACAAGTTCACCGGCAAGGTGGCGACGCGGGTGGCGATGGCGGATGCCGCAACGATCGACCGCGGCATCGCGGCGGCGGTCGCCGCGGCGCCGGCCATGGCGGCGATGGCGTCCTATGAACGGCAGGCGGTGCTGACCCATTGCGTGACGCGCTTCACCGAACGCCAGGAGGAACTGGCGCAGGCGCTGTGCATCGAGGCCGGCAAGCCGATCCGCGATTCGCGCGGTGAGGTCGGGCGGCTGATCGACACCTTCCGCATCGCGGCGGAAGAGAGCGTGCGGATGACCGGCGAGGTGCAGCCGCTCGACATCAGCGCACGGGCCAAAGGCTATCAGGGCATGTGGAAGCGTGTGCCGATCGGCCCGTGCAGTTTCATTTCGCCGTTCAACTTCCCGCTCAATCTGGCGGCGCACAAGATCGCGCCGGCGTTGGCCGTCGGCTGTCCGTTCGTGATGAAGCCGGCCAGCCGCACGCCGCTGGGGGCAATCATCATCGGCGAAGTGCTGGCCGAAACCGACCTGCCGCCGGGCGCCTTTTCGATTCTGCCGGCACACCGTGACGGGGCGGACCTGTTCACCACCGACGAGCGGCTGAAACTGCTCAGCTTCACCGGTTCGCCCGATGTCGGCTGGGATTTGAAGGCGCGCGCCGGCAAGAAAAAGGTCGTGCTCGAACTCGGCGGCAACGCCGCGGTGATCATCGACCGGGACGCGGACCTCGACGATGCTGCCGAGCGGACGGTATTCGGCGCCTTCTATCAATCGGGCCAGTCGTGCATCGGGGTGCAGCGGATCATTGTCCATGACGCAGTCTACGAGGCGTTCAAGGCGAAGCTGGTGGCGAAGACACAGGCGCTGGTGTCGGGCAATCCGAGCGACGAGGCGACCTTCATCGGGCCGATGATCGATGAAAAGGAAGCGGCCCGGCTCGATGGCTGGATCAAGGAGGCCGTCGGCGCCGGTGCAACCCTGTTGTGCGGCGGCGGGCGTGACGGCGCCATGTTGCAGGCAACGCTGCTGGAAGGCGTGCCGCGCGGCACCGCCCTGTACGCCGAGGAAGCCTTTGGTCCGGTGGCGTTCTTTTCGCGGTTTTCGGACTTCGACGGGGCGCTCGACGAGGTCAACGACAGCAAGTTCGGGCTGCAGGCCGGCGTGTTCACGCGCGACCTGTTCCATATGCTCAAGGCCTGGGACCGGCTGGAGGTGGGCGGCGTCGTCATCAATGACGTGCCGAGCTATCGCGTCGACAACATGCCCTATGGCGGTGTCAAGGATTCGGGGTTGGGACGCGAAGGGGTGCGCTTCGCGATGGAAGACATGACCGAAATCCGCAACCTGGTGATCCGGCGGCGAGCCCAGGATCTGTGAGTGACGACCCCCGGCCGCTGATCCTCACGGCGCTGCTGTCGCCGCCGGCGCAAGCGAAATTCGAAGCCTTGCGGCGCGAATTCTTCCCGCCCGAGCGCAACCAGGTCCCGGCACATGTTTCCCTGTTCCACCATCTGCCCGGGCGCGAACTGGCGGCGGTGAAGCGGCGACTGCAGGCGGTATGTGGTCCGCTGCCGCCGCCGGAGGTCGAGGTGGTGGGACTGAAGTCGCTGGGGCAGGGGGTGGCGTTTCAACTGCGATCGCCCGAACTCGACAATATTCGCGGCGAGCTTGCCGACGGCTGGCAGACCCTGTTGATACCGCAGGACCGTGCCGGCTTCCGCGCCCATGTGACGGTGCAGAACAAGGTGTCGGTGGCCGAGGCGCGGGCGACTTTGCAGGGCCTGCAGGCCGGGTTCGTGCCGTTCGTCACCCGAGTGCCGGCGCTGGCGATCTGGCGCTATTGCGGGGGGCCGTGGGAGGCGCTGGGGCAGGTGGCCTTTCGCGGTTAGGTGCATTTCCTGCGTGCCGGCGACGCTGCGGCGAAGGCGAAGGATAGCCCCGTGAGGGCGCTTGGCGCTGACCGCGCCTTGGGCTATGGCGAAACGCATGCAGTATATCATCGCGTTCCGCCCGCACGCCCGTCGCAGCATCGCGCTGGGCGTTGCCCTTGCCCTCGGCCTTTCTGCCTGCGCTTCGACCAAGGGCAAGAAGGACAATGCCTATGTGGCACGCGATGTGGAGACGCTCTACCTCGCGGCCAAGGACACGCTCGACCGCAAGCAATATGAGCAGGCGGCGCGGATGTTCGACGAAGTCGAGCGCCAGCACCCCTATTCGGTCTGGGCACGCCGCGCCCAGCTGATGAGCGCCTTTTCCTATTTCGTCGCCAAGAATTACACCGAGACGATCTCCTCGTCGCAGCGGTTCCTGTCGCTGCACCCCGGCAGCCGCGAGGCGGCTTATGCCTATTACATGATCGCGGTCAGCTATTACGAGCAGATCTCCAGCGTGCAGCGCGACCAGCGCACCACCCAGCAGGCGCTCGATGCACTGGGGGAACTGATCCGCCGCTATCCCGCAAGCGATTATGCCGTCGACGCGCGGTTGAAGGTCGATCTGGCGCGCGACCATCTCGCCGGCAAGGAAATGGAGATCGGCCGCTATTATCAGCAGCAGGGGCTGTATCTGGCAGCGATCATCCGCTTCCGCACCGTCGTCGACCAGTATGACACGACCAGCCACACGCCCGAGGCGCTGCACCGGCTGGTCGAAAGCTATCTGGCGCTTGGCGTGCCCGAAGAGGCGAAGAAGGCGGCAGCGGTGCTTGGGTCCAACTATCCCGGATCGAAATGGTACGAGCGCAGCTATGCGTTGATCAGCACCAAGGTGAAGCCGGCGCGCGGCCAGGCGGCCGCGGCGCAATAGTCGACGGGATGTGACGGCGCCACGGTTCGTCGCAGGCGCAATCGCGGCCAGTCGCACCGGCACAGGGTTGCCCTGCCGGCGCTAGTCCCGCTACACGCTGCGACGATGACCCGCGTTTCGCACCCCGCCATCGCTGCCGGTGCCCATCCGTTCCCGCATTCGCATTTGCTGGGCCTGTCGCACCTCAAGCCTTGGGAAATGCTGTTCCTGCTCGATGAGGCGGAGCAGTGGGTCGACCTCAACCGCGGCGCTGCCAAGCACGACAATCGCCTGGCGGGCCTGACCCAGATCAACGCCTTTTTCGAGAACAGCACGCGCACCTTGTTGAGCTTTGAAATCGCCGGCAAGCGGCTCGGTGCCGACGTCGTCAACCTTGGCGTGCAGGGGTCGTCGGTGAAGAAGGGCGAAACGCTGCTCGATACGGCGCTGACGCTCAATGCCATGCACCCCGACCTCATCGTCATCCGCCATGGTGCCTCCGGCGCCGTGCAGCTGATTGCCGAAAAGCTGAGTTGTCCGGTGCTCAACGCCGGCGACGGCCGCCACGAACACCCGACCCAGGCGTTGCTCGACGCGCTGACCATCCGGCGGCGCAAGGGCCGCATCGCCGGCCTGGTGGTCGCGATCTGCGGCGACATCCTGCACAGCCGGGTGGCGCGATCGAATTTTCAGCTGCTCGCGTCGCTCGGCGCCCATGTGCGGGTGGTGGCGCCGCCGACACTGATGCCGGCCAATATCGAGGCGCTGGGGGTGGAACCGTTCACCGACATGGACGCCGGACTGCGCAATGCCGACGTGGTCATGATGCTGCGACTGCAGACCGAGCGGATGGACGGCGCCTATGTGCCATCGACGCGCGAATATTACCGCTTTTTCGGGCTGACCGAAGCCCGCTTGGCGCATGCGGCGGCCGACGTCCTGGTCATGCACCCTGGGCCGATGAACCGCGGCGTCGAGATCGAGGGACGTGTTGCCGACGATATCGTCCGCTCCGCCGTTACCGAGCAGGTCGAAATGGGGGTCGCGGTGCGGATGGCCTGCCTTGACGTGCTGACGCGGACCCGGCGCGGGGTTGCGGGCTGGCCGGCATGACGCTGCTGGCGATCACCGGTGGCCGGGTCATCGATCCGGCAAGCGGCTTCGACGGGCCCGCCACGGTCGTGCTCGTCGATCGCGTCATTGCATCGGTGGGGCGGTTCGAGGCCCCTGACGATGCCGAAATCATCGATGCCAGCGGGCTGGTGGTGGCACCGGGCCTGATCGACGCCGGCGTGTTCCAGGCGTCGCCGGCGGCGTGCCATGCCGGCGGCATCACCCGCGTCGTGCTGATGCCCGACCAGCGGCCGCCGCTCGACGACCCGGCGCTGGTGGCGTTTACCCGCGGGGCGGGCAAGCCCGATGTCTGGGTGCATCCGCTTGTGGCGGCAACGCGCGGGCTGGCCGGGCAGGAACTGGCGGAGATTGGCCTGGGGCAAGCGGCGGGGGCCGTCGGGGCGGCGACCGGGCGCGGGGCGATCGACAACAGCGCCGTGATGCACCGGCTGCTCAGCTATGCCACGGCGTTCAACCTGCCGGTCGTCACCCATGCCGAAGACGGGGCATTGACCGCGGGCGCCGTAGCGACCGAAGGCGATTATGCGACGCGGCTCGGCTTGCCGGCGGCGCCGGCCTTTGCCGAGGCTTTGGCGGTGGCGCGCGATATCCGGCTGGCGGAAGCCACCGGCGCGCGGATTCATATCCGCCAGCTGACGACCGCTGAGGGCATAACGTTGGTGCGCGCAGCCCAGGCCCGCGGTGTCGCGGTGACCGCCGGCATTACGCCGGCGCACTGGCTGCTCAACGAGACGGCGGTGGCGGAATTCCGGTCCTTTGCCCGGCTGTCGCCGCCGCTGCGCAGCGATTCGGACCGCCGCGCGGTTCAGGACGCGATCGCCGACGGCACGATCGGTATCATCGCGTCGGGACATGATCCGCGCACGCAGGAGGACAAGCGCCTGCCGTTTGCCGATGCGCTGCCGGGCATGGCGGGGGCGGAAACGCTGCTGGCGCTGTCATTGTCGCTGGTGCAATCCGGAGCGTTGACACTGACGCAGCTGCTGGCGACGATGACGGTAACGCCGGCGCGGCTGTTTGGCCTGCCGGGCGGCACGCTGGCGACCGGGTCTCCGGCCGACCTGGTGGTGTTCGACGAAGTGGCGCCGTGGCGGATCGATGGCGATCGGTTCCAGGGCGCCGGAAACACGCCATTCGATGGCCTGCCGGTTTCCGGGCGGGTTCGGATGACGATCAAGGGTGGAGACGTGGTTTGGCGCAGTTGACCATGCGATCGATGCTGTTGGCAGCGGTGGCGCTGGCCGCCGCGCCGGCCCCGGCGCAGCAGCGGCCGAAGCCGGCCGTGGCGCCGGCTGCGGCCCCGGCGCAGCCACCCAGCGTGCGCGCCGGGGTCGATTTGTGGCGCGCCGGCGATTGGGCGGGCGCGGTGGCGATCTGGCAGCCGTTCGCCAACGCTGGCGACCCCGATGCAATGTTCAACGTGGGTCAGGCCTATAAGCTGGGCCGCGCCGTCCCGATGGACAAGGCGATCGCCCGCGACTGGTATCGCAAGGCAGCGCTGAAGGGCCATCTGCCGGCGCAGGCCAATCTGGGCATCCTGCTGTTTCAGGCCGGCGAAAAGGCCGAGGCGGCACGCTGGCTGAAGCAGGCGGCGGATCGGGGCGAGATGCGTGCCCAATATGTCCTCGGGGTGGCGCATTGGAACGGCGATGGCGTCGCGCGCAGCCTGCCGCTCGCCTTTGCCTATCTGACGCGGTCATCGGGCCAGGGTCTGGCGGAGGCGACCGGCGCGCTGAGCAACCTGACCCGGACGATATCGCCGGCGGAACGTGCCAACGGCGTGACGATCGCGACCAGCCTTGGCGCCGGCAGCGGCGTGCCGGCGGCGTTTGCGAGCAAGGCTGCGCCGATGAGCACGGCCGAGTTGAACCGGATGAATGCCGAAGCCGTGCAGCGACCGGCGCCCCGCGGTGCGGAAGCTGCACCTGTGGCATCAGCTCCGGCGCCCAGGGTCGCGGTGGCTGCGGCATCGCCGGTCACGCCGCCTTCAGCCGTAAGCCAACCGACGCCGCAGGCGGTGTTGCAGCCGGCTCCGCAGCCGGCATCGCAACCGGTGTCCCAGCCGGCTTCGCAGCCGGTCTCGCAACCGGCTTCTCAACCTGTTTCACAGCCGGCCTCCCGGCCGGTCGATCTCGCCGCCGCGGCGCCGGTGGTGGAGCGACCCTTGGCGCCCGCCGTGCGCACGACGCCGCTGCCGGCAAGCCAGCCGGCGCCTGCGCCCGGCCCCGCGCCGACCCCCGTTGCGACCGCGGCCGCCACGACTGTGCCCGCCGCCAGACCGGCAGAGGCTCCACGTGCGATCCAGACGGCGCAGACCGCCGACAAGACGCCGGAGCGAACCCAGGCCAAGGCGCCGAACGTCAAGCCCAAGGCGCCCGAAGGCCCGACCGGCTGGCGCGTCCAGCTCGGCGCCTTCAGCAAAAAGGCCCTCGCCGAGGCAGCATGGGCCGATATCCAGCAAAAGCAGAAGGGTGCCGTCGGCAAGGCCAAGCCGATCTTCGAGCCCGGCGCCTCGATCGTCAAGCTGCAGATGGGACCTTACAAGACCCGCGAACTCGCCAAGGATGCCTGCGCCAAGGTCGCCTTTTCAGGGCGCGCCTGTTTCGTGACCGAGGGCTGACGCCCGCCGCAGCGGCTTTGCCGCGATCGGGTGCGAGGTTGCGCCGGCCTTGATGCGGCCGGCGCCCTCAGGCCGCAGCGCGGGCGCGTTCTCCCGGCCATTTCGCCCAGAGCGCGGCGCGGCGTTTTTCCACTTCGGCGCGCGCCTTGTCCTTGACCGGGCCGAAGCCGCGGACGTCCATCGGCAGGCGCGCAATAGCGAGCGCCAGACTGCGGTTGTCCGGTGTCAGCCCGGCGAGCAGCTGGTCGACCTCCGCTTCATAGGCCGCGATCGCGGCGCGCTCGCTGCGCCGTTCCTCGGTGTAGCTGAAGACGTCGAGCGCGGTCCCGCGCAGGCCCTTGAGCTTGGCCAGCACACCGAACGCCGTGAAGATCCACGGTCCGAAGCTAATTTTCTTCGGGCGGCCGGTGGCGGGATCGGTGCGCGAGAACAGCGGCGGTGCCAGCAGCACGCGCGGCTTGCCGCCGGCGAACTGGGCATCATAGGCAGCCGTGAAGCGATCGTCCGAATAGAGGCGCGCGACTTCATATTCGTCCTTGTACGCCATCAGCTTGTAAAGGCTGCGGCCCACCGCTTCCGCCAAATCGTCACCACCGGCGGCGCGGACCTGGGCGACCCGCGTGGCAAAGCGCTCGGCATAGGCCGCGTCCTGATAAGCCGTCAGATCGGCGACGCGGCGCGCAATCACCTCGTCGAAGCTGGTCGCCGGCGGTTCGGGCTGCGGGCCGCGCGCAGCGGCGACGAGCGCCTCCACCTTGTCAGGACGCACGGCAAGCAACCGGCCAAGCCCGAAGGCGCGCTTGTTGAAGTCGACAGCAACGCCGTTGAGCTCTATCGCAGCTTCAAGGCTGTCGCGCTGCAGCGGGATGAGACCCTTTTGCCAGGCATAGCCAAGGACGATGATGTTGGCGGCGATCGCATCGCCCATCACCGCGACGGCGATGGTGTCGGCGGCGATGAAGTCGCAGGCGTTGGGGTTCGAAGCGCCGCGAATGGTGCGTTCGACCTGCGCCGACTGGAAATCCAGATCGCGGTTGCGGACAAAGTCGGCCGTCGGTGCAATGTCGGCGTTGGCGACGACGGCGGTGCGATCGGGGATCATTAGCGCCTGCGTCGGCTTGTCGGCCGCGACGACCGCGTCGCAGGCGAGAACGAGATCCGCGCCGCCGGCGATGATCCGCGGGCTCAGCAGGTCATCGTTGGTCGCAGCAAGGCGTACGTGCGAATAGACGGCGCCCCCTTTTTGCGCGAGCCCGGCCATGTCGGCGGTGGTTGCGGCGCGGCCCTCGATATGGCCGGCCGTGCCGAGCAGCGCCGATACGGTCAGCACACCGGTGCCGCCGATGCCGGTGACCATGATATTATAGCCATGGCCGGCAGCGGGGATGACGGGTTCGGGCAGACCTTCGGCGTCGAAATCGGCCCGCGACTTCTTCACTTCGGCACCGTCGATGGTGATGAAGCTGGGGCAGAACCCTTTGACGCAGCTGTAATCCTTGTTGCAGCTCGACTGATTGATGCGGCGCTTGCGCCCGAATTCGGTTTCCAACGGTTCGACCGAGACGCAGTTCGACTGGACCGAACAATCGCCACAGCCTTCGCAAACGGCGGGGTTGATGAAGATTCGGCGATCGGGATCGACCATCGTCTTGCGCTTGCGGCGGCGGCGCTTTTCGGCGGCGCAGGTCTGGTCGAAGATGATGACGGTGCAACCGGTGGTGGCGGCGAATTCGTCCTGGATCGCCGGCAGCGCCGACCGGTCGAGCAAGCGCACCGAAGCGGGTAGGGTGACCCCCTGATAGCGGGTGAGATCTTCGGTAAGGACCACGACCTTCTTGGCGTTTTCGGCGACCATCTGGCCGGCGATCTGGTCGACCGACAATTCGCCGTCGTGCTTCTGCCCGCCGGTCATCGCGACAGCGTCATTGTAGAGGATCTTGTAGGTGATGTTGACGCCGGCGGCGATCGACTGGCGAATGGCGAGCAGGCCGGAGTGGAAGTAGGTGCCGTCGCCAAGGTTGGCGAACACGTGTTTTTCCGACGTGAAGGGGGCTTCACCGACCCAGGTGACACCTTCGCCGCCCATCTGGGTGAAGGTTTCGGCGCGATCCATCCACAGCGCCATGATATGGCAGCCGATGCCGGCCAACGCCCGGCTGCCCTCGGGCGGCTTTGTCGAGGTGTTGTGGGGGCAGCCCGAGCAGAAATACGGCGCGCGCTTGATCGGCGTGACATAGGCAGCGGCCTTGCCGGCCTGGTCGTTGAAAAAGGTCAACCGGGCACGGATGCGCTCACTGTCATGGTAACGCTGGATGCGCGCGGCGATGACATGGGCGATGACGCCGGGAGTCAGTTCATTGTCTGGGCTGAGAAGCCAGTCGCCGTGTTCGTCCTGCTTGCCGACGACCCGCGGACGCACCGATTCGCGCCAGTTGTAGAGCTGCCACTTCAACTGGTGTTCGATGAATTCCCGCTTTTCCTCGATGACGAGAACCTCTTCGAGCCCTTCGGCGAAGCTGCGCATGCCATCGGGCTCCAGCGGCCAGGGCATGCCGACCTTGTAGACGCGCAGGCCGATGTCGGACGCAACGCGGGCGTCGATCCCGAGTTCGTCGAGCGCTTCCATCGTGTCGGCATAGGCCTTGCCGGTGGTGACGATGCCGAAGCGCGGGCGCGGCGTGTCGAAGACGATACGGTCGATGCCATTGGCCTTGGCGAAGGCCATGGCGGCGAAGCCCTTGAACCGCTGCAGGCGCGTGTCTTCTTCGCGCCAGATGTCGCTGCCGCGGATGTGGATGCCGCCTTCGGGGAAGTCGAAATGCGGGATGATGATGCGGCGTTGCTCGTTGGCGAGGTCGACCGTGGCAGAGGTTTCGACGGTATCGGCGGTGGCCTTGAACCCGACCCAGGTGCCGGCAAACCGGCTCATCGCCAGGCCAAGCAGCCCATATTCGACGAACTCGTGCACCGACGCCGGCGCGAGGAACGGCACGAAGGCGGCCTGGAAATTATGGTCGGACTGGTGGGGCAGGGTCGACGACTTGGCGCCGTGATCGTCGCCGACGATCGCAAGGACTCCGCCGCGCGGCGAGGTGCCGGCCGCGTTGGCGTGCTTGAGGACGTCCATGGCGCGATCGAGGCCGGGGCCCTTGCCGTACCAGATGCCGAACACGCCATCGACGGTCGCGCCGGGGCGCATGCCGACGTGCTGGCTGCCCCAGACGGCCGTGGCGCCGAGCTCCTCGTTGACGCCCGGCACGAAGACGATGTTGCGCTCCGCAAGCATCTTCTTGGCGCGCCACAATTCCTGGTCATAGGTGCCGAGCGGTGACCCGCGATAGCCCGAGATGAAGCCGCCGGTGTTAAAGCCTTCCGCCTTGTCGCGGGCCTGCTGGACGAGCGGCAACCGGACCAGCGCCTGCACCCCGCTCATGAACACACGCCCATCGGTGAAGCGGTATTTGTCATCGAGCGACACGGCGGGCAGACCAGCGACCATCAGAGACTTTCTGTTGCAACTGCGAAGTAGGTCAATACTACTGACCTTTTGTTGGCCGTGCAAGCTGGCCTATCTCACAGCCCGTTTTGCCGCATAACGTTCGGATCGCCGGCAAGGCTGCGAAAGGTCAGCGACCACCGCGTCGTGGTCATTTCGGCAATGCTGTGTTCCCAGTCGTGCCGGGCTTCGCCGCTGAGCCTATAAGCGCTGCGTGGCTGCAACGGCAGGCTGTGCCGGGCAAATCCGGTGGCCGTGCGGCGGCGGAAGCGCATGGCGGCCGGCGCCCCCAGCGAAATGCCGACGACATGCTCGAAGACCGGCCGGTCGCGGTGCCAACCGATGCCGGCGCCGGGGTCGTAGCGGGTGACGAGCAGCTGGACGAGATCATCGGCGGCAAGACCGGCAAATGCCGCTGCACGCGCGCGCAGCGGCAGGAAGGCGGATGGAATCGGCGTTGCGCGGTCGAAGGCACCGGTTTCGAAATCGTAGAGCCAGCCGAACGACGCAGTCTGCCGGTTGCCGAGCCAGCCATGAAACCGGAACGGCGACAGGGCGATGCTACCGATCGCGGTAATCAGCGCGACTTCCTCGGATTGGCTGACCAGGTCTTCGGCAAACGCCATTCCGGGCAAAAGCGCCGGCCCGAACAGGTCGGACTGGACCGGGCGTCTGGTCACCGGCCGGCAAAGTGCTTTGCGACGAATTCGGCGCCCAGCCGCAGGCCGACAGGGTCGACGCTATGGCCCAACCCCGTGCTGACATGCGTTTGGGCATCGATGCCGAGCCTGTGCAGGTCGGCCTTGGCAGCGTGCAACGCCGCCACCGGCACGACCGGGTCTGCAGATCCATGGACGAGAAGCACCGGCGGCTTGACGATCGCGTCCGACGTCAACGCATGCGCTCCGACGAACATGCCCGAATAACCGACGATGCTCGCCGGCGCCGCCGGGCGGCGCAGACCGACATGGAGGGCCATCATCGTGCCCTGGCTGAAGCCGATGATGGCAAGATCGCCGTCGGACAGGCCATATTGTGCGAGCTTGCGATCAAGGAAGCCATCGATCGCAGGCGCCGCCTGCGAGGCGCCGCTCGCCAGCGCCTGTGGCGAAAATCCGTGCAGCGGCCACCATTGATGGCCGCCGCCCTGGCCCATCCGCTGCGGCGCGTTCGGCGCGAGGAAAAGCGCGTCCGGCAGCGCCTGTTGCCAGTGCGGCGCCATCGAGATGAGATCGGCGCCGTTCGAGCCATAGCCGTGCAGCAGCAATATGATCTGACGCGGCACGCCGCCGGATTTTGGCTGCGCGCTGGCGCCGTTGACGATCTTGGTCATGGACTGGGACAGCTCGACGAAAGGGGCGGGACGCGCAATGTCGGGTCGACCCGGCCGCGATTCAAGCTAATCGAGTCCCGTTATGTTCCCTTCGGCATCGACGTCCATGCCGAGTGCGGCCGGCACGCGGGGCAGGCCGGGCATCGTGTTGATGTCACCGGCAAGCGCCACCACGAAGCCGGCGCCTGCCGACAGGCGTGCCTCGCGGATCGGCAGGATGAAGCCGGTCGCGGTCCCCTTGACATGCTCGTCCGCGGTGAAGCTGTACGGCGTCTTGGCGATGCAGACGGGCAAGCCGCCGAAACCCTGGTCGGTGAACTGGCGGAGCTGGCGCGCGGCCGCGGGCGACAGGCTGATATCGGCTGCGCGGTAGATCTGCTGCGCCACCGTTCGCAACTTGTCGGCAAGCGGCATCGCGTCCGGGTACAACAGGCAGAAATCGGCCGTGTCGGCGTCGGCCAGGGCGGCAACGCTGTGGGCAAGGTCGGCAGCGCCAGCTGCACCCTGGGACCAGTGCCGGCAGATATGGGCCGCGACGCCAAGGGTTTCGCGGCAGTGGCTGAGGACGGCGGCGTGCTCAGCGGCGGTATCGCTGGAAAATTCGTTGATGGCGACGACGACCGGGATGCCGAACAGCCGCAGGTTCTCGATATGGCGGGTCAGGCTGGCCAGGCCGGCGTCCAGGGCCGCGGGGTGTTCGGCGGCGAGTGTCGCAAGGGGCGCGCCACCATGGTATTTGAGCGCGCGGACGGTGGCCACCAGCACTGCCACGGCTGGGCGCAGGCCGGAACTGCGGCATTTGATGTCGCAGAATTTTTCGGCGCCCAGGTCGGCGCCGAAACCGGCCTCGGTCACCGCGAAATCGGCATGGGCGAGGGCGGCGCGGGTGGCGACCACCGAGTTGCAGCCATGGGCAATGTTGGCGAAGGGCCCGCCGTGGACGAAGGCGGCCGAGCCGGCGATGGTCTGGACAAGGTTGGGGCGGATCGCATCGATGAGCAGCGCCATCATCGCGCCGGTGGCGCCGATGTCGCCGGCGGTTACGGGCGTGCCCGCTTCGTCACGGCCGATGCGGATGCGCGCCAGGCGAAGGCGAAGATCGTCGAAGTCATCGGCAAGGCAGAGAATGGCCATGACTTCGGACGCGACCGTGATGTCGAAACCCGCCTCACGCGCCGGCGCATTGCCGGGACCCATGCCGACAGCGATCTGGCGCAGGGCGCGATCGTTCATGTCCATGACACGGCGCCACTGGATGTGGCGAGCATCCAGCGGCAGGCCGGTGGCGGTGGGCAGGCGGAAGTGCAAGGCGTTGTCGATCAGCGCCGCGAGCAGGTTATGCGCCGCGGTGATCGCGTGGAAGTCGCCGGTGAAGTGCAGGTTGATCCGGTCCATCGGCAGGACCTGCGACTGGCCGCCGCCGGTGGCGCCGCCTTTCCGGCCGAACACCGGCCCCAGCGACGGTTCGCGCAGCGCAATGACGGCGCTGCGTCCGATATGGTTAAGCGCGTCGCCGAGCCCGATCGTGGTGGTGGTCTTGCCTTCACCGGCCGGAGTCGGGTTGATCGCGGTGACCAGGATCAGCTTGCCTCGCGCGGCGCCACTGGTGGTGGCCAGCTTGGCAATATGATGGCCATAGGGATCGAGATCGGCCGGCGCGAGGCCGATGCCGGCGGCGACATCGGCAATCGGCCGCAACTTCGCCGCACGGGCGATTTCGATATCACTGGCCATCGGCGGCGAATCCCCTTTTGCTCGTGTCTAGCCGCAGACCCGCCGGGGTGAACAGCCGCTCTCCGAAAGTGTGGTCGGCCATGCGGCGAAATGCGCGGGCATTGGCCGCGACCATCTGCTATGGCGCGCCGACGAAAGGGGCGCAGGCATGGTCGAATCGATTTCCGCACTGACATTAGCGCGGATGCAGTTTGCCTTCACCGTGTCGTTCCACTTCATCTTCCCGGCATTCACCATCGGGCTGGCGAGCTTTCTGATGGTGCTCGAGGGGCTGTGGCTGAAGACCGGCCGCGACGTCTATCACCAGCTGTTCCAATATTGGGTCAAGATCTTCGCCATCACCTTCGGCATGGGCGTCGTGTCCGGCATCGTCATGGCCTATCAGTTCGGCAGCAACTGGGCGGTGTTTTCCGACAAGGCGGGGCCGGTCATCGGCCCGCTGATGGCCTATGAGGTGCTGACGGCGTTCTTCCTCGAAGCCGGGTTCCTCGGCGTGATGCTGTTCGGCCTCGACAAGGTCGGCAAGACCCTGCACTTCGCCGCCACCTGCATGGTGGCGCTCGGCACGGCGATCTCGACCTTCTGGATCATCTCCGTCAACAGCTGGATGCAGACGCCGCAGGGCTATGGCGTCAACGCCGATGGCCAGTTTTTCGCCACCGACTGGTGGGCGGTGGTGTTCAATCCATCCATGCCATACCGCCTCGCCCATGTGCTGCTGGCGGCGTATCTGACGACGGCGCTGGTGGTCGGCGGTGCCGGTGCCTGGCATTTGCTGAAGGATCGCCGCGCCGGCAACCCGCCGCGCGAGGGCACCAAGATCATGTTTTCGATGGCGATGTGGATGGCTGCGATCGTCGCGCCGATCCAGGTGTTCGTCGGCGACGAACATGGCCTCAACACCCTGGCGCACCAGCCTGCGAAGATCGCCGCGATGGAGGGCCATTATCGCAGCTTTCCCGGCGGCCCCGGGGGCGGTGCCCCGCTGATCCTGTTCGGCATCCCCGACGACCAGCAGCAGGTCATGCGGTACAAGGTCGAAATTCCAGCACTTGGATCGGTCATCCTCAAGCACGATGCCGATGGCGCCCTGGCAGGGCTCGATACCTTCAAGCCGCAGGACCGGCCATCGGTGGAAATCACCTTCTGGTCGTTCCGCATCATGGTCGGGCTGGGCATGGCGATGGTTGCAATGGGCCTGTGGAGCCTCGTCGCCCGGGCGCGCGGCACGCTGCACAGCTCGCATTGGCTGCACCGCATGGCGCTGGTCATGGGGCCATCGGGTTTCATCGCCGTGCTCGCCGGCTGGACGACAACCGAGGTCGGACGCCAGCCCTATACCGTCTATGGCCTGTTGCGCACCGTCGAGAGCGTGTCGCCGCTGGCGGCGCCGGCGGTGGCAGCGTCGCTGCTTGCCTTCGTCATCGTCTATTTCACAGTGTTCGGCGCCGGCACCTATTTCATCATCAAGCTGATGGGGCACGAACCGCATCCGGGCGAAGAGGGCCCGACGCGCGGGCAGGGCGCCGACGGGATCACGCGTACCGCCGGCATCACGCCGGCGGTGCAGGTCAACCCCGACGCCGTGCTGGCGGAGTAGGACAATGGCTCCCAACGACACGCTGACGCTGATCTGGGCGGGCATCATCGCGCTGGCCATCTTCGGCTATGTGGTGATGGACGGGTTCGACCTGGGAATCGGCATCCTGTTCCCGTGGCTGGCGGACAAGGTGGAGGGCGGCGACGACCGCAACACCGCGATCAACACGATCGCGCCGGTGTGGGACGGCAATGAAACCTGGCTGGTGTTGGGCGGCGGCGGCCTGTTCGCGGCGTTCCCGCTCGCCTATGCCATCGTCATGCCGGCGGTCTACACGCCGTTGATCGCCATGTTGATGGGGCTGATCTTCCGCGGCGTGGCGTTCGAATATCGGGCGCGGACGACGCGGCTGTGGATCTGGGACCGCGCCTTTGCCTTCGGATCGGTGCTGGCGGCGTTTTCGCAAGGGGTGATCCTGGGCGCCGTGCTGCAAGGGGTGAAGGTAAAAGGCCGTGCCTATGCCGGCGGCTGGTTCGACTGGCTGTCGCCGTTTTCCGTCCTCACCGGCGTATCGGTGGTGGCGGGCTATGCCCTGCTGGGGGCCTGCTGGCTGATCTATCGCACCGAAGGCGCCTTACAGGAGCGTGCCTTTGCGCTGGCCAAGGTGGCCGGTGTGGTGACGCTTGTGGCAGTGGTTGCGGTCAGTGCGGCGACGCCGTTCCTCTATCATGATTATTTCAGCCGCTGGTTCGAACGGCCGGGAATCTTCCTGGCGGCGCCGGTGCCGATCATGGTCGGGGTGACGGCGCTGCTGTTCATCCGCGCGCTCCGCGATCGCCGGGAATTGCAGCCGTTCCTGCTGGCACTGGCATTGTTCCTGCTCAGCTTCATCGGCCTCGGCATCTCGATGATGCCGTGGATCATCCCTGGGCAGATCAGCATCTACGACGCCGCGACGCCGGCCAATTCGCAGTCGTTCATGCTCGTCGGGGTGGCGATCATGCTGCCGATCATCATCGGCTACACCGCTTATGCCTATTGGGTGTTCCGTGGTAAGGTCGGGCATGATGGGTATCATTGAGGTGGCATCATGACTCCGGTCCGTCAGTGGTTCGGCCGCAAGCGCTTCGGCTGGGGCTGGACACCGCGCAGCATCGAAGGCTGGGCAGTCATCGGCGCGGTCGTGCTGCTGGGCGTGACATTGGCGCGATGAATCCGGTGGCGCGGCGATGGCTGTGGTTCGTCGCGCTCTGGGCGGCCGGGGTCGGGACGGTGGGGCTGGTGGCCCTGGTCATTCGCGCGTGGCTGATGCCCTGAACGCGACCCGGGGTGCTGCTGTTGTCAGGATCAGAATGGCGATGACGGTTGCATGACCTTGCGCCGGCCACCCGCGTTGCTATAGACGCGCCCTTCACTCCTCGCGCGGGCGTGGCGGAATTGGTAGACGCGCTGGTTTTAGGTACCAGTGTCGAAAGACGTGGGGGTTCGAGTCCCTTCGCCCGCACCATGATCCATCACAGCTCGATGGCCTATCAACAGACGAGACCAACAGATGCAGATTGCCGAAACACTCAATCAGGGCCTTCGCCGCGAATATTCGCTGGTGATCCCCGCGTCCGCGCTTGCGGCGCGCGTCGATGCGCGGCTGTTGGAAGTGTCGAAGACGATCCGGATGCCCGGGTTCCGCCCCGGCAAGGTGCCGCCGAACCTCGTCCGCAAGATGCACGGCGAAGCGTTGCAGGGTGAAGCCTTGCAGGCCGCGGTCAACGAAGGCGTCCAGCAGCTGTTGACCGATCGCGGCCTGCGCCCGGCCAACCAGCCGCAGGTCGATCTGGAAGGCACCCCTGGCGTCGGCGACGACGTCGGCATCAAGGTTTCGCTGGAAGTGCTGCCGACGGTGGAGGACATCCAGATCGAGGGTCTCGAGCTGGAAAAGCTGGTCGTGGCGCCCGATGACGCCGCCATCGCCGATGCGGTGACCCGCCTGTCGGCGCAGATGCAGCGCAGCGAGCCGGCCCCGGCCGCCCATGAAGCCGCAACCGGCGACACGGTGGTCATCGATTTCGAAGGCCGTGTCGACGGCGAATTGTTCGACGGCGGCAAGGGCGAGGGGATGCGCGTCACCATCGGCTCGGGCCAGCTCATCCCGGGCTTCGAAGACCAGTTGATCGGCGCCAAGGCCAATGAGGAACGGACCGTCAAGGTCAGCTTCCCGGACGATTACAATGTCGCTTATCTGAAGGGCAAGCCGGCCGAATTCGCCATCGTCGTCCAGGGCGTCGAAACGCCAGTGGAGACGGTGATCGACGACGAGTTCGCCAAGGGCTTCGGCATCGATTCGCTCGATGCCCTGAAGGAGATCCTGAAGGACCAGCTCGATACCGAGCTCGGCACGCTGACGCGGACCTATCTGAAGCGCAAGCTGCTCGACACCCTGGCGGCCCGCCACGATTTCGAAGTTCCCGAATCGATGGTCAACAACGAATTTGACCAGATCTGGAGCCAGATCGAGCAGGAAATCAGCCAGGACGCCGATCCCGAAGCGATGCGGACGCAGATGGAAGCCGAGCGCGAGGATTATCGCCGCATTGCCGAGCGCCGCGTGCGCCTGGGGCTGTTGCTGAGCGAGATCGGTCAGCGCAACAACATCACCATCAGCCAGGCCGAGATGAACCGCCTGATCGGCCAGGAAGCGGCGCGCTATCCGGGGGAACAGCAGCAGGTCGTGAAGTTCCTGCAGGAAAACCCGATGGCGCTCGCCCAGCTGCGCGCGCCGCTGTACGAGGACAAGGTTGTCGATTTCCTGATCGGCAAGGCCGAACTGACCGAGCGTCATGTCAGCCGCGCCGAACTGGAAGCCGCGATCGAGGACGAGGACGAGACGCCGGGCCTGATCGGTGCCGGGCATTCGCATGACCACGATCATGGTCATGTCCATGGTCCCGATTGCGACCATGATCATGACCATGCGCCGGCCAAGCCCAAGAAGGCGGCAAAGGCCAAGGCTGCGAAGGCCGACGCCCCGGCAGCGGATGCGGCAGTCGCCGAAACGCCTGCTGACGATGCGGTCGAAGCGCCGGTGAAGAAGGCGGGCAAGGCCAAGGCGGCAAAGGCCGAAGCCGGTGCCGATGTCGATGCGCCGGTGGCCGATGCCGCCGCCAAGCCGAAGCGGGCCAGCAAGAAAACTGCCGAATAATCAGCTGCAGCGGCACTGTCAGAGCCGTGACGAATCGACGTCGCGTGCGGATCGTCTATACAGCCCACGTTCGATGATTCGCACGTGAGGCCGCCCGAATGACGACCGATGATGCGGCAATGAAACGTGACATGGCGCCGCGTCCGGTGCGAATCCTGGGGATGCTGACAGGGCCGGGGGCGTTCCGGCTGATCCTTGCCGCGGCGGTGTTCGTATCGCACGTGTCGCGGATCGGCATCGGCCGGCCCGCGGTCGTGCTGTTCTTCATGCTCAGCGGCTATTGGGTGACACGGCTCTACCAGGGCTGGTCGGCATCGACATGGACGTTCGAGGCCAGCCGGTTCCTGCGCATCTGGCCGTTGCTGGCGGTCACGGCGATCGTCGTCTGGCTTGTCGAAATGGCGGGGATCCTGCCGCTGCATGGCAACTTGCTGTCGACGCTCGGCCTGCTGGGGCTGGCCGTTCGGCAGGGCGATGTCATCGGGGTTGCCTGGTCGCTCGATCTCGAATTGCAATTCTATCTGCTGCTGCCCTTTTGCCTGTGGTGGATCAATCGTCGCACCGATGGCCGCGCCACGCGCGCCGCGCTGCTGTTGGCGGTGCTGACCGTGGCGGGGGCGATCGGGATGGCCAATGGCTGGCTGACGGCGCTGGCGTTTGCTCCGGCCTTTGCCGGCGGGGTCGCCATCCGCCTGTCCGACTGGCGTGTGTCGACCCGGACGGCGGCGATTTCGGTCGCGGTCTTCGTCGGCATCGGAGTGCTGCTGTGGCTGGTGCCGGCGACCCGGATGATGGTGATCAAGGGCGACGTGCCATGGTGGCTCGATCTTGCCTATACCGCCTGGTGCCTGACGCTGCTGCCTTATGTGGCGTGGAATGTGCATCAGCCGTCACCGCCGATCGACCGCGAAATGGGCAATCTGTCGTTCCCGCTGTACCTGGTGCATTTTCCGCTAATCGTGCTGGCGATCCGCTGGGCGGGTGACGGGCTGGCCGGCAAGGCTCTGGCGCTTGTGCTGGCGCTGGTCGCGACGGCTATTCTCTACCTGTTCGTCGATCGGCCGTTCGAACGCTGGCGGTCCGGGCTGTGGCGTCGCCGGCGCGACACAATGGTGGCCGAGGCGCGCGATTCCCCCCCTTGAACTTAGCGGCGAAACGTCCGACCTTGGGCGGGACACGAGAAGGACTCATATGCTCGATATTCACGCCGGCCTGATCCCCATGGTCATCGAGACCTCGAACCGTGGGGAACGTTCATTCGACATCTATTCGCGCCTGTTGCGCGAGCGTATCGTTTTCGTCACCGGCCAGGTCGAAGACCATATGGCATCGGTCATCGTCGCCCAGCTGTTGTTCCTGGAATCGGAAAATCCGAAGAAGGACATATTCATGTACATCAACTCGCCGGGCGGGGTGATCACGGCGGGCATGTCGATCTACGACACCATGCAGTATATTCGCCCGCGGGTCGGCACCGTCTGCGTCGGCCAGGCCGCATCGATGGGCAGTTTCCTGCTCGCCGCCGGGGAGCCGGGGATGCGCGTCGCGCTGAAGAATTCGCGGATCATGGTGCACCAGCCGTCGGGCGGCGCCCAGGGCCAGGCGACCGACATCGAAATCCAGGCGCGCGAGATCCTGCGGGTGCGGCATGCGCTCAACGAGCTGTACGTCAAGCATACCGGCAAGGACCTCGACACCATCGAGCGTGCCATGGAACGCGACAAGTTCCTCAGCGCCGAGGAGGCCAAGGAGTTCGGCCTGATCGACGAAGTCGCCGAGAAGCGCCCGCTGCCGACCGATGGCGAAGCGCTGAAGGCGGCGTGACCCACGCGCGCCTTGCAACGCCCGGGACCAGCGGCGATTTCACCTTTGTGACAATCGACGGCACCGGCGGGCTTGCGGGGCGTTCCATTACAAAGCTACACTCGCCTGTTCGCGAGGAAGGACGATCATGACCAAGCTGAGTGGAGGCGACTCCAAAAGTACGCTCTATTGCAGCTTTTGCGGCAAGAGCCAGCACGAGGTGAGGAAGCTCATCGCCGGGCCGACGGTGTTCATCTGCGATGAATGCGTCGAATTGTGCAATGACATCATCCGCGAGGAAACCAAGACCGCGCTGGTGAAGAAGTCGGGCGATGTCCCGACGCCGCGCGAGATCTGCAAGGTTCTCGACGATTATGTCATCGGCCAGATGCACGCCAAGCGGGTGCTGTCGGTCGCAGTGCACAATCACTACAAGCGGCTGAACCATGGCGGCAAGGGCGCCGATGTCGAACTCGCCAAGTCGAACATCCTGCTCGTCGGGCCGACCGGTTGCGGCAAGACGCTGCTGGCCCAGACGCTGGCGCGCATCCTCGACGTGCCGTTCACTATGGCCGACGCGACGACGCTGACCGAAGCCGGTTATGTCGGTGAAGATGTCGAGAACATCATCCTCAAGCTGCTCCAGGCCAGCGACTATAATGTCGAGCGGGCGCAGCGCGGCATTGTCTATATCGACGAGATCGACAAGATCAGCCGCAAGGCCGACAATCCGTCGATCACCCGCGACGTGTCGGGCGAGGGCGTCCAGCAGGCGCTGCTCAAGATCATGGAGGGCACCACCGCCTCCGTGCCGCCGCAGGGTGGGCGCAAGCATCCGCAGCAGGAATTCCTGCAGGTCGACACGACGAACATCCTGTTCATCTGCGGCGGTGCCTTTTCGGGGCTCGATCGCATCATCGGTGACCGGCTGCAGGGCAAGTCGATCGGCTTCGGCGCGCATGTCGCCGCGCCCGACGAGCGCCGGGTCGGCCAGTTGCTGATGAAGTGCGAGCCGGAAGATCTGCTGCGCTTCGGGCTCATCCCCGAGTTCATCGGGCGTCTGCCGGTCATCGCGACCCTGGAAGACCTTGATGAAGCCGCGCTGATCAAGATCCTGACCGAGCCGAAGAACGCGCTGTCGAAGCAGTACGCCAAGCTGTTCGAGATGGAGGGCATGAAGCTGAGCTTCCTTCCCGACGCGCTGTCGGCAATCGCCAAGCGTGCCATCGAGCGAAAGACCGGGGCGCGCGGACTACGGTCGATCATGGAATCGATCCTGCTCGACACCATGTTCGAACTGCCGGGGATGGAAGGCGTTGAGGAAATCCTTGTCGACCAGGATGTCGTTGCCGGCACCAAGCAGCCGGTGCGGATGCTGGTAACCGATAAAGCGGCCTGACCGGCGGCAGCGTGGCAATCGACCTTGCCACGCTGCTCGCCTCGGTCCTCGGTGCCGGGACGACGGCGTTCGCCGTTCTGCAATGGTCGTCAAAGCCGTTTCTCGATCGCCATCTCGAGGCCTATAAGTCGGAACTGGGCCGTGCGAACGCCCTGACGCTGGGCGACGCCGAAGCCGATCGCAAATACCGCTTCGAAGCCCGTTTGCGTCTCTACTCCGCGGTGGGTCCGCTGCGCTTCCAGCTTGTCCAGTCCGCAGTCCAGATGCGCGATCGGACGCTCAACATCGTCGAATATGGGCATGATCTGAGCGGCCGAGGCTATTTCTACCGCAGCACCCTGTATCGGATCGCCAGGCTGATCGCGTTGCTCGAGTTGATCGAGGCCCAGATGGCCTATTTCGACTTTTCCGTCGATCAGTCGATGTTGCGGATCGTGCGTTTTCGTGCGCTGATCTTCCAGGCCCTGTCGGGCAGCTGGTTCCTCCTCGACCATCCGGCGTGCGACTGGCGGTTGGAACATGAGCATGTCTTTCGGGACACATTGCCGATCATCGCCACATCGATGATGACGGCGTCGGACGGGCCGCCGCGGCTGATCCGTGTGGACGAATTCAACGCCATGCTTGCCCAGGGCGGTCGTTACCTCGAACCGCTGGCGTCCCAGATCGCCCGACTTGATCCGCAGCGAACGCCGGTGATGTGGCTTCGGGTCATTGCCGTGGCGGCGATCTGCGATGCGTTGCTGCGATCGGAACCGGAACTGGCCGATGCCCTTGGCGCCAAGGATTTCGCCTTCGCGCCGTTGCTGGCGGCGAGCACCGACCCGTTCGTCAGCGATCGGCGCGACGCCTATGCCAAGGCATTGGGCGAACTGGCAGCCGAGCTGAAATGACGGCCCGCACCATTCCAGGCGGGCTTTTCGGGGACGATCCGTTTATGCTGCGCCGATTGTCATAGCGGAGAAGCACCATGGCCAAGGGTCAAGCGAAGTCGAACAAGGAAACACGCAAACCCAAGGCGGCCAAGCCGCCGAAGCCCAATGCGTCCAACCCGTCGACCAAATGACACCGGCGGCCGATGCCGCGAAGATCATCGCTGCACTGGGGCTGGCGCCGCACCCGGAGGGTGGCTGGTACCGTGAAACCTGGCGGGCGCCTGCTGCCGATCGTGGCCGCAGCACTGTCACGGCGATCCATTTCCTTCTCGAGGCGGGCCAGCAGTCGCACTGGCACCGGGTCGATGCTGATGAGATCTGGTGCTGGCACGCCGGGGCGCCGATCGTGCTCGGTATTGCGGCCGACGCGATGACGCCGGCCGCGTGGGTCGAACTGGGCCCGGACATACTGTCGGGCGCGGCGCCGCAGGCCGTGGTGCCTGCCGGGCGATGGCAGGCGGCGCGTGCCGAAACCGGCTGGGCGCTGGTCAGCTGCGTCGTCGCGCCGGGGTTCGATTTTGCCGGCTTCGTGCTTGCCCCGCCGGACTGGGCGCCGGGGGCGGGTTGACCTCGATGCGGCCCGGTGTATGGTTGGCCTAATACGCTGCAGTGCAGCGCCATCGGGACAGGCGAGGGATGGAAACAAGAGAGCTCATCATCGCGATGACGGTGTTCGTGGCGATCGTGGCGGTTGTCGCGCTCATCACCGGCGTCATCGGCAAGGCGATCAGCAACAAGACCGTGCGCGAGGCCTTGCGGGCCAGCCCGGAGACGGTGGCGCTGGTCAACCAGCGGCTGATGGCGCGCCGGCGCTGGCGGCCCGAGGCCGTGGGGCTGCTCGTCATGGCGCTGGGGGCCGCCCTGGCGGGTGCGGCGCTGATCGGGCCAGTCGAGCAGCGGGTGGTGCTGCTGCAACTGGCGCTGCTGCCGGGGTTCGTCGGCGCGGCGCTGGTCGGGCTGCGGTGGTTGCCGGCGAACCGGGATGGCCCGGCTGAGTCGCTGACCGACCAGCAGGCCGAATGACTTGGTGTCTTAACGAAACTTGCACGAAAGTGAAATAGCGTCCCCCTATCAAGACCTTGGCAACAACCACTAAAGGGTCATTGATATGCGTCACCTGCTCGCTTTCGCCGCCGCTGCGGCCATCGCTGCGCCGCTTTCCGCGGCGACCATCACGCCGGTCAGCGTCGTTGCGTCGAACACCTTTCCGTTCTTCGGCGAATATAAGGACGTCAACCTGATCAACGGCAGCGGGCTGTCGAACGGCAAGCACAGCGCCACCTACAGCGACATGTGGATGACCGACCTGGGCGTCAACCAGGCGACGCTGCTGTTCGACCTGGGCGCCACCTATGCCCTGAAGGGCGCGACGATCTGGAACTACAATTTCGGCAACCCGGCCGAATTCCAGTCGACGATCCTGCGCGGCGTCAAGGATTACCAGCTGTTCGGGTCGACCGACGGCGTCAACTTCAGCGAGATGTTCAGCGGCACGCTGGCGCTCGGCACCGGCCAGCCGCTGGCGGGGCAGGTGGCCAGCTTCACCGGCGACGCACGCTTTGTCCGCCTCGACATCCTCAACAACTATGGCCAGGGCACCTATGCCGAAGCCAGCTGGAACGCCGGCCTGTCGGAAGTGCGCTTTGCCGGCGCGGTTCCCGAACCGATGACCTGGGCGATGATGGTCGCCGGCTTCGGCCTGACCGGCGCCGCGATGCGCCGCCGCGCCGCGGTTGCGGCCTGACCTCTGCCTCGCAATGGCGTCATCCCGGCGGGGGCCGGGGTGACGCCGACGGCGGTCAGGGTGCGCCGACAAGGTTAACCGAAATTTACAAAGTCTCGAAAGTCACAGTGATTGTCCATGCCGGCGGTTGCCGCTGCGTCGGTGGATAACCTGAAGGGATCGCGCTTGCAGGACCGCCGTCCCGGCTGGTCCGGTCGCGATGCGTCGCCGCACCGCATCGCGCGAACTGATTGACGCAAAAAATAAATTTCAGGTCGGTGAGCCGTTCCGGCGCCATTCGGAGCCTTTACCTGATGACACGGGATGTGACCCGTTCGTTAGCAGGGGAATGAGAATGCGTCGGTTCTTGATGGCTTCAGCAATATTGAGCCTGTTCGCGTCCGGCACGCCGGTCGCAGCAGCGAGCGTGATCGGTGCAACGACGATCCGTATCACCAACCTTGTTCCGACATGGTTGCAGGTCGGCGAAGTCCAGGCGTTCGCCGCGGGCAGCGGTGTCAATGTCGCGCTGGCGAGCAATGGTGCCACGGCGGCGGGCAGCGGCAACTATTCTGCGCAGTCCACGCCGGACAAGGCGATCGACGGACTGGCGCCGGTCCTGTTCCCCGACATCTATCATTCCGATTCAGCCGCTGCCTCGGAATTTCTGGAAATCACGCTGCTGGCGCCCACCGACCTTGCCAGCCTGGCCATATTCGGACGGACCGATTCCAACAGCGATCGCGACCTGTTCGGCATTTCCATCTTCGGTGCGTCCGGCCAGACGTTGTTCACGGGTCAACTCGACAACCGTGCGCTCAACGGCGGCGGCAATACGTTGACGTTCGATGTCGGCGCGCCGGGCGTCCCCGAACCGACGACCTGGGCGATGCTGATCGCCGGCTTCGGCCTGACCGGCGCCGCGATGCGCCGTCGCGCGGCGTTTGCGGCCTGACCTTCTGCCTATGAATGGCGTCATCCCGGCCGGTGCCGGGGTGGCGCCGAAGGCCGTCAGGGTGCATCCAAAAAAGGTTAACAAATCTTCAGAAAGTCTCGAAAGTCACAGCGATTTCGGCTTTTGCACATCGGCACATGCCGGCCGGAAGGTGTTGAACAGGCTGACGATATCAAAGAGCGCGTCGATTTCGCATCATGGCAGGAAATCGCCGTGTAGGACAGCATGGCCGTCTGCGCCGGGGCTATCGGCCGGTCCGCGGGCACGCTATCGCTGGCGCCGGATCAGGAGGCGCAGGATGAAATTCGGTATCGCGTTGCTGTCGGTATTGCTGGTCGTTGCCGGGCCCGGCCGGGCGCAGCAGCAGGCCGCCGGCGCGCAATTCGAAGGCCTGCATGCGGCGCTGCAACTGACCCCGGGGCAGGAAGCGCGCTGGGCGGCCTATGTCGCCGCCACCCCTTCGCAGGCAGCGGCGGACCAGCACCACCGGGCTGCGGCGGCGATGTTTCCCAGGCTGACGGCGCCGCGCCGGATCGACCTGGTGGAGGCCGAGCTGAAGGCCGAACTGGCCGATCTGCAGCGCCAGTCGGCGGCGTTGAAGGCGCTATATGCCACGCTGACGCCCGACCAGCAGCGGCGGTTCGACGATTTCACCATGGCGCCGCCGCCGGCCGAGGATTGAGATCAACAGCCCTGCGGCTGCC
The DNA here is from genome assembly GCF_011927825.1 of Polymorphobacter fuscus. Lineage (NCBI taxonomy): Bacteria > Pseudomonadati > Pseudomonadota > Alphaproteobacteria > Sphingomonadales > Sphingosinicellaceae > Sandarakinorhabdus > Sandarakinorhabdus fusca. The sequence continues at coordinate 565,593 of NZ_JAATJI010000001.1, read as the reverse complement.
AGACATAGCTGCCCGACCCGACATCCCAGGCCCAGTCGCCACAGGCTGCCGGGCCGGCGGCTTCCGGCGGGGCGGCGACCGGGGGCGCCGCATAGACGTTGGTGGTGTAGTTGATCGCCGCCGGATAGCCATAACCGCCGACCAGCGGCCAGCTGTTGTAAAAGCCGAGGCCGAAGCCGAAGGCCGCGGGAAAATAGCCGCCATAATAGACCGGGCGCACGAGGTAGGGGCGGGCGAAATAGGGGCGGGCAAAGCCGCCGCGGTAAAAGGCCGGGCGGCCGAAGCCGGCATAGCCGGGGCGAAAGGCGCCATAGCCGGGACGGACGCCGCCGAAGCCGGGCCGATAACCGCCGCCGAAGCGCGGACCACCGGAATTGCCGCGAAAGCCGCCGCCATAGCCGCCGGGCCCACCGCGCCCGCCGCTGAAGCCGCCGCCGCGACCGCCGCCACCGGGGCCACCATAGGCCATCGCCATCGCGGGCGTGACCAGCAGCGCCGCCGCCGCCACCAGAACCAAAGTCTTCACTGCCTGTCTCCCGGCCCCACTCTGCCAACGCGTGGAGCGAATATAGGGGGTTGCGTGCTGCGTTGCAAAAACGGAGAGTGGGGATTGGCAACAGGCCTATGGCCGGCGATGCCAGCCAGGCGCGACATGGGTTGGAGGCGACAGCGCGACCGCACCCGCGAGTTGACCGATGGCGAGCGCGCTGCGGCCATCCTCAAGGGTGGCGAAGGTCGCCGTCTTACCTATCGGCGGACTGACAAGCTCGCCGCCTAAGCTGGCGAAAATCCCGCGCCAGATCGGCACGCGCGGGAAGCGCTATTTCCCCAACTGACTCGACTCCTTGGGTGGCTTCCCGCTAGCCTTGTGCGGCTTGTGGGGGGTCGGTAGCATACGCTTGAGCGCAGCTTCTCGACGGGCCTCCGTCTCCGCTTCAGAGAAGGTATCTTCTGTTTGGGGTGGCCGCTTGTCTAACAATGATCCGCTTCTGAATCCGCTTCGGCCAACACCGCTTTGGCAAGCAGCGTTTAAGATGGACTGGGCCGACGCGCAATTTCTCGACGCTCGGCAATACATCATTAGCTATATCGAGAACAAACAATGCGGCTATCGGGAAGAGATTGACGAGCACGGGCATCGTATCGTGCTTTTTGCAAACCGCCTACCAAAAGAGTTTCCGCTTTTGATTGGCTCCGGTGTCCATGCATTAAGAAGCGCTCTGGACACTGCAGTTAGCACGCTAGTCCAAGGCGTGAGCAAAAGGCTTTCCGATTCTGTCAATTTCCCATTCCGGGGCACCGAAACAGAGTTGAGAAAGGACTTCTCGCCAATAATTCATAACTGCAACGGGTGTGGAAAAACTCATACTGGGAGGGTTAAGTTTAAAGACCTGGCTCGCTATCTTCCTGATTTCCAAGAGTTACTTTTTAATGAGTTCAAGCCATGGAAAGAAGGAAACTATAATCTTTGGGCGCTAAACCAGCTTGATAACATCCAGAAGCACCGTGCCCTTTTACAGGTCGCCACGACAACTACAGCGGCTTTCAATTACTCTACACCCGAGGGAGTGTCCTCGCGCGGGGGGCAGTGGCAAATAGGAGCCGGCTTCCCTCCGATGGAGATTGCTCGAAGTCGGAGTCGGATAATTTACGGGGAGCCGCCCAGCATCAATTGCCAAGCTATCATGCCCGCCGACGTGCCATTCGCTGGCGCTGACGTGTTTGAAACCATCGGAACCCTGTACCGGGAAGTCCGGGGGGTCTTGCTGAAGCTGCATACTCATTACGAGGGTCACCCCGCGCTCAGCCCTTAAAGCGTCATTCTCAGTGATCCCCGCCTGCGCGAAATGGCTGGCCACTGCTTCCTTACTAAGATGCGCGCCCATTCAAGTCTCGCTAACTAAGGTATATAATTGCCCAATCATCTGCTTATTAAAAGCTGAAATCGATTGCGACCAAGACTCACTTACCCAACAGCCGGCAAATAAATCTCCCCGCCCTTGGCCCGGAACTCGGCGCTCTTCTCCGCCATTCCTGCTGCCAGCATCGTCTCGGTGTTCTGCTTCGCCGCATAGTCCCGCACGTCCTGGGTGATCTTCATCGAGCAAAATTTCGGCCCGCACATCGAGCAGAAGTGGGCGACCTTGGCGCCTTCGGCGGGCAGGGTTTCGTCGTGGAAGTTGAGGGCGGTTTCGGGGTCGAGCGACAGGTTGAACTGGTCGCGCCAGCGGAAGTCGAAGCGGGCGCGGCTGAGGGCGTCGTCGCGGAGCTGGGCGGCGGGGTGGCCCTTGGCGAGGTCGGCGGCGTGGGCGGCGAGTTTGTAGGTGATGACGCCGACCTTGACGTCGTCGCGGTCGGGCAGGCCCAGATGCTCCTTGGGCGTTACGTAGCAGAGCATGGCGCAGCCGAACCAGCCGATCATCGCGGCGCCGATGCCGCTGGTGATATGGTCATAGCCGGGCGCGATGTCGGTGGTGAGCGGCCCCAATGTGTAGAAGGGTGCCTCGCCACAGGTTTCGAGCTGCTTGGTCATGTTGACCTTGATCTTGTGCATCGGGACATGGCCGGGGCCTTCGATCATCACCTGGCAGTCGTGCTTCCAGGCGACCTGGGTCAGCTCGCCCAGGGTTTCGAGCTCGGCGAATTGGGCGCGGTCGTTGGCGTCGGCAATCGAGCCGGGGCGCAGGCCGTCGCCCAGCGAGAAGGACACGTCATAGGCGCGCATGATCTCGCAGATTTCCTCGAAGTGCGTGTAGAGGAAATTCTCCTTGTGGTGGCTGAGGCACCATTTGGCGAGGATGCTGCCGCCGCGCGACACGATGCCCGTCACGCGGTTGGCGGTGAGCGGGACATAGGCGAGCCGGACGCCGGCGTGGATGGTGAAATAGTCGACGCCCTGTTCGGCCTGTTCGATCAGCGTGTCGCGATACACCTCCCAGCTGAGGTCCTCGGCAATGCCGCCGACCTTTTCGAGCGCCTGGTAGATGGGGACGGTGCCGATGGGGACGGGGGAGTTGCGCAGGATCCATTCGCGGGTGTTGTGGATGTTGCGCCCCGTGGACAGGTCCATGACATTGTCGGCGCCCCAGCGGGTGGCCCAGACCATTTTTTCGACTTCTTCGGCGATGCTCGACGCGACGGCACTGTTGCCGATGTTGGCGTTGATCTTGACGAGGAAGTTGCGGCCGATGGCCATGGGCTCGGCTTCGGGGTGGTTGATGTTGGCGGGGATGATGGCGCGGCCGCGGGCGATCTCGCTGCGCACGAATTCGGGGGTGACGTAATCGGGAATTTCGGCGCCGAAATCCTCGCCATCCCGGATTTGCCCGGCCAGCTGCGCGCGGCCGATGTTTTCGCGGATGGCGACATATTCCATTTCGGGCGTGATGATGCCGCGCCGGGCATAGGCGATTTGGGTGACGGCCTGGCCGCCCTTGGCGCGCCACGGCATCGGGTTGACGTTGGGGAATTGCTGGACTTCGGGCTGTTTCAGCCCGCCGAAAATGCCATTATCCTCGGGCTTGACCTCGCGGCCCGGATAGCGTTCGCAATCGCCGCGGGCCTCGATCCACGGCATGCGCAGCGCCGGCAGGCCGGCGGCGATGTCGATGCTGGCGGTGTCGTCCGTGTAGGGCCCGCTGGTGTCGTAGATGCGGACCGGCGGTTCCTTGGCGCTCGGTTCGAGCGCGACCTCGCGCATGGCGACGCGGATATCGGGGAACAGGGTGCCGGCGATGTGGATTTTCCGGCTGCCGGGCAGGGCGCCGGTGGTGACGGGCATTTCGATGCGGGAATTGATGTCGGCCATGTCGTGCACTCCACAAGGGGGAGTGCGGGCTTCGACGGCCGCGCCCTCCCTACGCCGGGGTCAACCGGATCAGGTTCAGCGGGTCGCAGCGAGGAAGCTGCCTCTCAGCCGGTCGATGCCGGCCCCCCGGGGTCTGCGGGCAGTGTAGAAGGTTGGCAGGCGCGGTCAATCAGAAGCTGGTGAGGCCCTTGTCGGTCTTGCACAGCCTGTCCCAGAAGCGGAAATACAGGCCGTAGTTGCAGGTGTAGCGCGCGTGGTGCGTCTCGTGGTGCGACGCTGTGATGATGTGGCGACCGAACCAGCCGTTGATCCAGCGCGCCGGGAACATTTCCCAGCCCATGTGGTTGGTGACGCCCATCACCGTGGCGATGGTGAGGACGACGGCGAGCGCGGTCCAGTGGATGGGGATGACGAAGGCCAGCAGCGGGATGACGAAGGCCCCGCTGAGTGCCTCCCAGGGGTGGAAGCTCATCGCTGCCCAGGCCGTCGGCGGCTTGGAGGCATGGTGGACGGCGTGCACCGCCTTGAAGATGCGCGGCGCGTGCATCCAGCGGTGGGTCCAGTAGAACCAGGTGTCGTGGAGGAAGAGGTAGAGGGCGATGCTCGGCAGCCACCAGAGCGCGGCGGCGGTGTCGAACTCCGTGCGGATCGCGGTGAGGCCGAAATAATGCCAGCAGGCGATCATGATGCCGGCGGGGATGCCGTAGATGACGGCGGACACCAGCGACCAGCGGATTTCGTCGCGGATCTGGCGGCTGCGGCGGGCGGGGTCGCGCGGGCCGGTGGCGATGCCGCGCCGCGCGGTCCACCAGGCAAAGCCGCCGCTGGTCGCCAGATAGCGGACGATGACGATGAGCGTCGTCTGGGCGGTGCCGATGGCGAGAAGGACGGGGTCGATCACGCTGCGGTGTTAGGCGCGGGCGCGGCCGAGCGGAAGCGGCAGATGTGTCGCGGGCCGGGGGCGCATCACGCGGTTTTTGCAGCGAAGCGATGGGTGACGGGCGCGTCGGCGCCGGCGGCGGGGGCGGCTTCACCGAACCAGGCGGCGATCTCCGCGCGGCCGGCGTTGTCGATGTGCAGGCCCATCTTGGTGCGGCGCCACAGCACGTCGTCGGCCGTGGTCGCCCATTCGTTGCGGACGAAATGGTCGAGCTCGGCTTCGAACATGCCGCCGATGTTGGCGCCGAGCCCGGCGGCGAGCAAAGGTGCCGCGGCGGTGCCGATGGTGTGCGCCAGCCGCCGGACCAGCCGGGGGTCGTAATTGCCTTCGGCGGCGGTCAGGTCGGCGAGCCAGCGGGCGAAGGCGTCCTGGCCGGTTTCGCCGGGCTTGCGGTCGATCCGGCTGCCGGGCAGCGGGGCGGTCGCGGTCCAGCGCTTGCTGGCCGGGGCGATGCGTTGCAGGACGTCCTCGGCGAGGACGCGATAGGTGGTGATCTTGCCACCGACCACGGTCATCGCGGGGACGCCGTCATGGGCGACCAGCCGGTAATCGCGGGTGGTTTCGCGATCGCCCTTGTTCGCTTCGAGGATGAGCGGGCGGACGCCGGAGAAGCGGTGAGTGACGTCGCTGCGGGTCAGCGGGCGGGCGAGGTAGCGGTTGGCGGCGGCGAGCAGATAGTCGGTTTCATCCTCGGTGATGTGCGCGGCGTCGGGGGTGTCGATATCGCGCTCGGTCGTGCCGATCAGCGAAAAGTCGCGTTCATAGGGAATGACGAAGATGATACGGCCATCGGGCTGCTGAAACATGAAGGCGTCGGCGCCCGAGCTGACGCGGCGGGTGATGATGTGCGAGCCCTGGACGAGCCGCAGCGCGGGTGCGTCGTTGCGGCCCAGAACGCTGCGCGCGACGCTTTCGGCCCAGGGGCCGGCGGCGTTGACGATGCGGGCGGCGTGGAGGGTGCGGCCATCCCCAAGCGTGACCGCCCAGCGGCTGCCGTCATGTTCCGCGCGGATGGCACGGGTGCGCGGCAGCACCAGCGCGCCCTTGTCGCGGGCGTCCTGGAGGTTGGCGATGACGAGGCGCGCGTCATCGACCCAGCCGTCCCAATAGCGAAAGCCGCGGTTCCATTCGGGCGCCAGCGACCGGCCGGCGGGATCCTGCCGCAGGTCGATGCGCGCCGAACCGTGGACAATGCGGCGGCGAGCGAGGTGGTCGTAGAGGAACAGCCCGGCGCGCAGCATCCATTCGGGGCGCTGGTCGGGCGCGTTGGGCAGCACGAAGCTTTGCGGCCAGGCGATATGGGGGGCGATGTCGAGCAGCACCTCGCGTTCGGCGAGCGCCTTGCGGACGAGGCCATAGGCGTGGAATTCGAGGTAGCGCAGACCGCCGTGGATGAGCTTGGTCGATGCGCTGGAGGTGGCGCCGCCCAGGTCCCCGGCTTCGACCAGCGCGACCGACAGGCCGCGGCCCGCGGCGTCGCGGGCGATGCCGGCGCCGTTGATGCCGCCGCCGATGATCAGCAGGTCGTGCAGGCGGTCGAAGGGCGCGGTGTCGGACACGGGGGTTACCTAGTGCGGCGCAGGCGTTTAGGGAAGGCGACATGACCGCCGATCTCATCCTCGTTCTCGATGCCGGGACGACTTCGACCCGCGCCATTGCCTTCAACCTTGCAGGCGCCATCGTCGCCAGCGCGCAGCGGCCGCTGACCCAGCATTATCCGCACAGCGGCTGGGTGGAGCATGACGCCGGCGAGATCTGGCGGTTGAGCCGCGACTGCCTGATCGATGTCGCCGATCAGGTCGGTGCGCCGCGCATCGCCACCATCGGCATCACCAACCAGCGCGAAACGATGGTGTTCTGGGATCGCACCACCGGGGAGCCGGTATCGCACGCCATCGTCTGGCAGGACCGGCGGACGGCGGATGTGTGCGCGGCGTTGCAGGCGGCGGGCCATGAACCGACGGTGCAGGCCACGACGGGCCTGGTGCTCGACCCCTATTTTTCGGCCACCAAGATCCGCTGGGCGATCGACAATTGGCCGGCGGTGGCCGACGCGCTGGCGGACGGGCGACTGCTCGTCGGGACGGTCGAAAGCTGGCTGATCTGGAAATTGTCGGCCGGGACGCGCCATGTCACCGACGCGACCAACGCCAGCCGGACGCTGTTGATGCGGCTCGACGATTGCTCCTGGGACGACGGCCTGCTGGCATTGTTCGGCGTGCCGGCCGCAATCCTGCCGGCGATCACCGACTGTGCCGGGCCGCTGGCAGCGACGGCGCTGCTGGGCGGTGACACGCCGATCACCGGCAGCGCCGGCGACCAGCAGGCCGCGACCATCGGCCACGCCTGCCTGGCACCGGGGCAGGTCAAGGCGACCTATGGCACCGGCTGCTTCCTGCTTGCCCATGCGGGGCCGGTGGCACCGGTTTCGACGCACCGGCTGCTGTCGACGGTGGCGTGGCGGATAGGCGGGGTGCCGGCCTATGCACTGGAAGGCGCGATCTTCACCGCCGGGGCGGCGGTGCAGTGGCTGCGCGACGGGCTGGGGATCATCGCCAGCAGCAGCGAAACCGAGGCGCTGGCACAAAGTGTCGCGGACAGCGGCGGCGTGGTCTTTGTCCCGGCATTGGCGGGAATGGGGGCGCCGCACTGGCAGCCGGGGGCGCGCGGGACGCTGACCGGCCTGTCGGGCGGGACGACACGGGCGCATATCGTTCGCGCCACGCTGGAAGCGATGGGGCAGCAGACGGCAGATCTTGTCGATGCGCTGGCGGCCGATGGCGTGCCGGCGGCGCGGTTGCGTGTCGATGGCGGCATGGTCGCCAACGACTGGCTGTGCCAGAACCTTGCCGACAGCCTGGGGGTGGTGGTGGAACGACCGCGGATCATCGAAACGACGGCACTGGGCGCGGCGATGCTGGCCGGCGTGGGGGCGGGGATGTTCGCCGACCTGGCGGCGGCCGCAGCAGCCATGTCGGCGCCGGACCGCAGCTTTGCGCCGGCAATCGACCCTGCGGCGCGGCAGGCGCGCCGCGACGGCTGGGCGCACGCCATTCGCCAGACGCTGGCGCGCTGATGAACACGCCGCCATCCATCCTGCTGGGCCTGTCCGCCGGCGCCGCCTTTGCACTGATCGTTGCCGGCATCTGGCTGCTGCGCCAGCCCGGCGGCAATCGGACCAAGGCGGCGCTGATGATCGTCGCCGGGCTGGTGATCCTGTTCAACGGCTGGATCAACAGCCTGCCGGTGCCGACGCAGCCCTGAGCCCGGGGCGCGGCAGCCTGAGACATTCGTTCGCTTGCCGGGCGGTGCGCCGCTGATAATCTCCCTGTCAAAAGGCGTGTTGGGGAGACTGCCAGATGAAATTTGCCACCGGTGCGAGTGCGGCCGTGATTGCCAGCCTGTTGTGGGCCGGCGCGGCGACGCAGGGCGAAGCGGCGAGTTCGGCGCCGGCGGCGCGGGTCGATGCGGCGCGGCTCGCCAATGCAGCGGCGGAACCCGGCAACTGGATGACGCACGGCGGCACCTATGCCGAGCAGCGCTATGCCGACCTCGACCAGATCAATACGGGCAATGTCGGGCAGCTGGGGCTGGCGTGGAGCCATGAGCTCGACAGCAACCGCGGGCAGGAAGCGACGCCGCTGATCATCGACGGCACGATGTACACGACGACGGCCTGGTCGAAGGTCGTCGCGCTCGATGCCGCCACCGGCGCGGTCAAATGGACCTATGACCCGCAGGTGCCCAAGGATCGCGGCCATGCCGCCTGCTGCGACGTCGTCAACCGCGGGCTTGCCGCCTATGACGGCAAGCTGTTCCTCGGCGCGCTCGACGGCCGGCTGATCGCCCTCGACGCCGCGACCGGCAAGCCGGTGTGGACGACACAGACTTTCGACAAGAGCCAGCCCTATACCATCACCGGCGCACCGCGGGTGGTGAAGGGCAAGGTCATCATCGGCAATGGCGGTGCCGAACTGGGGGTGCGCGGCTATGTCACCGCCTATGACGCCCAGACCGGCAAGAAGGCGTGGCGATTCTACACCATCCCCGGCAACCCGGCGAAGGGCCCCGATGGCGAAGCGTCCGACCCGGTTCTGCAGGCCAAGGCGGGCGAAAGCTGGTTCGGCAAATATTGGGAGGCGGGCGGCGGCGGCACCGTCTGGGACGCGATCGTCTATGACCAGGAACTCGACCAGCTTTATATCGGCGTCGGCAACGGCAGCCCGTGGAACCACCAGGTACGGTCCGAGGGCAAGGGCGACAATCTGTTCCTGTCGTCGGTGGTGGCGCTCGATCCCAACACCGGCCGATATCTGTGGCATTATCAGGGGACGCCGGCCGAAAGCTGGGACTTCACCCAGACCCAGCCGATCATGCTGGCGACGCTGCCGATCGACGGGCGGCCGCGCAAGGTGCTGATGCAGGCGCCCAAGAACGGCTTTTTCTATGTCATCGACCGCGAGACCGGCAAGCTGATCAGCGCCAAGGGGTTCGTGCCGCAGACCTGGACGAAGGGGGTCGACATGGCCACCGGGCGGCCGATCGAGGTCGAGGGGCAGCGGTTTCCGGACAAGGCGACCGCGCTGGTGGCGCCATCGGCATTGGGCGCCCATAATTGGCACCCGATGGCGTTCAGCCCGAAAACGGGCCTCGTCTATCTGCCGGCGCAGGAGGTGCCCTTCGCCTATCAGACCGACAAGGATTATGTGCACAAGCCGGGGGCGTGGAACATCGCGGTGGTGGCCGCGCTGAACGCACCGCCGAACAGCCTGGAGGCGACGCGGGCGACGCGGGCGATCCTGAAGGGGCAGCTGCTCGCCTGGGACCCCGTCCAGCAGAAGGAGGCCTGGCGCGTCCAGTATGACGGGCCATGGAATGGCGGGGCGCTGGCGACGGCCGGCAATCTGGTGTTCCAGGGCAATGCCAAGGGGCAGTTCCAGGCGTTCGACGCTGCCAGCGGCAAGCCGATGTGGGCGTTCGACGCGCAGACCGGCGTGGTTGCGGGGCCGGTCAGCTTCAAGGTCGGCGATACCCAATATGTCGCGGTGATGGCCGGCTATGGCGGTGCCTATCCGATGTCGACGGGGTTCCCCGATGGCCCGCAGCGCGTCCAGCCCAATGGCCGGGTGCTGGTGTTCAAGCTGGGCGGGACGGCCAAGCTGCCGCCCTACGAAGCGCCGGCGCTGGCCCCGGCCAATCCGCCGTCGCAGACGTTCACCGCGGCGCAGATTGCCCGTGGCGGCACGGTGTTCGAGGGCAACTGCGGCATCTGCCACGGCGCCGGGGCGCGATCGAGCGGGCTGGTGCCCGACCTGCGGCGGTCGGCGGCGCTGACCGATGCCGAAAGCTGGGCGGCGGTCGTCCATGGCGGCATTCTGAAAGACCAGGGCATGGTCAGCTTTGCCAAATGGTTCTCCAGGGACGATATCGAATCGGTGCGCGCCTATGTCGGCGAACAGGCCAAGTTCCTGGCCTCCGACGATGGCGCGAAGCTCGCGGCCAAGGGATCAGCCGGGCAGTGACATGAAAAGGGCCGGCCTCCATCGGGAGGCCGGCCCTTTCAGCATGTTATCGTCGGTTATTCGCGGTAATCGTCAGAAATATAGCTGCCGACACGGGGCCGTGAACCGCGATCGGTCGTGACGGTGTTCGGGCCACCCATCCAGCCTTCGCTGCGCCAGCTGGTTTCGCGGGCTTCGAGGTCGACAGTGCCGTCGGCGTCGAGAATGTCGATGGCGCGTTCGGCGTCATGGTCGTCGACACGGGCGGTGACCAGATAGCCGCCGCGGCGCATTGCTTCTTCATAGACGTCGTCATCACCAGTGAAGAAGGCCTTGATCTTGCTCCACAAACCCGGGCCGTCGTGGTCGTGGCTGGCGTTCTCGTGATGGGCGTGGCTGTTGTTCTCGCCTTCGACATAATCGCCGAGCGCGGTCCGCTCGCTGCCGGCGTCTTCCATCAGCCGGTCGCCGGTGCGGTTGTCGATATAGTCGCCGATCGCATTGCGGTGCGTGCCGTCGCGGCCATCGGCTTCGGACGATGCCGTGCCGTGATCGCCGGCATAGGCGGAACCGCGGTCATCGGCCGGATGCGCCAGGCTGGACTTGTCGTGGATGGACACATTGTCGGCACTGATGCCGGCGGCGGCGAGGCGGCCGCGCGCGGTTTCGGCATCGGCGCGGCTATCGAACATGGCGGTGATCGTACGCATGGTCAGGCTCCCAAGGGCTGTAGCTGTGCGGCATTTCCGTCACAGATACAGAACAAGGCAGCCCCGCCGGACGTTCCGGGGCGATGAACCGTTTGTCGCAAACCGGTGGGGACGTCAGTTCTTCCGTGTCAGCGTCCGCATGGCGCGATCGAGACCTTCCAGCGACAGCGGGAACATGCGGTCATTCATCAGCGTCTTGATCATCTGGATCGACTGGCTGTGGCCCCAGCTCTTTTCCGGGATCGGGTTGAGCCACGCGGCGGCGTGATACACATCGAGCATGCGTTGCAGCCAGACATCGCCGGCTTCCTCATTCCAATGTTCAACCGAGCCGCCGGGATAGTTGATTTCATAGGGACTCATCGAGGCGTCGCCGACGAAGACCAACTTGTAGTCGTGCGGGAATTTGTGGAGCAGCTCGAGGACCGGGGTGCGTTCCGACCAGCGGCGCTTGTTGTCCTTCCACAGCGCCTCATAGGGGCAGTTGTGAAAATAGAAGAATTCGAGGTGCTTGAATTCGCTGCGGGCGGCCGAGAACAGCTCCTCGCAGACCTTGATATGCGGGTCCATCGAGCCGCCGACGTCGAGCATGAGCAGCAGCTTGACGGCATTGTGCCGTTCGGGGCGCATGATGATGTCGAGATAGGCTTTTTTTGCGGTTCCCGAGATCGTGGCGTCGAGGTCGAGCTCGTCCATGGCGCCGTCGCGGGCGAATTTGCGGAGGCGGCGCAGCGCCACCTTGATGTTGCGGGTGCCGAGCTCGATACTGTTGTCGAGGTTCTTGAACTCGCGCTTGTCCCAGACCTTGACCGCCTTGTTGTTGCGGTTCTTGTCCTGGCCGATGCGCACGCCCTCCGGGTGCGACCCTTGCGCGCCAAAGGGTGACTTGCCGGCGGTGCCGATCCATTTGTTGCCGCCTTCGTGGCGCTTTTTCTGCTCTTCGAGGCGCTCCTTGAGCGTCTCCATCAACTTGTCCCAGCCGAGCTTTTCGAGCGCGGCCATTTCTTCGGCAGACAGGTTGAGTTCGGCGATCGCGCGCAGCCAGTCTTCGGGAATTTCTGCAGTTCCCGTATCAATCGATGGCTCCAGGCCCTTGAAGACCTTTGCAAAGACCTGGTCGAAGCGGTCGAGAAGGCCTTCGTCCTTCACATAGGTGGCGCGGGCGAGATAATAGAAATCCTCGATCGACCAGTCGATGACATCGGCCTGCAGCGCTTCGAGCAGCAGCAGATGCTCCTTGAGGGACGCGGGGATCTTCGCGGCGCGAAGCTCGTCGAGGAAGTTGAGGAACATGGGGCAAGGCTATCCCAGCAATTCTGCCGCCGCCAGTGCCTTCAGCGTGCGGTTGGGGGGTGAGACGGTGTCGATGCGGCCGCCGGGGTAGAAGGCGCGGATGGCGGCCTGGGGTGGGGCATCGGCAAGGGCAGCGGCGAGCGCGTCCAGGTCCCAGCCACCGTCGGCGGTGACGAGCAGATCGGCGCTCCATGGTGTGTAGAGCGTCACGTCGGGGCCTTCGACCCCGAACACCCGCCCGGTGAAGCGGCACAGCGACGACGCCAGATAGACGACGAGCGGCGACACATGTTCGGGCGCGTGGCGGTCGAAGCCGGTGGCGCGCGGCATCAGCTGGTCGACGCTGGGAAAGGCCATGACCATGCGGGTGCGCGCTGCGGGCGCAATGGCGTTGGCGCGGACGCCGAGGCCGGCAAGTTCCTGCGCCAGCACCTGGGTGAAGGCGGCGATGCCGGCCTTGGCGGCGCAATAGGGGCCGCCATCGGGCATCGGGTGGACGCCGACGGGTGAGGTGGTGTTGATGATGGCGCGCCCGGCGGCGGGGCCGCGATCGGCCCAGAAGCGCGCGGCATGGTGGGAAACGGCGGCGGTGCCCTTCAGATGGACGCCGACTTCGAGATCGAAATCCGCCTCCGTCATGGCGGCGATGCTGGCCGGACGGTTGATGCCGGCATTGTTGACGACGATATCGAGCCCGCCGAAGGTCGCGACCGCCTGTTCGATGATCGTCGCAGCGCCGGCCCAGTCGGCGACGCTGGCGCGGTTGGCGACGGCCTGGCCGCCGAGGTCGCGAATTTCCTCGGCCACCGCGTCGGCAGCGTCGCCGGCGCCGCCGCCAGTGACATGGCCGCCGAGATCGTTGACGACCACCCGCGCGCCGGCGGCGGCGAGCGCCAGGGCATGGCAGCGCCCAAGGCCGTTGCCGCCCCCTGTCACAACCGCGACCTTGCCGCCAAGCAATTGCATCGTCACCAATCCCCGCACGACTTCAGGGGATCGGCGTGAACCTTTTCGATTTTGCCGGCAAGACCGTGCTTGTGACAGGGGGGTCGACCGGCATCGGCAACGCCGCGGCGCGTGGCTTCCTCGCCGGCGGCGCGCGGGTGATCGTCACCGGCGGCAGGAGTTCGAAACCGAAACCTTTGCCGATGTGCTCGCTGCCAATCTGACCGGGCCGATGCAGCTGGCAACCAAGTTTCGCGCGGCCCTGGCCAAGGGCGATGGCAGCATCGTCTTCGTCGGATCGGTGGCGAGCTTTCGCGGCACCATCGGCCAGCCGGCCTATTCGGCGTCGAAGGGCGGCTTGCTGACACTTACAAAGACCCTGGCGCAAGCCTTTGCGCGCGAAGGCATTCGCGTCAACCTGGTGGCGCCGGGGCTGGTGCGGAGCAAGATGACTGCCGTCACCTGGCAGGACGAAACACGGCTGGCGGCGACGACGCGGCAGGTGCCGCTGGGGCGGATCGGCGAACCCGGCGACATCGCCGGGGCGATCCTGTTCCTCGCCTCGCCACTCGCCGGATACATCACCGGCACATCATTGATCATCGATGGAGGACTTTCGGCATGAGCTGGGCAATGGGCAAGACGGCGCTGGTGACGGGCGGCAGCCAGGGGATCGGCCATGCCACTGCGGCGGCGCTGGCCGCGCAGGGCGCGCAGGTTACGGTGACGGGTACGCGGCCCAGTTTCGCCGATTATGATGCGCCGATCGAAGGTGTGGCGTATATCCAGGCCGATCTGGCGACGCCGGCGGCGCGGGTGGCGGTGGCGGAACGGTTCTCGGCGCTCGACGTGCTGGTCAACAACGCCGGCGGCGGCAGCGCCAATGAATATGACCAGGACCAGTTCGAAGCGGTGATCGACCTCAACCTCAACGCCGTCATGGATTTGTCGGTGCGGCTGTTCCCGCTGCTGAAGGCGGCGCGGGGCAGCGTCGTCAACGTCGGCTCGCTGGCGTCGTTCCTCGCGCTGAAGGAGGTGCCGGCCTATACCGCGTCGAAGGCCGGGCTGCTGGGGCTGACCCGGGCGCTGGGCGACAAATGGGCGACCGACGGCGTGCGGGTCAATCTGGTGGCGCCGGGGTTCATCGCGACGCGGATGACCGAGCGGATGCGGGTGGATGCAGCGTATGAGGCACGGCTGCTGAAGGCGGTGCCGATGCGGCGCTGGGGCGAGCCGGGGGAGATTGCCGATGCGATCCTGTTCCTCGCGTCACCGGCGGCGAGTTACATCACCGGCCAGTCGCTGGCGATCGATGGCGGGTTGATGCTGCGCTAGGGTCGATTTCCTGCGGACGGAAACAATCGCGCGCTTCCCGAGCGAATTTCCGTTCGCAACCAGCTTCAAAGCGCCACGCGAAGCGCGTGGATGACCAGACCGATGGTGCCGCCGATGATCGTGCCGTTGATGCGGATGAATTGCAGGTCGCGGCCGACGGCGGTTTCCAGTTTTTCGGTGACGGTGCGCGCGTCCCATTTGCGCACCGTGTCGCTGACCAGGCTGACGATGGCGCCGCCATAATCATTGACCAGGCCAACCGCCGCGCGGCGCAGGTGGAGGTTGATGGCATTGCGCAACGAGGCGTCGGTCGCGATCCGTTCGCCAAGCGCCTTCATCGCCGGGCGCAGCTTGCCGGCGGGCAGGGCAGCGGGGTTGTTGAGGCTGGCGAGCATCGCGGCGCGTGCGCTGTCCCACAGCCCGGCGAGCCAGCCGGCCATGGCGGGGTTGGCGATCAGATCGTCCTTGAAGGCTTCGACCTTTTCCTGGGATTCGGGGAAATGGCGCAGATCGAAGGCCCAGGTGCGCAGCGAATCGCCGACGCGCGACCGCAGCGGGTGGAAGGGATCGTGGCGCATTTCGGTCAACAGGCGCCGCAACCCGTCGATCAGCGAGTCCGACACGCGTTCATCGACACTGATCATGCGCAACAGCCAGGTCGTGCGTTCCGCCACCATGCCGCGGATGGCCGGCGCCTGCGAATTGAGCGTTTCCAGCCCCCAGTCGAGCGCACTGTCGATCAGCGGTTCGTGGCGGCCGCGATCGAGCGTCGTGTCGATGGCATCGGCAACGATGGGGGACAGCGCCAGCGCGCGCAGCCGGTTGCTGGCGACGTCGCGAACAAGGTCGCCGATCGCCTTCTGGTCGAGCGCTTCGATGACGCGCGCCACCAGGGGGCCGAAACCGCGGCGCTTGCCGGTGGCAGGCACCGGGTCGGCGACCAGCCAGCGGGCTATGGCATCGGCGATGTCGAGCGCGTCGAGCCGGCGCGCGACGACGCCGGGGGTGAGGAAATTGTCCTTCAGGAAAGTCGCGAGACTGTCCCCGATCCGGTCCTTGTTGGCCGGGATGATGGCGGTGTGGGGAATGGGAAGGCCGAGCGGGTGGCGGAACAGCGCCGTCACCGCGAACCAGTCCGCTAGCCCGCCGACCAGCGCCGCCTCGGCAAAGGCCTGGACCCAAGGCAGGGCGGGGTGGCTGCCCTGAAACGCCAGAGTGGCCATGAAGACGCAGGCCATGGCGACCAGCAGCAGCGTCGCCGCCAGCCGCATCTGGTGAAACGGCGACGCCGGCAGCTCGAAAGGGCGCAGCGGTTTCAGTGCGGGGTCACTCCGCCGGCTGGGGTGCCGGTTTCGGCGTCTTAGCGCCTTCGTCGTTGGTGAACCAGCGCTTCATGCGCGGCGCCAGCCATTCTTCGGCACCGACGGCGAGGCTGAAGCTGGCCGGGACGATGACCAGTGTCAGCGCCGTCGACATGATCAGGCCACCGATGACGGTGACGCCCATCGGCGCGCGGAAGCTGCCGTCGCCGCCCAGCGACAGGGCGATCGGCAACATGCCGGCGACCATGGCGATGGTGGTCATGATGATCGGCTGGACCCGCTTGTGGCCTGCCTCCAGGATCGCCGCGGTGCGCTCGACGCCCTGCGACATTTCCTCGATGGCCATGTCGACGAGCAGGATCGAGTTCTTGGCGACGATGCCGAGCAGCATGAGCAGGCCGATGAACACCGGCAGCGAGACCGCCATCCCGGCAAGGTGCAGCGCGATGCCGGCGCCGAGCGGCGCCAGCGCCAGCGAACCCATGTTCACGAACGGCGGCAGGACGCGCTTGTAGAGCAGCACCAGCACGGCGAAGACGAGCAGCACGCCGGCGATGACGGCGATGACGAAGTTGATCAGCAGCTCGGCCTGCCATTTGTCGCTGCCGAACTGGACCTTCTCGACCCCGCGCGGCAGGTTCTTGAGCACCGGCAGTGCATCGATCTTGGGCTGGGCGTCGCCCGACACCAGGCCCGGTGCGAGATCGGCGCCGATCATGACGCGGCGCTGCTGGTTGTAGCGGCGCAGTTCGGTCGCCCCGGCGCCGAAGCTGATGTCCGCCACCACCTTCAGCGGCACCGACCCGCCCGACGCCGTAGGCACCGGCATGTCGGCGATGGTCGCGATGGTGCGACGCGAGTCCTCGGACAGCGCGACGCGGATCGGGATCTGGCGGTCGGACAGCGAGAATTTGGCGACATTCTGGTCGATGTCGCCGAGCGTGGCGATGCGGATGGCCGACGACAGCGCGGCGGTGGTGACACCCAGCTGTGCCGCCACGGCGAAGCGCGGCTTGATGGTGATTTCGGGCCGGCGCAAATCGCCTTCGATCCGCGGCTGGCGAAGTTCCTTGAGACCGCGCATCTGGTCGACGATCCGCGACGCCGTGGTTTCGAGCAGCACCGGATCATTGCCGGTCAACACCACCGACATGTCGCGGCCGTTGAAGCCACCGCTTTGCGACTGGAAATTGACCCGCGCGTCGGGAATAGCCTGGAGCTTGGGCGCCAGGTTGCGCTCGAACTCGACACTCGTCATCGGGCGGTCTTTTTTGAGCGTCAGGAAGATGTCACCGGCGCCGATGTTGATGTCCGAAAACGCTGCCTCGACGACGGGAGAGGCGGTGAGGATCGCCGTCGCCCGGTCGGCGACCGCCGTCGTCTGCGCCAGGGTCGAACCCGGCGGCAGGGCGATGGTGACCTGGCTGAAATCGGTGTTGGTGGTCGGCTGGAAGGTCAGCGGCAAGGTGGCGAACGCCAGCACGGTGCCGGCGAGCGCGCCGCCGCCGCCGAGCAGCACGACCTTCCAGCGATTGCGCAGTGACCAGCGCAGGATGGTCATGTACCAGCCGACCCAGGCGCCTTCGCCATGCGCGGCCTGGCCCTTGCTCTTGAGGAAATAGGCCGCAAGCATCGGCGTGATGAGGCGGGCGACCGCAAGGCTGAGCAGCACCGAGACCACGACGGTGAAGGCGAAATTCTTGAAGAACTGCCCGGAAATGCCAGGCATGAGACCGACGGGCAGGAAGACGGCGACGATCGCGCTGGTGGTGGCGACGACCGCGAGGCCGATTTCGTCGGCGGCGTCCATGGCCGCCTGATAGGCGGACTTGCCCATGCGCATATGGCGAACGATGTTCTCGATCTCCACGATGGCGTCATCGACGAGCACGCCGGCGACGAGGCCGAGCGCCAGCAGGCTGAGATTGTTCAGCGAAAAGCCGAGCAGGTCCATGAACCAGAAGGCCGGGATCGCCGACAACGGGATGGCCAGCGCCGAAATGACCGTGGCGCGCCAGTCCTTGAGGAAGATGAAGACGACGAGGACGGCGAGCGCCGCGCCTTCGACCATGGCATCGATGGCGGAACGATATTGTTCCTTGGTATATTCGACGCTGGTGTAGAGTTCGGTGAAATGGACCTGGGGGTTTTCCTTGGCGAGCTTGTCGAGCTCGGCATGGGCCTGGTCGTACACCGTGACGTCCGACGAACCCTTGGCCTTGGTGATCGAGAAGCTGAGGACCTGGCGGCCGTTCATTTTCGACAGGCTGCGCTGTTCCGCGAAACTGTCGCGGACCGTGGCGATGTCGGCGAGACGGACGCTGCGGCCGCCGCCGACGGCAATCTGCGTCTCGCTGAGCGCCAATGCGCTGTCGGCGTTGCCGAGGACGCGAACCGACTGTTCGGACCCGGCGATTTCGGTGCGGCCGCCGGCGGCGTTGAGGTTGACGAGGCGCAGCTGGTCGTTGACCTGGCTCGCGGTCAATCCATAGGACTGCATGCGGGCGGGATCGAGCACGACGCGGATTTCGCGGCTGACGCCGCCGCTGCGCTTGACCTGCGCCATGCCGGGGATGGCGAGCAGCCGCTTGGCGACCGTGTTGTCGACAAACCAGCTGAGCTGTTCGAGCGTCATGTCGACGGCTTCGACCGAGATGAAGGCGATCGGGCCGCCCGACACGTCGACGCGCTGGACCTGCGGCTGCAAGATGCCCTGCGGCAGGTCGCTGCGGATGTTGGCGATGGCGTCGCGGACGTCGTTGACGCTGCGATCGATGGGCACGCCGATGGCGAACTGGATGTTGGTGCGCGACTGGCCTTCGGAGACGAAGGACGTGATTTCATCGACGCCGTTGATGCCGCGCACCGCGGCTTCGACGCGCTGGGTGACCTGGGTTTCCAGCTCCGTCGGCGCGGCACCGGGCTGGCTTACGATCACCGACGCCGCCGGGAAATCGATATCCGGCTGGTTGTTGATGTCCATCGTCATGAAGCTGACGACGCCGGCCAGCGTCAGCATCGCGAACAGCACGAGCGGCGGGATCGGGTTCTTGATCGACCAGCTGGAGATATTGCGCATCGGTGTGCCTCAGGCCGCAGTCTTGGCGACGACGGGGTTGATCTTTTCGCCGGGGCGCAGGAAGGCCGCCGCGCTGGCCACGACCCGTTCGGTACCGTTGAGGCCGGTGGCGATCGACACGCCGATATCGCTGACCGTGCCGACGGCGACGCTGCGACGCTCCACCTTGTTGTCGGCACCGACGATCATGACATAGCTGCCTTTGTCGTCGGCCTGGACGGCGGACTGCGGCAGCACCGGGCGCATGGCCTCGCCGGCGACGATCTGGGACTTGGCAAAGGCGCCGACGCGCAGGCCGGGGCTGTAGGGCAGGGCGATGCGGGCGATGCCCTGGCGGCTGGCATTGTCGATGACCGGATCGAGCAGCCAGACGCGGCCACGATAATCCTGCGTCGAGCCGACCGGCGTGACCGATGCCGGCATGCCGACCTTGAGCACGGCCATGTCCTGTTCCGCCACCTGGGCGCGCATTTCCAGCACGCTGCCTTCGGCGAGGCGGAACAGCACGACGCCGGGGGAGACGATCTGGCCGGCTTCCACGCTGCGCGCCAGGATCAGGCCATCCGACGGGGCGCGGACGCTGAGCCGGCCGATCAGCGCCTCGTTGGCGGCAAGCTGGGCCGCCGCGACGCCGACGCGGGCCACGGCGCCGTCGCGGGTCGCGGTGCGCTGGTCGATATCCGCCTTGGAGATGAAGCCGCGGCCGACAAGCGCCTGGGCGCGCTTGAGATTGGCTTCGGCGAGCTGCGCATCGGCCTGCGCCGAGCGCAGCGAAGCGGCGAGCTGGCGCGAGGTCTGGGTCTGCACGGCGCTGTCGATCTGGACGAGAACCTGGCCCTTGCGCACCTGCTGGCCGGCCTCGGCGAGCACGGTGATGACGCGGCCGCCTTCGCCCTGGACACCGACCGCCGAATCGCGGCGGGCGGCGATGGAGCCCGTGGCGGTGATGGTCTGGGCAACCGCCGACATGCCGGGAACGATGATCGTGACTTCGGGCACGCTGCTGACCGGGGGAGCTTCGGCGGGCTTGGCACCGAAGACCTTCCAGGCGACGAATGCGGCGACCGCGATGAGCAGCACGACCAGCGCCGGCTTGACCCAGCGGCGCTGGGTTGCACGGCCGGTGTCGGCGGGAAGGCTGTACGCCGACGCCATATCCGGATCTGGCAACTTGTTGTGCATGTTCATACTCGATCGTCCCTTGGCGCAGACTGTATTACCCAAATACGTCACCGTCTGCAAGGCTCTCATAGCGCACGACTGTGGCACTGCGAAGGCCATTATAAACGGGCCGGCATGCAATATTTCGGCATCGGATCATGGCAATGGGTGGTTCCCGCTTCCACCCCGCACCGTTTATCGGCACTAATGCACAATCATAAATGTTAAGGGAGCGGACAACAATGACCTTCTTCGGGATTATCGGGACTGCGATCGTCGGCCTGATTGTCGGCGCGCTGGCGAAATTGCTGATGCCCGGCAAGGATCCATCGGGCTTTTTCGTCACGATGCTGATCGGTATTGCCGGCGCCTTTGTCGCACGCTTCATCGGCCAGGCGCTGTTCGGCTGGTACGGCGATGGCGGTGCACCGGGCTGGATCATGTCGATCCTGGGCGCCATGCTGCTGCTGTGGGTCTATCGGCTCATCAAGAATCGGGCGTGACGGCTGCGTCACGTTCAGATTGTCGAAAGCGCCGGTGAGGGATAGGGCTGTTTCCTGCCAATCCCTCCCGGAGTTCCTGCCTTGATCCATCGCAATCGCCAGCGCGTCGCCGCTGCCGCCCTTGTTGCCGTAATGGTGGCCGCCGCGCCGGCGGCCGCGCAGACGATCACCCTGCCGCCGGCGGCCACGACCCTGTCGCTGACCGTCGAGGGCCGGACCAACCGGGCGCCCGACATGGCGGAAGTGTCGGGGGGCGTGGTCACCACGGCGGCGACCGCGGCGGCGGCGATGGCCGAGAATGCCACGCGCATGAACGCCGTCGTGTCGGCGGTGCGCAAGGCGGGCCTCGCCGACCGCGACATCCAGACGTCCGGGATCAACCTGCAACCGCAGTACAAGTACGAAAACAACCAGCCGCCGGTGCTGACTGGCTATCAGGCGACCAACACCGTCAACTTGCGCATCCGCAAGATCGCCGATACCGGCAAGCTGCTCGATACGCTGGTGTCGGTGGGCGCCAACCAGATCAACGGCCCGACCTTCCGGGTGGAGAACAGCGACGCGGCGCTCGACGAAGCGCGGCAGGCGGCCGTCAAGACGGCGCGGGCGCGCGCGGAACTATATGCCAAGGCCACCGGCATGCAGATCAAGCGGCTGCTGACGCTGACCGAAAGCCCCAGCTTCGACCAGGGCCCGCGGCCGATGATGATGAAGATGGCGCGCGATTCCGAAGCCGCGGCGCCGCCGACGCCGGTCGAACCCGGTGAAGTCGCGCTGACGATCAATGTGACGACGGTGTTCGAACTGGAATAGGCGCTGCGCCTCGGGCGATGGTGCCCGCCGCCGTCGGGTACGGTTCTCCGACAGCGGCGTTGGCCTGTCCAGAAGGTTCAGGCGATTGTCGCGCCGCCGTCGATGACGAAGCATTGCCCGGTGGCGAACCCGCCGGCCTTGCCGGCAAGCAGGACCGCCATGCCGGCGATTTCGTCCGGAATGCCGATACGGCGCAGCGGCGCGGTGCTCGTCGAGGATTTCAGGATATCGGGGTTATCCCACAGCGCCTTGGCGAAATCGGTCTTGATGAGGCCGGGGGCGATGCAGTTGACGCGGACATTGTCGGGGCCGAATTCGGCCGCCAGGTTGCGCGCCAACTGCATGTCGGCGGCCTTCGATATGCAATAGGCGCCGATGACGGTGGAAGCCTTCAGCCCGCCGACCGAGGAAATGATGGTGATGGTGCCTTCGCGCCGGGCGCGCATCGCCGGGGCGACCATGGTGACCAGCCAGTGGTTGGAGACGATGTTGTTCTGCAGGATCTTGCTGAACTGTTCGTCGCTGATGCCGTCCTGCGGGCCGAAATAGGGGTTCGACGCCGCGTTGCAGACGAGGTGATCGATCTGGCCGAACTTGGCGATGGTCTTGTCGACGAGCGCCTGGAGGCTGGCCTTGTCGGCGATGTTGGCCGGAATGGCGAAGGCGGCATCGCGGCCGACGGCGGCGTTGATCTCTGCCACCGCCGCGTCGCAGACATCGGCCTTGCGACTGCTGACGATGACGTTGGCGCCATGTTCGGCCATGCGATGGGCGATCGCCTTGCCGATGCCCTTGGATGACCCGGTGATCAGCGCGGTCTGTCCAGTCAGGTCGAAAAGTGCTGGTTGTGCCATTGTCCGTCCCCTTGATTTTGGACCCTTCGTAAGCGAGTAGAGGGGCAGGGGGCAAGCCTGCCCCGGAGCAGCCATTTGAACGCGTCCCCCGCCGTCCGGTCGACCCTGCTCGCCTGCTTGTTCTTTGCGGGTTTCGGTTGTCTCATCCCCTTCCTGCCGCTGTGGCTGGAGAAGGAACACGGCTTTACCGGGGCGGAAATCGGGGTGGTCCTCGCCATCGCCGGGTTCAGCCGGGCCTTGGCCGGCCCGTTGACGGCGGCCTGGGCGGACGGGCGCAGCGACCGGCGGGCGCCGCTGTTCATGTTCACCATCCTGCTCACCGCCGGCTTCGCGGCGCTGTATTTCCTCGAAAGCTTCGTTGCGGTCTTTGCCGTGATCCTGATCCTCGACATCGCCTATTGGGGGCTGTTGCCGGTGGTGGAAACCGCGTTGCTGCGACTGACGCGGACCGGCAAGCCCAGCTATGGCATCGCGCGCGGCCTGGCGTCGGCGGCCTTCGTCGTCGGCACGACCGTGGTCGGCGTGCTCAACGACTGGACGGGCAGCTTCTGGCCGATCTGGGGTTTCATGCTGGTGATTTCGGCCATGATGATCGCCGGCAGCGCCTGGATGCCGCGGGAACCGGTGCTGGCACGGGCCGAAATCGCCCAGCCGTTCGGGGAGCGGCTTTCGTCCGGCCTGGGGATGCTGCGCAACCCCAATTTCGCGCTGTTCATCTTTGCCGCCGGCTTGATCCAGGCGAGCGCCGGCTTTCTCTATACATCGGGGTCGCTGGTCTGGGCGAACCAGCAGGGGATGTCGTCGAAGGAAATTTCCATGCTGTGGAACGTCGGCACGCTCGCCGAGGTCGGCTTCCTGATGTTCCTCGGCAACTGGTCGGCGCGCTTCCGCCCCGAAACGCTGATCGTCGCTGGCGGCATCGGCGCGGTGATCCGCTGGACGGCGCTGGCGGCGCTGCCGCCGTTCGCGGTGCTGATCCCGCTGCAACTGCTGCATTCGCTCAGCTTTGCCGCGACCTTCCTCGGCGGCATGCGCTTCATCCAGACCATCCATGGCGACGACCGGGCGCCGACGGCGCAGATGATCTACATGGGGCTGGCCAATGCGCCGACCTATGCCGCGGCCGTGCTGATTTCGGGGCCGCTGTACGACCGGCTGGGCGCGCCGGGCTATCTGGCGATGACGGGCATTGCCGGTATCGGGCTGGTGCTGGCCGTCATGCTGTGGCTGCGCCGCACGACCAATGCCGGCGACGCGGCGCTCGATCCGATGCGCGCCGCCTGATCGGCGATACGCACGGCGTCAGTCGCGGGCGCGGTCGGGCTGGCTGGCATATTGCGGCAGCGGGATTGCAGCAGCCGCGGCGCGCAGCGCGTTCGACCAGCGGTCGTTGATTTCATGATAATAGGTGTCGTCGGCCTCGATGCGGTGGAGCAGTTCGAGGCTGGACACGCCGCTGCGAATGGTGACGAGGTCGATCGGCAGGCCGACGGCCAGGTTGGACCGCATCGTCGAGCTGAAGGAGATCAGCCCGACCTTGATCGCCTCGGCCATCGGCGTTTCATAATTGATCATGCGGTCGAGCACCGGCTTGCCGTATTTCAGCTCGCCGATCTGCAGGAACGGCGTATCGGCCTGGCATTCGATGAAATTGCCGGCGCCATAGATCAGGAACAGCCGCGGCCGGCGCCCGTCGATCGAACCGGCCAGCAGCAGCGAGGCATCGGTGCGGACATTGTCGTCCTTGACGACGGCGTCGATCGACGCCTTGGCGTCGGACAACGCCTGGCCGACGATCTGCGCGCTGCGGAACACCGTCGGCGCGGTCGCCAGCATCTCCATCTTGCCCGTGTCGGGCATCAGCACGCCGAGTTCGACCCGGCTGAGCGCGCTCTGCGTGACCGAAAGGCTGCCGGCCGAACAGGCGACGATAACGCGCCCGGGACCGCTTTCGAGCACGCGCAGCTTGCGGTAGGTCGAGATATTGTCGACGCCGGCGTTGGTGCGGGTATCGGCCATCATGACCAGGCCTTCGCGGACCAGGATCCCGATGCAATAGGTCATCGCTGAAGCCTCCGCGCTGAACTGGTTGTGCTGGCTGGCATCGGTGTCGCTCATGACTGGGATTGCGATTGCGCCTGGTCCTGCGGCGGCGGGCTGAACGGATCCTGCGTCTTGACGCTGACGATCAGCGTTTCGGCGCCGCCACCGCGCCGTGCGCCACGGACCGGGGCAGCGTCGAGATAGTCGAGGCCGACGGCGACGCGCAGATAGGATTCGGTCGTCGCCATGCCGTTGGTGGGGTCGAAACCGACCCAGCCGAGGTCGGGGATCAGCGCTTCCACCCAGGCATGGCCGGCGGGTTGCACCACCAGCCCGTCGGCGCGGAGCAGATGGCCCGAGACATAGCGCGCCGGAATGCCGAGTCCGCGCGCGGCGGCGAGGAAGATGTGGCTGTAATCCTGGCAGACGCCGGCGCTGAGCTGGAAGGCGTGAATGGCGTCGGTATGGGCATGCGTGACATCGGCATCGAAGGCCATGCCGCCATAGAGCGCCAGGGTCAGATTGTGGCAGGTGTTTAGCGGATTGTCGTCGCGGCATTCGCGCCCCAGCGCCATGATGGCGGCGTCGGGCGTGCTGAGCGGCGTCGTGCGCAGGAAGACACTCGGCGGCAGCGGCTCGGCGGCCCCCGATACCACGCCGCCCCGGTCCCAGGTATCGACTTCGCCGGAGACATGCAGCGTCAGCCGACGCAGCGGCTGGTCGGCGTAGAACATGTGGGTGACATTGCCGAAACTGTCGTGCGAGCGGCGCAGGCGGCCATCGACATCGGTGTCGAGCCGCCAGTGCAGGACATGCTGGCCATCATGGCCGCAGGGTTCGACGCGCAGCAGTTGGACGACGTCGCTGGCGAGCGACGAATAATCATAGGAGGTGGAATAGTCGACGCGGATGCGCATGGGCGGGCCTAGAAGAGATATTGCTCGGCGATGGCTTCGCCCAGCTTGTTGTTGTCGGTGATGAACTGGGTCAGGAACTCGTGGAGACCCCGTGTGAAGATGGCGTCGATGTCGCAGCCGGTCAGCCGGGCGTGGCCGGCGGCGGCGAGCCGGTGCGCGGCGCCGCGCTTGCCCGAATGGGCAGCGAGCAGGTCGAGATGGCGCAGGATCTCGTCATAGCAGGAGGCGAGGCTGCGCGGCATCTGGCGGTTGAGGATGAGCAGGTCGGCGACCAGCCAGGGTTTGACGCTGTCGCGATAGACCCAGCGATAGGCGGTCATCGCCGACACGGTGCGCAGGATGGTGGTCCACTGGAAATAATCGAGGCTGCCGCCGACGCTTTCGCCGCGCGGCAGCAACAGGTGATATTTGACATCGAGCAGCCGCGCCGAATTGTCGGCACGTTCGATCGCCGACCCCATGTTGACGAACCAGAAGGCATCCCCGCGCAACATCGTCCGCTGCGCGGCGCCCTCGAACGCCGAAATGGCGTGCTTGACGAGGTCGAGCAGCGGCCCGAGCGTTTCGCGGCCGTCGAGGCTGGTCCCGTAGCGGGCGATTTCGAGCCAGGCGGAGTTGATCGCCTCCCAGCCTTCCTCGGTCAGTGCAGTGCGGACGGTGCGAGCGTTGGCGCGCGCGACTTCGAGGCACGACCGGATCGACGACGGATTGCCGGGATCGAGGGTGAGAAACTCGCTGACGCTGTGTTCGTCGACCGACAGGCCGCGCTCGCCATAGGCCTGGGTCATCCAGGTCGCGGCAAGCGCCGATTCCCAGGCGTTGCCGGCACCGCCATAGGAGGACGGTAGCGCGGACAGCCGCTGCGTCGCCTCGATCAGCCGCGCGGTAAAATCGGCGCGTTCGAGATAGCGGCCCATCCAGAACAGGTTGGAGGCGGTACGGCTCAGCAAGGGGTCGCTCCGAAGCAGGGCGAAAGGGGATTATGCGTCATCGATCACCCAGGTGTCCTTGGTGCCGCCGCCCTGGCTTGAATTGACGACCAGCGACCCCGGAGTCATGGCGACCCGGGTCAGGCCGCCGGGAACGATGTGGCTGCCGTTGCGGCCGGTCAGCACGAACGGCCGCAGGTCGACATGGCGGGCTGCGATGCCGGCGTCGGTGGCGGTCGGGCAGGTCGACAGCGCCAGCGTCGGCTGGGCAATGAACTTTTCCGGATGCGCCTTCAACTTGGCCGCGAACGCCGCCAGCGTCGCCTGCGGCGCATGAGGGCCGATCAGCATACCATAGCCGCCCGAACCGTCGACTTCCTTGACGACGAGCTCGGCGAGGTGATCGAGGACATAGCCCAGCGCCTCCGGCTCGCGGCAGCGCCAGGTCGGGACGTTCTTCAGGATCGGTTCCTCGCCGGTGTAGAAGCGGACGATCTCCGGCATGTAGGAATAGATCGCCTTGTCGTCGGCGATCCCGGTCCCGACGGCGTTGGCGAGCGTCACATTGCCTTGCGAATAGGCCGCCATCAGCCCCGGAACGCCGAGCATCGACGTCGGGTTGAAGGCCAGCGGATCGATGAAATCATCGTCGAGGCGGCGGTAGATGACATCGACGCGTTCCGGCCCTTCGGTGGTGCGCATGAAGACGATATCGTCGCGCACGAACAGGTCCGAGCCTTCGACCAGTTCGATGCCGAGCTTGTCGGCAAGGAAGCTATGTTCGTAAAAGGCGCTGTTGTGGCGGCCGGGGGTGAGCAGGACACATACTGGCGCGCCGCCGCCGCGCCCGGCCCGCGGACTGACCGACGCCAGCGTTTCGAGTAGCATTTCGGGATAGGTTTCAACCGGCGCGACCTTCACCTTGTCGAACAGCTCGGGCACCAGCTTGAGCATCACCTCGCGGTTTTCGAGCATGTACGAGACCCCCGACGGGGTGCGGGCGTTGTCTTCCAGCACATAGAATTCATCGGGGCCGGTGCGGACGAGGTCGATGCCGGCGATGTGCGTCCAGACGCCGCCCGGCGGCTTGCGCCCCGCCATCTGCAGGCAATAGCCGGGGTTCTGCAGCACCAGATCCTCGGGGACGATGCCGGCGCGCAGGATGTCGCGCGGGCCATAGACATCGGCCAGAAAGGCGTTGAGCGCGGTGACCCGCTGTTTCAGGCCCTTTTCCATGCCGTCCCATTCGGACCGCGCCAGGATGCGCGGCACGATATCGAACGGGATCAGCCGCTCGGCAGCGTCCGGGTCGCCATAGACGGCAAAGGTGATGCCGATGCGGCGAAAGAACAGCTCGGCCTGGCGTCGGCGCGCCGCCATCAGATCGGGCGGGCTCTGGTCCAGCCAGAGCTGGATCGACCGATAGGCGGCGCTGACGTCGCCTTCGCTGCCTTGGGGCCGTCCATAGACGTCGCCGACGCCGTACATCTCGTCAAAGGCGGTGACCGCTGCCATTCCTGCTCCCGTTGCTGCCCCCCGATACTGTGCAGTGCGGCGGGCACGCGCAAGTTTATTATGCCCTGCCGATCGTTTTCACGGCAATTGTTGTCAGCCGGACGGCGCGGCGCCATGGTGGGATGCCCGGCGCCGGCATGCACCGGATCCGCGGGCAGGGGGAAACGACCATGACCGTGGAATTGAGGATGATGGCACTGTCGCTGGTGCTGGCGATCGTGCAGATTTTCGCGTTCGATGCGGCGCGCACCGGGCAATATGGCATCAAGTGGAACACCGGGCCGCGCGACGAGGCGATGCCGCCGCTGTCGCCGATCGCCGAACGGTTGAACCGGGCCCAGGCCAATCTTTATGAAACTCTGCCGCTGTTCGTCGCGGCGGTGCTCGGGCTGCATGTGCTGGGCATTTCGACCGCCGCGACGGTGCTTGGGGCGCAGCTGTATTTCTGGGGGCGGGTGGCCTATGTGCCGCTGTACGCCTTCGGTGTCCGCATGGTGCGGTCGATCGTCTGGCTGGCGAGCTTTGCCGGGCTTGTCATGCTGGTGGCGGCGCTGGTCACGGCTTGACCGCAACGGGGCAGGAAGGCCGGACCATGTCGCGTCATTCGGAAACCCATCTGATGATGCGCGTCGGCTGGCTGCGGGCGGCGGTCCTGGGCGCCAATGACGGCATCGTCTCGACGGCCAGCCTGATCATCGGCGTGGCCGCCGCCAGTGGCGACCGCAGTGCGATCCTGGTGGCAGGCGTCGCCGGGCTGGTGGCGGGCGCCATGTCGATGGCGGCGGGCGAATATGTGTCGGTCAGCAGCCAGTCCGACACCGAGGCCGCCGACCTGGCACGCGAACGGATCGAGCTTGCCAGCGACGACGCGGGCGAACATGCCGAGCTGGCCGGCATCTATCGCGCGCGCGGGCTCGATGCGGCGACGGCGGCCACCGTGGCGCGGCAGTTGATGGCGCACGACGCCATCGGCGCGCACGCCCGCGACGAGCTGGGCATTTCGGAGTTCACCACGGCCCGGCCGATCCAGGCGGCGATTGCATCGGCGCTGTCGTTCACCGTCGGCGCGGCGTTGCCGCTGGCGGTCGCCGCGCTGCTTCCGCAGGCCGGGATCGTGACCGGAGTCGCGATCGCCTCGCTGTTGTTCCTGGCGCTGCTGGGGGCGGTGGGCGCGCGCGCCGGCGGTGCCGGTATCGGCCGACCGATGCTGCGCGTGACCTTCTGGGGGGCGCTGGCGATGGCGATCACCGCGGGTATCGGCCACCTGTTCGGCGCCGTGGTCTGACGGCGACGCCGCGGCCAGATGGATGCCTGCCAGAAAATTGGCTCCCCGGGCAGGATTCGAACCTGCGACCATTCGATTAACAGTCGAATGCTCTACCGCTGAGCTACCGAGGAACAGCAAGGGCGCGGCTATAGCGAGGCTATCGGACGGCGGCAAGCGACTTTCGCGTGCGGATGCAATCAGACCGAAAACTGTTCGGCGACGATGCGGTCATCAAGGGCGTAGCCGGGGTCGAACATCAGTTGCAGGCGGATCGATTTGTCGGTGACGACGCGGACGACGTCGACATCGCGGACCTCGCGCTGGTCGGCAACGGCGGACACCGGGCGCTTGCGCGCCTCGCGGATTCGGAACTCGATGACGCTGGCCTGGGGCAGCAGGGCGCCGCGCCAGCGCCGGGGGCGAAACGGGCTGAGCGGAGTCAGCGCCAGGAGATCGGCCTGCAGCGGCAAGATGGGGCCGTTGGCCGACAGATTATAGGCCGTCGAGCCGGCCGGCGTGGCGACGAGGACGCCATCGCAGATCAGCTCCTCCATCCGCACCTTGCCGTCGATGGCGATCTCGATCTTGGCCGCCTGGCGGGTTTCGCGCAGCAGCGACACTTCGTTGATCGCCGGTGAGGTCACGATTTCGCCGCCGACGGTTTCCGCCGTCATCAGCAGGGGGTGCAGGTCGAAGGTGCGCGCCGAGGCGATGCGCGCGACAAGGTCCTGGTCGTCGAACTCGTTCATCATGAAGCCGACGGTGCCGCGGTTCATGCCGAACACCGGCTTCGGGTTGCTGGCAAGCAGCGCCTCGTGGAGCGTGTGCAGCAGGAAACCGTCCCCGCCGAGCGCGATCACGACATCGGCGTCGGCGACCGGCACGAACGCATAGCGTTCGCGCAGCGACTGGCCGGCGGCTTCGGCAATGTCGGATTCGGACACCAGCAGCGCCAGTCGCGGATCAGCCACCGGTGACACTCATGTGGCGCCGCACCGCGGGCGTGGCGGAGCGCCGATCGATGACGAAATCATGGCCCTTGGGCTTGCGGGTAATCGCTTCGTTCAGGGCCAGGTCGAGCGCGTCGTCGTCGTCGCCGTTCCCGGGCGTGCGGATCACGGCGCGCAGGTCGGCGACGTCGTCCTGGCCGAGGCACATGTACAATTGGCCGGTGGCCGTCAGCCGCACCCGGTTGCAGCTTTCACAGAAATTGTGGGTCAGCGGCGTGATGAAGCCCAGCCGCTGGCCGGTTTCGCCGATGCGGACGTAGCGCGCCGGGCCGCCGGTCGCATCGGGCAGGTCGTGCAGGGTCCAGCGCCGTTCGAGATCGGCGCGGACGCGCGACAGCGGCAGATACTGGTCGACACGATCGCCGTCGATTTCGCCGAGCGGCATGGTTTCGATCAGCGTCAGATCGTGGCCGCCGCGCGCGGCAAAGGCCAGCATCGCATCGATTTCGCCGTCGTTGACGCCGGCGAGCGCCACCATGTTGAGCTTGACATGGAGACCGGCAGCGCTGGCGGCAGCGATGCCATCGATCACCTGGGGCAGGCGGCCCCAGCGCGTGATGGCGGCGAATTTGTCCGGATCGAGCGTATCGAGGCTGACATTGACGCGTCGCACCCCGGCAGCATGAAGATCGGCAGCGAATCGTGCCAGCTGCGATCCGTTCGTGGTCAGGGTCAGCTCGTCGAGCCGACCGGTGTCGAGATGTCGCCCGAGCGACCGCACCAGTTCGAGGATCCCGCGCCGGACCAGCGGCTCGCCGCCGGTGAGGCGCAGCTTGCGCGTGCCGCGCCGCACGAATGCGGATGCGATGCGGTCGATCTCTTCAAGGCTGAGAACCTCGGTCTTGGGCAGGAAGGTCATCGCTTCCGACATGCAATAGACGCAGCGAAAATCGCAGCGATCGGTCACCGACACGCGCAGATAGGTGATGGCGCGGCCGAACGGATCGACCAACGGCGGGGCGATACGGCGCGATACACGCGGCGGTTGCTCAAGGTCGGCAAGCTGGTCCATATCGCCGGCAAGGTGGCGATGGCAGGGGCCGAAGTCCACCCCCACGTCGGGATAGGATGGAATTCGGTTTGCCGGACAGGAAATTGCTGGCTAGGCGATTTGATACGGCGGCATGAAGGGGTATGACCCCGAAACGAAGTCCTGGGGAGCATGATGGTGTCGCGCGAGACCGAGGTCGTACTGGTGGTTTCGCCGCGCTACGCCAATGATGTCGCCATGAGCGTCGAGGCGGCCGGCATGCTGCCGCGCGTCGAGCGACAGCCGGCGCAGGCACTGGCCCAGTGCGAGACCGGCGCAGTGCGCGTCGCGGTCGTCGATGCCCGCGGTGCCGTTGAGCAGGGCCTGGCGATCGCACGGCTGCTGGGGCCGGAAATCGGGCGGCACCAGGGCGGCCTGCTGGTGCTGTTGTCGCGCAGCGATGTCGGCGGCGCCAGTCTGGCGGAAGCGGCCGGTGCCACCAATGTGCTGGTCAGCCCGTTCAACAACACCGCCTTCGGCAACGCGCTGCGCCTGACCGCGAGCAGCGTCGAACAGCGCGGGGAGGAAGCCGATGCGCTGCGCGACGCGCTGACCGGACTGGCAAGCGCCGCGCAATTGCAGGAATGGATGATCGCGCAACAGGCCTCGACACCGGGGCTGGTGGTCCTGACACTCGGCGTCGGGCGCATTGCTGCGATCAATGCCGCCTATGGGCGAAGCGTGGCCGACGAGGCACTGCGGTCCGTTGCCACCCGGCTTGCCGGCATCGTCGGCGATCGCTTCGCCACGCCCGGGCAAAGGCGGCTGTTGGCCCGGCTGGCAGCCGCGGAATTTGCCGTGGCAGTGTCCGGTGAGGTCGGCGTGCGCGAGATGGACCTGCTGGCGCGGCAATTGGTCTCTGCGTTTGCGACGCCGTTCCGCACCGGCGAGCGCGAGATCCACCTGACGGCGCGCATCGGTATCGCCTGGCGCGACCCGCAGAAGCCCGAAACGGTCGATGTGCTGATTCGGCAAAGCAGCGCTGCGCTGGCGGCTGCGCGCGCCGCCGAGCCCGGGGCAATCATCATGTTCCAGCCGGAGACCCAAGGCGACACGCTGTTGCGCATGGCCGACCTGGTCACGGATTTGCACCAGGCAATCGAGAGTGACGATATTGCACTGCTGTTCCAGCCGATCCTCAACTTGGAAACGGGGCGGATTGCGGGGGTCGAAGCGCTGGTGCGCTGGAACCACCGCGCCTTCGGCGTTCTCGACGCCGAAACGCTGCTGGAAACGGCGGCCACCGCCGAACTGGCGATCAAGCTGGGTCGCCATATCCGCGCCCGGGCGATGCGCGAGGTGATGTCTTGGACGCCGGCATTGTCGGCGCTGCGGCTGGCGGTGAACATCACCGCGGCCGACCTGGCGGACCCCGGCTTTGCCGACGCGCTGCGCGCCGGGCTGGCGACATCGGCGTTGCCGCCGCATCGCCTGACGCTGGAGGTCACCGAAGGCGCCTTCATCGAGAATATCGCCGATGCTGCCGAAGTCCTCGAAGGTATTCGCAAGTCCGGAATCCACATCGTTCTCGATGACTTCGGCACCGGTTTCTCGTCGCTGGCATGGATGGCGCGGCTGCCGATCGACGGCATCAAGCTCGACCGCAGCTTTACCAAGGCGCTGGGCGGCACCGAGCGCGAGCGCATCGTGGTCGAAACCGTCGTGGCGCTGGCGCGGCGGCTGGGATTGTCGGTGATCGCCGAAGGCGTAGAGGAACCGTTCCAGCTGGCGGCCGCCATCGCCGCCGGCTGTGACGGCGTCCAGGGCTATGAAATCGCGGTGCCTCTGCCCAGCCGCCGCCTGGTCGAATTCTGCGAAGGCTGGGTGGTCGGCGCGGTCGGCGGCTGAACCGGTCAGCCGCCGGACTGAAAATGGCCGTGGATGGCGCGCGCCATCGCCTTGCTGATCCCCGGTGCATTTTCCAGGTCGGCGAGCGTGGCACCGCGCACCGCCCGGCTGGTGCCGAAATGCATCAGCAGCGCCTTCTTGCGGGCGGGACCGATGCCGGGAACATCGTCGAGCGGATTGGCGGCGATGGCCCGACTGCGCTTGGCGCGGTGGGCGCCGATGGCGAAGCGATGCGCCTCGTCGCGCAGCCGCTGCAGGAAGAACAGCACCGGGTCATTGGGCGCCAGATGAAGCTCCCTGCCATCGGGCATGTGGAAGGTCTCGCGCCCGGCGTCACGATCGAAGCCCTTCGACACGCCGATGATGACGACATCGGCGACGCCGAGTTCGGCCAGCGCCGCATTGACCGCCGCCAGCTGGCCGCGTCCGCCGTCGATGAGCACCAGGTCGGGCCAGTCGCCAGCGCTGCGATCAGGGTCTTCCTTTTCCAACCGGGCGAAGCGCCGCGACAACATCGCCTTCATCATCGCGAGGTCGTCGCCTGGCGTGATGCGGGCGTCGTTCATGTTGAACTTGCGGTACTGGTTCTTGATGAAGCCCTCCGGCCCGGCCACGATCATCGCGCCGAGCGCGTTGCTGCCCATGATATGGCTGTTGTCATAGACTTCGATGCGCCGGGGTGGCTCGGCAAGGTCGAACAGGTCGGCGAGCGCGGTCAGCAGCCGGCCCTGCGTCGTTGATTCCGCCTGCCGCCGATCGAGCGCTTCGACGGCGTTGCGGGCGGCCTGGTCGACGAGCTTGCGGTTCGGCCCGCGCTGCGGTGCCTTGACGCCGACCCGGTGGCCGGCCTTGTCCGAGAGCGCCTCGGCGAGCAGCGTGGCTTCGTCGAGCGTGCGGTCGAGCAGGATTTCGCGCGGCGGCGGCAACTCCTCGTAGAGCTGGGCAAGGAAGCTGGTCAGCACCTCGTCTTCCGATACGCCGTCGGTATGGCCGGGGAAAAACGCCCGGTGGCCCCAGTTCTGGCCGCCGCGAATGAAGAAGATCTGGATGCACATGACGCCGGCCTGGCACGCCATGGCGATGATGTCGGCGTCGCTGGCCGAGCCTTCGGCGTTGATCGCCTGGCTGCCCTGGATGAAGGTCAGCGCCCGCAACCGGTCGCGCAAGACGGCCGCAAGCTCGAAATCGCGCGCCTCGGCCGCAGCCTGCATGGCAGTGCCGAGCTTTTTCTGCGCCTCCTGGGTGCGCCCCGACAGGAAGGACTTGGCATCGGCGACGAGCTCGCCATAGGCGGCATCGGTGATCCGGCCGACGCACGGCGCCGAACAGCGCTTGATCTGGTGGAGCAGGCAGGGGCGGGTGCGATTGGCGAAAAAACTGTCGGTGCACGATCGCAGCAGGAATACCTTTTGCAGGGCGTTGAGCGTGGTGTTGACAGCGCCGGCGCTGGCGAAGGGGCCATAATAACTGCCCTTGCCGATACGCGCCCCGCGATGTTTCGAAATGCGTGGAAAATCATGGTCTTCGCGCAGGAAGATGAAGGGGAAGCTCTTGTCGTCGCGCAGCAGCACGTTATAGGGCGGGCGGTAACGCTTGATCAGTTGCGCTTCGAGCAGCAGCGCTTCCGATTCCGAATTGGTGGTGACGATGGTCATGTCGCGGGTTTGCGAGACCATGCGTTGCAGCCGGCGCGACAGGCGATTGACCTGGGTATAATTGGTCACGCGGCTTCTCAGCGATCGCGCCTTGCCGATATACAGGACATCGCCGCCGGCATCGGTCATCCGGTATACGCCGGGGCGGGCGGGAAGGGTGCGCAGGACGTTGCGGATCGCGGCAACGCCGCGGTCGAGATCGGGCGCATCCTTGCCCTGCACCGTGAAGGTGGCGGTTTCTTCCGAAAAACGGTC
Source organism: Polymorphobacter fuscus (assembly GCF_011927825.1). Taxonomy (NCBI): domain Bacteria; kingdom Pseudomonadati; phylum Pseudomonadota; class Alphaproteobacteria; order Sphingomonadales; family Sphingosinicellaceae; genus Sandarakinorhabdus; species Sandarakinorhabdus fusca. Next base: position 530,860 of record NZ_JAATJI010000001.1, on the reverse strand, counting down.
GGTTGTCATCGCGCGGAGATGTAGCGACTGGCGGCGGAAATGCCAGATCAAGCGGTGACGCGCTGCCACGATCCTGTCATCCCGGCGTGCAAAAGACGGCGGGCGCGGGCAGCGTCGGCCGCACATCAGATAACAAGGCCATGACGATGATCCGCACCACGACGATGATCGCGCTGCTGCTGTTGGCAGGGTGCGCCGCCCGGGCGCCACGGCTGGCGGACGTTGCAGCGCCGACGCAGCGGCCACCGGTGATCCTGATTTCGGTCGACGGCCTGCGTGCCGACTATCTCACCCGCGGCGTCACGCCGAACATCAGCGCCCTGGCGGCATCGGGCGTTCGGGCCACTGCGATGCGGCCGAGCTTTCCGTCGCTGACCTTTCCCAACCATTATACGCTTGTCACGGGGATGCGGCCCGACAACCATGGCATCGTCAACAACACGATGGAGGACCCGCGCATCCCCGGGGTGCGGTTTTCCCTGTCGAACCGCGCCGCAGTCGAGGACCCGCGCTGGTGGAACGAGGCCGAGCCGATCTGGGTGACGGCGGAAAAGGCGGGGTTGAAGACCGCAACGATGTTCTGGCCGGGGTCGGAAGCCGCCATCCACGGCGTCCGGCCGACGCAATGGCTGCCGTTCGACGGCAAGCTGCCCAACAGCGATCGCGTCGCCCAGATCCTGGCATGGGTCGACCAGCCGGCGCGGCCAGCCTTCATGACGCTGTATCTCGACACCGTCGATCACGACGGCCATGAGTTCGGCCCCGACGCACCCGAGACGGTGAAGGCCCTGGCCGAAGTCGATGCCCAGATCGGCGCGCTCGTTGCCGGACTGAAAGCCAGGTCGGTGGCCGCCAATATCGTGCTGGTGTCGGACCATGGCATGGCCAGTGTCGCGCCGGAACGGGTGGTGCGGCTCGACCTGACGGTACCGGCCGGGAGTTTCCGGACGGTCTCCACCGGCGCGGTCGCGGGGCTCGAGCCGATGCCGGGCCAGGGGGCGGTGCTGGCGAGCGCGCTGAAACGTCCTCACCCCCACATGACATGCTGGCCGCGCGGCGCGATCCCGGCGCGACTGCACTATGGCCATAATCCGCGTGTGCCGTCGTTCGTCTGTTTGGCGCAGCCGGGGTGGATGATCCTCGACCGCGGGCCGTCGGAGGACAAGGCGCTGGGCGGCATGCACGGCTATGATCCCGCGGCGCCCGAGATGGCGGCCAGCTTCGTCGCGGCCGGGCCGGCGTTCCGGCCGGGAACCGTGGTGGCGCCGTTCGACAATGTCGATGTCTATCCAGTCTTGACGCGCTTGCTCGGCATCACGCCGCTGCCGTCCGACGGCAAGGACCGGCTGGCACAGGCGATCCTGCGTTGACCATTTTGCCGCGCCGGCTTGCCGGGACGCGCCCCGGGGGCTAACCCGCCGGCCGTAATGACCGTGTCGCGCAACCAGACTGCCATCGTTACCGGGGGTGCCCGGCGTATCGGCGCCGCTTTCGTGCGGGCGCTGGCCGCGGACGGCTGGCATGTCCTCATCCATTGCAACACCTCGCGCGCGGACGCCGATGCGCTGGCGGCCGAGGTCGGCAACGCTGCGGTGGTGGCGGCCGACCTGGCCGATTCAATGGCGGCGGCGGCGATCATCGCGGCGGCGGCGACGCTGCCGCCGCTGGGGCTGCTGGTCAATTCGGCGTCACGCTTCGTTCTCGACGACATCGACGATTTCAGTGTCGCCGCATTCGACACGCACATGGCGATCAACCTGCGGGCGCCGGCGCTGTTGACCCGGGCCTTCGCCGCCGCGGTGCCGACCGATGACGCGCCGGCGCTGGTCGTCAACATGCTCGATGCAAAGCTCGAAGCGCTCAATCCCGATTATTTCACCTATACCTTGTCGAAAATCGGACTGGACGGCCTGACCGAACTCACGGCGCGGGCCTATGCGCCGCGGTTGCGTTGCGCAGCCATCGCGCCCGCCGTGACGCTGGTGAGCGGACCGCAAAGCCGCGACAATTTCGACGCCGTCCACGGGATGAACCCGTTGCGGCGTGGGGTTGCGGTGGAGGAGATTGTCGCGGCATTGCGCTTCATCATTGCCACGCCGACCTTCAACGCCCAGACGATCACGCTCGACGGCGGCCAGCGGCTATTGGGGCTGCCCCGCGACGTTGCTTTCATGGTGGACAAATGATCGAGGAACAGATTCTGGCAACGGACGCGGGCGAACTGACGGGTCTGGTCCCGCCGGGCCTGGCACCGCGGTCGCGCAAGATCATGCTGGAGGATTTCGATATCCCGGTGGACATCGGCTTCCATGATTTCGAAATCGGCACCCCGCAGCGGTTGCGGGTCAACCTTGAAATCTGGTTGTCGGCAGCGCATTTTCCGGACTGCGACACGGTCGCTTCGGCATGGGATTATGACGTCCTGCGGACTGCCGTGCTGGCGCTCGTTTCGGCACGACGGTTCAACCTGCAGGAAACCGTGGCGCACGCCATCTACAATCTGATAGCGGCGCGGCAGGGCGTCGTCGGCTTGCGGGTTTCGACCCGCAAGCCGGATATCTACCCCGATTGTTCAGCTGTCGGGGTTGAACTCAGCAGCTTCTAGCGCGCCGGCCGCGACCGGCCGCAGGGCCCGAGGCTGGCGATCGCTGCCTGCCAGTCCGCCGCCAGTGCCGGGTCGGCGCCGCCAGCCGCGGGGGGCAGGGTGGACGGCAGTGTGCACGCCAGCCGATACCACAGCAACGTCCCCGGGCGGACGGTCGCTGCTGATTCATCGATGACATCACCGCGCGCCAGCGTGATGCGCCGTTGTGCCCCCGGCCTTGCGGTGACGACCAGCGTGGCGCCGCGGCCGTCGGCGGCCGACAGGAAGAACTGGCTTTCGCTTTCGCCCGGGACAGTGCCATCGGCGCGAAAGCCGTTGGAGACCCCGGTGATGACCGGGACCTGGCCCGACCGGGCATCGGTGGCGATGGCGCGGACCTGCGCATCGAGCGCCGGTGTCCAAGGCTGTTGCGCGTCCGGTCCCGCCAGCCGCGTCTTGCCTGCCGCATCAGGCGGCGCCAGCCAGGCCATGACCTTTTGTCCCTTGGGCTTCGGCGGCTTGCCGCGGGCATCGAGCGGGCTATCCCATAGCCAGCTGAGCTGCGGCGGAACGGGACCGGGCGCGGTAAGTGCGGCGTCGAGCGCGGCGGTGACCAGGATGCGCGCCGATCCCGGGGCAAGGCCGGGGCTGTCACGATCGGCAATGCGCTCGGCTTTGGTAATCGTTGCCTGGACGATGACGGGTGCGGCGATGGTCAATTCCGCGACGTCGGCGAACGCCGGGTCGGCGCGGGCAGGCGATGCAGCGAGCACAAGCCCGAGCGAAATCATGGCAGCGGTGTGGCGGAGCGGGGGGACAAACATGCCCGATCTTAGTCATATTGACCCTCCACCTGCAACTTTATCCCTCGGAAACGCTCCGATTTCGTCCTTTCGCGCCAGACTGAGCCGCAGTGCACAATTGTGGCGATAAAGCGGTTGCGACGCTCCCCAAGATGCGGTTACACAGAGCGTGGAGAGGGAACAGCACAGGGTCAGGGGGGAAGCGCCGGACACCGTTGTTCTGAATTTTTTAGCTTTCAGGGAGTTTTGCAGCGCCCATGGCATACGCTGATGGAGGAATGAGCAAAAACCGGATGGTGGCATTTGGGCTGGTTGCCCTTTTGCACGTCTTTCTGGGGTATGCTTTCATAACGGGCCTGGCACTGAAAGCCGTCAAGGCGATCGTCCAGCCACTCGAGACGGTCAACGTCAAGGAAGAGGCGCCGCCGCCGGAAGAGCCGCCACCGCCGCCGCCGAAGGACATCGAGATCCCGCCGTACGTCCCGCCGCCGGAAGTTTCGGTGGCGCAGGAGGCGCCGCCGACAATCACGACGCAGACGGTTGTTGCCCAACCTGAGCCGCCCAAGTTCGTGGCACCGGCACCGCCGGCACCGCCGGCCCCGCCGGCACCCACGGGTCCGACCCAGGCTGCCCAGTTCGATCCGCGCAGCCTCTCGGTTTCGGAAGACGATTATCCGGCATCATCGCTCCGCGCCGAGGAAGAAGGCGTGACGCGGGTTCAGGTGACCGTCGGTACCAACGGTCGTGTGACGAGCTGCACTGTCGTGGCGCCCAGCGGATTTCCGAAGCTTGACGAAAAGTCCTGCCGTCTTGCCCAGACCCGCTGGCGCAGCAAGCCGGCACTGGAAAACGGCAACCCGGTCGAATCCACTGCCGTCAAGACCGTCCGGTGGCAGATTACCAAGAGATAACCCGGAATTAAGGCCAGCGTGATCGCTGGCCGGGGCGCAAACCAAAGACACATCGAGGGAAAACACAATGGAAACCGTCGCAGTAGAAAACCCATATGGCCTGGCGGCCGCGCTCGAACAGGGCGGCATCATCGCCCAGTCGGTCTTTGGCATTCTGGTGTTCATGTCGCTCGCGTCATGGTTCATCATCATCACCAAGTATATCGATCAGCGCAAAGTCCTGAGCGAAGCCAAGGAACTGGAAAAGAAGTTCTGGACGGCTCCCGATCTCAAGACCGGCGCTGCGAAGCTCGACAAGAATTCGCCGTTCAAGCAGATCGTCGACGACGGCCTGCGCGCTTCGGATCACCATGAAGGTCGCCTGACCGACAAGATCGACCAGCATGAATGGGTGACGATGGCCCTCAACCGTTCGAGCACGACGGTTTCGTCGAAGCTGCAGGGCGGCCTGTCGTTCCTCGCATCGGTCGGTTCGACCTCGCCGTTCATCGGTCTGTTCGGGACCGTCGTCGGCATCTATCGCGCCCTGATCAACATCGGTCTCGCCGGCCAGGCATCGATCGACAAGGTTGCCGGCCCGGTCGGTGAAGCACTTATCATGACCGCTCTGGGTCTTGCCGTCGCCGTGCCCGCCGTGCTCGGTTACAACTGGCTGATCCGTCGCAACAAGGATGTTGTCGAAAAGCTCAACAACTTTTCCGCTGACGTTCATGGTGCACTGGTCTCGGGCTCGCGTGTTACCGCTCCCGTCGTCACGACACCGGCTGCCGCCGCTGCCGTCAAGCGCTAAGCGCTTGGTGGCTGGCCAGGGAAGGGCTTCTCACTCATGTCGATGAATATCGGATCGCCCGGAGAGGACGGCAGCGAAAGCCCGATGACCGAGATCAACACGACGCCGCTGGTCGACGTCATGCTGGTTCTCCTCATCATCTTTCTGATCACCGTTCCGGTCGTCATCCAGACGGTGCCGCTGTCGCTGCCGACGGTGACCAACCTGCCGACGACGACCAAGCCGGAAAACGTGCTGCTGTCGGTCGATACCAATTGCGATACCTTCTGGGGCCAGACGAAAGTCGAGTCCAAGCAGGAACTCCTCGATCGGGGCGTCAAGGCCCTGAAGGACGAGATCGCGCGTCAGGAAAAGGCCGGCGGCAAGATCGAGCTTCCGGAAGTCCATATCCGCGGTGACAAGGACATGGAGTATCGTTGCGTCGGTGGGGTGATCTTCACGATGCAGCGCGCCGGCTTCCTGAAGATCGGCTTCATTTCCGAGCCTGTCCCAGGTCAGGTGTCGCGTTGATGATGCGTTGCCGGCAGTCGATGCCGGCAACCGTCGCGTCGCTAGATTTCAAGGAGTAAGGTCCCATGGCCATTTCAATGGGTGGTTCGGCTGAAGGGGAACCGATCCCCGACATGAACACGACGCCGCTTATCGACGTCATGCTCGTTTTGCTGATCATGTTCATCATCACCATCCCGGTCCAGACGCACGCTGTGAAGCTCGATCTGCCGCCGCCGAACCCGAACCCGAGCAATGTCGATCCGGTGTTCAACCAGGTCGACATCGACTTCCTGTCGAACATCTACTGGAACAAGACCGAGGTCGATCTGCCGACGCTGCGCCAGTATATGCGGCAAGCCGCTGCCCTGCCGACCCAGCCCGAGCTGCGTCTGCGTCCGGAAGGCCTCGCCAAATATGAAGTCGTCGACAAGGTGATGGCCGAGGCCCAGCAGGCCGGTATCACCAAGATGGGCTTTGTCGGGAACGAAGCCTACGCGAACTGATCCCGTCATCGACGGAACGGAAAAAGGGCGGGCCGAAGGGCTCGCCCTTTTGCATGCGGTGATCGCCTCCGTCGTACGGTCGTCAAGGGTGACGGCCACCAAGTGAGATCACGCCGCCGGATATAGCGACACTCACGCTTGGGGCAGTTGCCGACCGCGCACGCCCTTCTATCTTCGCCGTCAAATAGCATGGGGGCGACACCGATGGCGGGACGCGTAGCGGACAAGATTGCGCTGGTGACCGGGGCTGCCTCTGGGCTCGGCGCGGAAACGGCGCGGCGTCTGGCGGCCGAGGGCGCCTTCGTGATGCTGACCGACCGCAACCCCGAGGGTGCCGAGGTCGCAGCAGCGATCGGCGAGCGCGCCGACTTCATGCTTCACGACGTGACATCGGAAGACGATTGGGCCGCTGTGGTCACAGCGACGATGGCGCGTTTCGGCAGTATAGGCGTGCTCGTCAACAACGCCGGCGTGGCGGGGAGCGCGCTCGCCTTGCTCGACCACGATCTGGGCGACTGGCGGCGCATCTTGTCCGTCAATCTCGATGGCGTGTTTCTGGGGCTACGCCATTGCGGGCCGGTCATGGCCGCCAAGGGTGGCGGGTCGGTCATCAACCTGTCCTCGATCCTCGGCAAGGTCGGCATGGCGGGGGCCGCAGCCTATTGCGCGTCGAAGGGTGGTGTCACGATGCTGACCAAGGCCGCTGCCGTCGAATGGGCGCCGCTGGGGATCCGTGTCAATTCGGTGCATCCCGGCTTCATCGACACGCCGATGGTTGCCGGTGCGCTCCACGCCGCCGAGAACGGCAACGAGATGCGCGATCGCCTGATGGCCGCGCATCCGATGGCACGGTTCGGCGTGCCGCGCGAAATTGCCGATGCCATCGTGTTCCTGGCGTCGGATGAATCGGGCTTCATGACTGGCGCCGAACTGGTCGTCGATGGCGGCTACACCGCGCAATAATCCGGTTCAGCCGCGCCGGCTGAGGCGGTTATGACGACGCAAGGAGTAAGCTGACCACAAGGACGACGTTAGGATGACAAAAGCGACTCCAAAGCCCGGGAATAATCGCCCGACAACAAAAGCTGTCAGTCCAATCGCGGCAGCGACGGCAATGTAAACCCAGAGCGGAAACATGTCCTGTATCTCCCTTTCGCCGACGCGGATACCACCCGGACCAGCGGCAAGCAACCAGATCGCCGACTTCCGCCACCGCCCGGCTAGGCGACCTGCGCCTCGTCCGGCCGGCTGGTTTCGAACTGCAGACGCGCCAGCTTGGCGTAAAGGCCACCGCCGGCGATCAATCGGTCATGGGTGCCCTCGGCGACGATGCGGCCGCCATCCATGACGATGATCCGGTCGGCATTGCGCACCGTGGCGAGGCGGTGGGCGATGACCAATGTGGTGCGGCCGTGCATCAGGCTTTCCAGGGCGGCCTGGACGAGCCGTTCGCTTTCGCTGTCGAGCGCGCTGGTGGCTTCGTCGAGCAGCAGGATCGGTGCGTCGCGCAGGATGGCCCGCGCAATGGCCATGCGTTGGCGTTGCCCACCCGACAGGCGCGTGCCGGCTTCGCCCATATAGCTGTGGATCCCGTCCGGGAGGTCGCGCAGGAAGCCGTCGGCATGCGCCGCGCGGGCAGCGGCCCAGACTTCGTCCTCGCTGGCATCGGGGCGGCCGTAGCGGATATTCTCGAGCGCACTGGTCGCGAAAATTACGCTTTCCTGCGGCACCACCGCAATGCGCGCACGGATTTCCTCCGGATCGGCGCTGGTCAGCGGCACGCCGTCGAGGCGGATCTGGCCGTGCTCGGGATCATAGAAACGCTGGACGAGCTGAAACAATGTCGATTTTCCGGCGCCCGAGGGGCCGACGATGGCCACGGTTTCGCCCGCCGCCACGTCGAGCGAGAAGTCGAGCAACGCCGCATCCTCCGGGCGTGACGGATAGTGAAACGTCACCTTGTCGAGCGCGAGCGCTCCGCGCGCCGGCGAGGGCAGGGGCGTCGGCCGCTCGGGTGCGCGGATGCCGGCGCGTGCGGCGAGCAGCTCGCGCATGCGGCCGCTGGCGCCGGCGGCGCGCATGAAATCCCCATAGACTTCGGTCAAGGTGCCGAAGGCGCCGGCGACGATGACGGCATAGAAGATGAAGGCCGCGATGGTGCCGCCGCTGAGCCGCCCCGAGATGACGTCGAGCGCGCCCTGCCACAGGACCAGCGTGATCGCACCGAAGATCAGGCCGATGACCAGTGCGGTCATGCCGGCGCGCAGCAGGATGCGCTTCTTGGCGGTGGCAAAGGCCGTTTCCACGGCGGTTCCGAACCGTGCCGCTTCCCGGCTCTCCTGCGTGAAAGCCTGAACGATCTTGATGGCGCCCAGAACCTCGGCGGCCATGGTGCCCAGGCTGGCGATGCGATCCTGGCTCGACCGCGACACGTTGCGCACCCGGCGGCCGAGGAAGATGATCGGCAGCATCGTCAGCGGGATGACCAGCAGCATCAGCCCGGTCAGCTTCGGCGCCTCGCTGAACATCAGCAGGATGCCGCCCAGGCCCATGGCGGCATTGCGCAGCGCGAGTGACGCCGAAGTGGCGACGACCTGCTCGATGACGGCTGTATCGCTGGTCAGGCGTGACGCGATTTCGGCAGGGCGGTTCTCTTCGAAAAACACCGGATCGAGCGTCAGCAGGTGCCGCTGCACAGCCTTGCGAAGGTCGGCGACGACCCGCTCCCCGATCCAGCTGACGAAATAGAAGCGAAACGCCGTGGCGACCGCCAACACGGCGACGACGCCGAGCAGGCCCCAGAAATAGGGCGCAATCGCCGCCGGGTCGGAACCGGCCGCAAAACCATTGTCGACGACCTGCTTCAAACCGCGGGGAATGGCGAGGGTGGCGAGCGCGGCGATGGCCAGCGCAATCAGCGCCGCGCCGAGCTGCGCGGGATAGGCCCGCACAAAACCCCAGAGCAGCGTCAGGTTGGATAGCTTGCGCTGGTCGAGCGGCGGCAGATCGGGTTTTGTGGCCATGGAACCCGATAGCAGGGGTTTGAGCCTCGCTCAATCATTCCCGGTGACGCATCAAAATGACAGTGTATGCCATAATCATTTGGCGCTGCTGCCGTCGATTGCTATGCTGCATGTGCGAACGGCGCCCCACGGGCGCACCCGGCCCCGGCTGCGGCAGAAGGATATTGAATGCTTTACACGGCACATGAAATGCAGCGCGCCTGGCTGGCGGGCATGGGCGCCATGGCGAAGACGACATCGGACTGGCTGCTCAATCCTGCCAATCCCATGTCCTATGCGGGGACAAGCCCGGTGATGGCGCGGGCGCTCGAAGTGTTCGCCCATGCGGCCGCGCCGCGCGGCAAGCCGCCGTTCGGCCTGTCGGCGACGATTGTCGACGGCGTGAGCGTCGCGGTCAACGAGGAGATCGTGCTGCGCAAGCCCTTTGGCCAGTTGAAGCATTTCAGCCGCGCCGTTTCGGGTCGCAAGGATCCGCGCGTCCTGATCGTCGCACCGATGTCCGGCCATTATGCGACGTTGCTGCGCGGCACGGTCGAACGGCTGCTCCCCGACCATGAAGTCTATGTGACCGACTGGCGCGACGCCAAGCAGGTTCCCGTCAGCGAGGGGCATTTCGACCTCAACGACTATATCGATTACATCATCGAGTTCGCCGGGGTCGTCGGGCCGGGGTCGCATATGCTCGCGGTCTGCCAGCCGGCGGTTCCGGCCTATGCCGCGCTCGCCTATATGTCGGGGCAGAACGACCCGGCGACGCCGCTGACGCTGACGATGATGGGCGGCCCGGTCGATACCCGCAAGGCACCGACGTCGGTCGACGACCTGGCGACGCAGCGGCCGTTCGCCTGGTTTGAACAGAATGTCATCGCCACGGTCCCCGCGGGCTATCCGGGTGCCGGCCGCAAGGTCTACCCGGGGTTCCTGCAATTGGCGGGTTTCATGTCGATGAACCTTGCAAACCACATGAAATCGCACTGGGAATTGTTCAAGCATCTGGTCGCTGGCGACGACGACAGCGCCGATGCGACCAAGGCCTTCTACGAGGAATATCGCTCGGTCAGCGACATGACGGCGGAATTCTACCTGCAGACCATCGATGTGGTGTTCCAGCGCCAGGCGATTGCGAAGGGGGAATTCGTCCACCGCGGCGTGCGCATCGATCCGGCGGCGATCGACCGGACCGCGCTGCTCGCCATCGAAGGCGAGCGCGACGACATTTCGGGGCTGGGCCAGACCAAGGCCGCACTCGACCTGGCGGTGCGCCTGCCCGACGAGAAGAAGCAATATTACATGGCCGAGGGCGCCGGGCATTACGGCATTTTCAACGGCCGCAAATGGCGCGACAGCATCGCGCCGATCGTCGAACGCTTCATTCGCAGCCATGACCCGGCGCAGCTGACGCCATTGCCGGCGGTCATCAAGGTGGTGCCGCGCGTCGAACTGGCACCGGTTCCCGGCGTCGAGGTCGCCTGAGCGGACCCCGTCAGGCGGCTGCGTCGGGCAGGCCGCCGAGCGGAATAGCGGTAACGAGCGCGAGGGCGGCGGCTGATTGCGGGTGCCGCAGCACGGTCGCCGCGTCGCCTGCCTCGACGATCATGCCCCGATCGAGAACGAGAATGCGGTCGGCGATGGCGGCGGCAGTCCGCAGGTCATGGGTGATGAACAGGATGGCGACGCCGGTTTCGGCCTGAAGATCATCGAGCAGTGCCAGCACCTGCGCCTGGACGACAGGGTCGAGGCCGGAAACGCTTTCGTCGCAGATCAACAGCCTGGGCTGCATTGCCAGTGCGCGGGCGATGGCGATGCGCTGGCGCTGGCCACCCGAAAAAGCGGCAGGCAGCCGGTCGAAAGCGCCGACGGGCATGCCGACGCGCGCCAGCAGCGATACCGCCCGGGCCCGCGCATCGACAGGGCTGGCGCCGGCAAGTTCGGCGGCGCGCGCGATGGAGCAGCCGATGCTGCGGCGCGGATTGAACGCGCTGAACGAATCCTGGAACACCATCTGGACAAGCCCGCGCGCGGCGCGCGATGCGGCGCCGCGCAGCGCCCGCACCGCGACACCGTCGATGGTGATACTGCCGCGATCGGCCGGCACGATGCGCATGATCAACCGCGCCAAGGTCGATTTGCCCGACCCCGAGGCGCCGACAATGGCGGTGGTCGTGCCTGCCGCCACGACAAAGCCCGCGCCGGCGATAATGACCTCGTTGGGTACGGACTTGGTGAGGCCATCGACGATCAGCACGGGCGGGGCTTCGGGCCGCGGGCGGCGCATGGGCGGCGGCCGTGACGCGGCCAGCATCGCCTGGGTAACGGCGTGGCGCGGCGATTCCAGGACCGCGCGTGCTGGCCCGATTTCGACGATGCGCCCGGCGTCGAGGACCGCGATGCGATCGGCAATGGCGGCGACGACGGCGATGTCATGGCTGATAAACACCAGCCCATGGTCGCCACGCGCCTTCAGGGCGGCGAGCAAGTCGAGGATCTGTGCCTGGGTGACGGTGTCGAGCGCCGTCGTTGCCTCATCGGCGATGATGACATCGGGCGCCATGGCAATGGCCATGGCGATTGCGACACGCTGGCATTCGCCGCCGGACAGCTGGTGCGGGGTGCGCCGCGCGACAGCCGGGTCGAGCGCGACCGATGCCAGCAGCTCGTCCGTCCGGCGTGCGCGCGCGCCCGCATCGAGGCCGCTGTGGAGCAACAGCACCTCTTCGACCTGCTTGCCGATCTGTTGCAACGGGTTGAGCGCGGGCACGGGTTCCTGCGGCACCAGGGCAATGCGGTTGCCGCGCAATCGGCGCAGCGCCGGCTCGCCGAGGGCGGTGAGGGTCTGGGCGCCGAGCGTAATGCTGCCCCGAGTGATCGCGAGCCCGGGCGGCAGCGCGGCCATCATGGCAGCCGCCAGCACCGATTTGCCCGAGCCCGATGCACCGACAAGGCACAGGGTTTCGCCGCGCCGGACGTCGAAGTTCATATCCTCGACAGCCCATTGCCGGTCGGCCCCCGGTGGCAGCGCCACCGACAGCCCGCGCACCGAAAGCGCCGGTCGGGCGCCGGTCATGGCGCACCCGGACGATTGTCGGCGACAAGGCTCAATGCCAGCACCAGCGAAACCAGCGCCAGGCAGGGGAACAGCACGAGATACGGAAAGGCGAAGGCGAGGGCGCGCCCGTCGGTGATCATGCCGCCCCAGTCCGGCGCCGGCGGCGGCAGGCCCAGGCCCAGAAAACCGAGCGCTCCGACCATCATCACGCCATAGCCGAGGCGCAGACAAAAATCATTGACCAGCGCCGGCGCCGCGTTGGGCAGGATGTCGTGCCACAGGATGCGCCATTCGGCTTCACCCTGGGTGACCGCAACGGTGACGAAGTCGCGCCCGGCGAGGCCGCGGGCAAGGTCACGCACAATCCGGAAAACCAGCGGCGTCGTTCCGACCGCGACCGCGATGACCACGTTCACGGCCGATGCACCGAGCGCGACGATGATGACGAGATACAGTACCAGAACAGGAAACGACAGCAATATGTTGGAAAGAAAAGAAAGAAGGCTGTCGGTCCGGCCGCCGCGAAACCCTGCGACAAGGCCTGCAGCGGTTCCGACGACATAGGCGATGACGGTGGCGGCAAGCGACAGCGTCACGACCGGCCGCGCCCCCCAGATCAGTCGCGACAGGATATCGCGGCCGAGCAGATCGGTGCCGAGCACGAAGCCGGGACTGCCGGGCGGCAGCAACGGCGTGAAGCTCGCCAGCGGGTCGTGCGGCGCGAGCCAGGGTGCCGATATGGCAGCAGCGAGCCATGCCGCGATGATTGCAGCGCCGCAGAGGAAGAGCAGGCGGCTGGTCACGCCGTCCGCAATCGCGGGTCGAGCGCCCGCTGCAGCAAGTCGCCGAGCAGCTGGCTGGTAACGACGACGACCACGCTGACCATCGCACCGGCCTGGATGAGCGAAACATCGCTGTTGAGCGCGGCCTGGTAGAGCAGCGTGCCGAAGCCGCGATAGGCGAAGAACACTTCGGTGATGATGACCCCCGAGAGCAGCCACGGGATCTGCAACATGATCAGCGTGACCGGGGTCAGCAGCGCGTTGCGCAAGGCATGGTGGGTGATGATGCGCACCGGGCCGACGCCCTTCAGCCGCGCCATGCGGATATGGGGCTGGCCCATGACCTCGACCATGCTTGCCCGCGTCGCACGCGCCAGATAGCCTGTGGAGGCCAGGACAAGCACCGCGACCGGCAGCACGAGTTCGCGCCACGCAACGCCGTCCGCCATCGTGCTGACCCCCGGCAGCCAGCCCAGGCCGAGAACGAAGATGGCGACGAGAAACGCCGCCATGGCGAAATCCGGCACCGATGTCGTGACAATGGCGAGGGCCGAAATGGCGCGGTCCGCGGGCCCGCCGGCCCGGACCCCGGCGGCCACTCCGAGCGCCAGCGACAAGGGCACGGTGATGGCCAGCGCCAGCCCTGCCAGCAGCGCCGACGCAGCGAGCCGCGGCCGCAGCAGAACGCCGATCCGTTCCTGATAATGGCGCGACATGCCCCAATCGCCCTGCATGACGCCACCGAGCCAGCGCCAATAGCGGGTCAGCAACGGGTCGTCGTAATGGTTCTCCACCAGCCACGCATGGCGCTGGGCCTCGGTCGAATATTGGCCGAGGACCTTCACCGCGACGCTGTCGATGTTGGATTGCAGCGCCAGATGCACGAGAAACGACACCACCAGCATGGTTGCGAGCAACTGCACGACGCGGCGGCCGAACGCGCCCCATATGGTCATGCCAGCCACACCCGTTCCAGCCGGAAGTAGTCCGCCGGGTGCAGGACATGCCCCCGGATCCGGGGACTGACTGCGGTGAACTTTTCCGGCCAGAACGGTTGCATGATCACCGCGGCGTCGCGCAGCCGCTGCTGGGCCTGCGCCATCACGCCCCGGCGCGCGACCGGATCGACGACCGCCATCGCCGTATCGAGCAAGGTATCGAACTGCGGATCGGCAAAGCCCGTCTCGTTCCAGCTCGATCCGCCGCGATAGCCGAGATCGAGCGTCATGATGCCGAGGGGCCGGTGGCCCCAGGAGGTCAGGCCGAACGGAACCTTGTCCCAGACCGACCAATATTCGGTCGGCGGCAGAACCTTGAGCGCCAGCCTTATGCCGGCTTCGGCGAGATTCTGCTGCAGGATCTGCGCGACATCCTGTTCCCAGCGCCCGGTGGTGTTGCCCAGCACCAGCGACAGGTCGAGCCCGCTCGAAAACCCTGCCGCGGCAAGCAGGCGACGCGCCTCGCGGACGTCGCGCGCTTGCGGCGCCAGACTGCCATGGTCGGGCTGGAGCGCCGATACATGGGTGTGGTCGGCAAGGATGCCGAATCCGCGATGGCCGAGGCGGAGCATGGCGGCATTGTCGGCGGCAAGCTGGATGGCGCGCCGCACCCGGATATCGTCGAACGGTGCCTGGTCGATCTTCATGCGCATGCAGATCGTCATGGCCGACGGATGTCGCAGCAACCGGGCGGCGGGCAGGCGTTCGACAAGGTCCAGTTCGGACACGCCGATGCGGTACAGCATGTCGACCTGGCCGGCCGCGAGCGCCGCGACATGGGTGGCGACATCGGGGCCGAGGTCGATGACATCGATCTGGCGCAGCAACGCTGGCGGCCCCCAATAATCGTCGCGGCGATCGAACCGCGCCTGGCGTCCGACCTGGAAATCGGTCAGCCGATAGGGGCCGGTGCCGATCGGGCCGTCGGTCCAGCGTGTCCCGTCGAAACCGGGGTGCACGATCGCACAGGTCGGGCTGTAAAGCTGCTCGGCAAGAGTGCAGAGCGGCCGGGCAAGGTGCAGGGCGAAACGCCGGTCGTCGAGACGTTCGAAGCCGGTGATGGCGGCAAGGGCGGTCCGATTGACCGATTTTGAGCCAGGCGCGAGCCATCGATCGAAATTGTGGCCGATGTCGGCCGCGGTCAGCGGCTGCCCGTTCGACCAGCGAACCCCCGGTTTCAGTGTGAAGGTCCAGGTCCGCAGATCGGCGCTCGGGCGCCAGCTTTCGGCAAGCGCTGGCCGGACGATATTGTCGGCATCGACTTCGGTGAGGAATTCCAGGACGTTGCGATACAGATTTGAAGCTTCGACCCAGGCCGAAAGCGCCGGGTCGCTGATCGCCTGGACGGCGCAGACAAAACGAAGCCGGTCGTTCGAAGGCCCCGGCGCGGCCGCGCAGGCGCCAAGCGGCACAGCGGCGCCAAGCCAGGACGCATGCTGGAGAAAGCTGCGTCGGTCGATGGATCCCGCATCCGCAGCGGCGGCCAGCATGGCGACATCGGGGTGAAGCGGCCCGCCATCAAGGCTGTGCAACCGCGGTGTTCGCTGCCCGACCATCGCCATGGTCTAGCCGGTCGGCGCGCGGCGTCCAATGCCTAACCGGCGAGGGCGGCTTCCATCTCGGCCAGCGCCAGCCAGCGGTCTTCCGCGTGCGCCAGATCGGCGCGGACCTTTTCCAGCTCGGTCATGACATTGGCGAAGCGCTTGGGATCGCGGGCATAGAGGCCAGGGTCGGCGAGTACGGCCTCGTGACGCGCAGCGGCGGCCTGCAGCAGCTCGAGCTTTTTCGGTAGTTCGGCGAGTTCGCGTGCGTCGTTGTAGCTCAACTTGCCGGCCTTGGGCTTTGCAGTGACGGGCGTGTTGGCATTCTTGCCCTTCGGGGCGCGCGCCTCGCGCGTCGCTGCGGCGCGCTCCTTCTGCTGCTGCCGCTGCTGCGCGGCCCAGTCCGACCAGCCCCCGACGACAATATCGGCATTGCCCTCGCCATCGAGCGCCACGACCATCGTCACGACACGGTCGAGAAAGGCGCGATCGTGGCTGACGAGCAGCACGGTACCGGCGTAATCGTCGAGGACTTCCTCGAGCAGGTCGAGCGTTTCCATGTCGAGATCATTGGTCGGCTCGTCGAGTACCAACAGGTTCGACGGCGTGGCGAACTCGCGCGCCAGCAGCAGTCGCGACCGTTCGCCGCCTGAAAAACCATCGACCGGCGCGTCGATGACGGACGGGTCGAACAGGAACTCCTTCAGATAGCCGGCGACATGTTTGCGCACCCCGCCCACCTCCAACCACTCACCGCCATCGGCAAGGACGTCGCGCACCGTCTTGCCGACACCGTCCTCGGCATCGAGCCGCTGGCGGCGCTGGTCGATGACGGTCGGGTTGAGCGTCTTGGCGCGGCGGATTTCCCCGCTGTCGGGTGCCTGCTGGCCGAGCAGAAGGCGGATCAGCGTCGATTTGCCGGCGCCATTGGGGCCGATGATGCCGATGCGGTCGCCGCGGCGCACGCGTAGCGACAGGTCGCGCAGGATCGGCCGGCCGCCGAAGCTGAGCGCCACATGGCTGGCGTCGATGAGCACCTTGGTCTTGCCATCGTCGGCGGTGGTCGCCAGCTTGGCAACCGCATCGCCAGTGACCATCGCCTTGCGGGTGGCGCGCAGCTCGATCAACTTGGCCAGGCGCCCCTCGTTGCGGCTGCGCCGGGCGGTGACACCGCGCAGCAGCCAATGTTCCTCCTGCCGCAGCTTGGTGTCGAGCTTGGCGGCATTCTTGGCTTCCTCGGCAGCGACGCGTTCCGACCAGTCCTCAAATCCGCCAAAGCCGACCTCGGCGCGGCGCAATGTACCGCGATCGAGCCACAGACAATTTTTCGTGAGACGGGTCAGAAAGGCGCGATCATGGCTGATCGACAGAAAGCCGCCGTTGAATCGCTCCAGCCACGATTCGAGCCATTCGATCGCAGCGATGTCGAGGTGGTTGGTCGGCTCGTCGAGCAGCAACAGGCCGGGCTCCGACGCAAGCGCACGGACAAGTGCCGCACGGCGGCGTTCGCCTCCCGATGCTGTCGCGGCGTCGCGGTCGAGATCTGCGCCGAGGCGCGACGCGACGGAATCAAGCAGGTGATCGGCGGGCGCATTGCCGCCGGCGCGGACGTAATCGCCCAGGGTCGCGAAGCCGGCCAGATTGGGATCCTGTTCGAGCCGGATGACATTGAGCGCCGGCGAAACGGCGCGGCGGCCTTCATCGAGATCGATTTCGCCGGCGATCAGCTTGAGCAAAGTGGTCTTGCCGACGCCGTTGCGGCCGATCAGGGCGAGGCGGTCACGGGCGTCGATGGTCAGGTCGAGGCCGCGGAACAGCCAGTCCCCGCCCTGGCGCAGGCCGGCATTTTCAAGCGTAAGGATCGGTTCGGGCATGGTCGGCCTTGTTCAGAAAGCGCGGCGTTCAGCAACCGCGGCACGTGCCGCTTTGCGGCGCAAACTGCAATGGGCGGGTAGCGCAATGGCATCATATTGGCGTCCGGCACAGCCCCGGCAAGGGCACCCCATTGACATTAAGGGTCGGTTCAGCGGACCAATCTCATAGGGGCAGGGGACTTCAGCAGCGTAAGCATCATGCGATTAACGGCATTATTTCTCTTTTTCATGGCGACGTGCCTGCCGGCTGCCCCTGTGGTCGCCGGCGGCCCGAATATCGTCAAGGGCCTGGTCGACGCCGGGGAAATCATGCCGTTCGAACCGATCCGCAACCGAGTTGTGGCGCAGACCCCGGGCGACTATGTGGGGGCCGAATTTGACGCAACGACGAAACGTTACCGGTTCCGCTTTCTGGTCGAAGGCAATGTCGTCAACGTCGATGTCGATGCCCGAACCGGGAATAAAATATCGTCGCGCCAGAGTTTTTGACACGGCGCTGACTGCTCGCTCATGGCACTGTCTGGCAGTGCCCGTTTCCAGTCGGCGCCAGCCGATGCTCAAGGGTCCCCAATGCGAATATTGATCGTCGAAGATGAACCCAATCTGCTTCGCCAGCTGAAGGCCGGGCTCGAAGGCGCGGGCTATGCCGTCGATACCGCCACCGATGGCGAGGATGGCCATTATCTCGGCACCACCGAAACCTATGACGCCGTCATTCTCGATCTTGGCCTGCCCGAGGTCGATGGGCTTACTGTGCTCGACCGCTGGCGCCGGGAAGGCCGGACGATGCCGGTGCTGGTGCTGACGGCGCGCGACAGCTGGTCGGACAAGGTCGCCGGGCTCGATGCCGGCGCCGACGATTACCTGGCGAAGCCGTTCCAGACCGAAGAACTGATTGCGCGTCTGCGCGCCCTCATCCGGCGCGCGGCGGGCAAGGCGACGTCTGAACTGTCCGCCGGCGGCGTGCGGCTCGACACGCGCTCCGGGCGCGTCAGCCTCGATGGCGAACCGGTCAAGCTGACCGCGCAGGAATTCAAGCTGCTGAGCTATCTGATGCACCACAAGGGCAAGGTGATCAGCCGCACCGAATTGATCGAGCATATCTACGACCAGGACTTCGATCGGGATTCGAACACGATCGAGGTGTTCATCACCCGCATCCGCAAAAAACTCGGCTCCGATCTGATCAGCACGACTCGCGGCCTTGGCTACAGTCTCAACGACGCCGACTGATCCGCCGCGACGCTGGTCGCTGGCGGGGTCATTGCGCCTCAGGATGATCGCGCTTGCCGCGGCGTGGATCATCCCGCTGCTGGCGGTCGGCGGCTATGCGCTTGACCGCGTGCTGGTCGGGACGATCACCCGCAGCTTCGATGCCCAGCTGGAATTCACCCTGTCGGGGATGATCAACGCCGCCGACATCGATGAAACCGGTGCGGTCCGGTTCCTGCGTCCCATGGGCGACCAGCGCTTTTCGGAACCTTATTCGGGCCTTTACTGGCAGGTTTCGGCGAGTGAACAGCCGGTCTTTCCGTCGCGGTCGCTGTGGGATCGGGTGCTGGGGCCGGCACCTTCTGCGCTTTGCGTGACGCCGTGCCGCTATGCCAGCCGCAGCTTTCCGGGTGAACCGCTGCGCGTCGTCGGTCGCACGCTGCGGCTGCCGGGATCGCCGACGCGCTTTTACTTCCAGGTGGCGCAGTCGACCCGCGACCTCGACGCGCAGACCCGCGAGCTGCGGACCATCCTGTTCTGGTCGCTCGGCGTCCTCGGTGTCGGCCTTCTGGCGTTGGCGGCGCTGCAATCGACCTATGGCCTGTCGCCGCTCGGCCGGGTCAGCCGCGCCATCGGCGCCGTACGGTCGGGCCAGGCCAAGCGCGTGCCCGAGGATTTTCCGATCGAAATCGCGCCGCTTGTCAGCGAGATCAACGAGTTGCTGGAATATACCGAACACCAGGCCGAAGCGGCGCGCCGGCACGCCGGTAACCTTGCCCATGCCCTCAAGACGCCGATGAGCGTGCTCATCGGCGAGACCCAGGGCCGCGCCGATCCGCTGGCACAGGTGGTGGCGTCGCAGGTGCAGGTGATGCGGCGCCACGTCGACCACCAGCTGGCGCGCGCCCGGGCGGCCGGCCAGCGCGGCAATTCATCGGCGCGCACGGACGTCTGGCAGGCCGTGGAAGCTATCGTGCGGACGGTAAGTCGCATTCATATCGGCCGCGACGTCACGATCGACCTTGCCGGCGACCGGTCCAAGATGTTCCGCGGCGAGCGGCAGGATCTCGACGAGATGGTCGGCAATCTGATCGACAATGCTGCCGTCCATGGCGGCGGTCGGGTGTTCGTGACAATCAGCGGTGAGCCCGGCTGCGTCGACATCATCGTCGAGGATGACGGCGCCGGCATTCCCGCTGCTGCGCGCGACAAATTGTTCGAACGCGGCGAACGGCTCGATACCGACAAGCCGGGGACGGGGCTCGGGCTCGCCATCGCGCGCGACGTGGCGGAGCTTTACGGCGGGTCGATCAGCCTTGCGGATTCCGAGGATCTCGGCGGGCTGATGGTGCAGTTGCGATTGCCGGCCGCAGTCTAGCTTGCGTTCCGAGGTCGGGAAAACACGCTAATCATTTGATTCGCGGTCATTTGCCAATCTCCGGACAAAGGCATCGGAGCCCCATCTACGCTAGGCGCCGTGCTGGCCGACCGCAGCTGTCTGATGGTGACGAATGACTTCATCGATGATGAAGCGCAGGAACTTTTCGGAAAATTCCGGGTCGAGATTGGCCGAGGCGGCCAGCGCGCGAAGCCTCGCGACCTGCGCCGTCTCACGGCCGGGATCGGCGGGCGGCAGGCCGCTGCGCGCCTTGTAGCGACCGACGGCCTTGGTGATCTTGAAGCGTTCGGCGAGCATGAAGACAAGCGCCGCGTCGATGTTGTCGATGCTCTCGCGATAGGCGGCCAATGTGTCGTCGCCCGGTGTCTCGTCCGCCATGCCGTTTCCTTGCTGTTGCCGTACCGATGTTGGCGCCGCACTTTTGCGGCGGATGCGCGCGGTGGCAAGGGACGGGGTTGCACCTTTGTGATCTGACGGTAAGGACTGTCGGCGTGACTGCTACCGTTCATTCCCTGCGCAACCGCCCGCCAGCGTCGATCGACCGTCTCGTGGCGTTGACGGCGCCCGGCCTGACCGCGGTCAACCATGTCATCATCGACCGCATGCAATCGCCGGTGGCGTTGATTCCCGAGCTTGCCGGGCACCTTATCGCCGGCGGCGGCAAGCGGTTGCGGCCGATGCTGACCCTGGGGTGCGCGGCGCTGCTCGAATATGGCGGTGCCCGTCACCACAAGCTGGCGGCCGCAGTCGAATTCATCCACACGGCGACGCTGCTCCACGACGATGTCGTCGACGCATCGGGGCTTCGCCGTGGCAAGGCGACCGCCAATCGGCTGTGGGGCAATCCTGCCAGCGTTCTGGTCGGCGACTTCCTGTTCAGCCGGTCGTTCGAGCTGATGGTCGAGGATGGCTCGCTCAAGGTCCTGAAGATTCTCAGCCACGCTTCGGCAATCATTGCCGAAGGCGAGGTCGCGCAGCTGACGGCGCAACGCAATGTCGAGACCGGCGAAGATCGCTATCTCGAGATCATCACCGCCAAGACCGCCGCCCTGTTCGCCGCGGCCTGCCAGATTGCGGCGATTGTCGCCGAGCGTGACGCGAGTGTCGAGGCGGCGTTGCAGGCCTATGGTCGCAACCTGGGTATCGCCTTCCAGCTGGTCGACGACGCCATCGACTATGTCTCCGACGCCGACACGATGGGCAAGGATTCGGGCGATGATTTCCGCGACGGCAAGATCACGCTGCCGGTGATCCTTGCCTATGCGCGTGGCAGCGAGGACCAGCGCAATTTCTGGCGCGAGGCGATGAGCGGCCGGGCGGTCGCCGATGCGGATTTGGCGAAGGCGCGGACCTTGCTGCTGGAAAGCCGCGCGGTCGAGGACACGATGGCGCGAGCGCGTATGTACGGCGCCAAGGCAATAGATGCGATCTCGGGCTTCCCCAATGGCCTGGCAAAGACGGCGCTTGTCGAAACAGTGGAATTCGCCATCGCCCGGGCGTATTGACGCCGGATGCGAGCCCGCCTCTATCAGCGTCCCAAGAACACCATGCAGTCCGGGCGGGCCCGGACCGGCCAGTGGCTGCTGGAAATCGAGCGCGACGAAGCGCAGCGGGCCGATCCGCTGACCGGCTGGCAGGGATCCGGCGATACCGAAACCCAGGTCCAGCTGCGCTTTCCGACGCGTGAGGCAGCGCTCGCCTATGCCCAGGCGCAGGGGATGACGGTCGAAGTCATGCCGCTCGGTCCGGTCACGCTCAAGCTGCAGGCCTACGCCGACAATTTCCGCTGAAGGCCGTCGCTGCGCCCGCCGGGCGTCGTGCCCAGTCCGGGTTAGCCCGTATAGCGGCGACGCAGCAAGCATAGCATCCCGGCGCTGACGACTGTCAGCGAAACGGGGCGATGCAATGCAAGCGGCGATGATACGGGCGGCCGGCTATTTTCTGCTGACATTGCTGACATTGTTCGGCGCGGTCATGTCCGTCGATGCCGGCTTTGCCATGCACATGGGGATCGCCGCGCTGGCGGCGCTGGTCGCGGCGGTGGTGACACTGCGCACCGCCGATGTCACCAACAGCCGCGTCATCGATCGCAGCCAATATGACGACGAACCGATCCGCTGGGGTGTCATCGCCACGGTGTTCTGGGGCGTTGTCGGGCTTCTGGTCGGGCTGACGATCGCCCTGCAGCTGGCATTCCCGGCGCTCAACCTGGGCAGCGAATATACGAGTTTCGGACGGCTGCGGCCGCTCCACACGTCGGGCGTCATCTTCGCATTCGGCGGCAACGCATTGATCGCGACAAGTTTTTATGTCGTCCAGCGCACCTGCCGGGCGCGGCTGGCGTTTCCGTCGCTCGCGCGCTTCGTGTTCTGGGGTTACCAGCTGTTCATCGTGCTGGCGGCCACCGGCTATGTCATGGGCGTTACCGAAGCCCGGGAATATGCCGAACCCGAATGGTATGTCGACCTGTGGCTGACGATCGTCTGGGTCGCTTATGGCGCCGTGTTCATCGGCACCATCGTCCGCCGCCGCGAACCCCATATCTATGTGGCGAACTGGTTCTACCTCGCCTTCATCATCACCGTGGCGATGCTCCACATCGTCAACAACCTGTCGATGCCGGTCAGCCTGTTCGGATCGAAGTCCTATTCCGCCTTTTCGGGCGTCCAGGATGCCCTGACGCAATGGTGGTACGGGCACAATGCGGTCGGCTTTTTCCTGACCGCCGGCTTCCTCGCGATGATGTACTATTTCGTGCCGAAACAGGCGGAACGGCCGATCTATTCCTATCGGTTGTCGATCATCCACTTCTGGTCGCTGATCTTCCTCTACATCTGGGCCGGGCCGCACCACCTGCTGTTCACCGCGCTGCCCGACTGGGCGCAGACACTCGGCATGGTGTTCTCGATCATGCTGTGGATGCCGAGCTGGGGCGGGATGATCAACGGCCTGATGACGCTCAACGGCGCCTGGGACAAGATCCGCACCGATCCGATCATCCGCATGATGGTCATGGCGCTCGCCTTTTACGGGATGAGCACCTTCGAAGGCCCGATGATGTCGATCCGGTCGGTCAATTCCCTCAGTCACTATACCGACTGGACCATCGGCCATGTCCATTCCGGCGCGCTCGGCTGGAACGGCATGATCACCTTCGCCTGCGTCTATTACATGGCGCCGCGGCTGTGGAAGCGGGAACGCCTGTACAGCCTGCGGATGATCAACTGGCATTTCTGGACGGCGACGATCGGAATCGTTCTCTACACCGCGTCGATGTGGGTGGCCGGGATCATGCAGGGGCTGCTGTGGCGCGAATATGGCGCTGACGGCTATCTGGTGAACAGCTTCGCCGAAGTCGTCGCCGCCATGCACCCGATGTACCTGATCCGGGCCGCTGGCGGCGTGCTGTACCTGACCGGCGCGCTGATCTTTGCCTTCAACATCGCCATGACGATCGCCGGGCGCATCCGCATCGAAAAGCCGATGACCGAGACGCCCTACAATGCTGCTGCCGACCGGCCGCTGCTCGCCCAACCTGCCGAATAGGGGCAAAGACGATGGCCAACGATCCGCATAACCCCGACAAGGGGTTCTCCCACCGCACCATCGAGCGCAATGTCACCTTGCTCGCGGCGCTGTCGCTTGTCGTCGTGGCAATCGGCGGCCTCGTCGAGATCGCGCCCCTGTTCTGGATCGATTCGACCATCGAGAAGGTCGAAGGGGTGCGCCCGTACACGCCGCTCGAGCTTGCCGGCCGCAACATCTACATGCGCGAGGGCTGCTACAACTGCCACAGCCAGATGATCCGGCCGTTCCGCGACGAGGTCGAGCGCTATGGCCATTACAGCCTGGCAGCGGAGAGCATGTACGACCACCCATTCCAATGGGGGTCGAAGCGCACCGGGCCCGACCTGGCCCGCGTCGGCGGCCGATATTCGGATGGTTGGCACGTCCAGCACCTGAAAGATCCCCGCAGCGTCGTGCCGGAATCGATCATGCCGACCTATGCCTTCATGGCGACCCGGCCGCTTCAGGCCGGCGACATGCGCGACCATCTGACCGCGCTGCGGCGCGTCGGCGTGCCCTATACCGACACGGATATCGCCAAGGCCAATGACGACCTGAAGGCGCAGGCCGATCCCGAGGCCGATACGGAATCGCTGAAGGCACGCTACCCCAAGTCGCAGGCGCGCGACTTCGACGGCAACACTCAGGAGCTGACCGAGATGGATGCGCTCGTCGCCTATCTCCAGATGCTGGGCACGCTCGTCGATTTCGAGGCCGCCGCGCCGCAGGAGACGGCGAAGTGACCTACGACGAACTGCGACACCTCGCGGACACCTGGGGTCTCGTCATGATGGCGGTGACCTTCGTCACCTTCGTCGGCTGGACCTTTCGCAAGGGTTCGACCCAGCGGCTGCATGACGCCGCCAACATGATCTTCAAGGATGATGAAGATGACCAAGCGCATTGACGCGCCCACCGGCACCGAGACGGTCGGTCACGAATGGGACGGTATCGAGGAGCTCGACACGCCGCTGCCGCGCTGGTGGCTGATGATCTTCGTCGCCTGCGTGGTGTTCGCCATCGGTTATGTCGTCGTCTATCCGGCGATCCCGATGCGCCACAGCGCCACCCAAGGGGTCATCCGCTGGAACAGCCGGGCGGACTATCAAGCCCAGGTCGCGGCGGACACGGCCCGGCGGGCACCGATCAACCGTGCCATCGCGGCAACGCCTGTCGAGCAGCTGCCCCAACATCCGGCGCTGCTGCGGGCGGCGGTCGAGGGCGGCCGCGCGGCGTTCAAGGTGCATTGCGTCCAATGCCATGGCGCCGGGGCCGCCGGATCGGTGGGCTATCCGAACCTCAATGACGATGACTGGCTGTGGGGCGGTGACCTGAAAAGCATCGAATACACCCTTATCAACGGCGTCCGGAACCCCGACCATGACGCGACCCGCTTTTCGCAGATGCCGGCGTTTGCCGACATATTGCAGCCGGCAGAGATCAACCAGCTGGTCAGGCATGTCCGCAACATCTCGGGGCAGGGCAAGCCGAACGCCGCCGGGGCGGCCTTGTTCGCCGCCAATTGCGCTGCCTGCCATGGCGCGGAGGGCAAGGGCGGCCGCGAGTTCGGCGCGCCGAACCTGACCGACGGCATCTGGCTCTATGGCGGTGACGAAGCGGCGCTGCGCACGACGATCACCTATGCCCGTGCCGGTGTCATGCCGCGCTGGAACGCCCGGCTCGACCCGGTGACCATCCGCATGCTGGCGGCCTATGTCCATTCGCTCGGCGGTGGAGAGGCCAACCCCGCGGCGGTCCTGGCCGAAGGGAAGGTCGATGGCGGCGCTTGACCTCATCAGCCCGAACAGCCCGCTCTATTCCAAGCGCAAGGGCGTCTATCCCAAGGCGGTCAATGGCTTTTACCGGCGGTTGAAGTGGCTGGTGATGGCGGTGACGCTGACCATCTATTACGTCACGCCGTGGCTGCGCTGGGACCGCGGCCCCTATGCGCCCGACCAGGCGGTGCTGATCGATCTGGCGCATCGACGCTTCTACATGTTCTCGATCGAGATCTGGCCGCAGGAATTCTATTATGTCGCCGGCCTGCTGGTCATGGCCGGCATCGGCCTGTTCCTGGTCACGAGCGCCGTCGGTCGGGCCTGGTGCGGCTATGCCTGTCCGCAGACGGTGTGGACGGACCTGTTCGTGCATGTGGAACGCCTGACCGACGGGGACCGCAATGCCCAGATCCGGCTGGCCAGGGCGCCGATGACGCCCGGCAAGGCGGCGAAGCGGTTCACCAAGCACGCGATCTGGATCGCCATTGCCGTGGCGACGGGCGGCGCGTGGATTTTCTACTTCGCCGACGCGCCGACGCTGGCGGTCGCCTTCGTCACCGGCAGTGCGCCGTTTGTTGCCTATGCGACCGTGGGTGTGCTGACCGCCACGACCTATATCCTGGGCGGGCTGATGCGCGAGCAGGTGTGCATCTACATGTGCCCCTGGCCGCGCATCCAGACGGCGATGCTCGACGAGAAGTCGCTGATCGTCACCTACAAATATTGGCGCGGTGAACCGCGGACGCGCGGGCTGAAAAAGCCGGTGCCGCAGTTGGCCGACTTCCCCACCGAAAGCATCAACATCGCGATGCGCGCCGGTCGGGCCGGGGATTGCATCGATTGCGACAGCTGTGTCGCCGTCTGCCCCACCGGCATCGACATCCGCGAAGGGCCGCAGATCGGGTGCATCACCTGCGCGCTGTGCATCGACGCCTGCGACAAGGTGATGGCGCAGATCGGCCGGCCGCGCGGATTGATCGACTATGCGACGCTGGAAGATGCCGTGGTGGAAAAGGCCGGCGGCGCGCCGCGGCCGGTGCTCGGGACCTTGTTGCGGCCACGTACGCTGGTGTATTTCGCCATCTGGGCGGGGATCGGCGGCGCCATGCTGTTCAGCCTGGGCGAACGGTCGCGGCTTGACATCAGCGTCGCGTCCGATCGCAACCCGCGCTATGTCCAGCTGTCCGACGGCAGCATCCGCAACAGCTATACGGTCAAGCTGCGCAACATGGAGGCGCGGCCGCGCGGCGTGGATGTGTCGGTGTCCGGGTTGCCGGGTGCCGTGATGTGGACCGAAGCGGGCAGCCGGGATACGGCCGGTCCCAGCACCCGCGTGACGTTGGCGCCCGACGCCACCACGCAGCTGCGATTGTTCGTGGCGGCGCCGGCCGACGGCAGCGAACACAGCCGGTTCCACTTGCAGGCCCAGCCGATCGACGGCGTGCCCGGCAGCAAGGAAGCGCGGCCGGCGCGGGATGACGTGACCTTCGAACGCCCCGAAAGGGAGGATGCGCAATGAGCCGCGGCTTTACCGCACGCCATATGTGGATGGTGATGATCGGCTTTTTCGGCCTCATCATCGCGGTCAACTTCACCATGGCGTGGTTCGCCAGCAACACCTTCGGCGGCACCGTTGTCGAGAACAGCTATGTCGCCAGCCAGCGCTACAATGGCTGGCTGGCGGCGGCGCGCGTGCAGAAGCAGCTCGGCTGGTCGCCGACGCTGGCGGTCGACGCAGGCCGTCATGTCACAGTCGCGGTGGCAGGCGGGGCGCCGCAGGGCTTCACCGCCACCGGCACTGCGCGTCATCCGCTGGGGCGGGCCGCCGACGTGCCGCTGGCCTTCACGATCGGGGACGACAATGTTCTGCGCAGCGATGCGGCGTTGCCGCGCGGACGCTGGCATGTTGCCGTCGCCCTCCACCGCGGCAGCGACGTGATGCGGCTGGGCGCGACCTTGCAATGAACGCGCCGACCTTGCCGACCCCGGGCACGCCATTGCCCGAAACGCTGTTTTCCGTGCCCGGGATGCGCTGCGCCGGCTGCATTGCCAAGCTGGAAAGCGGACTGGCAGCGGTGCCGGGGGTGGCAGCGGCGCGCGTCAACTTCACCGCCAAACGGGTGACGGTCACCCATGCGGCGCTGTCGGACGCGGCGCTGGCAGGGGCGTTTGCCGGACTGGGGTTCGAGGCCGTGCCGCTTGCCGACGTCATGGCCGCGGACGATGGCAGCGAGAGCCGCGAATTGTTGCGCGCGGTGGCGGTCGCCGGCTTTGCCGCGATGAACGTCATGCTGCTGTCGGTATCGGTCTGGGCGGGCGCGGCGGGGCCGACGCGCGACATGTTCCACTGGTTGTCGGCAATGATCGCCTTGCCGGCGATCGCCTATGCCGGGCGGCCATTCTTTCGCTCGGCCTGGCGCGCGGTGCGGGCCGGGCGCACCAACATGGACGTGCCGATCACCATCGGCGTGGGGCTGGCAACCGCGCTCAGCCTTTATGAAACGATCACCGGCGGCGCCCATGCCTATTTCGACAGCGCGGTGATGTTGCTGTTTTTCCTGCTGACCGGCCGCTGGCTCGATGCGGTCATGCGCGACCGGGCGCGCGACGGCGTCACGGCCTTGCTGCGCCACACCGCACCGGGGGCGCTGGTACGGCAGGGCGACGGCGGCACGGCCTGGGTCAAGGCGGCCGACTTGCGGGTCGGGATGGTCATGATCGTCGCAGCGGGGGAGCGGCTGGCAGCCGATGGCGAGGTCATCGCCGGGCGCAGCCATTGCGACCAGTCGCTGCTGACCGGGGAAAGCCTGCCGGTGCAGGTGCTGCCGGGGGACCGGGCACTCGCCGGATCGATCAATATCGATGCCCCTTTGACGGTTCGGATCACCGCCGCGGGCGCCGCCACCGGGATCGCCGATATTGCCCGGCTGATGGAATCGGCGGGCCAGTCCCGGTCGCGCTATGTCCGCATCGCCGATCGCGCCGCGCGGCTGTATGCGCCCGCCGTGCACGGGCTGGCGCTGATGAGCCTGATCGGCTGGCTGGCGGCGGGGGCAGGGTGGCACCAATCGCTGCTGATCGCAGCCGCCGTGCTGATCATCACCTGTCCCTGCGCACTCGGGCTGGCGGTGCCGGCAGCGCAGATCGTTGCGGCCGGGGCGTTGATGCGCGGCGGCGTGCTGGTCAAGGACGGGTCGGCCCTCGAGCGGCTGGCCGAGGCCGATGCCGTGGTGTTCGACAAGACCGGGACGCTGACGCTGGGACGGCCGCAGCCGCTCGACCTGGCGGCGCTTGCCATGGCGGACAAGTCGCTGGCATTGGCGCTGGCCGAACACAGCCGGCACCCGCTCAGCATGGCGCTGCGCCGTGCACTGACGGCCGAGGCCGTGGTGCCGGCGCCGGTCAGTGACGTGGCCGAAGTGGCCGGCATGGGCGTATCGGGCGTCTGGCAGGGCCAGAAGGTGGCGCTGGCGCGACCCGCCGCGGATGCGGCCGACGGCCTTGCCTGTGTGCTGACGGTCGGCGATGCGCCGCCGCGGCTGCTGCGTTTTGCCGATCCGCTGCGCCCCGATGCGGCGGCAACGGTGGCGCGCTTGTCCGCCATGGGGCTGCCGGCTTCGATCCTGTCGGGGGACCGGGCGGCGGCCGTGGTGCCGGTGGCGGACGTGCTGGGCCTGCCGGCGCGCGCCGGGCTGTCACCGCAGGACAAGCTGGCGGCGATCGGTGAAATGACAATGGCCGGCGCGCGGGTGCTGATGGTCGGCGACGGGTTGAACGATGGTCCGGCGCTCGCCGCCGGCCATGTCGCGATGGCGCCGGCGACGGCCAGCGACGCCAGCCAGAATGCCGCGGACGCGGTGTTCCTGGGCGACAGCCTGGCACCCGTCGCGATCGCAGTGGGCGTGGCGCGGGCAACGGCGCGGATCGTGCGGCAGAATTTTGCAGCGGCGATCGCCTATAATGTCGTTGCCGTACCGCTGGCGATCGCCGGGCAGGTTACGCCGCTGGTCGCGGCGGTCGCTATGTCGGGATCGTCGATCCTTGTCGTCGCCAATGCGCTGCGGCTGCGGAGCGCGGCGCGGTGAACGGGCTGATGATCCTGATCCCGGTGGCGCTGGCGCTGGGCCTGGCGGGACTGGCGGTGTTTTTCTGGACGTTGCGGCATGGCCAGTATGACGATCTCGACGGCGCCGCGGTGCGGATCCTGATCGACGACGACACGCCGCTCGGGGGTGACGATGCAGGATGAGCGCCTTCTGCGATGGCTGCCAGCGCTGTGTGCCGTGGTGATGCTGGCCGGCAGCAGCGCGGCCGCGATGCCGCCGGGTCGGGCGACGCTGTGCAGCGGCGGCAGCGTGCCGGTGCCGGGGCAGCAGCCGGATGACTGTGACAAGGCGTGCCACGCCGGCTGTGGGCGCCGCAAGGGGCGCCCTTGAAGCGTCCGCCCGCCAATGACAGGATCAGTCCTGGCCGAGCGACCCCACACGCGCGGTAAAGGCGATCCGCAAGGCATCGGACAGGCTGTTTACGGCGAGTTTGGACATCAGGTTGGCGCGGTGGATTTCGACGGTGCGCGGGCTGATGCCGAGGTCATAGGCAACGACCTTGTTCGAATGGCCGTTGACGAGGCCCTCGAGCACATCGCGTTCGCGCGGCGTGAGAACGTTCAGCCGCGCCTGTGCCGTCTCGGCGAGCCGGTGCAGTTCCTCGCGGCCCTGGTTGTGGACATGCGCCTGGTCGATGGCGGCGAGCAGCGTCGCCTTTTCGAAGGGCTTCTCGATGAAGTCGACGGCGCCGGCTTTCATGGCGCGGACGGCCAGGCCGACATCGCCATGGCCGGTGATGATGACGACCGGCAGCATGATGCCGCGCGCGCGCAGCGTCTGCTGGACGGCCATACCGTCGATGCCGCTGAGGCGAACATCGAGCAGCACGCAGCCCGGCGCGAGGCCGGCGGC
The DNA here is from genome assembly GCF_011927825.1 of Polymorphobacter fuscus. Lineage (NCBI taxonomy): Bacteria > Pseudomonadati > Pseudomonadota > Alphaproteobacteria > Sphingomonadales > Sphingosinicellaceae > Sandarakinorhabdus > Sandarakinorhabdus fusca. Next base: position 500,599 of record NZ_JAATJI010000001.1, on the reverse strand, counting down.
GACCTTGAGAAATTCTTCCCCCGATTCAAAACCGATCACGGTGATCCCGGCAGTCTTGAGCATGAAGCTGACCGAGCGGCGTACGGCGGCTTCATCGTCGACGAGATAGACGGTCGGTTCAGTCATCGGGATGCTGCGCGGCGGCGGCGCGGACGAGGCTGAAGTGAAAGGCGGCACCGCCGATATCGGCGGGTTCGGCCCAGATGCGGCCGCCATGGGCCTCCACGATGGTGCGGCTGATCGACAGGCCAAGTCCCATGCCCTGCTCCTTGCTGGTCTGGAAGGGTTCAAAAAGATGCTGCTGGATGGTGTGCGAAAGGCCGGGGCCGCTGTCGGCGACGGTGATGACGACCATGTCGTCGCCATCGGCACGGCTGCGGATCTCGATACGGCGACGCGCGGCGCCATGCCCCGGGCCGGACAACTGGCGCTGCCCGGCACCCTGGATCGCCTCGACGGCGTTGCGGATGAGGTTGAGCAGGACCTGCTGGATCTGGATGCGATCGACCAATACGTCGTCGGCAAGGCTGTCGAGGCGAATGCTGACGTCGATGGCGGCAACGCCCGTCCCGGTCAGCGCCAGGGCATTGGCTTCGGTCACCAGGCGTCGCAGGCTTTCGATATGCTTTTCGCTTTCGCCGCGGGCGATGAAGTCGCGAAGCCGACGGACGATCTGGCCGGCGCGGATCGATTGGCCGGCGGCTTCGTCGAGCGCTTCGCGGACCATCTCGAGCGCCGCCGCATCGGGGGTGTCGAGGAGGTCGCGGGCGCCTTCCATGTAATTGGCGATCGCGGTCAGCGGCTGGTTGAGCTCATGCGCGAGCGCGGCGGCAAGCGAACCCATGGCACTCACCCGCGAGATATGGCTCAGTTCGACCTGGAGGTCGTTGAGCCGGCGTTCGGTTCGCTGCCGTTCCGAAAGATCGCGGATGAAGCCGGTGAAGACGCGGCCATGCGGGGTGTCGGCATCGCCGATCGACAGTTCGATGGGGAAATTGCTGCCGTCGCGCCGCCGCGCCGTGGTCACCCGGCCAATGCCGATGATGCGGGCGACGCCGGTCGTCATGTAGCGGTCCATATAGGCGTCATGCGCCTCGCGGTCCGGATCGGGCATCAGCATCTTGACATTCTGTCCGGCGACATCGCCTTCGGCATAGCCAAACATGCGTTCAGCAGCGGCGCTGAACGACAGGATGGCGCCGTGCGAATCGATGACGATCATGGCGTCGGGGACAGTGGCCAGGATCGACTGCTGATAGGCCGCGTCGCCTTCGAAGCCGACAACGCTGCTGCCCTGTGGCGATGGAGTTCGAAAGGGGCACACAAGCCTGTCTAGGCCCGGGGCAGCCCTTGTTCAATCTCTGCGCGTCAATGTGCCAGCAGCAATGGCACCGTGGAGGACTGGATCAGTTCGCGCGTCACGCCGCCCAGCACCGTTTCGCGCAGCCGGCTGTGGCCATAGGCGCCCATGACGACGTAGCGCGCGTCGAGCTCGGTCGCGGCGTGGCGGAGGGCAACGGCGGTTCGACGCCCCTTGGCGGGCCATTCATGGACTTCGCAGGCGATGCCATGGCGGGCGAGGAACAGGGCGGCATCGGCCGCCGGCGCCCCGGGGCGATCATCGCTGACTTCGACGATATGGACACAGGCGGCGCGCTTGAGCAGCGGCAAGGCAAGCCGCATGGCGTGGGCCGCCTCGGCCGAGCCATTCCATGCCAGCATCGCATCGGCGTTGGCGGCAAAAGCCTTCGCGCCGATCGGGACGACCAGCACCGGGGCATTGTTGTGGAGGACGACATCGGCGACGATCGGCAATGGGTCATCGGCACCCTGGCGACCTGCAACCGGCTGGCTGATCACGAGCACATCGGCGAGCCGGCTTTGCGCGATCAGCGTTTCGATGACGGCGCCGTCGAAGCAGCGCCAGTCCCAGGCAACGCCTTCCTGGCGCAGCCGCGCCTCGAGGTCCTGGCGAAAGCGGTGGTCGTGCGCGTGGATGGTCTCGATCATGGCCGACAGGCCGAAGAAGCCCCCCAGCGGGTCGATCCCCAGCGGTTCCAGCCCGACAAGCTGCAGGCAGGTGATATGGGCATCGGCGGCGCGCGCCAGGTCGATGGCGATCTGCAGGCGGCCGGCTTGCTCGCTGTCATCATGGATGTGCAGCATGATGGTTTTCACGCCCGTCGCTCCCGGCAGGCGCCGCAGCCCGTGCGGCGACCCGAAATCACATTGCCGGATCGGGCGCAGCTGCGATTTACGGAAGAATACGGAGCCACCCCGGTCCGATGTCAGGCCGGGATGGCGGCCGGTTCGCCAGCTTACGTCAAAGCCTGCGCGCCCGCGTCGTTGCGGCTCAGCCGGCGCAGCGCCAGCGGCAGCAGCACCAGCATGAACAGCGTCGCCGAGACGATGCCGCCGACAATGACACAGGCGAACGGGCGCTGCGTTTCCGACCCGATGCCGGTGGACAGCGCTGCCGGCAACAGCCCCAGCCCTGCCATCAGCGCCGTCATCAGGATCGGCCGCAGCCGGTCGACGGGCCCTTCGAGGATGGCGCGGTCGATCGGCATGCCGTCGCTGATCAGTGTCGTCACATGTTCGAGCATGACGACACCGTTCTGCACCGAAATGCCGACGACGGCGATGAAGCCGACCGCGGCGGACACCGACAGATGCAGGCCCGCCAACCCCAGCGCCGCCATGCCGCCGATCATGGTGAAAGGCACCATGGCGAGGATGACGGCGGCGAAGCGCACCGATTTGAACGCACCGAACAACAGTGCGAAAATGCCCAGCAGCGCGATGGGGACGATGATCGACAGGCGCTTCATCGCGCGCTGCTGGTTTTCGAACTGGCCGCCCCAGGTCATGCGGTAACCGGCCGGCAACCTGACCTGTGCCGCGACGGCCTTTTGCGCATCGGTGACGAAACCGCCCTGGTCACGGCCCGACACATTGGCCTTGACCGCGACGTTGCGGCCGCCGGCTTCGCGGCTGATCCGCGAGGCGCCCATGCGCACGTCGATGCGGGCGATTTCGCCGAGCGACACCGTGCCGCCGGCGGGCAGGGGGATCTGCAACTGCGCCAGATCGTCGACGGCGTTGCGCTGGTCCTCGGCAAAGCGCGCCACGATGTCGAACTTGCGGTCGCCTTCATAGGCGGCGCCGACGACAGCGCCGCCGAAGGCCGCCTGGATGGCGGCATTGGCATCGCCGGGGTTGAGCCCCAGCCGCGCCATGGCGGCGCGGTCGAGCACAGCGCGAAGCTCGCTTTGCCCGCCGACCTTGATGGCGGCGACATCGGCAGCGCCCGGCACGGCGGCGACGACGCGGGCAGTGCGATCGGCCAGCGCCTCCAGAACGGCGAGATCGGGGCCGAAGATCTTGATGGAGATTTCGCCCTTCACGCCCGACAGACTTTCCTCGACGCTGTCCTCGATGACCTGGCTGAAGTTGGTCGGCACGCCCGGCATGACATCGACGCGGCGGCGCATGTCGTTTTCCAGTGCCTCCTTGGTCGGAAACTGCGCGCGCCATTCGTCGCGCGGCTTGAGGTCGATCAACATCTGCAGGCTCGATGGGCCCTTGGGGTCGGTGCCGTCATCGGGGCGGCCGGTTTCGGACACGACCTGCCGGACTTCGGGATAGGTCAGCATGATGTGGCGGATGGTCGATTCGACCTTGCGTGTCGTCTCCATCGCCGCCGACGGCGCCAGCTGGACGGTCAGCCAGATATTGCCTTCATCGAGCTTGGGCAGGAACTCCGACCCCAGCTTGGGCACCAGCACCCCGGTAACGACAAGCGCGGCGATGGAGAGGGTGAAGATCAGCCTGTCGCGCGGCGCCGCCCAGTCGAGCACGCGGCGGTAGCGGTCGCGCAGCCGGTCCATCCAGGCGATGTGCTTTTCGGCCATATCGTGGCGGGTGACGAGCAGCGACAGCACCGCCGGCAGGAAGGTTAGTGTCAGCACCAGCGCCGCAAGCAGCGCAAAGGTGAGCGTCAGTGCCACGGGGGAGAACATCTTCCCTTCGACGCGCTGGAAGGTGAAGATGGGAACAAAGGCCATGATGATTATGGCCTTGGAAAACAGGATCGGCTTGCCGAGCGTGCCGACCGTGCTGCGGACGACGCCTTCCTTCTGGTGGTTGCTCAACAGCCCGCCATGGCGGGCCGCCTCGATGGCAAGGCCGACCATCATCGCCTCGACAAGCACGACGGCGGAATCGATGATGATGCCGAAATCCACCGCCCCCATGGAAATGAGGTTGGCCGGCACATTGACCTGGTAAAGCCCGGCAAAGGCCGCGAGAAGCGCCAGCGGGATGATCGCGGCGACAGCGAGCGCGGCGCGCCAGTTGCGCAGGAAGACGAGCAAGATGGCGGTGACCAGCGCCGCGCCGACGAGCAGGTTTTCCGCCACTGTCTCGACGGTGCGATCGATCAGCTTGGTGCGCTGATAGGTGGCGCGGATCTTCAGCGGCGCATGGCCTTCGCGCCGGGCGTCGAGCTGGAACTGGCTGTTGAGCCCGTCGACGGCCGCCTTGATGCCCTTGACTACTTCCGCGGCATTCTGATGCTTGATCATCAGCACGACACCTTCGGACACATCGTCCTGGCGGTCGTTGGCGACCATGCCGCTGCGCTCGGGCGTCCCGATGACCACTTCGCCAAGGTCGCCCACGCGCACGGTGCGGCCGTTCTGCGCCTTGACCAGCGTGTTGGCGACATCGTCGATACCGGTGTAAAGTCCGACGCCGCGCACCACCACCGCCTCGTCACCGCGTCGCATGATGCCGCCGCCGACGTTGCTGTTGGCATTGCCGACCGCGGTTTCGACGTCGGCCAGGGTAACGCCATAGCGCTTCAGCGCCTCGGGCTGGATGCGGATCTGATATTGCTTGATCGATCCGCCGAAGCTGGTGACATCGGCAACTCCGGGCACCATGCGGATGGCGGGACGGATGACAAAATCCTGGATGGCGCGCGCCTCGTACAGGGGCATGCCGGCGGGCTTGTCGATGACATAGCGATAGACTTCGCCAACGGCGGTGCTGAGCGGGGCGAGGCTGGGCACCACGCCATCGGGCAGGTCGGCATCGCGCAGCTTTTCCAGCACCTGCGACCTTGCGAAATAATCGTCCGTGCCGTCCTGGAAGATCAGCGTGACCACCGACAGCCCGGTGATCGACACCGATCGCATGTTGCTGACCCCGGGCGTGCCGGCGAGCGCGCGCTCGATCGGCAGCGACACGGCGCGTTCGACCTCCTCGGGCGCCTGGCCGGGCTGCTGGGTGATGATGACGACCTGGACGTCCTGAACATCCGGGAACGCTTCGATCGGCATGTTGAGGACGGCGCGCACGCCGATCCCGATCAACGCCGCCACCATGATGAAGACGAACAGCCGGTTCTTGGTCACAAAGCGCGCGAGGCTGTCGATCATTGTTCACCCGCCATCTGGGCGTTGAGCAGCAGCGCGCCTTCGCCGACGATCTTGTCGCCATCCTTCAGCCCGGCGGTGACATAGGACGCATCCTCGCCGCGCACGCCGACGGTCACCGGCAGCCGGCGGAATGTGCCCGGTGCATCGACGCGGAAGACATAGGATTTCAGCCCCTGTTCGAACAGCGCGGCGTTGGGGACGCGGATCGCGGTTTCGCCGTCGTCGGTCACGAAACGCGCCCGGGCGAACATTTCCGGCTTCAGCGCCAGGTCGGGGTTGGGCACTTCGGCGCGCACCTGGATGCGGCGGGTGGCCGGATCGACGGCAAGGCCGATGCGGGTGATCTTGCCGGCGAACCGCCGCCCGGGAAAGGCGTTGACCTCGAACAGGATCGCTTCGCCGACGCGGGCGCGCGCAATGGCGGTTTCGGGCACGTCGACGAGCAGCCACAGCCGCCGCGGATCGGTGACGGTGAACAACGGGCTCTGGCCCGGCGTCAGCTGCTGCCCGGCTTCGATCTGGCGGTCGAGGACATAGCCGGCGACGGGGCTGGTCAGCGACAGGTCGGTGCCTGCGCCGCCACCGAGATTGCGCAACCGCAGCCGGGCGCGGGTCAGTTCGGCATCGGCCGAGCGTGCCTCCGCATTGGCGGCTTCGAGGTCGCGGCGAGCAAGGGCATCGCCTTCGAACAGGGTACGGGCGCGGTCGGCGGCGCGGCGCTTGAGGTCGGCATCGGATTCGGCCTCCAGCTTGTCGGCAGTGGCCTGTGCCAGATCGGGGGCGTCCATGCGCGCCAGCGCCTGTCCGGCGCGCACCGGGCCGCCGATGTCGACGAGCACGCGGGTGACCCGGCCGGCGACGGGGGCGCCGACGCGCGCGGTCAGATCCTCGTTGACGGCGATGCGCGCATTGAGATCGGCCGACACGGGCAGGGGGCCGGAACGTGCCGCCACGATCTCGATGGCGTCGAGGTCGGGGGACCCGGCCGGAAAGCGGATGACGCCAGGCTCGGTGGCGACGGCGGCGGGCGGCGACGTGGTTGGCGCCTGGGTCGGCGCCTTGTCGCAGCCGGCCAGCAGCATTGCGCCCAGCAGCGCCGTTGCAACCGAAAGTTTGCGGCCGGTCATTGCGTCTCCTCGGGGGTTTCGGCCGCCGCCTGGCGGGCCCGCGCCTTGGCTTCGTCGGCATGGGCATCGATGGCGGCAAGCGCGATCGCCAGCAGGGTTCGGCGTGCATCGAGCAGATCGACCAACGCCATGGCGCCGCGTGCATAGGCGAACTCTGCTGTCGCTGCGGCCTTGCGCGCCGATGGCAGCAGGTCGTCGTCGTAGCGGGCGCGGCGCGCGCTCGCGTCTTCGGCGGCGCGGCGGGCGGTGGCGATTTCGGCCGTGGCGACGGCGCGAACCTTGGCGGCGTTGGCCTCCGCCTGGTTGCGATCGACACTGGCGGAATCGATCTCGCCGGAATAGCGATTGCCGACCTGCAACGGCACCGAAAAGCCAAAGCCGATGCTGCTTCCGGGCGTGTTGCCGCCATGTTCATATTGGGCGCCGATGCTGATGTCCGGGTGGCGCAGGGCGCGGGCGCCTTCATAGGCATAGCGCGCGGCGGCGATGCGTTCATCCGCCGCGCGGACATCGGGCCGTGCCGACACGATGGTATCGATATCGCGATCGGCATTGACCGCCGGCCGCTGCCAGCCGCCGATGGTCTGCAGCGTGGCGGCATGCGGCTCTTCGCCGATCAGGACGGCCAAGGCGAGCTGGGCTTCGCGGCGGTCGCTGGCGATCCGCGACAAGTCGCTTTGGGCGCGCAGCATCTCGACGCGCTGGCGCGACAGGTCGCCGGCCGAAATGGCGCCGGCCTGCAGGCGGCGTTCCGCCAGCAGCTGGCTCTGGCGGTAGGACGCGGCGATGCCGTCATACAGCGCCTGCCGCTGCTCGGCCGCCAGCAGGTCCGTCCAGGCGCCGACGACATCGGCGCGGACCTGGCGCTGCGTGTCGGCAACATCGCTGCTTGCGGCCTGAAGGCTTGCCCGCGCCGACCCCACCCGCGCCCGGCGCTTGCCGCCCCGCTCGATCGGCTGGTCGATGCGGGCGACATCATCGGCCATGTTGCTGACCGCATCGGGAAAGACATGGCCGGTGCGCAGCGACGTGGCGCCCAGGCTGAGCACGGGGTTAGGAAAGGTATCGGCACTGCGCAGCCCGGCGGCGGCGGTGCGCACGGCGTTGCGGGCGCTGACCACATCGATATTCTCTGTCATTGCAGCGTCGATGGCGGCATCGAGCGAGACGAGCGTCGGGGCCTGTGTCGACGTGGCGGCGGGCGGCGCCAGAGCAATCGCGGCCGGCGCTGCACCGGCTGGACAGACGCCGCCGAACAGCGCGGCACCCGCCATCAGCAGCCGTGCCGCGCGATATCGTTGGGTTCTGGGCAGCGTGGTCATGGTCACCGGGGGCGGGTCTCGATCGGGATACGGCAGGGAGAATGTCCATCGGCAGCAGCGTCGTCCGCCACGGCCTCGAGACCCGCGCTAGACCAGTCACTGCATCCGGATCGTCGCCCGGCGATGAAAGTTTTTTCATGCGTGACAGCGACCGCGAATATTACGGTGACGGAATGGGAATAGCGTTGGCAGGCCGGCGCATCGTCCTGTGTCGCACCACAAGATCGTGTGCGTCGCCCTTCAGCCGCCGGTCGGGGTGAATTTCGCTGAGCTGCAAGCGATCGCCGTGGACCGGTACAGGATCGACCCGATCTTCGATCGCGCCGCAAGCCGACCTGGCGGAAGGGGTGGGATTCGAACCCACGGTGAAGTTGCCCCCACGACGGTTTTCAAGACCGTTGCCTTAAACCACTCGGCCACCCTTCCGGACCAATCTCTCTTGCCGGGCGCGGGCGCGGGTCGCAAGTCCCGAGTTGCCGGATCGGGCGCAACCGTCTGGCAACGCCGGCGATCGTGTGCCATGACCGCTGCATGTCGCGTACCCCCTCGTTTTTCACCGCCATCATCGGCGCCGCCCTGCTCGCCAGCTGCGCCGCGCCGCAACGGGAGCCAGCCCCGGTGCCGGCGCCCCCGCCAGCCCCGGTTCCGGCCGCCCCGGTGCCGCGTCCCGCCCCGCCGCCGCCGGCAGCGACCGGCAGCTTTGCCGAATGGCTGGCGCGCTACCGGACCGCGGCGCTGGCCCGCGGTGTTGCGCCGGCGACGCTCGACGCGCTGTTCAACGGCATGGTCCCGTCCGACCGGGTCATCGAGCTCGATCGTGCCCAGCCGGGCGACAGCGGCGGCGCTCCGGCGCGGTTCGACAACTATCTGGCACGGCGGCTCGATGCCTCGCGCATCAACGGCGGCAAGGCGGCGCTCGACCGATCGACCGCGCCGCTTGCCAAGGCGCTGGCAACATCCGGGGTGCCGGCCGGAGTCATCATCGGCGTCTGGGGAATGGAAACCAGCTATGGCCGCGTCACCGGGGATTTCGACGTGGTGCGCAGCCTGGCGACGCTGGCCTGGGAAGGTCGGCGCCGGGCGCTGTTCACCAAGGAACTCGATGCCGTCGTCGACATCATCGACCAGAAGCGCGCAACCCGCGCCCAGCTGATCGGCAGCTGGGCCGGCGCCATGGGGCAACCCCAGTTCCTGCCCTCGTCGTACCTCGCCTACGCCGCCGATGGCGATGGCGATGGCCGCAGCGACATTTGGGGGTCGGAGGCCGACACCATCGCGTCGATCGGCAATTATCTGGCGCGGCACGGCTGGCAGGCCGGCATCGGCTGGGGCTTTGCCGTGCAGGTGCCGGCGGGCTTCGACCGTGCTGCGGTGCGCAACCCGGTGGCGCCGACGACTTGCGTGCGGCCGCTCGAACGTCACAGCAAATGGCTGCCGGCGTCGGAATGGCAGCGGATGGGGCTGACCACGACCGGCAGCTGGCCGGCGCCGGCGACGCCGATGTCGCTGGTGGAGCCGGACGGGCCGGGGCAGGGCGCCTGGCTGACGACCGGCAACTACCGCGCCATCCTCGGCTATAATTGTTCCAACTTCTATGCGCTGTCGGTGGCGCTGCTGGGCGATGCCGTTGCCGGGCCGCAGCATTAGCCTGGCGCTGCTGCTTGTCCTGGCCGCCTGTGCCGGCAAGCCGCAGCGACCGGCCTATAACAAGGCGTTCAATCCGGCTGCCGTCAAGATCGGCAAGCCCTATCAGGTCGGCGGTGTCTGGTACACGCCGGGCGACGACCGGACCTATGAAGCGCGCGGCATAGCCAGCTGGTATGGGCCGGGGTTTCACGCGCTGAGCACCGCCAATGGCGAACGCTACGACCAGGACGACGTTACCGCCGCGCACAAGACCCTGCCGATGCCGAGCTGGGTCGAGGTCGAGAACCTCGACAACGGCCGTCGGCTGGTGGTGCGAATCAACGATCGCGGGCCCTTCGTCGATGGCCGGATCATCGACTTGTCGCGGCGGTCGGCACAGCTGCTGGGGGTCGACAAGGTCGGGCTGGCGCGGGTGCGGGTGCGCCGCGTCTATCCGGACAAGGCTTATCCGGCGACAATGCCGGTCCCGCCCGTGGTCGTCGCGGCGCCGGCGCCCGCCCCGCTGACGCCCCCGCCACTGGCGCAGCCCGGCCGCCCGATCTTCGTCCAGGTCGCCGCCCTGGGTGATCCCGGGCGCATCGCGTGGCTGACGGGTTATCTGGCAAGCTTCGGACCCGTGGCCACCGAAGTCGCACCGTCGGGGCTGACCCGCGTCCGGCTCGGCCCCTATGCCGACCCTGCGGCCGCGACCGCTGCGCTGGCGCAGCTGCGCACCGCGGGCTACAGCGAGGCGAGACTGATTCCTTCAAGTTGATCCCTAGCGCGAAAGCCCAGCCCTGATGCGTCCCGTATTGTTTGCCTTGCTGTTTTCCGTCGCCGCCACGCCCGCGCTGGCACAGAAGCCGAGTTTCACCACGCCTGCGGTCTATGCCTATATGAAGGACATTTCGAGCGGCAAGGTGCTGTATTCGAAGGAAGCGGACACGCGCATCCCGCCGGCGTCGATGGGCAAGATGATGTCGGTCTATGTCGCGTTCGACATGCTCGAGCGCGGCGATGCTACGCTTGAGCAGAAGATCCTGGTCCGGCCCGAAACCTGGAAGAAGTGGCACTCGCAAGGGTCGACGATGTTCCTGTCGGTCAACGAACAGGTGAGCGTGGAGAACCTGCTGCACGGCATCGTCACCCTGTCGGGCAATGACGCCTGCGTGGTCCTTGCCGAAGGGCTCGGCGGCACCGAAGAGAATTACGTCGCGCTGATGAACCGCGCCGCCAAGAAGATCGGCGTCACCAACTCGCAGTTCGCCAACACCAACGGCTGGCCCGACCCCAATGAATATGTGACGGCGCGCGACCTGGCCTTGATCGCCGAGGCGACGATCCGCGACTTTCCCGACCTGTACAAGAAGTTCTACGGCACCGAAAAATTCACCTGGGGCAAGACGCTGGGCAAGGGAGAGGCGATCACCCAGCCCAACCGCAACCCGCTGCTGGGGCGGATCAGCGGCGCCGATGGCCTGAAGACCGGCCATACCGAGGAAGCCGGATATGGCTTCACCGGCTCCGCCGTCCAGGGCGGCCGGCGGCTGGTCATGGTCGTTGCCGGCCTGTCGTCGTTCAACGAACGGATCGGCGCTTCGGTCGATTTCATGAGCTGGGGCTTCAATGCCTGGCAGGGCATCCCGGTGCTGAAGGCCGGACAGGTCGTCGGCAAGGCAGCGGTGGCCGGCGGCGTCGTCCCCGATGTGACGATGGTTTCACCGCGCGACACGATGGTCACCGTACCCCGCGGGCTCGGCAGCGAGCGCAAGACCCGGGTGGTCGCCGTGCCCGGGTTGAAGGCACCTATCGCCAAGGGCCAGAAGGTCGGCGAGATGCTGGTGTCGGTCCAGGGCAACCCCGATACGCGGCTGCCGCTGGTCGCTGGCGCCGCGGTCGAGGAAGCCGGTCCGGTGCTGGCGGCGTGGCTGTGGCTGAAGTCGCTCGTGGGGATGTAAGGCGGCATGGCAGGCCGCTTCATCAGCTTCGAAGGCGGTGAAGGCAGCGGCAAGTCGACCCAGGCGCGGCTGCTCGCAGATGCACTGAGCGACGCCGGCCAAGCCGTTGTCCTGACACGCGAACCCGGCGGCACGGTCGGCGCGGAGGCGCTGCGCCGGTTGCTCGTCACCGGCGCTGCCGACCGCTGGTCGGCCTGGGCGGAAACCTGCCTTGTCAACGCAGCGCGGGCCGATCATGTCGAGCGCGTCATCCGCCCGGCGCTGGCGCGCGGCGACTGGGTGATCTGCGATCGTTATGTCGATTCGACGCGCGCCTACCAGGGGGCCGGCAAGGGGATCGCCGACGCCGAACTGTGCACGCTGCATCGCCAGGTCACCGGCGACCTGTGGCCCGACATCACGATCGTGATGATGATTTCGGCCGATCTCGGCCTGCAGCGGGCGCGGTCCCGCGACGATGGGGAAGCGCGGTTCGAAAGTCATGATGTGGGGTTTCACGGCCGCATCGCGCGCTTCTTTGCCCGGCTGCCGATCAACGAGGCGCGCCGCTGCCATGGCTTCCACGCCGACCAGCCCGTCGCTACGCTGGCGGCCCAGATCGCTGCACACGTGCGCCCATGATCGGCCACGGCGCGCCGGTGGCGGCTTTCAAGTCGGCCTTCGCCGGCGACCGCCCGCATCACGCCTGGCTGCTCACCGGCCCGCAGGGGCTGGGCAAGGCGCTGTTCGCACAAGCCGCGGCGACGTGGCTGCTCGCTGGCAAGCCGCATGGTGCCGCCTTTGCCGGCGGCGACGGAACGCCTGCCGCGGCGATGATCGCGGCCGGCAGCCATCCGGATTTTCGCCGGCTGGTCCGCACCGAAGACGACAAGGGCAAGCAGCGCGCCGCGATCCGGATCGACGAGGTGCGCGCCCTGCAGCCATTGTTTCGCCAGACGCCGTCGATCGCCGACTGGCGGGTGGTCATCGTCGACAGCGCCGACGAGATGAATGTTCAGTCTGCCAATGCTTTGCTGAAGAATCTTGAGGAACCCCCGCAGCAAACCCTGTTCTTCCTGATCAGCCATACTCCGGGGCGGCTGTTGCCGACCATCCGGTCGCGCTGCCGGGCCTTGCGCTTTGCGCGGCTGACCGATGCCGAAGTCGATACCCTGCTCGCCGACGCTGCGCCCAGCCTTGACGACGAGGACCGCGCGGCACTGGTGCGCATGGCGGACGGCGCGCCCGGGCGGGCGCTGCGCTTTGCCGAAAGCGGCGTGGCGGCGCTGGCGGAGCAACTGTCCGAACTGGCGGATTCGCCGCCGGAGGCCGCGGCGGGCCGGGCCCTTGCGCTGGCGCGGTCGCTGGCGGGGAAAGGCAACAGCGCGCGCTACGACGCGTTCCTCGACCTGGCGCCGGCCATGCTGGCGCAGGCCGCGCGCACGCGCAATGGCCCGGCGCTGGCCCGCACCCTGTCCGATTGGGAGGCAGCGACAGCGCTGGCCGGCAGCGCAATCGGCCTGTCGCTCGATCCGCAATCGGTGGCCTTCGACCTGGCGCGCAAGATCGCCGGCCTTGCCCGGGTGGATTAGATTGGGTTGCACGACGGCAGTTTCTCCCGCATTCCGCCACCATGAACCCGCGTTTCTACATCACCACCGCCATCGCCTATCCCAATGGCAAGCCGCACATGGGCCATGCCTATGAAGCGATCGCCACCGACGCCATCGCCCGCTTCAAGCGCCTCGATGGTTTCGACGTCCGCTTCCTGACCGGGACCGACGAGCACGGCCTCAAGATCGCGCAGGCGGCGCGGGTGGCGGGCATCGAACCCCGCGCCTATGTCGACGCCACGTCGCAGCCCTTCATCGACCTCGATCGCCAGCTCGGCATCAGCTTCGATCGCTTCATCCGCACGACCGACGCGGATCACAAGGACCTGTGCCAGGCGCTGTGGGACCGCATGGCGGCCAATGGCGACCTGTATCTCGGCCGCTACGAAGGCTGGTATTCGGTCCGCGACGAAGCCTATTACGACGAGGCGGAACTGATCGCCGGCGAAGACGCCGAGGGCAGGGCGGTCAAGCTGTCGCCCCAGGGCACCGCAGTCGAATGGACCGTCGAGGAAAGCTGGTTCTTCAAGCTGTCCGCCTATGCCGAACCACTGCTCGCCCATTATGCGGCGCACCCCGACTTCATCCAGCCTGCAAGCCGTTTCAACGAGATGCGATCTTTCGTTTCCGGCGGACTTTCAGATCTGTCGATGTCGCGGACAAGTTTTGACTGGGGCATTCCGGTCCCCGGCAGCCCCGGGCATGTGATGTATGTCTGGGTCGATGCCCTGGCGAACTATCTGACCGGCGCGGGCGGCCTCGAGGGCGAATGGTGGCCGGCCGACCTGCACGTCATCGGCAAGGATGTCGTTCGCTTTCACGCCGTCTACTGGCCGGCGTTCCTGATGTCGGCCAGGCTGGCATTGCCGAAAACCGTGTTCGGCCATGGTTTTGTGCTCAATCGCGGCGTCAAGATGTCAAAGTCGGACGGCAATGTCGTCGACCCTGCGGCGATGGCGGAGCGCTTCGGCGTCGACCGTCTACGCTGGTTCCTGCTGCGCGAGGTCGCCTTTGGCGAGGACGGCAGCTACAGCGACGAAGCGATCATCGAGCGCACCAATGCCGATCTGGCCAATGGCATCGGCAATCTGGCGCAACGAGCGCTGTCGATGGTTGCCAAGAACCTGGGCGGCGCCATGCCGGGGTCCGGCGCCAGCGAGGGGGCGGAGCCGCTGTCCGAAAGCCTGGACACGCTGACCCAGGCCTATTTCGGCGCGATGGCGGGGTTGCAATTGAACCGCGCGCTGGAAGCGGTGATGGCGATGGTCAACGCCGCCAATGGCTATTTCGCCGACAACGCGCCGTGGAAGCTCGCCAAGACCGACGTCGCCGCGATGGGGCATGTGCTGCAGGCGACGCTCGATGCGACACGCCGGATCGTGCTGTTGACCCAGCCCTTCGTGCCCGAGGCGTCGGCGCGGCTGCTCGACCAGCTGGGCGTGGCACCGGACGCACGCCAGTTCAGTAACCTGGGCGATGTTGTTGCGGCCGGAACGCAGCTTCCGGACCCGCAGGGCGTCTTCCCGCGCTGGAGCGAAGCAGCGGCGTGACGCCTGTCCTGCGTCTTGCCACAACGGATGACTTGCCGGCATTGCGGGCGATGATGGCGCGGGCGATTGCGCAGTTGCAATCGACCTTTCTGACGCCGTCGGAGGTCGAGGCGAGCAAGGCCGTGATGGGGCTGGATAGCCAGTTGATCCTGGACAATTGCTACTATCTCGCCGAACTCGATGGTCAGCTGGCGGGCAGCGGTGGCTGGAGCCGACGCGCCACCTTGTACGGCGGCGACCATTCCGCCGGGCGCGATGCCCGCATGCTCGACCCCGCCACCGAGCCGGCGCGGATCAGGGCCATGTATACCGACCCGGCCTTTGCGCGCCGCGGGGTGGGCAGGGCGGTGCTGACCTGCTGCGAGGCGGCGGCGCGCCGTGCCGGGTTCCAAACGGTCGAATTGATGGCGACCCTGTCGGGCGAACCCCTGTACCGCACATCCGGCTTCGTCGCCGTTGAACGCATTTTCGACAGCAACGGCGGCGCACCGGTGCCGCTGGTCCGCATGTCCAAGGCATTGTAAGACAAGCCCATGTTGATCGACAGCCACTGCCACCTCAACTACCCCGGCCTGCGCGAGGACGTGCAGGGCGTTCTGGCACGGGCGCGCGCCGCCGGTGTCGGCGGTTTCCTGGGCATCGCGACGAAGCGGGCGGAATGGGACGAGGTTGTCGGCCTCGCCGATGCCGAGGACGACGTCTGGGCGACGGTCGGCATCCACCCCCACGAGGCCGACCTTCACCCCGATACCGATGCCGCGACGCTTATCGACGCCGCCGGTCACGGCCGGGTCATCGGCATCGGCGAAACCGGGCTCGACTATTTCTATGACAAGAGCGACCGGGAACGGCAGCGCGCCAGCTTTCGCGCCCACATCCTCGCGGCACGTGCCACCGGCCTGCCGATCATCGTCCACACGCGCAACGCCGAAGCCGACACGCTGGCGTTGCTGCGGGAACCGGGTGAGGGGGCGCTGACCGGCGTCATCCACTGTTTCACAGCGAGCCAGGACTTTGCCGATCAGGCACTTGCGCTGGGATTTTACATATCGCTGTCAGGCATCGTGACGTTTCGCAACGCCCATGATCTGCAGGCCAGCGCCAGGACCATCCCTGCCGACCGGCTGCTGGTCGAAACCGACGCACCGTTCCTGGCGCCGGTGCCGATGCGCGGCAAGACCTGCGAGCCGGGCTTCGTCGCCCATACCGCGGCGTTCGTGGCAGCGCTGCGCGGCGAGACGTCCGAAGCGCTCGCGAGCAGCACAACTGCCAATTTCGGCGCCCTGTTCACCAAATCTGGGCGCTGACCGATGCGATTGACGATGCTCGGCAGCGGCACCTCGAGCGGCGTGCCGCGCATCGGCGGCGCCGACGGGGCGGGGGACTGGGGGGCGTGCGACCCGACCGAGCCGAAGAACCGCCGCCGCCGGGTTTCGGTGCTCGTCGAACATGCCGGCACCACCGTCCTGATCGACACCGGCCCCGACCTGCGCGAGCAATTGCTGTCGGCACGGGTCAGCCGGCTCGATGCCGTGCTGCTCACCCATGACCATGCCGACCACGCCCATGGCATCGACGATCTGCGGCAGGTGTTCCATGCGATGCGAACCCCGGTCGCCTGCTATGCCTCGGCGCCAACCTGGCGGGTGCTGCGCCAGCGCTTCGACTATGTGTTCGAAGGCACGGAATTCTATCCGCCGACGTGCACGGCCACGACCCTGACCGGGCCGATGACTGTCGGCGCCATGCGCGTCACACCGTTCGAGCAGAACCACGGCAATATCGATTCGACGGGCTATCGCATCGATGCAGGCGGCCGCGCCCTCGCTTATTCGACCGATGTGAAGCACCTCGACACCCGCGCGGACGCAGCGCTGCAAGGGCTCGATTTGTGGGTTGTCGATGCGCTGCGGCGCACTCCGCACCCGACGCACAGCCATCTGGCGCAAACGCTCGACTGGATCTCGCACTACCGCCCGGCTGCGGCGGTGCTGACTCATATGGACCAGTCGATGGACTATGCGACGCTGGCGGCCGAGCTGCCGGTCGGCGTCGTGCCGGGCCATGACGGGCTGACGATCCTGCTCGATCCGGTCAGCTGATGCCAAGCCAGGCATAGAGCAGCGACAGCGCAAAGGCCGTCAGCGTCGAGACGGCGATGACGAGCAGGGGCTTTGGCCCGGCCTTCAAAATCTCCGCAAGCGGCGAGCGGATCGCCGTCGCGGCAACCGAAATGGCGAGCATCCAGGCCGCGCTGTCGGCGGCGAACAGCGACACCGGCGCGGGAATGATTCCCGTCGAATTGATCGCGGCAACACCGAAGAAGCCGAGCACGAACCATGGCACGATCGCCGTCCGCGCCGTGGGCTTGCCATGGGGTGCAGTGATCTCCAGCTGCGGCGGGAACCGCAACGCAATGACGCCGAGCACCGGCGCCAGCATCGCCACCCGCGCCAGCTTGACGATGGTCGCGGTTTCGCCGGCTGCCGGCGAAAAGGCATAGCCGGCACCCAGCGCCTGCGCCACGTCATGGATGGATCCGCCGAGGAAATAGCCGGCCTGGGCATCGTTGAACCCGAGGCCATGGGCGATGGTCGGATACACCATCATCGCCAGCGCGCTCATCGCCGAAATGCCGACGAGGACGAGCGTGAGTTCGGCCTGGCGGACGCGGCGCTCGCCCAAGGTTGCCGACAGCGCCATGGCTGCCGAACCGCCGCAGATGGCAACGGCACCGCCCGCCAGAACGCCGAATGGTGCCGAAAATCCAAGCAGCCGTGCGGCGCCGACACCGGCGGCGATGGTGACAGTGACCGTGATGACCACCATCACCAGCGATTCCGGGCCGAGCGCCGCGATCTGCGCGAGGGTGATCCGCGCGCCGACCAGGACGATCGCCCAGCGCAGCAGTTCGCGCGACGCCAGCGTCAAGCCCGGGGTCAGTCGCCGATCCGCCGACAGGAAGTTGAGCGCCAGGCCGATGAGCAACGCCATCAGCGTCAACGGCGCGCCATAGCGCTGTGTGAGGCTGGCTGCTGCCATGGTCGCCAGCACGGCGACGACAAGTCCGGGCAGATAGTCGCGTGGGCGAACCTTCGGCGTTGCCTCGATGTCGCCGAACAGGTCGGCAGCCTGGGGAATATGCTGGCGCGGCATCGCAGGACCGGGCGATAGTGGCAGGCGATCCATTCGCCAAGCCATATGTTATTTAGCATAATATATATTATCGGCTAAATGCAAGTCGGGTACATCGCCTGGATGCACCCTTAACTCCGCCGCAATTCTCGTTAACTTCTCAATAGTAATATTCTGTTTGCACTGCGGCAATTTTGTTACCACATTGCGACACATCGCGGTCGAGGGGGTCGCGGTACATCAGGGGTACATATAACCATGAGACACAGGCTTGCCTTGGCCGGCGCCTTGCTGGGATGCACAATGGCGTCCGGCAGCGCATCGGCATTGACCATCGTCCTCAACAACACCGGAGGTGTCGAAACCGGAACCGCAGCCTACACCGGCTTTCGTGCCGCTGCCGATTATTGGGAATCGGTCCTGCTCGATGATGTGACGGTGAATTTCAACGTCGGCTTCACCACCCAGGGTTTTGCACCGAGCACGCTCGGGTCTGCGTCGAGCTCGTCGGGCAGCAAGGCGACGTCGGCCTGGAAGACGGCAATGATCGCCGATGCCACCACGGCGCTCGATGCCAGTGTCGTCGCCAATCTGCCCAATTTCAGCAATGCCAATGTGTCGCTCAACACGTCGTTGCAAAAGGCACTCGGTCTCTACACCGGCACGTCGACCGCGTCCGATGCGACCATCCGCTTCAACAGCGCACGGATGTTCGATTTCGACACCAATGATGGCTTCCAGACCTTGTCGTCGGACTTCATCTCCGTCGCCGTCCACGAAATGGGCCATGCGCTCGGCTTCACCAGCGCCGTCGGTCAGAACACCACGCTCAACTCGCGTCCTTCGAACACCGACATGTTCCGGTACAAGAATGGCGTGTGGGACAACACCTGGGGCGGCAATCCCTATTTCTCGATCGATGGCGGCGCGACCGAATATCTCGGCAACGCCGGCTTTTCGGCCGGGCCCGATGGCTTCCAGACCTCGCACTGGCGCGAAGGCGCGCGCATCCATGACGGCGTGAGCTGCACGATCCTGCTCGAACCGCAGGTCGGCATCCACGATCCGACGGGCGGCATCTGCCAGCAGGGCATCGTCACCGCCCAGGACCTGGCGATCATGGACGCCATGGGCTGGAACCTCGCCTTTGATATCCTGACCCGGCCGAACTACAAGATCAACACGGCCCAGATCCTGCGCAACTACATCAGTGCCAACAACGTCCCCGAACCGTCGAGCTGGGCGATGATGATCGCCGGCTTCGGCCTCGTCGGCGGGGCCATGCGCCGCCGCGCGCTGCAGGCAAGCATCGCCTGATCCTTCGGCCGCCGGCCCCCCGGGGCCGGCGGCCCCTTCCCCGCTCCACGGTCCCATCCTAAAGCGTTCCGGCACAGGCGCTGCAGGAGCAAGCATGACCGTTCCCGACCTTGACGTTGAGCGCCACGGCCTCGATCGCATCATCGCCATCATGGCGCGGCTGCGCGATCCCGTCGCAGGCTGCCCCTGGGACCTGGCGCAGGATTTCGCCAGCATCGCGCCCTATACCATCGAGGAAGCCTATGAGGTCGCCGAGGCGATCGGCAACGGCGACTTCGGCGAATTGCGGTCGGAACTCGGCGACCTGCTGTTCCAGGTCGTCTTTCATTCGCGCATGGCGCAGGAAGCCGGCCACTTCGACATCGCCGATGTGATCGACGGGGTCTGCGCCAAGATGGAGCGGCGGCACCCGCATATCTTCGGAACCGCGGCCCGCGCCGCCGATGCCGACGCGCAAAAGGCCGATTGGGAGGCGATCAAGGCTGCCGAACGCGCCGCGACCGATGGCGCGGTGTCGGCGCTCGACGGCGTGGCGACCGCCCTGCCCGCGTTGATGCGCGCCCAGAAACTCCAGTCGCGCGCGGCGCGCGTCGGCTTCGACTGGCCCGACCTGGCGAGCGTGCGCGCCAAGGTGGACGAGGAACTGGCCGAGTTCGACACCGCCACCAGCGACATTCACCGGGTCGAGGAAGCCGGCGACCTGCTGTTCGTCGTCGTCAACCTGCTTCGCCGCCATGATATCGATGCCGAGGCGGCCTTGCGCGCCGGCAGTGCCAAGTTCGAACGGCGGTTCCGCGCCATGGAGGCCTTGGCCAACGGCGATTTTGCTGCCCTGCCCCTCGACGCGCAGGAAGATCTGTGGGCCGCGGTCAAAGTCGCCGAGCGCATCAGCGCGCCGGCGGCACCTCGTCCGGGCGAAGCGTAAGAACGCGCACGCCGTCGCGGGTCACCGCCACCGTGTGCTCGAACTGCGCCGACAGCTTGCCGTCGACGGTGACGACGGTCCAGCCATCGTCTTCGGTCCGGACACTGCGGCGCCCCTGGTTGAGCATCGGTTCGATGGTGAAGACCATGCCTTCGCGCAGCACCAGGCCCGTGCCCGGCTTGCCGAAATGGAGGATCTGCGGCTCCTCGTGCATCTGTTCCCCGATACCATGGCCGCAATATTCGCGCACCACCGAATAGCCGGAACGCTTGGCATGGCGTTCGATGGCATGGCCGATATCGCCGAGGCGGGCGCCCGGCCGCACGGCGCGGATGCCCTTCCACAGCGCCTCATAGCAGGTCTCGACCAGCCGCCTTGCCGCCGGCGACACATTGCCGACCAGGTAGGTCTTGCTGGAATCGGCGATAAAGCCGTTCTTTTCCAATGTGATGTCGAGATTGAGAATGTCGCCGTCGGCGACATGTTCGCTGTCCGAAGGCACGCCGTGGCACACGACCTGATTGCGCGAGCAGTTGAGGACATAGCCATAGCCATATTGCCCCTTGCTGGCCGGGCGCGCGCCGAGCGCGTCGACGATATAGCTTTCGACCAGATCATTGATCGCCATCGTCGTCCGCCCGGCCAGGCTTTGGCCGTCGAGATGGGTGAAGACCGCGGCGAGCAGGCGCCCGGCTTCCGCCATATGGGCGAGCGCCTCCGGCGACTTTATCATCGTGCGTCGACGATCTGGGCGGGGTCGACACCAGCCTCGCTGAGATCCCGCGCAGCGAGCTGCTGAAATGTCATCTCGGGGTTGAGCTCACCGAGCATGCCGATCCTGATCCAGAACGCCGCCTGGGCGTTGATCGATCGAAACGACACCTTGCTGGCCCGGCGCAGCTGCTCGTGCAGCGCATCGTCGATATTGACCAATCCCACCGCCCACCACCCTATATATGAAACATATACGTTATGTATGGCAATGACCGACAAACGGCAAGCGATCGCGACAAAGAAAAAGGGCCGCAGCTTGCGCTGCGACCCCAATTCCTGTGTCGGAGGGAAGGACTTAGAAGTCCATCCCGCCCATGCCGCCCATGCCGCCACCGGGCATGCCGCCACCGGCACCGCCCTTGTCGTCGGCAGGCAGATCGCTGATCGCCGCTTCCGTGGTGATCAGCAGCGATGCGACCGAAGCGGCATCCTGCAGCGCGGTGCGGACGACCTTGGTCGGATCGATCACGCCAGCGGCGACGAGGTTTTCATACACGTCGGTCTGGGCGTTGAAGCCAATCTTGTCGTCATCGCCATCGAGCAGCTTGCCCGAAACGACGGCACCGTCATGGCCGGCGTTCGACGCAATCTGACGGACCGGGGCGAACAGCGCCCGGCGGATGATGTCGACACCGCGGGTCTGGTCGTCGTTGGCACCCTTGAGGCCTTCGAGCGCCTTGGTCGCGTACAGCAGCGCCGTACCACCGCCTGGAACGATGCCTTCTTCAACCGCTGCGCGCGTGGCGTGCAGGGCGTCGTCGACGCGATCCTTGCGCTCCTTGACTTCGACTTCGGTCGAACCGCCGACCTTGATGACCGCAACACCGCCGGCGAGCTTGGCAAGACGCTCCTGCAGCTTCTCCTTGTCATAGTCCGACGTGGTGATTTCGATCTGGGCGCGGATCTGCTCGACACGGCCCTTGATGCTGTCGGCATCGCCAGCGCCATCGACGATCGTGGTGTTGTCCTTGTCGATGGTGACGCGCTTGGCCTGGCCGAGCATCGGCAGGGTGACGTTTTCGAGCTTGATGCCGAGGTCTTCCGAAATCATCTCGCCCTTGGTCAGGACGGCGATGTCTTCCAGCATGGCCTTGCGGCGATCACCGAAGCCCGGCGCCTTGACGGCAGCAACCTTCAGGCCGCCACGCAGCTTGTTGACGACCAGGGTCGCCAGCGCTTCGCCTTCGACGTCTTCGGCGATGATCAGCAGCGGGCGGCCCGACTGGACGACCGCTTCGAGCACCGGCAGCAGCGCCTGCAGGTTCGAGAGCTTCTTCTCGTGGATCAGGATATAGGGCGAATCGAGTTCGACCTGCATCTTTTCCGGGTTGGTGATGAAGTACGGCGACAGATAGCCACGATCGAACTGCATGCCCTCGACGACGTCGAGTTCGCTGTCCATGCCCTTGGCTTCTTCGACGGTGATGACGCCTTCCTTGCCGACCTTTTCCATGGCCTTGGCAATCATGTCACCGATTTCGGTTTCGCCATTGGCCGAGATGGTGCCGACCTGGGCGATTTCCGAGGTGCCGGCGACCGGCTTCGAACGCGCCTTAAGATCCGCGACGACCTTGCCGACGGCGAGATCGATGCCGCGCTTCAGGTCCATCGGGTTCATGCCGGCGGCAACCGACTTCATGCCTTCGCGCACGATGGCCTGGGCCAGCACAGTGGCGGTGGTGGTGCCGTCACCGGCGATGTCGTTGGTCTTCGAAGCGACTTCGCGGACCATCTGGGCGCCCAGGTTCTCGAACTTGTCCTTCAGTTCGATTTCCTTGGCGACGGTGACGCCGTCCTTGGTGATACGCGGAGCACCGAACGACTTTTCGATGACGACGTTGCGGCCCTTGGGACCCAGCGTGACCTTCACTGCATCGGCGAGAATGTCGACGCCGCGCAGAATGCGCTCACGCGCGTCGCGGCCGAACTTTACGTCTTTGGCTGCCATGGTGATTTCCTTCGATTAATGCTGACGTTCAGGCGGTCTCGGGCTTCAGCCCAGGATCCCCAGAATGTCGCTTTCCTTCATGATGATCAGGTCTTCGCCGCCGACCTTGACCTCGGTGCCCGACCATTTGCCGAACAGGATCTTGTCGCCGGCCTTGACTTCCAGCGGATGGACGGTGCCGTCGTCACCACGGGCGCCGGTGCCGACCGAGACGACTTCGCCTTCCTGCGGCTTTTCCTTCGCGGTATCCGGGATGATGATCCCGCCAGCGGTCTTTTCTTCGGCTTCGACGCGGCGCACGAGCACTCGGTCGTGGAGCGGACGGAATGTCATTGTAGCCCTCACTTTGATTGGGATTCTGCCTGTTGGCACTCAACAAACGCGAGTGCCAACAGTGAGGAGGCATATGTGCCGCTGTCGCAATGGCGTCAAGACATGACGCGGAAAATTCACACGGCCGGACGGCAGCGGCACCCTCCCCGGCGGGCAAGGCTTCAGTTGTTGCGGGCGATCACTCGCAGGCTCGCGCCGGCCGGATCGGGGCAGATGCGGTTGCGGCCGCTATTCTTGGCGGCATAGGCCCAGCGGTCGGCGCGGTGCAGCACCGTGTCCAGGCTGTCGCCGGGCTGCCGTTCGGCGATACCGCCGCTGACGGTCACCGGCGGCAGGCGTCTGTCCATGGCCATCGTCGCCTCGCGCACGGCCTGGGCGATCGGCCAAGCGCCCCGTTGCGACGTGCGGTCGAGCAGCATCACGAACTCCTCGCCGCCAAGCCGCGCGATCACCGCCGACTCCGGCGCCTCGGACCTGAGGACATCAGCAAAGGCCCGGATGACCGCGTCCCCGGCGGAATGACCATAAGTGTCGTTGATCGCCTTGAAGCGATCGAGATCGAACGTTACGATCGTCAGCGGCTTGCCGGTGCGGCGCGCATCGGCGAAGACACGCGCCGACTGGCGCTCGAAGCCGCGCCGATTTGCGATCCCGGTCAGCGCGTCGCTTTCCGATTCGAGCAACGTCTTGCCCATCGCCGCATCGACCACGATCAGCAGGATCAACAGTCCGACGGTCACGATCAGCGCGCCGCCGGTCGCCTGCGAAAACAGCGCATAACGGCTGGACGTATAGGCGGCAGCCGTCGCGCCCGACCCAAAGGCATTGGCAAAGAACGGCTTAACCAGCAGATAGACGACGAGAAAGCCGAAGGCGATGGCGACCGCAAGCCATAGCCGGCTTCGGTTTGCCTTGGCGACATCGATGGCGATGGCCATGCCCAGTCCGGCGGCGATGGCGAAAGGCGCCTGATAGGCAAGTTCATAGGCGAGGTCGTCACGCGGCCCGCCCCAGATGGCGATCCGCGTCAGCACGCCCGTCGCGACGATGGCGCCGGCCAACCGCCACGGCGGCGCCCGACCGGCGACGACGGCAAGCCCCATCGCCATCGCGATGATCGACAACAGGAAGCTGAGGTAGCTCGTCGCCATGAACCAGGATTGATGCGCGGTGAAACGCACGCCAAGCTCGCTCAGCGGTGTCATCATGCCGAGCAGATAGGCCGTGCAGAACCAGGGAAAGCGCCGATCACCCGGGTAGGACATCCGGATGATGGCAAAAGCGACCGAAAACAACAGCGCCACCAGCGCGTTGAGGATCAGGGCATAGACGGCGCCTTCCACTTGGCCTCTTTCGCGGGGTTTGATGCGAATGCGTTAGCGCAGAATGGTTAAGCGATTGTATGCGCGCCGAAATTTCCGCTCCCCAAGGGCTTCATCGCTCGAGATGGCGAGCACCCGAGCACCGTGCGCCAACGTCTCTGCTACTGCGGCCGTTCGCGAAGGGCAAGGAGACCATCGGCCCGGCGCGTCATGCGGACACCCTGTTGGCAGGAGCCGGGTGAACGCATAGGATCGATCGAAAGGCGATGAGGCGAGCGCGTGGGGCACGATCCGAAGGAATTGCAGACCGTCATGGCGGCGGCGTGCCCACCCGACCTTGAACTCGGGTTCCGCCCGATGTTCGGCGGGATCATGGGTTATGCCGCCGGGCAGGCATTCGCTTCGCTGTCGAATGTCGGGCTTGCGCTCAAGATGACGGGCGCAGATCACGCGGCGATGCGCGCGGTGCCCGACGTCCGGCCGCTGCGGTATGAACCGGACGATCCTCCGAGCAAAAGCTATCTGCTAGTACCGGACGCTATGCTGTCCGATCGCGACAGCCTGCGATCGTGGATTGCCCGCAGCGCAGCAGGCTTGAAGCCCACCACCAGGACGCCGCGCAAGAAACTTTCGGAGGGCAAATAATGTCTCGTATCTGCTTCGTAGAATTGCCCGCATCCGATTTGCCTTCGGCCCGCGCATTCTATGCCGATGCGTTCGGCCTTGCCTTCACCGACTTCGGCCCAAGCTACACCTGCACGTTGACCGGTGACGTGGACATCGGCCTGCAAGCGGACGCCAGCGAAGCCACGTCCGCGCCCCTGGCGGTCATTGCCGTCGATGATCTGGAGGCGTCGCTCGAAGCGGTGAACAAGGCGGGCGGGGTCATCACCAAGCCGGTTTTCGCCTTTCCGGGAGGTCGACGCTTCCACTTCCGCGATCCGAGCGGAAATGAACTCGCCGCCCTCAAGGCGGACTGACGCCTTTTATTCACTTGGGCGTCGCCGCCGGCCGGATTCGACACCCGCACCCGGCATTTCGTTCTGGCGGGTTCGGACGACCGCATGGGCGGCGCCAGAACAGGAAACGGCAGCAAACGGCGGTATTGGTGCGCCCGGCTGGATTCGAACCAGCGGCCTCAGGATTAGAAGTCCCGCGCTCTATCCAACTGAGCTACGGGCGCATTGCACGCCGCCGCCGGCAGCGACGCGCCTTTTATGGGGTCGCCCGGGCTGCGGCAAGCACCAGCCCGGCGGCCCTGAAGACGCGGCGCGTCCGCGCTATTTGTTCACCGCGATCCAGTCGTCGACCCGGCGCTCCAGCACGTCGAGCGGCAACGACCCCGAACCGATCAGCAGGTCATGAAAGCTCTTCAGGTCGAACTTGCTTCCCAGTGCCGCCTCGGCCTTGCGGCGCAATTCCATGATCTTGATCATGCCGATCTTGTAGCCGGTCGCCTGCCCCGGCAGCGTGATGTAGCGGCGCACCTCGGACCGGGCCTTGTCGACCGGCGTGCGGCCGGTCTTGATCATGTAATCATTTGCCTGTTGCTCGGTCCAGCCCTTGGCATGGATGCCGGTATCGACGACGAGCCGCGCGGCGCGGAACAGTTCGGCATCGAGCCGCATGAAATCGGCGGCGAGATCGGGATACGCCCCCATTTCCTTGCACAGTGCCTCGCTGTACAGGCCCCAGCCCTCCCCGAACGCGACATAGCCATAGGCCTTGCGGAACTTCGGCCCGCTCGACTGGCGCGCCTGGATATCGCCCTGCATGACATGACCCGGAATGCCCTCGTGGCACATCAGGTCATAGACCGCGGCCGGGTCTTCCGATGTGCCGAGCAGATGGACATAGACCCGGCCAGGGCGCACCCCGTCGGGGCTCGGCCCTGCGGCATGGGCGGCACCGCCGGCGACTTCGCTGAACGACGGCTCGCGGATCACTTCCATGCGATAGGCCGGGAGTTCACCGAAATATTTTGGCAACAGCTTGCGGGTGTTGGCAATCGATTCATTGGCGATGCGCAGATATTCGGCGCGGCTGGCATCGGTCCATGGCGCGGTCGGAAACAGCCGCGCGCGCTCGGCGTAAAAGGCTTCGCGGTCCTTGAAGCCGGCCTGGCGCGCCAGCGCGTCCTGTTCGGCCTCGATCCGCGCCACCTCCTTCAACCCGGTCTGGTGCACCTGTTCGGGCGTCAGGTTCGTGGTCGTGGCAAGTTTCAGCGCGGCGGCATACCAATCGGCCCCGCCGGGCAGCGACACGGCGCCGACGCGGCCGCTGGGCGCAGCCGGCAGATCGGCTTCCGCCCAGGCGATGACCCGGTCGTAGGCGGGACGGATCGCCAGCAAGGCGGTGCGCGCTTCGGCAAGCATGGCATCGACCTCGGCCTGCGTCGCCTTGCCCGTCGAGACGAGCTTGGCGCCCTTGGCCTTGATATCGCTCCACAACGGCGAATCGGGGCCGTCGCCGAAGGGCGCTCCGGTGACGATCGATCGGCTGCCGGCAATGACACGCTCGATCTGGAACCGCGGCGCGTGAATGCCGGCCGCATCCGACTGGCGGCTGCGCGCGATGGCCGTGTCGAGCACGCCGGGGATGGCGCGCAGCCGCGCGACATAAGCCTTCATGTCGGCGGCATCGTTCACGGTGTGCGTGCTGATGAGGAAATTCGGCAGCTGCGAATGCACCGAATAGAGGAAGGAGTAGAACGGCGGCTGAAAGCCACGGTTGCGATAGGACAGTTCGGCACGGTCGAGCTCGAGCGCCCAGATGTCGAAATTGGCCTGCGCCGCCGGCGAAAGCCTGGCGCGGTCGAACGCCTTCTTCATCCGCGCCACGCTGTCCCGGCGCCATTGCAGCTGCTTCATCGCGGCGGCGTCGCTGATGTCGTCGAGCTTGTCCTGGCCGTCCTTGACCCCGAGCCGGGTTGCCAGCTGCGGCCGCTGCTTGACCTCCTGGGCGAACTCGGCATCGAGGAACGCTGTCAGCCGCGCATCCTCGGACGCGGTGGCCGCCACCGGCGCCGTCGCCGCAAAGGCCAGCGGCGTGGCGGCGATGGACAGGATGAGTGCCGCAGACCCGACGAGAACGCGATGACGCATGATAACCCCTTTTTTCCCGCCGGCAGCTTTAGGGGGGATTGGCGCCGAGGTGAAGAGCCGGTCTGCACGCAACGGGTTCCGTCATCTGCCGGGCCTGATAATCTATCGTCCGCAGAATCAATATGCTATTCATTGTGCAGTGCAGCAACGAAGAACGCCGGCGTGCGTTGTCCCTGATGCAATGACTTGGCCAGCGCTGGAGCACGATTTGACAGGTTTGGGATCGACGATCGAGCGGCTGGCGCGTGCGCGCGCTGCGGCGGCCGCGCCGCCGCACCCTGCCACCGACAGGTTGCAGGCGCTGGACGGCTTCGGCAGCAACCCGGGCGCCCTGCGCGCCCGCACCTATATTCCCGCCGGATTGCCCGACATGGCGCCGCTGGTGGTCGTGCTGCACGGCTGCACCCAGACGGCCGCCGGCTATGACCATGGGTCGGGCTGGTCGCAGCTCGCCGACGCCCGGGGCTTTGCCCTGCTGTTCCCGGAACAGCAGCGGGCGAACAATCCCAACCTCTGCTTCAACTGGTTCTCCCCGGCCGACGCACGCCGCGATGCCGGCGAAGCGCATTCGATCCGGCAGATGATCGCGGCGATGATCGCCGCGCACAGCATCGATCCGCACCGCATCTACGTCACCGGCCTGTCCGCCGGCGGTGCCATGGCGTCGATCATGCTGGCAAGCTACCCCGAAGTCTTCGCCGGCGGTGCCGTCATCGCAGGCCTGCCCTATGGCGCCGCCAATGCGATGGGCGATGCCTTTGCACGCATGCGCGGCCAGGGCTATCCGTCCGACGCGCGGCTGGGGGCGCTTGTCGAGGGTGCGTCGGCCCATGAAGGCCCCTGGCCGACCCTGTCGGTGTGGCAGGGCAGCGCCGACACCACCGTCGATCCTTCCAACGCCCAACGCATCCTGGGGCAATGGCGCGCGGTCCATGGCGTCGGCGACGCGCCATCGCAGGAGGACGTCGTCGACGGCCATGTCCACCAGATCTGGCGCGACGCCACCGGCCGCGCCGTCATCGAATATTACGATATCGGCGGCATGGCGCACGGCACGCCGCTGCAAGCGCAGGGGACCGGCGGCGTCGGCACCGCAGGGCCGCACATGCTCGAAGCCGGCATTTCGTCCACACGCCATATCGCCCGCTTCTGGGGCCTCGACGAGGCCGGCTCTGCGGACATTCCGCGGCCCGCCGGAACGGCGAACGCCCGCCACTCGCCCGCCGCGGCTCCGGCTGCGCGGGCAATGCCGGCCGATGTCGGCACGATCATCGCGGACTCGCTGCGCGCCGCCGGGTTGCTGCGCTGACTGACGGGCGGCGGCCACTTCCGCGCCGATAGCGACCTCGCTAAGGTCGCGGCATGACCGCCTCGACCCCCTGGTTGCGCTTGCAGCGGCCCGACGTCCTGGGTCCCGGGGCCTCGCTGGGGCTGCGCGCCCTGCTCGTGCTGGCGCTGATCGGCATCGCCCTCGCCGGCCACTGGTTCGACCGCGGCGGCCTCCGCGACAACATCGACAATCATGTCAGCTTCGTCGATGTCGTCTATTTCACCGCCATCACCGTGGCGACCGTCGGCTATGGCGATATCGTGCCCGTCACCGACCAGGCGCGTTTGTTCGACACGTTCGTGGTCACGCCGATCCGCCTGTTCATCTGGCTGATCTTCCTCGGCACGGCGTATGATTTCATCTTCAAGCGGATCTGGGACCGGTGGCGCATGCAGAACATCCAGCGACAGTTGCACGGGCATTGCATCGTCTGCGGCTATGGCAGCAGCGGCGAAGCCACCATCGGTGAACTGATTCGCGGCGGCAGCGAACCGCTGCAGATCGTCGTCATCGACAAGGATCCCGAACGCGTCGCCAAGGCCGTGGCATGCGGGGTCACCGGGCTGACCGGTGATGCCAGCCACAACGAGGTGTTGAGCGCGGCGCGCGTCGAAACCGCCTGCGCCGTGCTGGTCTGCACCGGCCGCGACGACACCGCGGCGCTGGTGGTGCTCAGTGCCCGCAAGCTCGCGCCCGGCGCCCATGTTTCGGCAATCGTCAAATCGGCCGAAAACGAAGCGCTGATGCGCCAGGCCGGGGCCAATGTCGTCGTTAACCCGGTCGATCTCGGCGGCCATCTGCTGGCGCGCGCGACAGGCAGCGCGCATGTCGTCGATTATGTAACCGATCTTGTCACCAACATGGGGCGGGTCTGCCTGCAGGAACGATCGGTCACGGCAAGCGAAGTCGGCAAGTCGATGGCCGATGTCACCACGGGCCTGGGCGTGCGGATCCACAGGGGCAGCGGCGTCATCGGTTTCTGGGAGGACGGCGCCCGCAGCCTGCAGCGCGGCGACCTGATTGTGGAGATTGTCCCCACCGGCCGCTGACAGGGCAAACACAGGCACCGCTTCGTCCTGGACGCTGCGTGCGCCACCGCGTCGCCCCGCCCTGCAGCAATCGGCGCACGCCTGAGCCGGCTCCTATGCAGGCTTATATCCCTGTTGCCGCCTGTGGCGCAGCCGGGCGCCGATGAGGCCGAGCCCGGCGATCAACAGGCCCCAGGACGCGGGCTCTGGCACGGGCGCAGCGACCGGGGCTTCGCGCACCAGATAGGTGCCACGCTGACGCATATAGGGCGTGCTCCCGAAGGCCTGATAGATGACGCTCATGCCATTGGGTTGGACGATCCCGGTGGCGAGCATGATATTATAGATCGAATAGGTACCGGCATCGGTGAGGAAATAGGCGTAGGATGCCTGCGCCGTCGAACCTCGGCCGTAATCATGATAAATCATCGCGCCGATCGTGGCCATGACGGGCAGCCCGACGGCGACCGCGTAGGTGTTGACCCCCGTCGGGTTCAGGCCGCTCAGCCCGAGGTTGCCCAGCAAGGCCGTGACTTCGGTGTGCCGTGCGACGCGGAATTCGGGGAACAGCGTCGTGAGCTGGGCCGGAGCCAGTTCATAGGTCAGCGGCAGCCGCAGGAATTCGAGCCCGAGCGCATCATCATGGATGATGTTCTGGTCACCCGCGACCCTGTAGTCGCGCAACTGCACGACCGCGCCGGCCGGGACGCTGGCAAGTCCGATGCCCAGCACGGCCGTTCCCAGGGACAATCGTTTCCAAAGCTGCATGTCGCCACCCCTCATGACCAAAGCCGGCCTGCACCATCATCTGCGGCCGTCTGTTCGCGTCATAGCGGGCGCCCGCCGGGCCCGTCATTGGCTGGCCGTTTCAAAGATATTGATCCCCCATTCCGCCCGGCGATCAGCCGAGGCTGGCGACCCAGTCGGCGAATTTGTGCGACGCCGTCCGGCGCCCGTCCTGCCGCGTCGTGTGACCGTCATGCGCCGCCAGCTGCCGGAAGGCCCCCGGCGTCATCCCGTACGCGCTCTTGAAACTGCGGGAGAGGTGCGCCCCGTCGGCAAAGCCGCAGTCGAGGGCAAGGGTGGCGATCGACCGGGTCTCGGCCGCGTCCTCCAGACGCGCCCGCAACCGTCGCATGCGCGCGCGCATCAGCAACTGCTTGGCGCCGCCGCTGCCCTTGAGCGCCCGGTACAGGCTCGCACGCGACACGCCGAGCGCGACGCACAGCCGATCGACCTGGAACGGCTCTGCCAGATGCCTTTCGATCCAGTCGATGGCGCGCTCTGCCAGCAGCGGGTTTGCCGATCCCGCCATATCACGCTCGCGCAGCGCATCGGTCAGCGTGGCCGCGGCCACATCGGTCAGCATCGCTTCGATGTGCGGCGCGTGGGCGGCGTCGAGATCAGGCAGGCTGTCGAGGACGCCCTCGGCGACCCGCGCGAACAGCGGCACCATCCGGCCGCTGGCGATGAGCCCATGCGGATCGGCGCCGCGCAGCCGGTCAACGAGCTGGCGCCGCGGGATCGCCAGCGAGATTTCGTCGGCCACTTCGGCGTCCATCACGCTCGGCCGACGCATGTCGAGGACCAGCAGCGAGCCATCCCCGGCCGTTTCGCATCCCGATCCGCAATCGACCGACACCAGCCCCTGCAGATGCAGGTTCAGGTAAAAATGGTCCGCGGGCCGCGTCGCGATCTCGCCCAGCGAGCGGGCATAGCGCGTCCGCGCCGTAGCGATCCGCGACAGGACGAGGTCACCGACCCGCCAGGCGGTCGCCCTGGCCCAGAAACCCGCCTTATCCGGTGTCGATATCTCGAAATTGGCCATGCCCGAGGCAAATGTCGCGAAGCGCGCATCTTCCGGTAACCCGCTGCTATCGAAGTCGAGTCGGGAGAAACCAGGCATGACGTTTTGTTGCATCTGTGCGCCACGACAGCAACGACAGGTCAAACCGGTGGCAACATGGTGGGCGCGACAGGGTTTGAACCTGTGACCCCTCCCGTGTGAAGGGAGTGCTCTACCGCTGAGCTACGCGCCCGCTGCCGGTTGACGGCGGAGCGGTTGGTTAGGCGAGCACAGGCGCCAAGTAAAGACCGGAGTGGGTGATTTCACCCCTGCCCTATGCCGGCACGCGATCGCATTCCAGATTGCAGGCATCCTTCAGATTGCGGCCGACGCGGAATTTGGGAACGACGCTGGCCGCCAGGTCCATCGGTTCGCCGGTGCGTGGATTGCGCCCCGTCGATGCCTTGCGATGCCCGGCGACGAAGCTCCCGAACCCGACCAGCCGGACTTCCTCGCCGCGCGCCAGGGCCGTGGTGATCGTATCCAGAAACGCATCGATGGCGCGCGCCGCGTCGGCACGGGCGAGGCCGGTGGCATCCGCCACATGGTTGGCAAGATCCTGCTTGTTCATCGAGATCGGAGCCCTGAATTTCGCGTGTAAAAGCGGATCATGGCCCCGCAGCGCTTGGAAGCAAAGGGCAAAATCGGCAAAACGAACGCCGCCGCGCGACAGGTCGCGCGGCGGCGTTGCACGAAGCCATGGCCTAATGGCGGACGGCGGGTTCCGGCAGGACCGGGGTCACCGGGCTGGCAGCGAGCTCGGTCGGCTCGCTCCATTCGATCGGCACCAGCGGCTGGACAAGCGCCAGCGCCAGCACCTCATCGACATGCGCCACCGGGATGATGGTGATGCCTTCCTTCACATTGGCGGGGATCTCGGCGAGGTCCTTCTCGTTCTCCGCCGGAATGAACACCGTCGTGATGCCGCCGCGCAGCGCGGCCAGCAGCTTCTCCTTCAGCCCGCCGATCGGCAGCACCCGGCCGCGCAGCGTGACTTCGCCGGTCATCGCCACGTCCTTGCGCACCGCAACCCCGGTCAACGTCGAAATGATCGCCGTGACCATCGCGATCCCCGCCGACGGACCATCCTTGGGGGTGGCACCTTCGGGGACATGGACGTGGATGTCCTTCTTTTCGAACACCGACGGCTGGATACCGTAGTGGATTGCCCGCGCCTTGGTGAACGACAGCGCCGCCGCGATCGATTCGGTCATCACATCGCCCAGCTTGCCGGTCGTCTTGACCAGCCCCTTGCCGGGTGCCGTCACCGCTTCGATGGTCAGCAACTCGCCGCCGACTTCGGTCCAGGCCAGGCCGGTGACGGCACCGATCTGGTCATCGACCTCGCCGACGCCGTAGCGATATTTCCGGACACCCGAAAACTCGCCCAGATTGTCGACATCGACCGTGACCGACGTCGCCTTGCCCTCCAGAATCCGCCGCAGCGACTTGCGCGCCACCTTGGCCAATTCCCGCTCGAGCGTCCGCACCCCGGCCTCGCGGGTGTAATAGCGGATGAGGTCGCGGATGGCGCCGTCGGTGAGGGTGAACTCCGCCTTCTTCAGGCCATGGGCTTCATATTGCTTCTCGAGCAGATGGCCCTTGGCGATCTCCAGCTTCTCGTCCTCGGTGTAGCCCGACAGCTGGATGATCTCCATGCGGTCGAGCAACGCCTGCGGCATGTTGAGGCTGTTGGCGGTGGTCACGAACATCACGTCCGACAGGTCGTAATCGACCTCCAGATAATGGTCGTTGAACGCCTTGTTCTGTTCCGGATCGAGCACCTCGAGCAGCGCCGACGACGGATCGCCGCGGAAATCCTGGCCAAGCTTGTCGATCTCGTCGAGCAGGATCAGCGGGTTGGATGTGCCGACCTTCTTGAGATTCTGGATGATCTTGCCGGGCATCGAACCGATATAGGTCCGGCGATGGCCGCGGATCTCCGCCTCGTCGCGCATCCCGCCCAGGGACTGGCGCACGAATTCACGCCCCGTCGCCTTGGCGATCGAGCGGCCTAGCGAAGTTTTGCCGACGCCGGGCGGGCCGACGAGGCACAGGATCGGGCCTTTCAACTTCGACGTGCGAACCTGGACGGCGAGATATTCGATGATCCGGTCCTTGACCTTCTCCAGCCCGTAATGATCGTCGTCGAGCACCTTCTGCGCCGCCACGATGTCGCGCTTGACCTTGGACTTCTTGCCCCAGGGCAGCCCCAGCATGACGTCGAGATAGTTGCGCACCACCGTAGCTTCGGCACTTTGCGGCGCCATCGCCTTGAACTTCTTCAATTCGGCGATCGCCTTGTCGCGCGCTTCCTTGGGCAGCTTGGCCTTGGCGATCTTTTCCTCGAACTCGGTGACCTCGTCCTTGGCCTCCTCGCCCTCACCCAGCTCGCGCTGGATCGCCTTCATCTGCTCGTTGAGATAATATTCGCGCTGGGTCTTTTCCATCTGGCGCTTGACGCGATTGCGGATCTTCTTTTCGACCTGCAGCACGCCCATTTCGCCCTCCATATGGGCAAACACCTTTTCCAGCCGCCGGGCGACGTCCGGCTCGGCGAGCAGCGCCTGCTTGTCGGCGATCTTGAGGCCCAGATTGGCAGCAACCGTATCGGCAAAACGCCCGGCATCCTCGATCGCGCCGATCTGCGACGCGATCTCGGGCGCCGTCTTGCGGTTGAGCTTCACATAGGTTTCGAACTGCTTGGCCGAAGAGCGCAACAGCGCCTCGATCTGTTCGCCGTCGCCCTCGACATCCGCGCGCGCCGAAACCGTTGCCGACAAATAGGTGTCATGCCGGTCGAGACGCGCCAGCGTACCGCGCGACTGGCCCTCGACGAGCACCTTGACGGTGCCATCGGGCAATTTCAGCAGTTGCAGGACGGTCGCCAGCGTGCCGACATCGTACAGGTCGTCGGCGCCTGGGTCTTCGTCGCCAGGATTCTTCTGCGACAGAAGAAAAACCGTCTTGTCCCCCTGCATCGCGACTTCGAGCGCCGCCACCGACTTGTCGCGGCCGACGAACAACGGCACGATCATCTGCGGAAATACGACGATGTCGCGCAACGGCAGGACGGGATAGGTCTGGTCAGTCATTCATTACTCCAATCCGGTGGTTCGGACCCGCCGATCCACCTGCTTCGATCGGGCATATGGGAAGCCGACCACCGCGCATCAATCCACCCGCCCAAGACTATGACGGCAGCAAACGCCTGCGCCTAGAAAAGATTGCGCCAAAGCGGCGCCTATGTCGCGTTGTTCACCGGGCGAACAACTGGCCCAGGTCATCGAACGCCTTCATCTCGATGGCATTGCCGCTGGGATCGCGGAAGAACATCGTCGCCTGCTCGCCGACCTCGCCGCGGAACCGCACATGGGGTTCGATGACGAAGTCGGTGCCGGCTGCCGTCAGCCGGTCCGCCAGCGCCTGCCAGTCGTCCATTTCGAGGACGATGCCGAAATGCGGGACAGGAACATGATGCCCGTCGACGGCATTGCCGCCGGCATCGGCCGGCGCCCTGCCCGCCACCAGATGCGCAACGATCTGGTGGCCATAGAAATCGAAATCGATCCATTCGGCCGAACTCCGCCCCTCGGGGCAGCCGATGGTGCCGCCCCAGAAGGCGCGCGCCGCGTCGAGGTCATGGACGGGGAAGGCAAGGTGGAACGGCCGCAACGACATGGGTATCTCCTTCACGCACCGTGATGCCGCATTGCAGCATCGGCGCAAAGCGGCAATTCGGGCTTTTCGATACGGTTAACCGTCGCCCCCGCGAAGGCGGGGGTCCATCTCCGGAACGCAGCTGATGACCCGCCGCTCCGCGCGCGTGACGTGGAAAACAACAACGACTCAACCCTCGATCCCGAACACTGCCCCCGCCGCCAGAAACGCCGCAATCGCGTCCGCATCATAGCCCAGCGCCATCAGCACCGCCGTGCCATGTTCGCCCAGGTGCGGCGCCGGCCCCGCCACGGCCGCCGGCGTCGCGCTGAACCGCGCCGGCGGCCGGGCATTGTCGACGCGGCCGGCGCTGCCATGGTCGATCGCGACGACGATCCGGTTGTGCACCACCTGCGGGTCATCGGCAGCCTCGGCGCAGCCATTGACGCGGCCGCCGACGGCACCTTCGCGAATGAACCCCGCCATCAATTCGTCCTTGGTCCGCGCGGCAATCTCGGCCGCGATCGCCGGCGCCCATTCCTCCCGATGCGCCATGCGCCCGCCGACACTGTGGAAGCGCGTGTCGCCGGCCAGGTCGTCGCGCCCCAGCGAGCGCGCCAGCGCGATGAATTCGATGTCCTGCATCATGCCAATGGCGACCTGGCCATCGGCGCAGGGCCACAGCCGGGCGAGCGCACCATATTCGGGATAAGGCGGCGGCGGGTCGTCGCGGAAGCTGTGGTTGTACATCCCCTCCGGCCAGTTGAACGCCATCGCCGCGTCGAGCATGGCGACGTCGACGCGCTGGCCCTCGCCGGTGCGCTCCCGGTGGAACAGCGCCGCGGTGATCGCCTGCGCCATCGTTACCGCCGTCACCTTGTCGGCCACGAGCGTCCGCACCAGCGACGCCCGCCCCGCCCCGTCGATCTGCGTCGCGGCGATCCCGCTCACCGCCTGCACGACCGGATCATAGACGCGGATATTGGCATAGGGGCCATCGGTGCCGAAGCCGGTGATGGCGGCATAGATCAGCCGCGGGTTGAGCGCGCGGCAGCGGTCATGGCCGAAGCCGAGCCGGTCCATCGTGCCGGGACGGAAATTGTCGACCACCACATCGGCGCCCGCGATCAGCCGTTCGAGGATGGCCCGCCCACCGCCGCTCTTGACGTCGATCGACAGCCCCTGCTTGCCGCGGTTGACGGCGATGAACATCGCCGAAAGGTCGCCCTTGGCGGGGCCCATGCGCCGCACCGGATCACCCCCGGGGCTTTCGACCTTGATGACGTCCGCCCCCTGGTCGGCAAGGATCGTCGTCGCCATCGGTCCCGACACGATCTGCGACAGGTCGATGATCCTGATCCCCGCCAGCGGTCCCGCCACCTGTCCTGCCCCTGTCATTGTCGAAAGCGGGCGTTAGCACGGCGGACCCGCCCGTGCCGCATGGCGCTATTGTCAGCTAGAGCAGCTTTCGACCGCTCACACCGTCAGTCCCGCGAAGGCGGGAGCCCATCTCCAGCCCTCGACTCGATGCCTCGCACTTGCATCTTGTCGCCATATGGGTTATAACATTGGCTGCTTTGCTCTTTGACATCACCACGACACGCCGACCACCCCCCATGTAGGAAAAGGGTCGATTCACTGTGACTTTCGAGACTTTTGCCTTGATTGTAGGCGTTGCTCACAGCGTGATATCGCGGTCCTTCGTCTCCGGCAGCCAGATCGCACAGACCACGAACGCCATCGCCACCACCGCGAACGTGTACCACAGGCCCGAATAGGACTGGCCGGTGCGCACGACGATATATTGCGAAATGACGGGCAGAAAGCCGCCGAAATAGCCGGTCCCGATATGATAGGGGATCGACATCGACGTGTAACGGATCCGCGCCGGGAACAGTTCGACAAGGATCGCTGCGACCTGGCCATAGGTCATCGCCGACAGCCCGACCATGATCGCGACCGCAGCGATGATCTTCCAATGCGTCATCGCGTCCGGATCGGCCGTATCGGGATAACCGGCCGCGACCAGCGCCGCCAGCCAGGCGTCCTTGTCGAAGCCTTCGAGCCGCTGTGACCCTACTGTCACCGCCAGCTCCCGGGCCGGCTGCTTGGTGTAGCTGACACCGCGTTTTGTCAGGAACTCCAGCGCCTTGGCGCACTCGGTCGCGGGTTTTCCAAAGACGCTGTAATCGCATTCGGGCAGCGCGATCACCACGGGATGGGTGCGGGTGGCGGTTTCCAGCGCCGGATTGGCGCCATCCGCCATCAGGTGGAACAGCGGGAACAGCAGCAGCATCGTCAGCCCATAGCCGGCGAGCAGCAGCTTCTTGCGGCCGATCCGGTCCGACAGCCAGCCGAAGAACACATAGAGCGGTGCTGCAAGCATGGCGCCGACCGCCATGTACAACAGCGCCTGGGTTTCGGGCACCCGCGCCGTCCCCTGGAGGAAGTACAGCGTGCCGAACTGCGACGTGTAATAGATCACCGTCAGCCCGGCCGAGACCCCGAACAGCGCCACCGCAAGATTGCCGAAATTGCCCTTGTGGGTGAAGCTGTCGACAATCGGGTTCTTCGACGTCGTGCCGGCCTCCTTCATCGCCTTGAACACCGGACTTTCCGACAGTTTCAGCCGGATGTAGATCGAAATCGCCAGCATAACCAACGACATCAGGAACGGCACCCGCCAGCCCCAGGCGACGAAATCGGCCTCGCTGATGAAGGCGCGGCAGGTCAGCACGACGGCGAGGCACAGCAGGAACCCGCCCGCCACCGATGCCTGGATCCAGCTGGTATATTGGCCGCGCTTGCCGGGCGGGGCGTGTTCGGCGACATAGATCGCGGCGCCGCCATATTCGCCACCCAGCGCCAGGCCCTGGAGCGTGCGCAGCGACAGCAGCAAGATCGGCGCCCACACCCCGGCGGTGGCAAAGGTCGGCAGGAAACCGATCGCGGCCGTTGCCCCGCCCATCAGGGTGATGGTGACGAGGAACGTGTATTTCCGCCCGATCTTGTCGCCGAAATAGCCGAAAATCACCGCGCCGAGGGGGCGGAAGAAAAAGCCGATGGCAAAGGCCCCGAGCGAGAACAGCAGCTCGGTGGTCGGATTGCCGGTAGTGAAGAACAGCTTGCCCAGCAGCGACGCCAGAATGCCGTAGAGGAAGAAATCATACCATTCGAAGACCGTGCCCATCGACGACGCGATGATCACCAGCCGGTCGCGCTTGGGATCCAGCCCGGGGTCCCCGGCTCGCACCACGGCTGCACCGGCAGCCTCTGCCCTCGTCGCCAAAATATGCCTCCCCCAAAGCGTGACGCTTTTTTGTTACCCCATGTCTAGGGGGAGACGGCCTGACACGCAATCGCGCTTTAGGGATTGATTTGATTGAATTTGTTGCACATTTGACACAAATTCGAAGGGACTAAACCCCGACGACAAAGCCAGCGGCCGGGTCGATGCAACCGTCTGCAAGGGCTTGCCATTGCCCCGCCGCGGCCGTCGCGCCGCTCGCTTCCACGATCTGCAGCCAGCCAGTCGTCGCCATGAAACGCGTCCAGGCCGCAAATAGCCGCTGCTCGAAGCCTTCCGGCCCCCAGGTCGCCACGCGGTCGGCGATGACCGAGGGCGCAAAGAACAGTTTCGGGGTCACCCCCGGCAAGGTTTCGCTATTGGCGGCGGCCCAATGCGTGTCGCCGACGATGAGGCTCTCGATCAGATGATCGCCAAGCGCGGTGTGGAGGGCGTGGCGAACGGCGCCGTTGCCGGAAAAATCCACCAGCGCCACTGGCCCGTCCGGCAGGGTTTCAGCCAAGGCGTCATAGGCCATGACCTGGTCGTAATAGCCGGTCGATTCGACAAAGCCGATATTGGCGGCGGCCGTGACGCCGATGACGCGTTGCCGCCCGCGCGCCGCCTGGGCAAGGCCCAGCGCCGTTTTCGACGAGGCGGAGGTGAGGATCAGTGTCGCCGCGGGCGATTCCGAAAGCAGCGCATCGAGCACGAAAGAGGTGGTGTAGAGCGGCCGGAACAGCGCCTGCAGAGCCTCCGACCCCCAGTCGGGGCTGGCCGGCACATAATGGTTGTAGACAGCGGGCAAGGACTGGCGATGCGGTGCGCCGTCGACAAAACCGCGGGGTCCGATGCGCGTCGGGGTGACCACGGCATGGCTCGCCATGGGCCAATAGCCGTAAAAGCGCGCGCCGACTGCAATGCCTTCGACCTGGCTTTCGACGACACTGGCAAAGCCCCATACCGGCACGATACCATATCCGTCGGACGCCGGGAAAAATGACCAATAGCCCATGTCAACGCCATGCGCGGCATAGGTCATGTTGTTGGCGGTCAGGGCGAAATGGTCGACATGCACCAGCAACTGGCCGGGGCCGGCGTCCAGATTGCGCTCGACAACGCTGATGTCGGCAAGTGCCGTCCGTCGCACCTGAAGTTCGGTCGCTGTCACCATCGCCTGCTCCCCTGGCTTAATTGCCGATATCGATCGTCCGGTTCAACGCCGCCTCGGCCGTGGCAACGAGCGCCGGGTCGGCCGGCGGGTAATCAAGGTCGATGTCCTTCGAAAGGACCGCAACGACCGTCTCGATGCTCTTGATCCGGGCCGATTTCTTGTCGTTGGCAGCAATCACCGTCCACGGCGCGTCCGGGGTCGATGTACGCTCGAACATGTCGTGATAGGCTTTGAGATACGCGTCGCGGTTGGCGCGGTTGTGATAATCTTCCGGCCCGGTCTTCCACCGCTTCCACGGCGTTTCAATCCGTTCCTTCAGCCTTTTGTCCTGCTCATCCTGGCTGATGTGGAGGAACAGCTTCACGAAGCGCGCGCCGTCGGCGATATGCAGCGCCTCGAAGGCATTGATCTCGTCATAGGCGCGCTGCCAGTCCGCCTTGGGCGTCAGCTTGTCGACGCGTTCGACGAGCACCCTGCCATACCAGGTGCGATCGAAAACGGCGATTTCGCGCCGGCCCGGCAGGCGTTGCCAGAACCGCCAGAGGAAATGATGATCGGCCTCCGGCTTTGTCGGCGCACCGATCGACCAGACATGGGTGTAGCGGTGATCGAGCGAGCCGACGAGCCGGGTGATCAGACCACCCTTGCCCGCGGCGTCCCAGCCTTCGAGCGCGATGACGGCCTTCAGGCCCTGGTTGATATACGCCGCCTGGATCAGCTCCATCTGATGCTGGAGCGCGGTCAGGCGGGTTTCATAGGTTTCGGTGTCGAGATCGAGGTCTGCCTCGAAATCGGCAAGGTCGATCGTGCCCGGGTCCTTTGCCATTGCCTCAATCGACCGTGCGGATGTGAAGTTCGCGCAGCTGCTTCATCGTCGCCGGCGCCGGCGCGTTCATCATCAGATCTTCGGCCTTCTGGTTCATCGGGAAAACAACGACTTCGCGAATGTTCGGCTCATCGGCAATCAGCATGACCATGCGATCGACCCCCGGTGCCGACCCGCCATGTGGCGGTGCCCCGAACTTGAAGGCATTGATCATTCCCGAAAAATTGGCGTCGACATCGGCAGCGCTATAGCCGGCGATCTCGAATGCCTTGTACATGATTTCCGGCCGGTGGTTCCGAATGGCACCCGACGACAGTTCGACGCCATTGCAGACGATATCGTACTGATAGGCCTTGATGGTCAGCGGGTCCTGTGTCTCCAGCGCCTCGAGCTCGCCCTGCGGCATCGAGAATGGGTTGTGGCTGAAGTCGATCTTCTTGGCGTCCTCATCATATTCGAACATCGGAAAATCGACGATCCAGCAGAATTTGAAGACATTCTGCTCGATCAGCCCCAGTTCCTGCCCGACCCGTGTGCGCGCCAGGCCGGCGAGCTTTGCCGCCTGCGGCTCCTTGCCGGCCGCGAAGAAACAGCCGTCGTCCGGGCCCAGCCCGAGTTGGTCGTAGACCGCCTGGATGCCGGCCTCGCCATGGTTCTTGGCGATGGGACCGCCGAATTCCCCGCCCTTGCGGGTGACATAGCCGAGCCCGGCATAGCCTTCGGCGCGGGCCCAGTCGTTCATGTCATCGAAGAACTTGCGGCTCTTCTCGGCCGTGCCCGGCGACGGGATGGCACGCACCACATTGCCGGCTTCGACCATCTTGGCGAACAGGCCGAAGCCGGAACCGCGGAAATGTTCGGTCACGTCCTGGATGACGAGCGGATTGCGCAAATCGGGCTTGTCGTTGCCGTACTTCAGCATCGATTCCGCATAGGGAATGCGCGGGAAGGCCCCTTGCGTCACTGCCCAGGGCGTGCGCCCGCCAAAGCCGGCGTTTTCCTCGAACACGCCGGCCAGCACGGGCTCGATCGCTGCAAAAACATCGTCTTGCGTGACGAAACTCATTTCGAAATCGAGCTGGTAGAATTCACCGGGCGAGCGATCGGCGCGCGCGTCCTCGTCGCGAAAGCACGGCGCGATCTGGAAATAGCGGTCGAAGCCCGCCACCATCAGCAGCTGCTTGAACATCTGCGGCGCCTGCGGCAGCGCATAGAATTTTCCCGGGTGGACGCGGCTGGGCACCAGATAGTCACGCGCGCCCTCGGGGCTGCTTGCGGTCAGGATCGGGGTCTGGAATTCGGTGAAACCCTGGTCGATCATGCGGCGCCGCAGCGAAGCGATGACGTTCGATCGAAGCATCATGTTGGCATGCAGCCGCTCGCGGCGCAGATCGAGAAAACGGTACTTCAGGCGGATGTCTTCAGGGTATTCGGCGTCGCCTGCGACCGGCAGCGGCAGCTCCGTCGCCGCCGACTGGATGGTCACCGTCTGGGCTCGAACCTCGATGTCGCCGGTTGCCAGATTGGCGTTCACTGCCCCGCCTTCGCGCGCAACGGCATCGCCGGTGATCGTGACGACCGATTCGAGCCGGGCACGATCGAGCGTTTCGAAGGCCGGCGACCCCGGCCCGACGACGATCTGGGTCAGGCCGAAATGGTCGCGAAGATCGATGAACAGCACACCGCCATGGTCGCGCTTGCGGTGGATCCAACCCGACAGCCGAACGGACGAACCGGCGTCGTGGGCGCGCAGGGCGCCGCAATTATGGGTGCGATAGGCGTGCATCGTTGCTGTCTTCCGGTCGAAATGGTCCTGCCCCGCTGATCCCGAGCAAAGTCGCGGGACGCCCCGACAGCCGGCGCGTCCCGCGACTTCGCTCGGCATGAGCGGATTTGGGACAAGGGTGTTTGCTGGGGCGTGACACACTGCTGCCCGGCCTTTGTCAAGCATGCGCGCCTGCGCTATGCCGCGTCATGCTGATTCATCCGCTGATCACCGACACCGAAACCCTGGCCGCGCTTTGCGCCCGCCTGGCCGAAGCCGACTTCGTTACGGTCGACACCGAATTCATGCGCGAAAGCACCTATTATCCCGACCTGTGCCTGGTGCAGGTCGCCAGCCCGACCGAAGCCGCCGCGATCGACCCCAAGGCAGATGGTATCGACCTGACACCGCTGCTCAAGCTGCTGGTCGAGGACGAGGTGCTGAAGGTCTTTCACGCCGGCGGCCAGGATCTGGAAATCATCTACAACCTGACCGGCAAGACCCCGGCGCCGCTGTTCGACACGCAGATTGCCGCCATGGCGCTCGGGCTTGGTGAACAGATCGGCTATACCAACCTTGTCGCTGCCTATTCGGGTGTGCAGATCGACAAGGGCGCGAGGTTCACGGATTGGGCGCGACGGCCGCTCAACGATCGCCAGCTCGATTATGCCATCGGCGATGTCACCCATCTGGCGACCTTGTTTCCCAAGATGGTCGACAAGCTGCGGCGCACCGGCCGGGGCGCCTGGCTGGACGAGGAAATGGCGCGCGCCTGCGACCCCGCCACCTATGCCAACGATCCCGACAA
Source organism: Polymorphobacter fuscus (assembly GCF_011927825.1). Classification (NCBI taxonomy): domain Bacteria; kingdom Pseudomonadati; phylum Pseudomonadota; class Alphaproteobacteria; order Sphingomonadales; family Sphingosinicellaceae; genus Sandarakinorhabdus; species Sandarakinorhabdus fusca. The sequence continues at coordinate 457,399 of NZ_JAATJI010000001.1, read as the reverse complement.
GGCCTGGACCCGGCTTCGCCTGCCGAGCCGCAAGCCCGAGGTTCTCGGCCGGCTGAAGGCGCTGGCGCGCTGGCGCGAACTGGAGGCGCAGGACAAGGATGTGCCGCGCGGCCGCATCATCAAGGACGAGACGCTGGGGGACCTTGCCGGCAGCCCGCCGCGATCGCAGGCCGATCTCGCCAAGGTGCGCGGCCTTTCGGCAGCCTGGGCAGCGAACGCGATCGGTGATCGGCTGATGCGCTGCCTGCAGGATGCCGGTCCCCTCCCCGCCGACGAGATGCCGGCGCGCGAGGCGCAGCGCCCCGGCCTGTCGAGCGAGGGCGCGCTGATCGCCGACCTTTTGAAGCTGCTGCTCAAGATCCGGTCCAAGGAGACCGGCGTGGCGCCCAAGTTGATCGTTCGCGGTGACGATCTCGATGCGCTGGCTGCCGGGGTGCGCGACGGGCTGCCTGTGCTGCAAAGCTGGCGCCGCGGCCTGTTCGGCGACGATGCGCTGGCCCTTGTCGAAGGGCGGCTGGGATTTGTCGTCAAGGACGGCAAGCTGACGATGACACGCGTCGCCGATTGAGAGCCGCTTCTCGACCCGCCGGCGCTGTCAGCCGATCAGCACCTTGGGCTCGAGCCCCAACGCATTGCCGAGCAGCTTCAACCGGCGGGTGACGGTTTCGCCGGCGATTGCCGCAAGTGTCGGCGCCAGGCGCAGCACCACGGCATTGTCGACCCGGTCGAGCCGGCTCGCGGACAGCGCGCTGGCGGTACCGCCGGTCAGCCGCTGTCCGAGCCGCAGCGCCAGCCCCCAGGCGCGGGCGCGCGCCAGCAACGCCGGTGGCGCCAGCCGGCCGAGGAGGGCGAGCACCGGCGCGTCATTGGCGCCGCCGAAGCAGAAGTGCAGCGCTGTCGCCAGTGCTGCGCGCTCGGCGGCCGTGATCGCCACCCAATTGCCGTGCAGCGCCGTGTCGACACCGCGCTCCGGCCGAAAATCGGGATGTGCGCGCCAGGCAATGTCCGACAGCAAACAGGCCGCCAGCCGCAGGCGACGATCCCCCGCCGGCTCGGCCCCGTTCTCACCCGCCGGACCGAAAAGCCCGTCCATCCAGGCGAACAGCATGTCGCCATGTTCGGGGAAGCGCCCCTGCCGCATACCTTCGCTGCGGGCGGCGGTGACAAGCGGGTCGAGCCGCTGTTCACGGGCGCCAAGCTGGCCATAAAGCAGGCCTTCGCGCAGACCGAAACCAGAGGCGATGACGCTGGAACTGCCCAGTCGCTTGACCGTCGCGGCGAGCAGCATCGCAGCCCCCGGCAGCGACGGCAATCGCGCCGTCGACAGGTTGGGAACGGTCTTCAGCGTCGCCAGGTCGACCTGGGTCAGGCTGCGTACCAGAGAGCTTGCGGCCGCCACCGGCATTTCATACTGGTGGACGATCGGCAGCGGGTGATCGCTGTAATGGATATGGATCTGGGCGAGCGCCCGCCATGACCCGCCGACCATATAGAATGGCCGGCCGCGCCCTTCGGCAGCCCATTCGACGGTTGCCAATGCCTTGCGGATGAAGGGCGCCAGCGCGCGGCGATCGCGTTTGCGCACGGCATCGAGCCGCAACGAACCGATTGGCAGCGAGATGCGATCGAGCGCTTCGCCGCCGGCGACGCGGATGAGCTCAAGGCTGCCCCCGCCGAGATCGCCGACCACGCCATCGGCGTGCGGGATCCCTGAAATGACGCCGAAGGCAGCGCCGCGCGCTTCGGCCTCGCCACTGATGGTTTCGATCGTCAGGCCGGTTTCACGTTCGACGCGATCGATGAACTCGTCGGCGTTCGCCGCCTCGCGGACCGCTGCTGTGGCGACGACCTGCAGCGTCGTTACCGACATCGCGCGCGTCAGCGCGGCGAAGCGGGCGAGCGCAGCGACGGCTGTGTCCATGGCGCCCTTGCCGAGCCGGCCATTGGCAGCCAGGCCCCGCCCCAGCCCCGCCATGACCTTTTCGTTGAACAAGGTCGCCGGGATGCGCGTCAGCCCCTGGTAGACCACGAGCCGCACCGAGTTCGACCCGATATCGATGATCGCGATCAAGCCGCCTGCCGCCACGTCAGCGTCGTTTGCGTCTAATGCCACCGGGCCCTCGATCCATTGTGCAGCGCCGAAGACACGCAAAGCGGCTGTTATGCAAGCCCCGCCGCATCACTGGCATCGTCGAGGTCGTCGTCTTCCTGGTCCAGCATCAGATGCGGGACTCCCGCCGACCCCTTGAGCGCGGCGCCGCGTCCGGACAGCGAGGGATTGGTCATGAAATAGCGGTGAAGATTGAACGGCGTGTCGTCGGCCGGCAGCCGCGTGTACGTGCCATCGGCGCCCAATTCCCAGCTCTGCTCGGTGTCCTTCAGATTGGCCACCATCACCTGGTCGAGCACCTGGGCATGGACGGTCGGATTTTCGATCGGCACCATCACCTCCACCCGGCGGTCGAGGTTGCGCGGCATCCAGTCAGCCGAGGAGATATAGAGACGGGCATGGGCAGACGGCAGTTCATGCCCGTTGCCGCAGGCGAAGATGCGGCTGTGCTCGAGGAACCGGCCCACGACCGAGCGGACCTTGATCGTCTCGCTCAAGCCGGGCACGCCGGGTCGCAGGCAGCAGATGCCGCGAATGATCAGCTCGATCTCCACCCCCGCGGCGCTGGCGTCGTACAGTTTTTCGATAATGCCCGGGTCGACGAGGCTGTTGAGCTTGACCCAGATCGCCGCGGGCTTGCCGGCCCGGGCGTTGGCGATCTCGCCGTCGATGAGCGAATAGAGCATGGCGCGCATGGTCAGCGGCGCCATGCCGAGCTTTGCCAGCCGGGTCGGCTGGACATAGCCCGTGATGTAATTCAGCACCTGGGCCGCGTCGCGCGCCAGAACCGGATCGGCCGTGAAGAACGACAGATCGGTATAGATGCGTGCGGTCACGGGATGGTAATTGCCTGTCCCGAAATGCACATAGGTGCGGATGGCGCCACCTTCGCGCCGTACCACCATCGACAGCTTGGCGTGGGTCTTCCACTCGACAAAGCCATAGACGACCTGGACGCCGGCCCGTTCCAGCGCCGACGCCCAGAACAGGTTCTGCTCCTCGTCGAAGCGCGCCTTCAGCTCGACCACCGCGGTGACCGACTTGCCGGCTTCGGCAGCGTCGATGAGCGTGCGGACAATGGGCGAATTCTTGCCCGCGCGGTACAGCGTCTGCTTTATGGCGATGACATCGGGATCGGCGGCCGCCTGCTTCAGAAACGCCAGCACCACCTCGAAGCTTTCATAGGGGTGATGGACAACCAGGTCCTTGGCGCGGATCGCCGCGAAGCAATCGCCGCCATGTTCGCGGATTCGTTCGGGGAAGCGCGGCGTATAGGGTTCGAACTTGAGGTCGGGGCGATCTTCCTCGACCAGCAACGCCAGGTCGGCGACGCCAAGGACGCCGGTCACCACCGTGGTGTCGCGCTCGCCGACTCCCAGCGCCTGCTGGACCAGACGGTGCAGGCCGGGCGGCGTCGAAGCCTCGATCTTGAGCCGGATGACCTCGCCGCGGCGGCGGCGCTTCAGCGCGGTCTGGTAGAAGCGGACAAGGTCTTCCGCCTCTTCCTCGACCTCGATATCCGAATCGCGGATGACGCGAAAGGCGCCGTCACCGATCAGGCTGTAGCCGGGAAACAACTGGCTGAAAAAGGCCCGGATGGTGTTTTCAAGACTGATGAAGCGGATCGCCGTGCCCGGCAGCCGGATAAAGCGCGGCAACATCGACGGCAGCATCAACAGCGCGCGCAGCAGTTCTTCATCGGACTTGCGGCGCAGCTCGAGGATCAGCGAAAATCCCTTGTTGGGGATGAACGGAAAGGGGTGCGCCGGGTCGATCGCCTGCGGCGTCAGCACCGGGAAAATCTGTTCAAGAAAATGCTTCTCCAGCCACTGCCGCTCCCCGGCGGCCAGATTGTCCGCGGTGATGACCTCGAAGGCCGCCGCCTTGAGTTCGCCAACGAGCACATCCCAGACGCGCTGCTGGGCCTCCATCAGGCGATCGGCGCGGGTGGCGATGGCGGCGAGCTGCTGCGCCGGTGTCATGCCTTCCGGGCTAAGCGTTTCGATACCGGCCCGCACCTGGCCGCGCAGCCCGGCGACGCGAACCATGTAGAATTCGTCGAGATTGTTGCCGGAAATCGACAGGAAACGCAGCCGTTCGAGCAGCGGATGGGCACGGTTTTCCGCCTCCTCCAGCACGCGGTCGTTGAAGGCGAGCCAGGACAGTTCCCGATTGATATATCGGTCACTGACGCCGGTCTGGGACGGGCGGTTCCGGGTCGTTGCGAAGGCTGTCGTGCGCGAATCCATGGTCTTTCATACGCCAGCCTGTGTCACAGGTCGATGACAGGCTGCCCTACAGCCCCAGTTCGCCCTGTTCCTCGAGCAATGCCCGGGCCATCGGCACAGTGATGTCGCGCCGTTCCGACAGGGCCGCCTGGTCGAGCCGCGCGACGACGTCGGTGGCAGCGGCAAAGCTGCGCTCGATCCGCGTCACCAGCCAGGCGACGACATCGTCCCCGACCCGCAGCCCGCGATCGGCAAAGCACTTCACCAGCACGGCGGCGATCAATACATCGTCGGGGTCCTCGAGCCGCACCTGCGGGGTCGCTGCAAGACGGGAGGCAAGGTCGGGAAGACGGTGCGCCCAGAACCGCGGCATGCGGGTGGCCGTCATCAGCAACGGTCGCGCCCTGTCCGCCGCATTCCAGGCGTGGAACAGCGGTTCGCCATCGGTCAGAAGGTCGGCGTCGTCGAAGACCAGGGCCGGCTGGCGTGCGGCGAACATCGCGGCCAAGTGGCTCTTGCCCGATGCCGCCGGCCCGATCAGCACACAGCGCGGCATCGGCCAGAGGTCGGGCCGGGCGAGCCACGCCACGGCGTCACGATTGGTGTCGGACGTGACGAAATCCTGTTCCGACAGCCGAGGACGATAGACGAGCGGCAGCGCCGGTTGCTCTACCAGCGGCGTCATCTGCCGCTGCCGCCGGCGATCCTGGCCCAGCGATGCTGCGCCAGACCACCGCAAAGCCGGACTGAAGAAGCGGGGCACATGATGCCGTCAGCGGCTGTGCCCAGAGGCCGGATGCCGCGCTCGCAGCACGGCACAGGGTCGCCGATCACATGGCCTCGCCGGACGGCGGCCGGGTCGCTGGCGGGGCGGGCGCACGGACGGGCGGCGGCGCCGCACGCGCAGGGTCGACCGTTTCGATCTGGCCTTCGGCGCTGACAGCAGTATCGGGCGAAACGATGACCGGCGGTCGCGGCGCGGGGACTGGCGGCTCGTCCGGCAAGCGGCGGCGCAACAGTGTCTGGTCGTTGGTGGTGACCAGCCTTAGCCCCTTGCCGTCGAGTGCATAATCGAGCGAATCGCGCGCGACATCATAACCGATCATCATCCGCGACGTGCCGCCCAGCGACATGCTGGTGATCGTCACCGATGTCACCCCCGGAGTCTGGCGGACCAGCGCTTCGAGCGCCGTCACCGTCGCAGCGTCGGGCGTGGCGACCGCGGCCTCGATCGTCGCTGCCAGTCCGGTGCCGTCGTCGGCGCCGGTGGCGACGGGAGCACCGATCAGCGGCCCGGCGCCGACCAGCGGCGCCAGTTCCAGCGCCAGATCGGGCTCGCTCTGCAGCCGACCGTCGCGCAGCGCGACCGCATAGATCTCGTCGATCTGGCGAACGGCGGTGTCAAGCATCGCGTCGAGCGCCTCGGGGCTGGCAGAAGTCAGGGTGAAACGCCCGAGCTCACGGGCGTCCGGCCCCTCCCGCGCGATGAAAAGCCCGGTGATCGGGCCGCCCGGCCATGCCCTGGTCAACCGTGCTTCCGGCACCAGCACCTGGACGGCATCATAGCGGGTAAGGACGTTGCGCCAGCTGCTGCGGTCAGGGCGCGTCACCTGCCACGTCGTCAGCAAGATGTTGTCACTTGCCGAGCCGGTGGCGAAGACATAATCGAGCGGCGTGACATTCTCGCGAAAACGGTCCCATGCCGCCCGCCACGGCGTGCGCGCCTGGTAGATCTTGGCCGCGCCGCCATCGTTGAACAGTGGCAGCAGCAGCATCGGCGGGGAGTGCAGGCCGGCGCCCGTCGCACCCAGATGCGTGGCAGCCCGCGAGCGGTCGAACACGACTCCCAGGCGGGCGATATAGCGCGTCTGCGAAAACCGCTCGCCCTGGCTTTCGATGCCCGACACCATGGCATCGAGCTGTGCGTCGGTCAGGCGCGGCGCGGCCGTGGCCGGACCGCCGGTGAGGCGCGACCACAGCAGAGGCCACGCCTTGCGCTGGGCGATGCGATATCCGGCCATGCGCGCCGACTGGGTATTGGGACCGACGACATCGACATCGATGCCGCCGATGGCATAGGCGCTGCCGCTGGTGTTTTGCGCCAGGACAGGCGCCGCCAGCCCAAGGGCGAACCACAAAATCAGGCGGATCAGCATTCTCACGCCGGCCGTTCTAGCGACAAGAGGCGGAATGCCAAGCGAGAAGCTTGGCCCTGCGCGGTGCCGGCGCTAAGGACGGGCCATGTCGAACCACAAACCGTTGACCTATGCCGATGCCGGCGTATCGATTGCCGCCGGCAACGCGCTGGTGAAGATGATCGCGCCGCTCGCCCGGGCCACCGCGCGCCCGGGGGCCGATGCCGAGCTTGGCGGCTTTGGCGGCTTCTTCGACCCCAAGGCCGCCGGCTACAAGGATCCGCTGCTGGTCGCTGCCAATGACGGCGTTGGCACAAAGTTGAAACTGGCCATCGACACCGGCCGCCACGATGGTGTCGGCATCGATCTGGTGGCGATGTGCGTCAACGATCTGATCGTCCAGGGTGCCGAGCCGCTGTTCTTTCTCGATTACTTCGCGAGCGGCAAACTCGATCTGGCCGTGGCGTCATCGGTCGTCGCCGGCATTGCCGAAGGCTGCCGCATCGCCGGCTGCGCGCTGATCGGCGGCGAAACCGCCGAAATGCCGGGCATGTATGCCGATGGTGATTATGATCTGGCGGGATTTTCGGTCGGCGCGGTCGAGCGTGGTGAACAACTGACTGGCGCCGATGTCGGGACGGGCGATGTGCTGATCGGCGTTGCGTCATCGGGGGCGCATTCGAACGGCTATTCGCTGATCCGCCGCATCCTGTCGCTTCGGATGCATGATCTTGCGGCACCGGCGCCGTTCGATCCGACCGTGACATTGGCCGAGGCGCTGCTCGTGCCGACCCGCATCTATGTGAAGGCGCTGCTGCCGCTGGTGCGGGCCGGCAGCATCAAGGCGATGGCGCATATCACCGGCGGCGGGTTCCTCGAGAATATTCCCCGGGTGCTGCCGGCCGGCGCGCGCGCGGTGGTCAGCGCCCCTGCCCTGTCGCCGCTGTTCGACTGGCTGCGCAGCGAAGGCGGCATCGCGCCGGGCGAAATGGCGCGGACCTTCAATTGCGGCACGGGCATGGTGGTGGTCGTGGCCGCCGATCGCGCCGATGCCGTGGTCGCGGCGCTGGTAGCCGCGGGCGAAGGCGCCGCTGTCATCGGGCGGATCGAGGCCGGCACCAAGGGCTGCGACGTATCGGGTGCCGCCGGGCTTTGGGGCGCCGATGCGGCGTGGACGGCATCGCACGATGGCTAGGGCGCGGGTCGCGGTGCTGATTTCGGGCCGCGGGTCGAACATGGCAGCCTTGCTCTACGCGTCGCATGCGCCCGACTGCCCCTATGAAATCGTGCTGGTGGCATCGAACGTGCCCGACGCGCCCGGGCTGGCGCTTGCACGTGCCGAAGGGGTGCCGGTCTTTGCCCGCGCGCATCAGGGGCTCAAGCGTGCCGAATTCGACGCGATCATCGACGCCGAGCTGGAGCGCGCCGAGGTGCAGTATGTGGCGCTCGCCGGCTATATGCGGCTGTTATCGGAAGGCTTTGTCGCCAGCTGGGCGGGACGGTGCCTCAACATCCACCCGTCATTGCTGCCGCTGCACAAGGGGCTCGACGTCCATGAAGCCGTGCTGGCGGCCGGGGAAACCGCGACCGGCTGCACCGTGCATCTGGTGACCCCGGCCCTCGATGACGGACCGATCTTGGGGCAGGCCCGGGTGGCGGTCATCGCCGGCGATACGCCCGAAACACTCGCCGATCGTGTCCACTATGCCGAACACCAACTCTATCCGCGCGTGCTGGCCGAGCTGGTCAGCGGTACAACCGGGGTGGACGCGCAGCTCGCCAGGGTTCGCGCGCTGGCGCTGGCGTTGCCGGAGGCGGGCGAGAGACTTTCCCATGGTGCACCCGGCTTCTTCGTCCAGGGCGGCAAATTCTTTGCCTATTTCAGCCATGATCATCACGGCAATGGCGTGACGGGCCTGCTGGTCAAGGCCAGCGGCGTCGAGGAACAGGCCCAGCTGATCGAGAACGACCCAGAGCTTTACTATCGGCCGGCCTATTTCGGCCCGTCCGGCTGGATCGGCATCCGCTTGGACCGCGGCGCGGTCGACTGGGATCATATCGGCGACTGGCTGGCGCGCAGCTGGCGGGCGAGTGCGCCGAAGCGGCTGGCGGCGATGCTGGACTTCTGAAGCGACGCCCTCCCCCGACCGGGGAGGGCGCGACGCCTTAGCCGGTGATTTCGGTCTGGGCGAAGAAATAGGCGATTTCGGTCGCGGCGTTTTCGTCACTGTCCGAACCATGAACCGAATTGGCCTCGATCGATTCGGCGTGGATCTTGCGGATGGTACCGGCATCGGCATTGGCGGGGTTGGTGGCGCCCATGATGGCGCGATAGGCCGGAACGGCGTCTTCGCCTTCCAGAACCTGGACGACGACCGGACCCGAGATCATGAACGCAACGAGTTCACCAAAAAAGCCGCGTTCGCGGTGGACGGCGTAAAAGCCTTCGGCCTGGGCCTGGGTCAGTTGCAGACGCTTTTGCGCGACGATGCGCAGGCCGGCGCCTTCGATCATGGCGTTGATGGCGCCGGTCAGGTTGCGGCGGGTGGCGTCGGGCTTGATGATCGAAAAGGTGCGCGTGATGGCCACGGGAGAACTCCGTTATTACAATAGAAAGGGGTGGAAAGCGCCGCTCCCCTAGCGGTGGCCGCTTCGGATGGCAAGGATTCCCGCAAAAACCGCCGTCATGCTGCCTTTTCGAACCGCCCACCGTCAGTTTCCCGCCAATAGATCGGCCGCAACCCTTCGCTGCGCGACACCAGCCGCCAGCGCGCTCGAGCCGTCTCCACGGCATCCGCGTCGAACAGGTACATCACCCGCGACAGGCCGGTGAAATCATCGGGCAGATCGTCACCGACCTGCGCCAGGCAATCGGCGCCATTGGCCGCCGGCAACGGCGCAGCGGTCAGCAGCACCGGCTGCGATGCTGCCCGGCCTGCCTCGATCTCCGCCTCAATGCCATGGGGCAGGAAGCTGTCGGGCGCAAAGTTCCACAGCGCCAGATCGAGGCGCGCCAACAGCGCCGCGTCCTGGCTGCGGATGACGAGCCGATGACCGGCTGCGAGCGCCTTGGTGACGAGCGGCGGCAACACCGCCTCGGCCCGCCGCTGCGCGAGCTGGTAGAAGCCGACGTCGATCACGGCCCTGTGCCTTCCGGTGATGGTCGGCTCAGGCTTCGTGATTTTCGGCGATGAAGCGGTCGAGCAGACGCACGCCATAGCCCGTGGCGCCCTTGTCGAACAGGGTTCCCGCCTTGTCGGCCCAGACCATGCCGGCAATGTCGAGATGTGCCCATTTGACGCCGGGCTTCACAAACCGCTTGATGAACTGCGCCGCGGTGATCGACCCGCCGTTGCGCGGACCGACATTCTTCATGTCGGCGATCGGGCTGTCGATCAGGCTGTCGAAGGCATCCCCCAGCGGCATGCGCCAGAGTTTCTCGCCGCTGGTCTCGCCCGCTTTCTGCAGCTGCATCGCAAGGCCGTCGTCGTTGCAGAACAGCCCGCCATATTCATGGCCCAGGCTGACGATGATGGCGCCGGTCAGCGTCGCCAGATCGACGACGACCTCGGGATCATATTGTTCCTGCGCCCACCAGATCGCGTCGCACAGGACCAGCCGGCCCTCGGCATCGGTGTTGATAACCTCGATGGTCTGGCCATTCATGCTGGTGACGACATCGCCGGGGCGCTGGGCATTGCCATCGGGCATGTTCTCGACCAGCCCGACGACGCCGATGACGTGCGATTTCGACTTCCGCGCTGCCAGCGCGTGCATGGCACCGGTAACGGCGCCGGCCCCGCCCATGTCCCATTTCATGTCTTCCATGCCGGCTGCAGGCTTGATGCTGATCCCGCCGGTATCGAACGTGACACCCTTGCCGACGAGAACGACGGGCCTGGCATCAGGACTGCCGGTGCCGTTCCAGCGCATCGCCATCAGCCGCGGCGCACGGCGCGAACCCTGCGACACGCCGAGCAAGGCGCCCATGCCGAGCGCCTGCATTTCCGGCTCCCCGAGTACGGTCAGTTCGATGCCGAGATCGGCGAGGTCGCGCGCGCTTTCGACAAAGCTCTCGGGGTAAATGATGTTCGCCGGCTCGCTGACGAGGTTGCGGGTGCGCTCGACCCCTGCCGCAATGGCGGTCAGTTCGGCCTGGGCGACCTGCGCGCCGGAGACACCCAAAATATCGAGCTGATCGAGCGTCGGTTTCGCCTTGGCCTTCATCGTGGTGCGATATTTATCGAACCGGTAGCTGCGCAACATCGCGCCATGGCCAAGATGCGCCGCCGCATTGGCAAGTGGCAGCGCCGCGGTGATGCCGGACAGGTCGATCGAGACACGGGTTTCGCCGCTGGTCAGCAGCCGGGCGGCAATGGCACCACCGATCTTTTCGAACACGGCCGCATCGGCCTTTTCGCCTGGGCCCATGCCGATGACCAGAAGCCGGGTCGCAGCGATGCCGGCGGCACCGATGATTTCGACGACCGCACCCGCGTCGCCTTCGAAACGCGCCGTGGACAATGCCAGCTTCAGCCGGCCTTCGCTCGCCGTATCGGCCGCCGCCGCCGCCGCGCTGAGCATCATGTCGGGCCCGGCAAGCACGACCTGCGCATGGGGGTCGGCTGCGGGTGTATCGGGGTAACCAAGATTGAGCATTGCGAGTCCTTCAAGCGATGCCCGACGGTTTAGTCCGCACGCGATGCCGGCGCAAACATGGCAAAATGTCCATTGCATGGTGGACGTATCGGATCGGGGCAGCTAAGCGCAGCAAGTGCGTCCCGGCCCTCGAAAGCGTCGCTTGTCCCTGCGTCCTGTCCTGCTGGCGACCGCCACCCTGTCTTTTACCATCGGCTTCGCCGCGCCCGGGCGGGCCCAGGCCCCGTCAGGGGTCAGCATGCCCCCTGCCGAATCGCCGGTGGTGATACCGGGCAGCACCGTGCCTTTGCCACGCGACGGTGGTGCTCCCGTCGCCGAGGGCGATGTGATCGGCTTTGCCGCCGATGAAATGCGCTACGACGACCGCGGCCAGATCGTCACGGCGAGCGGCAATGTCCGGTTGAACCGCGACGCCTGGCGGCTGGCGGCCGATGCCATCGAATATAATCAGTTGACGGGGGTCGTCATCGCCACCGGCAACGTCGTTGCGATCGATCCCGAAGGCAACCAGGCGCTCGGCGACCGGATCGAACTGACCGACAGCCTGCGCGACGGCGCCATCGACAACATGCTGCTGGTGCTCAACGACGGCGGCCGCCTGGCAGCAGTCGAGGGGCAGCGCAGCGACCAGGTCTTCAACCTGCGCCGGGCCGTCTACAGCCCCTGCGCGGTTGTGGGTAGCGATGGCTGCCCGCAGACGCCGGCGTGGCAGATCAAGGCGCTGCGCATCAGCTACAACCGCGGCAAGCACCGGCTGTCGTACCGCAACGCCAGCCTCGAGCTGTTCGGTGTGCCGGTGATGTACCTGCCAAGCTTTTCGCATCCCGACGGCGAAGCCAAGCAGGCGAGCGGGCTGCTGCTGCCGGGAATCAAGCTGCAGCGGCAGCTCGGCCTAGGCATCAGCCTGCCCTATCATTTCGCGCTGGCACCCGACCGCGACATCACCGTGACGCCGTGGTTCTATACGGCGGTCAACCCGGCCTTGCAGCTCCAGGGCCGGCGCCTGTTCGCCAAGGGGCCGATCGAGATCGACAGCCTTTTCACCTACACAAGGCTCGGCGATGCCGATGCTAACGGCAACATCGTCGACAAGGGCAACCGGTTTCGCGGCTATTTCGCGCTGAAGGGCAATCTTCAGCATACACCCGAATGGCGATCGCGCTTCTCGGTTCGGCTGACCACCGACGATACGTTCAACCGCCTGTACGGGCTCGGCTTCGACGACATGCTGCGGTCGACCTATGCGCTCGAACGCCAGACCAGCGACAGCTATCTGTCAGTTGCGGCCTGGGCGTTCCAGGGTCTGCGGATCACCGACCGGGCCGGCGAAATCCCGTTCGTGCTGCCACTGATCGACTATGACTGGCGGCCGCGCGACCTGGTCCTTGGCGGCCGGCTGCATTTCGGCGCCAACAGCATGAACCTGTTCCGTACCGACGGGCAGGACGTTGCCCGGGCGCTGGCCTTTGCCCGCTGGGACCGCAGCCTGCTGACGCCGATCGGCCAGCGCGTGACCTTCACCGGGATGATGCGCGGCGATGTCTACCATGTCGACAACGCCGACAAGGCGACGCTGCCCGCCTATGCCGGCGTCGACGGCCTGCGCGCCCGCGCGATCCCGGTGGCAGCAGTCGATGTCGAATGGCCATTCGCCGGCCCCGCATTGGGCGGCACCCAGACGATCACGCCGCGGGTGCAGCTGGTGGCGACGCCGGCGACCCAGAATGCAAATTTCCCGAACGAAGACAGCCGCGCCATCGAGCTGGAAGACATCAACCTGTTCGATCTCAACCGCTTTCCTGGCTATGACAAGTTCGAAAGCGGAACACGTATCACCTATGGCATCGGCTATGCGCTCGATCGGCCCGGCTGGGCGCTGACCAGCGAGATCGGCCAGTCGGTGCGCATTGCCGGCGATGGCAGCGCTTTCCCGGCCGGCAGCGGCCTGTCCGACCAGTTGAGCGACTTCGTCGGGCGAACCAGCCTGAAATATGGTCGATATTTCGAGCTGATCCATCGCTTTCGCGTCGACCGCAGCAACCTCGCCGTGCGACGCAACGAGTTCGATATCCAGATCGGCAGCCCGCAAACCTATGCGACGATCGGCTACATCAAGCTCAATCGCAACATCCTGCTCGAAGATCTTGAAGATCGAGAAGAATTGCGGGCCGGCGGTCGGGTGGCGATTGCCCGCTACTGGTCGGTGTTCGGCTCGGCGATCGTCGACCTGACGACCGCCACCAGCAACCCGCTGACAACCGGCAATGGTTTCGAATTCATCCGCCACCGCATCGGCGCGGAATATGAGGACGAATGTTTCCGCCTCGGCGTCAGCTGGCGCCGCGACTACATCGGCGATCGCGACTTCCGTCCGGGCAACAGTTTCCTCCTCACCCTGGCGTTCAAGACGTCGCCGCGCTGACAGGCGTTTCAGCCGGGATTAACGTTGCCCCGTGCAAGGAGATTTTGCCGCCGGCGCAAGGTTGCGCTAGAGCGACGCTGGAAGGGCACTTTGCGTGTCAACGGCTCGCCATGCTTGCGGTGCCATATCGGAGACTCGAATGCGTTTGAATCGTCGGTTCGCCGTCCTGCTGCTCGCCTCCGCCGTCCCCCTGGCGGCGCCGGTCGGGTCGCAGGAAGCCCCGCGCCAAAGCTTTTCCGCCGAGGACCTGCCCGAGTTGCAGGTGATGGGCGAAACCGATCCGACGCTGCGCAAGGCGCAGGCGATCGTCAACGGCGATGTCATCACCGACACCGATATCGACCAGCGCATGGGGCTGGTGCTCGCTGCCAACAACGGGAATATTTCCGAAGCCGAGCGGCCCCGGCTGCGCCTGCAGGTGATGCGCAACCTGATCGACGAAAAACTGCAACTGCAGGAAGCCGCGAGCAACGACATCAAGATCAGCGAAGCCGAGGTCGACCGGTCGTTCGATCGCGTGGCGCAGAATTTCAAGAAGTCGCCGGCGGCTTTCGAAGCCTATCTGCGCGAGGCCGGATCGTCGCCGGCCGCCATCAAGGGCCAGATCCGCGGCGAAATCGCCTGGAGCCGCGTGCTGCGCCGCAAGGTCGAACCGCTGGTCAACGTCGGCGACGACGAGGTGCAGGCCGTGATCGCCAAGCTCAACGCCGCCAAGGGCAAGGACGAATATCACGTTGGCGAGATCTTCCTGTCGGCGACTCCCGAGACCGAAGCGCAGGTGCTTAACGACGCGGCGCGCATCGTCGGCCAAGTGCGCCAGGGTGCCAGCTTCGTCGCTTATGCCCGCCAGTTTTCCGAAGCGTCGACCGCGGGATTGGGCGGCGACCTCGGCTGGGTCCGCGCTGAACAACTGAACGACGCCGTCGCGCCGATCGTCACCACGCTTACGCCGGGCAACCCGACGGCGGCGGTCAGCGATCCGATCCGCGTGCCCGGCGGCGTCGCGATCATGTCGCTTCTGGGCAAGCGCCAGGTGCTGGCGGGGGACCCGAGCGAAGCGATCCTCAGCCTCAAGCAGATATCGCTGCCGCTGCCGGCCAACACCACCGAGGCGCAGGCGCGCGACATGGTCAAGACCTTCCAGGCCGCAACCTTGACCATGGGCGGATGCGGGGGCGCCGAGGCGATCGCCAGCAAGGTCGGGGCGCAGGTCGCGGTCAACGACGCCATTCGGATGAAGGACCTGCCCGTGCCGCTGCAGAATGTGCTCGGCAACCTGCAGATCGGCCAGGCCACCCCGCCCTTCGGTTCGCAGCAGGAGGGCCTGCGCGTGCTGGTGCTGTGCGGCCGCGACGATAGCGCGGCGCAGGTCAAGGCGCCCAATTTCGAGGAAATCTACGCGCAGATGAATGACGAGCGCGTCAATATGCGGGCGCGCCGTTACCTGCGCGATCTGCGGCGCGATGCGATCGTCGATTATCGTTGATGGACATTTTCCCGACTCCCGCTCCGCTGGCGGTGTCGATCGGTGATCCGGCCGGGATCGGGCCGGAAATCGTCGCGGCAGCCTGGGCCGCGCGCCGGTCCGAGCGGCTTCCGGCATTTTTTGCAATCGGTGACCGCCGCGCACTCGAGGCGGTGTGGGACGGGCCGATCATCACGCTCGGCGCTCCCGGCGAGGCAGCCGCAGCCTTTGATGACGGTCTTCCGCTGGTTCAGGTCGACGATCCGGGCGAAATCATCCCCGGCGATCCCAACCTCGCCGGTGCCCGATGCGCCCTCGACAGCCTGGAAATTGCCGTCGGCCTGGCGCGAAACGGCTTTGCCGGTGGCATCGTCACCGGGCCGGTATCGAAGGCGCAGCTTTATGCCATCGGCTTCAACTATCCGGGG
Organism: Polymorphobacter fuscus; assembly: GCF_011927825.1. Classification (NCBI taxonomy): domain Bacteria; kingdom Pseudomonadati; phylum Pseudomonadota; class Alphaproteobacteria; order Sphingomonadales; family Sphingosinicellaceae; genus Sandarakinorhabdus; species Sandarakinorhabdus fusca. The sequence goes on along the minus strand of NZ_JAATJI010000001.1, from coordinate 441,952 downwards.
CAAACCGAATTCGTCGCGGAACGCTGCGGGATTTCGGCGAGCAACGCGGTGATGATGCTTGCCGGCCCGACGCTCCGCACGGTGCCGATCACTGTCCATTTGCCACTTGCCGACGTGCCGCGGCTGCTCACCGTCGATCTGATCGTTGCAAAGTCGCGCATCACGGCGCGGGCGCTGATGCGGGATTATGGCATCGAACGGCCGCGCCTGGCCTTTGCCGGGCTCAACCCACATGCCGGCGAAAGCGGCACGCTGGGCCGCGAGGAAGCCGAGATCATCCGGCCCGCGGTCGAGGCGTTGCAGGCCGAGGATATCAACGTGCATGGCCCATTGGCCGCCGATTCGATGTTTCACGCCCCTGCCCGCCGCCATTATGATGCAGCGATGTGCATGTATCACGACCAGGCACTGATCCCGCTGAAAACGCTGCATTTCGACGATGGTGTCAATGTGACCCTGGGTTTGCCGATCGTCCGCACCTCCCCCGACCATGGCACGGCATTCGGCATTGCCGGCAAGGGCCTGGCCAACCCGCGGGCGATGATCGAGGCGATCCGCATGGCGGGCCAGTGCGCGGCGCGGCGGTTGACGAGTGGCTGACCCGGGGCCGGAGGCGCTGCTCACCCTGCCGCCGCTGCGCGACGTCATTGCGCGACATGGGCTCAATGCCAAAAAGTCGCTCGGGCAGAATTTTCTGTTCGACGGCAATCTGCTCGACCGCATTGCCCGGGTGCCGGGGCCGCTTACCGGCGCGACCGTTTATGAAGTCGGACCGGGTCCGGGCGGCCTGACACGTGCGCTGCTGCGCGCCGGCGCGCGCGTCATTGCCGTCGAGCGCGACAGCCGGGCGTTGCCGGCGCTCGCCGAACTGGCAGAGGCCGCTGGTAACGGCAGCAACGGCCCGCGGCTCACCGTGATTGCCGGCGACGCCATGGCGGTGGATGCGGCGACGGTCGCCGGCAACGGCGCACATATCGTTGCAAACCTGCCTTACAATATCGGCACCGCGCTGCTGACCGGTTGGCTCGGCGCGGAGGCCTGGCCGCCATGGTGGGCCAGCTTGACCTTGATGTTCCAGAAGGAGGTTGCGCAGCGGTTGGTCGCGGTGCCCGGCAGCAGCGCCTATGGCCGGCTGTCGGTGCTGGCGCAGTGGCGGACGTCGGCACGGATCGCCTTTACCGTGCCGCCCCGCGCCTTTATTCCGGCGCCCAAGGTGGATTCGGCAGTTGTGCATCTGGTCCCGACGGCGCCGATGGCTGCGGCCAGCGCCGCCAGGCTTTCGGCGCTCACCGCCGCGGCCTTTGGTCAGCGGCGCAAGATGCTCCGCGCCAGCCTGAAGGCGATGCCGGGCGCTCTCGATGCCATGGTCGCGCAGGGCATCAGTGCCGAAGCCCGTGCCGAAACAGTGCCCGTTGCCGCCTTTGCCAGCGCCGCCGCGTTGCTAGCCTGAACCTCGCCGCGCCGACGCCGATCAGTTCTTTGTCGGCGCGGCCTTTGGCGGATCCGCTACGGCCACCACCGGCGCGCTGAGTGCGGCCTGCAGCCGCGCCGCCGCGCTGCAATCGACCTTGCACAATGCCTTGATGCGGGCGAGGTTGACCTGGGCGCGGGCGGTGGCACCGCGCTCGATCAGCGCCTTGCCCTGGCCTTCGAGGGCCGCCAGGTCCGACGGGTTGAGCGCCAGCGCCTCACGATAGTATTTGACAGCCTTCCCGGGCAGGCCGAGCTTTTCATAGCTCTGCGCAATGCCTGTGAAGGCACTGACATTCTTGGGGTCGCTGGCGAGCGCCGCTTCGAAATTGTCGATCGCGCCGCTGGCGTCGCCGCGTGCCAGGGCCGCACGGCCGGCATCGGCCATGCGGACGGATACCGGCTTCAGAATATCGTCACCGGTCGGCGCCGCGCCGGCCGCCGTCGCCATCATCAGTCCGAATATCGCCATTGCCGCGCGCAGGTGCATCACTCTCTCCCGTCCCCCGGCAACGATATCTAGCAGACGCGTTTCAACCTTGCGATGAAGAATCCGTCGCACCCCTGTGCACCTGGTGACAGGGTGGTGCTGGTGACGGGTGACGTCTCGGTCGGGATGCTGAACGGATCGGCAACGAAAGCTGGCGAGCGTGCCAGAAACGCCGCCATCCGCGCCTCTGCCTCGATCGGCAGCAGCGAACAGACGACATAGGTCAGTGTGCCGCCCGGCCGCACCAGTTGCGCGCCGAGTTGCAGCAACCGGTCCTGCTCGGCCGTCAGCTTCGCCAGCCGATCCTGGGTCAGTCGCCAGCGCGCCTCGGGATTGCGTCGCCATGTGCCGGTGCCCGAACAGGGCGCGTCGATCAGCACGCGGTCGGCAGCGCCGGCGAGGTCGGACACCGCCTCCCATTCGCGGCGCGGGTTGAGCAGACGGGTGGTCGCAATCGTCACCCCGGCACGCGCCAGCCGCTGCGGCAGCGCCGACAGTCGGCCACGATCGGTGTCAGTGGCGATCAATGTACCCTGGTCGCCCATGGCGGCTGCGAGCGCCAGCGTCTTGCCCCCCGCCCCCGCACACAGGTCGATCACGACCTCGCCGGGCAGCGCGCCGACAGCGAGCGCGGCCAGTTGCGAGCCTTCGTCCTGAACCTCAATCTTGCCGGCGTGGTAAGCCGGCAGGGTTTCGATATTGAGACCGGCCGGCGCCCGCAAGCCGTCGGGCGCCCATTGCGTTGGCGCGAGGTCGGGCATTTCAATCAGCAACTCGTCGCGGTTGCTGCACAAAATGTTGGCGCGCAGGTCGAGCGGGGCACGCCCGAGCAGCGCTCGCACGGCCTTTGGCGTTGCAGCGCCGAAGCGCTGGCGCAGCTGGTCGAGCTGCCAGCCGGGTGCCAGCGATGGCGTTGCCTCGGGCTCGCCGACGACCAGCGCCAGCGGCGCATGACCTGCCGTATCGGCGGTGCCGCTGAACAGTTCCAGAAGGTCCGGCGCGAGCGCCCGGGCGTGGCCGATAAGCGCGGCGCGACCGCTTTGCGGCGGCGACCCCATGCTGCGGATGACATCGAACACCAGGTCACGAACAGCGCGGCGGTCCTTCGACCCGGCGTAGCGACGTGTGCTGAAATACCGCTGGACGATCGTGTCGGCAGCGGCCCCGCCGGTGTTGGCGGCGGCAATAACCGCGTCGAGACATTCGATCGCTGCCTGGGCCCGCGCGGCCGGCGTCACGACGCTTTCTGCAATGGATTGGTCATGATGGTCCTGTCAGCCTGTCGTTGGATAATTGGGTGCTTCGCGGGTGATCGTCACGTCATGGACATGGCTTTCCCGCAGGCCGGCGTTGGTGATGCGCACGAACTCGGCGCGGGCGCGAAACTCGTCGAGCGTGGCGGCGCCGGTATAACCCATCGCCGCCTTCACGCCGCCGACCAGCTGGTGCAGGACATCGCGAGCAGGCCCCTTGTATGGCACCTGGCCTTCAATGCCCTCTGGAACCAGCTTGAGCTGGTCCTTGATATCCTGCTGGAAATAGCGATCGGCCGAACCGCGCGCCATGGCGGCGACGCTGCCCATGCCGCGATAGCTCTTGTAGGTGCGGCCCTGCCACAGGAACGTGTCGCCGGGAGCTTCCTCCGTGCCAGCAAGGAGGCTACCGACCATGACGGCGGCCGCCCCTGCCGCCAATGCCTTGGCGACGTCCCCCGATGTGCGAAGGCCACCGTCGGCGATGACCGGAATGCCCAGCTTGCGCGCCGCCTCCGCCGTGTCGATGATCGCCGTCAGCTGCGGCACGCCGACCCCGGCCACGACCCGGGTGGTGCAGATCGAACCCGGGCCGATGCCGACCTTGATGCCGTCGGCGCCGGCATCAATGAGCGCGCGCGCCGCCTCGGCCGTGGCGACATTGCCGGCAATGACCTGTGCCGAGTTCGACATTTTCTTGATCCGCGCGACGGCTTCGGAAACCCGATCGCTATGTCCGTGGGCGGTGTCGACGACGATCAGGTCGCACTCTGCGTCGATCAGTGCCTCGGTCCGTTCCTGACCCAGATCGCCGACGGTGGTCGCGGCCGCGACGCGCAACCGGCCGGCGCCATCCTTGGTCGCATTGGGGTAGGTGACGGCGCGTTCGATGTCCTTGACGGTGATGAGGCCGATGCAGCGACCGGCATCATCGACAACCAGCAGCTTTTCGATGCGATTGGTGTGCAGCAGGCGACGGGCATCGCTTTCCGTCGTGCCCGGCCGGACGGTGATGAGATTTTCGTGCGTCATCAGCTCGGCAATCGGCTGATCGGCATTTTCGGCAAAGCGCATGTCGCGGTTGGTGACGATGCCGACCAACCGGCCGCCGGTCTCGACAACGGGAAAGCCCGAGATCTTGTGCCGTGCCATCAGCGCACGGGCGTCGCCCAGCGTCTGGTCTGGGGTCATCGTTACCGGATTGACGACCATGCCGCTTTCGAAACGCTTGACCTGACGGACCGCGTCGGCCTGTTCGGAGACTGTCAGGTTGCGGTGCAGCACACCGATACCGCCCGCCTGGGCCATGACGATCGCCATATCGGCCTCGGTCACAGTGTCCATCGCCGATGACAGGACAGGAATGTTGAGCCGGATGCCGCGCGTCACCTGCGTCGCGGTGTCGGCCATGCTGGGAAGGACGGCCGACGCTGCGGGCACAAGCAGAACGTCGTCAAACGTCAATCCGAGGCGAATGTCCATGATGTGCGCGACTCCAGCAGCAGGCGAGTCGCGCCTCCATAGGCGGTGGGCCGATTTTTGGGAAGGGCGCCGGTGTTCGCACCGACGCCCTCCCGGGCAAGCCCGGCGTCAGGCGCCGGCGTATGCCATCCAATATTGGGCAAGCGCTTCGCGCGCACCGCCCTTGACCTGGCCGAGTACCGTTGCCGCGCCGGCCTTGTCGCCGGACCGCGCCAGTGCGGCACCGAGGCGAAGGTTGACGGTCGACGGATCGACCCCCGCGCCGCCGACGGCCTGTTTGTAAAGCGCTGCGGCCTTGGCGAAATCGCCATAGCCATAATAGGCATCACCGGTGCCCAGGGCCAGCTTGGGGTTGGTCTTGGCGTCCTTCTCGATGCCCGGCAGCGAGGCCTTGTCGGCGGGGATCTTGCTGTTTGCGGACTTCATCATTTCCGAAATCAGCGGCTTGGTCGGGCTGACCATCTTCTTGGCGATGCCTTCGTTGAGCGCATATTGCGCTTCGCCCGGCAGGCCGCGGCCCAGCGCGGTATCGGCATATTCGACAAAGTCGCGCTCGCCGTTCAGCGATCCCGTCGCGGCCTGCAGGCGCAGGAAGTCGAGCGTGGTCTGCTCGTCCAGCTGCGGGAAGCTGTCGCGCGTGATCAGCACGGCGTCGCGCCAGTTGACGGCATTGGGATAGGCCTTGACCAATGCCAGCGCGGCCGGCTGGACAGCGCCCGCCACCTTGCCGTCATAGGCGATCCCGAGCACGCGGCGATACCAGGCTTCCGGTACCGTCGTGCCCGAAGCCTTGGCGCTGGCGATGGCGCGGTTGATGGTTTCCACGGCCTTGCCGTTGACCTTCTGCGCGAAATACAGCTCGCCCAGCGCCACCAGCGCGTCATTGTCGTTGGGGTTCTGCGCGACGATCTGTTCGAACGCCTTGGTCGCGGCGTTGTAGTCCTTGCGCTCGAGGGCGAGCTGGCCGACGTTGCGCAGGAACTTGGGCTGGTCGGCAGCCGACACCCTTCCGCTGGCGAGCATCCGGGTCAGCGCGTCTTCGACAATCTTGTTGTCCTTGGTGGTGATGCCCGAATTGAGCTTCACCGCGGCCGTCATATACTGGTCTTCTGCCGTCGGCGACGGGAAGGCTTCGGCCTCCGCAACCTTGGCAAGCGCACCGGGATGGTCACCGGCGGCCTGCAGCTTCTGGGCTTCGGCAAGCGCCGCCTGGACCGGCTTCGACAACTTCACCGGCTTCGTCGCTTCGGTCTTCTGCGCAATGGCGGGCGCGGCGGCAAAGCCGGCACTCGCCAGCAGGATCGCAGCCAGGCTGCGCGACAGCATCTTCATGAAATCACCTCTCCCAATATACGCCGGGCCCCAAGCCCATCGTCTTGCCAATGCGTCATAATCACTTCGCGGCACTTGGCCAATCGCTCATCTTGCCAATACCCAGGCTGAATGACGGCAAGCTGAACGGCCGCAACGAAAAGGGCCGGACCCGCAATGCGGATCCGGCCCTTTACCGACATCAACCCCCGGCAAGTGCCGGGAAGATATGCTTACTTCTGTGCGTCCTTGACGGCGTCGGCGGCCTTGTCGGCGCCTTCCTTGACGGCGTCGGCGGCGTTCTCGGCACCGGCAGCAGCGGCATCGGTCACGGCGTTGGCACCGGCGGCAGCAGCATCGCCCGTGGCGGCAGCAGCGTCGGCAGCGGCAGCGGTGGCATCGGCGGGCGCCGTCGCGTCGACAGCCGGGGTCGTTTCCGTGGTCGCCATGGCGTCGGCGGGCGCTGCGGTTTCCGTCGTCGTCGTGGTGGTGGTTTCGGCAGCCTTCTCACCGCAAGCGGCGAGCAGGCCGAGGCTGGCCACAGCCGCCAGGGTCAAAGCAGTCTTCATGTTGGAATTCTCCGTCAGTGATTTCGCGCAGTCCCCGCGCGTTTCGCCTGATACAGAGAAACGAGACCGTTGCGAAGCGCAAAGATTCATGCGCCAGACATGTCGATGATTGCGCCACGCCTTTCGTTTGCAGCACCCAGGCTGTTACCCGTTACCCTGCTTGCGGGATCGCTGGCGGCGGGAATTGCCTATCCACTGATCAATGGCCCGGCCGGTATCGCGATCACCGCGCTGGTCAAGGGGCTGGCAGTAGGGCTGCTCGCTGCGGCGGCGACCCGGCTCGCCACCCCACAGCGCTGGTGGCTCGCCGCGATCATGGCCGCCGGCGCTTTAGGCGATGTGCTGCTCAACATCCCCGGCCTTTTCTATGCGGGTGCTGCTGCCTTTGCGCTGGGGCATGGCACCGCCATCCTTTTCTATCGGCGCCATCGGCGCGTGGCGGGCAAGGCCGAGCACCTTGCTGCTGTCGCCATTCTGCTTTGGGGCGCCGCGATGCCGGCGCTAGTATCGCCCGCCGGCACCGCGCTGGCGCCGCTGATGGTCTATTCGGTGCTGCTCTGCGCCATGGCGGCGGCGCTGCTGCTCAGCCGGTTTCCGCGCCTTGCCCTTGTCGGGGCGCTGCTGTTCATCCTGTCCGATATGCTGCTCATCATGCGCATGGGCGGGCACCTGGTTGGCGACGCACAGGCGCATGGCCTGCTGGTCTGGTTCAGCTATTATCTCGGGCAGCTGTTGATCTTTCTCGGTGTCGCCGCCGGGCTTTCCAAGGGCACGGCACGATGATCGGTTTCCTGTCGCAATTGATCGTTCGCGGGGGCTACCCCGGCATCGTTCTGCTCACCTTCATCGAAACGATCTTTCCGCCGCTGCCGTCCGAAGTCTTCATGCCGATGGCCGGCTATGTCGCGGCGCAAGGGGAGATCAGCCTCGTCGGCGCGATCATCGCCGGAACCCTGGGGTCGCTGGCCGGCGCCTGGCTCTGGTACGCCATCGGGCGCGCGATCGGGCTCGGTCGTGCCCGTCAGCTGGCGGCGCGCCATGGTCGCTGGCTGACCCTGCACCCGCGCGACATCGATCGCGCCGTGGACTGGTTCGATCGCTATGGCGGGGCGCTGGTGCTGTTCGGCCGGATGGTGCCGGCCATCCGCTCGGTGGTCTCGGTGCCGGCCGGCATCGCCCATATGCCGGCGTGGCGCTTTCTGCTGCTGTCGGGGCTCGGCAGCCTGATCTGGACCAGCCTGTTGATGACCGCCGGTTTCTGGCTGGGCAAGGATTACGGCCGCGTCGCCGCCTGGGCCGACCCGCTGTCCACCGTCGTCGTCGGTGTCATGGTGATCGTGTATGTCGTCCGGCTGGTGCGGTTCAGGCCGGACTGACGGCCTCGCCCTCCGCATCATCGTCGTCGCCCGGGATCAGTGCGGCCGACACGACATGTTCATTGTCCGCCACCTTGAACAGGGTGACACCTTGGGTGCCGCGCCCCATGATGCGGATGTCGTTGATGCCCATGCGGATCAGCTTGGCCTGGTCGGTCACCAGCATCAGCTGGTCATCGGGGCCGACCGGCATGGAGGCGACGACATGGCCGTTACGCGCCGAGGCATCGATATTGACGATCCCCTGCCCGCCGCGGCCGGTACGGCGATATTCGAACGCCGATGACCGCTTGCCATAGCCGTTCGAGGTGACGGTCAGGATGAATTGTTCCGCCGCGGCGAATTGCGCATGCCGGGTTTCGGACAGGATCGGTTCCAGCCCCTCCCCCTTCCACGGCGCCGCCTTCAGATAATCCTCGCGCTCCTCGCTGGTCGCATCGAAGCGCTTGAGCACGGCCATGGAAATGACCTCGTCGCCCTCAGGCAGCGACATGCCGCGCACGCCGGTCGACGTCCGCGAGACGAATTCGCGGACATCATCGGCGGCAAAACGGATCGCCTTGCCCGACCGCGCCGCGAGGAACACGTCATCCCCTTCATCGCACAGCGCGACCCCGATCAAGCGGTCCGCGTCGCCATCTTCGAACCGGATCGCCAGCTTGCCGGCGGTCGGCACATTGGTGAAGGCGTCCATGCTGTTGCGCCGCACGCTGCCATGGGCGGTGGCGAACATCACGTTGAGACGGCCCCATTCGGTCTCGTCCTCGGGCAACGGCAGCACGGTGGTGATGGTTTCCCCCTCGCCAAGCGGCAGCAGGTTGTTGAGGCTGCGCCCCTTGGCCTGCGGGCTGCCGACCGGCAGGCGCCAGACCTTCTGGCGATACACCTTGCCGGCGCTGGAAAAGAACAGCACCGGATTGTGGGTGCTGGTGACGAAGATGTTGGTGATGACATCCTCGTCCTTGGTCGCCATGCCCGACCGGCCCTTGCCGCCACGTTTCTGGGCGCGATATTCGGCGAGGGCGACACGCTTGATCCATCCCGAATGGGTGACGGTGACGACCATGTCCTCGCGCTCGATCAGGTCTTCGTCGTCGAGATCGTCGCCGGCCGCAATCAGTTCCGACCGGCGCTTGGTCGAGAATTTGTCGGACACTTCCTCGATCTCGGCGCGCAAGACGGCATAAAGCTTGACGCGATCCGCCAGGATTTCGAGCAGGCCGGTGATGGCGACCGCGAGTTCCTGCAGTTCCTCGCCGATCTCCTCACGGCCAAGCGCCGTCAACTTTGACAGTCGCAGGTCGAGGATCGCCTTCACCTGCGCGTCGGTCAGCCGGATCGTGGCGGCATCGGCGGCATAGTCGCCGGCTTCGACCAGTTCGAGATACGGCCGGACTTCGGTCGCGTCCCAATCGCGCGCCAGCAGCTGTTCGCGCGCCGCCGCCGCATTGGCAGAGGCGCGAATGACGCGCACCACTTCATCGAGGTTGCTGACCGCAATCACCAGCCCGATCAACACATGCGCCCGCTCGCGCGCCTTGGCGAGCTCGAACTTGGAACGCCGGGTGATGACCTCCTCGCGGAACTGCACAAAGGCCTGGATGATGTCGCGCAGGCCCATCAATTCCGGGCGGCCGCCGCGGATGGCGAGCATGTTGATGCTGAACGTCTGTTGCGCCGGTGTGTGGCGATAGACCTGGTTCAGCACGACCTCGGGCGTCGCGTCGCGCTTCAACTCCATGACGATGCGAACGCCTTCGCGGTTCGATTCGTCGCGCAGGTCGGATACGCCCTCGATACGCTTGTCCTTGACCGCTTCGGCGATCTTTTCGACGAGCGCGTTCTTGCCCTGCTGGAAGGGAATTTCGGTCAGCACGAGGCTGCGCTTTTCGCCCCGCCCTTCCTCGACGATCGACCGGGAGCGCATGATGATCGTGCCGCGGCCGGTTTCATAGGCGGTGCGCAGACCGGTGGTGCCGACGATCAGCGCGCCGGTGGGAAAGTCCGGCGCCGGCAGATATTTCATCAGCTCGTCGACACTGATCGTCTGGTCGTCGAGCCAGGCGCGCACCGCGTCGATGACCTCGCCCAGATTGTGCGGCGGAATGTTGGTCGCCATGCCGACGGCAATGCCGCCGGCGCCATTGACGAGCAGGTTCGGAAAGCGCGCCGGCAGGACGGCGGGCTCATGCTCCGACCCGTCATAGTTGGCGATGAAATCGACGGTGTCCTTGTCGATATCGGCGAGCAAGGCTTCGGCCGAGCGCGCCAGCCGCGCCTCGGTATAACGCATCGCGGCGGGCGCATCGGGATCCATCGATCCGAAATTGCCCTGGCCGTCGATCAGCGGCAGCCGCAGCGACCAATCCTGGGTCATGCGCGCCAGTGCGTCATAGATCGAGCTGTCGCCGTGCGGGTGATATTTACCCATCACGTCACCGACGATGCGCGCCGATTTGCGATAGGGCTTGCCGGCGGTGAAGCCGCTTTCGTGCGCGCCCCACAGGATGCGCCGATGCACGGGTTTCAGCCCATCGCGCACATCGGGCAGCGCGCGGGCGACGATGACCGACATGGCATAATCGAGAAAGCTCGTCCGCATCTCGGTAACGATCGAGATCGGCTGAATATCGGGAGCGCCCGCAGGCGGCGAAATCACGGAATCCATTTGGTTTTTTCTGCGCCTTCAACGGGCTGTCGCGGATGTGTCATGAATAGGGGATCAGACCCGGAAAGGCCAGTGAAAGCTGGATCGATACGGCCCGCAGCAGCGGATGCCCGCGCATGGTACCGCATTTGCCGCCGACCCCTCATGCGAACGACGTAACGCGCCAGCGCCCGGGCACATTCCGGCTTCGACATACCTCTTATGAAACGTTTCACCGTAAATATTTACGGAGTATTTACGGAGTCGGGGAAAGCGCAACCGCGCAAGACGACAGTTTGTCGATTATTGCCGGTTCTGCACACGCGAAGTGTCGAATTTCATTCGGAAAACAACAGGGGAGTGTAAATCGATGAAAAGGACTGCAATTGTTGTTGGCGCTTTGGCTGCATTGGCGGCGGCTGGGGCAAGTAGTGCCGCGCATGCCGCCGGCTTCGTCAACGGCGGCTTCGAAAATGGCACCGCAAGCGGCTGGACGCAGGGCGGCGGTTACCGCGGCCCCTATTTCAACAACCAGCTGACCCCTGCCCTGTTCACGCCCGGCGACGGCGGCGTTCGCTCGTCGGTCATCAGCGCCGGCTATGTCGATCCGCGCGTCGGGGCAGCGCTCGGCAGCACGGTTTACAGCGGCAATTATGGCTTCCGCGTCGAAGACACCACCACCGGCGGATATGCGTCGGTCATTCAGCAGCGCGTCAACAATTACACCGACGCCAACATCTTCTTCGCCTGGAAGTCCGTGCTGCTCGGCGCCCATGGCCCGAATGACGCCGCCACCATGATCATCACGCTGAGCGACCTGACCAGCGGCGCCGAGATCATCCGCCGCGAATATAATGCCGCCAATGGCGGCGGCGGTGTCGACTCCCGCTTCTCGCAGTCCGGCAGCAATTTCTACACGGCGAATTGGCAGATCGAACAGCTTGCCATCGACGCGTCGCTCGTCGGCCATGACTTCCTGCTGTCGGTGCTCGCGGCCGATTGCGAGCCGACCGCGCACTGGGGCTATGTCTATCTCGATGGCTTCGGCGCCGCGCCACCGCCGATCGGCGGCGTTCCCGAACCTTCCAGCTGGGCAATGATGATCGCCGGCTTCGGACTCGTCGGTGGTGCCATGCGCCGGCGTGCAAACCAGCCGACTCGCGTCACCGCCTGAGCAAATGCCACCCGGCGGTCGCCCAGCGCGACCGCCGGGTGGCAGCTTATTCCGCCGCCACCGCCATGGCGGGAACCTGCACAAAACCCTTGCGGCGCTGGATACGGCTTTCGATCTCCGGCCGGAAATGCCGGATCAGCCCCTGAATCGGCCAGGCCGCTGCGTCACCCAGTGCGCAGATCGTGTGACCCTCGATTTCCGTGGTGACCTCGAGCAGCAGGTCGATCTCGTGCGGCTCGGCGTCGCCCGTGACCAGCCGTTCCATCACCCGCCACATCCAGCCGGTGCCTTCGCGACACGGCGTGCACTGGCCGCAGCTTTCATGCTTGTAGAAATAGCTCAGCCGCGCGATCGCCCGGACGATGTCGGTCGACTTGTCCATGACGATGACCGCTGCCGTGCCCAGCCCAGACTTCAGCTCGCGCAGCCCATCGAAATCCATCGGCGCATCAATGATCTGTTCGGCCGGCACCAGCGGCACCGATGACCCGCCCGGAATGACCGCCAGCAGATTGTCCCAGCCGCCGCGAATCCCGCCGCAATGGCTTTCGATCAGCTCGCGGAACGGCAGGCCCATCGCCTCCTCGACGACGCAAGGCGTGTTCACATGGCCGCTGATCTGGAACAGCTTGGTGCCTTCGTTCTTGGGGCGGCCGATGGCGGCGAACCACGCCGGCCCGCGGCGCAGGATCGTCGGCGCCACGGCGATCGATTCGACATTGTTGACGGTGGTCGGATTGCCATAAAGGCCTGCACCGGCAGGAAACGGCGGCTTCAGCCGCGGCTGGCCCTTCTTGCCCTCCAGGCTTTCGAGCATCGCGGTTTCTTCGCCGCAGATATAGGCGCCGGCACCGCGGTGGACGACGACGTCGAAATCATAACCCGAACCACAGGCGTTCTTGCCGATCAGGCCCGCTGCATAGGCTTCGCGCACCGCCGCGAACAATGTTTCCGCCTCGCGCACATATTCGCCGCGGATATAGATATAGGCCGCCACCGCGCGCATCGCGAAGCCGGCGATCAGCGCGCCTTCGATCAGCTTGTGCGGGTCGTGCCGGATGATCTCGCGATCCTTGCAGCTGCCCGGCTCGGATTCGTCGGCGTTGATGACGAGGTAGCTCGGCCGCTCGGGGTTCGGCGTTTTCGGCATGAAGCTCCACTTCATGCCCGTCGGGAAGCCGGCACCACCGCGGCCCCGCAACCCGCTCGCCTTTATGGCATCGACGATGGCATCGGGCCCACACGCCATCAGCGAATTGGTGTCCTCCCAGTCGCCGCGCTTGCGGGCGTGTTCCAGGTTCCACGGCTGGAACCCGTAGAGATTGGTGAAGATCCGGTCCTGGTCAGCGAGCATTGCAAATGACCCAATTGTGAATGTCAGCCAGCATTGCGGTCTTCCAGCTTGCCGGCGCGGCGATCGAGCAGCAGCCCGACCAGAAGCGCGATGACGCTGATGGCAAACAGCAACTTGTTGTCGGTCGGGCGGGTGAACAGCAGGAACAGCGAGATTGTTCCCGTCACCACTGCGACGAGCATCGCCGCCAGCGAGACACGACGCAGCAGGGCAATGTTGTTCATGACTGCGCGCCAGCGAACGCGCCGTCCGGCAAACCGGACGGGCGACCATCGGACTGGCCAACGAAAACAAGCGGCGCGGCGCGCATCGGAAACTCCTGAAAGCTGTTATCGCTTTAAGCGGGCAAACGCCTCCCGGCTACCCCTTTGCATGGCGCCGGCCCAGGCTGCGGCGATGTTCCGCGCGCGCCAGAGCACCGTTCCGGCGAGTCGATTATCGGCCCGACCGGGCCCATTTGCGCAGCCCGATCCCCATGACCAGCAGTACGGTCCCAAGTCCAGCAAGCCCGGCCGACGGCGCGCCGGTGGCCGAGCGGTAGATGGAAAACAGGAGCACTGCCAGCGCCGAAACCAGCAAAACCATGCCGATTTGCGCCAGCAGCGGCGCCGTCATCCCGAAACCGCCAACAGTGTCGTGGGACCGTTTTCAGGGCAACTCGCTGTCCGCCCGATCTGCGACCCCGACGAAGGCGCTTCGCCACGCGCCAGCGCGGCCAGGACCGCGGTCATGCTGTCGTAGGTCAGGTCCTCGTAATTGTCGGCGTTGATCTGCACCATCGGCGCATTCGCGCAGGCACCGAGGCATTCGACCTCGCTGAGCGTGAACAGTCCGTCGGCGGTGTTGGCGCCCTTCTTCAAGCCGGCGTCCTTGCAGGCACGCATGACATCGTCCGAGCCGCGCAACTGGCACGGCGTCGTGCCACAGACCTGGACATGGAAGCGGCCGATCGGCGCCAGATTGTACATGGTGTAGAAACTGGCGACTTCGTACACCCGAATATAGGGCATGCCGAGTTGCCGCGCGATATGCTCGATCACCGGAACCGGCAACCAGGCGCTGCCCGTCGCGTCGCCCACCTGACCTTGCGCGAGCCACAACAACGGCATCACCGCCGATGCCTGGCGGCCCTGCGGATAGAGCGCGATGATACGATCCGCCTCAATGGCGTTTTCGGACGTCCAGGCAAAATCGCTGAACTCCGGCGCCGGCCTGTCGTTGCTGCCGATGGCTGCGCCCGTCATGATGCTGCCTTCACGATGTTGCCCGATGTCCTCGCTGCGGTGCCAGCGTCATAGGCCCGCAGCGCCAACGGATGCAACATGTCAGGCGAAAACCGACACCCCGACCGAGGTTACAGCCGATCGAGCGTCATCTTGTAAACGCTCCAGAGAAACCAGCCGATCATCAGAATCAGGATCAGGTCCATCCAGATCGACGGGTGATTGCGACCGGCAGCCCAGGCGAACCCCGCGCAAATCAGCGAAAGAAAAACGCCCTCGTCCTGTCCCCTGTACATGACCGATCCGACTCCCCAGCGACAATCCGACACAGTGCGGACCAGCGCCTTATCTATCACCATGAAGGGTTTTGACAAGACGTTGGCCGACTTTCACAAATGTGAAAGCGCCGCCCCCGTGCCACCGGCGCCTGGCGATGACAAGATAGGGAAATTCCCGGATCATTGCCGCAAAAACGGCAGCCTCCCGACGCTCAGCGATCGACTTCCCCGAAGACGATATCGAGCGACCCCAGAATCGCCGGCGCGTCGGCGAGCATATGGCCCTTGCACAGGAAATCCATCGCCTGGAGATGCGCCATCCCGGTGGCACGGATATGGCAGCGCCAAGGCTTGTTGGTGCCATCAGCGACCATGAAGATGCCGAATTCGCCCTTGGGGCTTTCGGTGGCCACATAGGCCTCGCCGGCCGGCACGTGAATGCCTTCGGTGTACAGCTTGAAATGGTGGATCAGCGCTTCCATCGACCGTTTCATCTCGCCGCGCGACGGCGGACTGACCTTGCGGTCGAGGGTCGCGTGCCGGCCTTCGGGCATCTCCTTCAGGCACTGGCGGATGATCTTCAGCGATTCGCGCATCTCGTCCATGCGGACCATGAAGCGGGCATAGCAATCGCCATCGTTCGACATGATGACGTTGAAGTCCATGCGGTCATAGGCATCGTAGGGCTGCGCCTTGCGCAGGTCCCAGGCGACGCCCGATGCGCGGATGCACGGGCCGGTGAAGCCCCAGGCAATGGCGTCTTCCTTCGAGATGACCCCGATATCGACATTGCGCTGCTTGAAGATTCGATTGTCGGCGACAAGGCCCTGCATTTCGTCGAGGACCTTGAGATAGCCGTCGCACCAGTCCTTGATGTCGCCGAGCAAGCCATCGGGCAGGTCCTGGTGGACGCCGCCGGGGCGGAAATAGGCGGCGTGGAAGCGCGCCCCCGACACCCGTTCGTAGAATTCCATCAGCTTTTCGCGTTCCTCGAACAGCCACAGGATCGGCGTCATCGCCCCCACGTCCATCGCATGGGTGGTGACGTTGAGGATGTGATTGAGGATGCGGGTGATCTCCGCAAACATCGTGCGGATATATTTGGCGCGCAACGGCACTTCGATGCCCGCCAGCTTTTCGATGGCGAGCACATAGCTGTGTTCCATGCACATCGGGCTGACATAGTCGAGCCGGTCCATGTACGGCAGCGCCTGCAGATAGGTCTTGTACTCGATCAACTTTTCGGTGCCGCGATGCAGCAGCCCGATATGCGGATCACAGCGTTCGATGACCTCGCCGTCGAGCTCCATGACCAGCCGCAGCACGCCGTGCGCGGCCGGGTGCTGGGGCCCGAAGTTGATCATGTAATTCTGGATATTGTTGGCCGGGTTGACCGGCGGCAACAGGTCGGCGGTATCCGCCGCCGTCCAGGCAGTCGTCGTCGCGGTCAGTTCAGCCATTGGGTTTTGCTCCGACCGCACCCTTTTCGTCGCCGGGGAGGACATAGTCGGTCCCCTCCCATGGCGACAGGAAATCGAAGCTGCGGAAATCCTGCGCGAGCTTCACCGGCTCATAGACGACGCGCTTGTGTTCCTCGGAATAGCGCAGCTCGACATGGCCGGTCAGCGGGAAATCCTTGCGAAACGGATGACCTTCGAAGCCATAGTCGGTCAGGATGCGACGCAGGTCGGGGTTGCCCTCGAACAGCACGCCATAACAATCCCAGGTTTCGCGCTCATACCATCCCGCCACCGGATAGACGCGCGTCAGCGACGGCACCGGCGTGCGATGGTCGGTCGTCACCTTGACGCGCAAGCGCAGGTTCCGTGCCATCGACAACAGGTGATAGACGACATCGAAACGCTCGACCCGGTCGGGGTAATCGACCCCGCAGATATCGATAAGCTGGTTGAGGCGCAGTTCGGGGTCGTCGCGCAGACGGGTGACGACGTCGACAATCGCGTCGCGGCGAACGACCACGCCGACTTCATGAGCATGTTCGATGATTTCAACCACCGCATCGCCGAGGAGCGCGCGCAGGTGGTCGCCGATGCCGTCCACCGTGGCCATCACCGGCCAGCTGTGGACGCCGAGTGCCGGAGTCACGACCGGTACACTCACCGTTCGAAACTCCCGACGCGGCGGATCTTGCGCTGCAGCGCCAGAATTCCGTAAAGTAGTGCTTCTGCCGTCGGCGGGCAGCCGGGGACATAGATATCGACCGGCACGATCCGGTCGCAGCCGCGCACCACCGAATAGCTGTAATGATAATAGCCGCCGCCATTGGCGCAGCTGCCCATCGAGATGACGTAGCGCGGTTCGGCCATCTGGTCGTAGACCCGGCGCAGCGCCGGCGCCATCTTGTTGCACAGGGTGCCGGCGACGATCATCACGTCGGATTGGCGCGGGCTGGCGCGCGGGGCGACACCGAAGCGCTCCAGATCATAGCGCGGCATGTTGGTGTGCATCATCTCGACAGCGCAGCAGGCCAGGCCAAAGGTCATCCACCACAGGCTGCCGGTGCGCGCCCAATGGAACAGATCTTCGGTGGAGGCGACGAGAAAGCCCTTGTCGCCGACCTCCTTGTTGACGTCGGCAAGCCAGTTGTCGCGGTTGTCCTGCGGCAGGGTCAGCCCGCGCATCTGCTGGTCTTCGGTGGCCGGCATCATTCCCATTCCAGCGCTCCCACCTTCCAGGCGAAGACAAGGCCGATGGCCAGTTCGCCCAGGAATTCGATCATCGCCCACCAGGCCGCCTCGCCACCCCAGTGCAGCGACACCGCCCAGGGGAACAGGAACGCGGCTTCGAGATCGAAGACGATGAAAAGGATCGCGACGAGGTAAAAGCGCACGTCGAACTGCGCGCGGCTGTCCGAAAAGGCGGGAAAGCCGCTTTCATATTCGGACAATTTGACCGTGTCCGGCTTCGATGTGCCGGCGAGTTTCGACACCACGATCGGCGCGCCGACAAAAATGAAGGCGAACACGATGCCGACCGTCAGGAACAGCAGGATCGGCAGATACTGGTTGGCGATCTCGGACATGGGTGCTGGCGCACTTTCGATCGATGGACTCGTGTCGGGCGCCTTCTATGCCGCGGTGCATCGGCAAGCAAGGCCGCCGCCCGCAACGAACGCCCGGCGCGTCAGCGCACCGCGCCGGCGACGAGCCGATGCAGTTTCGACTGGATATTGCCATTGGCGGCGACGATTTCGGCGCGTGCCACCATATTGTCCTGGCCGCGGTAATCGGTCACGAACCCGCCCGCCTCCCGCACCAGCAGGATGCCGGCGGCGCAATCCCAATATTTGAGGCCCGATTCCCAGAACCCGTCGAAGCGGCCTGCCGCGACCCAGGCGAGATCGAGCGCCGCCGCGCCGAAGCGCCGGACTCCGGCGACTTCGGGGATCACCGCAGACAGGATGCCCGAGAATTCTGCGGCGTTGCCATGGCCCTGGAAGGGGATGCCGGTGGCGATGACGCAGTCCGCCAGGTCGCGCCGCGCCGAAACGCGCAGCCGCCGGTCGGACAGCCAGGCACCCCTGCCCTTTTCGGCCCAGAAGCTCTCGCCGGTCAGCGGTTGGTGGACCAGCCCGGCGACGACCTCGCCCTGCACTTCCGCCGCAATCGAGATGCAGAAATGCGGCATGCCGTGGAGAAAGTTGGTGGTGCCATCGAGCGGATCGACGATCCAGCGCGCCTGGCTTTCGCGGCCGATGGTTTCCCCCGATTCCTCCATCAGCAGGCCCCAGTCGGGCCGGGCGTGCGTCAGCACCTCGCCGATCGCCTGTTCGGCGGCACGATCGGCATTCGACACGAAATCGGCCGGCCCCTTGCGGCTGACCTGCAGCGCATCGACTTCGTTGAAGTCACGCCGCAACCGCGGCGCCGCCTTGCGCGCGGCCTTTTCCATGACGGTGATCAGGGCAGAATGGGCAACCATGGCAAACTCCTCCCCTCCCGCGTGCGGGAGGGGTCGGGGGTGGGAAACAGCGCGACAGCGCTGAAATAATGCGGCGGCGGCATGGCCGGCCCCGCCCCCTCCCGCGCGCGGGAGGGGAAAAGCATCAATCCGCGCGGCGGACGTATTCGCGTTCGTAGGTATCGACGACGATCTTGGTGCCGGCATTGATGAACGGCGGCACCATGACCCGGACCCCATTTTCCAATATGGCGGGCTTGTAGCTCGACGACGCCGTCTGCCCCTTCACCACCGCCTCGGTATCACGGATCACCGCCTCGATGGTGTCGGGAAGCTGCACCGAGATCGGGCGTTCCTCATAGGTTTCCATGACCACATCCATGCCGTCCTGCAGAAAATCCGCGGCTTCGCCGAGCAGGTCGCGCGGCAAGCTGATCTGGTCGTAATTTTCCTTGTCCATGAACGTCAGCTGCTCGCCTTCGGCGAACAGGAACTGGAAATCACGCGTGTCGAGCCGGACTTTCTCGACCGTTTCCGCCGAACGAAAGCGTTCATTGGTCTTGCGGCCATCCATCAGGTTCTTGAGTTCGACCTGCATATAGGCGCCGCCCTTGCCGGGCTGGGTGTGCTGGATCTTCACGGCGCGCCACAGCCCGCCCTGATACTCAAGGATGTTGCCGGGGCGGATTTCGACGCTGTTGATCTTCACGGGAAACGGTCTCTTGCCTGACGTGGAAGCGGCAGCCCTTAGCCGACGCGGGCCGTTCTGCCAACTGCGGGCAGTGGCATCGGCCCCGATACCTTAACCGCCCAGGACCGCCTCGAATGCCCGGACCCCTGCCCCCGGCCCGTCCGGATGCTGCCAAACCGCGTTGACCACGGCGACGAAATCCGCACCTGCCGCCACGATCGGCGCTGCATTGGCCGGTGTGATGCCACCGATGGCGACGCAGGGCAGTTGGCTGATCGTCGTCCACCAGGTCAGGATTTCGGGCGCCGGACGATAATGGCTCGGCTTCGTCGTGGTTTCGTAGAACGCCCCGAATGCCACATAATCGGCACCCTCTTCACCGGCTTCCATCGCCAGATGGCGGCTGTCGTGGCAGGTCCGGCCGATCTGTGCCTCAGGCCCCAGCAGCGCGCGTGCGTCCTTGATGCCGCCATCCGACTGCCCCAGATGCACGCCATCGGCGCCTGCCGCCTTGGCGAGGTCGGCGCGGTCGTTCAGCAGGAACGCGACGTCATGCGCCTGGCAAATCGGCAGCAGGGCTGCGCAAGCGCGCAACACATCGGCATCCGGCACGTCCTTCAGCCGCAATTGAAAGGCGGCCACCGGCCCCCCCTGCAGCGCCGCCCGCAGATGATCCGCGAACTCCGCCACCACGATCGCCGGCGGTGATACGACATACAGCTGGCACGCCGGCCGCGCCTGGCGGGCGAAGCGGTCGCCGAAGCCCGGATCGAGCGGAATCAGTTCGTCACCATTTGTCATTGTTCGCAGTCACCCTCCAGGCGGTGGCAGCCCTATCGGGCGGCGCCGGGATCAGCAAGGCTCGGCCTGCATCGGCTGCAACCGCATTGGTCTGCAAGGGGCAAGGCCGCGCTCAATCATTGGCTCAATCGATGTGACAGCGAAAATCAATTTCCGGATCCGGCAATCGGTACGGCACAGCATCTTTTCCGGATCAGTTCACATCCGAAGGGGAAAATCGATGTACAAAAAGACCTTGTTTCTGTTGACGGCGGCCGCCATTGCCGCGTCACCGCTTGCCGCCCAGGTGCCGACGGCGTCGCCGGAACGGACTGTGCCCAATCAGTTCTGGTTCCCCGAACTGATCGACCTCAAGCCGCTGCGCCAGAATGCCGTCGAATCGAACCCGCTCGGTGCCAATTTCGACTATGCCGCCGCCTTCAAGACCCTCGACCTCAAGGCCGTCAAGGCCGACATCGAGGCCGTGCTGACCAAGTCGCAGCCCTGGTGGCCGGCCGATTATGGCAATTACGGCCCGTTCTTCATCCGCATGGCGTGGCACAGCGCCGGCACCTATCGCCTGGGCGACGGCCGCGGCGGCGCCGGTGGTGGGCAGCAGCGGTTCGAACCGCTCAACAGCTGGCCGGACAATGCCAATCTCGACAAGGCGCGGCGGTTGCTGTGGCCGGTCAAGCAGAAATATGGCGCCAAGATTTCCTGGGCCGATCTGATGGTGCTGACCGGCAATGTCGCGCTCGAAAACATGGGGTTCAAGACCTTTGGCTATGGCGGCGGCCGCACCGACGATTGGGAAGCCGACCTCGTCTATTGGGGTCCGGAAACCAAGATGCTCGACGACAAGCGCTATAGCGGTGACCGCCAGTTGAAGAAGCCGCTGGCGGCGGTGCAGATGGGCCTCATCTACGTCAACCCGGAGGGTCCGAACGGCAACCATGACCCGGTGTCGGCAGCGCGCGACATTCGCGAAACCTTCGGCCGCATGGCGATGAACGACGAGGAAACACTGGCGCTGATCGCCGGCGGCCACACCTTCGGCAAGGCGCATGGCGCCGTGAAGGTCGACTGCGTCGGGGCGGCACCGGCGGCCAACAGCATCGAACGGCAGGGCATGGGCTGGGACAACAAATGCGGGTCCGGCGCCGGTGGCGACACGATCACCAGCGGGCTCGAGGGGGCCTGGACGTCGACGCCGACCTTCTGGTCGATGCAGTATCTTGAAAACCTGTTCGCCTTCGACTGGGTGCAGTCGAAGACCCCGGCGGGTGCCGTGCAATGGATCCCCAAGGGCGGTGCGGCGGCAGGCACGGTGCCCGATGCGCATGACCCGGCAAAGAGCCATGCGCCGATCATGTTCACCACCGACCTGGCGCTGAAGGAAGACCCCGCCTATCGCAAGATCGCTCTGCGGTTCCAGAAGAATCCCAAGGAGTTCGAGCTGGCCTTTGCCAAGGCGTGGTACAAGCTGACCCACCGCGACATGGGGCCGATCGCCCGCTACATCGGCCCCGACGTCCCCAAGGAAACGCTGCTGTGGCAGGACCCGATCCCGGCCGTCGACCATCCGCTGGTGGGCGCGGCGGAGATCGGCCAGCTGAAGTCGCGGGTCCTCGCATCGGGGCTGACCAATGCCGAGCTGGTGCGCACGGCCTGGGCGTCGGCAGCCAGCTTCCGCGGCACGGACATGCGCGGCGGCGCCAATGGTGCACGCATCCGGCTGGCACCCGAAAAGGACTGGGCCGCCAACAACCCGGCCGAGTTGAAGAAGGTCCTGGCCGTCCTGGAGGGCATCCAGAAGGACTTCAACCGTTCGGCATCGGGCGGCATGAAAGTGTCGATGGCCGATCTGATCGTGCTGGCCGGGGGTGCCGGCATCGAGCGCGCGGCGCAGCAGGCGGGCAAGACCGTCACCGTGCCGTTCGAGCCGGGCCGGGCCGATGCCAGCCAGGCGCAGACCGACGTCGCGTCCTTCGCCGCACTGGAACCGAGCGCCGATGGCTTCCGCAACTACTACGGCCCGGGCAACCGCCTGTCGCCGGCGGAAATGCTCGTCGATCGCGCCAATCTGCTCAAGCTGACGGTTCCGGAGATGACCGTTCTCGTCGGCGGCCTGCGCGCCCTCGATGCCAATGTCGGCGGCACGAAAGCGGGCGTGTTCACCGACCGGCCGGGCACGCTGACCAACGACTATTTCGTCAACCTGCTCGGCATGGAGACGAAGTGGGTCAAGGCGCCCGGGACAGAAGGGCTGTACGAAGGCCGTGACCGCGCCAGCGACAAGGTCAAATGGACCGCGACGCCGGTCGACCTCGTTTTCGGGTCGCATTCGGAATTGCGCGCCGTTGCCGAAGTCTATGGCGCCAACGACGGTGCGGACAAGTTCGTCACCGATTTCGTCGCCGCGTGGAACAAGGTCATGACGCTGGACCGCTTCAAGGCCTGATTCCGGACGCACGCATGCAAACGGCGGCGCCGGGGCGCCGCCGTTTGTCATTCAGCCCCGGCAGGTTCAGTCGTTGCCGAGGTAGATTTCGACGATCTTGTCGAGCATCGCCAGCGCTTCGTCGCGCGGCCGCTGGAAGGTGTTGCGGCCGATGATCGAGCCGTTGCCGCCGCCGTCGCGAATGTCGCGGGCATCCTGATAGACGGCGTCGGCACCCTTGGCGGCGCCGCCCGAAAACACCACCAGACGGCGGCCGGCGAAGCATGCCTGCCGGACATGGGCAACCCGCTTGGCCTGGGTCGACCAGTCGCCGCCTTCATAGCTCTTCTTGGCGTCCTTCTGCTCGATATGGTCAGTCGGCAGCTTGACCTTGATGATGTGCGCGCCGGCCAGCGCCGCCATGTGCGCCGCATAGGCGCCGACATCGAGCGCCAGTTCGCCAGCCTTGGAAATCTCCCCGCCGCGCGGGTACGACCAGATGACGGTGGCGATGCCGACGGCCTTGGCTTCCTGGCTCAGCTCGCGAATTTCTTCCATCAGCTCGAAAATATCGTCCGAGCCCGGGTAGATGGTGAAGCCGATCGCCGAGCAGCCGAGCCGCAGCGCATCCTCGACGGTGCCGGTCACGGCCTGGTTGATGCTCGTCGACCAGCTGTTCGAGCTGTTGACCTTGAGGATGGTCGGGATCTGCCCGGCAAAGGTATCGGCACCGGCTTCGATCATGCCGAGCGGCGCGGCATAGGCCGACAGGCCGGCGTCGATGGCGAGCTGGAAATGGTAATGCGGGTCATAGGCCGGCGGGTTGGGCGAAAAGCTGCGCGCCGGGCCGTGCTCGAAACCCTGGTCGACGGGCAGGATGACCAGCTTGCCGGTGCCACCAAGGCGTCCCTGCATCAGGATGCGCGCCAGATTGGCCTTGGTGCCGGGGTTGTCGCTTTCGTAATTGGCCAGAATGGCGCGGACCGCAGGGGTCATTCCGGTGGTCTGGGGCGTGGTGGCGGACATCGTCGGGCTTCCTTCGTTCAATTCTTGAAATGGAGTTCGGCGACCTGCACGAACAGCTCGAAAATGCTCTCGGCGATTTCACAGGCCTCGCCTTCGGGCATGTCGGCGAGGGTGTTGGCGACGGCGCCGGTCTTCACCGCGCCGTTTTCGACCACCGGCCCGGCCTTGGTCATGCGTGCGGTGATCTCGTTGTAGATCAACCGCTCCTCGGGGCCGAATTCCTCGCCCTTCAGGTCGCGGATCGCCCGAAAGGCCTCGCCGATCCGGTCATGGATCGGATCGGCGGACCGCGCCAGCTTCCAGGCGGCAGGGTAGAGTTTTTCCCACAGATGTTCGGTGTCGATGGTCATGCGTGCCCCTTGCTGCCGGCCGATTCGCGCAGCGCATCGACCCCCGGCAGAGCCTTGCCCTCCATCCATTCGAGGAACGCACCGCCGGCGGTCGACACGAAACTGAACTGGTCGGCGACGCCGGCGTGGTTGAGCGCCGCCACCGTGTCCCCGCCGCCGGCGACCGACAACAGGCTGCCGCTTTGCGTCAGTGCGCCGGCAATGCGCGCCAGCGCCACCGTGGCGCGATCGAACGGCGGCGTTTCGAAAGCGCCCAGCGGCCCGTTCCACACCAGGGTCTTGCAGATCTTCAGCGCGTCGCCGAGCGCTTCGACCGCCGAATCGCCGATATCGAGGATCATCTCGTCATCCGCCACGTCATGGACATTGCACGTCCGGTGCGGGGCATTGGCAGCAAATTGTTTCGCCACGACGACATCATAGGGCAGATGCACCGTGCACCCCGCGGCGTCGGCCCGCGCCAGAATGTCCCGTGCGGTGCCGGCAAGGTCATGTTCGCACAGCGATTTGCCGACCGACACCCCCTTGGCAGCGAGAAACGTGTTGGCCATGCCGCCGCCGATCATCAGATGGTCGACACGGCTGACCAGATGCGTCAGCACATCGAGCTTCGACGATACCTTGGCGCCGCCGACCACTGCCGCCACCGGGTGTTCCGGATGGCCGAGCGCCTTTTGCAACGCCGTCAACTCGGCTTCCATCGAACGGCCGGCGAACGACGGCAGCAGCCGCGCCAGGCCGACTGTGGAGGCATGGGCGCGATGTGCCGCCGAAAAGGCATCGTTGACAAAAAAATCGCCCAGTTTCGCCATTTCGGCCGCGAACGCCGGGTCGTCGGCCTCCTCGCCGGCATGGAAGCGCGTGTTTTCGAGCACCACGACCGCGCCCGGAGCCAGTGCCGCGACCGCCGCCTGCGCTGCGGCACCGGCGCAATCCTCGACAAAGGCCACCGGCCGCCCGAGCACATCGGCGAGCGCCGCCGCCACCGGTCGCAGCGTCGCCGATCGATCGCCGCCCTTGGGACGGCCGAAATGCGACAGCACCAGCACCACCGCGCCGCGATCGGCGAGCGCCGCAAGGGTCGGCACGGCCGCCGTCAGCCGCGTCGCATCCCCCACATGCCCGTCGACCATCGGCACGTTGAGGTCGGCGCGGACCAGCACGCGCTTGCCCGCCACCTCGGGCATGGCGTCGATGGTCAGGAAATCCGCCACGTTCAGAGCAACTTGCCCATTGCGACGGCGGTATCGGCCATGCGGTTCGAAAAGCCCCATTCATTGTCGTACCACGACACGACGCGAACCAGGTCGCCGCCGATGACGGCGGTTTCCAGGCTATCGATCGTCGACGACGCCGGGCTGTGATTGAGGTCGATCGACACCAGCGGCTCGTCGGTCCAGTCGAGAATGCCCTTCAGCGCGCCGTCGGCGGCGGCCTTGAGAACAGCGTTGACTTCGTCCTTGGTGGTCGGCCGGCTCGACTGGAAGGTCAGGTCGACCAGGCTGACATTGGGGGTCGGCACGCGCACCGCCGACCCGTCGAGCTTGCCCTTCAGCTGCGGCAGCACTTCGCCCACGGCGCGCGCCGCGCCGGTCGTCGTCGGGATCATCGACAGGGCCGCGGCCCGCGCGCGGCGCGGGTCGTCGTGGATCTGGTCGAGGATCTTCTGGTCGTTGGTATAGGCGTGGATCGTCGTCATCAGGCCCTTGACGATGCCGAACTCCCGGTCGAGCACCATCGCGAACGGTGCCAGGCAGTTGGTCGTGCAGCTGGCGTTGGACACGATCTTGTGCTCGGCGGTCAGCTTGTCATGGTTGACGCCATAGACGACCGTCAGGTCGACGCCCTTGCCGGGCGCCGAGATCAGCACGCGCTTGGCGCCGGCCGTCAAATGCGCGGCGGCCTTGTCGGCGGCGGTGAAGAAGCCGGTGCATTCCAGCGCGATATCGACGCCCAGTTCGGCGTGCGGCAGCTTGGCCGGGTCGCGCTCGGCGGTGACGCGAATGCGATGGCCATCGACGATCATGTCGTTGCCGTCGACCTCGATCGTGCCGTGATAGGTGCCATGGACTGAATCGCGCTTGAGCAGCCGGGCGTTGGCGGCGGTGTCGGCAAGGTCGTTGATCGCGACCACGACGATGTCGTCGCGCTTGGCCTCGTGGATGGCGCGCAGGATGTTGCGTCCGATGCGGCCGAAACCGTTGATGGCGACCTTGATGGCCATGGCGTTCACTCCCTTTTGTCGTCGGCGGCGGCGCCCCCGACCTTATGAATTGCGTTGCAGCCGTGCCTTGACGCTGGCGGCGATCTTGGGACCCGTCAGCCCGAAATGATCGTAGAGGACGTCGATCGGCGCCGACGCACCGAAGCTGTCGACCCCGAAGTTCAGGCCGTCGGTGCCGGTGTAGCGCTGCCAGCCCAGGGTGACCCCGGCCTCGACCGAGACGCGCAGCACGTCACCACCCAGGATATCGGCGCGATAGGCGGCATCCTGGGCGTCGAAGGCTTCCCAGCACGGCATCGACACGACATCGCAGCCAAAGCCTTCGGCCTCGAGCAGCGCGGCCGCGGCGATGGCGATTTCCACTTCCGATCCGGTGGCGAGGAACACCACCGCGCGCGGCACGGTGGCGGCGCGCAACCGATAGCCGCCCCTGGCGGTCAGATTTTCGCCCGCCGTCAGCCGCAGCTGCGGCAGGTTCTGCCGGCTGAGCGCGAGCACCGACGGGCGCGTCGCATCGGCGAGCGCCAGTGCCCAGGCTTCGGCGGTTTCGACCGTGTCGGCCGGGCGATAGACGGCAAGGTTGGGAATGGCGCGCAGGCTGAGCAGATGCTCGACCGGCTGGTGGGTCGGGCCGTCCTCGCCCAGCCCGATGCTGTCGTGCGTCAGCACATGGATGACCCGGGCATGGCTGAGCGCGCCGAGCCGGATGGCGTTGCGCATGTAGTCCGAAAACACCAGGAAGGTGCCGCCATAGGGAATGACCCCGCCATGGAGGGCGAGGCCGTTCATCGCCGCCGCCATGCCGAATTCGCGGATGCCGTAATAGACATAGCGTCCGGCATAATCATCGGCCGAAAAGGTCGTCTGGTCCTTGGTGCGGGTGTTGTTCGAGCCGGTGAGATCGGCCGAGCCGCCGAGCAGGATCGGTGCCAGCGGGTTGATCGCCGCAAGCGCCAGTTCCGACGCCTTGCGCGTCGCGATCTTCTGCGGGCTGGCGATCAGCGCGGCGATATGGGCATCGATGCCGGCAAGCGCCGCGGCGGGCACGGTGCCGGCCATGCGCTGGGCAAAGTCCTCGGCATGCGGCGAGGCTGCCAGCCGCGCTTCCCACGCCGCGCGATCGGTGGCGCCGCGCCGGCCGGCGGCTTCCCATTCGGCCTTGATATCGGCGGGAATCTCGAACGCCGGCGCTGTCCAGCCGAGCGCTTCGCGGGCGCCGCCGATCTCCTTGGCGCCGAGCGGCGAGCCGTGCGACCCGCTGGTGCCGGCCTTGGTCGGGGCGCCGAAGCCGATGACGGTGCGGCAGGCGATGAGCGACGGCCGCGGATCGGCCTTCGCCGCCGTAAGGGCCGCATCGACCGATGCGAAGTCGAGCCCGTCGCAGGCGATGACGTGCCAGCCCGCCGCATCGAAGCGCTTGGCCATGTCCTCCGATGTCGACAGCGACGTGGCGCCGTCGATCGAGATGCGGTTGTCGTCCCACAGCACGTTAAGGCGGCCGAGCTTGAGATGGCCGGCGAGGCCGATGGCTTCCTGGCTGATGCCTTCCATCAGGCAGCCGTCGCCGGCGATCACCCAGGTGTGGTGGTCGACGAGATCATCGCCGAACACCGCGTTGAGATGACGCTCGGCCATCGCCATGCCGACCGACATCGCCAGCCCCTGCCCCAGCGGCCCGGTGGTGGTCTCCGCGCCGGCAAGTTCGAAATTTTCCGGGTGCCCGGCACAGGGGCTGCCGAACTGGCGGAAATTGCGAATGTCGTCGATCGTCGGGCGCGCATAGCCGGTCAGGTGGAGCAGCGCATAAAGCAGCATCGACCCGTGGCCGGCCGACAGAATGAAGCGATCGCGGTCGGCCCAGTCGGGCCGGCTGGCATCGAATTTGAGATGCCGGGTGAACAGCGCCGTCGCTGCATCGGCCATGCCCATCGGCATCCCCGGATGTCCCGAATTCGCCGCTTCGACCGCGTCCATTGCCAAGGCGCGAATGGCATTTGCCAGGGTGCGGGAATCGGTCATTTTGACAAACAGTCCGGATCAATGCCGGCAAGCCGGCGTGCAGGCGAATCGCGGCGGACATTGGCCAGACCCTGACGCTAGCGTCAACCGTGATGGACGCCGGTTTCGGCCACAACGATGCAGCATGCGCGTGCCGGGACGATTGACCGGTGTTGAGCAAGCGTCTTACACTTGGCGCCAAAGCCGCTGTTTTGACGGGACCCGCATTATTTCGACCGACACTGATCCGACCGCGGAGCTAACCGCGCACGCGCTTGCCGAACGCCTCGAATCGGCCCTGGCGCGGATCGACACCGCAATGGCCGCCCGCGCTGCCGAAGCGGCCGCGGCGACGCGGCGGCTGGCGGCGCTGCAAGCGGCTGCGGCCGATGCCGTTGCCGTTCTCGACACCATGATCGGAGACCGTTGATGGGACAGGTCAATGTCCAGATCGGCGGCCGCGGCTACCCCTTGTCGTGCCGCGACGGCGATGAACCGCATCTGGCAGCGCTCGCCGCCGACATCGCCGCCAAGGCCGACCGGCTGACCGGCCAGCTCGGCCAGATGAGCGAATCGCGGCTGTTGCTGATGACCGCGCTGATGATCGCCGATGAACTCCACGAGGCACGCAAGGGCCATTTCGGCACGGCCCCTGCCGACCCGCGGCTGGCAGCATTGGTGGCGCGCGCAGAAGCGCTGGCCGACGCATTGCAGGGTTGATCGCCCGCGCCTATATTGGCGACAGGCGGGACTGCCCGGCACGTGCATCGAGCATCCCTGAGGCGATTCACTATCCTAGGGGGCTGGCCCTGGGCGGACCGTGGTCCGTCCTATCTGGTTCCCACCTGACGTAAACGGCGTCAGAGGATCTTCTCGCAACGACCCATGGTGGTTCCGCCGACCTTCCCTTCTCCCAGTTGGCAGACCGCATGACCGACGATGCCAAGCCGGCGCTGCGCCAACTGTTCCGCGATGCCCGGCGCGAATATGTCGCGGGGCTGTCGCCCGACGCGCGGGTGGCGCTCGAAACCGCGCTGGCGGCCATGCTGGCGCCGGTCGTTGCCGGCCATTCGGTCACCGGCAGCTACGCCTCCAGCGGGGACGAGATCGATCCGCATGTCGTCGAGCGGGGCTTTGCCGCCTCCGCCTTCCCGCGGGTGACGCCCGGCGGGCTGACCTTCCACCAGTGCCGCTGGGCCGATCTGCGCCCGGGCTATGCCGGCATCCTGGAACCGCCGGCGGACGCGCCGCAGGTGACCCCCGACATGCTGCTGGTGCCCCTGATCGCCGTGACCCCCGCCGGTGTACGCCTGGGCCAGGGCCAGGGCCATTATGACCGCGCGCTGGCCGCGCTGCGCCGCCGGGCGCCGGTGCGCACCATCGGCCTTGCCTGGGACGTACAGGTCACCGACGACCTGCCGCGCGACGATTGGGACATTCCCGTCGACTATGTCGCGACGCCAACGCGTCTGTTCGATTGCGCCCGCCTCCGCTAACAGGCTGGGCCATGGCTCTTTCCCCTCCCCCCGAACCCAGCTGGCGCAAGCCCGTCGGCATGCTTGGCCTGCTCGGCTATCTCGCCCTTTACGCGCTGGTCGTCACCTCCTTCGCCGACGCGCTGGCGACATTGCCGCAGCCGCTGGTGGTGCTGGCCTATATCGCCGCCGGCCTCGCCTGGGTGCTGCCGCTGCGGCCGCTGTTCCTGTGGATGAACACCGGCCGCTGGACGCATGACGGAGAAGCGAAATGACCGCCGCGGACACTTTGCCGGCCGAGGTCAAGGCCGGTGCCGATTGCACGACGATGCTGGAGGTGCGCGCCGGCGTCGATGCGCTCGACCGGGCGCTGGTGGCGCTGCTGGCACAGCGGTTCGCCTATATGGACGCAGCGGCGCGCATCAAGCCCAGCCGCGACGCCGTGCGCGACGAAGCCCGCAAGGCACAGGTGATCGCCAATGCCAGCGTGGCCGCCGCTGCCGCCGGCCTGCCCGACGGGCTTGCCGAAACGCTGTGGGAAAGCCTGGTGGAAGCGTCCATCGCCTATGAACTGACCCGCTGGGACGCCGGCCGCGCCTGACGCCGGCCGGGCGTTACACCGATTGCGATGCCAACTGCCGGAACGGCAGTGGCGCGAGTGACGGGGCTCGAACCCGCGACCTCCGGCGTGACAGGCCGGCGCTCTAACCAACTGAGCTACACCCGCATAAGCGCTGCGGAGCCGGGGGATTAGGGTCGTGGTCCCGGCATGTCAAGCGCGCTTCCCCATGCGCGCAAATGATTCTACGCAGCAACGATGACGAACACCGATCCCGCCGCCAGCATCGCGCGCCTTCTCACCCTGCTCGACGTCGAACCGATCGCGGAAAACCGCTTTCGCGGCCAGTCGACCAACGAAGGCTGGATGCGCGTCTATGGTGGCCAGGTCGTCGCCCAGGCGCTGATGGCGGCGTCGAAGACGGTGGCCGACGGTCGGCTGTGCCATTCGCTGCACAGCTATTTCATCCGTCCGGGCGATCCTGCCCATTCCATCGACTATGTCGTCGAGCGCGATCGCGACGGCCAGAGCTTCACCACCCGGCGCGTTGTCGCGCTGCAGAAGGACCGGCCGATCTTCAACATGGCGGCGTCGTTCCAGACCGTCGAGCCGGGGCTGGTGCACGGCACGCCGGCGCCGCGCGTCACCCCGCCCGAAGAACTGCGCAGCGATGCCGAATGGGCGGAAATCAATGCGGAAAACACCCCCGAGCCGCACCGCACCTTGTGGCGGGAGCGCGAGCGCCCGCTGGAGTTTCGCCCGGTCGAACCGATGGACCCGTTCAATCCCGAGGCGCGCAGCCCCCGCGCCCGCCACTGGTGCCGCGCCGCGGCGCCGTTCCGCGCCGGCGAACCGGTAATGCGGGCGCTGTTCGCCTATGCCAGCGACATGACGCTGCTCGACACCTGCCTGTTGCCGCACGCCATCGGCTGGTCCGACCCGCGGCTGCAGGTCGCCAGCCTCGACCACGCCATCTGGTTCAACGCCACCCCCGATCTCAACGACTGGCTGTTGTTCGACCAGGATTCGCCGTCGGCGGCAGGTGGGCGCGGGCTCAATCGCGGCATCGTCCATGATCGCACAGGCGCGGTGGTCGCCAACATCGTCCAGGAAGGCCTTATCCGCTATCGCACGTCATGAGCGGACGGACCGTTGGCGCCCGAGGGTGGCAGCGAATCGCTTTTCGTCGATGCCGCCTTCCCAGCGCGACACCACCACGGTCGCCACCGCATTGCCGATGAAGTTGGTCAGCGACCGGCATTCCGACATGAAGCGATCGACCCCCAGGATCAGCGCCATGCCCGCCACCGGCACGCTCGGCACGATCGACAGCGTCGCCGCCAGCGTGATGAAGCCGGCCCCGGTCACCCCGGCGGCGCCCTTGGAGCTCAGCATCGCGACGCCCAACAGCAGCAATTGTTCGCCGAGCGACAGATGGATGTCGGTCGCCTGGGCGATGAACAGCGCCGCCAGCGTCATGTAGATGTTGGTGCCATCCAGGTTGAACGAATAGCCTGTCGGCACCACCAGCCCGACGATCGGCCGCGGGCAGCCGGCGGCTTCCATCTTCTCGATGAGGCTTGGCAGCGCCGATTCGGACGAGCTGGTGCCGAGCACGAGCAGCAGTTCCGCCTTCAGATAGCCGATGAGGCGGAAGATCGAGAAGCCGGCGGCCCGCGCCACCAGCCCCAATATGCCGAGGACGAAGATCAGCGCCGTCAGGTAGAAGGTGGCGACCAGTGCCGCCAGATTGGCGAGCGTGCCGATTCCATAGCGGCCGATGGTGAACGCAAAGGCACCGAAGGCGCCGATGGGGGCCGCGCGCATGAAGATGTCGACCAGCTTGAACATGCCGGCGCTCGCCGAACCCAGCACGTCGAGCAGCGGCCGCGCCGGCGCGCCGATGGTGGCCAGCGCGATGCCGAAGCTGATCGCGAAGAACAGCACCTGGAGCAGGTTGCCGTCGGCAAAGGCGCCGACGATGGTATCGGGGATGATGCCGGTCAGGAAGCCGATGAGCGTCGCGTCGTGTGCCTTGGCGACATATTCGCTGACAGCGCCGATCTGCAGCGATGCCGGGTCGATATTGAGCCCGGCCCCCGGCTGGACGACGTTGCCGACGACGAGCCCGACGACCAGCGCCAGCGTCGACATGATGAAGAAATAGACCAGCGCCTTGCCCGCCACCCGGCCGACGCTGGCGACGTCGCGCATGCCGGCAATGCCGGTGACGATGGTCAGGAAGATCACCGGGGCGATGACCATCTTGACCAGCTTGATGAAGCCATCGCCGAGCGGCTTGAGCGCCACGCCCGTCTCGGGCGCGAAATGCCCGATCAGCCCGCCGGCGACGATCGCCGCCAGCACCTGGACATAGATCTGGCGATAGAAAGGCCGGGGTCGACGCGAGACCGGTGTCGCTGGAATGATGGCGATGGTTCGGCTCCCCCTGTTCAGCCGACGCTAGCGCATTCGAGCCGGTGCACGCCAGCCGCGAACGGCATCGCAGCGCGGCGAACAGACCCTCCGCTCCGCCACCCGGCACGCCGATGGGCGCGTCCGGCGCCCTGCCGGCAATGCCGTCGGCAAAAGGCCATGCAGCCGGTCTCACAGGCTGAGCCCCGACGAGGCGTTCGAAGCGAGCGCCCATGGCAATGCCCGGTGGTGGATGTCATGCTTGCCCGGCGTCGTCAGCAGCCACGGCACGCGATGGCCAGCGGTCGCTGTACGCCGGCGACCCGCAGCCCAGACCCACAGGCCAGTGCGGGGACGGGACGGCGACATGCCGCCGGACCAGCCGCAATCCGCGGCCGGGGTGATGCATTCAGCGCACGCGCAAGGGGCGCGGCCGTGCCGTTCATGCAAAACGCCACCCCGGCCGCAGCCGGGGTGGCGCATTGTTGCAGGTCCGCACGAGAACGGCGAACCGCGTCTGCACCGATCGGCCGGAAGCTGGCTTCCGGCCGCGATGTCGGCGTCAGGCGACCACGGATGTCCGGCGGCGACGCGCAGCGGCACCGACCATGCCGAAGCCGGCAATGAGCATCGCCCAGCTCGAGGGCTCGGGAACGACCGCGGCCGCAGCCGTGGCCGACAGCTGGAAGTCATCGATGGCAAGGCCATGATCGTTGAACGCGGCATTGGTACCCGTCCAGCGAAGGAAGACGCTGTCGCCCTGTGCAATGTTGAGGCCGGTAATCACGCCGCTGATCGCGGTACGGTTGGCATTGCCGTCGCGCGCCGCATTGGCGGGCGTTCCCGGCGCAACGCTATAGTTCAGCGCCGAAAATTCGGTGTAGGTCCCGTTGGTCAGGCTGGTGGCGTCGAGCGAGTAGGAAAAGCTCAGCGTGTTGAGATTGCCGCTGGTGCCGACGCGCCACAGTTCGCCGAAATAGGCGATGTCGAGCTGGGTGATGGTGCTGCCCAGGTTGTTGGTGAACTCCGCGCCGAAACGCGGGACCAGCGATCCACTGGCAAGGCCGCCCAGCGCGCGTTCGGACGATCCGGTGGCGCCATAGCTGTAGGTGTTGCCGGCATTGTTCGAACCATTGTTCGCCGCATAGGTGGCATTGGCATTGCTGCCGCTTTCGGCGATGGCCCAGCCGGTCGGCAGAACGCTGCTCGTACCCGTGCTCGCGAGCGCGTTGAAATCCTGGGTATAGGGCACCGATGTGAGGGTGACGGCGGCATATGTCGGCATCGTCGCAACGGTGCCGAGAACCACCGCTGCAATTGTCATTGAAGAACGCATTAACTAGCTCCCTGAGTGGCCGGGAATGAAATTAACCCCCGCGCAACACGCAACTAACTGGTTAATAAGTAAGATTAGTGACACGATGATGAAGTGTTAAACCGATGTGACGTTTCTCGGCCCGGCGCCCTCCATCGTTGCAGCGATCGCCGTACCTGCAGCCCAGCCGCTGGCCCATGCCCATTGGAAGTTGTAACCGCCGAGCCAGCCGGTGACGTCGACCGCTTCGCCAATGGCATAAAGGCCGGGAACCTTGCGCGATTCCATCGTCTGCGACGACAGCCCGTCGGTGGCGATGCCGCCGACGGTGACTTCGGCCTTGGCAAAGCCTTCGCTGCCATTGGGATGGAACTGCCAGTCCCCCAGCCGGTGTTCGAGCTCGGCCAGTCGGGTGTCGGACAGGCTGTTGAGGTCGCCATAAAGCCCGATACGCTGCCACAGGGCATCGGCGAGGGCGTTGGGCAGCAGCGCCGCCAGCTGGTTGCGCAGGAACGTCCGCGGCCGCGCCCGCTTGGCGGCGGTCAGCCAGCCGGCTGGCGCATCGGGCAGGAAATCGATGCCGATCGGCTGGCCATGGCGCCAATAGCTCGACACCTGCAGGATGGCCGGGCCCGACAGGCCGCGATGGGTGAACAGGGCGGCCTCGCGGAACGCCGTCTTGCCGCAGCGCGCCACGACATCGGTGGCGACCCCCGAAATGTCGCGGAACAGCATGTCATCGCCGGCCAGCGTCAGCGGCACCAGCGCCGGGCGCGGCTCAACGATGGCATGGCCGAAGCGGCGGGCGAGGCCATAGGCATAGTCGGTGGCGCCCATCTTGGGAATCGACGGCCCGCCGGTGGCGACGACCAGCGCCGGCGCGGAGGCGGTGCGATCGCCATGGGCGACGCGAAAGCGGCCATCGGCGTGATCGACGGCGCCGATGCCGCGCCCCAGGCTGAGGGTGACGCCGCCGGCGTCGCATTCATCGAGCAACATGGCGACGATGGCGCGCGCCGAGCCGTCGCAGAACAGCTGCCCCAGCGTCTTTTCATGCCAGGCGATGCGGTGCCGATCGACCAGCGCGAGGAAATCCGCCGGCGTGTAGCGGCGCAGCGCGCTTTTGGCGAAATGCCGGTTGGCCGACAGATAGCGATCGGGCACCGCGCCGATGTTGGTGAAGTTGCAACGGCCGCCGCCGGAAATGAGGATCTTCTTCCCCGGTTCGTCGGCGTGGTCGATGACGAGCACGCGCTTGCCGCCCTGCCCCGCCACGGCGGCGCACATCAGGCCGGCGCCGCCGCCGCCGAGGATGATCGCATCATAGGTCTGTTCGGTCATCGCGCCTGCCTTGCGCCTTGTGGCGGCGGACGCAAGGGGGTTTGGCTGCGTCCCTCGACTTCGCTCGGGATGAGCGGAACTGGTGACTGTCGCTATCCTCGCGCATCCCGAGCGAAGGCGAGGGACGCGCTGGCCCGTTAAATCCGCACCACGCCCTTGCCGGCCAGCGTGCCCGCCGCCATCGCCGCGAACAGCGCGCCGGCGTCCGCCAGCGGCACCACCGCGCCGATCTGCGGGCGCAGTGCGGCGGCGCGGGCGTCGATGGCGGCGATGTGGCGCTGGCCGGCGGCCGGGTCCTGCCGGGCATATTCACCGGCGCGGACGCCCAGGATCGCGATTTCCTTGATCAGCGCGCGGTTGAGCGGCACCGATGCCATGCCGCCGACAAAGCCGATGACGAGATAGCGGCCACCGCGTCGCAGCGTCCGCAACGCCGGCAGCGCCAGCGCCCCGCCGACGGGATCGAACACCAGGTCGATGTCGCGCAGCGTAATATCGGGCGCCGTCCTTTCGATCAGGATGGTATCGTGCGCGCCTGCCGCCCGTGCCGTTGCCAGCCGGTCGGGCGACGACGCCACCGCCGTGACATGCGCGCCTTCCTGCGCCGCCAGTGCCACTGCCGCCAGCCCCATGCCGCCGCCGGCGCCGGTGACCAGCACCCGTTCCCCCGCCGCCAGCCGCCCGCGCGTCATCAGCCCGACCCAGGCGGTGAGCGCGCCGACGGTGAACGCCGCCGCCTCCGCATCGTCCAGCCCCGGCGGCACCGGCCGCACGCCCGTGGCCGCCAGCGTCAGCCGTTCGGCGAAGCAGCCGCCGCGGCCGCCGACGATGACGCGCGCGCCCAGCAGGGTTTCGGCGCCGGTGCCGGCGGCGATGACCGTGCCACAGGCTTCGGTCCCGGGAATGAACGGCAGGTCGGGGCGGAACTGGTAGCCGCCCGACAGCATCAGCAGGTCGGGGAAGTTGAGCGCGGCGCGGGTGATGGCGACGGTGACCTCGCCCGCGCCCGGCGCCGCCGGCTCGGGCCAGTCGGGTTCGAAGCGCAACCCCGATCGGTCGGCGGCAAGATGGTGGCAGACGATGGCGCGCATCGCCGGGATATGCCCGGCGTCCACGCGCCCGGCCAGTCGCAAAGCTAGTAGGGCCGCGGCCCCTTGCCCCAGAAACGCGCCACCACCAGCCCGGTCAGGAACCCGCCGATATGCGTCCAGATCGCGATGCCGCCGCCGGGGCCGGTGTTGAAGGCGAGGCCGGTGAGCAGCTGCAGCCCGATCCAGGTCGCCGCGTACCAGAGCGATGTCAGCGTTTCGCCGGGAATGGCGATGCCGATGAAACGGCGCGGGGCCATGCGGCTGGTGGCGAACAGCACGGCATAGGCGCCGAAGATCGCCGCAATGGCGCCGCTGGCACCGACGACCGGCACGGTGCCCTGCGGGTCCGCGACCACCTGCGCCACGCCACCGATGATGCCGCCGGCGAGGAACAGCCCGACCAGCGACCACCGCCCCGTCACCCATTCGACATAGCGGCCGACCCAGGCGAGGAACAACAGGTTGAGCCCCAGGTGCAGCCAGCCGCTGTGCAGGAACATGTGCGTCACCAGCGTCGGCGCGCTGGTGAGCAACGGCGCATTGCCGACGAGCATCGCGGTGATGCGCGCCGGGATGAGCCCGAAGTTGAAGATGACCGCCTGGCCGAACCCGACGCTGCCCACCGCCATGGCCGCCTGCACGGCGACGCACAGCCCCAACAGGCTGTTGGTGGCCAGCGGCGTCGGCGGTTTGAAGGGCTTCATTCGGACTATATGGCTCCCGACCGGTCGAACGCCAAGGCCGGGCAAGCCGGGTGCGTCAGATGAACTCGACCGCCTCGATGGTGTAATAGCGATCGCCCGACGGCGTCGTCACCTCGACTTCGTCATCGATGCGGCGGCCGATCAGGGCACGGCCGAGCGGCGAGTTGTAGCTGATGCGGCCGCGACGGGCATCGGCTTCGGTATGGCCGACGATCTGATACACGATCTTCTTGTCGTCCTCGTCGAGCAGATGCACCGTGGCGCCGAACACCACCTTGTCGCCCGACAGCGTCGTCGGATCGATGATGACGGCGCGCGCCAGCTGGTCCTCGAGCTCGATCACCTGGGCCTCGATCTGGCCCTGGCGTTCCTTGGCGGCATGATATTCGGCATTTTCCGACAGGTCGCCATGGGCGCGCGCGACTTCGATCTGCTCGACGACTTCCGGACGCTCGGTTTCCTTCAGGCGGCGCAGGGTGGACACCAGCACGGCATGGCCGTCCGCAAGCATCGGCAGTTTTTCGATCGTCGCCATTCTTTTGAACTCTTGTCTTTGGACTTCCCGAAACGCGGGGCCTTGGTAACGCGGGAGGCCGGCAGTGGTTGCACTGCCGACGGTTCGTGGTCCAGGGGGGCCTACGCCTTGGGCGACTGATGATAGGCCTGCAACGGTCGCACTTCAAGCGGGCGTCGCCGCAGCGCGGCAATCGCCGCCACCGACGCCAC
Organism: Polymorphobacter fuscus; assembly: GCF_011927825.1. Lineage (NCBI taxonomy): Bacteria > Pseudomonadati > Pseudomonadota > Alphaproteobacteria > Sphingomonadales > Sphingosinicellaceae > Sandarakinorhabdus > Sandarakinorhabdus fusca. The sequence goes on along the minus strand of NZ_JAATJI010000001.1, from coordinate 404,269 downwards.
CGACGCAGCCGCGGTGGTGAAATAGGGCACCCGGCCATACAGCGCCGAGCCGCGGATAGAGGCCGAATCCTTCAGCGACTGGACGCCTTCGGTGGTGTTGAAGATCAGCGCGACATCGCCATCCTTGATCCGGTCGACGATGTGCGGCCGGCCTTCGGCAACCTTGTTGACGAGCGCGACCGGCAGGCCGGCTTCGCGCAGCACCCGCGCCGTGCCATCGGTGGCGATGATGGTGAAGCCCATCGCCGCCAGGTCGCGCATCGCCGGGATGATGATCGGCTTGTCGCTGTCCTTGACCGACACGAACACCGTTCCCGATTGCGGCAGCACCGTGCCGGCGCCCAATTGCGCCTTGGCAAAGGCGGTGGCGAAATCGGTATCGATGCCCATGACTTCGCCGGTCGATTTCATTTCCGGCCCGAGCACCGGATCGACGCCGGGGAAGCGCGCGAACGGGAAGACCGCTTCCTTGACGGCGATATGCGTGCCGACGTTGCGCGGGCTGGTGTCGAAGCTCGACAGCGCTTCGCCCGCCATCACCCGCGCCGCGATCTTGGCGACCTGGATGCCGGTCGCCTTGGCGGTGAACGGCACGGTGCGGCTGGCGCGCGGGTTGACCTCGATCAGATAGACCTCGCCGTCCTTGACCGCGAACTGGATGTTCATCAGCCCGCGGACGTTGAGCGCACGCGCCAGCACCGTCGTCTGGCGCTCGATTTCGGCGATGATCTCGTCCGACAGGCTGTAGGGCGGCAGCGAGCACGCCGAATCGCCGGAATGGACGCCGGCTTCCTCGATATGCTGCAGGACGCCGGCGACATAGACGGTCGCGTCATCGGCAATGGCGTCGACATCGACTTCGATGGCGTCGCGCAGATAGCGATCGATCAGCACCGGCGCGTCGCCCGACACGATCACCGCCTCGCGAATATAGGTGTCGAGCTGCGCCTGGGTGTCGACGATTTCCATGGCGCGGCCGCCGAGCACATAGCTCGGCCGCATCAGCACCGGATAGCCGATGCGGGTGGCAACGGCGACGGCCTCGTCGCGGCTGCGCGCGATGCCGTTTTCGGGCTGCTTGAGGCCGAGCCGCTCGATCAGCGCGGCGAAACGCTCGCGGTCCTCCGCCAGGTCGATATTGTCGGGCGCGGTGCCCAGGATCGGGATGCCCGCCGCTTCCAGCGCGCCGGCGAGCTTGAGCGGGGTCTGGCCGCCCAGCTGGACGACGACCCCGGCGAGCGTGCCGTTCTGCATTTCGGTGTGGAGAACCTCCAGCACGTCCTCGGCCGTCAGCGGTTCGAAATACAACCGGTCCGACGTGTCGTAATCGGTCGACACGGTTTCCGGGTTGCAGTTGATCATGATGGTTTCATAGCCCGCGTCATTGAGCGCGAAGCAGGCGTGGCAGCAGCAGTAATCGAATTCGATCCCCTGCCCGATACGGTTCGGCCCGCCGCCCAGGATGACGACCTTGGTCGCCGCGCTGGGCTCGGATTCGCAATCCGGCTCGCCGAAGCTGGGGGATTCGTAGGTCGAATACATGTACGGCGTCTTGGCAGTGAATTCGCCGGCGCAGGTGTCGATGCGCTTAAACACCGGCCGCACCCCGAGCGCGCGGCGATCGGCGGCGACCTGCGCTTCGGTCTTGCCGGACAATTTCGCAATCCGGGCATCGGAAAAACCCATGGCCTTGAGGCGGCGGAAACTGTTGGGGCCGGTGGGATATTCGCCGGCCTTCAGCCCCGCTTCGACCTGAATCAACTCGGCGATCTGGCGCAGGAACCAGGGTTCGAACCTGGCGACGGCATGGATCCGCTCCACGCTCATGCCCTCGCGCAGCGCCTGCGCCGCGACGCGCAGCCGGTCGGGCGTGGCGCGGCTCAACTCGGCCTCGATCTCGTCGTGCGAGGCGCCGACCAGCGCCGCGATCTCGTCGAAGCCGGAAAGGCCGGTTTCGAGACCGCGCAGCGCCTTCTGGACGCTTTCCTGGAAATTGCGGCCGATCGCCATGACTTCGCCGACCGACTTCATCGCGGTGGACAGCAACGGCTCCGAACCCTTGAATTTTTCGAAGGCGAAGCGCGGGATCTTGGTGACGACATAGTCGATCGTCGGTTCGAACGACGCCGGCGTCGCGCCGGTAATGTCGTTCATCACCTCATCGAGGGTATAGCCGACCGCCAGCAGCGCCGCGACCTTGGCGATAGGGAAACCCGTCGCCTTCGATGCCAGCGCCGATGAGCGGCTGACGCGCGGGTTCATCTCGATGACGACGAGCCGGCCGTCCTTCGGGTTGACAGCGAACTGGACATTGGAACCGCCTGTTTCGACACCGATTTCGCGCAAGCAAGCAATGCTCGCGTTGCGCATGATCTGATATTCCTTGTCGGTCAGCGTCAGCGCCGGCGCGACGGTGATCGAATCCCCGGTATGGACTCCCATCGGGTCGATATTCTCGATCGAGCAGATGATGATGGCGTTGTCGGCGCGGTCCCGCACCACCTCCATCTCATATTCCTTCCAGCCGAGCACCGATTCCTCGATCAGCACTTCGGTGGTCGGCGAGGCATCGAGGCCGCCCGTCACGATGCGGACGAACTCTTCCTTGTTATAGGCAATGCCGCCGCCGGTGCCGCCCATGGTGAAGCTGGGGCGGATGATCGTCGGCAGGCCGACGAAATCCAGCGCGACCATCGCTTCGTCGATGCTGTGGGCGATCTGCGAGCGCGGGCTTTCCAGGCCGATCTTCGACATGGCGTCGCGGAATTTCAACCGGTCCTCGGCCTTGTCGATCGCCTCGGCATCGGCGCCGATCAGTTCGACATTGTATTTCTCGAGCGTGCCGTCGCGGTGCAGGGCGAGCGCCGTATTCAATGCGGTTTGGCCACCCATCGTCGGCAGCACCGCGTCGGGGCGTTCCTTCGCGATGATCTTGGCGACGATCTCGGGGGTGATCGGCTCGACATAAGTCGCGTCCGCCAGCTCGGGATCGGTCATGATCGTCGCCGGGTTCGAATTGACCAGGATGATGCGATAACCCTCGGCCTTCAACGCCTTGATCGCCTGCGTGCCCGAATAATCGAACTCGCACGCCTGGCCGATAATGATCGGGCCGGCGCCGATGATCAGGATGGAGGAAATGTCGGTGCGTTTTGGCATTACAGGCCTTCTGGCGCCACAGGGCGCATCTGGTGGTCGATGGGGCGCCCCTCTCCAGGGCCGCCTGCGGCGTCTCTCGACCTTCTCCCGGCGGGGGGAGCTGATGCGCGCATATGATGGTCGATATGCCGCGCAACACTGTCGCGGTCGCTGGCGACGTCGGCGTTGGTGATGTGGAGCACGCGATAGCCTCGGCTGGCGAGAAAGGCTTCGCGCCGCGCGTCATGGGCGATGCTGTGGTCGTGCGAACGCCCGTCGATTTCGATGATCAATTTTTCGCGCCGCGCTGCGAAATCGGCGATGTACGGGCCGATCGGCACCTGGCGGGCGAACTTCCAGCCATTGAGCCGACCGCCACGCAGCATTTCCCAAACAACGACTTCCGCCGGCGCCATATTGGCCCGCAACGCCTTGGCACGTGCCAACGCAACCTCCCCCCGCCGGGGGGAGGTCGGACTCGGCGCAGCCGAGCCGGGAGAGGGGCTCTGTCTGCCGGCGCGCGAGAGCCCCTCTCCCGGGCCGCCTGCGGCGTCTCTCGGCCTCCCCCCGGCGGGGGGAGGTTGGGTGTTGGCGATCACGCTCCCGTCTCCGCCTGGCAGCCCCAGCCGTCGAACTCGACGCCGTGCGAAATCTCGATCTCCAGCGCGCGGGTGATCAGCGCCTTCAAGGCCACCGACGTCACCGGGCCATCGACCTGTAAATCCGCCGCCCAGTCGCCATCCTCGAAATCTCCGAAGTCGATGAAGCGGAAACCCAGCCCCTGCGCATCCTCGGCAAGGTTCTCGATGGCGTCCTGCGGCCCCTTGAAATGCACGTCGATCGTCCGCGGCAATTCGGCGATGTCGCCGTTGCGGGCGAGTTCGGCGAGCACCTCCTGGTCGGCGGCCATTTCCTCGGCGAGGCGTGCGGGGTCGATGCTCACCGCAGCGACCCGACGAACTTTTCGAAAAGATAGGCACTGTCCTGCGGCCCCGGGCTCGCCTCCGGATGATATTGCACCGAAAACGCCGGCATGTCGGTCAGTTCCAGCCCCGCCAGCGAGCCGTCGAACAGCGAGATATGCGTCGGCCGTGCCGTCGGCGGCAGCGTTTCGGTTTCCACGGCAAAACCATGGTTCATGCTGGTGATCTCCACCCGCCCGTCGCTGAGCCGCTTGACCGGATGGTTGGCGCCGCGGTGCCCCTGCTGCATCTTCACCGTCTTGGCACCGACAGCCAGCCCGAGCAGCTGGTGGCCGAGGCAGATGCCGAACAAGGGCACGCCCGCGTTGAGCACCTTCTGGATCACCGGCACGGCATAGACGCCGGTGGCGGCCGGGTCGCCGGGGCCGTTCGACAGGAAGATGCCGTCGGGCTTCAGGCTCATGATCTCGTCAAAGCTTGCCATCGCCGGCACCACCGTCACCCGCGCCCCGGCGGCGACGAGGTTGCGCAAAATGTTGCGCTTCATGCCGTAATCGACTGCGACGACGTGCGGGCCATCGGGGTTGCCGCTGTGGACGGCATAGCCACCCTGCAGCGTCCACAGGCCATCGTCCCAGCCGTAATTCTGCGTCGTCGAAATGACCGAGGCGAGGTCCATGCCCTCCAGCCCCGGCCAGCCCTTGGCCTGTGCCGTCAGTTGCTTGATGTCGAAACTGCCCATGCGGTTATGGGCGATGACGGCATTGGGCGCGCCGCCCATGCGGATGCGCTTGGTCAGCGCGCGGGTATCGACCCCCGAAAGCCCGATCCGCCCCCAGGCGCGCATCCAGTCATCGAAATTGCGCGTCGAGCGGAACGATGCCGCCGGCGTGATCGCCTCGCGCACCACGCAGCCGAGCGCGTGCGGGTTGGCCGATTCGATGTCTTCGGGGTTGGACCCCGTGTTGCCGATGTGCGGAAAGGTGAAGGTGATGATCTGGCCGGCGTAGGAGGGATCGGAAATCACCTCCTGATAGCCGGTCATCGCGGTATTGAAGCACACCTCCCCCACTGCCACGCCTTCGGCGCCGAAGCCCATGCCCCAGATGACCGATCCATCCGCCAAGACCAAAACGCCAGTCGCGCCTTTGGGTTGGGCGGGCGCGGGCGCAGCGGCCATGGTTGGGTCCTTTGGTTGTGCGGTTCGGGTGGTCAAACGGCTGGCGAGTTAGGGAGGGGGGCCGGCTGCGTCAATCTATTCTTTCGCACCGCCAGGCGCTAGTGGGGGCGATCAGCAAGTCAGGAATACGCACATGGTACGCGACGACATCAAGGCCGCAACGATCGCATCGATGAAAGCCGGCGACAGCGCCCGCACCGGCACGCTGCGCCTGATCGCGGCGGCGCTGAAAAACAAGGATATCGAGCTGCGCACCGGCACCGCGCCCGCCGACGACGATGTGTTGGTCGCCGATGTCCTGTCGAAAATGGCCAAGCAGCGCCGGGAATCGATCGAGATGTACGTGACCGGCAACCGCCCCGAACTCGCCGACGCCGAACGCGCCGAACTGGCGATCATCGAAAGCTTCATGCCGGCGCAGATGTCGGCGGACGAGGCGCAGGCCAAGATCGCGGCGCTGGTCACCGAACTGGGGGCGACATCGGTCAAGGACATGGGCCGGGTGATGGCGGCGGTGAAGGAACGCTTTGCCGGTCAGTTGGACATGGGCGCGGCGGGCGGGATGGTGAAGGCGGCGCTGGCGGGATGAGTTTGCGGGGCAGTTTGCCTGTCTGCTCCCCTCCCGCTCGCGGGAGGGGTCGGGGGTGGGCGTGAGCGTGAGCGGACAACCACCGCGGACGATCGCCGCCGAACAACTGACCAAAGCACGGCAGCTTCGCAGCAATGCGACCCCAGCCGAACGCAAACTCTGGCAGGCCCTGCGCGCCAGCCAGTTGAACGGGCACAAGTTCAGCCGCCAGATTGCCGTCGGCCCCTACATCGCCGATCTTGTTTGCCGCAAGCAGCGGCTCGTGATCGAACTCGATGGCAGCCAGCACGGCGGCGCCGCCGATCTTGCCCGCCAACACTATATCGAGGCCCATGGCTATCGCGTGCTGCGGTTCTGGAACTGGCAGGCTGTCGACCACACCGAAATGGTGGTGGCGATAATCGCCGAAGCCTTGGCCCCAGAAGCGCCCACCGAAGCGCCCACCCCCGACCCCTCCCGCAAGCGGGAGGGGAGACCCTGAGCCTCCCGCCCGCCTTTCTCGACGAACTTCGCGCTCGGGTGGCCCTGTCCCCGGTCGTCGGGCGGCGGGTCAAGCTGACCCGCGCAGGGCGGGAATGGAAAGGCTGCTGCCCGTTCCACAACGAAAAAACCCCCAGCTTTTATGTCAACGATGACAAGGGTTTCTACCATTGCTTCGGTTGCGGCGCGCATGGTGATGTCATCCGCTTCCTCACCGAACAGGAAGGGCTCGGCTTCATCGATGCGGTCAAGCAGCTCGCCGCCCAGGCCGGGATGGAGGTGCCGGCCGACAGCCCGGCGGCGCGGGAGCGGGCCGAGGTCAACGACACGCTCCAGTCGCTCGCCGGCCGTGCCGCCGAATGGTTCCAGGCGCAGTTGCGCAGCCCCGCCGGCGCCGAGGCGCGCGCCTATCTGGAACGACGCGGCGTCACCCCTGCCCTTGTCCGCGACTTCGCGCTGGGTTTTGCGCCCGACTCGCGTACCGCGCTCAAATCGGCACTGAAAGACGCGGGCGAGGACCGGCTGGTCGAGGCCGGGCTGCTCGGCCGCGCCGACAGCGGCGACACCTATGACCGGTTCCGCGGCCGGCTGATGTTCCCGATCCGCGATCGCCGCGGGCGCGTCACCGGCTTCGGCGGCCGCGCGCTGGGCGATGTGCAGCCGAAATATCTCAACTCCGCCGACGGGCCGCTCTTCGACAAGGGCCGGCTGCTCTACAATCTGGACCGCGCCGGGCCGGCGGGGCGCAAGGCCGGGCGGCTGGTCGTCGTCGAAGGCTATATGGACGTCATCGGCGTCGCCGGCGCCGGCATTGCCGAGCTGGTGGCGCCGCTCGGCACGGCGATGACCGAGGAACAGCTGGCGCTGGCCTGGCGCGTCGTCGACGAACCGACCCTGTGCTTCGACGGCGATGGCGCCGGCCAGCGCGCCGCGCTGCGCGCGGCGGTGCGGGCGCTGCCGCTGCTGGCGCCCGGCAAGTCGCTGCGCATCGCCACGCTGCCGCCGGGCGAGGACCCCGACGATCTCGTCAAGCGCGGCGGCGCCGCGGCGTTCGGTGCCGTGCTCGATGCCGCCGTGCCGCTGATCGATTTCCTGTGGGCGAGCGAAGTCACCGGCGGCGACACATCGACTCCGGAACGCCGCGCCCTTGTCCGCCAGCATCTGAAGGCGCACAGCGACAGCATCGCCGATGCCAGCGTGCGCGCGCTTTATGCCGCCGAATTTGCCGCGCGGTTCGATGCGATGTTCCTGGCCCGGCCGCAGCGGCCGCAGCGCGAATTCACCCCCTTCAAGCCCGGCACGGCCTGGGTGCCGCCGCGCAGCGGCGCCTCTGCGGCGCTGAAGGCCCGGCCACGCGCCGGGGATGCGGCCCAGGAGACCGCGGCGATCCTGCTCGGGCTGCTGACCTATCCGGCGCTCGCCGACCGCCATGGCGAGGCGCTGGCGGCGCTGCCGCTGCCCGATCCGCGCCAGGCGGCGCTGTGCAATGCGATCCTGGCCATCCTTTCGGCGCGGCCGCACCTTGAAAGTGCGGCGCTGGCGCACGAACTTGGCACCGAAGGCCTTGGCGCCAGCATCGATCAGCTTCGTGCGTCGAACCGGCTGCGCTTCTCCTTCACAGGAACACGGGCCGATGCCGACGTTGCTGCGCATGATTTTGCCGTTCTGGTCGATACCATCCTGGCGCGCGGCCGGGTGGAAAGCGAGCTTGCGGCCGTGACGGCGCGGCTGAAGGTGACGCTGTCGGAGGCCGATTTCGAACGCCAGCAGGCGCTGCGCGCCGAACGCGTCGAAATCGACGAAGCGATGATGCGACTGGCAGAATCACGCCGCGACGACTAAAGCGCTGCGATTCGCTTTTGGTCGATGGGTTATAATTATACCGGAGCGGCTGCCGCTCGCGATGAAACAAGGATGGTCCCGAATGGCAAAAGCGAATGTGGCGGCTGCGAGCACCGACGCCAAGGGCGAAGGCAATGACGCACCGCTGCTCGATCTCAACGAAGCCTCGGTCAAGAAGCTGCTCGCCCGCGCCAAGAAGCGCGGCTACATCACCTATGACGAGTTGAACGAAGCCCTGCCCCAGGACCAGATGTCGTCCGAGCAGATCGAAGACGTCATGGCGGCGCTTTCGGAAATGGGCATCAACATCATCGAGAATGACGAGCCCGCCGACGACGGCGCCGAAGCCGCGCGCGCCGAGGACGACGAGGACGAGCCCGAACCCGTCGAAGGCGACCTGGGTACCGCGCCTGCCGCAGCCGTCGTCAAGGCACCGCTCGACCGCACCGACGACCCGGTGCGCATGTACCTGCGCGAGATGGGCGCCGTCGAACTGCTCAGCCGCGAAGGCGAAATCGCCATCGCCAAGCGCATCGAGGCCGGCCGCAACACGATGATCGCCGGGCTGTGCGAAAGCCCGATGACGTTCACCGCGATGATCGAATGGTCGAACGCCCTCAACGAAGGCCGCATGCAGCTGCGCGAGATCCTCGATCTCGAAGCCATGCTCGCCAAGGACCCGGCCGAAGCCGCCACCGACGAGAATGGTGAGCCGACCGAGGGCAGCGACTTGCCGACCGTCCAGTTCAAGGACGACGAGGAACCCGCCGAGGAACCCGCCGCCCCCGACGAGGAAGACGGCATGACCGAGCGGCGCATGCGCCCCGACGGCAAGCCGGCGATTCCCGACGACGAGGAAGAAGACACGACGCTGTCGCTGGCGGCGATGGAAGAGGTGCTGAAGCCTGCGGCGTTGGAAAAATTTGCTGAAATCACCGCGACCTACAAGAAGTTCCTCAAGCTGCAGGAAACCCGGCTGACGGCGCTGGGCGGCAACACCGCCTTCCCGGCCGCGGACGAACGCCGCTACCAGAAGCTGCGCGAGGAGCTGACCCGCGGCGTCCAGTCGATCCATTTCAACAACAGCAAGATCGAACTGCTCGTCGACCAGCTCTATACCCAGAACCGGCGCCTGCTGGTGCTCGGCGGGCAGATGATGAAGCTGGCCGACAAGCACAAGATCAACCGCAAGAGCTTCATCGACGAATATACCGGCAATGAGCTCGACGACAGCTGGATGGGCCGCGTCGCCGGCATCGACAAGAAATGGGCGGCCTTCGCCAACGCCGAAACGGCGCCGGTGGAGACCATCCGCAGCGAGATCGCCAACATCGCCGAAGCCACCGGCGTCGAGCTCGGCGAATTCCGCCGGGTGACCAACATGGTGCAGAAGGGCGAGCGCGAGGCCCGGATCGCCAAGAAGGAAATGGTCGAGGCCAACCTGCGCCTCGTTATCTCCATTGCCAAGAAATACACCAACCGCGGGCTGCAATTCCTTGATCTCATTCAGGAAGGCAATATCGGCCTGATGAAGGCGGTCGACAAGTTCGAGTATCGCCGCGGCTACAAATTCTCGACCTATGCGACCTGGTGGATCCGCCAGGCGATCACGCGCAGCATCGCCGACCAGGCCCGCACAATCCGCATCCCGGTGCACATGATCGAGACGATCAACAAGCTGGTCCGCACCAGCCGCCAGATCCTCCACGAGATCGGCCGCGAACCGACGCCGGAGGAACTGGCCGAACGGCTGTCGATGCCGCTCGAAAAGGTGCGCAAGGTGATGAAGATCGCCAAGGAGCCGATCAGCCTCGAAACGCCGATCGGCGACGAGGAGGATTCGCACCTGGGCGATTTCATCGAGGACAAGAATGCCGTCATCCCGGTCGATGCCGCCATCCACGCCAACCTCAAGGAAACCGTCACCCGGGTGCTCGCAAGCCTCACCCCGCGCGAGGAGCGCGTGCTGCGCATGCGCTTCGGCATCGGCATGAACACCGACCATACGCTGGAAGAAGTCGGCCAGCAGTTCAGCGTCACCCGCGAGCGTATTCGCCAGATCGAGGCCAAGGCGCTGCGCAAGCTCAAGCACCCGTCGCGCAGCCGCAAGATGCGGTCGTTCCTCGACGTGTGATCGCTGTTTGCCGGGCGGCTGCCACAAAGTCATAACTTGTTTGCCGCGCCCGTGACCTATACGGGTGCGGCCATGACCCATGAACGGCGTTTGCCACTGGCCCTGGCGCCATTGGCGGTGTTGCCCGCCCTGCTGCTGACCGCCGCCGCGCCGGTGCCGGCACCGCTGCGCGATCGGATCGTCGCCGATGCCGCCGCGGCGCCGCCGTCGACGCTCGCCTTCGAACGCGGCACGCGCTCGGTTCGCACCGGCGGTGGCATGACCACCAATGTCAACACCGTCGACCGCTGGGACGGCACCCGCTGGACGCTGGTCAGCCTGCTCGGCAAGCCGCCGACGCCCGCCGAACGGCACGACCATGGCCGGCAGGTGACGCTTATCCCCGTCCCCGGCTATTACCAGCTGGGCCCGATCATCGCCGCGGCGACCGCGAGCAGCGTCGATGCCCAGGGCCGGACGATCCTGACCATCCCGGTGCTGCCCGCCGATGCCGTGCGGACCGATTCGGGGGACATTTCCGACCACCTTCAGGCCGAAGCGCGGCTGGCGCGGCGCGGCGACCTGGTTTGGGTCGACCAGCTGCACGTCACGGCGCGCGAGCCGTTCCGGATGAGCATGCTGATCAAGGTCAGCAGCTTCGACCAGACCAGCGAATATCAGCTGGCGCCCGACGGCACGCCGCGGCTGGTGTCGCAGAAATCGGAATCGGTCGGCTCGATGTTCGGCTTTCCGGGCGGGGAAAAGGCCCAGGTCACCTTCACCTATCGCTAGTTGCGGGACGGATTGTGCGCCTCTAGGCTGCGGGAACCTCCAATTTTCAAGGTTTCCCAGCCCCATGTCGATGCGTTTCCAGGGCACCTCCGGCTATGTCGCCACCGAGGATCTGAAGGTCGCGGTCAATGCCGCCGTCACGCTGCGGCGGCCGCTGCTGGTCAAGGGCGAACCCGGCACCGGCAAGACCGTGCTGGCGCAGCAGATCGCCGATGCCTTCGACGCGCCGCTGATCGAATGGAACGTCAAGTCGACGACCAAGGCGCAGCAGGGCCTGTACGAATATGACGCCGTCAGCCGGCTGCGCGACAGCCAGCTCGGCGACCCGCGCGTCCACGAAATTTCCAATTATATCCGCCGCGGCAAGATGTGGGAGGCGTTCACCGCGCCGAAGCTGCCGGTGCTGCTGATCGACGAGATCGACAAGGCCGATATCGAGTTTCCCAACGACCTGCTGACCGAGCTCGATCGCATGGAATTCGATGTCTATGAAACCGGCGAACGGGTGAAGGCGGCGGTGCGCCCGATCGTCATCATCACCTCGAACAATGAAAAGGAGCTGCCCGACGCCTTCCTGCGCCGTTGCTTCTTCCACTATATCAAGTTCCCCGATCGCGAGACGATGCAGTCCATCGTCAACGTCCACTTCCCCGAAATCCAGAAGGCGCTGGTCGCCGAGGCGCTCAACATCTTCTTCGACATCCGCGAAGTGCCCGGCATGAAGAAGAAGCCGTCGACGTCGGAACTGCTCGACTGGCTCAAGCTGCTGATGCACGAGGACCTGCCGATCGACGTGCTGCGCAATCGCGATACCAAGAGCCTGATCCCGCCGCTGCACGGCGCGCTGTTGAAGAACGAGGCCGATGTGATGCTGTTCGAACGGCTGGCCTTCATGAGCCGGCGCGGCAACGCCTAGAGCGCTCGATCACGCTCCGCCACCTGCGCCGGACGCGAAAAAGGCCGGGGTCGCGAGACCCCGGCCTTTTCGTGTCACGACCCGGCGCCTGGGCGCCGAGCCGAGCCGTCCGTTCAGCCCGCCTTGGTGGCGGTGGCGGTCGGAGCTTCGGCGCTGGTCGCGACCGGAGCGGCGCCCTGCCAATAGGCAGCGAACCAGGTGGTGTTGTTCAGGATCGACGCGTGCACCGCGAGCGCTGCCAGAACAAAGGCGATGAAGAACAACGGAATACCAACCGTCGGGCGGACATAGAGCCAGATACGACCTTCATTCATGATTACGGCCTCCCCTTACTTGAGCCAAGGCGTAAGCATGTACGCCAGGATGTGCGCCAGGATCGCGATTGCCGCATAGATCCGGGTGCCCCACATCAGGCCGCCCTGGATTTCTTCGGCTTCCTTTTCGGTCAACCCGGATGGGTAAACCTTTGTTTCATCTGCCATCGACCATCTCCGCTTTTGAGACCAGCTGTACTGCCGTGCCGCCGGCTCTCGCCCGCAGCGCAGCCAGAAGACCACCCCCTTGGCAGCCATCCGTCTTCACACGATCCTGCCCCGTTCGCCCGATCCCGGTGCCGTTGCCGGCGCCTTCGCTGGAGGATCGACTCCCCGTAACCCGTCACGTGTTAGCGACACTTTATCGCAACCCGGGTGTGTGTCAATTGGTCGCGACCCCGAAAGTGTCAGGCAAACCCGACACTAAGCGACAAAGTCACACCAGGCGGCTCTGGCGCACCGCGGCGGCGATGAATTCGGCGAACAGCGGATGCGGGTCGAAGGGTTTGGATTTCAGCTCCGGGTGGAACTGGACGCCGATGAACCAGGGATGGTCGGGCCGCTCGACGATTTCGGGCAGCAGGCCATCGGGCGACATGCCCGAAAAGATCAGCCCCGAGGCTTCCAGCCGCTCGCGATAGTTGACGTTGACCTCGTACCGGTGGCGGTGGCGTTCGGAGATGGCGGTGTCGCCATAGATGCTGGCAGCGACGCTGTTGCCAGCAAGGGTCGCGTCATAGGCCCCCAGCCGCATGGTGCCGCCCAGGTCGCCGCCGGCTTCGCGCACCTGCAGGCCGTCGGCGCTCATCCATTCGGTGATCATGCCGACGACCGGCTCGGCGGTCGGCCCGAACTCGGTGGTCCCGGCCTCCGCCACCCCGGCCTGGTTGCGGGCGGCCTCGATGCACGCCATCTGCATGCCGAGGCAGATGCCGAAGAACGGCACCTGGCGGTCGCGGGCGAAATGGACGCTGCGGATCATGCCTTCGGTGCCGCGTTCGCCGAAGCCGCCGGGCACCAGGATGCCGTGCATCGGTTCCAGCTGCGCGACGATATCGGCATCGGGGCCTTCGAACAGCTCGCCTTCGATCCAGCGGATGTTGACCTTGACGCGGTTGGCGATGCCGCCGTGCGCCAGCGCCTCGGTGAGGGATTTATAGGCGTCCTTCATGCCCGTGTATTTGCCGACGACGCCGATGGTGACTTCGCCTTCCGGACTGTGCAGCCGATCGGTGATGTCGGTCCAGCGCGTCAGCAGCGGCGCCGGCGCGCCGTTGATGCCGAACGCCGCCAGCACCTGGTCGTCGAGCCCTTCGGCATGATATTGCAGCGGCACGTCGTAGATGCTGGGGGCGTCGAGCGCCGAAATCACCGCTTCCTTGGCGACATTGCAGAACAGCGCGATCTTGGCGCGGTCGCCATCGGGCAGCGGATGTTCCGACCGGCAGACGAGCACATGCGGCTGGATGCCGATGCCGCGCAGTTCGGCAACGCTGTGCTGGGTCGGCTTGGTCTTCAACTCGCCGGCAGCGGCAAGATACGGCACCAGCGTGCAATGGATATAGACGGCATTGGCGCGGCCGACATCGGCGCTGAGCTGGCGGATCGCCTCGAGAAAGGGCAGCGATTCGATGTCGCCGACGGTGCCGCCGATCTCGCACAGCACGAAATCCAGCCCCTCGGTGTCCGCGCGGGCGAAATGCTTGATGGCATCGGTGACATGCGGGATGACCTGGACCGTCGCCCCCAGGAAATCGCCGCGGCGTTCCTTGGTGATGATGTCCTGATAGACTCGGCCGCTGGTGATATTGTCGGTCTGCCGCGACGCGACGCCGGTGAAACGCTCGTAATGGCCAAGGTCGAGATCGGTCTCGGCGCCATCGTCGGTCACATAGACTTCGCCGTGCTGGTACGGCGACATCGTTCCGGGATCGACGTTGAGATAGGGATCGAACTTGCGGATGCGGACGGTATAGCCGCGCGCCTGGAGCAGCGCGGCGAGCGAGGCGGCCATAAGGCCCTTGCCGAGCGACGAAACCACGCCGCCGGTGATGAAAATAAACCGGGTCATGGGATGAACGCCTTAGTCGCTTTGCCCCCCGCAGCGCCAGTGCCGGGGGCCGATTGTTTGTGGATAAGGCGGCGAAGCACCACGCCGCCGGTCAGAAACGCAGGTGAACCCGCGCCGCGCCGCCGAAATCCGCCGCCGCGCCGGCGATGTTGCCGGGCTGATGCCGCCAGAAGCTGCCAAGGCTGAAGCCGCCGCCATCGAAGCCGCGGCCATAGCCGGCCTCGACGGCGATCTCGCGGCCGCTCGGCCCCAGCCGCAGCGCCACCGGGTCGGCGCCGGTCGCCAGCAGCGCCGTGCCGCTGGCGCGCAGCGGCTGGGCGATCGTCAGGCTGGCGGTATCGCGGCGGTCGAGCACGCCGGCGCGCGACAGCGTCAGCGACCCCGCCGTGCCGACCAGCCGGCCGCCGCCCTGCCACAGCCCCTGCCCGGTCAGGTCGGCGCGCGTCAGCCCCAGCCGCGCTTCGGCGCGCACGGCCCAGTCTGCCAGCGGCAGCGACAGCGTCGCCACCGCGCTGGTCGTCGTCGCGCCGCGCACGCCATAGGCGGCGGGCAGTTGCGAGCCGAGCAACGCGCCCTGCTCCGCCAGTATCTCCATCGCCAGCCCGAACTGTCCGGCACCCAGCGCATGGTCGGCGCGCAGGATGGCGCGCGACGCGGTGGCCGGGGCATCGCCGCCCCCGCCGCTCACCCCGCGCATGGCCATGGCGCCAAATGCCATCGCCAGTGTCCAGTCGCCCAGCCGCTGCGCCGCGGCGCCGCCGGCCAGCGGCTGTGCCACCAGCCCGGTTTCGCTCGCGCGCCACGCCACCAGCGGCGCGACCAGGCCCGCCGTGCCGGTCGCGTCGTCGAGCATCGCCCCGGCCGACTGGCCATAGCCGAGCACCAGCGTCCGCCCGGGCGCCAGCTGCACCCGTGTCTGGCCGCCGAGGAAGCTGCCGCGCGGCCGGTCGCGCCATTCGACGCCCGTCGCGACATCGCCGCGCCAGGCGGCGCCATCGACGGCGCGCGTCATCACCGCGACTTCGGCGTTGCCATAGACGCCCGCGCCGGTGCGCAGGTCGCTGCCGAGCAGCGCATTGGCGAGCCGGCCTGGCGCCTGCTGCCGCAGGTTCGCCGCCAGGTCGACGCTGTAACCGCGGCCATAGCTGTCGTGCGCCGCGACCTGGCGCAGCGCCATCCCCACCTGCCCGGCGTCCCCCAGCGGACTGCCGAGCAGCCCGGCATCGGCAGACAGCGGCACCGCCACCCGGCCGACCGAAAGCGTGCCGATCGGCGCGAAGGCCCGCGCCAGGTTGAGCGCACCGCGGCCGTAGACCGGGTCCGTGCCCGGCGCCCCCAGGTCATCGGCGGTGCTGAGCAGGATCTCGACAATCTGCGCCGGCGACAGCTGCGGATAGGCCTGCGCCAGCAAGGCCACGGCGCCGGAAACGATCGGCGCAGCTTCGGAAGTGCCGGTGTAGACATAGGCGGTGCCGGTCTGGTCGAAGCTGCGCACCCGCGTGCCCAGCGCCGTCAGATAATAGGATGCCGCCGCGCCGGCCCGGTTGCTGAAATCGGCGATCGCGCGGTTTTCGTCGATGGCGCCGGCGACGATCACGGCGCCCGGCGCCGCGCGCTGCACCGACGCCGCAAAGGGGTCGATTTCGGCGCTGGCCTCGTTGCCGGCGGACAGGACGATGACCGCCCCCGCCGCGCTGGCACGGGCCGCGGCAAAGCTGACCGATTGCAGCGCGCTGCCGCCGCCGAGCGACAGGTTGACGACGCGCGCCCGCGCCGATGCGGCGACATCGAAACCGGTGGCCAGCGTCGCCGAGGCGAAGTTGCAGCCCTCGGCCGTAGTGCAGCTGCCCGGCGTGTCGGCGCGCAACGCCAGCAACGTCGCACCCCAGGCGAGACCGTGGATATTGGCGCCGTCGCGGGCCGCCAGGATGATGGCGGAGACTTCGGTGCCATGGCCATCCTCGTCGCCATAGCCGCGGTCGCCGGCCAGATCGCGGCTGGCGGGCGAGATGCGCCCGGCGAATTCGCTGTTGGCGATGGCGACGCCGGTATCGATGACCGCGACGGTGACTCCGGCGCCGCTGGCCCCCGCCCGATAGGCGGCGATCGCCTGCGACGACACGACGGCGTTCGACCGCCGATATTCGGCGGTGTCGAAATTGGCGGGGTTGGGGGTCAGCACCGGCGGCGCCACCGCGGCCGGCGGCGCCACCGGCGCGGGGGTCGACACGATGCCGCCATTGCCGCCACCGCCGCCGCACCCGCCAAGGGCCAGCAGGCCCGCGCTCGACAACAGGAACGCAGAATGATTCTTCATGGCCCCGGTCTGCAGCAAGACGATGAAGATTACGTCATCAACAGCGATGGCGATAGATCGTCAGACCGTCTCGATCATCGAATTTCGGCGGGTATCGGGCAGCGACCAGGCCGCGACCAGCGCAACCCCGCACATGACCGCGACATACCAGAAGAAACCGGCCTCGATTCCCGCCGATTTGAACGCCAGTGCGACATATTCGGCCGACCCGCCGAACACCGCGACACCGACGCCATAGGGCAGCCCGACACCCAGGGCGCGGATGCTCGCCGGGAACATCTCCGCCTTCACCACCCCCGAAATCGCCGTGTAGCAGCTCAATACCGTCAGCGTGACCATGATCAGCGCAAAGGCTTCGCCGTGCGAGGTCGCGGCGCCGATGGCGTGCATCGCCGGCACCGTCATCACCATGCCGAGCAGCCCGAATCCGATCAGCAGTGGCCGGCGGCCGATCCGGTCCGACAGGGCGCCGAACAGCGGCTGCATCAGCATGTAGAAGACCAGCGCCAGCGCCGTGATCCGCGTCGCCTCGGGCTTCGACCAGCCGCCCGACAGCACCAGATATTTCTGCATGTAGGTGGTGTAGGTATAGAAGGCGAGGCTGCCCCCCGCCGTCAGCGCCAAGACGGTCAGCAGCGCGCGCGGATGCGCCAGCAGCCGCCCGGTCAGGCCGCGATGATCCTCGGCGCGCACCGCCTTGAAGGCATCGGTTTCGACCAGCGACCGGCGCAGCACGAACACCAGCACCGCGCACAGCGCCCCGACGGCAAAGGGCACCCGCCAGCCCCAGGCGAACAGCTGGTCCTCGGTCAACACCGCCTGCATGGCGATGAGCAGCCCCAGGGCGATCAGTTGCCCGCCGATCAGGGTCACATATTGAAAGCTGGCGAGGAAGCCGCGGCGCTTCGGATCGGCGACTTCGCTCATGAACGTCGCCGAAGTGCCATATTCGCCGCCGACCGAAATGCCCTGCACCAGCCGCGCGAACAACAGGATGAACGGCGCCAGCAGCCCGACCTGGTCATAGGTCGGCGCCACCGCGATGATCAGCGACCCCGTGCACATCATCGCCACCGACACGGTCAGCGCCGCCTTGCGGCCGTGCTTGTCGGCATAGATGCCGAGCACCCAGCCGCCGATCGGGCGCATCAAAAAGCCGACGGCGAAAATCGCGGCGGTGTTGAGCGCCTGCGCCAGCGCATCGCCCTTGGGAAAGAACGCCGGGGCGAAATAGAGCGCGAACGCCGAATAGGCGTACCAGTCATACCATTCGACGAGATTGCCGGCAGCGCCGCCGAACAGCTGGCGCGCCTGCGATGGCTTCGCGGGCGCCGGCCGAAGGGTCGCGGCCGCGTCGTTCAACGCGCGAGCGGAACGCCGGCCGGGGCGGCCGGGGCCGTCGGGCTTGTCACCGGTGCCGCGGGGCGCACCAGGCTGGTATCGATCGGCTTGACCTTGTTGGTGCCCGCCGCGAGCACGGCGAGGATGATCGAGGTGCCGATGAACAGCGTCGCCAGCACGGTCGTCGACCGCGTCAGCAGGTTGGCCGCGCCGCGCGCCGACATCAACCCGCCGCCGGTGCCGCCACCGATGCCCAGCCCGCCGCCTTCCGACCGCTGCAGCAGGATGACCGCGACGAGCGCGATGGCGATCAGCGTGTGGACGACAAGCAGGAAGGTGGTCACGGAACGGAGACTTTCAGGTCGGACTGTTGCGGGGATGTAGCGTCACGGCGCCGCTTCGGCAAGGTTGTGCGGCTATTCCGCAGCCGCGGCGATCGCCAGCAGGCTGGCGGCGGTCAGGCTGGCGCCGCCGACCAGCGCGCCGCCGACATCGGCCTGGCCGAGCAGCAGCGCCGCATTGTCGGGCTTGACCGACCCGCCATAAAGGATGCGCACGCCCTGCCCCGCAGCGCCGAAGCGCGCCACCAGCCGGGCGCGGATGAAGCCATGGACGGCGGCGACCTCCGCCGGTGTCGGCGTGCGCCCGGTGCCGATCGCCCAGACCGGTTCATAGGCGACGATCACCCCCGCCACATCGTCGGGCAACGACCCCGCCAGCTGGCCGCCGACGACCGCCTCCACCGCGCCGGCGTCGCGCTGCACCTCGCTTTCGCCGACACAGACGATGACCTGCAGCCCCGCCGCCTGCCCGGCCAGCGCCTTGGCGCGGACATCGGCATCGGTCTCGTGCATGTCCGTCCGCCGCTCGCTGTGGCCGACGATGACGAAGCCGGCGCCCAGATCGGCGAGCATCGGCGCCGAAACGCAGCCGGTATGCGCGCCGGAGGCACTGGCGTGGCAGTCCTGCCCGCCGATCGCCACCCGTCCGCCCGCCGCCGCGACCGCGGCACCGATCAGCGTGAACGGCGGCGCCAACCAAAGGTCGTCCCGCGCCGCCGCCATGGCGGCGATTTCGGGCAGCGCGGCAGCAAGGCCGTTCATCTTCCAGTTGCCGACGATCAGCGACCTGCCCATATGCGCCCTTTCACGGCTGTTTTCGGCGTGCCTTGTGGCAAGTCGCGCCCGCCGTTACAACCGCGCGCTTCGCGGGCGTCGACTTCGGCTGCACCCACCGCAACGGAACCGGTATCCACACGCCATGATCACATTCATCCGCAAATGGCTGACCAGCTGGCCGGTCATCATCATGCTCGGCTTCCTGCTCGTCGCCTTTGCCGTTACCGGCATCGGTGACCCGCTGGGCAGCGGCGCGCCGACCGGATCGGTCGCCAAGGTCGGCGGCCGGACGATTTCGGAACCCGAGCTTGCCGGCGCCTTCGACCGGGCCATCCGCAACGCCCGGGAGACCAACCCGGCGCTGACCCAGGCGCAGGCGGCGCGCGAAGGCGGCGTCGCGGCCGTCGCCGGCCAGTTGATCGGCCAGACCGCGATCGAGGAATTCGCCCGCGATGCAGGGCTGGTCGCGTCCGATCGGGCCATCGGCGCCGTCATCGCCGGCATCCCGGCCTTCCAGGTCGGCGGCAAGTTCGACGACGCCACCTACCGCCGGATCCTGGGCGAACAGCGCATGTCCGACCGCGAACTGCGCACCAGCATCGCCGGCGATATCCTGCGCAAGCAGCTGCTGACCCCCGTCACCGGCGCGCTCGGCGTGCCGGCCGGCATGGCCGAACCCTATGCCCGGCTGATGGTCGACACCCATCGCGGCGCCGTCGCCATGGTGCCGCTGGCCGCGACCGCGCCGCCGACGGACGCCGAGGTCGCCGCCTATTACGACGCCAACAAGTTGCGCTTCACCGTCCCCGAACGCCGCAGCTTCCGCTATGCCTTCATTGACCGCGACTCCATCGCCGCCGGCGTCAAGGTTTCCGATGCCGATATCGCCGCCGCCTTTGCCAGGGACCCGGCAAAATTCGGCGCCGCCGCGACCCGCAAGCTCCAGCAGGTCGTCGTCCCGGATGAAGCCAAGGCCAAGGCGATCGCCGCCGCGGCCGCCACCGAAGGCTTTGCCAAGGCCGCCGAGCGGCTCGCCGGCTTCGGCGCCGAAGACATTGCGCTCGGCGAGCAGAACCAGGCCGCGTTCGGCAAGGCGACCAGTGCCGAAGTCGCCGCTGCTGCCTTTGCAGCGCCGGTCGGCGGTATCACCGCGCCGATCAAGACTGCGTTCGGCTGGCATGTGGTGCGCGTCGAAGCCGAAGGCGCCAGCGGCAAGACGCTGGCCCAGGCGCGGCCGGCGGTCGAGGCCGAGCTGCGCACCCGCGCCATCGAAACCGCTGTCGCCGATGTCGTCGCCCGCATCGAGGACGGCGCCGATGCCGGCAAGAGCTTTGCCGACCTCGCCAGGGAAACCGGCCTCACCATCGTCACCCAGGCGCCGGTGACGGTCGCCGGCATGGCCCCCGGGGCGCCGCCGCTGACCGGCCCGCCGCTCGCCGTCGCTGCCAAGGCCTTTCGCCACGAACCCGGCGAAGCCGCGGCAGTCGAGGACCTGGGCGATGGCCGCCTCGTCGTCATCGAAACCATGAACATCGTGCCGATGGCGGCGCAGCCGCTCACCGCCGTGCGCGCCGCCGCGGTCGAAGGCGCCACCCGCGACAAGGCGATGCGCGCCGCCCGCGCCAAGGCCGATGCGATCGTCGCCGCGACGAAAAAGAACGGCGACTTCAAGGCTGCGGTGCTGGCGCAGGGCCTTGCCGCGCCGCAGCCGCTGTCGGGCCGCCGCGTCGATGTCGCAGGCCAGCCGCAGGTGCCGCCGATCATCCAGGCCTTCCTCGCCACACCGGCCGGCACCGTCCGCGTCGAACCGAGCCCGGCGGGTTGGGTGCTGATCAACGTCGACGCGATCGAACCCGGCAAGATCGCCGATACCCCGGGCCTGCTCGATGCCAGCCGCCGCGACATCGCCAGCGCCCTGCCCGAGGAGTTCAGCCGCGCCTTCGCCGCCGCCACCGAGCGCGCCGTCGGCGTCAAGCGCAACGACGGCGTCATCGCCGCCACCACCCGCCGCCTGTCGGGCCAGGACAGCGGGCAATAGCATGGCCGATTTCGGCAGCATCGCGCCGTCGCCGGCCGACTTTGCGGCTGCGCTCGGCCGCGGCGCGGCGCAGCTGGTGTGGACGCGGATCGTCGCCGATACCGAAACGCCGGTCTCGGCGATGCTCAAGCTCGGCGCCGCACAAAGCGGCAGCTTCCTGCTCGAATCGGTCGAAGGCGGCCAGGTCCGCGGCCGCTATTCGCTGTTGGGGCTCGACCCCGATCTCGTCTGGCGGGCCACCGGCGACAGCAGCGCGATCAACCGCGACTGGCGCCGTGATCGCGACGCCTTTGTCGCGGTTCCGGGCGGTGCGCTGGCCGCGCTGCGCGCCCTCGTCGCCGAGGCCCGCGCCGAAGTGCCCCCCGAACTGCCGCCGGCGCTCGCCTGCCTTGTCGGCTATATCGGCTATGAAGCGGTGCGGCTGGTCGAACCGAGCGTGCCGGCCAATGCGCCGTCGCCGCTCGCCCTGCCCGACATGGTCTTCGTCCGCCCGACGCTGATCCTGGTCTTCGACCGGCTCAAGGACGAACTGTTCCTCGTTGCACCGGTGTTCGCGGCCGATGATGCGGACCTGGCCTATGCCGAGGCCGTGGAGCGCATCGAAACCGCCCAGGCGCGGCTTGCCGGCACCCCGGCGGCGGCCCTGAAGCGTCCCGCCACGCTCCCCGACGGCACCCCGACGCCCCGGCTGACTCCCGCCGCCTATGCGGCGATGGTCGCCCGCGCCAAGGAGTATATTCTCGCCGGCGACGTCTTCCAGGTCGTCCTGGCGCAGCGCTTTTCGGTCGATTTCCCGCTGCCGCCGTTCGATCTCTATCGGGCGCTGCGCCGCATCAACCCGTCACCCTTCCTCTATTTCCTCGACCTGCCGGATTTCGCCCTGGTCGGGTCCAGCCCCGAAATCCTGGTCCGGGTGCGCGACGGCGATGTCACCATCCGGCCGATCGCCGGCACCCGCCCGCGCGGGCGCGACGCCGTGGAGGATGCCGAAAACCGCGCCTCGCTGCTCGCCGATGCCAAGGAACAGGCCGAGCATCTGATGCTGCTCGACCTCGGCCGCCACGACACCGGCCGTGTCTCCCTGCCCGGCACGGTCACCGTCACGGATCGTGCCGGCGTCGAATTCTACAGCCATGTCATGCACATCGTTTCGAACGTGCGCGGCCGGCTCGACCCGCGCAACGACGCCGTCGACGCGCTGCTGGCGGGCTTTCCCGCCGGCACGGTCAGCGGCGCCCCCAAGGTCCGGGCCATGCAGGTGATCGCCGAACTCGAGCCCGAGGCGCGCGGCGCCTATGCCGGCGGCGTCGGCTATTTCAGCCCCGACGGATCGATGGATTCGTGCATCGTGCTGCGCACCGCCGTGGTCAAGGACGGCGTCATGCACGTCCAGGCCGGCGCCGGCATCGTCGCCGACAGCGTTGCCGAATATGAACAGCGCGAATGCGAAGCCAAGGCCGGCGCGCTGATGGCCGCCGCCCGCGAAGCGTTGCGCGCCGCCGCCGCCCCCGGCTTCGGCCAATAGGAGAGACACGATGCCCAAGGCCATCTGGAACGACGTGACGATCGCCGACAGCAACGACACGGTTGTCGTTGAAGGCAATCACTATTTTCCGCTGGACGCGATCGATCCGGCGCTGTTGCTGCCGAGCAGCACGACAACGGTGTGCGGCTGGAAGGGCACCGCCAACTATTACACGCTGGTCGCCGGCGGCGCCGAGAACAAGGACGCCGCCTGGTATTATGCCGACCCGAAGGCCGCCGCCGCCGAGATCAAGGGCCGCGTCGCCTTCTGGAAAGGCGTCAAGGTCCGCTGAGTTTGGGAAAATAGCGGACGCCGGGCAGACCCTCGAAATCGGCATCCTGCGTCCAGAGTTCTGCACCAAAGCGCTGCGCCGTGGCATAGATCATGCTGTCGGCCATTCCCATCTTGCCTTGATGGGCGAAATTCGCCGCTGCAACAGCCAGATTCACGTCGAGATCCACCACGCGGCTCAATTGCATCCTGACCGCCAACCGCTGTGTGCGGTCGGCGTCGGCCTTGGCCAGAGCCCAACGCAGCGTCTCGTAGATGGTGATCGCAGGGACGATCATCTGATCCGGTACTGCAATCAACGGCCCAAAGTGCGCGGCCCCCGGCCCGCCCGACAGCCACTCTATCCAGCCGCTCGAATCGAGAACATGCAAACCATCGCCGGGCACGATCAGAGGTCTCGATCCTGCTTCTGGCGCTGGAAATCATTGCGCGTGCCCTTGAACATGTCCTGCAACGCCGCAAGCGTCGGAACCGGCACGAGCGCGATGTGGCCATTCCACACCATGGCCGACAGCTTCTGGCCCGGCTCGATATGCAGCGCTTCGCGGACATCCTTCGGGATCACCACCTGATATTTCGGCGAAACCGTCACTGTGCTCATCACACTTTTCCTCGATCGATCACGAAATGGTAGCACGGCACGTCGGGACCAGCAATTGGTCGCACGGGATGACGCCGCCGCCATCACGCGCTACAGCCAAGCGCATGATCCTCGTCATCGACAATTACGACAGCTTCACCTTCAACCTCGTGCATTACCTGCTCGAGCTTGGCGCCGAAACACAGGTCGTTCGCAACGACGCGATCACCGCCGCCGAAGCGCTGGCGATGGCGCCCCAGGCGATCCTGCTCTCCCCCGGCCCCTGCACGCCGAACGAAGCCGGCGTCTGCCTCGATCTCATCGCCGCGGCGGCCGAAACCCGGCTGCCGCTGTTCGGCGTCTGCCTCGGCCACCAGGCGCTCGGGCAAGCGTTCGGCGGCACGGTGGTGCGCGCGCCGCAGGTGATGCACGGCAAGACCAGCGCGATGGCGCATGATGGCAGCGGCGTCTTCGCCGGCCTGCCGTCGCCGTTCGAGGCCACCCGCTACCATTCGCTCATCGTGCAGGAAGACGACCTGCCCGCCTGCCTCGCCATCAACGCCCGCAGTCCCGATGGCCTGATCATGGGCATGCACCACCGCGAACTGCCGCTCCACGGCGTCCAGTTCCACCCGGAGAGCATCGCCACCCAGCATGGCCATGACCTGATCGCCAATTTCCTGACCATCGCCGGGATGACGCCGAAACGGCTGGCGCGCGCCGCGTGAGCCATCCTCTGCCCGACGCATCGGTGCCGATGGCGGCCGATGCCGCCGCCGATGCCTTTGCCCTGATCCTCGACGGCAAGGTCGACGATGCGGCGCTGGCCGCGTTCCTGACCCGGCTTGCCGACCGCGGCGAAACCGTCGCCGAAATCGTCGCGGCCGCGCGGATGCTGCGGGCGCGTGCCAGTTTCGCGCCGCAAGCTCCTGATGCAATTGATGTCTGCGGCACCGGCGGCGACGGCAAACACAGTCTCAACGTCTCGACTGCGGTGTCGCTGGTCGTCGCCGCCTGCGGCGTACCCGTCGCAAAGCACGGCAACCGCGCCGCGTCGTCATCGAGCGGCGCCGCCGATGTCCTGGCAGCGCTGGGGGTTCCGGAATTGCCGGTCGACCGGCTCGGGCCATGCCTCGATGCGGTCGGCATCACCTTTCTCCACGCCGCCCGCCACCACCCGGCGATGGCGCGGGTCGCACCCGTCCGCCGCGCGCTCGGCCGCCGCACGATCTTCAACCTGCTCGGCCCGCTCGCCAATCCGGCCGGAGTGCGGCGCCAGCTTGTCGGCGTCTTCGCGCCCGATCGCGTCGCGCCGCTCGCCGAAGCGCTGGCGCAACTGGGGTCGGACCGGGCGATGGTCGTCCATGGCGACGGCTATGACGAAATCGCCGTTTCGGGCGCCACAAGGATCGCGGTCGCCGATCATGGCGTGGTGACGACGGGGGAAATCGACACCGCCACCATGGGGATCCCGGTCCATGCTTCGGACGCGCTTGCCGGCGGCGATGCGGAGCACAATGCCGCGCGCCTGCGCGCCTTGCTGACGGGCGAAACCGGCGCCTATCATGACATCGTCGTCGTCAACGCGGCGGCAGCGCTGCGGCTGGTCGATCCCGATCTCGCCTGGCCCGCCGCCGCCGACCGCGCCCGCGCGGCACTGGCGAGCGGCGCCGCCGCAGACACATTGGCACGCTGGAGCAGCTTTCGATGAGCGACACACTGGCCGAGATCGTCGCCTACAAGCGGGACCGCGTCGCCGCCGCGCGCGCCGAACGCAGCCTCGCCGATCTCGAGGCCGCCGCCGCCGCCGCCGGCCCCGTGCGCGGCTTTCTTGCCGCCATCCACGCGACCCAGGCCGCCGGTCGCCACGCACTGATCGCGGAAATCAAGAAAGCGAGCCCGTCCAAGGGCCTGATTCGCGCCGATTTCGTGCCCGAAACCCTCGCCCGCGACTATGCCGCCGGCGGCGCGACCTGCCTGTCGGTGCTGACCGAAGACCGCTGGTTCCTGGGCCATGACGCCTATCTGACCAGCGCCCGCGCCGCCTGCACCCTGCCGGTCCTGCGCAAGGATTTCATCATCGACCCGTGGCAGGTGATCGAGGCCCGCGCCATCGACGCCGACGCGATCCTGCTGATCATGGCGGCGCTGTCCGACGCCCAGGCCGCCGAACTCGAAGCCGTCGCCATCGCCCATGGCCTCGACGTGCTGGTCGAAGTCCACAACGCCGCCGAACGCGACCGCGCACTTGCGCTCAAGACACCGCTTCTGGGAATCAATAACCGCAATCTCAAGACATTGGCGGTCGATCTTCAGACCAGTTTCGATCTCGCCGACACGCCCGGCCGAACGCTGGTCGCCGAAAGCGGCCTGTCCGACCCCGATGATCTCGATCGCCTCGCCGCCGTCGGCATCACCTGTTTCCTCGTCGGCGAATCGCTGATGCGCCAGTCCGACGTGACCCGCGCCACCCGCGACCTGCTCGGCCTGCCGGCATGACGCTGACTCATGTCGATGCGCAGGGCACCGCCCGCATGGTCGACATTTCGGCCAAGGCCGCGACGCGCCGCGAGGCAGTGACCGAAGGCTTCATCGCCATCGCCGCCCCGACCCTTGCCGCCATCGCTGCCAACAGCCTTGCCAAAGGCGACGTCATCGCCACCGCGCGGATCGCCGGCATCATGGCCGCCAAGCGCACCGCCGACCTCATCCCGCTGTGCCACCCGCTGCCGATCGACGCGGTGACGGTCGACCTGGCGATCGAAGCCGAAGGCATCAGGGTCACCGCCAATGTCGTTACCACCCATGGCACCGGGGTCGAAATGGAAGCGTTGACAGCAACTTCGGTGGCGTTGCTGACAATCTATGACATGGCGAAGGCAAGCGATCGCGCCATGGTTATCTCCGGCATCCGCCTGCTGCGCAAATCGGGCGGCCGCTCGGGCGAATGGCGGGCACCCGACTGATGGCGCTGCTTCCGGTCCAGGACGCGCTCGATCGCCTGCTCGCCGGTGTCGGCGCGCTGGGCGGCGAGCCGGTCAAGATCGATGCCGCGCATGGCCGAGTGCTCGCCGAGGATGTCGCGGCGACGCTCGACCAGCCACCGTTCGCCGCCAGCGCCATGGATGGCTATGCGATCCGCTGGGACGATCTGCCGGGCCCATGGCGGGTCATCGGCCAATCCGCCGCCGGGCGCGGGTTCGGCAGCGCGGTCGGCGCCGGCGAGGCGGTGCGCATCTTCACCGGCGCGCCGCTGCCCGCCGGCGCCGATACGGTCGTCGTGCAGGAGGACATCACCCACGCCGACGCCGTCGCCGCATTGTCGGGCAGCGGTCCGCCGCGCCGCGGCGCCCATATCCGCGCCGCCGGCCAGGACTTCGCCCGCGGCGACCGGCTCGCTGCTGCCGGTGACCGGCTGACCCCGGCGCGGATCGGCCTGCTCGCGGCCGCCGGTCATGGCACGCTCTCGGTCGTCCGCCGCCCGCGCGTCACACTGATCGCCACGGGCGACGAGCTCGTGCTCCCCGGCACGGCGCCCGGTGCCGACCAGATCGTCAGCTCCAACCCTGCCATGCTGCGCGCGCTGTTGGAAGGCGTCGGCGCTATGGTGATCGACCCGGGCATCATCGCCGACGATCGGGCGGCGCTGGCGGCGGCGCTGACGGCGGCGGATGCCGAACTCATCGTCACCACCGGCGGCGCCTCGGTCGGCGACCATGACCTCGTCGTGCCGGTGCTGCGCGATCTCGGTGCCGAGATCGATTTCTGGAAGATCGCCATGCGCCCGGGCAAGCCGATGCTCGCCGGCCGGCTCGGCAATACCCGGGTCATCGGCCTGCCCGGCAACCCGGTGTCGGCCTTTGTCTGCGCGCTGCTGTTCGCCGTGCCGATGCTTGCCCGGCTCGGGGGTCGGCCCGCCACGGCGCCGATCGAACAACTGCCGCTGGCGGCCGCGCTGCCCGCCAACGACCAGCGCCGCGACCATATCCGCGCCCGGCGGACGGCGGAGGGCGCCCTGCCCTTCGCCTCGCAGGATTCGGCGCGCCTCGGGGTGCTGGCGGCGGCGGAACTGCTGATCATCCGCGAACCCGGCGCGGCGGCGGCAGCGGCGGGCGAATGCGTGGCGTGCATCGCGCTTGACACGTTCTCTGCTGTTTCCTAAACGTTCCTCCTGTGTTCCTCATTGGGGGTGACGATGCTGACGCGCAAGCAACAGGAACTGCTGGTATTTATCGATCAACGGCTGCAGGCCGATGGTGTCTCGCCGTCGTTCGAGGAGATGAAGGACGCGCTGCAGCTGCGCTCCAAATCGGGCGTCCATCGCCTCATCAATGCGCTGGAGGAACGGCGCTTCATCCGCCGCCTGCCCAACCGCGCCCGCGCCCTCGAAGTGCTGCAGATGCCCGATGCGGTGCGCGCGCCGTTGCGGCTGGTGCCGCCGGCGGTGCCGCCGCGTCCCCCGGTGCAGGCAATGATCGCCGCCAACGACACGGTGGTCGTGCCGCTGCACGGCCGCATCGCCGCCGGGCTTCCGGTCGAAGCGCTGGAAAGCGACCGCTCGCTGTCGGTGCCGGCGGCGCTGCTCGGACCGGGCGATCATTATGCGCTTGAAGTGTCCGGGGATTCGATGATCGACGCCGGGATCTTCGATGGCGATTACGCCCTGGTGCGGCGCTGCGACGACGCGCGGGACGGCGATATCGTCGTCGCGCTGATCGACGAGGCCGAAGCGACGCTGAAATATCTCCACCGCGAAAAGGGCCATGTCCGGCTCGACCCCGCCAACGCCGCCTTCGAACCGCAGCGTTACCCCGCCAACCGCGTCCGGGTGCAGGGCAAGCTCGCCGGACTGCTGCGCCGCTATCACTGACCCGCTGCCAACCGGGGCGGTGACCGGCGCCTGGCCTTGTGGCACGGCGCGAAGGCGCCCACGGAAGCAGGATGGGCAATGATCCGCTGAACCTGCTCGTGGCGCTCGCCATCGGCCTGTTGATCGGGCTCGAACGCGAACGCAGCAAGGGCGCAGGGCCGCGCCGTGGCCCTGCCGGCATCCGCACCTTCGCCATTGCGGCGCTCGCCGGTGCCGCGGCCGGGCAACTCGGTGGCCCGCTGCTCGTTGCCGCGGTGGTCGCGGCCGTCGCCGTTCTCGCAGCGCTCGCCTATCGCCGCAGCGCCGTGCGCGACCCGGGCCTGACCACCGAAGTCGCGCTGCTGCTCACCCCGCTGCTCGGTGCGCTCGCCATGTCCGACCGGCTGCTCGCGGCGATGCTCGGGGTCGTCACGGCGGCGCTGCTGGCGGCCAAGCCGGCGCTGCATCGCTTCGTGCGCACCCGCCTGACCGATGCCGAAGTCGGCGACGGCCTTGTCCTCGCCATCGTCGCCATCGTCGTCTGGCCGCTGCTCCCCGATCGCGCCATGGGTCCGGCGGGGGCGATCAACCCGCATATGCTGGGGCTGGTGGCGATCCTGGTGCTGGCCATCGGCGCCGCCGGCCATGTCGCGGTGCGTGCGCTCGGTCCGCGCTTCGGGCTTGCGGTCTCCGGCCTGGCCTCCGGGTTCGTCTCGAGCGTCGCCACCATCGGCGCCATGGGCGCCCGCGCCCGGGCCGAGCCGCCGACGCGCAACGCCGCCGTCGCCGGGGCGGCGCTGTCGAGCGTTGCCACC
This sequence comes from Polymorphobacter fuscus, assembly GCF_011927825.1. Taxonomy (NCBI): domain Bacteria; kingdom Pseudomonadati; phylum Pseudomonadota; class Alphaproteobacteria; order Sphingomonadales; family Sphingosinicellaceae; genus Sandarakinorhabdus; species Sandarakinorhabdus fusca. The sequence goes on along the minus strand of NZ_JAATJI010000001.1, from coordinate 375,037 downwards.
TTCGTCCAGATGGGAATCGTCCTCGCCGCCGTCAGCATGCCGACGCTGCGTGCTCTCACCCCGTCACTGGTCGCCGGCGGCGGCGTCATCACCGCCTATGGGGCGTTCTTCGCCTGGCGGGCGTCGCAATCCGCCCCCGCGGCCGAGGCCAGCGCCGGCCGCGCCTTCAGCCTCGTTGCGGCGCTGGTCCTCGTTGCCGCCATGGCCGGCATATTGGTGCTGACGGCGGTTGTGCAGCCGCTGTTCGGTCAGGCCGGGGTGACGCTCGGCGCCGCGCTCGGCGGCATCGTCGATACCCATGCCGCCGCGATGGGGGTGGCGTCGCTGGTCGCCGCGGACCGGCTGGCACCGGCGGCGGCGCTGGTGCCGGTGCTGGCGGCGATGACCGCCAACGCGGCGATGAAGATCAGCATGGCGATCGGCACCGGCGGGCGCGATTATGCGCTGCGCATCGGCGCCGGCGTCACGCTGTCGATGCTCGCAGCCTGGGCCGCGATGCTCGTCTGACCCCGTCAGTGCGGCCGCCACGGGTGGTCGCCCAGCCGGGCGTTGGCGCCATCGACCCGGCCGCTGCCCAGCCAGATCGCCACCGCGCCGCTTTGCGCCAGCTGCGCACGGTCGAGCCGCAGCCAGCGCGGGCGGCACCAGCGCGGCATCCGCCGGTCCGACACCACGATGTCGGCGGCCGCGCACGCCGGTTCGAAGGTCGCGCGGCCGATATAATCGCGCGACAGCGTTGCCAGCAGCCGCCAGCGACGGCCGTCCCGATCGATATGGGCGACACAGGCATCGGCACTGCACGCCATTCCGGGCAGATCGGCGAACGCCGCATCGCCATCGGTGGCGAGCGCGTCGCCCCACATGTCGCGCAGGAAATCGCCGGTGCGCGGCCGCAGCAGCGCCAGCCGGCCATCGTCCAGCCGCAGCGCCGCGTGGCGGCCATCGCCGCTGACCAGCAGGTCGGGCGGCGGCGCCATCATCGCCAGCACCAGCCCCGCGGCCACCACGCCCGCTCCCCACCAGCGCACCCGCGTCCGCCACAGCGCCAGCCACAGCCCGCCGGCAATGATGAAGGCATAGGCCGACGCCGGCATCGCCGGCATCCGCACCACGGCGCCGGGCAACGCCGCGGTCGCCTCCGCCAGCGCCACCAGCCAGCCCATTGCCCAGCCAACCGCCGGCCACACCAGCCCGCCGATACCGACCGCGTCCGCCAGCAGCGCCAGCATCAACAGCGGCATGATGACAAAGCTGGTCCATGGAATGGCGACCATGTTGGCGAACACGCCATAAATGCCGGCGCGGTTGAAATGGAACAGCCCGATGGAGGACAGCGCCAGTTCGGCGACAAGGCCGGTGACCAGCATTGCCGTGCCGTGCCGCACCAGCCGCCGCCCCCAGCCTTCGTCGGCGCCGGGCGTCGCCAACCACCGCCCGAGCCGCGATTCATACAAGGCAACAATGGCGATGACCGCGGCAAAGCTCAGCTGGAAACTCGGCCCCAGCAATGCCTCCGGCCGCACCGCGAGGATGACGAACGCCGCCGCCGCCAGCAGCCGCAGTGAAAACGCTTCGCGGCCGATGACCATGCCGAACAGCACGATCAGCGTTGCCAATATGGTCCGCACCGTCGGCACTTCGGCGCCTGCCAGCAATGTGTAGCCGACACCGACCAGCGCCGCGACACCGACGGCGATGGTCTTGACCGGCCAGCGCAGCGCCGCATGGGGAAACAGCGCCAGCCCACGCCGCACCAGCAGGATGGTGCCGCCGACGACAACGGCGATGTGCAGCCCCGAAATCGACAGCAGGTGCGCCAGCCCTGAATCGCGCATCGCCTGCGCCGTCGGCAGCGGGATCGCACCCTGGTCGCCGGTAACGAACGCCGCCGCGATGGCGCCGCTTTCACCAGGCACGGCGCGTCGGATGCGCTGTGTCAGCCGTGCACGCACCGCGTCGAGCCACGCCATCACGCCGGCGGCGGGCGGCGCCGGCGCGACGATGGCGATGCGGCCGAACGGCAATCCGGTGGCGCCGATACCGGCAAACCAGGCCCGCCTGGCAAAATCATAGCCGCCGGGAATGGCGGCGCCGGCGGGCGGGCTGAGCAACGCCCGCAACCGGATGCGCGCCCCCGGCGCCAGGCCCGGCGGCGGTGGCCCGCGCACAGTCAGGCGCAGCCGCGGCGGCAGGCCGGTGCCGGCATCGGGCGCCACCAGCAGCCGCAGCTGGTCGCGGCCGGCGCGATCTTCCACCGCGGCGACGATCCCGCTGACGGTCGCGACCTGGCGGTGATCGAGCACCGGCGCCGCCACCCGCGCCGACCGCCATTCGGCAGCGCCCATCCCGGCCAGCGCCAGCAGCGCCAGTGCCGCCAGCGGCCGCCAGCGCGCCAGCAGCGCCGCCGCCCCGACGCCGGCAAAGGCCAGTGCCAGCGCCAGCCGCTGCACCTGCCACGGCACGATGAACCACAGCGCCACGCCGCCGGCAAAGGCGACCGGCAGCCACAGCGCCAGCGACTGGCGTTCGGCATCGACGAACGACCACCAGCGCGCCGCAGCCACGGCAGGGCCTGCCGCAGCCCCGGCCGACACGGCTTTTACCGCCGCAACGCTTCTGCTAGTCACCCCCTGAACTGGCGCGACCATCCCCTGTTTCGCCTTGACCGACCCTTTTTTGCGACACCCCTCCGTCGCCAGCATTGGACAATAACCTCATGGGCGCAAGCCAGCCCGAAACGACCGCACGCCAGCCCGACACCAACCCCAGGGTCGTCACGCGCTTCGCCCCCTCGCCCACCGGCTTCCTCCACATCGGCGGCGCCCGCACGGCGCTGTTCAACTATCTGTTCGCCCGCCACCATGGCGGCGATTTCCGCCTGCGCATCGAGGATACCGACCGGGCACGCTCGACCGAACCCGCCATCGCCGCCATCCTCGATGGCCTGTCGTGGCTGAATTTCGAATGGGATGGCGAGGTCGTCTACCAGTTCGCCCGCGCCGCGCGCCATGCCGAGGTGGCGCACCAGCTGCTCGCCGCCGGCCATGCCTATCGCTGCTATGCGACGCCGGAGGAACTGGAAGCGATGCGCGCCGAGCAGCGCGCCGCCAAGCTGCCGATGCGCTATGACGGCCGCTGGCGCGACCGCACCGACTGGCCGAATGACGCGCCGTTCGTCATCCGGCTGAAGGCGCCGCAGACCGGCAGCGTCACCATCGACGACCTCGTCCAGGGCCCTGTCACCGTCGCCAATGCCGAGCTCGACGACATGGTGCTGCTGCGGTCGGACGGCACGCCGACCTATATGCTCGCGGTGGTCGTCGACGATCACGACATGGGGGTGACGCATGTCATCCGCGGCGACGACCACCTCAACAACGCCTTTCGCCAGCTGGCGCTGATCCGCGCCATGGAGTGGCAGGAACCCGCCTATGCCCATATCCCGCTGATCCACGGCGCCGATGGCGCCAAGCTGTCGAAGCGGCATGGCGCGCTCGGCGTTGATGCCTATCGCGACGAGATGGGCCTGTTGCCCGAGGCGGTCGAAAATTACCTGCTGCGGCTCGGCTGGGGCCATGGCGATGACGAGATCATTTCGCGCGACCAGGCGATCGAGTGGTTCGACCTTGCCGGCGTCGGCCGCGGCCCGTCGCGCTTCGACATCAAGAAGCTGGAAAGCGTCAACGGCCATTACCTGCGCGCCGCCGATGACGACCGCCTGGTGACGCTGGTCGCCCCCGGAGTCGCCGCCGGCGTCGGCCGCAGCCTCAGCGTCACCGATATCGACTTGCTGCGCCGCAGCATGGCCGAATTGAAGAAACGCGCCAACAATCTGAACGATCTGGCTTCGGGCGCGCTGTTCCTCTTTCGCACCCGCCCAATTCCGATGGACGATGCCGCGGCCAAGCTGCTAGCGTCGGCAGACCCGGCGCTGCTGCGGCGGGCGCGAGCGGCGTTTGCGCAAGTGGACGACTGGCAGGTGGCGACGCTGGAAGCGGCAGCGCGCGCACTGGCAGAGGCGGAAACGGTCAAGCTTGGCCAGGTCGCCCAGCCGCTGCGTGCAGCGGTGACCGGCGCCGCGCAATCGCCTGGGTTGTTCGATGTGCTGACGGCGCTCGGCAGGGATGAAACGCTGGGTCGGATCGACGACGCCCTGGCGCGAATGGAAGCAGAAAGGGTTTAAGCGTATGACGGATCCGGCGCAGGTCGCAGTGGGTGGCAAAAACAACGAATATCCCGTGCTCTCGGGCAGCGTGGGCCCCGACGTCATCGACATCCGCAAGCTCTACGCCAACACCGGCCGCTTCACCTTCGACCCCGGCTTCACCAGCACCGCCGCCTGCGAATCGAAGATCACCTATATCGACGGCGATGTCGGCACCCTGCTGTATCGCGGCTATGCCATCGATGAACTTGCCGAAAAATCGAACTTTCTCGAAGTCGCGCACCTGCTGCTCAACGGCAATCTGCCGACGGCGAGCGAATATCAGGCGTTTTCGAACAACATCACCCGCCACACGATGATCCATGAACAGCTGGCGCAATTCTATCGCGGTTTCCGCCGCGACGCCCATCCGATGGCGATCATGTGCGGCATCGTCGGCGCCATGGCGGCCTTCTACCACGATTCGACCGACATCCACGATCCGCACCAGCGCATGGTCGCCAGCCACCGGCTGATCGCCAAGATGCCGACGCTGGCGGCGATGGCGTACAAATATTCGATCGGCCAGCCCTTCGTCTATCCCGACAACTCGCTGTCGTTCGCCGGCAATTTCCTCAACATGACGTTCAGCGTCCCGGCCGAAAAATACATCATCGACCCGGTGGTCGAAGACGCGATGGAAAAGCTGCTGATCCTGCAGGCCGACCATGAACAGAACGCCTCGACGTCGACCGTCCGGCTCGCCGGCTCGTCGGGCGCCAACCCGTTCGCCTGCATTTCCGCCGGCATCGCCTGCCTGTGGGGCCCGGCGCATGGCGGCGCCAACGAAGCCGCGCTCGACATGCTGCGCGAGATCGGCCGGCCGGAACGCATCCCGGAATATATCGCCCGCGCCAAGAACAAGGACGATCCGTTCCGCCTGATGGGCTTTGGCCACCGCGTCTACAAGAATTACGATCCGCGCGCCAAGGTCATGGCCAAGGTTGCCAAGAACATCCTCGACAAGCTCAATATCGACGATCCGATTTTCGACGTCGCGCGCGAACTGGAGCGGATCGCCCTCAGCGATCCCTATTTCATCGACAAGAAACTCTACCCCAATGTCGATTTCTATTCGGGCGTCGTCATGTCCGCCATCGGCTTCCCCACGTCGATGTTCACCGTGTTGTTCGCGATTTCGCGCACCGTCGGCTGGATCGCGCAATGGACCGAAATGATGGAGGACCCCGAACAGAAGATCGGCCGTCCACGCCAGCTCTACACCGGCCCGACCGAGCGGGATTATGTCCCGCTGGCGGCGCGCGGCTGACAACAGGGAGAGGCTCGATGTTTGCGCGGTTGTTCGTCGATCATCCCCGCGCCGTCGGGGAAGGCTATTTCGAACATATGGGCGTCGCCTTCGGCGTCGGCTGGCGGTTGTTCCGGACGGCGCTGAAATGCGTCGTCCATGGCCTTGTCCCCGGCCTCTACAAGACCGCCGGCAGCGATTCGATCCTCAAGATGGCGAATGAAATCAGCCCCCGACGCTTTGACCAACCGACTCTCTAGCGGCTAGGTTCACGTCATGCCGCGGCTGACAGCGGCCTTTCGGGAGTGATCGATGGCCGATGATCTGGGTTTTTCCGCCGAACGGCTGGATCGCATCGACCGTTTCCTCGCCGACAAATATGTGACTCCCGGCAAGCTCGCCGGCACGCTGACCATGGTTGCCCGCCACGGCGACATCGCCCATCTCGGCCTCACCGGCCATGCCGACCGCGAACGCGGCACGGCGATGGCAGAGGACACGATCTTCCGCATCTATTCGATGACCAAGCCGGTGACGTCGGTCGCGCTGCTGATGCTGGTGGAGGAAGGCAAGATCGCCCTCGACGATCCGGTGCATCGCTATATCCCCGAATGGCGCAACTTGGCCGTCTATGCCGCCGGCACGCATCGCACCGGTTTCCAGACGACGCCGGTGAAGCGGCCGATGCAGGTCGTCGACCTGCTGCGCCACACCAGCGGGCTGACCTATGGCTTTCAACTGCGCAGCAATGTCGACGCCGCCTATCGCGCCCACAAGATCGGGGAAATCGAAAAGGCCGGAACGCTGGCCGACATGATCGCGGCGCTGGGGCGGATGCCGCTGGAATTTTCGCCGGGCGACGCGTGGAATTACTCGGTCGCCACCGATGTCTGCGGCTGGCTGGTCGAAGTCGTCAGTGGCCAGACGTTCGAAGATTTCCTCCGCGACCGGCTGTTCACCCCGCTCGGCATGGTCGACACCGGCTTCCATGTCCGTGATGGCCAGGCGCACCGTTTCGCCACCTGCTACCAGCCGACCCGCGACGGCGGCATCGAAGTCCAGGACGATGCCGCGACCAGCAGTTTCCTGTCACCGCCGGCCTTTGTTTCGGGCGGCGGCGGGCTGGTGTCGACGGCGCACGACTATCTGCGCTTCTGCACGATGTTGCTCAACGGCGGCACCCTCGACGGCAAGCGCTACATCAGCCGCAAGACGCTCGACCTGATGACCGCCAACCATCTGCCCGGCGGCGCCAGCATCGCTGCACTGTCGCGATCGCTGTTCAGCGAGGCCGCCTATGACGGCGTCGGCTTCGGTCTCGGCTTTGCCACCACCATCGACGCGGCGCGCACGCTGATGCCGGGCAGCGACGGTGATTATTTCTGGGGCGGCGCCGCCAGCACCTTCTTTTGGATCGATCCGCAGGAAGACCTGGTCGGCATCTTCATGACCCAGCTGATTCCCAGCAGCACCTACCCGGTCCGCCGCGAGCTGCGCACGATGGTCTACGCCGCCCTCGACGATTGATACGCCCCCTCTCCCGCTTGCGGGAGAGGTCGAGAGACGGCTTTAGCCGGCCCGGGTGAGGGTGTCGCTTACTGGCAGAGCGTGCGCACCCTCACCCGCCGCGCTGGCGCGCGAGTCGCCTCTCCCGCAAGCGGGAGAGGAAGCTCTCAATACACCCCGATCAGCTTCGCCCCGGCCACCAGCAGCACCAGCGCCAGCGAGCGCAACACCAGCTTGACCGGCAGCCGGATGCCGAGCGTGGTGCCGACCAGCCCGCCGACCAGCGCCGCCCCGGCGAACAGCGGCAGGGTGGCGGGCAGTTCCTGCAACGACGCCAGGTTGCCGAGCAGCCCCGACGCCGAATTGGCGAGGATGAACACCGCCGCCACCCCCGATGCCGCCTTGGGTTCCGACCAGGCCATGAACAGCAGCAGGGGGGACAGGAAGATGCCGCCGCCGGTGCCGGTCAGCCCCGACAACAGCCCGATGCCGGCCCCGGCCGCGATCGCCGCCGGAATCGCCGGGTCGCGCCAGTGGCGGACGGCCTTCAATTCGCGCGGCCACAACAGCCGCGCCGCCGACAACCACAGCACGGCGCCGAGCAGCGGCCGATAGACATGGCCGGGCAGGACGATGCCGCCGCCGACGAACGCCATCGGCATCGCCCCCAGCAGGAACGGCCACAAGGTCCGCCAGCGGAACTGCCCGGCGCGGACGTAGCGAACGGACGCCAGGCTGGAAACGATCAGGTTGAGCACCAGCGCCGTCGGCCGCATCGTCGCCGCCGGCACGCCGAACAGCGCCATGATGGCGATATAGGCCGACGACCCGCCATGGCCGACGCTGGAATAGAGCGTCGCACCGATCAGGATGGCGAGCGCCAGCAGCAGGTCGGCGGTTTCGAACATGCCGCCAGAAGCCCGGCACGCGCGCCGCTGTCAACGCCCCCGCCGACCCGGCACCTGTCCTACACAAACCGGATCGGTTATAAGAATGGCACGAAAACGCTGTGATCGGTTCTTTCGATCACAGCGTCACGAAACACCCAGCAAAAGACCCAATTCGGTGTGACTTTCGAGACTTTCGGCCGGCCGATCGACAAGAAACTCGATCACGCCTGTCAATCTTCGTCGCTGTGCCATCCCCGCCCGGCGCGGTAAAAACCGCCATCGCGCCGCCGCGCCATCGAAAGGACTCCGACATGACCGATTACACCCCGCCCCCGGTCTGGACTCACAACCCCGAATTCGGCGGGCGTTTCGCGGCGATGAACCGCCCCACCGCCGGCGCGCGGCACGAGGCTGCGCTCAAGGTCGGCAAGCACCCGTTGCAGCTTTATTCGCTGGGGACGCCCAATGGCGTCAAGGTGACGGTGATGCTGGAGGAACTTCTCGCCGCCGGCCACACCGGCGCCGAATATGATGCCTGGCTGATAAACATCGGGGACCTCGACCAGTTCGGCAGCGGCTTTGTCGCCGCCAACCCCAATTCCAAGATCCCGGCGCTGGTCGACCACAGCACGCCGGTGCCGCAGCGGGTGTTCGAATCGGGCGCCATCCTGCTCTATCTGGCGGAAAAATTCGGCGCCTTCCTCCCCACCGACCACGCCCGGCGCACCGAAGCCCTGTCGTGGCTGTTCTGGAGCATCGGTGCCGTGCCCTTCCTCGGCGGCGGCTTCGGCCATTTCTATGCCTATGCGCCGATCAAGATCGAATATGCCATCGACCGCTATGCGATGGAGGTGAAACGCCAGCTCGACGTGCTCGACCAGCATCTCGCGGCGCATGAATTCATCGCCGACGAATACAGCATCGCCGACATGGCGATCTGGCCGTGGTACGGCGCCATGGCCAAGGGGCTGCTCTACGATGGCGGTCCGTTCATGTCGGTGCACGAATATCGGCATCTGCAACGCTGGACCGACCAGGTCGCGCAGCGTCCCGCCGTCAAGCGCGGTCGCATGGTCAACCGCGTCCAGGGCGACCCGGCCAGCCAGCTGCGCGAACGCCATGACGCCGGCGACTTCGACACCCGGACCCAGGACAAGATCGGGTCGCCGGCGTGACCGGCATCCCGGAAACCCAGGGCCTGCAACACAGCCTCGGCCAGGTCCGCATCCTGCGCTTCGACCCCGGCCATGCCGCGATCGAATATCGCTGCGGCCCGCAGATGTGCCATTCGGGCGGCGTGGCGCAGGGCGGCTTCGTCGCCGGCTGGATCGACGCCGCCATGGCGCACGCCGTCATCGCCCGCTTCGGCACCGACCAGATCCCGATCAGCCTCGAACTCAAGATCAGCTATTACGCCCCGGCCAACCCCGGGCTTGTCATCGCCGAAGGCTGGATCGAAAGCGGCAAGCGCACCCTGTTCGCCGAAGGCCGGTTGACCGACAGCGCCGGCACCGTCCTTGCCAAGGGCAGTTCGACGATCCGGCTGATCGCGGCGACCCGGGTCGCGGCGACGATGACGGGAGCCCAAGCCTAGCCGGCGAAGGACGAAAATGGTAGGCGTGCAATGACAAACATGGGGTGTGTGGCATGATCGCAGGCTTGGCGCGGCTGGTCCTGGTCGTCGCGGCGCTGTCCGGCAGCGGGGGCCCCGCGCAGGCCATCCAGACCGCGATCGGTTCGCAGATATTGGAGGATTTCGAGGGTCGCCAGCTCGGTGCGACGTCGATCAACTTTTGCGACGTCGCTTATCCCGCGCTCGATTGCCTCGGCACGCTCAGCGGCGGGTCGGTCACGCTCGCCACCGCCGCCTTCCCCGCCAACTCGCCGACCCAGGTCTATATCGGCAGCATCATCACGCTCGATATTGTCGACAATTTCGACTATAGCTGGCCAGCGGTGGCAGCCTATGTGAGCGGCTCGGCGCCCATCCGCTTCCGGGCCTGGGAATATGACGCCAATCTGGGTGGCGACCGCCTGGTTGCCGATTTTTCGACCAACGGCAGCGACAGCAACCGGTTGATCGCGTTCGGCAGCGACTCCGACCTGCAATTTCTGACGCTGATCGAGTTCAGTTCGAGCACGACCTTCGCTATCGACGATTTCCGCATCGGCCTGCCCGATGTCGCCCCCGGAATCCCGGAACCCGCCAGCTGGGCCATGCTGATCGCCGGTTTCGGACTGACCGGCGCTTCGCTGCGCCGGCGCCGCGCTACCGGCTGGCGAACAGCAACACCCACTGGATGATGACGGCGTTGGCGATATCGACGAAGAACGCCGATACCAACGGCATGACGATGAAGGCGAGCGGCGCCGGGCCATAGCGCTGGGTGACCGCGGTCATGTTGGCGATCGCCGTCGGCGTTGCGCCGAGCATCAGCCCGGTGGAGCCGGCCGCCATCACCGCGGCGAAATAGTCGCGGCCCATGATCGGAAACACCACGCCGATGATGAACACCGCTGCCATGATCGCCTGCACCGTGATCGCCACCATCAGCACGCCGGCGCTGCTGGCCAGAGTCCACAATTCCATGCTCATCAAGGACATGGAGAGGAACACCGACAGACTGAATTCGGAAACCACCCCCAGCGCCGGGGTTTCGGCCGGGCTCGCCAGATCGGGCAGGATCCACGGCACGAGGTTGGACAACAGGATGCCGGCGATCAGGCACGGCACGAACAGCGGCAGCTTGATGCCGGTCGAATCCATCAGACCATAGGCGATCGAGCCGAGCAGGATGGCGGCCTGGATCCACAGGATGCTGCGCATAAGCCCAACGTGATCGACCCGCAGATCGCTCGGCGGGAACGGCCCGGGCGCGGCCGCGGTCGGAACCACGACATGCGCGGCCGGGGCCGGCGCCAGTCGGCCACGCGCGATCAGGAATTTGGCGATCGGCCCGCCGAGCACGCTCGCCACGATCAGCCCAACCGTCGCCATGGCGATGCCGAGTTCGGCGCCGCCGGCGACGCCGTGAACCTCGGTGATCGTCGGCCCCCAGGCGATCGAGGTGCCATGGCCGCCGATCAGCGACGCCGTGCCGAGCATGACGCCGGCCGCCAGCGGCAGGTCGAACAGCCGCGCCACGCCCAGGCCGACGATCGACTGGACAACCATATAGACCAAAGTCAGCGCCAGCATGATCGCCAGCACCGGGCCGCCGCGCCGCAGGTCGGATACCCGCGCCTTCAGCCCGATGGTGGTAAAGAAATAGACCAGCAGCGCGTCGCGCGCGGCCAAGTCGTACTGGATCTCCCGCCCGGTGACACTGACCACCGCCAGCGCGACGAGCGCGGTGACAATACCGCCGCTGACAGGTTCCGGGATGCTGTAGGCAGACAGAAGCTGCACGCGCCGCGTCAGCCCCGCCCCGATGAAATAAGCGATGATGCCGAAGGTTAAAGCGAGGAACGCCGAAACCGCGATTGGCGCCGGCTCAGTCAAGATTGGGCCGGCACCAGGTTTCCGCCTGTTCGAGGCTCACACCGCGGCGCAGCGCATAATCTGCCAGCTGGTCACGCCCGATCCGCGACACGCCGAAATAATGGCTTTCGGGATGGGCGAAGTAAAAGCCCGACACGCTCGCCGTTGGCAGCATGGCGAAACTTTCGGTCAGGGTGATGCCGGTGCGGTCGGTGGTCTGCATAAGGTCGAACAGCGTCGCCTTCAGGCTATGCTCGGGGCACGCCGGATAGCCGGGGGCCGGGCGAATACCCTTGTATTGTTCGCGGATCAGTTCGGCGTTGGTCTGCCTGGGGCCGGTCTCATAACCCCAGATTTCGCGCCGCACCCGTTCATGGAGATATTCGGCAAAGGCCTCGGCCAGCCGGTCGGCGAGCGCCTTCAAAAGGATATCCTGGTAATCGTCATGCGCCGCCTTGAAGCGCGCCAGATGCGGCGCGATACCGTCGCCGGCGGTCACGGCAAAGCCGCCGAGCCAGTCGGCGTCGGGGGAGACAAAGTCGGCGAGGCACGAATTGGCCCGGCCCTCGCGCTTGGCGATCTGCTGGCGCAGGAAGGGAAAGCGCGCCAATTCCTCCGCCCTGTTGTCGCCTTCGAAGACAACGACATCGTCGCCATCGCGCCGCGCCGGCCAGATGGCGATGACGCCGCGCGGGCGCAGCCAGCCCTCCGCGACGATGTCGGCCAGCATCTTCTGCGCATCGGCGAACAGATTGCTGGCGCTTTCGCCGACGACGACATCGGTCAGGATCGCCGGGTAATTGCCCGCCAGCTCCCACGCCTGAAAGAACGGCGTCCAGTCGATATAGGGGATCAGCTCGGCCACGGTGACATCGTCGATGACCCGGGTTCCGGTGAACGCCGGCCGCACCGGCGGATGCGCGGCAAAATCGGGAACAAAGGCGTTGGCCCGGGCGTCGTCCAGCGGCACCAGCGCCGACTGGCCGCCGCCGGCGCGCTTGATGCGGATATCCTCATATTCCTTCGCCGTCGCCGCGACCATGTCGTCCTTCAACGTGTCGCTGACCATCGTGCCGGCGACGCCGACGGCGCGCGAGGCATCGAGGACATGGATCACCGGCCCCGCATAGGCCGGCGCGATGCGCAGCGCCGTGTGCACCCGGCTGGTGGTGGCGCCGCCGATCAGCAGCGGCATCGTCATGCCGGCGCGCTGCATTTCGGCCGCGACCGTCACCATCTCGTCGAGCGACGGCGTGATCAGCCCGGACAGGCCGATCATGTCGGCGCCTTCGTCATTGGCGGCCTTGAGGATGGTCTGGAACGGCACCATCACGCCCAGGTCGACAACTTCGAAATTGTTGCACTGGAGGACGACGCCGACGATGTTCTTGCCGATATCATGGACGTCGCCCTTGACCGTCGCCATGATGATCTTGCCCTTCGACGACGAGGCGCCTTCGGGGCCGGCGAGCTTTTCCGCCTCGATATAGGGCAGCAGGTGCGCCACGGCCTTCTTCATGACGCGGGCGGACTTGACCACCTGCGGCAGGAACATCTTGCCACTGCCGAACAGGTCGCCGACGACGTTCATCCCGTCCATCAACGGCCCTTCGATGACGTCGATCGGGCGGCCGCCGCTGTCGAACGCCAATTGCCGCGCTTCCTCGGTGTCCTCGACCACGAACGCGTCGAGGCCCTTGACCAGCGCGTGCTCCAGCCGCTTCGAGACGGGCAGCAGCCGCCACTCGTCGGTGGCCTTTTCCACTGCCTTGCCGTCGCCGCGATACTTCTCGGCGATCGCCAGCAGCCGGTCGGTGCCATCGGCGCGCCGGTTGAGGACGACATCCTCGCAGGCTTCGCGCAGCTCCTCGGGGATGGTGTCATAGACATCCAATTGCCCGGCGTTGACGATGCCCATGTCCATGCCAGCGCGGATGGCGTGGAGCAGGAACACCGAATGCATCGCCCGCCGCACCGGCTCGTTGCCGCGGAAGGAAAAGCTCAGGTTCGACACGCCGCCGGAAATATGGGCGTGCGGGCAGCGGCGCTTGATCTCGGCGCAGGCCTCGATGAAGTCGACGCCGTAATTGTTGTGCTCCTCGATGCCCGTCGCCACGGCGAAGATATTGGGATCGAAGATGATGTCGGCCGGCTCGAAGCCGATGCCGAGCAGCAGCCTGTAGGCGCGCTCGCAGATGTCGACCTTGCGCTGCGCCGTATCGGCCTGCCCCTTTTCATCGAACGCCATGACGACGGCGGCGGCGCCGTAGCGCATGACCTTGCGGGCGCTGTCGAGGAACGGCGCCTCGCCTTCCTTCAGGCTGATCGAATTGACGATACCCTTGCCCGCCAGGCACTTCAGCCCGGCCTCGATCACCGTCCATTTGGAGCTGTCGACCATCACCGGCACCCGCGCGATATCGGGCTCCGCGGCGATCAGCTTCAGGAAGGTCACCATGGCGAATTCGCTGTCGAGCAGCCCTTCGTCCATGTTGACGTCGATGATCTGCGCGCCGTTTTCGACCTGCTGGCGCGCCACTTCGACGGCGGCTGCATAATCGCCATTGAGGATCAGCTTCTTGAACGCCGCCGACCCGGTGACGTTGGTGCGCTCACCGACATTGATGAAGGCGGCGACGGCCACCGGTGTCTCACGCTGCAAAGGAAAACGCCTCCAAACCGGAAAGCCGCATGGCAGGTGCCTCGGCCGGCACCTGGCGCGGTGCATATTTCGCCACTTCGCGCGCCATCGCCGCGATATGCGCCGGCGTCGTCCCGCAACAGCCGCCGACGATGTTGACCAGGCCTTCGCTCGCCCAGTCGCCGACAAGGTTGCCGGTCGTCGCCGGCGCCTCGTCATATTCACCGAGATCGTTGGGCAGGCCGGCGTTGGGATAGACCTGGATCAGCGTGTCGGCGACCTTGGCCAGCGCCACGACATGCGGCCGCAGCTCGGTCGCGCCGAACGAGCAGTTGAGCCCGACGGTCAACGGCTTCACATGGCGGATCGAATGCCAGAACGCCTCGACCGTCTGGCCGCTGAGGTTGCGCCCCGAGAGGTCGGTGAGCGTCATCGACAGCATAACCGGCAGCTCGCGCCCCAGTGCTTCGGCGGCTTCGGCGGCGGCAAAGGCCGCGGCCTTGGCGTTGAGCGTGTCGAAAACGGTCTCGATGAGGATGATGTCGACCCCGCCTTCCACCAGCGCATCGATCTGTTCGCGATACACTGCCTTTACCCCGTCGAAGTCGACTTCGCGAAAGCCGGGATCGGAGACGCGCGGGCTGAGCGAAAGCGTCTTGTTGGTCGGCCCCAATGCGCCGGCGACAAAGCGTGGCCGGCCGTCAGCGGCCGTTGCCGCGTCACAGCATTCGCGGATGATGCGGGCGGCGGCGCGGTTGATGTCGCCGACCAGATGCTCGGCGCCATAATCGGCCTGGCTGATGCGGTTGGCGTTGAAGGTGTTGGTCGCCAGCACGTCCGCCCCGGCGGCGAGATACTGGTTGCACACGCCGGCAATCGCTGCCGGGCGCGTCAGGTTCAACATGTCGTTGTTGCCCTTCTGGTCCATCGGCAGGTCGAGCGACCCCTTGTAGTCGGCTTCGGTCAGGCCGAGCCCCTGGATGGCGGTGCCGTAGGGCCCGTCCTTGACGAGGATGCGCTCGGCAGCCTGGCGACGAAACAGCGCGGCGATGGTCATGCGGCAACTTCCAGTGCGGGCGCGGAGGGCCTGACCCCCAGCATGTGACAGATGGCATAGGCCAGCTCGGCCCGGTTGAGCGTGTAGAAGTGGAAATGCCGCACCCCGCCGGCGTAGAGCCGCCGGCACAGCTCCGCCGCCACCGTCGCCGCCACCAGCTGCCGCGCCGCCGGCTTGTCATCGAGCCCGGCAAACAGATGCGCCATCCACTTGGGAACATTGGTCGCGCACGGCACCGCCATCCGCTGCAACTGGGCAAAATTGCTGACTGGCAGGATCCCGGGCACCACTTCCGCCGAAATCCCCGCCGCCGCCACCGCGTCGCGGAAGCGGAAGAAGGTTTCCGGCTCGAAGAAGAATTGCGTGATCGCCCGCGACGCGCCGGCATCGAGCTTGGCCTTGAACGCATCGAGATCGGCGGCAAGGCTGCCGGCCTCGGGGTGGACTTCGGGATAGGCGCTCACCGAAATCTCGAAATCATGAAGGCGCTTCAGCCCCGCCACCAGCTCGGCGGCGCTGGCATAGCCATCGGCGCGCGCCTCGAACCGCCCGCCCGCCACCGGCGGGTCGCCGCGCAGTGCCACGATATGGCGGACGCCGGCCTGCCAATAGCCATCGGCGATCGCATCGATCTCGTCGCGGCTGGCGTTGACGCAGGTCAGGTGCGCCGCCGCCGGGATCGCCGTCTCGCCGGCGATGCGGGCAACGGTGGCGTGCGTGCGCTCGCGCGTCGAGCCACCGGCGCCATAGGTCACCGACACGAAGCGCGGCGCCAGCGGCGCCAGCGTTTCGACCGACTGCCAGAGCGTCGCTTCCATCGCCTCCGACTTGGGCGGGAAAAATTCAAAGCTGACTGCCACGTCACCGGGCAGATCGGCATAAAGCGGAGGGTTCAGCGCGCAGGCCGCCTCCGCCATTTCATGCACCGACAGGCTCACGCCGCTTTCCTTTCATCCGTCTGCCGGGCTTCGCGCGTGCCAAGCCACAAAGTCACGCCGATCGCCTCGCGGTCGGGCAGCCGTGCCACCACCGCGCCCGCCAACCCCGCCGCTGCCATCCAGTCGATCATCTGGGCATCGGCGAAACCGAGCCGCAGGTGGCGCTGCTGGTTGCGAAGCTCTTCCCGATTGTGCGGCATGAAATCGACGATCAGCAGCCGCCCCGCCGGCGCCAGCACCCGCGCCGCCTCGGCGATCACCGCCGCCGGATCATCGGCAAAATGCAACACCTGGTGCAGCACCACCGTGTCGACACTGCCATCATCGGACGGCAGCGCATACATGTCGCCGCGCCGCACTTCGGCATGGGCGAGGCCGGCGCCTTCGATGCGGCCGCGTGCCAGGCGCAGCATTTCCGGACTGCGATCGATGCCGAGCGCGGTGGTGGCGCGCGGGCCGAGCAGCTCGATCATCCTGCCGGTGCCGGTGCCGACATCGACCAGATTGCCCAGCGCATCCGATCCGAGCGCCGCGATCACCGCCGCCTCGACGGCGCTTTCGGCAATGTACAGCGATCGCTCGCGGTCCCACGATGCGGCATGGGTCGCAAACCACGCATCGGCGGCGGCCGCGCGCTCTTCTCGCACGGCTGCCAGCCGTGCCTGGTCGACAATGCCGGCATCGGCGGCGAGCGCATCCATCGCCGCCAGGACCGGCCCCGCGACGCCGGCCTCGCCAAGCCGCACAAACACCCAGGCGCCTTCCTTGGAACGCTTGACCAGACCGGCATCGGACAGGATACGAATGTGGCGTGAAACGCGCGGCTGGCTCTGTTCGAGCACGGCGGCGATTTCCCCGACGGACAGCTCCATGCGGCGAACAAGCAGCAGGATCCGCACCCGGCTCGGGTCCGCCAGCGCACGCAGGATGATCAGCAACGGCTCCATCGCATCCGGGACATAAAGATATCTTTATATGTGTCAAGCGGGCGAGACGACGTAGCCGGTTGTGCCGGCCATCGAAGTCGGGCAATGCCCTTCTCGATGTCATTGTCCACCCGCTTGCGTATCCCTGCCCCGCTCGCGGTTCTGTCGGCCTTGGTTGTCGCCTTGCCGCTCGCTGGCTGCACGACGCCGCGCGCGGGCGGCATGGAGGTCGCCGAGGCGGACCGGTGGGAGGGCACCAACCGCCGCATCTACCAGTTCAACAAGAATATCGACCGCGCCGTGCTCAAGCCGGTGGCCAACACCTATCGCGCGGTGGTGCCGACTGCGGCGCGCCACGGCATCACCAACGTCTACAGCACCTATGGCGAACCTTCGAGCCTGATGAACGCGCTGTTGCAGGGCAAGGTCTCGCAGGCGTTCCGCACCCTCGATCGCATCCTCATCAACATCACCCTGGGCGTCGGCGGCCTTGCCGACAACGCCACCGAACTGGGGCGCGAGCAGGAGAAGGAAGATTTCGGCCAGACCTTTGCGGCCTGGGGCATCGAATCGGGGCCGTATATGGTGTTGCCGCTGTTCGGCCCGGCGACGCTGCGCGACAGCTTCGGGCTCGGCGCCGATTTCCTGATCGATCCGGCCGACTTCACCCGTAACGCCGCTTTCAGCCCGACACTTTACTGGCGCGGCGGCCAGATCGTGACCCGGCTGATCAATTTCCGCGCCCGGCTGACCGAACAGGGCGGCGACCAGCTGCTCGCCGACAGCCTGGACGAATATACGCTCGTCAAATCCGCCTATCTGCAGAACCGGCGCAATGCGATCTACGACGGCAACCTGCCGCTCGACCCCGAGGACGAAGCCGAGATGGACACGCCCGAGGCCGCAGCGCCCGACCCTGCCGTTTCGGCGCCCGACCCTGCGCCAGCAGCAGCCGAGCCCGCCCCTGCAGCACAGCCCGAACCGCCCAGGGCATCGACCCCTGCCCCGCAATAGCCCGCGCTCGCCGCTTTCGCAGGCATCGGCTCTGCGCTATGCTGATCCGATGCTGTACCGCGCCACTGCGTCCCTGCTCCTGTTGCTGCTCGCGGCGTGTGGCGGCAGCACGACCCCTGAACCGGAAGCCGTCGGTGGACCCACCGGCAACGATGTCGCGGCAAAAGCCGTCGCCGACGTCGATGCCGCCATGGCCGACGCGCAGCGGACGTCGCCGGCCGCCGCCACGGCGGCGCCCTGACGCGACACATCTGACCCGACACATGCCGGACTCGACACAAGTTTGACGCACGCCGATGATATGTTGGGACTGACTGACCAGGGGAGAGATGCCATGACCGATGCGACCGGGCCGATCGAGCTGATCGTCCTCGCCTTTGACGGCAACAGGTTCAACGGCGACATCACACCCGCGCTGGTCGACCTTGTCGAACGCGGCATCGTGCGAGTCATCGATCTTGCGGTCGTGGTCAAGGATGATGATGGCGCCGCGCTGATCCTCGAAATGCAGGAACTGCCCGACGATATCGCCGCTGCCGTGGCGGGCATTTCCGGCGCCGCGAGCGGTTTGCTGTCCGAAGCCGATCTCAACGAGCTTGCCGACGACATGAAGCCCAATTCGACCGTCGCTGCCTTGCTGTGCGAACATGTCTGGGCGACCGGCTTCGCCAACGCCGTGCGCAGCGCCGGCGGCACGCTGGTGCTGTCCGAACGCATTCCGGGCGACGTTGTCGACGCCGCGCGCGCCACGCTGCTTGCCACGACTTCACAGGGAGACTGACCATGTTCGGATCACGCCGCGGACGCCCCAGCCTGATCGGCGCCGCCGCCCGCACCGCCGGCCGCACCGCCGTGGTCGTCGGCACTGCCAATGCCATGACGCGCCCGCGCGGGGCGCCGGCGGCGGCAGAGCCGGGCAGCACGGCACCGGCCGCCGGCGCAGCCGCTGGCCTGAGTGACGATTCGATCTCGCGGCTGAAGCAGATTGCCGAGCTTCACGCCGCCGGGGTTCTGACCGACGCCGAATTTGCCGAACAGAAGTCGCGCCTGCTCAACGGGTGACGGTTTTGCCACGGATGCGTCGGCGCGCTAGACTGGCAGGGTGACGTGCCGGAGTGGCCCCGAATGACACCAACGCCATGACGATGACGCTTTACACGGCCGCGACACCCAATTGCTACAAGGTGTCGGTAACCCTGGAGGAGCTTGGGCTGGCCTATGCGGTGGTCAAGGTCGATCTTGCCCATGGCCAGCAGAAAACGCCCGATTATCTGCGGATCAACCCCAATGGCCGGGTGCCGGCGCTGGTCGATGACGGCTTCCCGATCTTCGAATCGGGCGCCATCCTGGTCTATCTCGCCGAAAAGACCGGCCTGCTGATGCCGTCCGACGTCAAGGGCCGCAGCCAGGTGATGCAGTGGCTGATGTTCCAGATGGGCGGCATCGGCCCGATGATGGCGCAGGCCAATGTCTTTTATCGCTATTTTCCCGAAAAGATCCCGGCCGCCATTGCCCGTTACCAGGGCGAAGGCCGGCGGCTGTTCGAAGTCATCGATTCGCACCTGGCGTCCCGCGAATTTCTGGCGGGCGACTATAGCATCGCCGATATCGCCAACTGGTGCTGGATCCGGACCGCCAAATGGTCGGGGATCGAAACCGACGGCCTTGTGAACCTGCAGCGCTGGCTGGCGACGGTCGCCGAACGGCCGGCCGTGCAGCGCGGCATCGTCATTCCCGAACCGCCGAAATCCAAGGACCCCGATGCGGAAGAAGCGGCTCGACTGGCCGAAAAGGCCCGCGGGATGCTCGAGCCGGGCCGGCGCGAGGCCTGAGCGCCAGTTCCGCGCTAGACCTTGTCGGAATAGAGAAAGCGGCCGCCGCCGAGGCGCGCCAGCACCTGTTGCAGATCGGCCCCGGTCAGCGTGAAGCAACCCTGGCTGCGGCCCAGCTTGCCCATGTCGCGCGCCATCGCTTCGCTGACATAGGGCGCCGTGTGGATGACGATGGCGCGGTCCAGCGCGTTGTCGTTCGTCGGGTCGAGGCCCTGAAGACGCATCGACCGGCCGTGCTTGCCGACATATTCGCCGCCGGTGATGAAGGCGCCGGCGCACGAGGCATAGCTGCCATCGGCGTTGGAGAATTGCTGCAGCCAGCCGCTGTGCGCCGGGTCCGATCCGCGGCCGTGGGCGACGAGCATCGAGACGGTCGCGCCCGACGCCATGTCGACGAGATGAAAGCGCCGGTCGCGCGACGGGCGCGAATAATCGGCAATGGCGATCAGATCGGCTTTCTGTACCGCGGCGCGGTGGCGACCAAAGGCCGCCATCGCCCGGGCCAGCAGCCGCGCATCGACCGGTGTCGCCGAGGCGGCCCGCGCCGGGACCGCCAGGACGGCCGCACCCGCGATCAGGCCACCGATGAAACCGCGCCGGCCGATCGATGACTCATTCTTCAAAACGCAATCCTTGCGGCAACTCCACGTCACAGACCGTGGAAGGTGGCGAAATCGGCCAGCGGCGCCCGTTCGGATCGCACCGCATTCGCCGGATCGGCTTCATCCCTAAAGCCGATCGCCATGCCGGTGAAGAGCATGCGGTCCTCCGGTATCCCGATAAAGCCACGGATCGTCGCAGGGTAGATCGCCCAGCATTCCTGCGCGCAGCTGTCGAGGCCTTCGGCGCGCAGCAGCAGCATGAGCGACTGGAGATACATGCCAAGGTCGCTCCACTGCGGCGGGCCCATGGTGCGCGCCACCGAACAGAACAACGCCACAGGGGCGCCGAAGAACTGGAAATTGCGGGCAAACCACATCAACCGCTGCATCTTGTCGGCACGCGGGATGCCCAGCGCGCCGTACAGCGCCTCGCCAACGGCAAAACGATAGTCGCGATAGGGTGACGGCAGGGTCTTGGGATAGATATCATATTCGGTCGGCTCGCCGCCCGGGGCTTCGGCAAGCCGCGTGCGCATCAGGGTCTTGAGCGCCTCCAGCCGGTCGCCTGCAACGACATCGATATGCCAGGGTTGCACATTGCCGCCCGACGGGGCGCGCGCCGCCGCTTCGACCACGCGGCGGATGACGGCCGGATCGACAGGCGTGTCGAGAAAGCCGCGCACCGACCGGCGCGTGGCGAGAGCTTCGTTGACATCCATGGCACGTCCTTCAGCTTTTTTGCCGGGCATCTGGCATCGCGGCGCAGGATTGCCTAGGGATGGCCGGTGTTGTCCAGCCTCCCCAATCTGCTGACGCTCAGCCGCATCCTTGCGGTGCCGCTGCTTGTCGTCCTGATGTGGGGCAAGGGCCCCTATGAATGGCTGGCGGCGTTCGTCGTCTTCCTGGTTGCCGGCATCACCGACTATCTCGACGGCTATCTGGCGCGGGCGCAGGGCACCGTGTCGAAGATCGGCGTGTTCCTCGACCCGATCGCCGACAAGATCATGGTCGCCGCGGTCATCGTCATGCTGGTCGACAGCAATATCGTCCATGGCCTGGCGGTGGTTGCCGCGCTGATCATCCTGCTGCGCGAGATCATCGTGTCGGGATTGCGCGAATATCTCGCCACCCTCCAGGTCTCGCTGCCGGTGTCGGCGCTGGCCAAATGGAAGACCGCGTTCCAGATGATCGCCTTGGGCGCATTGGTGCTGGCGGGGTCGGCGCCGGCGCTGATGCCCTGGCTGCCGGCCTATGAAGCCGGCATCGCAAGCCTGTGGATCGCCGCTGTCCTGACGCTGATCACGGGCTACGACTATCTGCGTGTCGGCCTGAAGCACATGTCCTGACCCGGTGGACATTTTGTACTTCGCCTGGGTGCGGGAACGCATCGGCACGGGCAGCGAACAATTGGCGGTGCCCGCCGCTATTGCGACGGTCGCTGACCTGCTCGACTGGCTGGCGGCGCGGTCCCCCGGTCATGCCGCAGCACTCGCCGACCGCAGCGCCATCCGTGTCGCCATCGACCAGGAATTCGCCAGCCTCGATGCGCCCGTCGCGGACGCTGCCGAAATCGCCATCTTTCCGCCGGTTACCGGCGGATGATCCGCGTCCGGGTCCAGCCGGAACCTATCGCGATCGCCGAGGAAACCGGTGCACTAAGCGCCGGGCGCAGCGATGTCGGTGCGGTCGTCAGCTTCGTCGGCCATGTCCGCGCCGATGATGGCCTGCAGTCGCTGACGCTCGAACATTATCCGGCGATGACCGCGCGCGCACTCGCCGCCATCGCCGCCGCGGCCGAAGCGCGTTGGCCGCTGCTCGGGGGGGTCGTCATCCATCGCCACGGGCGGATGTTTCCGGGAGAGGCCATCGTGCTCGTCGCGATCAGCAGCGCCCATCGTGCCGCCGCCTTCGCCGCGGCAGAATTCCTCATGGACTGGCTGAAAACCCGGGCGCCGTTCTGGAAGGTCGAGGAGCGCGGCGATGGCCGCCACTGGGTCGCGGCCAAGCAAAGCGACGACATGGCCGCCGAACGCTGGCACGCCGGGTCCTAGCGCGGGATCGGACGCCGGCTATTTCGGCGGCGTCGCGGTGTGGAACAAATGCCGGTCGGCGGGCATCGCCGCCATTTCGGCCCTGGCGGCGGCGCAGAAGGTCGACAGGTCGCGGAAATTGCCGCCCATCACCCAGCCGGTGGCAAGGCCGATGTCGAGAACCAGATTGTCGTGCAGGAACGCCGTCCTTTCCGCTCCGAGCGGCGGTGTCGCCGGCGGCGCAAACACCGCCACGGCCTTGGCCATCTTGGCCGAATCAACTTCCAGGTCGTCGCACAGCGCGGCAGCGCCATTGTGCCAGCCGATAAAGACGATCTTGCCGATCTGTTCGTCGGTCCACACCGGCTTCATAATCCCAAGCAGGGCCTTCGACGCCAGGAACTTGTCGGTTGCCTCCTGTGCCGTGCGCGGCGGCAGCGTCATCGGCTTGGCAATCGGCAACTCCGTGCGATCGACGATGCCCGGCTGCGGTGCCGGCGCCTGCGCCATGAGCGGCGTCGCCATCAAGGTCGCCGCAAGGGCCAGCAGTCGCATCTTCAAGCCCCCGTCAGTAGCCGAATTCACGCGATGTCCAGCCGGCATTGTAATTGTTGTAGCCATCGAAACAGGCGCGCTGCTGGCGATAGCAGGTGATGCCGCCGGCGGGGCTGAAGCTGTCGCTGCCATAGTTGTTGTCCTGATAGCCATCCGGATAGCGATCATGTTCGTGGCTCTTTTTCTTCGACGTCGCCGCCGCGATGATGGCCCCCAGCACGATCGCGGCGCCGACCGCCGCGACCGCATCGCCGCTGCCATTGCCCGATTGCTTCTCCCAATCGCCAAGGTTGACGTTGCGCACGGAACCGCGCTCGACCCAGCAGTCGAAACGGGCGGTCTGGTTGTTTCCCTGGTTTGCGCGGTCGGCATGGCCGGTCACTTGAAAACGGCCGTTGCCCCGCTCGCTGCTGGTCACGCCCCGCGTATTCGATATGCCGTAATCCCGCCGCAGCTGATCCTTGCAGACGCCTTCGGCGTCACGCGGCGACCAGGATTGCGCCCGGGCGGGCACCGGCGGTACGGCCAACAACGCCACGACAGCGGCCCCCAATGCTGATCTGGACATCGCCCTACCCCCCGGTCGTGGCAATTATCCGCCGGTCGCGGCGCCGCGTCCAGAAAATTCGATATGGACACGGATCGATCTTGCGCAAGGATGACCGGGCATTGCCGAAGATTTCGGCAATGCCCGGTCATCGGCCAATTGCTAGACGAGGTGACCGGCAAGCGGCCGGCGACGCCGCATGGCGCCACCGACCATGCCGAACCCGCCGATGAGCATGGCCCATGTCGCCGGTTCCGGGACAGCGCCGGGAAGCACGGGCGGCAACACGCTGCCGTTGCGAACGCTGAACTGCAGCTGCCCGGCGACGCCATTGTTGGTGGTGTTGATCAGCGGCGCGCTGCCGGTATCGAGGAAGCTGCCCGGAACACGCGACCCGGCAAGCTCGAAGAAGGTGTTCGGCTGGTTGCCGGTGCCGGCATTATAGCCGACAGCGGCGGAAATCCCGCCGAGACCGTTGCTGCCGCCGCTCGCGTTGCCCGTTTCCCATTCGATCCGGTCATAGTTGAAGAAGATGTCGAAGTTGCCGGCGCCGGTATCCGACCGGTCGGTCAGGATGATCTGGAAGTCGTTGAGCTTGTTCGTCTGCGACGCAAAATAGCCGACCCCGGCCCAGGTCGCGCCAAAGGCATTATAGCCCTGGTAGGTGCCGGTGCCGTAGGTGGTCAGCGCGGAGGCGGCGCCGCGTGTGTCCACGTCAGCGAAGAAGGCGGCGATAATCGGCTGGCCGCTATAGCCACTGCCGAGACCACTGGGGGTATAGGTCCCCTGCCCGCCGTTGAAGGTCAGATAGCCATTGTTGCTGACATAGGCGGTCGAATAGACGTTGCCGAAGTAGTTGGCGCTGAAGCCGAGCGCCACGGCGCCGGTGGCGCCATCATCGTTGCGCGGCAGCGCATTTGCCGAAAAGCCCGGAGCGAGCGGTTCGGCAAGGGCGGGCATGGCGGACAGCGCAAGTGTGGCCGCGATCGCGACCCCGAGCAATTTCATGATGGTAGTTCCCCTGTTGGTCGTAGATGGCCGAATGCAACCGGCTGGTAGCGGCCGGTACATCAGCCTTTGCAGGGAATTAACACGGCAGCAGCCCCCCGAAGCGGGGGTTCTCAGACAAGGCCGCGTCGGGCCGCTTCGAGCGCGACTTCCGCGCGCGTGTTGACGTCGAGCTTGCGATAGATCGACTTGATGTAACCCGCCGCGGTCTGGGGGCTGATGCCCAGCGACGCTGCCGCTTCGGACACTTTCAACCCGCGCCCGATCAGCCGCAGCACATCTTCCTCGCGCGGGGTCAGCGCCACGTCCGTTCCCGCCGCGATGAAATTCGCCTTGGCGCGAAAATGCTCCAGAATGCGCCGCGAGATGCTGGGGCTCATCGGCACCTCGCCGCGGTCCATGGCATGCAGGCGCGCTTCGATCGCCATGCTGTCCTCGTCTTTCAACAAATAGCCGGTGGCACCGGCCGCCAGCGCGGCAAGGACATGGCCATCGTCATCGTACATCGTCGACACGACGATGCGGGCGTCGGGCAGTTTCTGTCGCAGGGCGCGGATCAGATCGACGCCCGACCCGTCCGGCAGGCCGAGGTCGATCAGGCACAGGATGTCGCCGCCGGGCTCCTGCCGCGCAAGCCATTCGCGGCCGGTTCGCAGCGAGGCACAGTCGGCGATATCGGCATCGGGATAGATGCGGCGCAACAGGGCGTTGAGCCAGGCGCGTGTCGGCGCCATGTCTTCCAGGATCAGGATGGAAATCACCGCGTTGCCGGTGCCGCGTCTGCGATCATGCAATGCTCCCCTGGCTGCAGCTACCATCGTGTTCGCACCCCGCCGCCCCCCTGTTTGGGGGAATGCAGGTCGAGAGGGACGCGCAGCGTGATCTGCGTGCCATCGCCCGTCCGCATCGCGAAGCTGCCGCCGATCTCCGCAATGCGCCTGCGCATGTTGAACAGACCGCGGCCCTCGGCATGGTTGGCGGACAGGCCGCAACCATCGTCCTTGAGGTCGACAAACAGCGCCGGGCGCCCCTGCGAGATCGCCACGCGAATATCGACCGCCACCGATTGCGCCCGCGCATGGCGGATGATGTTGGTGACCGCCTCGCGCAGCGTCGCCTCGACGGCGCGAAAGACCGAGTAGCGGACATGGTGATCGGTGGCGGCCGGCATGATCGGCCAGGCGAGCCGGATGCCCGCGGCGTCGAGCCGGTCGCCTGCATCGACCCGGCAAAGCGCCACCAGGTCCGACACATGGCGCCGACCGCCGCGCAACCCGGTCAACAACTGCCGCATTTCGCGAATGGCGTCGCGCACATCGCCTCGCGTGTCGTCGAGGCTGTCGCGGTGCAGGCTCGTCACCAGCCGGCCCCCGACATCGTCGTGAAGATCCCGGGCGATCCGCTCGCGCTCCTCGTACATGCCGCGATCATAAGCCTGCCGCGCCGCGTCGGTCTGTTCGCACAACAGCAAGAGCGAATCGACAAGGCTCGTATCGCGCCCGTTGAACAAGCCCCGGCCCTTGTTGGCGGCGTAAAGGCGAAGCGACGGCCCGAAGGGTGGCGCGCCGACAAGGATCGCCACCCCGGCATCCTCCAGCCGCGCCGGACCGACATGGTCGGCGGGCGTGATCGACAGCGGGCGAAAGCAGTCTTCGAGCGCCTGGCTCCACCGCTGGAACCGCTCGGCTTCGGTCACCGCCAGCGCAATCTCGCCGCTTTGCGACAGCAACCGCGCGCCGTCCCGACGCGACCGGCTGAACAGTCGTTCGAGCAGACTGTGGCGCGACACGATCCACAACGCGCCACCGACGACAATGGCGACGGTGGTCGCCGTGCCTGGCGCCAGTTGGGTCGCGACGAGCAGGGTCACATCGACCGCCACGATCAGCAGCAGCGACAATGCCGACGCGATCAGCCGCCACGCCCAACGATCGAGATCGAAGATCCAGCCGCGCGTCACCCCGATGGCGATGGCGATGAACGGCGGCAGCATGAGGACGAACGCCAGCGGATCGGCCCATTCGGGCGGCGCACCCAGCAGCGGCGTCAGATAGGTGACCAGCAGGAACAGCGCCAGGGTGATGACGGTGGCGCTGCCGACCAGCCGCAGCGCCGCGCGGCCCAGCGGATCGCCACGGGACGCACGCCATTGCACCACGACCAGCGCAACGATGATCAGGAAATCGGTGCTGACCAACACCGCGATATCGTCGTACGCCAGGTGGCCGCCCTGCGCGAGCGGAACAAGGGCAAGCGCGACGAGTGCCAGCACCGCCAGCCCCAGACGGCGCAGCCCGGGCGTGCCGAGCGGCCGGGGGAACAGGGCGAAATAGCAGATCAGCGCCGACCCGAAGAGCTGGGCGCCGAACCAGTTGGTCGTCACCAGCCGGCGCCACAGGATGCCGCCGACGATCAGTTCGCCATTTTGCAGCACGGCAAAGGGCAGCGCGGCGATGCAGAGCGCCAGCCCGGTGGCGGCGATGGCACGCGCCGACGCATCACGGGGTCGCAGCACCAGGATCCAGAGCGCCGACAGCGCCCCGGCGACCCCTGCGGATGCCGCAATCCAGAAAGGCCAGCCGAGCGTGGTCGGCCGCCGCGCGCGCTGCCATTCCACCGTCCGGCCGTCGTGCCCACGAAGCTGGAACGACAGGTCACCGGACGCGGCCATGGCGGCAAGCAGGTCCTGGTTGGCCATCGCCTGTGGCGTGATCAGGCGCTCCCCGCGCCGAACGGCGTCGTCGGCACCCGATGGCGCGAGGCTGGTTCCCGTTGCCGGGCTGGTGATGCGGAGCAGTTGCAACGACGCCGTGCGCGAGGCGTCGGCGGGAGCGGTGAAAATGGGCCCGTCGGCGGCGGACCGGACATCAAGGCCGTAGCTCGGCAACGACCGGGCCAGAAACGCGGTCGCGATCGCCACGGCGAACAGGGCGGCAAGGCCCAGCACAAAGGCCAAGGTCGGCCGACCAGTCAACAACAGCCGGGCCCCCACCCTGATGATCGACCACCGCCTGTCTTGGATGCGATGTCATGTCCTTCATAAAGCAGGGTCGGCCTTTTTCAACGGCACAAATGGCATTGTCCCTGCCAGGCGATGCCCCTTCAGTCGGCTTGCCGTGTTGCGTGGGTTCGACGTGTGCGATGCCGCGCGGACCCGTCGCCGCTGCGAGCAAAAACGCCGGGGGAAGCGGGACGGCACCGAGAACGGCAGCGCCGGTCGAGTCAAGCGATGACGGGGGCCAGGCGGACAAGCCGGCCGATGACGTCGCGGCCCGGGGCGCAATTGGCAGCCTCGGCCGGAACCGGTTGCAGGGTCCCGGCGCGGTTCGCCGCGGCGACGAGTACGGCAAGCGCGGCGGTCGCTTCGGCGGGATCGGGCACATCGCGCGCCAGCCAATGGCCGGCCGCGCCGGCGGCTATGGTGATGCAGTGGAGCGACTGGGCAAGCTCGCGATGCCGGCGCCGCATGTCGTCGACCGGTCCCGCCGCCACGCCGGGCACCCAGCGCGTGGACAGGATCTCGCGCGCCACGGACAAGGCCGTGCCGACGGCGTCGCGCAGCTTCGGCGTATCCGGATCGTCCCGCTGCATGACCACCACCTGCTCTGCTGTTCCAGACGGGCGTTGTGCCTGCCGCTGCGGCGGCGCGGGAGACCCGAAGGAAGGGCGCCGGGCCACTCTTCCGTGTGCGGTGCTCAGTCCGCCGGCGCAGTGGCCCCGCAATGCGTGAACATCAGCAGCAACTGGCGCTCGAGCTGGTCGCTGGTGTACGGCTTCACCAACCGGCTGTGATTGCGCAGCGCCTCGGGCAGCGAAAGATCGTTGTACCCCGACGCCAGAATGAACGGTCGCGCCCTGGCGGCAAAGATGGCTGCAACCTCATGGCTCGATCCGCCGACGATGTTGATGTCGATCACGGCGCAATCATAATCGTCGCCGCTGGCAGCCGCCATGGCCTCGTCCAGCCGGGCGATCGGCCCGACCATGTCGTGGCCGAGCGCCTCGATCGAAAACTCGATATTCATCGCCACAAGCGGCTCGTCCTCGATGACGAGGACGCGCAGGCGGGGTGGGATGGCCGCAATCAAGTCTCGTCGCCCGGGCGGGGCAGCAAGCTTCCCACCTCCGGCGACAGCGGCAGGGTGATCTGGCAGCGCACGCCCTCGGGCGCGAACGTGCGTTCGACCTTCGCGCCGAGCCCGCGAACAAGGCTCAGCTCGATCAGTTTCGTGCCGAAGCCGCGCCGCGCCGGGGCTGCGACGACAGGCCCGCCATGCTCCTGCCAGACGATGGACAATCGCGATCCGGAATCGTCGGCGGCGGCCGTCCAGTCGATAGCGAGCACGCCTTCCGCGACCGACAGGGCGCCATATTTGGTGGCATTGGTCGTCAATTCATGGACCGCGAGCGCGACGATCAGGCTGGCGTTGGATGTCAGCGATACATCGGGGCCGGTCAGCGTGATATTGCTGTTCTGGACAAAGGGCTCAAGCTCGGTCCGGAACAGTTCGCGCAGCGAACTGGCCACCCCGCCCTGGTCGGCGACGAGATTGTGCGCCCGGGCAATCGCCATGATCCGCCCTTCGATGTCCATCCGGATCGGGTCGGGGACCGATCCGATCCGCAGCGTTTGCGACACGACCGACAAGACCACGGCGAGGATGTTCTTAACGCGATGGTCGAGTTCCGACATCAACATCGCGGCGCGCTCTTCCGCGGCCTTGCGGTCGGCAATATTGCGCGCCACCGCCGATGCGCCGACGATCCGGCCCTTGTCGTCGCAGATCGGCGAAATGGTCAGCGACAGGTGGATGCTGCGATCATCCTTCGTCGTGCGGCTGATGTCGAAGTTGGTCAGCGTTTCGCCATTGCGCAGGCGGGCAAGATAGGCGGGCCATTCGTCGAGCTGCGCCTCGGCGAGCAAGGTGGCCATCGGCTGCCCGATGATCTCGCTGGACGTGTACCCATAGATTTTCTCGGCGCCATGGTTCCAGCTGGTGACCAGGCCGTCGAGGTCATGGCTGATGATGGCATCTTCGGAGGATTCGACGATGGCGGCGAGGTGCGCGCGGGCCTTGTCGAGATGCTTGCGTTCCGAAATATCGACCAGCGTGATCGAAACGCCGTCGATGACGTTGTTGAGCGAACGATAGGGGCGAATGCGCAGCAGGAAGGTCGATTTCCCGTCGTCGGAATCGACCTCGCGCTCGATGGACGTCAAGTCGCGCAGCACGACGCGGGCATCGGCAACCAGTGCATCGCCCGAAATGCGCGACGCGAAATCGGTGATCAAACGCCCTTCGTCACCTTCCTGCACGTTGAACACGTCGGCGACGGCGGGAGTGAAGCGACGAATCCGGAAGTCATTGTCGAGAAACAGGGTCGCCACCGATGTGCTGTCGAAAAGGTTGGCAAGGTCGCTGTTCGAACGCACAAGGCTGTCGGCGCGGTTGTTGAGCTCCGCGTTGACCGTGTGCAATTCCTCGTTGATCGACTGCAGTTCCTCCTTCGACGTTTCCAGTTCCTCGACGGTCGAATGAAGCTCTTCGTTGACTGACTGGAATTCCTCGTTCGAACTTTGCAGTTCCTCGTTGGCGGTTTCCAGTTCCTCGGTCACGACCTGCAACTTCTCGCGAGCGGCGAGCAGTTCGCCATGCGGGACATCGTCGGCGCTTGCGCCGGGACCGGGCGTGCGGCCGGGGGCGGACTGGACGACGTCCTGGAAGGCCAGCAGGACATGACGCGGCCCGGCCGAACCGTCGCCCATCGGTTCGACGATGATGTTGACAAGCTCGGCACGGCCATCGAGTCTGAAGGGCACCTGCTCCTGCACGCGGCTGCCGTCGTCAGCCGCCCGCTTGAGCAATGTCCGCGCCGGCGCGCGCAGGTCCGGGTGCAGCAGGCGGGACAGGTTGAGGCTGGCGCCGCCGCTCATCGGCTCCAGATAGCGCGTCAGGGAACCCGAAAAGCGCAATATCTCGTTCTGGCTGTCGACGATCATATAGGCGGGGGCATAATGCGCCAGGATGCGATTTGCCTCGGCGTCTAGTTCGCTGACAGGGCTGGCGATCGCCCTCGTGTCGGGCGTCATCGCGCGCGCGCGGGCCGGGGGACGCAGCAGCACCGGCGTGGTGTCGATCCTGTCGTAGATCCGGCTGCGCTTGTCGGCGGCCTTGAACAGGCGCGTGCCATTGGCAATCGTTTCCGATGGCCCCAGCCACAGCTTGCCGCCCGCCTTCAACCCGTAATGGAACATCGCAACCACGCGCTGTTGCAACTGTGTCTCGAAATAGATGAGCAGGTTGCGGCACGTGACAAGATCGAGCTTGGAAAACGGCGGGTCCTTGACCAGGTCGTGGGTGGAGAAGACGCACAGGTCGCGGATATGCTTGGCGACGCGATAGCGTTGCCCTTCCTTGACGAAATGATGGTCGAGCCGTTCGCGCGAAATATCGGCCTCGATGATGTCGGGGTACAGGCCCGATCGCGCAAAGGCGATGGCGCGATCATCGACATCGGTGGCGAAGATGACCACCTGGCGCGGCGAATCGAGATAGAGGCACGCTTCCTTGAACAGGATGGCGAGCGAATAGGCCTCCTCCCCCGTCGCGCACCCGGCGACCCAGACGCGGACCGGCAGCGACGGATCGCCCTTGGTCACCAGCTCGGCAATCACGGAGTCTGCCAGCGCCTCGAAAAGATCGGGATCCCGGAAGAAGCGGGTCACGCCGATCAGGATTTCCCGGAACAGCAATTGCGGCTCGTCGGGCAATTGCCGAAGCTGTTCGACATATTCGGACGGCTCGTCGATCCGCAGCACCTGCATCCGGCGCCGCACGCGCCGCAGCATCGTGCTGTTCTTGTACTGGCCGAAATCGCGGCCGAGGCGGCTGTGCAGCACGGCACAGATCGTCACCAGCTGGGCTTCGAGCGCCGGATTCTCGGGCGCGGGCACACCGCCGGGGCTCGCGACCTTGCCGCGATAGGCGATATGTTCCAGCAGCGCCGCCGGCATGGCCTCCACCGGCAGGACATTGTCGACAAAACCGCCGTCGGCGGCGCTCTGCGGCATTCCCAACTTGGCATGATGGTCGAAGGCAGCCTCGCTGAAGGTGATGCCTCCGGCCTCCTTGATCGCGGCGATGCCGATGGTGCCGTCGCTGCCGTAACCGGCAAGGATGATCCCCACGGCATTTTCGCCCTGGTCCTGCGCCAGCGAGACGAGGAACGTGTCCACGGACGACCGGCGCGCCGTCGCCGAGACCGGCTTGGCAATCTGCAAGATGCCGTTTTCGATTTTCAAAATGGCATTGGGCGGAATGACGGTGACGGTATTCGCCTTCGGGACCGTCCCGTCGACGGCCTTTGTTACCGGCATTGTTGTCGCCTCGCCGAGGATATCGGCAAGCGCACTGTCGTGGTCGGGATCGAGGTGCTGGACGAGCACGAACGCCATGCCGCTGTCGGCCGGCATGGCTGCAAAAAAAGCCTGGTAAGCGACAAGGCCGCCAGCCGATGCGCCGATCCCCACGATCAACGGCGGCGCGGTGCGGTCATCAGCGCGAACGGGGTCGGACGGCTGTTCGACAACAGCGACCTCTGTCGGCCCGTCCGGACGCATTGCCTCGTCCATGACTCCGTCCCCTCAAATGCGACAAACCGACCTTGCACCAGATGTTGACAAACACCTATTGCGGACGAAAGTCCATTCTGGACAAACCCGGATGTATCCACGGCCGGGTGATGAGGGCACGAAGCGGTTCGCTTTGCTCGACCGCTTCCTGCGACGCCGCATGCCATGCTTCGCGCTGTGCGGCCCGCTCCGCATCGTCACCGATCTGGACGACCATCTGCCGGCACAGTTCGGCACGCTCGCTCAACGACCGCATTGCCTGCTCGACGAACCGCTCCATGGCGAGAAATTGCGCCGCCAACATCACTTCGGCGGTGTAGACATGCCCGATATGGCAGCTGAACTGGGTCAACCGGCCCAGCTCACTGCGCCGCAAGGCCCCGCCGCAATCCGGACAGGTCACAGCGACCGGCAGATCGTGCGTGAATTCGGCGACCATGGCTTCCTCCTGTCCGTCACTAGCCTGACGGCTTGTCGATCCCGAAGGGATGCTACCTGCCAGCCGGGTCAGGAGATCGCCGATTGCGGATGCCGGGACGATATGGTCGACATCGACATTGGCGATCGCGCTTTGCGGCATGTTGGGGGTCAGGCAATCGGCCGGATCCTGGACGATCGCCGTGCCGCCGCGCCGCTTTATTTCATACAGGCCGGCGGTGCCATCGTTCAGGCCGCCCGTCAGGATGACACCGGCCACGTTCGGGCCGAAACTCCGCGCAGCGCTGCGAAACAGCGGGTCGATCGCCGGGCGTGCCCAATTTTCACGCGGACCCTTGGTCAGCCCGACCCGGCCGTCCGCGATAACCATGTGATGGTCGGGCGGCGCCACATAGATGCGGCCGGCAACGACCTCCTCACCATCCACGCCATGCGCCGCCGGTAGCGCCCCGCTGCGCGACAACAGCCAGGGCAGATCGCTGCGGTGCGCGCCGATGTGGAGGACGACGAAGACGGCGGCGTTGAGATCGGCCGGCAGCGCGGCAACAATCGTGCGAAGCGCGTCGACCCCGCCTGCGGACGCGCCGATTGCAATGATCGCGAATCCGTCGGACATTCCTTCCAAAGCGCTGAGGCCGGCAATAGTTCCACGGGGCCGCTGTTGCAGCCCGCTATTGTCCGAGCACGGAGCCTGCATAGCCAGCCAGCAGCGCCGCGACGTCGTCGTGGATTTCGACCGCGCCCGCCGCGCGCAGCACGTCGTCGGCAAAGCCGCCCGACCGGAGTGCGACCGTCCGGATTCCACACCCGGCTGCGGCTTCCACATCATAGGGTGTGTCGCCGACGACGATCACCTGTTCGGGTTCAACCCCTGCCAGTCGCGCGAGCGCCGTGGCAAAGATGTCGGGTGCCGGCTTGGTGCGTTCGACATCGTCGCTGCTCGTCGTCACCGCGACAAGGTCGCGCGCATCGAGCAGGTCGAGATAATGTTCGACCTCCGATTTCGACGCCGACGAGGCCAGCACGACCGTCTGCCCGAGCCCCTTGGCATGCGCCAGCAACGCGCGCGCCTGCGGGAAGGGCTGCACGGTTTCGAGATACCGCGCCTTGAAGACCGCGCCATGGGCATCGCCGAGCCTCTCGACCGCGGCGTCATCGAGGTCGGGCAACAGGGTCGGCACCAGCATGTCGGTGCCCTTGCCGATCTGGTCATGAACCTGCTGGCGGTCGAACCGGGCACCGATGCCTTCGAAGGCGGCTTCCCAGGCGAGCACATGGAGGTCGTTGCTGTCGACCAGCGTGCCGTCGATATCGAAAAGCACGGCCTTGATCTGCATGGAAACTTCCCAACTGGTCCGATCGCACAGCGCGGCGGCGTTCCCGCCGCCCCCATGCAGGCTAGAAGCTGAGGCGCACGCCGGCTTCGACGGCGTGGATCTTGAGGCCGTTGATGCGGACCGAATTGAACTGGGGGACGTCATTCACCGTCACCCCTGGCGTGGCGAAATATCGGTAACCCAGGGTAAAAGCCGCTTTCTCCGTCAAGGCGACGCCAACCCCTGCCATCAGCTGCCAGGCAAAGCCCGTGCGATCGCCGCTGATCGGGCCGAAGCTGGTGACGGGACCGCCGAACGGCAGCCCGAGAGCCGCGACATTCGACGCGCGGAACCGCGAAATGCCGACGCCGCCGCCGACATAGGGCTGCAGCGGCCCGATGTTGAAGGCCGGATCGAAATAGGCGTTGGCCATGGCGCTCAAGGCGGACGCATTTCCCGTTCCCGGCAGGTCCAGGCCGAAGCCGCTGGCACCTTCGACGCTGCTGCGCCGATAGCTGCCTTCGATTTCGGCGCGGATCGGGCCGATGCCGGTACCGACCGCAAGCGTGAACGCATAGCCGTTGTTCAATTCACCGCTGATGCCGGTATCGGTTTCAAGGCTCTTGGGAAAGGTCAGCGCGCCGGTTGCAGCAACATACGGCGTGGTCTGCGCATTCGCGACAGTTCCGAAACAATATGCCGACACGAGAACAGTCGTTGCACGAACGATATTAGCAGTCATCATTTGCGGATCTCCCATTATGCTGTCGCGTTGTTGATCGAATAAACAACGACAGCATGATCCGGCTGTTCCGGAAATATTTCCGATTGGTCAGAACTGTGTTCGGATTGTCACACGACGCCCCTTGGTTGAAAGACAACCCGGCGGCGCGGCGGATCAGCGCGCGGCGGCGGTCGCCCTCGCGTTCTTGATCGATTCGTCCCGCAGCGCCTTGGGTTCCGGCCCCCAGCCGGCGATGCGCGCGGTCGCCCGCGCCGCGAGCCGACCGCCGAGGCGCAGGTCGTTGAACAGCGTCGCCAACTGGAACAGCAGCACGAACGCGATGACATTGGCAACACCCGGCCGGTGCGAATACAGCGCAGCGACCCTGGCGAGCAGGAACACATCGATCCGCAGCCGCGCCACCAGCCATACCGAGCCAAGCCCGATCAGGGCACCGCCCAGAAGATCGCTGGCGTAGTGCAGGCCCAGGTACAGGCGCGGCAGGCAGACAATCAGCGTCGACCAGGCAAAAGCGAACGCGCCAAGGCCGCGCGACCCGACCCAGATCCCGGCCGAAAGCGCAAAGACCAGGGCCGCGTGGTCGCTGGGGAAGGAACTCCATTCGAACAGCGCCACCGGCGACTGGCCATAGGCATCCACCAGGCCAAGATCGGGATTGTGAAGCGGCCGCGGGCGATACGGTCCCAGGTTCTGCGTGACGCGGGCGATCACGAGCGCGACGCCGCCCCCGGCAACGGCAAGGATCGCGGCCCGCCGCGGTGTATCGCGCCGGAACCAGATGACGACGAGGCACATCACGATCGGCAGCATCTTGTACGTCGGCGCGGAAAACACCTGGGTCATCAGATAATCGAGATAGATCGACCGGTGCGCCAGGCTGTTGGCGGCCTGGGAAATGGCGTCGTCAATCGGCATTCGGCCCGCCCGTCCACACTAAACTATAACACAGCATTAACGGTGTCACAGGTTTGTCACATCATTGCAACGGCGTTCGGCAGCGGCGTCCGGTCGCGGGTGTTGCAACGCGGCACGACGCCCACGCAGCCGGCCCGAGCCGCGACACGCACATAAGCAATTCCACCTATTCTTGATAATGCTAGTGACTCGCAATAACGACCTTGCTAGGGGCTGCCGCACACAGCGGGAGCAATCGAATGCGCACACTCATCGCCATGCTTGCGAGCACGGCCCTCATCACCCCGTTCACGGCCCTTGCCGCCGATGCAGCGATGGACGCCGACATCGTGGTTATCGGCAAAAGCTATGGTCAGCCGGTCGGCAAGACCGTCACCCCGCTCAAGGACGTCCCCAACACGATCACCGTCATCGACCGCGGCCAGATCGAGGCGCAGAACCTCTTCACGCTCGAAGATGCGCTGACCGCGACTCCCGGCATCACCGTCAACGGCGTCGGCAGCGAAGACCCGAGCTTCCTGTCGCGCGGCTTCGCCATCAACAATTACATGATCGACGGTGTCCCCACCCTGTCGCTCGGTTTTCCCGGCGTCGTCCCCGACCTGTTTGCCTATGATCGGCTGGAGGTCTTGCGCGGCCCCGCCGGGCTGTTCAGCGGCTCGGGCAACCCCGCCGGCAGCATCAACCTGGTGCGCAAGCGTCCGCTCGACACGCTGCAGCTGCGCGCCGCAGCCGGCTATGGCAGCTTCGACAATATCCGCGGCGAAATCGACCTGTCGGTTCCCGTCACCGCCAATGCCGCCGTCCGTGTCGGCGCCATGGTCCAGGACCAGGACCAGTTTTTCGACGTCGCCCATCGCAACCGCATCACCGCCTTCGGAGTCGGCAGCGTCGCACTCGGCGAGCGCACCACCCTGACCTTCGGCGCCAATTATGACCGCTTCAAGCCTGCCATCCAGTCCGGCCTGCCCGGCATCATCGGCGGCGCCGATGGCAGCGACGGCCAGTTGCTCGACATCCGGCGATCGACCTTTCTCGGTGCCGACTGGAACCGTTTCCAGTCCGATACCGTCTCCGCCTTTGTCGAGGTCGCCCACCGCGTCAGCGACCGCTGGACCCTGCGCGCCAGCGGCCTTTATACCGATGTCGATCGCATCGACATCTACAGCTACATCGGCAACCAGCCGATCACCCCGACCAACGGCGTGACCAGCCAGATCGCCTATCGCGGCGACACGTACATGACGACGAAGTCGTTCGATTTCAACGGTGTCGGCAGCTTTCCGGCGTTCGGGCGTGAGCAGACCCTGATCTTGGGGGTCGACTATCAGGGCAATTCACAGCGGCAGAACGCCACGCGCCTGTCGAACTTCGCGCGCATCGACGTCTACAACCCGGTGTCGCCCGCCGAACCGCCGCTCGATCC
Source organism: Polymorphobacter fuscus (assembly GCF_011927825.1). NCBI lineage: Bacteria > Pseudomonadati > Pseudomonadota > Alphaproteobacteria > Sphingomonadales > Sphingosinicellaceae > Sandarakinorhabdus > Sandarakinorhabdus fusca. The sequence goes on along the minus strand of NZ_JAATJI010000001.1, from coordinate 338,084 downwards.
GTTCGGACCGCTGCCGCCGTTCCAGGGCCCGGGCGGACCGGTGACGCAAGTTTATGGCGGCACCACCAGCGATGTCGAGCAATTCGGCCTTTATGGCCAGTTGCGCGTGTCCCCTGTCGCCGGCCTGACCCTTGTCGGTGGCGGCCGGGTGACCTGGTGGGACACCAACAACCAGACCGTGCTGCCGACGCTGCTGCCGCCGACCGGCTATGCGATCAACAACCGCTTCACGCCCTATGCCGGACTGGTCTGGGACGTAACCGACACCCTCAACGTCTATGCCAGCTATGCCGACAGTTTCACGCCGCAGACCTCTGCCCTGCCCCGCGTCGGCGGCGGCGCCATCGCGCCGCTGATCGGCGCGCAATATGAAGCCGGCACCAAGCTGTCGCTGTTCAACGACCGCCTGCTGCTGTCGGCGGCGGCCTACCAGATCACCCAGTCGAACCGGCTGTTCACCGATCCCGACCTGCCCGGCGTCGTCCAGCAGATCGGCAAGGTCCGCGCACGCGGGGTGGAGGCGGAAGCCGCCGGCGAGATCCTGCCCGGGTGGCGGATCAACGGCGGCTATGCCTATATCCAGAACAAGTATCTGGAAGACAGCAACCCGCTGCTCGAAGGCATTTCCTTCGTGCCGGTCATTCCCAGCCATTCGATCAAGGCCTTCACCAACTATGCGCCTGCCGAAGGGGCGCTGGCCGGCGCCAGCCTGGGCGGCGGCGTGACCTGGTTCAGCCCCACTGCCGGCGGCAATGCCGCGGTCTTCAACGCCGATGGCAGCCTGCGTACCCGGTCGACGATCGTGCGACAGGGCAGCTATGCCGTGTTCGACCTGCGCGCCGGCTACAAGGTCAGCGAGCAGATCGCATTGTCGGTCAACGTCAACAACGTCTTCGATCGCACCTATTTTGCGCGGATCAGCAGTACCGGTCGCGGCAATTATTTCGGCAGCCCGCGGACCGTGTTCGCCACTGTCCGGTTCACCTACAAATGACCGCGGCGCGTTCGCGACCCCGGGGGGACATGATCCTGCGGATCATCGCCGCCGTCCCGCTCGGCTATGCGGTCGCCAGCCTGTGGGCGATGGCGCTGGCCCGGTGGCTGCCGGGTGACCCGTCGCAAGTCACCATCGTCGCCACCCTTGCCGCCTTCGCCCTGTGCGCGCTGGCCGCGATGTGGGCGTTCGCCGCGCGCAGCGGCGCGCGCGCGCTATGGACCCTCGCATTGCTGGGCGCGATTGCCGCCGTGCTGACCTGGGTATCGGTCGATGCCACGGGGCGGCTGTGAGCGGCCCCGGCGGCAGCCTGCGCCAATCGCAGTCCTTCCTGCACAGCTGGTCGGGGCTGCTGGTCGGCTGGGTCGTGTTCATCGTCTTCGTCGCCGGCACGATCGCCTTTTACCGCGATGGCCTCAACCGCTGGATGCGCCCCGAACTGGCGCGGGTCGAGGCGCGCGCCCCAGTCATCGCCGGCGCCCAGCGTTTTCTGGCGCACAGGGCGCCCGACGCCAAAAGCTGGTTCATCACCCTGCCCGGCGCTGCGGCCCCCGGCGCCCATCTGTTCTGGCAGCCCGAGCCGATCAAGGGCGAACCGAAACGCCGCCGCGGTCGCCGCGACAACCAGGCGATCATCGGTGCCGATGGCGAACCTGCCGTGGTGCGCGATACGCGCGGCGGGGAATTCTTCTACCGCTTCCATTTCGACCTTCACTACATGCCAGTCATCTGGGCGCGCTGGCTGGTCGGCTTCGCCGCCATGGCGATGCTCGTCGCCATCCTGTCGGGGATTGTCACCCACAAGAAGATCTTCCGCGACTTCTTCACGTTGCGTCGCGGCAAGGGCCAGCGGTCCTGGCTCGATGGCCATAACGCCGCTGCCGTGCTGGCGCTGCCGTTTCACCTGATGATCACCTACACCGGCCTCGTCACGCTCATGGCGATGCTGATGCCCTGGGCGGTCGTTGCCAATTACACCGACGACCAGGCGCTGTTCGACAAATTGTTCCCGGCTGCTGCCGAAACCGAACGCAGCCACCGCGCCGCACCGCTGGTCGACCTCAACCGGCTGGTTGCGGACGCGGAACGGCGCTTCGGCGCCCCTGCCGGGGCGGTTTCGGTCAGCCTGCCCGGCGACGCCGCCGCGCGCGTGACGGTCAGCCAGTCGCCCACCGCCACCCTGTCCGCCCGCACGCCCAGCCTGACCTATGATGGCGTCAGCGGCGCGCTGGTCTGGCAGTCCCCGGCCCCCGGCGCCGCAGTCGTCACCGCCGGGGCCATGGTCGGCCTGCACGCCGGCCGCTTTGCCGGCGACGGGCTGCGGCTGGTCTATTTCCTCTGCGGCGTCGCCGGCTCGGTGATGATCGGCAGCGGGCTGGTGTTGTGGACGGTAAAGCGCCGCGTGAAGCTGCCCGATCCGGCACGACCGCACTTCGGTTTCCGGCTCGTCGAATGGCTCAACATCGCCGTCGTCGGTGGTTTTCCTTTGGGCATCGCCGCCTTTTTCTGGGCAAACCGGCTGCTGCCGCTTGGGATGAAGGGCCGCGCCGAATGGGAGGTGCACTGGCTGTTCCTTGCCTGGGCGGCGGCGCTTCTCATCGCTGCCCTGCGCCGACCCGCCACCGCCTGGACCTGGGTGCTCGGCACCACCGGCGTGCTGCTCATCACTCTGCCGCTCTATGGCGTGGCGATGACCGATTTCGGTCTGGCCGCGGCGCTTGGCAAGGGCGACGGGATGATGGCCGGCATCGACATCGCATTGCTGCTGTTCGGACTGGGCTATCTCGCGCTGGCACGGCGTGTCGGCCGTCACCGGGCCCTGCCGCCGCGCCGGCGCGATCGCTCGGTGCCGACGCTCGAACTGGATGCTGCGGAATGATCATGCTCTGCCTTCTCGCCGCTTTTGCGGGCTTTGCCCTGCTCGGCCTGGCCGACCCCGAACATTACCGTCGACGCATCGGGCCACCCTTGCCGCGCCGCATACTGCGGTTGCGCATCGCGGGATGGGCGGCGCTGGCGGCTGCGCTGCCGCTCGCAATCGTGGCAGAAGGTTTGGTGTTCGGCCCCATTGTCTGGTGCGGCACGCTGATGCTTGCCGCCGGCTGCGTCTGGCTGGGGCTCAATCTGCTCCCCGTACGCCAGCGACGCCGCTGAACTGGCAGGATGACAGCGCCGCCACAATCGGTTTAGCGTCGCGCATCGATGGCGCGGGGGGGCCTGTCCGTAGCGATCGACGATATCCCGCGGCCCGGAAAGCAGTGGCATGACCTTCGATCCGACGCGCCGGCAGATTCTGGGGGCCGCCGCCACGCTTGCCGCTACCCCGGCCGCGGCGCGCGCAGGGGACGACGCCGATCTCGTCGTCACCAATGCCAAGGTCTATACGGTCGATGACCGGCAACCGACCGCCGGGGCCTTTGTCGTTCGCGGCGGCCGCTTCGCCCATGTCGGCGACAATGAATCGGCCCTGGCATTCGCCGGGCCGCGCACCCGGCGCTTCGACGCCAAGGGCATGACCATCGTCCCCGGTTTCATCGATTGCCACAACCATGCCCGCGGCGAGGTGCTGGTTTACGACGTGCTCGTCGGCAACCCCTATGTCGTCGAGTTCGTCACCATCCAGTCGATCATCGACAAGCTGACGGCGCGTGCCGCCGCCGTTCCTGCCGGCACCTGGGTCGAAGGCTTCTTTCACGACGACACCAAGATCAAGGATGGCCGTCCGCCGACCCGCCATGATCTCGACAAGGTCAGCACGCGCCACCCCGTCGTGGTCTTCCACCGCGGCGGCCACACCAGCTTCTACAACAGCAAGGCGCTGGAAATGGCGGGCATTACCGCCACCACGCCCGACCCGTTCGGTGGCACGTTCGATCGCGATGCCGGCGGGCAGCTGAACGGCCGCGTGACCGATCGCGCGCGCGCCGTTTTTGCCAAGGTCGGCGATCGGCCAAAATACAGCCAGAGCCAGATCGAGGACCGTAGTCGCGCCGGCATGGCCTTTATTTCCAAGAAGTTCGCCGAATATGGCCTGACCGGAGTCCACCACCAGGGCGGCGACCTTGCGGCCATGCAGGCGATCCGTGCCAAGGGCGAGCTGCTGCACCGCATCAGCTTCGAAACCAGCGGCGCGATGCTCGATGCGATGCTCGCCAACGGCATCATGACCGGGCTGGGCGACGAATGGATCAAGTTCGGCGCCACCTCCGAACACACGATCGACGGGTCATTTTCGGAACGCACCATGGCGATCAGCACGCCCTACCCCGGCAGCAACCCGCCCTATTTCGGCAATATCACCGAAACCCAGGAGGTGCTCGACGCCTGGGTCGAAAAGGTCCACCGCCACGGCGTCCAGGCCAACATCCACGCCAATGGCGATGTCGTCATCGACATGGCGCTGAAGGCGTTCGAACGCGCCCAGCGACTGGCGCCGATGCGCGACACCCGCCCCAAGATCACCCATTGCACGCTGATCAATCCCGACCTCGTCCGCCGTATCAAGGCGCTCGGCGCGATCCCGGCGCCCTTCACCAGCTATGCCTATTACAATGCCGACAAGTTCGGCTTTTATGGGCCTGCGATGATGAAGAACTGCATGGCGTTTCGCAGCTTCCTCGATGCCGGCATCCCCGTTTGCGCCGGGTCGGATTTCAGCCCCGGACCGTTCGCGCCGCTGATGGGCATCCAGGGCATGGTCACCCGCCGCGGCTGGAACGGCGAAGTCTGGGGTGAAAATCAGCGCGTCACCGTCGCCGAAGCGCTGCGGATCAATTCGCTCAACGGCGCCCATGCCTCGCACGAGGAGCATATCAAGGGGTCGATCACCGCGGGCAAGCTCGCCGATTATGTCGTCCTCGCCGACGATCCGCACACGATCGACCCGGAAAAGATCAAGGACATCAAGATCGTGCAGACCGTGACCGGCGGCAATACGGTTTACGCGGCCTGACTGTTCAGGGGCTGCACTGGCACGCCGGCGCCGCGCGCCGCTTCGCCGCCGTCGTCGCGAATTCGTCGGCATCCAGATTGCCGTCGCCGTCGCGGTCGGCCTTGCCGAACTTCTTCACGGTCGCCACCGCATATTCCTCGAACGCCAGCCGGCCATCGCCGTTGGTGTCGAGCCGGGCAAAGGCCTTGCGCCGCGACGCCAGATACTCGTCGCGGCTAACCTCGGCATCCCGGTTCTTGTCGTAGCGCGCAAAGCGCCGCGCCTCGCGGTCGGCCGGCGTGACATCGGACACCGGCGCCACCAATGCGCCGTCCTCGGCTTCACTTTCGGCAGGCGCTGCCGCCGGCGCGGCCTCGGTCGCGACGGCCACCGGTCGGTCGCGGGTCCACAGAAACCCCGCCGCGATCAGCGACACCAGCGCCACTGCCAACGCCAGGAACCGCCGCATTGCCCCGCCTTTCACCCCCACAGCGCCCCGCCGCTCACCCTGCCGCCTTCACAACCCCAACGCAATCGCCTTCAGCAACAGCCATTGGCGCGCCAGACTTCCCCGCATTTCGGCCGGTTTCCCGGCGCGCGCCCGGGCTGCATCGCGCGCCGACAAGCGCGCCAGCCCCAGCAACGGCCGCAACAGCGCCGGGACCCGCGGCAATGCCGAATCGTCACCCAGCGTCCACGCCGTTCCCAAACGCGCGCCCAGTGCCGGGTCACCGCCCAGCAGCGTCGCTGCCCAGCCGAACAGCGCCGCCCCGCCTGCCACATGCGCCGCCGGCACCGCCGCGCTGTCGATCATCTCCAGCCAGCGATCCTCGATCGTCGCCAGCGCCTTGCCGCCGATACCGCGCGGCAGCACCGCCGACGCCGTCAGCTGCAGCAGCGGCTGCGCCGGCACCACGCCGTCGTCCAGCCCTTCGAGCGCCTCGCGCCACCACGCCAGCCGGATCGCGCCGATCATGGGGTCGGTGGTCCCGGCGACGACATGCGCCATCTCCAGATCGAGACCATGGAGCGCAAACAGCGCCGGCCGCACCGGCTCGGGCGCATAGAGGATGCTCAGATAGCGGTCGCGGTCGCGCTGCCGCACCTCCGCCATGACGATGTCGATCGGGCCCGTCACCGCCGCGTCGGCGTTGCCGCCAGCGACGCCAATATCGCTTCCTCCACGGCCGGGAACGCCGAAACATGGGCCGGCTTCGTCGGATCGTCGCGCGACCCGGTCAGCGCATAGACCAGCACCCGCTGGCCGGCCGTGTCCACCCACAGCCCCGCCAGCAGGCCATAGGCTTCCCCCAGATGCCCCCACCAGCGCGCGCCCGGGACCGGGCTGTCATGGCCGCCGGTCAGGCACTGCAGGCCGGGGCCATAGCACCGCATCTGCCCTGCATAATCATTGTCCTGCGGCCGGTCGCTGGCCTGCCACACCGGCGTCATCAGCGTCGCCACCGACGCCGGCGAAAGCAGCCGCACGCCATCGACCTTGCCGCCGCCGAGCAGCATCCGGCCGATCTTGGCCAATCCCAGGGCCGAAATGCGTAGGCCCCCCTGCGGGCTGAACAGCGCGCCGTTGGTGCCGGGCACATAGGCCGCCAGGTCACAGCCCGCGTCGCTGCGCACCGGACAATCCGGCCGCACTCCGCGCATATCATCGACCTGCGCCACCCAGGGGCCATCGGGGTCGATCGCCGTTTCGTCCTTGCCGGTGCGATATAGCGCCGCCGCCGCGCCGATCGCGGCGTCGCTCGCGCCGCTCCAATTATAGCCGCCATCGATATCCAGCGGCGCCAGCACCAGCCGCGTCATCAACCGGTCGAATCGCTCACTGGTCGCGGCCTCCATCACCGTCGCGACGATGCCATAGTTGAGGTTGGCATAGGCGAAGCGCCCGCCCGGCGCCGCTGGCGACCAGTGGCCGTTCGCCATCGCATCGCGCAGCGTCACCCCCAGCGGCAACACATAGCCCGGCCCGTCGACAATGCCGGCGGTGTGCGACAACAGCTGCCGCAACGTCACCGGCGCGTCGGGAAATGCCGGGTTGCGCAGCGGCCAGCCAAGCCAGCGCGACACATCGCTGTCGAGGTCGAGCGTGCCCGCCTCCACCAGCCGCAGGACGCCGATGGCGACGACGGCCTTGGAGACCGATGCCACCCGAAACGGCGTTGCGACGGTTATCGGGCGTGGCGGGTCGATCGTCGCCGCGCCATAGGCTTCGCTGCGCACGATCCCCTTGCCGTCCGCCACCACCACGACCAGTCCGGCCAGCCCCCGCGTCGCCGCCGTGTGGCCCGCGACCAGATCGTCGAGCGGCGCCGCAGCCGCGGGACCAGCGAACAGAAACGCGAGGGCAAGCATCCGGATCATCCCGCTCGCCTAGCCGCGGCCCGCACCGCCGGCAATTGCACTTGCGCTGCCGGCACCACATATCTTGCTCATGAGTGTAGCCTTCACCAAGGAATCCGACGCCGAAGCCGTCGCCGCCGACCTGCCCGACCGGCCGGTGCCGGCGCACGCCAACCTCGTCACCGCCGCCGGCCTCGCCCAGATCGATGCCGAGCTTGCTGTCGCCCGCGCGGCCTATGATGCCGCCCGCGCCGCCGACGCCATCAGCGCCGATCGCAGCGCCATGGCGCGCGCCACCCGCGACATGCGCTATTGGTCCGCCCGCCGCGCCAGCGCGCAGCTGGTCGAGGCGCAGGCCACCGACGGCACCATCGCCTTCGGCCATCGAGTCACCTTCGAACGCCCCGATGGTCGCCGCCAGACCTATGCCATCGTCGGCGATGACGAGGCCGATCCGGCGCACGGCAGCGTTTCCTATGTCTCGCCGCTCGCCCGCGCCATGATCGGCAAGCAGGTGGGCGAAGTCTTCGGCATCGCCGGCGACGAGGTCGAGATCATCGCGGTCGCGTAAAAGGGTCGCAGCACCCATTCGGGCGCCCGTGCGTTGCGCCCGGGATGCACGTTCCCCGCCTTGTTCCGCTCATCATCGTGATGGCGCTCGCCCTCGTCGCCTTCATCACCATCCGCGACCAGCAGCGCCGGCATCCCGAGCGCCTGCCCTGGACGCCGCTGTCGCTGCTGGCGCCCATCGGTCCGTTCACCGGCACCAAGCTGGCACAATTGGCCGACGATGCACCGCAGTGCCGGCAGCTGCTCGCCCAGGCTGGCGTCGCCTTCACACCCTTCCCGCCCGTTTCCGGCCCGCAATGCGGCTATGCCGATGGCGTGACACTCGACACGGGCGGCAGCCTGGCGACGCGCTGGCAGCCCGCCCCGCTTACTGTCGCCTGTCCGGTGGCGGCAGCGCTGTTTGTCTGGGAACGCGAAATCGTGCGGCCGGCGGCGCTGCGCCACTTCGGCAAGCCGCTCGATCGCATCGAGCATTTCGGCAGCTTCAATTGCCGCCGGATCGCCGGCAGCGCCAACTGGAGCGAGCACGCGACCGCCGACGCCATCGACATCGCCGGCTTCCGCCTGGAGGGTGGCCGCCGCGTTCGTGTGCTGGGGGACTGGAACGGCACGCCGGAGGAGCAGGCCTTTCTGCGCGAAATCCGGGATGGCGCCTGCGAGGTTTTCGCCACGACATTGTCACCCGACTATAATGCCGCCCATGCCGACCATTTCCACCTCGACCAGGCAGCGCGCGGCATGCGCGGCGGCAGTTTCTGCCGCTAGCGACGTCAGCGCAGCGCGGCGATCCCCAGCCCGTCGGCCTTGGCGCGCGCCTTGACCGATTCCTCGCTGCGCGTCAGCGCCTTGGCGATCGCGCGCAGCGGCATGCCCTTTTTGGCGAGCGTATGCAGTTTCTGCACCTCGTCGGTGGTCCAGGCCTGTTTGTGGCGTTCGAAGCGTTCGGCCATCGTGCAACTCCGGGCTTGCCAATCGCTTCGCTGTCGGCTGCAAAGCGAGCCATGACAAGCTTCTATCTCGGCCTCGCACTCATCATCGCCCTCACCATCAACGCCCGCTACGCCGTGGTGCGGGCATTGGGCAGCCTGGCGGCCGCCACGGCGATGGGCTTTCTGGCCTGGTCGGTGGTGCTTGCCAATACCGATGGCACCTTCGCCCGCGTGCCGGCCGGCGACAACACGCCGCTGCTGCTCAACATCGAAGCGGCACTGATCGGCCTTGGCGCCATCATGCTGCTGCTCAGCATCCCGCGCCAGTTCCGCCGCACCGACGCGACCCTGCCCTGGCGCAACACGCTGACCGCCTATGGCCAGATTACCCGCGGGCTGCACTGGGGCAGCGCCACTTTGGTCATCGCCGCCTTCACCATCGGCCAGTTTGTCAGTATCCTCGCCGACGATGCGCCCGAACGCGCCGAATTCCTGGCCACCCATATGGCGATCGGCGGCGCGATCTTCCTGCTCACCTTCGCCCGCATGTTCGAACGGCTGGTGCGGCCGTCGCCGCCGACCAGCCTGCCGGCACATGGCGGGCATTTTCTGCTTTATGCGCTGCTGATCGCGACGTCGGTCACCGGCCTTGCCCTGGCGACTGCCCCTGTCCCGCTGCTCGGCCTGTCGCTGCCGAACCTGCCCGCCAACCCGCTTGCCGAGCCGCTGCACCGGCTGGTCCTGCCGCTGATCCTGCTGCTGCTGTTCGCCGCGCACCTGGTCGGCGCCATCAAGGCCATTCGCCGCATGGCGCGCTGAACCAGGGCGCCGATGCAGGGCAACGGAGTGACCCCGCCGCCAAGCGCATTACGCCCGACCCCGCATGCAAAACACAGCCTCTGGAACAAAAGGCGACCTCGTCCCATATTAGGGACATGGCCATTCAGATTCGCACCAACCTTGCCGAGCCGGAGACGGCGGAGAATTTCGTGCCGCACCGGCCGGCGCGGCCGGAAAAGTCCGAGGGCGGCCGGCGGTTCGAGATCGTATCTGACTATGTCCCGGCCGGCGACCAGCCCACCGCCATCGCCGAACTCGTCGGCCAGGCCAATCAGGGGGAGCGTGACCAGGTGCTCCTGGGCGTCACCGGATCGGGCAAGACCTATACCGTCGCCAAGGTCATCGAGGCCGTCCAGCGTCCGGCACTGATCCTAGCCCCCAACAAGATCCTGGCAGCGCAGCTGTACGGGGAAATGAAGAGCTTCTTTCCCAACAATGCCGTCGAGTATTTCGTCAGCTATTATGATTATTACCAGCCCGAAGCCTATGTGCCGCGTTCCGACACTTATATCGAAAAGGAAAGCTCGGTAAACGAGGCCATCGACCGGATGCGCCACTCGGCGACCCGCTCGCTGCTGGAACGCGACGACGTCATCATCGTCGCCTCGGTCAGCTGCATCTATGGTATCGGCTCGGTGGAAACCTATTCGGCAATGACCTTCACGCTGAAGAAAGGCGACACCGCCGACAGCCGCGAGATCATCCGCAAGCTCGTCGCGCTTCAGTACAAGCGCAACGACGCCGGCTTCGCGCGCGGCAACTTCCGCGTCCGCGGCGACAATCTGGAAGTGTTTCCGTCGCACTATGAAGACAGCGCCTGGCGCATCAGCTTCTTCGGCGACGAAATCGAGAGCATCACCGAGTTCGATCCGCTCACCGGGCAATCGGTGGCCAAGCTCGACTATGTCAAAATCTACGCCAACAGCCATTATGTGACCCCGGGCCCGACGCTGAAACAGGCGTCCGAGGCGATCAAATTCGAGATGACGGAGCGGCTCAAGGAGCTCAACGCCGAGGGCAAGCTGCTCGAAGCGCAGCGGCTCGAGCAGCGTACCAACTTCGATCTCGAGATGATCGCCGCCACCGGCAGCTGCGCCGGGATCGAGAATTACAGCCGCTTCCTCACCGGCCGCCTGCCCGGCGAGCCGCCGCCGACCCTGTTCGAATATCTCCCCGAAAACGCCATGCTGTTCGTCGATGAAAGTCACGTCACCGTGGGGCAGATCGGCGCCATGGCCAAGGGCGACCACCGCCGCAAGCTGACCCTTGCCGAATATGGCTTCCGCCTGCCGTCGTGTATCGACAATCGCCCGCTGCGTTTCGCCGAATGGGAGGCGATGCGCCCGCAGACGGTGTTCGTGTCAGCGACTCCCGGCACTTGGGAAATGGACAAGACCGGCGGCGTCTTCACCGAACAGGTTATCCGGCCCACCGGCCTTGTCGACCCGCCGATCGAGATCAAACCGGTGGAGGACCAGGTCGAGGACCTGATCGCCGAAGCCAAGAAGGTCGCCGCCGCCGGCTATCGCACCCTGGTGACGACGCTGACCAAGCGCATGGCCGAGGATCTGACCGAATTCCTCCACGAGGCCGGGCTGCGCGTCCGCTATATGCACAGCGACGTCGAAACGCTGGAACGCATCGAGCTGATCCGCGACCTGCGGCTGGGGGTCTATGACGTCCTTGTTGGGATCAACCTGCTGCGCGAAGGCCTCGACATTCCCGAATGCGGGCTGGTGGCGATCCTCGACGCCGACAAGGAGGGTTTTCTCCGTTCTGAGACCAGCCTTATCCAGACGATCGGCCGCGCGGCGCGCAACGTCGATGGCCGGGTCATCCTCTATGCCGACCATATCACCGGCAGCATGGAGCGCGCGATGCGCGAGACCGACCGCCGGCGCACCCGGCAGGAGGCCTATAATATCGAGCATGGCATCACCCCGGCGACGATCAAACGCGATATTTCCGACGTGCTGGCGGACGTGTCGCAGCGCGACGGACTGATCGTCGATACCGGCGACAGCGAGACCCCCAATCTCGTCGGCCACAACCTCAAGGCCTATATTGCCGACCTCGAAAAGCAGATGCAGACGGCGGCCGCCGATCTGGAATTCGAAACTGCCGCTGCCATCCGCGACCAGATCCGGCGGCTGGAGATGGACGAACTCGGCATCCCGGACGCGGACCGTGTCGCTCCGATCAAGGGTCGCAGCATGGGCGGCGCGCCGGGAACCCGCACGACACGGTTCGAGAAAATGAAGAAAAAGGCGAGCTTCGGGAAGCGGCGCGCCTAGCGTTGCCGTTTCGGGAAGGCGCCTGCGTCTATTTTCCAAACCAGTGGATGTTGCGGAACAGCCCGCGGTCCGACAGGCTTTCGAACATCTCGTCCGGGCCTTCCGGGTCGAGCACTTCATTGTCCGCGAGCCACTTCTTGGTTTCGGACAGATCCGGAACCACATAGTCGCGCACCCGGTCGCGTCCGGCGCGCAACCGGTCGATCGCCGTGATCAGCCGCTCGTTCGCCAGTGCCGCGGTGACGATTTCCGCCGGGCAGTCGAGATGTTCGGCGATCAGGCCATCGCGAATGGCGGCGATGGTCGCGGAACAGCCTTCGTTGCCGGGCAGCGTCGCATCGATGACGATGTCGCATTCGGTATCGAGCCGCATCGAGCGGTTGTTGAAATTCGACGACCCGACCTTGATCATGAAATCGTCGACAATCATGATCTTGGCATGGACGTAGATCGGCTCGCCGCCGTCCGTATAGACATGGAACATGCGCAGCCGGCCGTGCGGATCGCGCGACTTCAACGCCTCGTAGATCCGCGCCCGCGCCGAATCCATGGCGATCGGCTCCAGCCAGCCCTCGGCGGTCAGCGGATTGATGATGACCACATCGGGGCCGTCCGGCTCCTCCAGCCGCCGTACCAGCGCCTCGGCGACGCGGCGCGAGGCGAAATACTGGCTTTCGGCATAGATGCTGCGCCGCGCCCGCGCGATCATGTCGAGATACAGCCGCTCGATCTCGCGCGTCGGCGCCCAATCCGGCATCTCGGGTTCCGACCGGGCAATGGCGATGGTGACGTCGGGAAAATCGACCGGCAGGCCGCGCGGCCAGCAGTCGCTGCCGCCGACGACCGGCACCAGGCGCGTGCCGCCGGCGCGTTCCCACCGCGTCCGGCACAGGTCCGCCAACGCGGCGGCGGCGGGCCCTTCGATCGCGCTGGTCGCATCATGCCATGGCTTGGTGGGTTCGCCGCCGGGCCCGATCCGGCCCTTGTCATCGTCCTGGTGCTGGCGCGTATCCCAGCGGCCGGCGGTCATGTCGATGCCGCCGCAAAAGGCGAAGCAGTCATCGATGACGACGATTTTCTGATGGTGCGACGAGCCGGTCGGGTGCGCACTGTCGAGCCGCACCTCGACGCGCGGGTGCATCATCCACTGGGCGAGCTTGACGACCGTGTTGCCGCGCGTGATCGACTTGATCGCGCCGAAACCCCAGCGCAGCACGAAAATCTCCAGCCCCGGGGTCCGGTCGACCAGCCACAGGATGAAATCGCCCACGGTTGCCGGCCCACCATCGGGTGCCGGATCACCCAGATTGATCCGGGCATCGAAATCCCAGCCGACCAGCATGATGCGGTGCCGGGCCTGCACCATCGCCGCCCGCGCGCGGTTGAAATAGTCATCCGCGTCGATGACGACGGAGGCGTTGTTGCCCGGCACGATGCGCCAGCAGTTGCGGCCGGTTTCCAGGGCGCCGACGATCGGGGGATGGTCCATGCCACCCTCCTACAATGCGGCACGGCCCCGCGCCAAGACCGTGCCCATCGGATTTACGCGACGACGAAGACCGTCCGGCGCCGCCGCATTGCACTGCCGACCATCCCGAACCCGGTGATCAGCATGGCCCAGGTCGCAGGTTCCGGCACGGCGCCCGCGGCATAGTCGGCGACTTCGAAACGACCGTCGCCGCCGATGGTGGCGCCGCCGCTCGTGTAGTTGCGCGCCACGACGCTGCCGCCGATCAGGCCGCCCTGCTGGACGACATTGGCGAGCGGTGCCAGGATCGAGCCCGCAAGAGTGACGCCGTTCAAACCGACGCTCTGCGCATCGACGAAGTTGAAGGTGACATCGGACACGGCATAGTTGCCGCGATCAAAGCTGAAATAGCCGCCAAATGTGCTGCCGGATACATTGATGATCGCCTTCGATCCGGCGGTGCCGATCAGACGCAGCGCATAGATGCCGCCCAGGTCACCGGTGGTAACGGAAAAGACGTCCGTTCCGACACCGGTTCCACCGGTCAACGCGGCCGAACCCCATTGCGAACTAAAGCTGCCGGTCGCGGCCGTGCTGCCATAGCTTGCCGAAAGCCCGAGCAGGCCGGCATTGGTGCGGGCAAAGTCAAGCGCGTTGCCCTGGACAAAGCTGCCATTGGGCGTCGAAGCCTGGGTATATTGGCCACTGGCATTGCCGGCGCCGTAGACGACGTTGCCGTGCGACAACGAGGCGTTGTCATACTGGACGGTTCCGCCGACTGCCACCACGGCCGTCCCGTTGCGATCGGACCCGAGATTGGCGCCGATCGTCGCCGAGGTGATATGGGCATCGCCTGCGACAGCGACGGCACCGCCGATGCGCGAACCGCCCTGCTCGTTGTAATTGCCCAATGTGTAGAGGGCGTAATCCAGCGGAATCGCCGCCTGGGCGGGCTGCACTGCGATGATACTGACGATTGCTGCGCCGAGAAGACGTGACGACATGACTTTGCTCCATGAAAGACGGAGCATGCGACGATCGCATGCCCTGGCTTGGAGAACGCCCGCACGTTCTTTACCTTGCTCTGCTTCCCGATATGGAGTGTGTCACTCCCGTTACAAGGGCCAATTTGGTTAACGCACGAATCGTGCCGAAATAATTGTTCGGCAACGCATTTGTTACGGTTCAAGCCCTATCGAAGGTCGATGATGCCGTGGCGTTTCTTGCCGGCGCTGATCCGGGAACCCGCAGAAACGAGTTCGGCGTCGTTCGTCACCGGCGCACCGTCGATGCGGGCACCGCCACCGGCCACCAGCCGGCGTGCCTCGCCCTTCGAGGCCGCAAACCCCAACCCGATCAGCGCATCGAGGATCGAAACCGGCGCATCGATGGCGAACCTTGGGAGATCATCCCCTGCCCCGCCGGCAAATGTCGCGGCCGCGGTCGCGGCGGCGGCCTCTGCCGCCGGACGTCCACGGCAAAGCGCCGTTGCTTCGGTGGCGAGCACGACCTTGGCGGCGTTGATATCGCCGGCCAGGACCTCCTCGATGGCGCCAAGTTCCAGATCGGTGTAGATTTTCAGGAACCGCGCCACATCGGCATCATGGGTGTTGCGCCAGAACTGCCAGTAATCGAACCCGGGGAGCGAATCCTCGTGCAGCCAGACGGCGCCGGCGGCGGTCTTGCCCATCTTCGCACCATCGGCGCGGGTGATCAGCGGCGTTGTCAGCCCAAAGGCGTCACGGCCGTCGACCCGGCGGATCAGGTCCGTGCCGTTGACGATATTGCCCCATTGGTCGCTGCCGCCCATCTGCAATATGCAACCAAATCGGCGATTCAGCTCGAGGTAATCATAACCCTGCAGGATCATGTAGTTGAATTCGAGAAAGCTCAGCGGCTGTTCGCGGTCGAGACGCAGCTTGACGGAATCGAAGCTGAGCATCCGGTTGACCGAGAAGTGCCGGCCGATTTCGCGCAGGAAGGGAATATAGGCGAGGCCCGACAACCATTCGTCATTGTCGACCATGATCGCCGCGTTGGGTCCGTCGAAATCGAGAAAGCGCTCGAAAATGCGCCGGATCGACGCCTTGTTGGCCTCGATGCGCGCATCGTCGAGCATCTGCCGGCCCTCGTCCTTCCCCGAAGGGTCGCCGACCTTGGTGGTGCCGCCGCCCATCAGCACGATCGGCCGGTGCCCCGACTGCTGGAAGTGCCGCAGCATCATGATCGAGACGAGGTTGCCGATGTGCAGGCTCGGTGCCGTGCAGTCATAGCCGACATAGGCGGTGACCACGCCCGCCGACGCCGCCGCGTCGAGTGCCGCGGGGTCGGTAATCTGGTGGATGAAGCCGCGCGTATCGAGCCGGCGAAGGAAATCGGATGTGTAAGCCATGGTGATGCCCCCATAACCAAGCCGACCGCGTCATGCCAGTCCGGGCCGGCATGACAGGCACGCGATCCGCCGCTACCGTGCGCCGATGACCAAGACCACCACTGCCATCGGCCTGATGTCCGGAACCTCGATGGACGGGATCGACGCCGCACTGATCGAGACCGATGGCGAAAACCATGTCATTCCGCGCGGCTTCCTGACCATTTCCTATGAGCCCGATTTCGTTGCCCGGCTGCGCGATGCCGCTGCCCATGCACTGGAGTGCCACCGCCCCGGGCCGGACGCGCTGATCGACGCCGTCGCAGCCGAATTGACCGGCCTTCACGCCATCGCCGTCCATCGGCTGCTGGCGGCGACCGGGACGGATCGCGCCGATGTCGCCATCATCGGCTTTCACGGCCATACCGTCGCGCACCGGCCTGATCGGGGCTGGACATGGCAGATCGGCGATGGCGCCCTGATGCAGACGGCGACGCGCATTCCCGTTGCCTTCGATTTCCGCTCCGCCGATGTCGCCGCCGGCGGCCAGGGCGCGCCGCTGGCGCCGGGCTATCATCGGGCGCGATCCGCCGGCGTCGGCCGGCCGCTCGGCGTCCTCAACCTCGGCGGGGTCGGCAATCTGACCTGGTTCAGCGGCGATGACTGGGGCAGCTTCGACACCGGCCCCGCCAACGCGCTGATCGACGATTGGGTCGCACGCCACGGCACCGCGCGCTATGACAAGGACGGCGCCATCGCCGCCGGCGGCACCGTGCAGGAATCGGTGCTGACGGCCATGCTCGACCTGCCCTGGTTCGACCTTGCGCCGCCCAAATCGCTCGACCGCGCCGATTTCACCACCCAGGCGGCGCGCGGCCTCGGCCTTGCCGATGGCGCTGCAACGCTGACGGCGTTCACCGCCGAGACGATCCGCCTCGCGCTCGGCCATGTCCCGCCCATCGGCCGCCTGCTGGTCACCGGCGGCGGCCGCCACAACCCGACCCTGATGGCGATGATCGCCGATCGCACCGGCGTGCCGACCGAAGCGGTGGAGGCGGTCGGCTGGAACGGCGATGCGCTGGAGGCCGAGGCTTTCGCCTGGCTTGCCGTGCGAACCGCTGCCGGCAAGCCGATCAGCTGGCCGGAAACCACCGGCGTGCCGGCGGCGATGACCGGCGGCCGGCTGGCCTGACGCCGGTCAGCTGGCCAGGGCGTGCGCGGGCCGGCGCCGAGATCCGGGCCTGCGAGACGGTGCGCGACGGCCGGCCCTCGGCGCACCGAAAGTCTCGAAAGTCACACCGATTGCGGCAATCGGCGTTGGCCAATTCCTGCTGTCGGCAGTGGCGCGGAGGTCGGAATTTCAAAGAGCGCGTCGAGTGGACATCATGGCAGGAATCGGCCGTGTAGGACAGCCTGACGACGGCTGGGCGATGCCAGGCCGATGCCCCCCCGTCCGTCAGTCGCAGGACACCGCGCCCGCCGCCGTCGACCCCAGGGCGATCCGCGATACCCGCAGATCGGTCGCCGCCGATGTCGACAGCCGAAGCGGCACCGCGACCTTTGTCATGTCGACTCCGCGCGCCGCAAAGCACGACAGGCGCACCGACACCGTCTGCCAGCCGGTGCCGCGCCGCAGCGCCGGCGCCAGGTCAATGCCCCGGGCATCCCCCATGCCGAGCAGCAATGGCGCCGTGCCCAGCGTGTCGGCCGACACGTCGATCTCGATCGACAATTCGCCATTGCTCTCGCGCGCAATGTCGATCGGCGGGGCGCTGCGCAAAACGACCTGCGCCGGCCCGCCGCCCGACCAGGTCAGCCGCACACTGTCTTCCTGGGCATTGCGGTCGACGGGCGCGGTGCGCAGCCAGCCGTTCGCCGTCGCGGCGGGTCCGGCGGCGACGGGCACGCTGGCGCCCGCCGCCGCCAGTTCCATGGCCAGTCCGGTGCCGATCTTGCCGCGCTGGAACCAGGTCCCGGCCGGCTGCCCCGCGCCGCCGACAATGCCGCTATCCTCGCTCAGCGACGCCACCCTGCCCGGCCGCGCGTAGCTGAGGCCATAGCCGAAGGCGAACAGCGGGTCATAGCCGGGATCACCGACATTCAGCCGGGTCTGGGTCGCGGTTCTGGGCCAGCTGAACGGCAATTTGCCGGTGAAGTCGGCCTTGCCGAACAGCACATCGGCGACGCCGCCCCCTTCCGACCCCGGCAGCCACGCCGCGACAAAGGCATCGGCGGCGTTGATCCAGGGGTTGACCCACAGGGGCCGGCCGGAGAGGAACACCGCGACCGTCCGGACTCCGGCGGCGCGATAACGTTTCAACAGCGCCAGGCTGTCGGCCCGGTCGCGAAACGCCAGGTCGGGAAGATCGCCCTGAAACTCGGCATAGGGGTCCTCCCCGAACACCACCACGGCGACATCGGGCTTGGCGGTGTAATTGCCATCCGGGCGCAATTCGGCGGCGCCGCCGGCGGCCGCGACCAGCGCCGCGCCGATGGTCGTCGCGCCGGGAAAATCCTCGCGCTTCAGCCCCGTCCCCTGCCAGGTCAGCGTCCAGCCGCCCGACTGTTTCATGAAACTGTCGGCGCCGTCACCGGCGACCAGCAATTTCTGTCCCGGCTTCAGCGGCAGCGCGCCACCGTCATTCTTCAGCAGGACCAGCGACTGGCGCACCGCCTGCCGGGCGATGGCGCGATGTGCCGGCCCGCCAAGCAGCTCGAACTTGCCGCCGAAGGGCCGCGCCGACGGCTTGCCATCGTCGAACACCCCGGCGCGCAACTTGACCCGCAGGATCCGCGCCACCGCATCGTCGAGCCGCGCCATCGGCAACGTGCCGGCCTGCACC
Source organism: Polymorphobacter fuscus (assembly GCF_011927825.1). NCBI lineage: Bacteria > Pseudomonadati > Pseudomonadota > Alphaproteobacteria > Sphingomonadales > Sphingosinicellaceae > Sandarakinorhabdus > Sandarakinorhabdus fusca. The sequence goes on along the minus strand of NZ_JAATJI010000001.1, from coordinate 319,486 downwards.
GCCTTCAGCGTCGAGGCATGGAGCGCCTTCCAGCTGTCGGGCGCCATGAACATGTCCATCCCGGCGACCAGCGCCCCCGGGCAGTCGGTGGGGCTGCACCCCGGCAGCTGGCCATGGCCATTCCAGTCCCCGACGACAAAGCCGCCAAAGCCCATCCGGCCCTTCAATACGCCGGTCAGCAGCGAGGCATTGCCGTGCATCTTGGCCCCCTGCCAGCTCGAATAGCTCGCCATCACCGACTGGACGCCCGCCTTCAGCGCCGGGGGGTAGCCGGCGGCCTGGACATCGCGCAGCTCCGCCTCAGGCGCGTCATTGTCGCCCTGGTCCTTGCCGTTGGTGGTGCCGCCATCGCCGACGAAATGCTTGGCGGTGGCAACGATGTGCGGCCCCTTCAACCAGTCCGCCGCGCCGACCTTGCCCTGCAGCCCTTCGACGAACGGCCCCGCATAGGACGCGACCACCGCCGGATCCTCGGAAAAGCCTTCATAGCTGCGGCCCCAGCGATCGTCGCGCACCACCGCCAGCGTCGGTGCGAAGGTCCAGTCGAGCCCCGTCACACGCATTTCGGTCGCCGTCACCGTGCCGATCTTGCGCATCAATTCGGGGTCGCGCATCGCCCCCAGGCCGATATTGTGCGGAAACAGCGTGGCGCCGATCGCCTTGCTGTGGCCGTGGACGGCATCGCTGCCCCAGATGATCGGGATGACCGGCAACTTGCCCTGCGGCCGCACCGACGCTTCGTAAAAGGCATCGGCACCGGCCAGCCATTCGGGGCCGGTGGCATAACGCTTGCCGCCCGGGGCGCTGTTGCCGCCGTTGAGGATCGACCCGAGGTGGTAGCGCGCGACATCGTCGGGCGTGACGCTGGCAACATCGGCCTGGATGACCTGGCCGACCTTCTGTTCGACCGACATGCGGCCAAGGATCGCCGCCAATCGCGCTTCGAGCGCCGGATCGGCGGGCACCGGGTCGGCGACCACCGGCCAGACCGATGGGTCGGCAACTCCGGCCGCGACCGCCGGCGCACCCATGAGAAGGCCGGCCGACGCGCCCGCTGCCAAGATCCGAAGCCGTGCCCGCGATCGACTGCCCATGGCCTGCTCTCCCCCGCCTGCTATTTTGATAGCGTTACCAGTATCACACGCTGCGGAGACGAATCTGTCAACAAATTACAGCGCCAGCCGCCATGATAGCGTCACCATCAGCGCAGCGACGGCGGCGCGTCCGAATCGCGCCGGACCAGCGTATAGTCGAGGACCGCCTCGCTCGGCGGTTCGACCGAACCGGCGCGCCGGCTGCGAATGGCGTGGACCAGCATCTTCAGCGCGGTGCGCGACATTTCGGCGATCGGCTGGTGGATCGTCGTCAATTCGGGCCAGATCGACTGGGCGAAATCGGTATCGTCGAACCCGCAGACCGTCAGGTCGCTCGGCACATTGAGGTTGCGGCGGTGCGCGACCGCCACCACCGCCGCGGCCATGTCGTCGTTGCCGGCAAAGATCGCGGTCGGGCGTTCGGGCACGTCGAGCAATTGTTCGGCGGTCGACAGCCCCGACCGGTAGGTGAACTGGCCCTGCGCGATCAGGCTGGGGTCGACGGGGACCCCGGCGTCGGCCATGGCGGCACGAAACCCGGCCAGCCGCTGGGCGCTCGCCTTGTGCGTCGGGTTTCCGATGATATGGCCGATCCGCCGATGGCCGAGCGCCAGCATGTGCCGGGTCATCGCCGCCGCCGCTTCATGGTCGTCGATCCGCACCACCGAAATCGCCGCCGGCGGCCGCCAGTTGGTGACCGCCACGACCAGCGCATCCGACGCCATCAGCAGCGCCAGGATATTCTCGGAATCGCACAGCGGCGGTGACAGGATGATGCCATCGACATCGCTGGCGAGCAGGTCGCGGACCGCCTGTTCCTCGTCCTGCGCATCGCTGTCGCAGCGCTCGATGACCAGCTGGACATGGCTGATCCGCGCCTGTTCGAGCCCGCCGAGCAGGAAGCGGCTGAGATAGGCGGCACTGGGATTGCTGTAGAGCATGCCGATGCGGATCTGTTCGGCGCCGGCCAGCGACCGTGCCGCGGCGTTGGGCGCATAGTTGAGCTTGGCCACCGCCGCCTGCACCGCCTGGCGCGTGGAGGCGCGGACATTGGCCTCGCCATTGATGACGCGCGACACCGTCATCGGCGAAAATCCGGCGACGGCGGCGACGTCGGCGATGGTGGGCGCGCGTCCCTGCTGCCGCGCTGGCTTGCGGTTCATGGTCTCACCCGATTGTCAAATGGCACTGCGACGTTTTGGCACCCCGAACCCATCGCCGACATGGCGAGGGTTCGCAACAATTGATCGCGCCGAGGCGCAAGGCCGCTGCGGCGATTGTTAGCGCTATCAGGAACGGAACGGGAGATTTTGCCGGCGCGCGCGCGCCTCACTGCACCCTGCCGACGAGGTCGCCGAGCGCACGCAGCCGCGGCTTGACGATGGGCATGGTCAGCATGGTGCTTCCGACCGCCATCAGCAGCAGCGCCGTGAACGTTTCCCGCGTGATGATCTGGCGGTCGAGCAGGACATTGGCGAAGATGATCATGATCAGCGCCTTGGTCTGCAACAGCCAGCCGATCACCGTCGCCTCGCCCCGCGCCCAGCCCAGCAGCCGTCCGGCGAGATGGACACCGGCGAGCTTGCCCGCCGTCGAGGCCGCGAGCAGCAGCGCCGCTACGGCAAACACGGCGACACCGCCCATGTCCCATTGCGTGCGCAACCCGGTGCTGAGAAAGAACACCGGCATCACCGCGAGCAGGACATGGTCGCGAAAGGCGTCGAGCTGCTCGCGGTCGAACCAGCCGGCATCGAGGACGGCGCCGGCCAGGAACGCCCCGACCATGAAGTGCAGCCCCGACCAGTCGGCGAGAAACCCGCAACCGGCCAGCCAGATCAGCCCGACATACCAGCGATCCATCGGGGAAATCCGGATCATCAACCGGCGCAGCGCCCAGCTGGCAATGCCGAAAATGGCGAGGAACGCGGCCTGGCGCCCGACGCGTTGCCAATCGAGCAGGATCAGCGCCAGGACAGCCCAGATGGCGATATCGTCGAGGCTGGCATAGCGCAGGATCCGCTGGCCGAACGGTTGGCGCAGGATGTCCAGCTTTGCCATCAGCAGCACCAGGATCGGCAGCGCCGTCACTGCGCACGCCATGCCGATGCCGAGAACGACCTGCACCGTGCTGCCACGCGGGCCTGCCCAGCCGGGGAAGCGCAGCATGACCAGCGCCGCCAGGCTGCCGAGCAGCAGCGGCGCCCCCAGGGCCAGCCCGGCGGTGATGCTCGTTTCACCGCGCCGCGCCCAGGCCTGCCGCAGGTCGAGCTCGATCCCGGCGATCCAGACGAACAGCATCACCCCCCACCAGGCGATGCCGTTGAGCGCGGCCACGGTCTGCGGGTTGAAAACAAAGGCATAATAGCCCGGAAATGCCGCGCCGAGGATGCCGGGGCCGAGCAGGATCCCGCAAAGGATCTGCACGACCACCAGCGGCGCATAATATTCGGTCCGGGCCAGCCGCCAGACCAGATAGGGCACCGAAAAGATCAGGAACACCGCAATCAGAAAGACTTCGGTCGGGGTCATGCCGGCACGACATCGCCCCGCGCCGGACAATAGCCGCTGACAAAGTCCTGATGTGCCGGCAACGCCGCGACCTTGCGCCGGATGTCCGACGCCATGCCGTCGAGCACGTGGCGCAGCTGCCCCGGCTTGAGCAATCGCGCCATGGCATGATGCGCCCGCGGTTCGGCCCGCTGCCCGAGCATGACCTGGACCCAGCTGTCGACCCGGAACAGGTCGTCGGCGGCCTGATAGGCGAAGCCGCCTTCGCGAAACAGCGCGATGCGCGCCGCCAGCGTGTCGGGAATGTCCATGTCGCGGCAGCGCCGCCAGAAGGCGCTGTCGTCGCGCTCGGTCATCTTGTAGTGCAGGATGATGAAATCGCGGACTTTTTCCAGCTCGCGATCGGCCAGGTCATTGTAACGGTCGACGATCGCGGGGGTGATGCCGGCGAAGGGAAACAGCTGCATCAGACGGGTGACGCCGATCATGATGAGGTGGATGCTGGTCGATTCGAGCGGTTCGACAAAGCCGCTCGACAGGCCGAGCGCGATGCAATTGTGGCTCCACGTCCGCCGCCGCCGGCCGGTGACATAGCGGATGGTGCGCGGCTCGGTCAGCGTCTCGCCCTCGACCGCGCCCAGCAGGCGGTCGCGTGCCGCCGCGTCGGTCAGATGGTCGCTGCAATAGACAAGGCCGTTGCCGACGCGGTGCTGCAGCGGGATCTGCCAGCGCCAGCCGGCGTCATGGGCGATCGCCTTCGTATAGGGCACTGCCGGCCGCACCGACCGGGTCTGGACGGCGAGTGCACTGTTGGTCGGCAGCCAGTGGCTCCAGTCGTCATAGCCGGCCTGCAACGTCTGTTCGATCAGCAGCCCGCGAAAGCCGGTGCAGTCGATGAACAGGTCGCCTTCGATCCGCGCGCCGGAATCGAGCCGCAGCGCGGTGATGTCGCCGCTTTCGCCATCCTGTTCGACGCGGGTGATCTTGCCTTCCACCCGGCGCACGCCGTCGGTCTCCCCGATCCGGCGCAGGAAGCGCGCATAGAGCGACGCGTCGAGGTGATAGGCATAGTTGAGCCCCGGCTCGGCGGCGTTGGTGAAGGCGTCGGCTTCGGCGGCCTGCAGTTCGAGGCAATAGTCGCCGATATTGCCGGCAAAGCCTTCGGCGCGCGCCTGCAGCCAGAAATGCTGGAAATCCCCCATCCAGCTCGACGTGCCGACCGTGCCGAACGAATGGATGTAGCGATCGCCCGGCCGCGCCCAGTTTTCGAAGGCGATGCCAAGCTTGAAGGTCGATTGCGTCGCCGCCATGAAGGCGCGCTCGTCGATGCCGATGATGCGGTGGAAGGTCTGCGCCGTCGGAATCGTCGCCTCGCCGACGCCGACGGTGCCGATTTCATCCGATTCAACCAGCGTGATGTCGATCAGCGGCCCCAATTGCCGCGCCAGCGCCGTCGCCGCGATCCAGCCGGCGGTGCCGCCGCCCGCGACGACCACACGCCGCACCGGCTTCAGGCTGTCATCCATGGCGCGTCCTCATCGGTTCAGCCGGTCGAGCAGCTGCCGCCGCAGCCGCCGCGCCTTCAACTCGTCGATCGGCGCCAGCGGCCCGCGGGCGCGTTCCGGAATATGGTCTGCCGCCTGCATCGGCGGCGCGAAGAGATAATGTTCGAGCACCGCCCGCCACGCCCGTTTTTCGGGATTGGGCCGGTCGCGCAGGCTGAGCAGCCCGTGGAGCACCGTCGTCATCGGCGAATCGAGCCATGCCGGCGAAGTGTTCCACCAATAGTTCATCATCACGTTGAAGCGAGCGAGCGCTTCGACCTGGTGCCACCACATCGCCGGGTAGAACAGCGCATCACCGGGCGCGAGATCGGCCACCACCGCGGTCGCCAGGGCGTTGCGGTAGCGCGGAAACAGGTCGAAGTCGGGGTTGTTGGGATCGACAAGGCTGACCACCTGCCCGCCCGGAGTCGGCTCGAGCGGGCCGGGATAGAGATTGCCGATCTGGTCGGGCGGAAACAGGGTGAACCGGCGCCGGCCGACCAGGTTGCAGGCGATGTTGTTCGAATAATCGAAATGCGTCGCCGCGGTCGTGCGGTTGCCGATCCACAGGCTGACCAGCGGCGGATTGGCGACGAACATCGCGTCCGCCAGCGCCAGGTCATGGCCGTCGCGAAAGCCGGGAAAATAGGTGTCGACGTCGGTCGAGCCGATATACTGCGCCGGCGCGGCGTCATCGTCCAGCGTGGCTTCGATGGCGCCGAGCACATCGCCCAGCCGCGCGCGGCCGGCGGTGAAGTTCATGCCGGTCATTGCGTCGTTGTAAAAAAAGCGCCCGCCCACCTCCGGCGGTGCCGTGTAGCAGGTGACCGGCTGGCCCGATCCATGGGCTTCGAGCAGGCGCATCGCCGCAGCGGGACTGTCCTCGCCGGCGGCAACGATCGGCCAGTCGCGCACCAGGCCGCGCAGGATGACGGGTTTCTGCGCATCGAGCAGCGCCCGCCAGTCGACGCCGCGCGCCGGCGGGCTGTCGATGATCTCGGCGTGGGCGACGTGTCCGGTCATCGGCTACGGCCGCCCGTGCCGGTGGTGGCGCCGCTCGACCAGGCGCGCGATATTGTCGAGCGACGCGATGACATGCACCACGGTCGCCAGATGCCCGGCGCGGGCGAGCCGTTCCAGCCCGGCGCCGTCGAGCGCCGCCAGCCGATCGCCGTCGATCGTGGCATAGCCTTCGAAATTGATATGTTCGGTTTCGCTCAGGCTGACCTGCAGCGCCACCGGCTCGATCAGGTCGAGATCCTCGAGCAGCGCGAACAGCGGCGCGGTCGCGGCGACGCCGAGATGGATCGTCTGCAGCGCGGTGATGATCGCATCGAGATAGGGCGCATTGCCGCCATGCGGCAGGAACACCGGCACCCCTTCCCCGCCGCGGGGCCGGACGCGCGCATCCGAAAGGTCGACATGGATCACCGGATCGGTCCGCGCTGCATCGCGAAAGCCGATGGCGAACGGCCCGCGCCGCTGCACCGCCGGGACATAGGCCGACGTCCAGCGGTCGCCGTCGAGAAACAGATTGTCGTCGCGGTCGAGGCCGGTGATCGCCACCGCCTGCCAGGCGCCCGCGCCGTCACGCGCGAACAGGATCGGGAATTCGCGCTGGACGGCCGCGAACTCGGTCGGAAACACCAGCATCTGGTTGACGCCATCGCCGAACGCCGCGCCGGCCCGCGGCACGACACACAGGTCGGCATGGGCGATGTTGTCGAGAATGATCGTGTCGGCCATCTGACGCTGTAACCCCTCCGCCGCCGTTTTCCGACGCATGCCGGGCCGCTGCAACCCGCAGCAGCGGCCCGTCAGGCGTTTCGAAACCGACGTCAGAACCTGTAGCGCACACCCGCCAGGAAACGCGAGTTGGTCTCTTGCGCAAACCACAGCTGCTTGGTGTCGCGGGCATAGGTCCGCGTCGTCTGCCGGGTCAGGTTGATGCCTTCGATCGACACCGAGAAATGGTCGCTGATGTCATAGCTGATGTTGATGTCGAGCTGACCATAGGGCGCCACCACCACCGGGTTGCGGAAGCCGCCGCGGTTGACCTGGGTCAGGAAGCGGCCGCGCCAGTTATAAGCGACGCGCGCCGACAGCCCGAACTTGTCGAAGATGCCGGTGACGTTGGCGGTGTCGCTGAGGCCGACCAGCGCGAACTGGTCGATCGACGGGTCGCCGCTGATGTCGAAGTTCACGTCGCCGCTGACCTTGGTATAGGCGCCCTGGATGCCGAACCCGGTTTCGCCAAGGAAATAGGCGCCCTGGACTTCGAAGCCATGGACCTTGCCCTGCCGGTTGTTGAGCGGGGTCGCGACGTTGAAGTTGAACAGCGGATCATTGGCGTTGGGGACGACGTCATAGGCGGTCAGCGTGGCGTCGATGAAGCTCTGGCTGAGATTGCCGCCGGAGAAATTGGCAGCAAATTCATTCTGTGCCGCAACAAGGTTGCCGTTGTTCTTGCCGATCAGCGCCGTCATCGTGAACAGGTTGACGTCGCTGAGCCCGGCGCCGACGTTGCCGAGCAGGTTCCGGGCATCCCCTGAACGGCTGCCCGGCGTCGCCGCAGTCGGATCGCGCAAGCCGAACAGGTTCTGCGTCACCGTTCCCGTGCCGATGAAGTTGTTCACCCGCTTGTCGAAGAAGCCGACCGAAATATAGCTCGACTTGTCGAAATACCATTCGAGCGATACGTCGAAATTGTCGGAAATCAGCGGTGACAGGCCGGGGTTGCCCGAGCTGCCGGTCGGCACGCCGCCGGTGCCGGTCGGTCGATTGGGCAGGTTGGCGGTGGCCGATGCGAACAGATTGCCGAATTCGGGCCGTGCCAGCGTCTTGCCATAGGACACGCGGCCGACGACATTGTCGGTGATGTCATAGGAGAAATCGAGCGCCGGCAGGATGTTGTCATAGCTGGCGCGGCCGCTGATCGGTTCGAAATCGTTCGACAAGGTCTGGGTGAAGTCATTGTCTGCCTGCCAGATGATGGCCTGCGGCACCTGCACCAGCGACACCGAGTTCGACCGGGTCTTTTCGTAGCGGACGCCGGCGACAAAGGTCGCGCGTCGGCCGCCGAGATCACCCGTCATCGTCACCTGGCCGTAGACGGACCAGATTTCCTCGTCGACGCTGTTGTTCTGATAGCCATTGGGACTGACCGCGTTGCCGCGTGATGCATAGAAGGGCGACAGGATGTTGTAGAGTTCGGTCGCATCGCCGCGGAAGGAAACGAGCGACTGGCCGGTGACGCCGGGGTTGAACTTCTTGAACTGGCAGACCGTGCAGAATTCGGTCACGACGCCAGGTGCCAGTGCCTGCACGTCGCCGGGCCGGCTGACGCCCCAATCGCCCAGCGTCTGGGTGGTCGAGGCCAGGATCTGGTTCATGTTGGTCTTGCGATAATCGACGCCGAATTCGAAGCGGTCGCCCTCGCCGAAGTCCCAGGCGCCATCGGCGCGCAGTTCCTTGACGCGCTGGCGCTGGCTCGATGTCCAGGTCCGCGCCACCTGCGACCCCAGGTCGGCGACATCGAGCACGCCATTGGCATTGCCCTGGCCACCGGTTGCCGGATTGTCGTTGAAGGTGAACGCCTGCTGCGGAAAGCCGGTCGTCAGATCGAGCGTGTGGCCGCCCACCGCCTTGTTGGCGATGCTGACCGAAGTCGTCGTCGCGCCATTGGGATTGTCCGGGCTGCTCGTCGCGGTCGAGATATGGCCGTCGACGACGATGCGCAGATTGTCGGTCGCTTCCCACACGCCGTTGAGGCCGTAGGATTCAAGTTTGTCCTTGGTGGCGCGATATTGCTGTTCGAAGCCGCCGTCCTTGGTGCCCTGGATGGTATCCCGCAGGAACACCGTGGTGGCGACCAGCGGGTTGCTGTCGAAGGCGACTTCGCTGAACGGGCGGTTGAACCACTGGGTCTGGTCGCTGCGCTGTTCGGCCTGCTTGTTCTGGAAATAGGTGGCGTCGCCGCTGATGGTCAGCGTGTCCATCGGCTTGAACTGCACCGTCAGCTGGCCGTTGAGCCGTTCACGGGTGAATTCGGAGAAATTGTAGCGGCTGTCGTTGGGAAAGGCGATGAGCTGGTTCAAATTGGTCGGCGTGTTGCGCAGCACCGTGCCGGCGGTCACGCGCCCGGTTGCCGGATCGAGGAATTTCGACAGCGTTTCGACGTTCCAGTCATTGACCGTCGCCGAAGGCGCCGAGCTGTTGCGCTTCTGGTAGCTGGCGAACAGGCCGATGCCGAAGGTCTGGTCGTCATTGGTCCAGCTGGACACGGTCGACAGTTCGGGGGTGACCCGCGCGCCGCTTTCGGTGCTGCGGTCATAGACGCCCTTGGCGCCGAGATTGAGCGTCAACCCCTGGGTATCGAGCGGCCGTCGGGTCTGGATGTTGATGGTCGCACCGATGCCGCCGGACGGCACCGCGGCGCGGGCGGTCTTGTAGACTTCCAGCGTCTTGACGCCTTCCGACGCCAGATTGGCGAAATCGAACGACCGGCCGGTCCCGGCCGCGCCATCGCCCTGCTGGTCCTGGCCCACCGTCGCGACGCTCGCCGTCGGCATGGTGCGGCCGTTGAGGGTGACGAGGTTGAAGCTGGGGCCAAAGCCGCGGACGGTGACTTTCGAACCTTCGCCGTTGACGCGGTCGATCGACACGCCGGGGATGCGCTGCAACGATTCCGCCAGGTTGGTGTCGGGGAACTTGCCGATGTCGATCGCCGAAATCGCATCGACGACGCCGAAGGAGTTGCGCTTGATGTCGATCGACCGATCGAGCGAGGCGCGAATGCCGGTGACGATGATGTCGCCATTGTCGACCGGCGGATCGGTGGCCGGCGAGGTCTGGGCGGCGGCCATGGTCGGCAGTAGCAGGCCGATGGCCAGCGCGGCGACCGATGTCGTTCGGGCAAATGTCGACGGAATGCGGGCGTGGTTCATTGATCTCTCCCCTCGTGCGGCGCCCTGAAGGCCCCCGTTGCGCGACGCCCCGGTGTTGTTTTTGGTAGCGTTATCACGAAAGCTGCGCGCAACCGCGGACCAAATCAAGCGCTATCAATACTCGCTCGTCACAAATGTGCCGGCTTGTTGCGCCGATGCCACGGTCCCAACATGCGAGACCGGACAGAGACGCGCTTTGTCGTGGTGTATATGTTTCAATGGCTTATCGTTCTGGACCTGGCCTTGCCGAAGGCTGCGGTCGAGCAGACGCGCATCGCGAGCAAGCCCTGCCGCGGCATCGTGCCATCGCATCCGCGTCCGGAATCGTGCCGCGAGCCACTGCGCGCGGAGAGCGATTGGTTGCGCAACCATCCACGAATGCAGCAAGCCGAAATGGCGCCGCGCACCGCCATCGGCATCCATGATTTCATCGGGTTGCCGCGCGTCGGCGGCCGGCGGGCGGCGCCGGCGCGATTTCAGGGTGTCGTCGGCGCCGATCCGTCGGGCGCCGAATCGATCAGCGCGTCGCCGCCGAGCGCCCGGTAGAGCGCGACGCCATTGCTCGCCGCAACCAGCCGCGTGTTCACCTGCGTCCGCTGCGCCGCATACAGCGACCGCTGCGCGTCGAGGCTGGCGAGGAAGGTATCGATGCCGCCCCGATAACGCGCCTCGGTCAGGCGGAATGTATCGGCGGCAGCCTCCGCCTGGCGATCGACTGCCGACAATTGCGCCGCCAGCGTGCCGCGCCGCGCCAGCGCGTCCGCCACGTCGCGAAAACCGCCCTGGATCGCCAGTTCGTAATTGGCCAGCGCCGCATCGCGTTGCGCCTCGCTGACCCGCACATTGGCGCGCCCGGCGCCGGCACGGAAGATCGGATAATTGATCGCCGGCCCCACCGACCAGGTGAAGGCATCGCCCTGAAACAGCGACGACAAGGCGTTGCTGGCAAAGCCGAGAACGCCGGTCAGCGAGATGGTCGGGAACAGCGCCGCGCGGGCGGCGCCGATCTGGGCGTTGGCGGCGCGCAGCGTATATTCGGCCTGCACGATATCGGGGCGGCGCAGCAGGATGGTCGAATCGAGTCCGGCCGGCAGCGGCGCCACCGTCGACCCGGCGCTGGCGATCGAATCGGGCAGCAGTGCGGGATCGATGTCGGCACCGACGAGCAGCCGCAGCGCGTTGACATCCTGCGCGATCAGCGTGGTCTGGGCGGCGACATCGGCTTCCGCCTGGCCGAGGATCTGCCGGGCCTGGGCAAGGTCGGTCCGCGGCGCGATGCCGCCGCGCAACCGGGCCTCGGTCAGGTCGACGCTGCGCCGCGCGCTGACCACAGTATCCTGCGCCACCTGCAACAGGCTGCGGTCGGCGGCATAGAGCAGCCAGGTATCGGCAATGTCACCGACCAGCGTCAGCCGCGTCGCGCGCGCCGCGGCCTCAGTGGCGAAATAGCGGTTGAGCGCGGCATCCGACAGCGATCGCAGCCGGCCGAACAGATCGATCTCGAAGGCGCTGATGCCGATATCGGCCGACAAGGTCGTTCCCGAGCGCGCAAAGCCGCCGCCGGTGCCGGTACCCGCCCCCGATGTCTGCGATCGTGTGTAATTTCCGCCGCCGTTGACCTGCGGAAACAGGCTGGCGCGCTGCACCTGGAACTGCGCCCGCGCCGTCGCGATATTGGCGGCGGCGACGCGCAGGTTGCGATTGTTCAGCAGCGCCGATTCAACCAGCGCCTGCAGCCGCGGGTCGCGGAACACGTCGCGGTAGGTGACCGTCGGCAAGGTCGCTTCGGACTGGCGCAGATAGGCATCGCCCGCCGGCCACGATGCCGGCACCGGCGGCGGCGCCCGCTCGTATTTCGGCGCCATCGAGCAGCCGGCGGTGGCCAGCAGCAGGGCCATGGCAAGGGCGGGCCTCATGCGGCTGCGACCTTCGGCGGCTGCCGGTGGAAGCCATCGCGTACCGTCCGCCGGACCAGCACGAAGAACAGCGGGATGTAGAAGATCGCGAGGATCGTCGCGGTCAGCATGCCGCCGATGACGGCGGTGCCGATCGCGATGCGGCTGTTGGCACCGGCGCCGGTCGACAGCGCCAGCGGCAGCACGCCGAAAATGAACGCAAGGCTGGTCATCAGGATCGGCCGCAGCCGCAGCCGCGACGCCTCCAGAGCTGCATCGATGACCCGCTTGCCCTGTTTTTCGGCGCGTTCGGCAAATTCGATGACCAGAATGGCGTTCTTCGCGGCGAGACCCATCGTCGTCAGCAGGCCGATCTGCAGATAGACGTCATTTTCAAGCCCGCGCAGCGTCACCGCAAAGACCGCGCCGACAAGCCCGAGCGGGATGACCAGCAGGACGGCGATGGGGATGGACCAGCTTTCGTAAAGCGCGGCAAGGCACAGGAAGACGACGACAAGCGACAGGCCGTACAACAGCGGCGCCTGCCCCGACGACAGCCGTTCCTGGAACGACAGCCCGGCCCAGGCGACGCTTGTGCCGGGAATTTCGCGCGCCAGTTCCTCCATCCGTGCCATCGCGTCGCCCGAGCTTACCCCGGCCGCCGCCTGCCCCTGGAATTCGTAGGACGGGATGCCCTGGAAGCGGGACAATGTCGTTGGCGCCTGTGACCAGCTGGTCCGGGCAAAGGCGCTGAACGGTGCCATCTGGCCGCCGGAGCCGCGGACGAACCATTGCGCCAGATTGTCCGGTTCGGCGCGGAACTCGGCATCGCCTTGGACGAAGACACGCTTGACCCGGCCGCGATCGACGAAATCGTTGACATAGCGGCCGCCCCAGGCGGTCGACAGCGTCGTGTTGACGTCGCCTTGCGTCAATCCGAGCGCCGACAGCTTCTGCTGGTCGATATCGACCTGCAGCGTGGCGATGTCGGGCAGTTCGCCGAGGCGGACTCCGGTGAGCATCGGATCGGCAGTGGCGGCGGCGAGCAGCCGCTCGCGCGCGGCGATGAACTCTGCCCGGGTCATGCCGCTGCTGTTCTGCAATTGCATGGTGAAGCCGTTGGACTGGCCGAGCCCTCGGATGGCCGGCGGCACCAGCGCAAAGACCTGGGCATCGCGGAAGTTGGTAAAGGCGGCACTGGCGCGCGCCACGATGGCGTCGGCGCTGTCTTCAGAGCCCTCACGCTGGTCCCATGGCACGAAATTGAGGAAGCCCTGGCCGGTGTTCTGGCCGCTGGCACCACCGCCGCCGCCGCCGGCGACCGTCAGGATGACGCTGGTATTGGCCTTTTCCTGCGTCAGGAAATAATTTTCGACAGCGAGCTGCACCTGCTCGGTCCGCCCCTGGGTCGCCCCCGCCGGCAAACGGAACTGCAACTGCGCCGAACCCTGGTCCTCGGTCGGCAGGAAGCTCGTCGGCAGCCGCACGAACAACAGCACCAAAAGCGCAACCACCGCTGCATAGATCGCCAGGAACAGCCATTTGCGGTTGATGATGCCGTCGACGGCGGTCACATATTGGTCGGTGGCGCGGTCGAACCGCCGGTTGAAACCATCGCCAAGCCCCTCGGCGGCCGCGACAATGCGCGGGAAATGCCGGTCCGCCCAGCCCTTCGGCGCCTCGCCCTCCGGCGGCTTCTGCTTGAGCAGGGTAGCCGTCAATGCCGGGCTGAGGATCAGCGCCACCAGCGCCGAAAGCACCATCGCCGACACGATCGTCACCGAAAACTGGCGATAGATGACTCCCGTCGACCCGCCGAAGAACGCCATCGGCAGGAACACGGCCGACAGCACGATAGCGATGGCGACGAGCGCCACCTGGATTTCCTCCATCGACTGGATCGTCGCCTCGCGCGGCGTCATCTCGGGGTTCTCTTCCAGCAGCCGCTGGACGTTTTCGACCACGACGATGGCGTCATCGACCAGCAGCCCGATGGCCAGCACCAGCCCGAACAATGTCAGCGTGTTGATCGAAAAGCCTGCGAGGTAGAAAATCGCGAAGGTGCCGAGCAGCACGACGGGAACAGCGATGGTCGGGATCAGGGTCGCGCGCCAGTTCTGCAGGAAGACGAACATGACGATGATGACAAGGACGATGGCTTCGAACAGCGTCTGGACGACTTCATCGACCGACAGCTTGATGAAGGCGGTGGTGTCGTTGGCATAGGCGAATTTCAGCCCGGCCGGAAACGCCGGCGCGGCTTTTTCGACGACCGCCTTGACCAGTTCGGCGGTCTTGAGCGCATCGGCCCCCGGCGCCAGGGAGATCGACAGGCCCGCGCCGGAATGGCCGTTGACGCGGCTGCTGGACGCATAGCTTTCCGCGCCGAGCTCGATCCGGGCGACGTCCTGCAGGCGAACGGTCGCGCCGCTCGGCAGGGTTTTCAGGATGATGGCCCGAAATTCCTCCGGGGTCTGCATGCGCGCCTGCGCGGTGACGGTGGCGTTGAGCATCTGCTCCGCCGGCTGGGGCTGGCCGCCGAGTTCACCTGCGGCGACTTCGGTGTTCTGGTTCTGGATCGCGGTAATGACATCGCCGGGCATCAAGGCATAGCTCGTCAACCGATCGGGGTTGAGCCAGATCCGCATCGCATAGGGTGAACCGAAGACGTTGACATCGCCGACCCCTTCGACGCGCGCCAACGTATCCTGCAGGTTCGTCGTCAGATAATCGGAGATGTCGCTGCGATTGAGCCGATCGGTCTCGTCGTAGATGGCGACGATCATCAGGAAGTCGGGGTTGGACTTGGTGACCCGGATCCCCTGCTGCTGCACCTGCTGCGGCAGCCGCGCCAATGACTGCTGCACCTGGTTCTGCACCTGCACCTGGGCGATGTCGGGGTCGGTGCCCTTGTCGAACACGGCCGAAATGGACACCTGGCCGCGCGAGGAAGAGGAGGAGCTGAAATAGAGCAGGCCGTCGATCCCGGTCAGCTGCTGTTCGATGACCTGGGTAACGCTGTTCTGGATGGTTTCGGCCGACGCGCCGGGATAGGTCGCGCGGATGTTGACCTGCGGCGGTGCCACATCGGGATATTGGCCCACCGGCAGCGACAGGATGGCGCCTACCCCCGCCAGCATGACGATGATCGCGAGCACCCAGGCAAAGATCGGCCTGTCGATGAAAATGCGCGACATCAGCTCGGCTTTTTCGCCGGCACGACGATCTTCTGGGGGGTATCGGCCGCCACCGGCCGCACCACGGCGCCGGGTTTCACATTGGCGGTGCCCTGGACGATGACGCGATCACCCGGTTGGAGGCCGGCGGTCACCACCCAGTCCGGCCCTTGCGCCCGCGCCGCCGTCACCGTGCGGTCGATCGCCTTGTTGTCGGGCCCGACGATGAACACCGATGCCTGGCCCTTGGGATCGCGCGATACCGCCGCCTGCGGCACCAAGATGGCACCCCGGTCGACGCCCTGCGCAAAGCGCGCGCGCACGAACATGCCGGGCAGCAGCACGCCGCGCGGGTTGGGAAATTTGGCGCGCAGGGTGACGGTGCCGGTGCTGGCATTGACCATGACCTCGGCAAACTGAACGGTGCCGGTCATGCCGTAATCGCTGCCGTCTTCCAGGATCAGCCGAACCTTGGCGACGGTCGGGGCGATGCCGCCACTGGCCAGCGATCGCCGCAACGCCAGCAGGTCGGCGCTCGACTGCTGCATGTCGACAAAGATCGGGTCGAGCCGCTGGATGACCGCCAGCGGATCGGCCTGGCTGGTCGTGACCAGCGCCCCGACGGTGAACAGCGAACGGCCGATCCGCCCGGTGATCGGCGCCGGCACCGTGGTGAATTCAAGGTTGATCCGCGCGGTTTCCAGGGCGGCGCGGTTCTGCGCCACCGCCGCATCGGCCTGGCGCGACGTCGCCTCGGCATTGGTCAGATCCTGCGCGCTCACCGCCTCGATCTTGGCGAGCGGCCGCAGCCGGCCGGCACTGATCCGCGCCGCCTCCGCCGTGGCCTGCGCCGACGCCAGGTTGGCGCGTGCCTGGTCGACCGTCGCTGCATAAAGGCGCGGATCGATGCGATACAGCGTCTGTCCCTTGCGCACGACAGCGCCTTCGGTGAACAGGCGCTCCCGCACGATGCCGGCGACCTGCGGGCGGACTTCCGACATTTCGAACGCCGTGACCCGGCCCGCGAGTTCCGTGACCAGCGGCACGCTGCTGCGCGCGACCGTGACATATCCGACCTGCGGCGGCCCCTTGGGCCCACGCTGCTTGGACGACGTGTCGGCGCCGCAGCCGCTGACGGCCAATGCCGCTGCAAAGGAAAGCAGGGCGATCGCTGGGCGACGCGGCGACATCGGGATCAAATCAGCAACTCGCTCTCGTTCGGTCATCACTCAAGCCGAGCGCCGTTAAACTCCGCCTGAATAGGTTGGTTCCGCCAGGTTCACAACCGCCAAGGCCGGGAAATCACAGGCGTCGAGGTCGCACGCCTAGCGTCCGCCGTTGGCAAGCCGCCGGTCGAGATAGCCGTCGACCACCTTCATCAGATCGTCCATCTCGTGCTGGAAGAAATGGTTCGCTCCCGGAACGGTGGCATGGTCGATGGTGATGTGGCGCTGGGTCTTCAGCTTGTCGACGAGCTTCTGGACCGACGCGCCGGTCACCACCTCGTCATTTTCGCCATCGACGATGATGCCGCTCGACGGGCATGGCGCCAGGAAGGTGAAGTCGTACATGTTCGCCGGCGGGGCGATGCTGATGAAGCCCTTGATCTCGGGGCGGCGCATCAGCAGCTGCATGCCGATCCAGGCGCCGAAGGAAAAACCGCCGACCCAGGTCGTGTGCGCTTCGGGGTTGTACTGCTGCATCCAGTCGAGCGCCGAGGCGGCGTCGCTCAACTCGCCGATGCCATTGTCGAACGTCCCCTGGCTGCGCCCGACGCCGCGAAAGTTGAAGCGCAGCGTGGCAAAGCCGCGGCGCACGAAGCTGTTGTACATCGCCATGACGATCGGGTGATTCATCGTGCCCTGCGCCGGGTGCGGCTGCAACAGGATCGCGACCGGCGCGCGCGGCCGGCTGGCGGGCTGGTAACGGCCTTCGAGACGGCCTTCGGGGCCGGCAAAAATCACTTCGGGCATGGATAATTCCGCAAATCAAGCTGGTGGCGCAGCACGCGCCTCATCCCCTATATGAGGGCGATGGCCGAATTCGCAATAAAAAGCCGCATCTACCTCGATCACGCCGCCACGACGCCGGCGCGGCCGCAGGCGATTGCCGCCCTCGCCGCCGCCGCCGCGGTGGTCGGCAACCCGTCGTCGGTCCATTCGGGCGGCCGCACTGCCAACGGCATCGTCGAAACCGCGCGCGACCGCATCGCCGCCTGGGCCGGCTGCCGCGCCGACGCCATCATCTTCACCAGCGGCGGCACCGAGGCGCTGGCGCTGGCGCTCAACACGCCGCAACGCGTGCTCGCCGGCGCCACCGAACACAGCGCCGTGCTCGCCGCCCGCCCGGACGCCGCGCTGGTCCCCGTCGATGCCGACGGCGTCATCGATCTTGCCGCGCTCGCCGCGCTGCTGGCGGCCGGGCCGGCACTGGTCGCCGTGCAACACGCCAACAACGAGAC
This sequence comes from Polymorphobacter fuscus, assembly GCF_011927825.1. Taxonomy (NCBI): domain Bacteria; kingdom Pseudomonadati; phylum Pseudomonadota; class Alphaproteobacteria; order Sphingomonadales; family Sphingosinicellaceae; genus Sandarakinorhabdus; species Sandarakinorhabdus fusca. The sequence continues at coordinate 301,862 of NZ_JAATJI010000001.1, read as the reverse complement.
CGGGGTCGTCCAGCCGATCGCCGAGGTCGCCGCGTTGGTCGCCGCCGCCGGCAGCCGCCTGCTCGTCGATGCCGTCCAGTCGGCCGGAAAGCTGCCGCTGCCGCACGCCGATTTTGTCGCCATTTCGGCGCACAAGCTGGGCGGCGTCCCCGGCACCGGCGCGCTGATCGCCCGCGACCCGGCCGGCCTGACGCCGGTGCAGCGCGGCGGCGGCCAGGAACGCGGCCACCGCGGCGGCACCCCCAATTTGCCCGGCATCGCCGCCTTTGCCGCCGCCATCGACAGCCCGGCCGACTGGAATCGCGTGGCCGTCCTGCGGGAAACGCTCGAAGCGCGGCTCGCGGCCACCATCCACGGCGCCGGTGCGCCGCGCCTGCCGAACATCAGCAACATCGCGCTTCCCGGCGTCGCCGCAGCCACCCAGGTGATGCGACTCGACCTTGCCGGCATCATGGTCAGCGCCGGCGCCGCCTGTTCATCGGGCAAGGTCCATGCCAGCCATGTCCTTGCGGCGATGGGCCTTGGCGACGCGGCGGGCGAGGCGATCCGGGTCAGCCTGGGGCCGGACACGCTGGGGAGCGACATCGACGCCTTTGCCGCCGCCTGGCTGGCGATGGCCGGCGCCCGGGACAGGCACGCGGCATGACCGTGCCCATCTACCTCGATTACGGCGCCACCACGCCGCTCGACCCGCAGGTCGCCGCCGCGATGGAGCCCTGGGGCGTCGCCGGCTTCGGCAATCCGCACAGCGCGCACCTCTGGGGCTATCAGGCCAAGGCCGCGGTCGAGACGGCGCGCGACAGCGTTGCCGCGCTGTTGGGGGCCGGACCCGAAACCATCGCCTTCACCTCCGGGGCCACCGAAAGCGCGAACTGGGCGCTCAAAGGCCTGATGACCCACCCCGGCCAGACCCGGCGGCGCATCGTGACGCTGGCCACCGAGCACAGCTGCGTCCTTGAGACCGCGCAATATCTGGCGTCGCTCGGCGCGCATCTCACCGTGCTGCCGGTGCGCGCCGACGGCCGTGTCGACCTCGGCGACCTCGAACGCGCCATGGGGGAGGATGTCGCCATCGTCTCCGCCATGCTCGTCAACAACGAGATCGGCGTCATCCAGCCGATTGCCGACATGGCCCGCATCGCCCATGGCTTCGGCGCCGTGATGCACTGCGACGCGGCGCAGGCGTTCGGCAAGATCGCGATCGATGTCGACGCCATGGGCATCGACCTCCTGGGGCTGACGGCGCACAAGATCTACGGCCCCAAGGGCGTCGGCGCGCTCTACCGCCGCCCGTTCACGATGTTGACTCCGCTGATGCACGGCGGCGGGCAGGAAGACGGCCGGTCGGGCACATTGCCGACGGCGCTGATCGTGGGGCTGGGTGCCGCGGCGCGCATCGCCGGCGATCGCATGGCCGCCGACACTGCCCATGCGGCGATGCTTGCCGACCGGCTGCTCGCCGGCCTGACCGTGCCGTTCACCGTCAACGGCGACCGCACGGCCCGCTGGCCGGGCAACCTCAACCTGGGGTTTCCCGGCACCACCATTCCGTTGCTGGCGCATCTGCACGGGCTTGCCCTGTCGTCGGGGTCGGCGTGCGCCGCCGTCACCGGCCGGCCCAGCCATGTGCTGACGGCGCTGGGGCTGTCCGATGCCCAGGCGCGCGCTTCGCTGCGGCTGGGATTTGGCCGCTTCACTCTTCCTTCAGATGTTGATAGTGCAGCGCAACAAATCACCGCCGCGGTGTCGCGGCTGTCCACCGAGGCCGCATGACCCAGATCCGCTTCGTCTCTGCCGACGGCACCCACGAAGCCACCGTCACCGCCGCGCCCGGCCAGCAGCTGCTCGAACTCGCCCAGGCCCATGGCCAACCGTTGGAAGGCACTTGCGAAGGCGCGATGGCGTGTTCGACCTGCCATGTCCTCATCTCGGGTGACGACGCCGGCAAGCTGCCGCCGCCGTCGGACGAGGAGGAGGACATGCTCGATTTCGCCGTCGGCGCATCGCGCGCCTCGCGGTTGGCGTGCCAGATCCGGTTGACCCCCGACATCGGCAGCCTGACCGTCCGCATGCCTCCCGGCGCCGTGGACATGAGCCGGCGGTAGCGGCATAGCGGGCAACGCCACAACCGGGACGCCCCGCCATGCGACACCTGCTCATCGCCGCTCTCCTCGCCGCCGCGGCGATCGCGCCGGTGCTGGCGCTGGCCCCCGGCGCGACCAGTTCGGCGGCGTTCGACACGCCCGTGTCGCAGTTGAAGCCCGGCCAGTGGATCTGGGACGCCAGCATTGCGCCGGCAGGCCCGATCATGGTGGTCATCGACCTGAAGTCGCAGCTTGCCTTCGTCTATCGCAACGGGGTTCGCATCGGCGTCACCACCGTTTCGTCCGGCAAGCCCGGCAAGACCACCCCGACCGGCATTTTCCAGATCCTGCAAAAGAGCAAGGACCACAAGTCCAACCTCTACAACAGCGCCCCCATGCCCTATATGCAGCGGCTGACCTGGGACGGCATCGCACTGCACGCCGGCAACCTGCCCGGCTATCCGGCCAGCCATGGCTGTGTCCGCATGCCGCTCGAATTTTCCAAGCTGCTGTTCGATGTCAGCACCATGGGCATGACCGTCGTCGTTACCGACGACAAGGGGCCGATCGCCCAGCCGGAAACGGTCGTCGACAATGCCCTGATCGCGCCGGTGAACTACAAGGGCCAGCCCGCCGACCCGCGCACCAACCCGCTGACCGGGGACGAGATTTCGCGCTGGACGCCGGATGCATCGCCGACCGGCCCGGTGACGATCGTGGTGTCGACGAACAGCGAACGCATCATCGTCTATCGCAACGGCATCGAGATCGGCCGCAGCCGTATCGTCGTCCCCAAGGGCTTCGACATGGGCACCCGCGCCGCGCAATGGGCCGGGCGCGACGCCAATGGCAATTCGAAATGGGTTTATCTCGGCATGCCCGGCTATCAGACGCGCCAGGGCCAGAATGTCGACCAGAACGCCATCAACATGGTGAAGATCCCGCCGCAATTCTACGCCAATCTGCGCAACGTCGTCGGCGAAGGCACCACCCTGCTCGCCACCGACGGCGGCGTCATCTCGGGCAGCACCGGCAAGGGACTGACGGTGCTGACCAGCGACTGACGCTTGCCCTCGCAGGAACAATCCCCCATATGCGCCGCGGGAGTCGGGCGGGCAGTGCCTTCGCCAACCCGGTCAGGTCCGGAAGGAAGCAGCCGCAACGATTTCGCACTGGGTCGTTCCCGGCTCCCACCGCGCAGCGCCGCGAGCGCGCGTGCCGCGCGCCGACAGGCGCAAGCGCGGCCAGCGCGGCGGCTGGCCCTTCGCCAGCCGATCGCGTCTGACGTCCGCATGGGCTTCGCCCATGCCCCCTGCTTCCTTCGCCCCCACCCGGCCCCTCTCCCGGCTCGGCTGCGCCGAGTCCGACCTCCCCCCGGCGGGGGGAGGTATGCTGCCATCGCATGGTCGTGAAATCGGGCGAAGCTATTCGCTCGCACCCGTCCCGCCAACCGGCTAAACCCCCGTCATGGCCGACGACACAGACCTCGCCTTCCCCGGCATGGAGCCGCCCGCCGCGGCACCGGAAGCACCCGCCTATCGCGTCCTGGCGCGCAAATACCGGCCGGCCAGTTTCGACACGCTGCTCGGCCAGGACGCGATGGTCAAAACCCTCGCCAATGCCATCGCCCGCGATCGGCTGGCGCAGGCCTGGCTGCTGACCGGCGTGCGCGGGGTCGGCAAGACGTCGACCGCGCGTATCATCGCCAAGGCACTCAACTGCATCGGCCCCGATGGCCAGGGCGGCCCGACGATCGCGCCGTGCGGCGTCTGCGAACCCTGTGTCGCGATCGCCGCCGGCCGCCACATCGACGTCATCGAGATGGACGCCGCGTCGAACACCGGCATCGACGACATCCGCGAGATCATCGAGGCGGTGCGCTATGCCACCGTTTCGGCACGGTTCAAGATCTACATCATCGACGAAGTTCACATGCTGTCGAAGCCGGCCTTCAATGGCCTTTTGAAAACATTGGAAGAACCGCCACCGCATGTGAAGTTCATCTTCGCCACCACCGAAGTCCAGAAGATCCCGGTCACCGTGCTGTCGCGGTGCCAGCGCTTCGACCTGCGCCGTGTTCCCGCCGACACGCTGGTCGCGCATTTCGCCGCCATCGTCACGGCCGAGGGCGCGACGGCGGAGCCCGAGGCGCTGGCGCTGATCGCCCGCGCTGCCGAAGGCTCGGTTCGCGACGGTCTGTCGGTGCTCGACCAGGCCATCGCCCATTCGGGCGGCGAAGTGACCGCCGATGCGGTGCGCGACATGCTCGGGCTTGCCGACCGCGGCGCGGTGCGGCGGCTGTTCGGGCTGGCGCTCGCGGGCGACGCGCCCGGCACGCTGGCGGCCATTGCCGCGCAATATGACCTGGGGCTCGACCCCGAAATGCTGCTGCGCGAACTGCTCGATCTGGTGCATGCGGTCACGCGCGCCCGGCTGGCGCCGGCCGATGACCCGGCGCTGAGTGTCGAGGAAAAGGCGATGATCGCCGATTGGGCGGAGCGGCTGTCCTTTCCGGCACTCCACCGGCTGTGGCAGCTGCTGCTGAAGGGGCTGGCGGAGGTGCAGTCGGCGCCGGTGCCGCTGCAGGCTGCCGAGATGGCGCTGCTGCGGCTGATCCATGCCAGCGACCTTCCCGACCCCGCCAATCTGGTCCGGCGGCTGACCGAATCCGGCGCGGGCGCCCTGCCCTTGCCGGCCCCCGCTCCCGCCCCGTCGGCACCCGCCCCCACCCTGTCGGCACCGACGTCGGCCGCGGCGCCCGCCCCGGCCCCCACTCCCGTCGCCACCTTGCCGCTGCCGCCCGCTGCCCCGGCAGCGCCGGGCCTGCCGCAGGACTATCCGTCGCTGGTCGCGCTGTTCCGCCAGCACAACGAGGCGCGGCTGCACCATATGCTGACCGACGAGCTGCGCCTTGTCCGGTTCGCGCCGGGCGCAATGACGCTGGCCAGTCCGCCGCACGCCGCTCGCGACCAGCTGGCGCTGATCGGCAAGCGCCTCGCCGAATGGACCGGCACCACCTGGACGGTCGATTTCGTCGCGTCGGGCGGTGCCGCAACACTGCGCGAGGCCGAACAGGCTGCCGCCGCGGCCCGTATCGACAATGCCCGCGCCGACCCGACCGTCGCGGCCCTGTTCACCGCTTTCCCCGACGCCGAAATCATCGGCTTCGACCCTGACGAAAGGACCCAGCATGCCCAGTCTCGATGAACTGATGAAGGCCGCCCAAAGCGTCCAGGAGCAAATGGCCAAGGCCCAGGCCCAGCTCGACGTGATCGAGGTCGAAGGCGCCAGCGGTGGCGGCCTGATCCGGGTTCGCGCCACCGCGCGCGGCCGCATCATCGGCGTCGTCATCGACCCGTCGCTGCTGACCGCCGATTCCAAGGAAATGCTCGAGGATCTCGTCGTTGCCGCCTTCAACGACGCCAAGGCCAAGGCCGACCAGGCCGGCAGTGCCGAAATGAACAAGCTGACCGCCGGCATGCCGCTGCCGCCGGGTTTCAAGCTGCCCGACATGTGACGGCGGCCGCTGCGGCCAAGCAACGGACCAGCACGCCGGGTCAGGGTGTACCCGGCGGCGGAAAAACAGACACCCGGGGAAGGTTCCACCATGCTGCAACTGCGCTCGCTCGTCACCGCCGACGGCACGCTCGAACTCTCGCTTGCCGAGGTCGAGACCCCTGCTCCCGGCGCCGGCGAAATCCTCGTCCGCATCGATGCGACACCGATCAACCCGAGCGACATCGGGCTGTTGTTCGGCGCCGCCGACATGACCGCGGCCACGGTCGCCGGCACGCCCGATCGCCCGGTCGTCACGGCGCCGATCCCGCCCGCGCTCATGCGGGCGATGGCCGCGCGGGTCGGCGAATCGATGCCCGTCGGCAATGAGGCCGGGGGAGTCGTTGTCGCCGCCGGCGAAGGCGCCGAGCATCTTGTCGGCAAGACCGTCGGCATCATCGGCGGCGCCATGTACGCCCAGTTCCGTACCGTCCGCGCCCGCGATGCCATCGTCGCGCCCGATGGCGTCGACGCCGAAGCCGCTGCATCGTGCTTCGTCAACCCGCTGACGGCGCTGGGCATGACCGAGACCATGCGCCGCGAGGGCCACAAGGCGCTCGTCCACACCGCCGCTGCCTCCAACCTCGGCCAGATGCTCAACCGCATCTGCATCAAGGACGGCATTGCGCTCATCAACATCGTCCGCAGCGCGGCGCAGGCGGCAACGCTGCGCGACCTTGGCGCCGCCCATGTCGTCGATTCGAGCCAGCCCGGCTTCATGGACGCGCTCGTCGCCGCGCTGGTCGAAACCGGCGCGACGATCGCCTTCGATGCGATCGGCGGCGGCAAGCTGGCGGGGCAGATCCTCACCGCCATGGAAATCGCCGTCAACAAGACCGCCAGGGAATATAGCCGCTACGGATCGGCGGTTCACAAACAGGTCTATATCTATGGCGGGCTCGACACCGGCCCCACCGAACTCAACCGCGGTTTCGGCATGGCGTGGGGCATCGGCGGCTGGCTGCTGTTCCCGTTCCTGCAGAAGATCGGCGCCGCCGACGCGCAGGCGCTGCGCGACCGTGTCGCCGCCGAACTAACGACGACCTTCGCCAGCCACTACACGGCCCGCATCACCCTCGCCGAAGCACTCGGCCTGCCCGCCATCACCGGCTACAACCGGCGTGCCACGGGGGAGAAATATCTGATCACGCCGAACGCCTGAGCAACCCCGGCGCAGGCGCGACTTATCGCGCCAAATTCTAGCCTGTGGCGGCGCCGGGCCGCGCGACAGCCACGGCCTAGAAATCCCGCCGCAGGTTGAGGGTGAACTCGGTCGCGCTGTAGTTCACTCCGACGATGTTGCTGCGATCACGGACGTAAAGAATGCCGGGGTTGAGCTCCCAACCCGGCGCGAAGTTCCAGGTCATGCCGCCACCGACTTCGTACAGATTGTCGTTGCGCATGGCCTGGCCCGTGACCGCATCGCTGCTGTCGGACAGGAAACGCTCGACGGCGTAGCGATCATTCTGCCACCAGCCGAAGACATAGGCACCGATCCGTTCCGAAACGGTCACGTTCACCGAGGGCGAGAGGCCGATGAAGCCCGATGCTCCGTCCGGCATCGCACTGTCGGGGAACACGCGCCCGCCGTGCGCCGCCAGCCCCACGCTGGCGCGGCCGCCGGCCAGCGCATGGGTCCAGCTTGCCGTCGCCTCGACAATATCGCGCGTTCGGTAGCGCAGCGGACCATAGGGATAGGCGCGGCGGCGCAGCTCGGCGCCGATCTCGAACTGGTCGCCCTTGCCCTCGCGAAACCGGAAGGTCGTGAACACCCCGGCATCGCTGCGCGTGACGCCGTCGCCGCGCGCGCTCAACCAGCCGCGCGCGCCAAAGGCCCAGCCGGTGCGCCCGATGGGCCGCGATCCGCCCAGGCTCCAGCGCAGGTCGGAATCGTCGCGCCGGTCGGCATGGTCGTAGCGGCGGTAGCGATAATCGACCGACGCGTTGATCGTCAGGGCGCTGCTCGACACCAGATTGACCCGGCCGCCGGCGCGCAGCCCGGCGAACAGGTCGCGCGCCTCGCCGCGCCCGGCGATGCTGTTGTTCTCGCGATAATGCCCGACGCCGGCGATGCCATAGCCGCTGGGCAGCACGGTGCGGCCGGCAAGATATTCGGTGGCGACGGCCGCATAGCTGTCGGCCTGGCCATGTACGTCGGGCGGCAGGTCTTCGAGCCACAGGATCGTTTCGAAGGCCTGCACAGCGCTGGCATATTCGCCGGCCTGCCAATAGCGCAGCGCCGCCTGCAACGGCGCCGTCAACACGGCGGCGCCCGCCGGCGCGGCTGCGAAGACCAGCGCCATCGCCGCGCAAACACGCATCATCGCCGCGACAGTTTGGTAGTCCGCATCCGCATCTTTCCAACTGGCAAAAGATTATCGACCGGTATAGCCTTAAGCAAGTGTTCGAAAAGAGCCGTTTGCGGCCAGTAACGAGCCAAGGCATCAGGGGGGGAACGCGTGGCGCAACAAGGCACGCCGGATCAGAAGATGTCGGTCCTCCAGCTGACGGCGATGGTCGTCGGCGGCATGGTCGGCGCCGGCATCTTCTCGCTGCCGCGCACCTTTGCCCAGGCGACGGGGCCGCTGGGCGCCGTCATCGCCTGGATCATCGCCGGCACCGGCATGTACATGCTGGCGCGGGTCTTCCAGGCGCTCGCCGAACGCAAGCCCGATATCGACGCCGGCGTCTTCGCCTATGCGCGCGAGGGCTTCGGCAATTATCCGGGCTTCATCTCGGCATTCGGCTACTGGATCGGCAGCTGCATCGGCAATGTTTCCTATTGGGTGCTGATCAAGTCGACTTTGGGCGCCTTTTTCCCGATGTTCGGGGATGGCAACACCGCCATCGCCATCGCCTTCGCCTCCGTCGGCATCTGGAGCTTCCACTTTCTCATCCTGCGCGGCGTCCAGCAGGCGGCGTTCATCAACTCGGTCGTCACCGTCGCCAAGATCATCCCCATCCTGACCTTTCTCGTCCTCGTCTTCGTTGCCTTCCAGGCCGACCTGTTCCGCTTCAACTTCTATGGCGGCGACCTGACCACCGGGCTGTTCGAGCAGGTCAAGGCGACCATGCTGGTAACCGTGTTCGTGTTCATCGGAATCGAAGGCGCCAGCGTCTATTCGCGCTTTGCCAAGGAACGCGAGGATGTGGGAACCGCGACCATCCGCGGCTTCATCATCGTCACGGCGCTGATGGTGCTGGTCACGCTGCTGCCCTTCGCCGTGCTGCAACGGGCCGACATCGCCGGGCTGCGCCAGCCATCGATGGCCGGCGTGCTCGAATCCGTTGTCGGCCCCTGGGGCGCGATCTTCGTCTCGATCGGGCTGATCGTCTCGGTTCTTGGCGCCTATCTCGCCTGGGCGCTGATCTGTGCGGAGGTGATGTTCGCCGCCGGCAAGTCGAAGGACATGCCGCGCATGTTCGCCCGGGTGAACAAGAACAACGTCCCCGTCACCGCCCTGTGGGTGACGAGCGCCATCATCCAGACCATCGTCATCACCACCTATTGGTCACGCGATGCCTTTGCGCTGATGCTCAACCTGACCAGCGCGACGACGCTCATCCCCTATCTGTTCGTCGCCGCCTATGGCCTGATCATCGCGCGGCGCGGCGAAACCTATGACGTGCGGCCGGAGGAGCGCCGCCGCGACCTGCTGCTGTCCAGCGCCGCTGTCGCCTACACCTTGTTCATGATCTACGCCGGCGGGCTGAAATTCATCGTCCTGTCGGCGGTGCTGTTTGCCCCCGGCACCATTCTCTACGTCATGGCCCGCCGCGAACAGGACAAGCCCGTGTTCGACAAGCCATCGGACTGGGTGATCTTCGCCGCCATCTGCCTTGCCGCCATCTACGCCGTCTATGGCCTGACCACCGGCGCCATCGCCATCTGAAGGGAACGCAACATGTCGAGTGAAGTGAAGTTCGGCGTCCATTCCGAAGTCGGCCAGCTCCGCAAGGTCATGGTCTGCGCCCCCGGCCGCGCCCACCAGCGGCTCACCCCGAGCAATTGCGACGATCTGCTGTTCGACGACGTGCTGTGGGTCGAAAATGCCAAGCGCGACCATTTCGATTTCGTCAGCAAGATGCGCGATCGCAACATCGAAGTCGTGGAAATGCACAACCTTCTCGCCGAAACGCTGGCAGTGCCCGAAGGCAAGACGTGGATCCTCGACAACCAGGTCATCCCCGACCAGATCGGGCTGGGCTTCGTCGACGAACTTCGCAGCTATCTCGACGGGCTGGCGCCGCGCGTGCTTGCCGAAACCCTCATCGGCGGCCTGTCGACCGAGGAATTTCCCGAAGATCTGGGCGGCAGCGCCTTCACCGTCGTCCGTGAAGCCGCCGGCACGATCGAATATCTGCTGCCGCCACTGCCCAACACGCTCTACACCCGCGACACCACCTGCTGGATCTATGGCGGCGTCACCCTCAACCCGCTTTATTGGCCGGCGCGGCACGAGGAGACCATCCTCACCACCGCCATCTACAAATTCCATCCGGATTTTGCCGGCAAGGTCAATGTCTGGTGGGGCGACCCGACCCACGACCATGGCCTGGCGACGCTGGAAGGCGGCGACGTCATGCCGATCGGCAACAAGACGGTGCTGATCGGCATGTCCGAACGCACCTCGCGCCAGGCGATCAGCCAGCTTGCGGCGACGCTGTTCAAGCAGGGCGCCGCCGAGCGCGTCATCGTCGCCGCCATGCCCAAGATCCGCGCCGCGATGCACCTCGATACGGTGTTCACCTTTGCCGACCGGGATTGCGTGCTGCTGGCCCCCGATTTCATGAACCTGACGCGGACCTATTCCTACCGCCCCAGCGATCACCCCAGCGGCGTCGAACTCCATGCCGAAAACAAGCCCTTCGTCGATGTCGTCGCCGAAGCACTGGGCTTCAAGCAGCTGCGCGTCGTCGAAACCGGCGGCACCGGCTACCAGCGCGAGCGCACCCAATGGGACAGCGGCGCCAACCTCGTCTGCGCGGCGCCCGGCGTCGTCTATGCCTATGACCGCAACACCTATACCAACACGCTGCTGCGCAAGCAGGGGGTCGAGGTCATCACGATCGTCGGCGCCGAGCTGGGCCGCGGCCGCGGCGGCGGCCATTGCATGACCTGCCCGATCATCCGCGACGCCGTCGATTTCGGCTGAGCGGGTCGCCGGGGCCGCCTGTGAAACGCATGGTCCTCGCGTTGCTGGTGGCAGCCGCACCGCTGCACGCGGCGCCGGGCGACACCGCGGCGCGGGAGGCGCGGCATCTCGCTGCCCGCTTCCCCGGCCGCATGGCGGGCACGCCGCAGGAAGACGCAGCGGCACGCCATCTCGCGGACCGGCTGACCGCCATGGGCTACCGCCCGCGGCGCGAACGCTTTGCGACCAGCTACAGCTTCCAGCCGGCAAAGCCCGCGGCGCCCGTGACGACCAGCCTCGTCTCCACCAATATCATTGCCGAACGTCCCGGCACCTCGGGCAAGGCGATCATCGTCGGCGCCCATTATGACTCGCGCACGCCGCTCGGCGTGGCCGAAATCGACCGGCGCGTCGGCGGGCCCGATCTGGAGGGGCTTGACGACAACGCCTCGGGGGTCGGCGTCATCCTCGAACTCGCCGAACGGCTGGCCAGGGCCAAACCCACCCACAGCATCCGCTTCATCCTGTTCGGGGCCGAGGAGATCGGGCTGAAGGGCGCGCACGAGATCGTGCGCCGGATGACGCCCGCCGAACAGCGCGCCACGCTGCTGATGATCAACATTGACAGCATCGTCACCGGCGACCGGCTTTATGTCCACGCCGGCCCGAAGATGGCGCTGAAAAGCCCCGCCGGGCCCGCGGCGCGCGACCGGGCGCTCGCCATTGCCGCCCGCCTCGGCATCACCGCCGCGACCAATCCGGGCCGCAACCCCGAATATCCCCGCGGCACCGGCTGCTGTTCCGACCAGGAAGCGTTCGATGCCGGGGGCATTTCCGCCATCAACATGGAGGCCACCAACTGGGACCTGGGCGACAAGGACGGCTATCAACAGACCGCCAGGCGCCCCGCGTTTCCGATGGGCTTTTCCTGGCACCTCGCCGACATCGACAGGGGCGACCATCTCGAACCCGCGCTCACCCCCGGCCGGGTGGACGACCGCGCGCGTGACGCCGTGCGCATCCTGAACCAACTGCTTACCGAAATTGCCGTCACCCCGGCACCGTGATGGCCCGCCCCGTCACCCCGCAGCCGCTGACGATGGTGGAGGCCGCAATTCCCGTCGTCGCGCTCATCGTTCTGGTGGCGCTCGCCTATTTCCTTTTCGGCGACGCCGGCGCGCTCGGCCCCAACCAGGTCGCGCTGACCGTCGCCACCATGATCGCGGTGTTCATCGGCTGGCGGCGCGGCCATTCGCTCGACAGCCTCGGCAAGGCGGCGTCGGACAGTGTGGCCACCGGCATCGGCGCGATCTTCATCCTGTTCGCGGTCGGCGCGCTCATCGGCACCTGGGCGCTGTCGGGCACGCTCGTCGCGATGGTCTATTACGGCCTGAAACTGCTCAGCCCCAATTATTTCTACGTCACCGCCTGTGCCATCACCGCCCTTGTCGCCTTCAGCATCGGCAGCAGCTGGACCGTCGTCGGCACCATCGGCGTCGGCTTCATGGGCATCGCCGTCAGCATGGGGCTGAACCCCGCCGTCGCCGCCGGCGCGATCATTTCGGGCGCCTATTTCGGCGACAAATCCTCGCCGTTGTCGGACAGCGCCAACCTGTCGGCCGCCGCCGCGGGCGTGCCGCTCTATACCCATATCCGCGAAACCTTCATCACCTCGGTGCTGGCGCTGGCGGTCGCCATGCTGGTCTATTTCACCCTCGGCCAGCCCGGCGATTTCGATTCGAGCGACAAGATGGACGCGATCGCCGCGTCGTTCCGCGTCACCCCATGGCTGTTCCTGCCGCTGCTCGTCGTCATCATACTGGCGCTGTACAAATTCCCGCCGTTCACCACGATCTTTCTCGGCGCCATCGCCGGCGGCATCATGGCCATGGTGATCGCCCCCGAACGCGTCATCGCCTTTGCCGGCGCCAATGGCCTGCCGACCGGGCTGGCGCTGGTCAAGGGCGTCTGGCGGGCGCTGGCGAGCGGCTATACCTCGACCTCGGGGTTCCAGCCGATGGACGATCTGGCGTCGCGCGGCGGCATGGAATCGATGCTCAACACCATCTGGCTGATCGTCACCGCGCTGGGCTTCGGCGGCGTCGTCGAAAAGGCCGGCGTGCTCGACCGGCTGATCACCCCGGTCATCGCGCGGGCCAAGTCGGACGGCGCGCTCGTCGCTTCGCTGGTCGCGTCGATCTTTGCCACCAATGTCATCACCGCCGACCAGTATATCGCCATCGTCCTGCCCGGCCGGATGTTCAAAAAGGCCTTTGCCGACCGCGGCCTTGCCCCTGTGGTCCTGTCGCGCGCCGTCGGCGACACCGCCACGCCGACGTCGGCGCTGATCCCCTGGAACAGCTGCGGCGCCTATATGGCGGCCACGCTCGGCGTCGCGACCTGGAGCTATGCGCCCTTTGCCATCTTCAGCATCGTATCGCCGCTGATCACCGTCGCCGTCGCCTATCTGGGCTTTCGCATGTTCCGGGCGCCCGCCACATGACCGACCGCAGCCGCCTTGCCATCCACATCGACACCGAAACGCAGCTGTTCAATTCGATGGACCCGGCGCCGTTTCGCCGGCGCGAACTCGATTCCGCCGTGGTCGACTATATCATCGCCTTTGCCGAAAAGGCGCCGTCCGGCGTCCCGCTTACCCTCGCCATCCACATCGACGCGGCGGCGCCGGGGATCGATGTCGCCGCCAATGTTGCCGACGCGGTGTGCGAGAATTTTCGCCGCATGGCCGCTGCCAAACGGCGCCAGCTGCGCCGCCTGTTCCACGATGGCCGCATCAGCCTGGTGATCGGCATTGCCTTCGTGGCGCTGTCCGTCGCCATCGGCGAGGCGCTGGCAGGCTATGCCCAGGTCATTTCCGAAAGCTTCGTCATCGGATCGTGGGTGGCGCTGTGGCACCCGATCAACATCTTCCTGTTCGACTGGTGGCCCTTGCGCCGCGAAGCCCGGCTTTACGACCGGCTGAGCGAGACGACCGTGCAGATCATCGGCCCCTGACGTCCGCTGTCACCTCGGCGCCGCCCTTCATCACCATCACCACGCGCGCGACGGCGCCGATGTCGCGCACCGGATCGCCCTCCACCGCCACCAGATCGGCGAGCAGCCCCGGCGCCACACGGCCGCGATCCGCCAGCCCGAACGCCGCCGCATTGCCCGCCGTCGCCGCGCGCAGGACCGCCGCCGGAGCCATCCCCGCCGCCACGAGCAACCGCAGCTCGCGCGCGTTCTCGCCATGGGCGAACACCCCGACGTCGCCGCCGACACAGATGTTGACCCCCGCGGCACGCGCCAGCGCGAAGGCGGCGCGCTCGTCCGCTACGCCCGGCGGCGCCGGCTCAGCGCCGTTCCAGCCGCGATAGCGCGCGATCGCGTCGCCGGCGGCGAGCGTCGGGCACAGCGTCACGCCCCGCGCCTTCATCAACCGGAACACCGCGGCCGTGCCGCCGCTGCCATGTTCGATCGCATCGACGCCGGCCATCACGGCGCGGGTCATGCCCTCGGGCGTGCTGGCATGGGCAGTGACCTGGCGGCCGGCGCTGTGCGCCGCCTCCACCGCCGCCGCCATTTCGGCCTGGGAAAAGGTCGGCCGGCTCGGCTCGCCCGGACCCCAGCGATAATCGGCGTACAGCTTCACCACATCGGCACCGTTGCCGATCTGCCGCCGCACCGCCGTGACCAGCGCCGGGCCGTCCACCGCCTCGGCGCCCAGCGGCACCTCGACGCCGGGTTCGAACCCGCGCGGCCCATAGGCGCCCGTCGCCACCAGCGCGCGCGTCGCCACGATCATCCGCGGGCCCGGCACGATCCCCTGGTCGATGGCGCGTTTCAGCCCGACATCGGCATAGCCCGCGCCTTCGGTGCCAAGGTCACGCACGGTGGTAAATCCGGCACGCAGCGTCGCTGCCGCGGCTGCCACCGCCCGCACCGTGCGCAGCGCCACCGGTTCGTGAAGCACCTGGTCGTCCCACGGCGTCTCGTTATACGGGTGGAGGAACAGATGGCCGTGCCCCTCGATCAATCCCGGCATCAGCGTCGCGCCCGGCAGGTCGATCACCCGCGCCCCGGCCGGCGCCGCGCCGGCGGGCCCGGCGCTGACGATCGTCGTGCCATCGACGACCACCTGCCAGCCGGCATGCATCGCGTCGCCATCGAAGACCTGTGCCGGCCGCAGCACGATGGGCTGCGCAGCCGCCGGCATCGCCAGCAGCAGCGCCGCCAGCATGGCAATTCGCATCGTCATTCCCCCCTCAGACGGGTGGCGGTACCAACCCGATCGACTTCAACACCACCGCCTGTACCAGCATCACCACCAGCCAATAGACACAATCCACCGCCACCGCCCCGGCATCGATCCTGCGGCCGCGCAGGGTCACCACCACCGTGGGCACGACAAAGCCGATCCAGATCACGACAGCGCTGCCGATCGCCATCGTCCAGCCGCCGGCCTTGTCCGGCGCCAGGATGAGCGCGCCGGCCAGGATCGCGGCGAACCACGCCTGCGCCAGCGCCACCGTCACCACCAGGCCGATCCCGGCCTGCGGCAGCCGCGACAGCCGGTGATAGACCAGCCCGACCAGAAGCCCGGCAAGCGTCGCTGCCAGGATTGGCACGGCATTGAGCAGGATGTAGATCATGGTCGCCCTTGGGTTTAAAGCTGCACAACGCCTATCGATACCAGTCGGACCCCTTGAGGAAAGCCCAATGATCCCTGACGCCACGACCCCGGACGAATTGCCGCCGCTGCTGCTCGGCCGCCTCAACCATGTCGGCATTGCCTGCCCGGACCTTGACGCCACGATCGCCATGTACGCCCGGCTGTTCGGGGCCACGGTCTCGACCCCGCCGTTCGACCTGCTCGAACAGGGCGTCCGCGTCGCCTTCCTCGATGTCGCCAACAGCCAGCTGGAGCTGATCGAACCGCTCGGCGAGACCTCCCCCATCCATGGCTTCCTGCGCAAGAACCCCGCCGGCGGCCAGCACCATGTCTGTTTCGAAGTCGCCGACATCATCGCCGCGCGCGACGCCATGCGCGCCCGCGGCGCCGTCGTGCTCGGCACCGGTGAACCGCGCATCGGCGCCCATGGCGTGCCGATCATCTTCGTCCACCCCAAGGACACCGGCGGCGTGCTGGTCGAACTGATGGCCACCCCGGAGCACCACTGACCACAGGAGACAGCCGATGATCGCCACCGACCTTCGCCCTTCTCAGCGCCGGGCGCCACGCTCGGCAGCCTTGGCGCCGCCATGGCCGCCAACTGGGGCTGGGTGGCGCTGCGCGGCGTCCTCGGCATCGTCATCGGCGTGCTGGCGCTGGCCTTCCCGATGGCGACCGTCGGCGCGCTGGTGCTGCTGTTCGCCATCTATTCGATCATGGATGGCGTGGCCGCGATCATCGCCGCCGTCCGGGCCTTCCGGCGCGACCGCAGCTGGGGATGGCTGGCGTTCCAGGGCGTCATCAGCCTCGGTGCCGCCGCCGTGGCGCTGCTGATGCCGCTGATCGCGGTCAAGGTGTTCATCTTCGTCATGGCGTTCTGGGCGATCCTGGGCGGCATCGCGCTGGCGATCGCCGCCTTCAACCTGCCGCTCGACCATGGCCGCTGGTGGCTGGCAATCGGCGGCGTGCTTTCCATCCTGTGGGGGGTATTGCTGCTGATGCAGCCGGTCATCGGCGCGCTGGTGCTGGCGCTGTGGTTCGGCGTCTACACGCTGGTGTTCGGCATCCTGTTCGCCGTCCTCGGCTTCACCCTGCGCGGCCGCCACAAACAACGCTTGGCGGCGGCCTAGCATCGCTGCTAGGCACCGCTGGCGGTCAGAGGATCGGGCGATCGCCGCCGCGCCAGAAGCGATTTTGGGGCGGGGGAGGAAAGTCCGGGCTCCACGGAACACGGTGCCGGGTAACACCCGGCGGGGGCGACCCCAGGGACAGTGCCACAGAAAACAAACCGCCGATGGCCCCGGACTTGATCCGGGGGACAGGCAAGGGTGAAACGGTGCGGTAAAAGCGCACCGCGCGACGGGCAACCGGAGCGGCAGGGCAAACCCCATCGGGAGCAAGACCAAATAGGCGCACGAGTGGAGCTTGCCTCCACGGGACGGGAACCGGTCCTTCCGCTGCGCGGGTTGGTTGCTTGAGGCTGTCGGCAACGGCAGTCCTAGAGGAATGATCGTCGCTGTTCTCGGACAGTACAGAACCCGGCTTACAGATCCTCTGATCGCATCGCAGCGCCGCGAGCGCGTAGCGAAGCGCTACGCGCCGACAGGCGCAAGATCGGCCGGCGGGGCGGTCCGGTTCCCGGACCGAACCCGTCCGACGCCAGCATGGGCTTTGCCCATGCGCTTGCCAACCACGGGCTTTGCCCATGCGCTTGCCAACCGCTGCCAGCCACCCCGATGCTTGCTTACCCCAATGGGAAAGATGCGCTACCATGGCAGCGACCTGACGGGTGGCACGGCCTGCCCGGCATAGACAAGGCGAGCCCCCCGCATGTTCGACGAAATCGGTTTCCCACGCGGCCCAGACCTGGACGACGGCGCGCCCATTCTTGAATCTTTCGTCTATTGCAGTCGTGCCGCCGAAGGCGTCGACGATGTCGCGGTCGATCGTATCATCGAATGGTCGCAACGCAGCAATGTCGAACGCGACATCACCGGCGTGCTGGTGTTCGGCAGCGGCGTATTTTTCCAGTGGATCGAGGGGCCGCCCGCCGAGGTGAAGACCCTGATCGCCAGCCTTCATGGTGATCCGCGCCATTACGACATCGTTCCCCTGGACCGGAGCGTGGAACAGCGCGAGCGCCTGTATCCGAACTGGGAAATGGAGCGGGTCGGCGCCGACGACATCCGCGAAGTGCTGCAGGACGCGCTCGAAAGCGCCGAGGACGAAAACAACATCGCGGCCCTGAAGCGAATTCTGAAGCACCTCGATCGGGGCCCGCTGGATACGCTTGTTCGGCGCTGATTCGGTCAGCAACGCGGCGCAGGCTCCTCACAGCGTCGTGCCGAAGGTGTCGACCCGAAACCATCGAACCGCGCCCCTTCACCTCTCCCCGCCGGGGAGAGGTCGAGAGACGGCGCAGCCGGCCCGGGAGAGGGGTGCGTCGGCGTCGAGAGCCGCCCCTCTCCCGGCTAGGGCAAGTCCGAGTCCGACCTCCCCCCGGCGGGGGGAGGTGGTATGAGCGGTCAGCCTGACCGCAGCATCCCCACCCCCGCATCCCGCTCGAACAGATACAGCAACACCCGCGCCGCCTGCCCCCGCGCCCCCGCCAGGCCCCCATCCCGGTCCAGCAGCAACCGCGCATCATCCCGCGCCACCGCGACGAACTTCGCCGTCCGCTCCGGATCGGCCACCCGGAACGCCGCCTCCCCCGATTGGCGGACCCCCAGGATTTCGCCCGCGCCGCGCAGCCGCAGATCTTCCTCGGCGATGCGGAAGCCGTCGTTGGTCTCGCGCATCAGCTTCAACCGCGCCTTCGCCGTCTCGCTGAGGTCGCCGCCGCGCAGCAGCAGGCACACCGATCGGCCGCTACCGCGCCCGACCCGGCCGCGCAGCTGGTGCAGCTGCGCCAGGCCGAAACGCTCCGCCGCCTCGATGATCATCAGCGTCGCATTGGGCACATCGACACCCACTTCGATGACTGTCGTCGCCACCAGCAGCCCCAGCTGCCCGGCGGAGAAGGCCGCCATCACCGCGTCCTTTTCCGCCGGCTTCATCCGGCCATGGACCAGGCCAACCGTGTCGCCGAACCGCGCCTTCAGCATCGTCGCGCGCAGCTCCGCCGCCGCCTCGTCGCCGCTCTCCGACCCTTCGACCAGCGGACACACCCAATAGGCCTGGCCACCGCCCGCCAGATGCCGCCCCAGCCCCTCGACGACCTCGTCCATACGTTCCACCGCCATCACCCGGGTCTCGATGGGCTGGCGCCCCGGCGGCAGCTCGTCGATCTGCGAGGCGTCCATTTCGCCATATTGGGTCAGCTGCAGGCTGCGCGGAATCGGTGTCGCCGTCATCGCCAGCAGATGCGGCGGCGCCTTGGCCTTGCCGG
Organism: Polymorphobacter fuscus; assembly: GCF_011927825.1. Lineage (NCBI taxonomy): Bacteria > Pseudomonadati > Pseudomonadota > Alphaproteobacteria > Sphingomonadales > Sphingosinicellaceae > Sandarakinorhabdus > Sandarakinorhabdus fusca. The sequence goes on along the minus strand of NZ_JAATJI010000001.1, from coordinate 283,028 downwards.
TCAGCAACAGCCGCTGGGCGACACCAAAGCGATGCTGTTCATCGACCACCACCAGCCCCAGGTCGTGATAGTCGACCGCCTCCTGGAAGATCGCATGAGTGCCGATCAGGATGTCGATCCGCCCCATTGCCAGGTCATCGAGCAAATCGAGGCGGACCTTTCCCTTGTCCCGCCCGGTGAGGATCGCCACCCGCACCGGCAGCCCCGCCAGCATCTTGGAGATCGAGGCGAAATGCTGCCGCGCCAGGATCTCGGTCGGCGCCAGCAGTGCCGCCTGCGCCCCCGCCTCCACCGCCGCCAGCATGGCGATCAGCGCCACCAGCGTCTTGCCCGATCCGACATCGCCCTGCAGCAGCCGCAGCATCGGCGACGATTGCGCCATGTCGCCGGTGATTTCCCCCAGCACCCGCCGCTGCGCCCCGGTCAGCGCCCAGGGCAGCCCCGCCACCAGCGGCCGCGTCAGCCGGCCGTCACCCGCCAGCGCCCGCCCCCGGCGCTCACGCGTGTCGCGCCGCACCAGCAGCAGCGCCAGCTGGTTGGCGAGCAGCTCGTCATAGGCCAGCCGGTCCTTGGCGCGGCCTTCGTCGCGCAGGTCGTGCGCCGTCGCCAGCGCCGCCCGCCACGCCGGCCAGCCATGGCGTTCCAGCACGCTCGGTTCGATCCATTCGGGCAAGTCGGGCGCCCGCTCCAGCGCCATGCCGACGATCTGCCCCATACGCTTGTTGGTGACGCCTTCGGTCAGCGGATAGACCGGCTCGCGCAGCATTGGGCCCATGGCCTCGCCGGGCAATGCCACGTCGGGGTGGCTGATCTGCAGCGACTGCCCATAGCGGTCGAGCCGCCCCGAGATGCGCCGCGTCTCCTGTACCGGCAGCTTCGCCCGCGCCCAGGCACCCGATTGGCCGAAAAACACCAGGTCGACCCACTGCCCGCCGCTGTCGACCGCCCGCACGCGCAACGGGCTGCGCGGGCCGCCACTATCGTGGCGCACCACGGTCAGGTTGACGACGATCGGCCGCCCGACCAGCGACTCGTCGATCTGTTCGACCTGCACGCGCTCGATCGCCATCACCGGCATGTGGAAAACCAGGTCGATGACGCGCAGCAGCTTCAGCCGCGCCAATTGCCGCACCAGTGCCGCGCCCACGCCCTTCAGGGTGGCGGTTTCGCTGAACAGCGGGTTGAGGATGGCAGGCCGCATCGTTAGGACACTCATACGCGCCGCGCGCCCGCTTTCAACCGGGCCTGCGGCTTTGCCGCGTTCCTGTTGGAAAAGGACCGGCTGTTCGGCATTGGAGCCCCGCATGGACGCCGCCAACGACCCCGTATCGCCGGACCACCGGCTGCGCCGCCTGCGTTTCCGCGCCTGGCACCGCGGCACCCGCGAAGCCGATCTGATGATCGGTGGCTTTGCCGATCGCTATGCCGCCGGCTTTACCGAAGCCGAGCTGTGCTGGTTCGAAGCGCTGCTCGACGAACAGGATGTCGATGTCATGGGCTGGGCCTTCGGCACGATCGAGGCGCCGGAAGCGTTCCATGGCCCGATGCTCGATGCGCTCAGAAAGCTCGATTATGTCGCCGTCGCGATGCGCTGACCCCCGGCGGGGGACCAGCCGCCGATGATCGACCTGCGCCGCTTCGTTGCCGCCACAACGCCGCTCACCCTTGCCCGCTGCGCCCCGGGCTTCCTGCCTTGGCTGATGGCCGACACGGCGCGGGCGGCTGCCGGCCGCGCCGTCTTCATCGCCGCCGACGACGCATCCGCGCGCGCACTCGCCGAAGCCGCCAGCTTCTTCGCGCCCGAGGTCGAGGTCATCACCCTGCCGGCCTGGGACTGCCTGCCCTATGACCGCGCCTCCCCCGGCCTGCGTGTCGCCGCCGAGCGGCTGGCGGCGCTGTCGGCGCTCGAAGCCAGGCCGAAGGGCGCGCAGCTGGTGGTCACCACCATCAACGCCGTCACCCAGCGCACCCTGCCGCCGGCGCGCATCGCCGCGCTGACGGCGCGCATCACCGCCGGCACGCGCATCGACCGCGATGCGCTGGCGGCAAAGCTGGCGGCGAATGGCTTCGTCCGCACCGATACCGTCGTCGAAGCCGGCGAATATGCCGTCCGCGGCTCTCTGCTCGACCTGATGCCGGCCGGCTCCGAGCACGCCCTGCGCCTCGACTTCTTCGGCGACGAGGTCGAAACGCTGCGCAAGTTCGACCCTGCAACGCAGCGCACGCTCGGCAATGCCGATGGCTTTACCCTGCTGCCGGTCAGCGAAGTCCTGCTCGACGAGGAGCGCATCCGCAACTTCCGCAGCCAGTATCTCGAACGCTTCGGCACGACCGCCACCGGCGATCCGCTGTACGAAGCTGTCAGCGATGGCCGCCGGCTGGCCGGCATGGAACATTGGCTGCCATTGTTCGAGCCCGAACTCGCCACCGTCTTCGATTATCTCGGCGCCGATGCCGTCATCGTCCGCGAAGCCGGCAGCGACAAGGCCGCCGAGGATCGTTTCGCCGCGATCGCCGATTATCACGACAACCGCACCGCAGCACTCAGCGGCAAGAAGGGCAGTTATCGCCCGCTGCCGCCGCACGCGCTCTACCTCGCGCCCGCCGAATGGTCGGCGCTGCTCAAGGCGCGCACCGTCCATGTCGCCAGCCCCTATGGCGTCCCCGACGGCACGCTCAACACCATCGATTGCGACGCCGACCCGGCGCGCGACTTTGCCCCCGAACGCATCGCCCAGGGCACCGGCGGTGCGCCGGTTTATGCCGCGATCAAGACGCATATCGACGACCGGCGACAGGCCGGTGACCGCATCATCCTCGCCAGCTATTCGAACGGCGCCCGCGAGCGCCTGCGCGGGCTGCTGGCGGACGAAGGCATCGCCAACCTTGCCACCGCCGACAGCTGGCAGGAATCGCTCGGCCTGACCGCCAAGGGCCAGGTCGCTTTGACCGTCGTCCCGCTCGAACATGGCTTTACCCGCACCGAGCCCAAGTCGCACCTGCTGGTGCTGACCGAACAGGACATGCTCGGCGACCGACTGGTCCGCAAGAAGCGCAGCGCCCGCAAGGCCGATGCCTTCATGGCGGAGCTTGCCATGCTGACGCCGGGCGACCTGCTCGTCCATCGCGAACATGGCATCGGCCGCTATGAAGGGCTGGTCGCGATCGAGATCGCCCGGCGTCCGCACGACTGCGTCGCACTCACCTATGATGGCGGCAGCAAACTCTATGTGCCCGTCGAAAACATCGACGTCCTTTCGCGCTATGGCAGCGAATCCGAAGGCATAGCGCTCGACAAGCTCGGCGGCGTCGCCTGGGCGGCGCGCCGCGGGCGCATGAAGGACCGCATCCGCGAGATTGCGGGCGAACTGCTCAAGACCGCAGCCGAACGCCATCTGCGCGAGGCCGAGCCCGCCATTGTCGACCCGCATGGCTATGCCGCCTTCGCCGACCGCTTTCCCTATGTCGAAACCGACGACCAGTTGCGCGCCATCGACGATGTCCTCGGCGACCTGGCGTCCGGGCGGCCGATGGACCGCCTCGTCTGCGGCGATGTCGGCTTCGGCAAGACCGAAGTCGCGCTGCGCGCCGCCTATGCCGCAGCGCTGGCCGGCATGCAGGTGGCTGTCGTCTGCCCGACGACACTGCTGGCGCGCCAGCATTTCGCCGGCTTTTCGGAGCGATTTGCCGGGCTGCCGGTCGAGGTCCGGCAGTTGTCGCGCCTCGTCACCGCCGCCGATGCCAAGGCCACCCGTGACGGCCTGACCGACGGCACCATCGACATCGTCGTCGGCACTCACGCCATCCTGGCGAAATCGGTTGAGTTCAAACGCCTCGGCCTCGTCATCGTCGACGAGGAGCAGCGGTTCGGCGTCACCCACAAGGAGCGACTGAAGGCGCTGAAGGCCGATGTCCATGTGCTGACACTGACCGCCACGCCGATCCCGCGCACGCTGCAGATGGCGCTGACGGGGCTGCGCGAAATGTCGATCATCGCGACGCCGCCGGTCGACCGGCTCGCGGTGCGGACCTATGTCATGCCCTTCGACGAGGTGGTGCTGCGCGAGGCGCTGCTGCGCGAACATTATCGCGGCGGGCAGAGCTTCTTCGTCGTGCCGCGCATCGCCGACCTTGCCGACATCGAGCAGTTCATCCGCGAGCAGATCCCCGAGATCAAGCCCGTCACCGCCCATGGCCAGATGGCACCGACCGAAGTCGAGGAGCGGATGAGCGCCTTTTACGACAAGCGTTACGACGTGCTGCTGTCGACGACGATCATCGAATCCGGGCTCGACATTCCCAGCGCCAACACGCTGATCGTCCACCGTGCTGACCGCTTCGGCCTCGCCCAGCTATACCAGATCCGCGGCCGCGTCGGCCGCGCCAAAACCCGCGCCTATGCCTATCTGACCACACCAGCCGACCAGTCGATCACCGAAGGCGCCGAAAAGCGCCTACAAGTGCTGTCGGCGCTCGATACGCTCGGCGCTGGCTTCCAACTCGCCAGCCATGACCTCGACCAGCGCGGCGCCGGCAATTTGCTCGGTGACGAACAATCGGGGCATATCAAGGAGATCGGCTTCGAACTTTACCAGTCGATGCTGGAGGAGGCGATCCTCGAAGCCCAGGCGACGGCGCGCGGCGTCAAGCCACCCGCCGATGCCTTCTCGCCGCAGATCACCGCCGAAGTGCCGATCCTCATTCCCGAGGATTATGTCCCCGACCTCAACGTCCGCATGGCGCTGTACCGGCGCCTCAACGAGATGCAGGGCCGCCAGGATATAGACGGCTTCGCCGCGGAAATGATCGACCGCTTCGGGCCGTTGCCGGTGGAGGCGTCGAACCTGCTTGCCATCATCGAGATCAAGCTCGCCTGCCTCGCCGCCGGCGTCGCCAAGCTCGAAGCCGGGCCGAAGGGCGGCCTCATCACCTTCCAGTCCGACAGTTTCGCCAACCCCGACGGCCTGCTGGCATGGCTGGAACGGCTCGGCCCCCGCGCCAAGATGCGCCCCGACAACAAGCTTTTCATCGCCGCCGACTGGATCGGCGACGGTGCCCGGCTGAAGGGCGCGTTGCAGCTGGCGACGACGCTCGCCAAACTGGCATCGGGGGCGGCGCTCAAGCCCGCGGCCCCCAAAAAGATCGCCGCACCCAAACCTCTGCCACCACGCCCGAATGTCTTTAAAGCCAAGGTGAAGGGCCGCTGACCTTGACCGAAGCTCAGGTCGGAAGTATTACTCGGTAATACCATTTGGAGGTCCGCGATGGGTGCCGAGTTCAGTCGCCTCACCGGAAAATACCAGGCGACCGTTCCTGCCGGCGTGCGGCGGACATTGGGCGTCGGCGCGGGCGACCGGCTCGCTTGGGAGGTCGATGGCGATGTCGTGATTCTGCGACGCGCTCCGAGTGTTGATGACGGCTTTGCTGCCGCCCTGTCAGACACGATGTCCGAATGGTCGACGGCCGAGGACGAGGCTGCGTGGCGTGACCTTTGAAACGTTCGACGTCGTCATCGTCCCCTTCCCGTTCACCGACAAGGCCACGGCCAAACGTCGTCCTGCCGTCGTCATCAGCACCGCTGGCTTTGCCGCCAAGACGGGCCATGTCATCGCCGTCATGGTGACCAGCGCCAGGCAATCCGCCTGGCCCGATGACGTGCCGCTGACCGACCTCGCGGCCGCCGGCTTGCCGACAGCGTGCGTCGCGCGCCTGAAGCTGTTTACTCTCGATGCCGCGCTGGTCATTCGCGCATCGGGTCGGCTGGCGGCGATCGATGCCGCCAACCTTGCCGCCGCGCTCAAGTCGGCAATCGCGCCGCTATAGCGCCGCGAACCGCGCCCGGTCGGCGTCGCTCAGCCGCACCTGCAGTGCCACGCCGCCATCCTCGTCGTGCCGGCCGATGACATCGCCATGCTCGTGCAGCCAGGCCATCCGCCGCCCGTCGTTATTGGTCAGGTGAATGTCATGGACATGGGTGCCGGCCCGCAGCAAGATATCCATCTGCTCGCGCAGCGCGTCGACGCCTTCGCCGGTCAGCGCCGACACCGCGATCGCATCATCGCCCTGCACCAGCGCCGCGCGGGCGTCGGGGTCCATGGCGTCGATCTTGTTATAGACCGTCAGCATCGGCACGCGCTTCAGTTCGTCGGCGAGCCCCAGCCCGGACAGGACATTCGCCACATCCTGTGCCTGGGCATCGCTGTCCGAGTGCGAGATATCGCGGACATGAACGATGAGGTCGGCTTCGATGACCTCCTCCAGCGTCGCACGGAATGCCGCCACCAGCTGCGTCGGCAGGTCGGAGACAAAGCCGACCGTGTCCGACAGCACGACCTTGTCGTGCCCCGGCAGCTTGATCGCCCGCATCGTCGGATCGAGCGTTGCGAACAACAGGTCCTCGGCACGCACTTCGGCGCCGGTCAGCCGGTTGAACAGCGTCGACTTGCCGGCATTGGTATAGCCGACAAGTGCCACCACCGGCCAAGGCGCGCGCTGGCGCTGCCGCCGATGCAGCCCGCGGGTGCGCCGCACATCGTCGAGCTCTGCCTTCAACCGCACGATGCGGTCGCGGATCAGGCGCCTGTCGGCCTCGATCTGGCTTTCACCGGGGCCGCCGAGGAAGCCGAAACCGCCGCGCTGCCGTTCAAGGTGAGTCCACGACCGGACCAACCGGCTCGCCTGATATTGCAGATGCGCCAGTTCGACCTGCAACGTGCCTTCGCGCGTCGATGCGCGTTCGCCGAAAATCTCGAGGATCAACCCGGTCCGGTCGATGACCTTGGCCTTCAGGTCGCGCTCCAGGTTGCGCTGCTGGATCGGCGTGACGATACCATCGACAATGACCACCTCGGCGCCATGGGCGGCTACCGCCGCTGCAAGGCGCTCGATCTGGCCCTTGCCGAACAGGGTCGAGGCACTGGCGGTGCGCAGCTTGATGATTTCGGAATGGACGACATCGAGCGCGATGGCGCGCGCCAGGCCTTCCGCTTCCGCAAGCCGGGCATCAGGCAGTCGCAGCGACGGCGGCGCCTTGGGGCCTTCGCGCACCGGCAGCACGACGACCGCGGGCGCGCCGAAGCGCACCCCGCGGCCGTCGTCCCAAATTCCAAAACCCGGTTGCGCTGTTGTCAATCGTCATCGCCTTCTGCTTCGAACATCTGCACCGGCGATGCCGGCATCACCGTCGAAATCGCATGTTTATAGACCAGTTGCGAATGGCCATCGCGGCGCAGCAGCACCGAAAAATTGTCGAACCAGGTGATGATTCCCTGCAATTTCACCCCGTTGACGAGGAACATCGTCACCGGGGTCTTGGTCTTCCTGACCGCGTTGAGGAACACGTCCTGGAGGCTGTTGGGCTTATCGGCCATGGAGTTTCGCTTTCCGTTCGTTTCACTGCACGCGGCAGTGCCCGCCTCGTTGCCCGGCGCCGGCAAGGGTGCCTGCCCGACACCCTTGGCGCCAAGATAGGGTGGGTCCGGGCTTTACTCAATCCCGCGCCGCCGCCGTCTCAATCTTCCGGCGCGACCTCCTCCGCCGCGTCGTCGGACAGGCCGAGCGCCTTCAACTTGCGGTGCAATGCTGACCGTTCCATGCCGATGAACGCCGCGGTGCGGGAGATATTGCCCGAAAAGCGCCGGATCTGGGCGCGGAGATATTCGCGTTCAAAGGCTTCGCGCGCCTCGCGCAGCGGCGTCCCCATGATCGATCGCACCGCCTGCCCCGGCACCAGCCGTGACGGTTCGGCCGTCACTTCGGCGGGCAGCATAGTGATGTCGATCGACCCATTGGCGTCGGTCGGCGCCAGGATCATCGTCCGTTCGACGACATTGCGCAGCTGGCGGACATTGCCCGGCCAATCATAGGTCTGCAGCGCCGCAATCGCATCGTCGCTCAACCGCGGCGGCGACACCCGGCGTTCGGCGGCATAGCGGGTGAGGAAATACTGCACCAGTTCCGCCACATCCTCGCGCCGTTCGGACAGCGCCGGCAGCCGCACCGGAACGACGTTGAGCCGGTAATAAAGGTCCTCGCGGAACCGCCCGGCGGCAATCTCTGCCACCAGGTCGCGCGATGTCGCGCTGATGACGCGCACATCGACCCGCACCCAGCGCGACCCGCCGACCCGCTGGAAAATCTGCTCGGTCAGCACGCGCAGGATCTTGGCCTGGGTCGGCATCGGCATGTCGGCGACATCGTCGAGGAACATGGTGCCGCCATGCGCCTGTTCGAACAGGCCCGACCGCACCAGATGGCCGCCCTCCTCGACGCCGAACAGGGCCTCCTCCACCCGCTCCGGGGTCATCCGCGCGGCGCTGACGACGACGAACGGCGATCCGGCGCGCGAACTCCACTGGTGGAGCAGCCGCCCGGCCACTTCCTTGCCCGATCCGGCCGGACCGGTGATCAGCACGCGGCTGCCGGTCGCCGCCACCCGCTTCAACGTCGCCCGCACGGAATTGATCAGCGGGCTCGACCCGGTCAGCTCGGTGTCGAAGCCGACGCGTTCCTTCAACGCCTCGAACTCGCGTTTCAACCGCTCGGTCTCGGTGGCCCGCTGCACGACAAGCAGCAGCTGTTCCGCCTGGAACGGCTTTTCGATGAAGTCATAGGCGCCGCGCTTGATCGCAGCGACCGCGGTTTCGATATTGCCATGGCCTGAAATCACCACCACCGGCAGGGTAGGATCGCGCTGCTTGATCTCGTCGAGCAGCTCGATCCCGTCCAGCCGCGACCCCTGCAGCCAGACATCGAGCACGACCAGGGACGGCCGCCGCTCGGCCAGCGCCGCCAGCGCCGAATCGCTGTCGTTGGCGGTGCGCGTGTCATAGCCTTCGTCGCCCAGGATGCCCGAAATCGCGGCGCGAATGTCGGCCTCATCGTCAACGATCAATATGTCGATTGCCATGGTAAAATCGGGTCCTAGGCTGTCAGCTTGAAGGGCGGGGTCGACAGGTCGGCGGGCTCGGCGGCCATGGCGCGGCTCAACCGCACCCGGATCGCGGCACCGCTGCCCGGCGCATCGCCCAGGGTCAGCACGCCGCCATGATCCTCGATGATCTTGCGGACGATGGCGAGCCCCAGCCCGGTGCCGCGCGCCCGCGTCGTCACATAGGGCTCGGTCAACCGGTCGCGGCTTTCGGCCGGCAGCCCGACGCCATTGTCGGTAACGGTCACCGTCACCGCGTCGCGGCTATCGGCAATGGCGATCTCGATCACCCCCGGCGCGCCGATCGTCGCCGCCGCCGTTTCGCGCTCGATCCGCGCCATCACCGCCTCGCCGGCGTTCTTGACGATGTTGGTCAGCGCCCGCGCCAGCTGCTGACGATCGCAGACCAGCGGCCGATCGGTGCCGCCGGTGACGAGCAGGCGGATGTCGGGGAACGCCATTTCCTGCAGCACCAACGTGTCGCGCACGATGGTGTCGAGATCTTCGGGCGCAAATACCGGCCGCGGCAGCCGGGCGAAGTCCGAGAATTCATCGACCATGCGGCGAAGGTCGCCGACCTGCCGGACAATCGTCGCCGTCAGGATGCCGAAGGTTTCCGGATCGTCGCTGATCTGCCGGCCATATTTGCGCTGCAGCCGTTCCGCCGCCAGCTGGATCGGCGTCAGCGGGTTCTTGATCTCGTGCGCGATCCGTCGTGCCACATCGGCCCAGGCAGCGCGGCGCTGGTCGGCCAGCTGCGCCGAAATATCATCAAAGGTCAGCACATAGCCGCCGCCGCTTTCCGCCGCGATCCGCACCGACAGCGTCTGCGTATCGGCACCGCGCGCGATCCGCGCCTGGCCGGCGGCATCGCCCTTGCGCTGCGCTTCGGCGAGCAATGTCGCCAGTTCGGGCAGCGCCTCGTGCAGCGGCTGGCCGGTCAATGCGTCTTCCGAACTTTCCAGCAGCAGCGCCGCGGACCGGTTGGCGGCGCGGATATGCCCCGTCGGCGCGATCGACAGCACGCCGGCCGAAACGCCCGACAGCACGGCCTCGGTGAATTGCCGCCGCTCGTCGAGCTGCTGGTTGGCGCCGATCAGCGCGCGTTGCTGCGCCTTCAATTCGCCCGTCATCCGGTTGAACGCCCGCGCCAGCGTGCCGATTTCGTCGGGCGAGCCGCGCACCGCCACCCGCGCATCGAGGTCGCCGGCGCCGACCCGCTCCGCCGCTTCGGCCAGCCGCGCGATCGGCGCGACCAGCCGGTTGGCGAGCCACAGCGCGAACCAGATCGCCACCGCCAGCGTCAGCACCGACACGCCGATCAGCATCAGGTTGAAGCGCAGCTGCATGACTCGCGACCGCTCGATCAGCGCCCGATATTCGTCGAGCGCGCCCGCCGCCGCATCGGCGCGCGCCAGCACCACCGGGTCGACCTTGCGGCTGACATAGATATAGCGCTGGGCCGATGGCGAGGTCGCGACCACCGCTTCGACGCGGTCCGCCCCCTGCGCCACCACTGTCGCCGCGCCGACACGCGCCTTGTCGAGGTCGAGCTGCGAAAGCCGTGCGATGACCGCCGCCGGCTTGATGCCGGTGCTGGCGATCGGGGTCAGCTTGCCGTCCGGCCCGCGGCCGACGATCGCGGCTTCGGTCAGGCTTCGTGCCGCCACCTGCAGGCGCAGGCCTTCGCCGAACGAGACGCTACCGAGTCCGAAATCGGTCGCATAATTTTCCATGTCGATCGCCATGGCGACGATATCTTCGGCGACACGCTGGCGGTTCTCCTCGACATAGGCCTGCGCCACCTCGTTCGAGCCGTCGAGCACTGTCTTGACCCGGTCCGAAAACCAGAATTGCACGCCGAACTGGAACAGCAACGAGGCAAAGACCACGACAAGGATGGTCGGAACGGCGGCAATGCCGGCGAACAACGCGACCATCCGCACATGCAGCTGCGACCCCGCTAGCCGCTTGCGCCGGTTGGCGAGCAAGATCGCCACCCGCCGTGCGATCAGCACGACAAGCAACATCAGCGGCAACAGATTGGCGACCAGCAGCAGCGTGACCATCGGCGGCGACACGCCATTCGCCGGCGCCGCCCCCCCGGCGAGCAGCGCGTAGCTTGTCCACCCCATGACGATGGTGGCGATGGCGGCGGCAATTTCCAGCCGCGGATACAGATCGTTGCGCTGCACCCAGCGCCGCAGCCGCGCCCGCAGCCGCCGCCCCGGGCGCCGCAGGGGCCGCACGTCAGCCGCCGGTGTCGCCGGCAACACCTCGGGGGATACAGACACGCCAGTCATCCAGTGGTGATGATAGGCGCAGCGCGTGGCAAAAGGAACACACTTCGTTGCGGCGATGCGACACGGGGTTTCAGCCGCGCCGGGCCGGCTGCGGATCCAGCCCCAGATCGTCGAGTTTTCGGCGCAAGGTGTTGCGGTTCATCCCGAGCAGCTTCGCCGCCTTCAATTGGTTGCCGCCGGTCGCGTCCAGACAGGCAGCGATCAGCGGGCGTTCGACTTCGGCGAGCAGCCGGTCATAAACGCCATCGGGCGGCAACGCCGGCCCGAAAGCCTGGAAATAGGCTGCGATATGCGCTGCCGCCGCCTCGCTCAGCGTCGCCGACACCGGCGGCCCCGGCGGCACGGCGCGGTTGCCCAGCCCGGCCTGGACCGCCGCCGCCGTGATGAGGTCACCGCGTTCGAGAACCGCCAGCCGCCGCATCAGATTTTCCAGCTCGCGGACGTTGCCGGGCCAGCGATGGGCCTGCAACGCCTCGACGGCACCGGCATCGATCGTCTTGCGCGGCAACCCCTCACGCGCGGCAGTGTCGAGGAAATGCCGCGCCAGCGCCGGAATATCCTCCGCCCGCGCCCGCAGCGGCGGCAGCGACAGCGGCACCACGTTCAGCCGATAATAAAGGTCCTCGCGGAACCGGCCGGCGTCGATCAGCCCGGCCAGGTCCTGGTTGGTCGCCGACACGATGCGCACATCGGCGCGCTGGCTGCGCGTGCCGCCGACAGTAGTGAACTCGCCGGTCTGCAACACCCGCAGCAGCCGGGTCTGGGCGTCGATCGGCATGTCGCCGATCTCGTCGAGAAACAGCGTGCCCCCCTGCGCCTGTTCGAACTTGCCCGATGCCCGCGCCGCCGCGCCGGTGAAGGCACCGCGTTCATGCCCGAACAATTCGCTCTCGATCAACTCGCGCGGGATCGCCGCCATGTTGAGCGCGATGAACGGCCGCTGCGCCCGCCCGCCCATGTCATGGATGGCGCGGGCCACCAGTTCCTTCCCGGTGCCGCTTTCGCCCAGGATCATCACCGTCAGGTCGTTGGGTACGACGCGCGCGACGACACGATACACTTCCTGCATCGCCGGCGACCGCCCGATCAGGGCCGTATCGTCACGGCCGAAATCGGCGGTGTCGATGTCGCTGCGACCTTCCAGCGCCGACTGAATTGAACGCACCAACTCGTTGAGATCGAACGGTTTTGGCAAATAGTCGAAGGCGCCGTTCTCGGTGGCGCGCACGGCCGTGGACAGCGTGTTCTGTGCGCTCATCACGATCACCCGCAACCCGGGGCGCATCGCCAGCAGCTTGGGGATCGTGTCGAGCCCATTGGCATCGGGCAGAATGACATCGGTAACGACGACATCGCCGACACCTTCGCCGACCAACTTGACCAGCCCCGCCGCCGTCTCGGTCAACCGCACGGCAAAACCCGCGCGGATCAGCGCCTGGCGGACGACAGTGCGGATGGCAGCATCGTCGTCCGCAACCAGGACCGTCGCCGTCATGTCCCCGCGACCGGCAGCAGCACGCGAAAGATCGTCCGCTCGGGTTCGCCCGCCCGTTCATATTCGACAACACCGCCATGGTCGGCGACGATCTTGGCGACCAGCGCCAGCCCCAGCCCCGACCCGCCGCGCTTGGAAGTCACGAACGGCTCGAAGATATGGTCGCCCAGATCGGCATGGATGCCGGGACCGCTGTCGATGATGCGCACCTCGATCGGCAGCGACACCGGCGCTCCGCCACCTTCCGGCCGCACCTTCAGCCCGGCGCGGAACGCCGTCGAAATCACGACATCGCCGTCCGTTTCAACCGCCTCCACTGCGTTCTTCAACAGGTTCAGGAAGACCTGCACCAGCGAATCGCGGTTGGCAGCGACCATCGGCAAGGACGGATCATAGCGTTCGCGGATGGCGATGCCGGCACCGAACCCCTGCTGTGCCAGTCTGCGGACATGGCCCAGCACCTCATGGATATTCTCCGGCCGCAACCGCAGCGGGCGCGTGTCGGTAAAGCTCTCCATCCGGTCGACGAGCTTGGCGATGCGATCGACCTCGGCGACGATCAGGTCGGTCAATTCGCGGCCGTCGGCATCGGCGCCGGTTGCCAGCAGTTGCGCTGCGCCGCGGATGCCCGACAGCGGATTCTTGATCTCATGCGCCAGCATTGCCGCGACGCCGACCGCCGAACGTGCGGCGCCCTGCTGCTGCACCTGCCGATCCACCATCGTCGCCACCGACCGGGTCTGGATCGCCACCGTTAGCCAGCCCGGCGCATCGCCGACGGGCGCCACCAGCACATCGGCTCGCACGCTGCGCCCGGCCGGAAACACCAGCGCCATGTCATAGGCCGCGCAGCCGCCACCCTCGCTCCGGGCGCGCCGCACCAACCCCTCGATATCGCGATTTCGCCCGAACGCCGCTGCCCAGCCGCGCTCCGCCAGCGCCTGCTGGCTGGCATTGAGAAAGGTCTCCGCAGCGATGTTGGCAAGCGACAGGCGCCCGTCGGGCGCGACCAGCACGGCGGGCACGGCAAGCCCGGACAGGAGCTCGGCCGGCCCGGCCATCAGGCCGCGAGCGCTTGCGCGTGCATCTGGCTTTCGAAAAAGCGGTCGATCATCGAAACCACCGCAACCGGATCCGGCAACTGGTTGACAGCGTTGCGGAATGTCCCTGAATCGTGCAGCCCCTTGGTGTACCAGCCAAGGTGCTTGCGCGCCAGGTTGACGCCGATGACCGGACCGTAGAGGTCGATCATCATCGCATAATGTTCGCGCACCAGGTCATGCTGCTGGGCAAGCGTCGGGTCTGCCGGCACCGGCCGCCCGGTCAGCGCCGCCATCACCTGCGCGATCAGCCACGGCCGGCCATAGGCGCCGCGCCCGATCATCACGCCATCGGCCCCGGACTGGTCGAGCGCCGCCTCCGCATCGGCAATCGAGCAAATGTCGCCATTCACGATAACAGGCACTTGCACGGCATCCTTGACCTGCCGGACAAACCCCCAATCGGCAGTTCCCGAATAGAGCTGGCAACGGGTCCGGCCGTGGACGGTAATCAGCTGAATGCCCAGATCCGCCGCCACGCGTGCCAATTCGGGGGCGTTCAGGCTGCCATGGTCCCAGCCCATCCGCATCTTCAGCGTCACCGGCACCTTCACCGCCTTGACCGTGGCTTCGATGATCCGCCGCGCCAGGTCGGGTTCCCGCATCAGTGCCGACCCGGCATGGCCATTGACCACCTTCTTCACCGGACAGCCCATGTTGATGTCGATGATCGCGGCCCCCAGCCCTTCGTTGAGCTTCGCGGCTTCCGCCATCCGCTCGGGCTCGCACCCGGCGAGCTGCATCGATACCGGCTCTTCCGACGCGTCCCAAGCGGCCTTCTGGCGCGACTGGCGGGTGTCGCGGATCATCGCCTCGCTGGCGATCATCTCGGTCACCGTCAGCCCGGCGCCATAGCGTTTGACCAATGTACGGAACGGCCGGTCGGTGACACCCGTCATCGGCGCCAGGATCACCGGCGTGTCGAGCGTCAACGGCCCGATGGGAATGGCGGGGATGCGGTTCACAGGAAGTGCCCAAAAAACAGGCACGCGCCATATCGGCTTTCCCCCTGTTCGGCAAGCCGCGGGCAGGTTAGAGACGCGGCGGTGACCGTTACCGCCCTCATCGTTGCCGCCGGAAAAGGCCTGCGCGCCGGCGGCGAAGTGCCCAAACAATATCAGCACGTCGGCGGCGTCATGCTGCTGCGCCATGCCGTGCTGCGCCTCCAGGCGCACGGCGGCGTCGATACCATCCGCGTCGTCATCAATCCGGCCGATCGCGACCTTTACGACGCCGCCGTCGCCGGCCTTGCCCTCGCTGCGCCGATCGCGGGTGGCGACACCCGCCAGGCCTCGGCGCGCGCCGGGCTGGAAGCGCTCGCCGCCGATCCGCCCGACCTCGTTCTTGTCCATGACGCGGCCCGCGCCTTTGTCCCCGACGCCGTGCTCGACGCGCTGCTGGCAGCGCTCGGCGACCCGGCAAACGACGGCGCTGTCCCCGCCCTTGCCGTCACCGACAGCCTGCGCCGCGGCACCGACCATTACGACGCCGCCGTCGACCGCGACGGCCTGTGGCGCGTGCAAACCCCGCAGGCATTTCGCTACCCGGCGCTCGTCGCCGCCCACCGTGCCGCAGCCGCAGGCGCCACCGACGAGCTCGCCATCGCCATGGCCGCCGGGCTGCGTGTCGCCATCACGCCCGGCGACGAACGCGCTTTCAAGGTGACGGAGCCTGCGGATTTTGCCAAGGCAACAGCCATGGTTACCCCTGCCCTCACCAGCCGTGCCGCCGGCGGCTTCGATGTCCACCGCTTCGGTCCCGGCGACCATGTCTGGCTGTGCGGCGTGCAGATCCCCCACAGCCATGGCCTCGTCGGCCACAGCGACGCCGATGCCGGCCTCCACGCCCTCACCGACGCCCTGCTCGGCACCATCGCCGCGGGCGACATCGGCGACCATTTCCCGCCGAGCGACCCGCAATGGAAGGGTGCCGCCTCCGACCGCTTTCTCGCCCATGCCGCCACGCTCGTCCGCGCCGCCGGCGGCATCATCGACCATGTCGATGTGACGTTGATCTGCGAGCGTCCCAAGATCGGCCCCCACCGCGAGGCGATGCGCGACCGCATCGCCGCAATCCTCGACATTTCCGCCACCCGCGTCAGCGTCAAGGCGACGACGACCGAGCTGCTCGGCTTCACCGGCCGCAGCGAAGGCCTGGCGGCGCAGGCGATGGCAAGTGTAAGGCTGCCGGAATAGCATGGACCCCGACCTCATCGCCGCTGCCGCCCGCGTCCTCGACGCCAACCGCGCCCTTGGCCGCATGGTCGCGGTCGCCGAAAGCTGCACGGGCGGGCTGGTCGCAGCCGCGCTGACCGAAGTCCCCGGCAGTTCGGACGTTTTCGAGCGCGGCTATGTGACCTATTCGAACGAGGCCAAGATGGAGGCGATCGGCGTCAGCCGGGATATCGTCGAAACCTTCGGCGCCGTCTCGGTCGCCGTCGCCTGGGCAATGGCTCAGGGCACGATCCGGCACAGCCATGCCGATATCGCCGTTGCCGTTACCGGCATCGCCGGCCCCGGCGGCGGATCGGCCAAGAAGCCCGTCGGCACCGTCGTCTTCGCCCGGGCCATGCGCGGCGGCGACCCCGACATCGTCGTCGCCGATATCCGCCACTTCGGCGACGTCGGCCGCAGCGAAATCCGCCGCCAGGCGGCGCTGGTGGCCCTCGACCTGCTGATGCCCGAAACCAGATGACCGCCGTCCGGCTGATCGGCCTGCCGACCGACGTCAATTCCAGCTTCGTGCGCGGTGCCGCCGCCGCCCCGGCGCGGATCCGCGCCCAGCTGTTCTCGCCGCATTCGAACCTGGCCAGCGAAGGCGGTGGGGAAATCGGCCGCGACATTGCACTCACCGACGCCGGCGACCTGGCGCTGACCGAGGGTCGCGGCGACGCTGCGATCATCACCGCCGCCGTCGCTGCGGCCCTTGCCGCTAGCGCGGCGCCGCTGCTGCTCGGCGGCGATCACAGCGTCACTTTCCCGATCGTCACCGCCATCGCGGCGCATCATGGCCCGGTGACCATCCTCCACTTCGACGCCCACTCCGATCTCTACGACGATTTCGAAGGCAATCCGGCCAGCCACGCCTCGCCGTTCGCGCGGATCATGGAGGCGGGGATGGCGCGCCGCCTTGTCCAGGTCGGCATCCGCACGCTCAACGACCATTGCCGCGCCCAGGCGGCGCGCTTCGGGGTGGAAATCGTGCCGATGCGCGACTTCACCCCCGATGCCGTGCCGCGCCTCGATGGCCCGGTCTATGTGTCGGTCGATCTCGACGGGCTCGATCCGGCATTCGCGCCCGGGGTCGCCCACCATGAGCCCGGCGGGCTCAGCACGCGTCAGTTGCTCGATGTGCTCGCGCGCGTCGACGCGCCGGTGGTCGGCGCGGACATCGTCGAATACAATCCGGGGCGCGACATCAACGACATGACGGCGGTGGTCGCCGCCAAGCTGGTCAAGGAACTGGCGGCGCTGCTGGCGCGGTGACCGGCGGCGCGGACCCTGGCGGGCCATAGACAGCCGCCGCGCGCGTTTCGAATGCCCCGACCATGCGCTTGAAGGCTTCCGAAAAGAACATGCCCGCAAGCCGTTCGAACATCCGGTTGTTGAATTCGAAGTCGACACAGAAATCGATCTCGCAGCCGCCATCGTCCGCGGCGCGAAAAACCCAGTCGTTCTTCAAATATTTCAGCGGTCCGGAAATATAATCCACATGCACCTGTTTCGGCCGGTCGAGCGTAACCCGGCTGGTGAAACGTTCGCGCACCATCTTGAAGCCGACAACCATGTCGGCGGTTACGACATTGCCTTCATGGCTGCGAATCCGCATCGCCTGCACCCAGGGCAGGAAGTCGTCATATTTGGCGACGTCGGCGACAAGGTCGAACATCTGCTCCTGGCTCCAGGCCAGGTGACGGGTTTCCGAATGACGTGGCATGGCTATCCCAGCGCGGCGACGCGCTTGGCCTTCATCTCGGCAAAATCCTTGCCGGCGTGATAGGACGACCGCGTCAGCGGTGACGCCGCGACCTGCAGGAAGCCCTTGGAACGCGCCACGGCGGCATAGGCGGCAAAGGTCGCCGGCGGCACGAATTCGATCACCTTGGCGTGGCGCGGCGTCGGCTGCAGATATTGCCCGCAGGTCAGGAAATCGACCCCCGCGGAGCGCATGTCATCGAACACCTGGTGCAGTTCCAGCGGCGTTTCGCCCAGCCCCACCATCAGCCCCGATTTGGTGAACACCTGCGAACTCAGTGCCTTGACCTGGTCGAGCAGACGCAACGAATGATAATAGCGGGCGCCCGGGCGGATCGTGGGATAGAGGCGCGGCACGGTTTCCAGATTGTGGTTGTACACATCGGGGCCGGCATCGACGATCATTTCCACCGCCCGCTTCGCCTTGTTGCGGAAATCGGGCGTCAGGATCTCGATCGTCGTGTTCGGCGCGTGCTTGCGCAGTTCGTTGATGACCTTGACGAACTGGCCGGCACCGCCGTCGGGCAGGTCATCGCGATCGACCGAGGTAATGACGATATGCTCCAGCCCCAGCGCGCCGGCGGCTTCGGCGACATGCATCGGCTCCAGCAGGTCGACCGGCCCCGGCATGCCGGTCTTGACGTTGCAAAAGGCGCAGGCACGGGTGCAGGTTTCGCCCAGGATCATCACCGTCGCGTGCTTCTGGCTCCAGCACTCGCCGATATTGGGGCAGGCCGCTTCCTCGCAGACGGTGTTGAGCTTCAACCGCCGCATCAGCGCCCGGGTTTCGGCAAAGCCCACCGACGTCGGCGCCCGCACGCGCAACCAATCCGGTTTGCGCGCACGCACCGGCTCCAGCGACAGCACGGACACGTCGGGATTGGCAGCTTCGCTCATGGTCACCAGATAGCGCCTGCAACCCCAAATGCCAATCGCGGAGCGATGCCGCAGCGACATGGCAGACATGGTCCGGGGCGCGCCGAACGGACGCCGATCACTTCGCCGGCTCGCTGAACAGCCAGCCGCCGCCGGCCGGCGCGCCGGCACGCTGTTCCACCCAGGCCTTGTGCTTGCGCATGCCACAGCCGAAGTTGCCGCCCGCCCCGGCGACACCGCAGCTACCGATGCCGCCGGCATCGTAATCAAACAGCCCGTTGCGTTCCCGCGATACGCTGACAGCGTTCGGATCGCCGCGATCGCGTTCCATCGGCAATGGCAGGCGATAGGGGGATTTCGGCGGGTCGGTGTCGGCGCAGACGACAATCTCTCCCGGCGCCGCCTTGGGACACAGCGCGCTCAGCTTGGGCGGGATCTGCGCCGCCGCCGGGGCGACCGCTGCGGCCAGCGCCAGCCCGGTGCACCACTGCACGACGCCGAACGCCCGTTTCGCCCGGCCATGCCAACGCCGGCTGGCAGGGCCGTCGCGCGTCCCCCCAGCCGCCACCGTGCGGCCTAGAAGTGCAACGCCCGGCCATAGGCCGACAGCACCGATTCATGCATCATCTCCGACAGCGTCGGGTGCGCGAACACCGTTTCCATCAGCTCGGCCTCGGTGGTCTCCAGCCCGCGGGCGATGACATAACCCTGGATCAGCTCGGTCACCTCGGCGCCGACCATATGCGCGCCCAGCAGTTCGCCGGTGCCGGCATCGAACACCGTCTTGACGAACCCCTCGGCCTCACCGAGCGCGATCGCCTTGCCATTGCCGATGAACGGGAATTTGCCGACCTTGACGCTGTGGCCGGCGTCTTTCGCCTTGGCCTCGGTCAGCCCGACGCTGGCCACCTGCGGCCGCGAATAGGTGCAGCCGGGAATGTTCCAGGTTTCGAACGCATGCGGGTGCAGGCCGGCGATATTCTCGACACAGACGATGCCCTCGTGGCTCGCCTTGTGCGCCAGCCAGGGCGGCCCGGTGACGTCACCGATGGCGTGGAGGCCCGGCACGTTCGTCTGGCCAAAGCCGTTGACCTGGATATGCC
Source organism: Polymorphobacter fuscus (assembly GCF_011927825.1). NCBI lineage: Bacteria > Pseudomonadati > Pseudomonadota > Alphaproteobacteria > Sphingomonadales > Sphingosinicellaceae > Sandarakinorhabdus > Sandarakinorhabdus fusca. The sequence goes on along the minus strand of NZ_JAATJI010000001.1, from coordinate 263,248 downwards.
CGCGGTTGGTCTCGACACCCAGCGCTTCGAGCCCGATATTCTCGGTATTGGGCACGATGCCGATGGCGACGACGACGTGCGAAAATTCCCCGGTCGTCGCCTTGCCGTCGGCGGTGGTGATCGTCGCCTGCACGCCGGCGTCGCCCGGCGTCACGTCACTGACCTTGGCGCCGGTGATGATCCGCATCCCCTGCTTGGCCAGCGTCTTGGCCATGAACGCCGAAATTTCCTCGTCCTCGACCGGCAGGATGCGGTCGAGCATCTCCACCACCGTCACCTCGGCACCCATATCGTTGTAGAAACTGGCGAATTCGACACCGATCGCGCCCGACCCGATGACAAGCAGCTTTGTCGGCATTTCTGGCGGCACCATGGCGTGGCGATAGGTCCAGATGCGCTTGCCGTCCGCGGCCAGTCCAGGGAGGTCGCGCGCCCGCGCACCCGTCGCGACAATGACATTCTTGCCGTCGAGAACGCGCGTCTGGTCGCCGGTCGTCACCGTCACCTGCGTCGCCGCGGTCAGCGTGCCACTGCCTTCGACGACGATCACCTTGTTCTTCTTCATCAACGACTTGACGCCGGCGTTGAGCTGCCCCGCGACCTTGCGCGACCGCTCGGTCACCTTGGCGAGATCGAACGACACGCCGGTCGCCGACAGGCCATAGGCATTGGCATGGGTCATGTAGTGATAGATCTCGCTGGTGCGCAGCAAGGCCTTGGTCGGGATGCACCCCCAGTTGAGACAGATGCCACCCAGCCGCTCGCGCTCGACAATGGCGACGGACAGGCCTAGCTGCGCCGCACGGATGGCGGCGACATAGCCGCCAGGGCCGGAGCCGAGGATGACGAGGTCGAAGGACTCGCTCACGCCACCAGCCCCAGCGGGTTCTCGATCAGTGCCTTGAAGGCCCCCATCAGTTCCGCGCCATCGGCGCCATCGATGGCGCGATGGTCGAAGCTGCCCGTCACGCTCATCACCGTCGCCACCACGACAGCGTCGCCGTCGACCACGGCGCGCTTTTCGCCCGTGCCGACCGCCAAAATCATCGCCTGCGGCGGATTGATGACGGCATCGAAGTTCTTGATACCGAACATGCCCAGATTGCTGACCGACGCCGTGCCGCCCTGATACTCATGCGGCTGCAACTTGCCCTCGCGCGCCTTCTCGGCCAGCGCCTTCATCTCGGTCGCGATCACCGACATCGGCTTCAGATCGGCCCCGACGATGATCGGCGTGATGAGGCCCGACGGCGCCGCCACCGCCACCGAAATATCGGCGCGACTGTAGCTGATGAGGTTGTCGCCAGCGAATGACACATTGCACTTGGGCACCTGGCGCAGCGCCAGCGCCAGCGCCTTGATGACCATGTCGTTGACCGACAGCTTGATCTTGCGCGGCTCCAGCGCCTTGTTCAGCTCGCCGCGCAGCTTGAGCAGTGCATCGAGCCGCACATCGACGGTCAGATAGATATGCGGGATGGTCGCCTTGGCCTCGGTCAACCGCTTGGCGATGACCTTGCGCACATTGCCGAGCTTGACGACCTCGTGCGGAATATCGCTGGTCGGAACAGGCGCAGGCGCGGCCTTCTTCTCCCCGCCCGAAACGGGAGCGGTCGGGGCCGGGGCCTCTGCCGCCACAGCCGCAGCCTTCGGCGCCGGCTTGCCGGCCGCCGCCTCGACATCGGCCCGCACTATCCGCCCGTTCGGCCCGGACCCGGTCACCCCGTCCAGCGCCACGCCCTTCGCTTCGGCAATCCGCCGCGCCAGTGGCGAAGCGTTGACGCGCCCTTCCTTGCCTTCTTCTCCCCTCCCGCTCGCGGGAGGGGTTGGGGGTGGGTTCTCCACCGCAACAGGCGCAACCTTGGGAGCCTCAACAACAGCAGCGGGTGCTGGCGGCACAGAGGCCCCACCCCCGACCCCTCCCGCAGGCGGGAGGGGAGCAGCAGCAGGCGCAGCCTCCTCCCCCTCACCCGCCAGCCGCAAGATCACCTGCCCCACCGGAACACCCTCGGACCCGGCCGCCACAACCAGTTCGGCAACCACACCCTCGTCGATGCTCTCGACTTCCATCGTCGCCTTGTCGGTCTCGATCTCGGCGAGCACATCGCCCGATTTCACGGCATCGCCGACCTTGACGAGCCATTTCGACAGCGTGCCGGTCTCCATCGTCGGCGACAGCGCGGGCATGGTGATGTCGATCATTTGTAGCAGACCTTCTTCGCCGCGCTCACCACATCCTCGGCCTTGAGCAGCGCCAGCTTTTCCAGATTGGCCGCATAGGGCAGCGGCACATCGACATTGGTCACCCGCAGCACCGGCGCATCGAGGTCATCGAACCCCTGCTCCATCGCCACCGCGATGATCTCGCTCGAAATCGAGCAGACCGGCCAGCCTTCCTCGACCACGACCATGCGGTTGGTCTTCTTCAAGGACGCCAGCACCGTCGCCGTGTCGAGCGGCCGCAGCGTGCGCAGGTCGATGACCTCCGCCTCGATGCCCTCGCCGGCGAGCGTCTCCGCCGCCGCCAGCGCCACGCCGACGCCGATCGAATAGCTGACCAGCGTCACATCCTTGCCGGGCCGCACGATCGACGCCTTGCCGATCGGCACGACAACATCGTCACCCTCGGGCACGTCGAAGCTCTGGCCGTAGAGCAGCTCATTCTCCAGAAACACCACCGGATCGGGCGAGCGGATGGCGGCCTTGAGCAGCCCCTTGGCATCGGCGGCGCTGTACGGCGCAATGACGATCAGCCCCGGCACGCTGGCATACCAGGGCCCGAAATTCTGGCTGTGCTGCGCCGCGACGCGCGACGCGGCGCCGTTCGGCCCGCGGAACACGATCGGGCAGCGCATCTGGCCGCCCGACATGTAATTGGTCTTGGCCGCCGAATTGATGATGTGGTCGATCGCCTGCATGGCAAAATTGAAGGTCATGAACTCGATGATCGGCTTCAACCCGCCCATCGCCGCGCCGGCGCCGAGCCCGGCAAAGCCATATTCGGTGATCGGCGTATCGACGACGCGCTGGCCGCCGAACTCCTCGAGCAGCCCCTGGGTGACCTTGTAGGCGCCCTGATATTCGGCGACTTCCTCGCCCATCACGAACACTTCGGGCGTCGTCCGCATTTCCTCGGCCATCGCGTCGCGCAGTGCTTCGCGAACGGTCTGGCGCTTGGTCGGGCCGGTCACTTCGACCACGGGCACGCCCTGCGCCGGCACCAGCGGCGTTTCCGCCGGCGGCGCCTTGGGTTCGGCGGCCGGCGGCGCCGCGGCGGTCACCACCTGCGCCTGTTGCGGCGTGTCGGCGGCGGCTGCCGGGGCGGCGGGCTGGGCCGGCGCGGCAGCCTTTGCCGGCACTTCATTCTCGTCCTCGCCGCGGATCACCGCGATCACCGTGCCGACCTTGACGCCTTCGCTGCCGGCTTCGACGTCGAGGCGGGCCACCACGCCGCCGTCATCGGCTTCCAGTTCCATCGTCGCCTTGTCGGTTTCAATCTCGGCCAGCACATCGCCCGGTTTCACCGTATCGCCGACCTTCACCAGCCATTTCGCCAGCGTGCCTTCTTCCATCGTCGGCGACATGGCGGGAAGCTTGATCTCGGGCATCAGTAGGTCCCCACCAGAACATCGGTGTACAATTCGGCGGCCGCCGGTTCAGGCGTGCTTTCGGCAAAATCGGCGGCGGCGGCGACGATGTCGCGCACGTCCTTGTCGATCGCCTTCAACGCCGCCTCATCGGCAAAGCCGGCATCGATGATCTCGCGCTTGGCGTGCTCGATCGGGTCGGACTTGTCGCGCATCGCCTGGACTTCCTCGCGGCTGCGATATTTCGCCGGGTCGGACATCGAATGGCCGCGATAGCGATAGGTCTTCAATTCCAGCAGGATCGGCCCCTTGCCGGCGCGCACCCAGTCGGTCGCCGTCTTGGCGGCGCCGCGCACCGCCAGCACGTCCATGCCATCGACCTGCAGCCCCGGCACGCGGAAGCTCTCGCCGCGCCGGTACAGCTGGTCCTCGCTCGACGAGCGATTGACGCTCGTTCCCATGGCATATTGGTTGTTCTCGATGACGAAAATCACCGGCAGCTTCCACAGCTCGGCCATGTTGAAACTTTCATAGACCTGGCCCTGGTTCGACGCGCCGTCGCCGAAATAGGTCACCGCGAGCCCGCCATCGCCGCGATATTTGTGCGCAAAGGCCAGGCCCGTCCCCAGCGGCACCTGCGCCGCGACGATGCCATGGCCGCCGTAAAAGCCATGTTCGACGCTGAACATGTGCATCGATCCGCCCTTGCCCTTGGAAATGCCCGCGGCGCGTCCGGTCAGTTCGGCCATAACCGCATTGGCTGGAATCCCGGCTGCCAGCATATGGCCATGGTCACGATAACCAGTGATAACCGAATCGGTTGATTTCAGCGCATCCTGGATGCCGACGACAACCGCTTCCTGGCCGATGTAAAGATGGCAGAACCCGCCGATCATCCCCATGCCGTACAACTGCCCGGCACGCTCCTCGAACCGGCGGATCAACAGCATCTGGCGATAATAGGCGAGCAGCTCGTCCTTGGTCGCGACGTGCCGTATAGGTTCGTCAGGCCGGGGCCAATTGCCGGCGACCGGCGCGGGTGGTGCAGCTTTGGGCTGTGCGGAACGGGCCAAGGGGGTCGCCTCCGGTGAAATGATATGTCCGGGTATCGGGCCTTTGCCCGGCCTTCAAGCTGACGCACACGTCAACCTGACACCGATGTCAGCTTTTGCCGATCACTTGCTGTCGAGCGGGACGATGATCTCGTCGGGCTTGACGACGTTCAGATTTTGCCGAACCAGTTCGTCGGCCATGTCGGGGTCCACTCCCGCCGGGTCGAGCAGCTTGACCTGCTGCGCAATCGCCGCTTTTCGTTCGGCAGCAACCGCCACCTGGGCCTCCAGCCGCGCTCGCTCCGCCTTGTAGTCGCGCCAGGCAATCGCCCCCGTCGGCCCGTTGATGGCATGGCTGACGAAATAGCCGATCAAAAGGATACAGATCGCCGGCAACGCAGCGCGACGCAGATAGCCGAAAAGGTCGATGCGAGCGTCCATTGCGGAATCCTAGCGATGCCGCGACTCGGCGGCAAGCCCTTCATCCCGCCATCTCGACGCCTTCGCCGACGCTGCTATGACAGGCGCAAAGCAAAGCTCGGGGAGTTATCATCATGGCCGCCATCACCAGCGTCGTCGATCTTGCCATGGACGGCGATGTCGCTGTCATCACAATCGATTCGCCGCCGGTCAATGCGCTGTCCGCCGATGTCCGCGACGGGCTGGACGGCGCCTTCCGGGCAATCGCGGCCAACCCGGCGCTCAAGGCGGCGGTCCTCGTCTGCGCCGGCCGCACCTTCATCGCCGGCGCCGACATCTCCGAATTCGGCAAGCCGCCGCGCGGCGCGTCGCTCCACGCCGTCCAGGACGCGATGGAGGAATCGGCGGTGCCGGTCGTTGCCGCCATCCACGGCACCGCGCTCGGCGGCGGGCTGGAAGTGGCGCTGTGCGCCCATTACCGCGTGTCCGATGCGAAGGCGAAGTTCGGCCTGCCCGAAGTCAAGCTCGGCCTCCTCCCCGGTGCAGGCGGCACCCAGCGATTGCCGCGCGTCGTCGGTGCCAAAAAGGCCCTCGAAATGGTCACCAGCGGTGCCCAGATGGGCGCCAAGGACGCGCTTGCCGCGGGGCTGGTCGACGAAATCGTGGAGGGCGACCTCACCGCCGGCGCCATCGCCTTCGCGCGCCGCATTGTCGCCGAAGGGCGGCCGCTCAAGAAGGTCCGCGACGACACATCGAAGCTCGGTGGCGACGCCGCCGCCCTCGCCCCGATGTTCGCCGACTTCCGCCAGAGCCACGCCCGCGCCTTCAAGGGCTTCGACGCCCCCGAAGCCAATATCAAGTGCATCGAAGCCGCCGTCGCCCTGCCGTTCGAAGAGGGCATGAAGGTCGAACGCAGCGAGTTCATGAAGCTAATGTCGGGCCTGCAGGCCACCGCCCAGCGCCATGTCTTCTTCGCCGAACGCCAGGCGGCCAAGATCGACGGGCTCGACCCGAAGACCGAGCTGCTGCCGGTCAAATCGGTCGGCATCATCGGCGCCGGCACCATGGGCGGCGGCATCGCGATGAACTTCCTCAGCGTCGGCATCCCGGTCACCATCGTGGAAACGAAGCAGGAGGCGCTCGACCGCGGCGTCGCCGTCATCCGCCGCAACTATGAAAACAGCGCCAAAAAGGGCCGCTTCAGCATGGAGGAGGTCGAAGCCCGCATGGGCCGCCTCACCCCCACGCTGGCGCTGGAAGATCTGAAGGACGCCGACCTGATCATCGAAGCCGTGTTCGAGAACATGGACATCAAGAAGGACATTTTCGGCAAGCTCGACACCATCGCCAGGCCCGGCGCGATCCTTGCGTCGAACACCAGCTACCTCAATGTCGACGAGATCGCCGCCAGCACGACCCGGCCGGAAAGCGTCGTCGGCACGCACTTCTTCTCGCCCGCCAATGTCATGCGGCTGCTCGAAGTCGTGCGCGGCGCCAGGACCAGCCCGCAGGTGCTCGCCACCGCCATGGCCACCGGCAAGGCCATCGGCAAGATCGGCGTCGTCTCCGGCGTCTGCCACGGCTTCATCGGCAATCGCATGCTCGGCGCCCGCCAGGAACAGGCGAACAAGCTGATCCTCGAAGGCGCCCGCCCGGCGGACGTCGACCGCGTGCTGACCGATTTCGGCTTCCCGATGGGGCCGTTCCAGATGGCCGACCTTGCCGGGCTCGACATCGGCTGGTCGGCGGAAACGTCCAAAGGCGTCACCGTCCGCGACCGCCTGTGCGAGGCGGGGTTGCGCGGCCAGAAGAACGGCAAGGGCTTTTACGATTACGACGCCGACCGCAACCGCACGCCGTCACCGGTCGCCGAAGCGATCATTCTCGATTACGCCGCCGAAAAGGGCATCAACCGGCGCAGCATCGACGACCAGGAAATCCTCGAACGCTGCCTCTACCCTATGGTCAACGAAGGCGCCAAGATCCTCGACGAAGGCATGGCGCAGCGCGCCAGCGACGTCGATATCGTCTGGATCAACGGTTATGGCTGGCCAGTCTATCGCGGCGGCCCGATGTTCTGGGCCGAACATGACGCCGGCCGCGACACCATCGCCGCCGCGCTGGAGCGGATGGGAATGGACGTGTCGCCCAAGCTGAAATCGGGCTGGTAGCATGCGCATCCTGCTGCTTGCGGCCATGGTCGCCGGTCCGGCCGCAGCGCAGGTGCCCGCCGCGCCCGATTACACGCAGGACGCCAACTGGCTGTGCCGCCCGGGCCGGGCCGATGCCTGCGCCGGGGACATCGGCGTCACCAGCGTTGCTGCCACCGGCAAGGCGGTCGTCATGCCGTCGCCGCCGGCAACAACACCGGCCATCGACTGTTTCTACGTCTATCCGACCGTCTCCACCGACCAGGGCGGCAACAGCGACCTTGGCATCGATGCCGCCGAAACCAATGTCGCCAAGGCCCAGTTCGCGCCGTTCCGCACCGTCTGCCGCACCTTTGCGCCGATGTACCGGCAGGTGACCTTGCAGGCGCTGCGCGATGCGGTGGCCGGCAAGCCGACCACCGCCGACCGCGCCATGGCGTACCGCGATGTCGTCGCCGCCTGGACGGACTATCTGGCGCGCGACAACCAGGGCCGTGGCGTCATCCTGGTCGGCCACAGCCAGGGCAGCGGCATCCTCAAGGCGTTGCTGCAGGGGGAGATCGAGGGCAAACCCGTGGCCCGCCAGCTCATCGCTGCCTATCTCCCCGGCACCAACCTGCTGGTGCCGGCCGGCAAGGACGTCGGCGGCGACCTGGCTTCGACTCCCTTGTGCCGCGGCACCCGCCAGACCGGCTGTGTCGTCACCTGGGTGTCGTTCCGCGCCGGCAAGACCCCGCCGGCCGACAGCCGTTTCGGCCGTTCGCCGAAACCGGGCATGGATGTCGCCTGTGTCAACCCCGCGGCACCCGCCGGCGGCAGCGCGCCGCTGACCGCGCTGTTGCCCGCCGGCCCGGCGATCGTCGACAATGCCGCGCCGCAGGCACCCTGGGCGAAAGGGCTTGCCGTCACCACGCCGTTCGTCACCCTCCCCGGCCTGCTGCGCGGCGCCTGCACCGCGGTGGACGGTGCCAATGTCCTGGCCGTGGCGGTCAACGCCGCGCCGGGCAGCCCGCGGACCGACAGTATCGGCGGCGACGTCGTCGCCGGTGGCCGCGTCGTGGAAAGCTGGGGCCTGCACCTCATCGACGTCAACGTCGCGCTCGGCGACCTCGTCGCGCTCGCCCACCATCAGGGGCAGGCGTGGCGCGCATCGCGCTGACTGCGCCCGCGCGGCGATCGGACACGCCAAAAGGCGCGCATACCGTGATGTCGCAGGGTGTAACCATCGCACCCCGGTCCCCGTATATAGGGGCATGACCAACCGCCGCACCTTCGTCCTCGCCGGGCTTGGCGCCCTGACCGCGCTGCCCTTCGTCGCCCGCTTCACCGCCACGCCGGCGCTCGCCGCGCCGCCGGTCAAATACGCTTATACGCTGACCGATGCGCAATGGCGCGCCAAGCTGCCCGGCCTCGCCTATGACGTGCTGCGCCACGAAGCCACCGAGCGCCCGTTCACCTCGCCGCTCAACGACGAGCACCGTGCCGGCATGTTTGCCTGCAAGGGCTGTGCCCAGCCGCTGTTCGCCAGCAGGACGAAGTTCGACAGCGGCACCGGCTGGCCCAGCTTTTATGCCCCGCTGAAGGGGGCGGTCGGCACCACCACCGACACGACGCTCGGCATGGAACGCACCGAAGTCCATTGCAGCCGCTGCGGCGGCCATCTCGGCCATGTCTTCGAAGACGGGCCAAAGCCCACCGGCCTGCGCTACTGCATGAACGGCGCCGCGCTCACCTTCACCCCTACCAAGGCCTGACCCGCATGTTCCGCACGATCGTTACCGCCCTGCTGCTCGGCACGGCTGCCTGTTCGACAGCGGCGGAGCGCATGGTCACCGCGCCGGTGCCGGCCGCCGACACGCCCTTGCAGGCCGGCCCCGTGCAGACGGCGGTGTTTGCCGGCGGCTGTTTCTGGGGTGTGGAAGGCGTCTTCGAACGCATCAAGGGCGTCACCTCGGTGCGGTCGGGCTATGCCGGCGGGCCGAAGGCGGCGGCGATGTACGAGGTTGTCGGCACCGGACTGACCGGCCATGCCGAGGCGGTGGAGATCAAATACGACCCGGCCAAGGTCAGTTACGGCACGTTGCTGCGCATCCTGTTCTCGGTCGCCCATGACCCGACCCAGCGCAACCGCCAGGGCCCCGACACCGGCAGCCAGTACCGCAGCGCCATCTTCCCGCAGACGCCCGAACAGGCGAAACTTGCCCGCGCCTATGTCGCGCAGCTGACCGCCGCCAAGACGTGGCCGGCGAGGATCGTCACGACGCTCGAACCCGGCAAGCCCTTTTTCCCGGCCGAAAATTACCACCAGAATTATCTGCGCGCCAACCCGCAGCAGCCCTATATCGCGATCAACGACATCCCCAAGGTCGAGGCCCTGAAGGCGCGCTTCCCGCAACTGTGGAGCGACAAGCCGGCGGCGTAGCAACGACGCACGCGCCGCGGCCGAATGCGCGCCTATTTCGCCGTGTTCGCCCAGCACTCGAGTTCGACCGCCGCCCCGCGCGCCAGCCCGTTGATGCCCATCGCACTGCGCGACGGGAACCGGCCCGGCTTGAAATAGCCGACATAGACCCGGTTGAACGCATCCCACTGCCGAATGTCGGCGAGCATCACCGTGCATTTGAACAGATCATCATGCGTCAACCCGCGGCGCGCCAGGATCGCGCCGATATTGGCCATCACCTGCCGGGTTTCCGCCTCCAGCCCGCCGGCGACGACATGGTCTTCACCCGGCACCGCGCCGATCTGGCCGGACAGGTAGAGGACGCCGCCAACTTCGGTGGCATCGGAAAAGGGGCGAGCGAGCTTGATCGATTCCGGCGAGGTCAGGTGGACCGTCGGCGCGGCGAGGGCCGGCGTTGCGGCGAGGGCGAGAGCGAATAGCAGGGTGCGCATGGCGGTCTCCGCTTGCTGGCGTCGCGGCGAAGCCGCGCCGTGACGTCGGACGGGTTCGGCGCGGGAGGGCCGCGCCGCCCCGCCGGCCGAGCTTGCGCCTGTCGGCGCGCTTGGCTTCGCCAGACGCGCTCGCGGCGCGGTGCTAGTGCCCCAAATTCTTGACAATCGTTTCGACCATCTTCTTGGCATCGGCCAGCAACATCATCGTATTGTCCATGTAGAACACCGGGTTGTCGACCCCGGCATAGCCGACGCCGCCCATCGACCGCTTGATGAACAGCACCGTCTTGGCCTTTTCGACGTCGAGCACCGGCATGCCATAGATGGGGCTGGTCTTGTCGGTCTTGGCCAGCGGGTTGGTGACGTCATTGGCGCCGATGACAAAGGCCACATCGCACTGGGCGAACTCGCTGTTGATATCCTCCAGCTCGAACACCTCGTCATAGGGCACATTGGCCTCGGCGAGCAGCACGTTCATATGCCCCGGCATGCGGCCGGCGACCGGATGGATGGCGTATTTGACGCTGACGCCTTCCTTGCGCAGCAGATCGCCCATCTCGCGCAGCGCATGCTGCGCCTGGCTGACCGCCATCCCGTAACCCGGCACGATGATGACGCTTTCGGCATTCTGCATGATGAACGCCGCATCCTCCGCCGACCCGGCCTTGTACGGCTTGGCGACCGCCGACCCCGCGACCGCGGCGCCGCCGGCATCGCCGAAGCCGCCGGCGATGACGCTGATGAAGCTGCGGTTCATCGCCTTGCACATGATATAGCTCAGGATCGCGCCCGAAGATCCGACCAGGGCGCCGGTGATGATCATCGCGCTGTTGTGCAGCGTGAAGCCCATCGCCGCCGCCGCCCAGCCCGAATAGCTGTTGAGCATCGAGATGACGACCGGCATGTCCGCCCCGCCGATCGGCACGATCAGCAGGAAGCCGATGGCAAAGCTGAGCACCATGATCGTCCAGAAGATCCACGCCGACTGGTCGGTGACGAAATAGGCGACCAGACCCAGGATCGCGGCGAGCAGCCCCAGGTTGATGACATGGCGCGCCGGCAGGATGATCGGGTTGCCGCTCATCCGCCCCGACAATTTCATGAAGGCGATGATCGAGCCGGAAAAGGTGATCGCACCGATGGCGACGCCCAGCCCGAGTTCGATCCGGCTGACCGGGATGATCAACCCGGTGGTGGCGTCGACGATGCCGAAAGCGTCCGGGTTGAGGAACGCCGACGCGCCGACCAGCACCGCGGCCAGGCCGACGAGGCTGTGGAAGCCCGCGACCAGTTCGGGCATCGCCGTCATCTTGATGTTCTGGGCGATGTACCAGCCGATGCCGCCGCCGATCACAATGGCGCCGATGATGAACGGCAGGCCGTTGGTGTGGGTGACCAGCGTGGTCGCCACGGCGATCGCCATGCCGAAAATGCCGTACTGGTTGCCCTTCTGGCTCGATTCGGGCGACGACAGCCCGCGCAGCGCCAGGATGAACAACACCCCGGCAATCAGATAAGCCAGTTCAGCCCATACGGGTGTCGCGGCGATCGCATGTTCCATGGCAAGTGCCCCTAAACTTCCATCCTGTCATCCCGGGCCTGACCCGGGATCCAGCTTGTTTCTTTCCCAGCAAGGTCGGCTGGCCCCCGGATCACGCCCGGGATGACATCATTTTGCCGGGACCGGCTTCTTGTCTTTTTTCTTGTACATGGCGAGCATCCGCCGGGTCACGGCAAAGCCACCGAAGATGTTGATGCTGGCCAGGATGACCGCGATCAGCCCCAGCCACTTCGACAGGTCCGACCCGCCCGCCGCCGCCGAGGACGCGATCAGCGCGCCGACGATGATGACGGAGGAAATCGCGTTGGTGACCGCCATCAGCGGCGTGTGCAGCGCCGGGGTCACCGACCAGACGACATAATAGCCGACGAAACACGCCAGGACGAAAATTGAGAGTTCGGAGATGAATTCCATGGCGGTGCCCCTCAGGCCGTGAGACGTTCGTGGACGACCGCGCCGCCCTCGGTCAGCTTGATGCCCTTGACGATCTCGTCGTCGGCGGTCCAGGCCGCGGCCTTGCCGTCCTTGTCCCAGAAGGCGCTGATCAGGTTGAACAGGTTGCGCGCGTACAGCGCCGATGCATCGGCCGCCATCCGCCCCGCCAGGTTGCGATGGCCGATGATCTTGACGCCGTGCACCTCGACGACCTCGCCCGGGCGCGACCCTTCGATATTGCCGCCGCTTTCCACCGCCAGATCGACCAGCACCGATCCGGGCCGCATCGACGCCAGCTGCGCATCCGAAATCAGCCGCGGTGCCGGTCGCCCGGGGATCAACGCCGTGGTGATGACGATGTCCTGCTTGGCGATGTGGCTCGAAACCAGCGCTGCCTGCGCGGCTTTGTATTCATCCGACATTTCGGTGGCATAGCCGCCGCTGCCTTCACCTTCGATGCCCTTGACGCTGTCGACGAAGATCGCCTTGGCGCCGAGCGATTCGATCTGTTCCTTGGTCGCCGAGCGGACATCGGTAGCCGACACGATCGCGCCCAGACGCCGCGCCGTGGCGATCGCCTGCAGCCCCGCCACGCCGACGCCCATGACGAACACCCGCGCCGCCGAAATCGTGCCGGCGGCGGTCATCATCATCGGGAAGGCGCGGCCATAGGCTTCGGCGGCGTCGATCACCGACTTGTAGCCGGCAAGGTTCGACTGCGACGACAGCACGTCCATCGACTGCGCCCGCGTGATGCGCGGCATGAACTCCATGGCAAAGGCGTTGATCCCGGCCTGGGCATAGCCATCGACGCGCGCCCGGTCGGCGAATGGCGCCAGGATGGCGAGCAATGTCGTCCCCGACGCGATCCCCGGCAGGTCAGCGACGGTCGGCCCCTGCACGCCGAGCACCAGCCCGGCGCCGGCGATCGTCGCCGCCCGGTCGCCCACCGCCGCGCCGGCATCGGCATAGGCGGCGTCGGCGATGCTGGCGTGGACGCCGGCACCGGATTCCACAGCGACTTCGGCACCAAGGCCGATGAGTTTCTTGACGGTTTCGGGCGTCGCCGCGACGCGCGGCTCGGCATCGGCAGTCTCACGCAATACAGCAATCTTCATGTCGGTCCCCCCAAGGACATATTCGGGCAGCCCATCGGCTGCGGCACCGCGATCAGACGAGAAAGACCGCCATCAGAATCAGCGCCAGCGCCACCAGGATCACTGCCCATTTCGTCGCGGAAATGAAGCCGTCGAAGGTCTCGCGGCGTTCGCCGAGCTGCTTTTGCGAATTTTCCCCGTCGTCCGCCATCGCCATTCCCGAATTTGCCATTCCCGAAGTCGCCGTACCCGAAGTTGCCGTGGTCATAAAACTGTCCCTGTCGGTGATAACAGATGCCGCACCGGTGTGAAGATGTCACGCTGCATTGCACAAGCGCGCGCACCACTCAACCTGTCACCCTAACGCATCAGCAAGGGTCGCGCTCCGCCACACCGCCAGCGCCTGGACCGTTTCCGCCACATCATGGACGCGCACCATCTGAACGCCGCAGGCGGCGCCATGCAGCGCCAGCGCCAGGCTGCCGGGCAGCCGCGCATCCGGCGGCGCATTGCCCGCCATCCGCCCGATCAGCGCCTTGCGGCTCGCCCCCAGCAGCAGCGGCACGCCCAGCCCGTGGAACAGCGTCAACCCGCGCAGCACCGCGAGATTGTGCTCGAGCGTCTTGCCGAACCCGATACCGGGGTCGGCGATGATCCGCGACCGGTCGATGCCGGCCGCCACACAGGCATCGATCCGCATCGCCAGCCAGTCATAGACGTCGAGCAGCGCATCGTCATAGGCCGGCGCCGCCTGCATCGTTTCGGGCGTCCCCTGCGCATGCATCAGCACCACCGGGCAACCGCGCGCCGCCACCAGCGCCGGCGCCGCCGGGTCATGCCCCAGCGCCGACACATCGTTGACCAGCGCCGCGCCGGCGTCCAGCGCCCGGCCCATGATCGCCGCCTTGCGCGTGTCGATGCTCCAGGTCAGTCCGGCCAGGCCCGGCAACACCGTCGCCAGCCGCGCGGCCTCGGTTTCGGTGTCGACCGCCGCCGCCCCCGGCCGCGTCGATTCCGCCCCAACATCGATGATGTCGGCGCCGGCCGCGGCCATGGCCCGTGCCGCGGCCGCCGGCGCCGCGGCATGGCGGCCGCCATCGGAAAAACTGTCGGGCGTGACATTCAATATGCCCATCACCCCCGTCCGTCCCGCCGGAACCCCCGGCAGCGCCGGCCGCGGCCGCGTCAGCCGCGCGAGCACGGGTTCGGGAATGTCCTTTGCCGCCACGGTCCGCGGCGCCCGACCCCGCGCCAGCACCTCGGCGCGCGCAAAGCGCAACGGGCCGCCCGCCAGCAGCACGCCGTCCCCAAGTGCGATCGGCCGGTAATGGTCCATGCCGGGCTGCTTACGCCGAACCGACACTCGCGCGATAGACCGCCCGCTTGGCGTCGAGCGGCACCAGCTTGCCCGCCTCCTCGATATGCCAGAAGGTCCAGCCGTTGCAACTCGGCAACCCCTGGGCGGCGGCGCCCAGCTGGTGGATCGACCCGGTCTTGGCACCCATGCTCAGCGAGCCATCGGCACGCACTTCGGCCTGGTGCCGACGCTGCGGGTCGATCAACCGCGTCCCCGGCCGCACCAGCCCCGATTCGACCAGCGATCCGAACGGGATCCGCGTCTCGCCGCGCTTGCCCTGGCTGACTTCCCACGCCGACCCGGGCATGTCGCCGCCCGACAGCGGCAGCAGCGAGGCGATGCGCTCCTCGGCGACCTTCACATATTTTTCCTCGCGCTCGATTCCGATGAAATGCCGGCCGAGCAGCTTGGCGACGGCGCCGGTGGTGCCGGTGCCGAAGAACGGGTCGACGACGATATCGCCCGGCTCGGTGCACGCCAGCAGCACGCGGTACAGCAATGCCTCGGGCTTTTGCGTCGGATGCGCCTTGACGCCGTCGGTCTTCAACCGCTCGCCGCCCGTGCAGATCGGGATCAGCCAGTCGGACCGCATCTGAAGTTCCTCGTTCATCGCCTTCATGGCGTGATAGTTGAACTTGTATTTGGCGGTTTCGGACTTGGCGGCCCAGATCAGCGTCTCGTGCGCATTGGTGAAGCGCGTGCCCTTGAAATTGGGCATCGGGTTGGCCTTGCGCCAGACGATGTCGTTGAGGATCCAGAAACCGGCATCCTGCAACGCCGCGCCGACGCGGAAGATGTTGTGATAGCTGCCGATCGTCCAGATCGCGCCATCGGGCTTCAAGATGCGCCGCGCCGCGGTCAACCAGGCGCGGGTGAACTCGTCATAGGTCGCATAGCTGGCGAACTTGTCCCAATCATCGTCGACCGCCGCCACCTTGCCGCCTTCGGGCCGGTGCAGATTGTGCGCCAGCTGCAGATTGTACGGCGGGTCGGCGAAGACGAGGTCGACACAAGCTTCGGGCATCGCATTCATCGCGGCGATGCAATCGCCCCGGATGATGCGGTCGGTGGCGATCGCGGGGGCGGCGGGGGCTTTGAACTTGCTCATCCGCCATCGATGAGTCATCGCCGAATCGGCGTCAATCCCATGCCGAATCTGCGCAGAGTCAACAGCTTGTCACAATCGGCTGAAAATCGACTCAAACCTGCCAGATATTGAGTCGCGCCCATGCGCCACCCACAACCCATGGCGTGTTGCCGAAAAGACTCAAAGCCCCGGCAACATCGCCCGCACCGGCGCAAAGCTGCGGCGGTGGTGGATCGTGGGCCCATGTTCGGCCAGCCCGCGGGCATGATCGGCAGTGCCATACCCCTTGTTGCGCGCCCAGCCATAGCCCGGATGCTCGGCGTCGAGCGCTTCCATCAGCCGGTCGCGCGTCACCTTGGCGATGATCGACGCCGCCGCGATCGACACGCACAAGGCGTCACCGCCCACCACCGCCGTCGCCGGGTGGTGCCAGCGCGGCAAGCGGTTGCCATCGACCAGCACATGATCGAAGCCGCAGGCCAGCGCCGCCACCGCCCGTTCCATCGCCAGCATCGTCGCCCACAGGATGTTGAGCCGGTCGATCTCCTCGACGCTCGCCATGCCGACGCCGATCACCGCGACGCCGTGCAGTTTGTCGTGCAGCACTTCCCGCCGCGCCGCACACAGCGCCTTGCTGTCGTCGAGCCCTTCGGGACAGCGGGCCCGATCGATCCACACCGCCGCCGCCACCACCGGCCCCGCCAGCGGCCCGCGCCCGGCCTCGTCGACGCCGACGACGCGCCCGCCGATCCGGTCTTCGTTGAGAAACGATGGCCCCTCTCCCCTCGCGGGAGAGGGCGACTCGCGCGAAGCGCGGCGGGGTGAGGGGGCAATGCGCGCGGCGCCCCTCACAGCGGATAAAACCCCAGGGGCCCATGGCCCGCGCCAAGGCCCGGGGCCCGCGCAATGCCCTGCGCCACGAACGCCCGCGCCCGCACCACCGCCGCCTCCAGCGCCAGCCCCTGCCCAAGCCCGCAGGCCAGTGCCGACGCCAACGTGCAGCCGGTGCCATGGGTGTGCCGCGTCTCGATCCGGTCCGAGGTGAACGCCGTATTCCCGCCGCGCGTCACCAGCCAGTCGATGATGCGATCGCCCGGCAGATGCCCGCCCTTGGCCAGCACCGCGCCCGGCCCCTGCAGCAGCAGTTCCTGGGCCGCCAGCAGTGCATCGGCTTCGTCCTCGACCGCGCTCCCGGCCAGCGCCGCCAGTTCGGGGCTGTTCGGCGTTACCACCGTCGCCAGCGGCAGCAGCCGCGCGACCAGCGCCTGGGCCGCATCATCGTCCAGCAGGCTCGCCCCGCCCTTCGCCAGCATCACCGGATCGAGCACGATCGGCACGCGCAGCCCCGCCAGCACTTCCGCCACCGCGACCACGGTATCGGCCGCCCCGATCATGCCGATCTTGACCGCATCGACACCGATATCGTCGATGCACGCCCGCATCTGCGCCGCCACCACTTCGGCGGGAATGCCATGGATGCCGGTCACCCCCAGCGTGTTCTGCACGGTGATCGCCGTCACCGCCGTCATTGCATAGCCACCAAGGCAGGTGACGGTCTTGATGTCGGCCTGGATGCCGGCGCCGCCGCCACTGTCGGACCCGGCGATGATGAGGATACGCGCCGGCCTGTCGATCACGGTCAAACCGCCACCACCGCCGCGCAAATCTCGTCCACCACCGCCTTGACCAGCAGCCGGTCGTCGCCTTCGGCCATCACCCGGATCACCGGCTCGGTGCCCGACTTGCGGATCAGCAGCCGGCCATGGCCGTTCAGCCGGGCCTCCCCATCGGCAATCACCGCCTTGACCTTGTCGGTGTCGAGCGGCGCGCCGGTATAGCGCACGCTCTTCAACAGCTGCGGCACCGGCTCGAACAGCCGCAGCAGCTCGCTCGCCGGCTTGGCCGTCGCCACCAGCGCCGCCAGCACCTGCAGCGACGCCACCAACCCGTCGCCGGTCGTCGAATGGTCGGCGAGGATCAGATGCCCCGATTGCTCGCCGCCGACATTATAACCGCCGGCCTTCATCGCCTCCAGCACATAGCGGTCGCCCACCCCGGCGCGGTGCAGCCCCAGGCCATTGGCGTGGAGCAGCCGTTCCAGCCCCAGGTTGGACATCACCGTCGCCACCAGCCCGCCGCCCTTCAGCGTGCCGGCCTCCGCGGCGCGCAGGGTGATCAACCCCATGATCTGGTCACCATCGACGATCTGCCCGCGTTCATCGACGACGATCAGCCGGTCGGCGTCGCCATCCAGCGCGATGCCGATATCGGCGCCGCTTTCCAGCACCGCCAGCTGCAGCGCCTTGGGGTGGGTCGATCCGATGCCGTCGTTGATGTTGAAGCCGTTGGGCGCCACACCGATCGGCACCACTTCGGCACCCAGTTCCCACAGCGCTTCGGGCGCCACCTTGTACGCCGCGCCATGGGCGCAATCGATGACGATCTTCAACCCGTCGAGCCGCAGATGGTCGGGAAAGGTCGCCTTGGCGAAATGGATGTAGCGGCCCTGGGCGTCGTCGATCCGCCGTGCCCGGCCGATCGCCTGCGGCTCCGCCAGCGTCATATCCCCTTCGATCATCGCCTCGATCTCGGCCTCGTCGGAGTCCGACAATTTATAGCCATCGGGGCCGAACAGCTTGATGCCATTGTCGTGATAGGGGTTGTGGCTGGCGGAAATCATCACCCCAAGGTCGGCGCGCAGCGACCGGGTCAACATCGCCACCGCCGGCGTCGGCATCGGCCCGACCTGGATGACGTCCATCCCCACCGAGGTGAACCCCGCCGTCAGCGCCGATTCCATCATGTAACCGGACAAGCGCGTGTCCTTGCCGATCACCACCCGGTGCTTGTGGGCGCCGCGCAGGAAGCGCTTGCCCGCCGCCTGGCCGACCTTCATCGCGATCGCCGCGGTCATCGGCGCCGTGTTGGTCAGGCCGCGGATGCCGTCGGTGCCGAAATATCTGCGACTCATCGCGCGCGCACTCCCCAAAGCCATTTTGTCATCGCATACCTTTACGCGCACCACATTGGCTTGTCGAAACCCGGCGCCTAAACCGCGACGGGACAGGAGATCAACATGCAAACACGCAAGCTCGGCACCCAGGGCCTCACCGTGTCCGCCCTCGGCCTTGGCTGCATGGGCATGGCGGGCACCGCCGGCCAGACCGCGATGTACGGCACCGTCGACCGCGGGGAGGCCATCGCCACCCTCCACCGCGCCCTCGAACTGGGCGTCAATTTCCTCGATACCGCCGAAGTCTATGGCCCGTTCCGGAACGAGGAACTGCTTGCCGAAGGCCTGCGCGGGCGCCGCGACCAGGCGATCATCGCCACCAAATTCGGCTTCGACATCGCCGACGGCAAGGTCGCCGGCGTCAATTCCCGCCCCGAAAACGTCCGCGCCGTCGCCGATGCCAGCCTGAAACGGCTGGGCACCGACCATATCGACCTGTTCTACCAGCACCGCGTCGACCCGGCCGTCCCCATCGAGGACACCGTCGGCGCCATGGCCGACCTCGTCCACGCCGGCAAGGTCCGCTTCCTCGGCCTGTCCGAAGCCGGGCCGGCAACACTCGCCCGCGCCCACAAGGTCCATCCGATCAGCGCGCTGCAAAGCGAATGGTCGCTGTGGGAACGCGGTGTGGAGGCCGATATCGTGCCGCTGTGCGCCGAACTCGGCATCGGCTTCGTGCCCTATTCGCCGCTCGGCCGCGGTTTCCTCACCGGGCAGCAGCCGCGCGCCGAAGACCTGCCGGACAGCGATTACCGGTCGAAGGACCCGCGCTACCAGGGCGCCAATTACGACGCCAACATGGCCGCCGTCGCCATCGTCAAGGGCATCGCCGCCGCCCATGGCGCCACCGCCGCGCAGGTCGCGCTCGCCTGGCTGCTCCACAAGGGTCCGGGTGTCGTCCCCATCCCGGGCTCGAAACGCCGCGTCACGCTGGAAGACAATGCCGGCGCCGCGGCGCTCGCCCTCACCGCCGCCGACATGGCCGCGCTCGACGCCGCCCTGCCCCCCGGCACCACCGCCGGCGACCGCTATGGCTCCAAGTTCATGATGTCGATGGTCCGCCTCTGACCACCTCCCCCGCCGGGGGAGGTCGAGAGACGGCGCAGCCGACCCGGGAGAGGGGCATCCCGGCGATATTGACTCCCCCGTAAACCCGCCCCCACAACCACCGCACCACCGGGGGAACCATATATGCCGATCGACCGCCGCCTGTTCCTCGCCGGCGCCGCGGCACTGTCGGTCCCCGCCGCCAGTCGTGCCGCCATCACCGCTCCCGGCGCCAGCGCCAGCCAGCGCGCCGCCCTCACCGCCATCGCCGCCTATCTCGACGCCCATCGCGCCTTTTTCGCACTGCCGGCGATGGGCCTCGTGGTCACCGATGGCGATTTCACCGCGCTCATCCAGTCGGGCACCAGCGATTACGAAGCCCGCAAGCCGCTGACCGGCACGGAGCTGTGGCAGATCGGATCGATCAGCAAGTCGTTCGTCGCGCTCCTCTGCCTGCAACTCGCCGACGAACATCGCCTCGATCTCGACGCCGACATCCGCTCGGTCCTGCCCGAGGCGCAATTGCCCCCCGGCGCGCCCTTCACCATCCGCGGCCTGCTCGATCACACCACCGGCCTGCCCGATTTCGCGCCGACCTGGCGACCCGACAACAGCCTGCTCTGGCGCGGCTTCGAACCCGGCGCGCGCTGGTCGTACAGCAACACCGGCTATGGCCTGGTGGGGGACATGATCGCCCGCATCGAAGGCCGCCCGCTCGCCGCCGTCATCGCCGCGCGCATCACCGGCCGGCTCGGCATGGCGGATACCCGCGGCGCCATTGCCTGGGCCGATCGCGGCCGCCACACCGCCTGTTATGCGACGCTGCGCCCCGACCTGCCCGTCCGCCGGCAGAACCCGCTGGCGCCGGCACCCTGGGTGTCGACGACCTTCGGCGCCGGGTCGGTGGCATCGACCTTGCCCGACATGGCACGCTACCTGCGCTTCCTCATCGCCATCGGCAACGGCCGCGGGGCCGGGCTGGTCAGCGACGCGACCGCCAGCGCCTGGCTCGCCAATCCCGTTGTCGAAAGCCCCGACAACCCCGATGACCGCTATGGCCTCGGCCTGATGCACCGGGTCGAGGATGGCCGGCGGCTGCTCCACCACACCGGCGGCATGATCGGTTTTTCGTCGTCGTTCCACGTCGATGCAGCGGCGGGCACCGGCGCCTTCGCCAGTTGCGCCATCGGCAGCACCGGCTATCGCCCGCGCCTGCTGACCGCCTTTGCCGTCACCGCGCTGCGGCTGGCCCGTGAGGGCAAGCCGATCCCGCCGCCGCCGGCACTCGGCCCCAAACCTGTCGCCAGCCCCGGCGATTATGCCGGCGCCTATGACGGCATCACCATCACCGCTGCGCCGCTCGCGCTCGACGGCACGGCGCTGGAACCGACCGGCAAGGACCGCTTCGTCACCGCACACCCCGATTTCCGCGCCTTCCCGCTGGTCTTCGTCCGCAACCCCGCCGGCGCCGTGGTGGCGATCGACCATGGCGCCCGCCGGCTGGTCCGCGCCGGCGCCTCGGCGCCGCTGCCCGCCACCCCGCCACGCCTGGCGGCGCACGCCGGCCGCTATGAAAGCGACGACCCCTGGATCGGCGGCGTCACGCTGGTGGCGCGCGGTGAGCGGCTGTGGCTCGGCGGCACCGAGCCGATCATGGAGATCGCCGAAAATGACTGGCGGGTCGAAGACCCGGTCTGGTCACCCGAACGCTTCGCCTTCGCCGGCTTCGTCGCAGGCCGCCCGCAGCTGCTGGTGATCTCGGGCCGGGTTCTGGAACGCCGCGACGTGTAGAACCCCCCGATTTCCGCTCATTCTAAGCGCAGTCGAGGGACGCACCGGCCCCCAGGGCTAGGCCACCCGCAAGACCAGGCACCGATCGCGCCCCGCCAGATCCTGCGCGACGTCGCCGTGCAGCCCCGCCGCCGCCGCCAGCGCCAGCACCGCATCGGCCTGCATCCAGCCGATCTCCACCACCGCCACGCCGCCGTCCGCCAGCAGCCGCGGCAGATGCGGCACCAGCCGGCGATAATCGTCGAGGCCGTCGATTCCGGCGAACAAGGCCGACGCCGGCTCATGGTCGCGCACATCGGGTGCCAGATCGGCGCCGGTCTCGACATAGGGCGGGTTACAGAAGATCACGTCGAAGCGCTCGTCCAGCCCCGCACCCCAATCCCCCAGCCGGAACGCGGCGCGCCCGCCCAGCCCCAGCCGCGTCGCATTGTCCGCCGCCACCGCCAGCGCCGCCGGCGAGGCATCGACCCCCAGGCCCGTCGCCGCCGGCCATTCGGTCAACCCGGCGAGCAGCAGCGCGCCGCTGCCGGTGCCGAGGTCCAGCAGCCGTGCCGGCGGCCGTGCCACGGCGCGCAACGCCGCCTCGACCAGTGTCTCGCTGTCGGGCCGCGGGATCAGCACCGCCGGCGTCACCTTAAGGTCGAGCGACCAGAATTCGCGCGCGCCGATGATATAGGCCACCGGCTCATGCGCCGCCCGCCGGTCGACCAGCACCGCAAAGGCCGCCGCATCGACCGCCCGATCGCCGTCGAGCAGCAAGTCCCCGCGCGAAATACCCACAAAATGCGCCAGCAGCACTTCGGCATCGAAGCGGTCGATCCGCGCCGCTGCACTGCGCAAGGCGTCGCGCACATTCACAACCCGTCACCCCAGTTCCGCCAGCCGCGCCGCCTCATCCTCGGAAATCAGCGCCGCGACCAGCTCCTCCAGCCCCGGCCCTTCGAGAATTTCCGGCAGCCGGTGCAGCGTCAGGTTGATGCGATGGTCGGTCACCCGCCCCTGCGGGTAATTATAGGTGCGGATGCGCTCCGACCGGTCGCCCGACCCCACCATCGCCTTGCGGTCCGCCGACCGCGCCGAATCGACCTTCGACCGTTCAAGGTCGTACAGCCGCGACCGCAGCACCTTCATCGCCTTGGCCTTGTTCTTGTGCTGCGATTTCTCGTCCTGCTGCTGCACCACCAGCCCCGATGGCAAATGGGTGATCCGCACTGCAGAGTCGGTGGTGTTGACCGACTGGCCGCCCGGCCCCGATGACCGGAAGACGTCGATGCGCAAATCCTTGTCCTCGATCTGAATATCGACCTCCTCGGCCTCGGGCAGCACCGCCACCGTCGCCGCACTGGTGTGGATGCGCCCCTGCGTCTCGGTCGCCGGCACGCGCTGGACGCGATGCACGCCGCTTTCGAACTTCAGCCGCGCAAAGACGCTGTCGCCGGTGACACTGGCGATGATTTCCTTGAAGCCGCCCATTTCGCCCGCCGACGCCGACATCAGCTCGATCCGCCAGCCGCGCGTCGCTGCATAGCGTTCGTACATCCGGTAAAGATCACCAGCGAACAGCGCCGCCTCGTCGCCGCCGGTCCCGGCGCGGATTTCGAGCATCGCCGGCTTGGCATCGGCCTTGTCGGTCGGCAGCAGCTTGAGCGCCAGCGCCCGCTCGGCGGCCGGCAGCCGCTCGGCGATGGCGGCCAGCTCCTCCTGCGCCATCGCGTGCATCTCGTCATCGGCGGCGATCCCACGCAGATCGTCCGCCTCCTCGCGCAGCGCCCGCACCGCCGCCGCCGCCTCGACGACGGGCGTCAGCTCGGCATAGTCCTTGGACAGCTGGACGAACTTGTCGGCGGCCAGATCGGGATTGCCCATCTGCGCCGCCAGATCGGCATGCCGCCGCTCGATCTGCGCGATCCGCTCGGGGGAGATGATCACAGCCGCTCCCGGCCCTCTTCCGGGCCCAGTGCGCGCTCAATAATGATCTGTGAGATACGGTTCATCGCCTCGTCGCGACCAAGATGCTGAATATAGTAGGGCTGTGGCGCATCGGCGCCTCGGACAAACAAGATAGCATGGGTAGCCCGCTTCTTGGCTATCTCAACCTGCCTTTTGGCGTTGCCGCGGTAGGCCATTTCTGCCGGGATGCGGGAATCGCGAAGAAGCCGCAGTGCTTGTTCAGCGCGTTCCTGCAGCTCGGGACTGTCCGGCACCACAGCAACAACACCATTTTCGCGGGGCTCTGCCACCAGCATCGCCAACCGCTCGATCCCCCCGGCCCAGCCGACCGCCGCCGTCTCCGGCCCGCCCATCGCGCCGATCAGCCCGTCATAGCGCCCGCCGCCGATGACCGTCCCCTGCGCCCCCAGCGCCTGGGTCACGAACTCGAACGCCGTGTGCCGATAATAGTCGAACCCGCGCACCAGCGATTCCGCCCGCACGAAATCCACGCCCGACGCCTGCAGGCCCTTCTGCACCGCCTCGAAGAACGCCCCCGCCTCCGATGTCATATACGCGTCGATCCGCGGCGCATCGGCCACCAGCGCGCGATCGGCCTCCGCTTTCGAATCCAGAATCCGCAGCGGGTTCTTCGCCAGCCGCTCGAGGCTTTCGGGGCTCAGCACATCACGATGCGCCGAAAAATGCGCCACCAGCCCGTCGCGCCACGCCGAGCGGGTTTCGGCATCGCCGAGCGTGTTGAGCTGCAACACCACATCGCCGGCCACGCCCAGCTCGTTCAACAGCTGCTGCCCGAGCGCGATGACTTCCACGTCCGCCGCCGGCTCTGCCGCGCCGATCACTTCGGCATCGAGCTGGTGGAACTGCCGGAACCGGCCCTTCTGCGGCCGTTCGTACCGGAACAGCGGCCCCCAGGCCGCGACCTTCAGCGGCGCATATTGCTGCCAGCCATTCTCGATATAGGCCCGCGCAATGCCGGCGGTGAACTCGGGCCGCAGCGTCAGCGATTCCCCGCCGCGGTCCTCGAACGAATACATTTCCTTCGACACGACATCGGTCGTTTCCCCCAGCGACCGCGCGAACACCGATGTCGCTTCGAACACCGGCACCTCGACCCGCCCGAAGCCATACAGCTTGCGCACCCGGTTGAACGTCTCGATGACATGGTCGAAGCGTGCCGCCGCCTCGCCGATCATGTCCTGGGTGCCGCGGGGTTTCTGAACTTTGCTCATGATGCCCCGCGATTAAGCGACAAGGCCGCGCTTGTCATCAGCGCGCACCGGCGATTATCAGAGGGGCGCCAATGAGGACCTTCATGCACAAATCAATTCTGCTGCTCGGCCTGCTTGCCACAACCGCCACCGCCGCGCCGCTTTCGAAGCCCACCCCGCTGCCCTTCGTGAACACCATCCCGGCGGCGCGCGACATGCCTTTCCCCGGCACGCTGGCGGTCAAGGTCGACGCCACCGACACGGTGCGCGGCATCTTCCATGTCGTTGAAACCATCCCGGTGCCGGATGCCGGCCCGATGACGCTGCTGTTCCCCAAATGGCTGCCCGGCAACCACGGCCCGCGCGGCGAAATCTCAAAGCTCGCCGGCCTCGTCATCACCGCCAATGGCAAGACATTGGTATGGAAGCGCGACGAGATCGACGTCTATGCCTTCCATGTCGATGTCCCTGCCGGCGTCCGCGCTCTCGATGTCCGCTTCGACTTCCTTACCCCCACCGCCGGCAACCAGGGCCGCACCACCGTCACGGCGGACATGATCAGCCTGCAGCCCAATCAGGTCTCGCTCTACCCCGCCGGCTGGTTCACCCGCCAGATTCCCGCCAGCATCAGCGTCACCTGGCCCAAGGGCTGGACGGCCGCCGGCGCGCTGCGCGCCACCGCCACGCGCGGCGACACCATCACCTATGAAACCGTCGATTACGAAACGCTGGTCGACAGCCCGTTCATCGCCGGGCGGTATTTCCGCAAATGGGACCTCGGCCACAATGTGACGCTCGACGCGATCGCCGATTCCGAACGGCTGCTCGCCGCCACCCCGGCACAGATCGACGCCCACAAGCGGCTTGTCGACCAGGCGATCAAGCTGTTCGGCACCCGCCAGTTCGACCATTACGACCTGTTGGTCTCGCTCAGCGAGAACCTCGGCGGCATCGGCCTCGAACATCACCGCAGCAGCGAAAACGGCGTCAATCCGGGCTATTTCACCGAATGGGACAAGGGCCCCGGCCGCCGCAACCTGCTGCCGCACGAATTCACCCATAGCTGGAACGGCAAGCACCGCCGCGGTGCCGACAGCATCGTCCCCGATTTCTCCACCCCGCTGCGCAACTCGGCGCTGTGGGTGTACGAAGGCCAGACGCAATTCTGGGGTTATGTCCTCGGCGCCCGCTCGGGGCTGTTCACCAAGCAGGAAACGCTCGACAGCTACGCCGCCATCGCCGCCTCGCTCGACAATCGCCCGGCGCGCCGCTGGCGCTCGCTCGACGACACCACGAACGACCCTGTCATCAGCGCGCGCCAGCCCAAGGCCTGGCTCAGCTGGCAGCGCAGCGAGGATTATTACAACGAAGGCCTGCTGATCTGGATGGAAGTCGATTCGATCCTGCGCCGCGAAACCCGCGGCGCGCGCGGGCTCGACGATTTCGCGCGCACCTTCTTCGGCACCGGCGAAGGCGACTGGGGCGTCGTCCCCTACAATTTCGACGACATCGTCAAGACGCTCAACACTGTCGCACCCTATGACTGGTCCGGCCTGCTGACCCGGCGGCTGACCGAAAAGGCCGAGGGCGCTCCGCTCGCCGGCTTCACCGCCTCGGGCTACAAGCTCGTCTACACCGACACCCCGACCCCGGCCTTCGCCGACCAGATGCGGACCGGCAAGGTCAACAACCTCAGCTATTCGGGCGGCCTCGTCATCGGCAAGGATGGCGCCGTCGAGCAGGTGATCTGGGACAGCGCCGCCTTCACCGCCGGGCTGACCGTTGGCGACACGCTCGTCGCCGTCAACGACCGCCCCTATTCGGACGATCTGTTCAAGGCTGAAATCACCGCGGCAAAGGGCAGCCGCGACCCCATCCGCCTGCTCGTCAAGACCGGCGACCGGTTGCGCAGCGTCGATCTCGCCTGGGCCGGCGGGCTGCGCTACCCGCGCTTCGAAAAGACCGGCGGTTCCGACACCCCGCTCGACAGGCTGCTCGAACCGCGCTGAAATCGCCCTGAAATCCCGCTGTTCCCGGCCGCCGTCCGGCGCTATTATGCGGCCGTAACGATCGGGCGATGGGGAGCGTCATGGGCTATTATTACGCAATGGGCGATGGCAGCGCGCATGTGACTGCCGGTGTCGGCGGCGTCGGCGCCGCCAATGTCATTCAACGCAGCGACGGCCTCGGCGGCTATAATGTCAGCTTCTCCGTCCCCGGCGCGCTCGACATCTACCATGTCCATTTCGGCGCCGGCGGCTGCCGGGTGAAGGTGGTGCGGCACAAGCCCGATGCGGCGTCGCAAGGCTCCAACATCATCCGCCACAACAATGGCCCGACCAAGCGGCTCGGCGACCTGGCGCATGAATGTGCCGGCTATGCCAATCATTACGCGCTGCTGACGCACCTCGCAGCGGCGGTCGCCGCCGCACCGCGCCTGCCCAATGGGGAAATTGCCTGATCCGGTGTGGCCGCGGTCAGCCGTCGATCGCCTTCAACCCGATGATGCACGCCAGCAGCACGGCGATCAGCCCCAGCCGCACCAGGCTGGCAGCTTCGCCGAAGAACAGGATTCCGACCAGCACGGTGCCGACCGCGCCGATGCCTGCCCACACCGCATAGGCGGTGCCGAGCGGGATCGTCCGCCCGGCATATTCGAGCATTCCCATGCTGAGGGTGACCGAAACAAGGAACGCCGCCACCCATGGCGCGTTGCGAAAACCATCGACGAACCGTAACGACGTGGTGAAACCGACTTCGAACAGCCCACCGATCACAAGTGCCAGCCACGCCATTGCGCCATCCCTTTCGATAGACGAATCGCGGTCCAGGCCTTACGCCGCACCGCACAACAGGAGAATTGCATGCGCATCGACCAGATTCCGATCGGCGTGAACCCCCCGCATGACGTCAATGTCATCATCGAATGCCCGCTCGGCGGCGAACCGGTGAAATACGAGATCGACAAGGCCTCGGGCGCATTGTTCGTCGATCGCATTCTCCACACCGCGATGCGCTACCCGACCAACTACGGCTTCATCCCCAACACGCTGGCCGATGATGGCGACCCGATCGACGCACTGGTCGTGGCGCGCACGCCGCTGATCCCCGGCTGCATCATCCGCGTCCGCCCGGTCGGGGTGATGATGATGGAAGACGATGGCGGCGGCGACGCCAAGCTGCTCTGCGTCAGCGTCAACAAGGTCTATCCCTATTACAGCAATGTCGCCGAATATACCGACCTGCCCGACATCCTGCTCCAGCAGATCGAGCATTTCTTCACCCATTACAAGGATCTGGAGCCCGGCAAATGGGTCAAGTTCCAGGGTTGGGAAGGCCGCGAAACCGCCGAGCGACTGATCCTCGAATCGATCGACCGCTATAACGACGCGCAGGCCGGGGTCGAAACGCCGGCGTTGAAGGAACACCCCGGCGCTCCAAGGGCGTAGTCGCAGCGCCGCGCGCGCGCATCGGGCAGCGTAGCGCGCCGACAGGCGCAAGACCGATCGGCGGGGCGGCGGCGCCTTCCCCCGCCGAACCCGTCCGGCGCCAGCATGGGCTTTGCCCATGCCCCTTGCTTGCTGACCCTTGCTTCCTGCCCCCTCGCTTCTTGCCAACCCGGCCCCCTCACCCCGCCGCCAGCCGCGCCAACGCCGCGCCATCCACCCGCATCTTCGTCCACGCGTCCTGCGCCTCTGCCCCCAGCGCCGCGTAGAATCCGATCGCCGGCGCATTCCAGTCGAGCACCTGCCATTCGAAACGGGCATGGCCCCGCGCCACCGCAATCCCCGCCAGATGCACCAGCAAGGCCTTGCCGATGCCCTGCCCGCGCGCTTCGGGCACGACGAACAGGTCCTCCAGATACAGCCCGCCCTTGCCCTCCCAGGTCGAAAACGACGTGAAGAAGATCGCCAGCCCCACCGGCGTGCCGTCCTGTTCCGCAATCACCGCCTCGGCGATCGGCCGCGCCCCGAACAGCGCCGCATGGAGGTCGGCCTCGGTCGCCTTCACCGCATCGGGTTCGCGTTCGTAGACCGCCAGATCGACGATCAACCGGCGAAGCGTGGCGACATCGGCGGGGGTGGCGGGGCGAATGGTCATCGTGCCTTTCACCATCTGCCGGCCAGACACGCAACCTCGCCGCGCAAACCATGCCGTCTGCCGCCCCCGACCTTCGACGCCCCTCGACGCCGCGCGCCGGACACGCCAGACTGTCGGCGTGTCGCTGCCAAGGTTCCTGCCGCTGCCCCTTCGGACCGCCGTAGTTGCGGTCGCCGCCGCCATCATCGCCCTGCCGGCGGCGGCGGCGCACGCGGCCTGCCAGGTCACCCGCTATGTCGAACTGCCCGTCACCATGGTCGGGCGGCGGCCGATCGTCACCGTCCGGATCAATGGCACGGATGCGCGCTTCATCCTCGACAGTGGCGCCTTTCACAGCACCATCGCCAAGGCCAATGCGCTGGAACACGGGCTCGCCGTCAAGCCGATCGCCCCGCGCGCGCGCATGCGGGGCATCGGCGGCGCCAGTTCGATCGGCGTCGCCACGGCGCGCGAAATCGGCATCGCCGGCCAGACGTTGAACAATATCGAATTCGCCGTCGGCGGCAGCGATACCGGCTTTGCCGGCCTGCTCGGGCAAAATATCCTCGGCCTCGCCGATGTCGAATATGACCTGCCGCACGGCATCGTGCGGATCATGAAGAGCAACGGCTGCCGCAACACCGGCATGGCCTATTGGGCCGCGGACAAGCCGGTCACCATCCTCGACATCGCCCCGATGGCACCGCGCCAGCGCCACACGATGGCGGCGATCAAGATCAACGGCAAAAAGGTCATGGCGACCTTCGACACCGGCGCGGCCGCCGCCCTGCTGACACTGGATGCCGCCCGACGCATCGGCGTGACTCCCGATTCGCCCGGTGTCACCCCCGATCGCTTCGCCACCGGCCTCGGCCAGGGCCGGGCCCGCACCTGGCGCGCTCCGTTCGACAGCATCGACATCGGCGGCGAGATCATCCCGCGGCCCAATCTGCAGATTGCCGACCTGACACTGCCCGATACCGACATGCTGATCGGCATCGACTTCTTCCTCAGCCACCGCGTCTATGTCGACAACCAGACGCATCGCATGTTCATCACCTACGAAGGCGGCCCCGTCTTCGGCTTCGAACCCAAAGGCGCGGTGGACGGCAGCGGCGCCGCCATCGACCTGACCGACCGCAGCGCGGAACCGACCGACGCCGCGGGCTTCAGCCGGCGCGGCGCCATCCGCGCCGCAGACCGCAAGTTCGCCGCCGCCATCGCCGATTTCGACAAGGCCATCGCCCTTGCCCCCGGCGACGCCCAGCTGTTCTACCAGCGCGCAATGGCGCACCTCGGCAATCGCCAGCCGCGACCCGGCGCCGCCGACCTCGATCGGGCCATCGCCCTGGCACCCGGCGATGCCACGGCGCGGCTGGCGCGGGCGCGGCTGAAGCTGGCCGGGCGCGATGTCGCCGGTGCACTTCCCGACCTGCAGGCTGCCGATGCAGCGCTGGCACCTTCGGCCGATGCCCGACTGCAACTCGCCGGGCTGTTCGAAGCCGCCGACAGCGTGGAACCGGTGCTGGCCAATTACACCGCCTGGCTGGACGCGCACCCCGAGGACCGCAACCGCGCCCTCGCGCTCAACGGCCGCTGCCGGGCGCGGGCGCTGCGCAATCGCGATTTGGACGCGGCAATGGCGGACTGCAACACCGCGCTGCGCCTGCGGCCCGACGAGCCGGCGTTCCGCAACAGCCGCGCCCTGGTCCACCTGCGCCGCGGCGACCTTGCCAAGGCGCTCGCCGATCTCGACGCCGCGCTCGCCGCCCGGCCGGGCAATGCCTGGCCACTCTACACCCGCAGCATCGTCCACCGCCGCCTCGGCAACACGGCAGCGGCCGACACCGACCGCACCGCCGCGCTGGCGATCGACAAGACCATCACCGAACGGGCGCAGCGCTACAAGCTAGAATAGCCGACCGCCCCCCGGCGGGGGGAGGTAGATCATTCCGCCGCGATCGCCGCCGCTTCCGCCGCCGCCTTGGCCGCATCCAGTTCCGCGGCCTTTTTCTCGACCAGCATGACGATGTGATCGACCATCTTCTCGCTCTCGATGACGTGGTCGGTGATGCCGGACAGGAACACCATGTGCCGGCCATTGCCGCCGCCTGTCAGCCCGATATCGGTCTCGCGCGCTTCGCCGGGGCCGTTGACGACGCAACCGAGCACCGACAGCGACAGCGGCGTGGTGATATGCGCCAGCCGCGTTTCCAGCGTCTCGACGGTCTTGACCACGTCGAACCCCTGCCGCGCACAGCTGGGGCACGACACCACCCGCACGCCGCGCGCCCGGATGCCGAGCGACTTCAGGATATGGTAGCCGACCTTGACCTCCTCGACCGGGTCGGCCGACAGCGACACGCGGATGGTATCGCCCACCCCCGCCCACAGCAGCATGCCGAGCCCGATCGACGATTTGACCGTGCCGCCCTGCAGGCCGCCGGCTTCGGTAATACCCAGGTGCAGCGGATAATCGCAGACTTCGGCGAGGCCATTATAGGCCGCCACCGCCAGGAACACGTCCGACGCCTTCACCGAGATCTTGAACTCGTGAAAATCCTCGTCCTGCAGCATCTTCATATGCTCGAGCGCGCTTTCGACCAGCGCCTCGGGACATGGCTCGCCGTATTTTTCGAGCAGGTGCTTCTCCAACGACCCGGCGTTGACGCCGATGCGGATCGAGCAGCCATTGGCCTTGGCCGCGTTGACGATTTCCTTGACCCGCGCCTGCGAGCCGATGTTGCCGGGGTTGATGCGCAGGCAGGCGGCGCCGGCGTCGGCGGCTTCCAGCCCGCGCTTGTAGTGGAAGTGGATGTCGGCGACGATCGGCACATTCACCCCGCGCACGATGGTCCGCAGCGCCGCGGTCGATTCGACATCGGGGCACGACACCCGCACGATATCGGCGCCGACCTCCTCGCAGCGCAGGATCTGCGCAATCGTCGCCGCGGCGTCGCTGGTCAGCGTGTTGGTCATCGTCTGCACCGCGATCGGCGCATCGCCGCCCACCGGCACCTTGCCGACCATGATCTGGCGGGACTTGCGGCGGCTGATGTCACGCCACGGACGAACGCTCATAGGATGCTCCTGAATCTGTCGCCGCTATAGCGTGCTGCGCCTGCGACCGCCAGCTATCGCCGCCAGCGCCGGCGCAGCGACCCGACGACGCGCCACGCCGTCCACAGCATCGTGCCCGTGATCACTAGCAACACCGCCGCCACCGCCGCCGCCCATTGCGGATGCGCGAATACCAGCCACAGCCCGGCCGCGGTCACGCCGTCCTCGGCCACCGACGCGACGACATTGCTCACCGGCTCGGGCGAGGTGTTGATCGCCGCCCGCGTCCCCGCCTTGGCGCCATGCGCCGCCAGCGCCGCGCCGCCGCCGAGCAGCACCGTCACCACGCCCAGCGCCGCATTGTCGGGCGCCACCACGGCAAAGGCCAGCAGCGCCCCGCCGATCGGTCGCACCAGCGTGTGCACCGCGTCCCAGACACTGTCGATGATCGCCACCTTGTCGGCGAGGAACTCGGCGAGCGTCCCCGCCGCCGCCACGCCAAGCACCCACCAATTGCCCAGCACCGCCAGCCCGGCGAGTTCCCCCGGCAGGCCGAAACCGCCGAAGCGCACCGCCAGCCCCGCCGCCAGCACCGCGGCATACAGCCGCCAGCCGGCGAGCAGGCTCAGGCTGGCAGCGATGCCGATGATTTCGGGCGCGGTCATACCCCCGTCATAGCAGAGGCGCAGCAATTGCGCCCCATGATGCCGATGCTAAAGTGCGCGCCGGACAATCAGGGGGCAGATATGCGGCGCTTCTGGCTGAAAATGGTCGCGGCGACGGCGATCGCCTTTCCTGCCGCGGCCGCCAACCCCGCCAATCCCGCCAATGGTGAGCGCCTCGCCTATACGATGGGCTGCGTCAGCTGCCACAACCGCGACATGACCGGCCACCTTGTCGAGGAAGACCCCGAGCGGCTGGTCGCCTGGAGCACCAACCTCAGCCGCCGCCTGCCTGGGTGGCGCGACGCCGATATCGCCCGCGCCCTGCGCACCGGCAAGCGACCGGACGGCAGCGACATCTGGGTGATGCCGGTCCACAGCTTCCACTGGATCAACGATGCGGAGATGCGCGACCTCACGGCCTTTCTGCGCTCCGTCCCGCCCACCGGGGTCGACCACCCGCCCGCCGTCTTCGGCCCGCGGGCCCGCGCCGCCATCGCCTCGGGCAAGGCCAAGCCTCCCGCCGGCTTTCTTGCGGAGGATCTCGCCAGGGCGCCGCGACCCCTGCCCGGCCACGGCGAAGGCCGCCGCCTGGCGCTGCTCATCTGCGGCGACTGCCACGGCGCCGACCTGAAGGGCTATGAAGGCGAAGGCGCGCCCGCCAACCTCCTCGTCGCCTCGGCCTACACCCTGCCCGATTTCGCCCGCCTGCTGCGCAACGGCACGCGCGCCGACGGCAGCGCCAGCGGCATGACCGAATACAGCCGGGACCGCCTGTTCAAACTGACGGATGCCGAAATCCGCCGGATCTGGAATTATCTGCGCGCCAATGCCGCCCGGGGGACTAAGCTGCCGCAATGACCAGCATCCCCGCCGCCACCGTCATCCTGCTTCGCGCCCGGCCGGACGGCACCCCCGAAACATTGATGGTCCGCCGCGGCGACAACCTCGCCTTTGCCGGCGGCGCGCTGGTCTTCCCCGGCGGCCGCGTCGATGATGCCGATCTCGGCACCGCCCGCGACCCGCAACTCGCCTTCGGCTTCGACGGGCTCGACGATGACGACGCCGCCGCGCGCATCGCCTGCTGCCGCGAAGCGCTGGAGGAAACCGGCGTGCTGCTGACCAGCGGCGACGCCCCCGACCCGGTCGCCCTCGCCGCCGCCCGTGCCGCGCTGTCCGCCGGGCCCGCCGCCGATGAAGCGACCAGCTTTGCCGCCATCCTCGCCGACCTCGGCCACCGCGTCGATGCCGCCCGCTTCATCCCCTTCGCCCGCTGGGAACCGCCCGCCGCGGCCCCGATCAAGCGCCGCTTCGACACGCTCTTCTACCTCGCCGACGCCGGCAACACCGCGTCGGCCGCCATCTCCCCCGATGGCAACGAGGCCGTCGCCATCCGCTGGACCACCGCCGCCGATGTCCTCACCGCCGAAGCATGCGGCGAGGCGGCGCTGGTGTTCCCGACCAAGTGCAACCTGCAACGCATCGGCCAATATGCCAGCATCGACGCGGTCATGGCCGCCGCCGCCGGCCGCTTGCCGCCGTTCATCCAGCCCGAAATCGTCAACCGCGACGGCACCATGTGGCTCGTCATCCCCGAAGGCTGCGACTATCCGGTCACCGAGGACCGGCTGGAAAATCTGCGCCGCGAATAGCCACCGCCACGGCGGACCGCAGTTCCGGCAGCACTTCCGCCTCGAACCAGGGGTTGCGCCGCATCCAGCCGGTGCTCCGCCACGATGGGTGCGGCAGCGGGAACAGCCCCGCCGGCGCCGCGCGAAAATCCCGCACCCGTGCCGTCATGTTGCCGGCGCCCCCCATGTACCGCTTCTGCGCATGGGCGCCGACCAGCAGGGTCAGCCGGTCGGCCGGCAGTTGTGCCAGCAGCCGGTCGTGCCACAGCGGCGCACATTCGCGGCGCGGCGGCAGGTCGCCGCTCGCCCCCTTGCCGGGATAGCACAGCCCCATCGGCACCTGCGCCACCCGCGCCGTATCGTAGAAAACCGCGCGCGGCAGCCCGGTCCATTCGCGCAAACGGTCGCCGCTGGCATCGTCCCACGCGGCGCCGCTGGCATGGACCCGCGTCCCCGGCGCCTGGCCGATGATCAGCAACCGCGCCGTTCCCGACATTTCGACGATCGGCCGTGGCCCCGCCGGCAGCGCGCACAACCGGCACGCCCGCACCTCGGCGAGCAATGCCGCCAGCGCGTCGCTTGCATCCTCGGCATCGGCTGCGTTATTATGACGCACATCGTGCCGCAATCGGGAAGCTGCCATGCGCCTGTTCCTTTCCGCAATCCTCGCTGCCACGGCAATCAACGCCCAGGCGGCGCCCGCCGCTCCCGCCGCCAGCGACGCACAGGCCAGGCTGGTCGCCGCCGATGCCAACAAGGACGGCAAATGGGACAAGGCCGAATGGCGCGCCGCCGGCCGCCGCGACATGGGCTTTGCCTTTTGCGATGTCGACAAGGACAGCGTCGTCGACGCCGCCGAGCTCAAAAGCTGCGCCGAAAAGGCCCGCGCCATGGGCATGACCGCGCAATAGCGTCGTTCAGGGCCGCAACCCGCGCCCCTTGCGCCCCGGCACCAGCGCCCGCTGCGCCAGGTTGACGAACTCGCACAGCTCGGCGCGCGTGTCGCGCGGGTCGATGATCGCCTCCACGCCATAATGTTCGGCCGTGCGGAATGGCGATCGCACCCGTTCCAGCCGCGCCTTGATCTCGGCCAGCCGCGCCGCCGGGTCCTCGCTCGCCTCCAGCTCGGCGCGATAGGCGGCTTCCAGCCCGCCCGAAATCGGCAAGGACCCCCAGTCGCCCGATGGCCAGGCCATCCGCCAGCGAAAGCGGTCGGCCGGCGCATGGCCGCTGCCCGCCATGCCATAGGCCTTGCGCAAAATGACCGATACCCAGGGTACCGATGCTTGATATATGGCTGCTAACGCCCTGGAACCCCAGCGAATTGTCGCCTCATCCTCGGCCCGGCGGCCGATCAGGAAGCCCGGGTTGTCGACCAGATGGACGACCGGCAGATGGAAGGTATCGGCCAGGTCGACATGCCGTTCGACCTTGCGCGCCGTCGCCGCGGTCCACAATCCGCCCAGGCTTTCGGGGTTGGACGCGATCACCGCCACCGGCCAGCCGTCGATCCGGGCAAGGCCGGTGACCACCCCCAGCCCCCATTCGCGGCCGATCTCGAACCAGCTGTCACGGTCGACGATCGCCTCGACGATCGGCCGGATCGGGTACAGCTTGCGCCCGTCGCGCGGCACTGCGCTGGCCAGCCAGTCCTCGCCCTTGCGGCGCTTGTCCTTCACCACCCCACGCGCCGGCAGCTCCTCGACCGAGCTCGGCAGATAGGACAGGAACCGCCGCAACCGGGCAAAGGCCTCGGCCTCGCTGTCCACCCGGTCGTCGATGGCGCCATTGGCGGCATGGATATGCGCGCCGCCCAGCGTTTCCTTGGTGCGGATCTCGCCGGCGGCCGCCACCACCGGCGGGCCGGCGACGAACATCTGCGCCACGCCGTCGACCAGGATCGAATAATGCGCCATCACCTGCCGCCCGGCGCCCAGCCCGGCGACGGGGCCAAGGCCCAGTGCCACAACCGGCACCCGCGCCATATTGTCGACCATGATCTCCCAACCGGGAATCTCGGGGATATAGGTGTAACCCATTGTTTCCAGGGTGCGGACCGATCCGCCGCCGCCGGTGCCTTCGATCATGCGGATCAGCGGCAGGCGATATTCGCTCGCCAGCCGTTCGGCATCGGTCAGCTTGCGGTGCAGGCTCGCATCGGCGGCGCCACCGCGCACGGTGAAGTCGTCGGCGGTCAGCACCACCGGCCGGCCATCGACCGTCGCCCGCCCGAACAGGAAGTTGGCAGGCTGGAAACTCAGCATCGCGCCATCGTCGGCATAGGCGGCAAAGCCCGCCAGCGCGCCGATTTCCCGGAAACTGCCCTCGTCGGCGACCGCGGCGAGCCGCGAACGGGCATTCATCCGCCCCATCGCTGCCTGTTTTTCCAGCTTTGCCGGCCCGCCCATCCCCAGGGCCGCCGCCCGCCGTTGCAACAGTTCGTCGATTTCGGGCTGCCAGGTCATGCATTCAGTCTAGGCCGCGCCCGCTCGGCATGGCAACGCCGCCGCTCGATTCGGATTGGTGCTGGAACGATTCGGGTCGCAGGTGCGTAGAAGGCGAAGGTTGCGAAACTGTTCATTTTAGGCGAGGTTGGCCTATCGCTTTGAATGGCCACACCGACGCCCGGCCAGCGAGGAGATTCGTAATGCTTGTAAACTATGCCGATGAATATGGCAGCGACGTTGCGGACGACCTTGACAATGGCCCTCAGCCACGGTGGTGTTCTAGTGTGACAATACGGCAGGAGGCCTCGAACCCGAACGTGCTGGCCCTTACGGATGGCCAGCGCGATTGCTTGCGCCTCGTCTACAACCACATGAAATCGAAGGATATTGCCCGTGTGCTCGGCGTCTCGCCGCACACGGTCGACATGCGTCTGCGCACTGCCATGAAAACGCTGGGCGTCGCCAGCCGGATCGAAGCGGCGCGGATGCTGGTGCAGGAGGAATCCGGCGGGGAAACCACCCCGGATCGTGCCTCGGCCCAATATCAGTCGTTGATATATCAGGCACCGGATGTTGCCGAGCCGACGGATCCGGCGAAAATGCAATCACCGGCTCTGGACAGCGGTGACGACGCAGACATCACCAATTTTTCGGTCGACTGCATCACCCCCGCCTCCAGCCCGGTCGTCGATCCGATCGTCAACGGCCCTCCCCGTCTGGCAACCGCATCGATGGATGTCGAAACCTTGTTCGACACCAATAGGGCGGGTGCTGGGTCTTTTGACCCTGGACCCAGCATCCGCCCGACCGGTGAACCAGGGGTCCGATCCCTGCCGTGGGGACAACGCAACGATCTTTCGGTCGGCGCGCGGCTCGGATGGATCTTCATGATTGCAGTTGGTTCGGCGCTGGCCTTCGGCTCGATATTGGCCGCCCTCGCCGCACTGAAAACCTTAATCTGACGCTTCCGGGTGATGGTCATCCGGGAGGGTGACCATCAACCGCGCAAACCCCTAGGTTGCGCAACGGAAGGATATTGTCATGATTTCTCAGTCGAATGTCGCCGCTTTCGGTAACACCCAGGCCCCCATCCGTATCGCCGCCCACCAGCTCACCGAACAGCTCATCGCCGCCGAAGCCGCCATCGATGCCGCTGTCGCCGCCGTCGCCGCCCTCGCCGCCGGCATGCCACTCGCCACCCAGCAGGCCAATGTCGGCACCCATGTGCTACAGGAATCGCTGATGCACGCCATGGAAACCTGCCAGACCCTCGTCAAGTCGCGCACCCAGATCCTGCGCACCCACCGCGCCATGTCGGGCGCGCTGCACAATGTCGGCCTCACCCCGATGGCCATCGGCGACGTGTCCAAGATGTGCGAAGCCGAACTCGACGAAGGCCTTGCCGTCACCGCCATCGCCGCCTGAAGCTGACAGTACAACCACCCGCCCCGTCGCCCGGGGCGGGTTGTCCTGTGCAGTTGCGACTTTTGGAGGCATCATGCTCTGGTCGGTTATCACCCTTTTGACCATCGCTGGCTGCTGCGCTTACGCCTTGCGTTGGGGTGGCCTCGATGAACGGCTCGCTGCGATCGGTGGCCTGCTCGCCGTCGTCGCATCGAACATCGTCACCGATGGCGCATATACCCATACGGAAGGCGGCGTCCTCGTCGTTGACGTTGCACTTTTCATCGGCCTGCTGGTCCTCGCTCTGCGCAGCGACCGCTTCTGGCCGATGTATGCGGCAGCGTTCCAGCTGGTTGGAACCATGTTCCATTTCGCCAGCATGGTGCAGACGGGCGACTTCGCCTGGGCCTATTACATCGCACTGATCTTCTGGACCTTCCCGGTGTTCATCGCCCTTGCCGCCGGGACCTGGTTCGAAGGCCGTTACCGCCGCCGCTGAACCGCGGCCGCGCTGGGGAGGAGGACGACCGCGCCGGGCCAACCGGCGCGGTCGTTTCCATGTCGGCGCGTCACCACCGCCGGTTGCCGATGCCCCGCACCGCCCCTATCTCGGTTCCATCTTGCCTGCGGCGAACAAATATGGAACAAATCACCCCATGCTCACCCATATCCAGGTCCGCGGCGCGCGCGAACACAACCTCAAGGGCGTCGATGTAGACCTGCCCAAGAATGCGCTGACCGTCATCACCGGCCTGTCGGGCAGCGGCAAATCGAGCCTCGCCTTCGACACCATCTATGCCGAGGGCCAGCGCCGCTATGTGGAATCGCTGTCGGCCTATGCCCGGCAGTTCCTGGAGCTGATGTCCAAGCCCGACGTCGACCATATCGAGGGGCTGTCGCCGGCCATCAGCATCGAACAGAAGACCACGAGCAAGAACCCGCGCTCCACCGTCGCCACCGTCACCGAAATCTATGACTATATGCGGCTGCTGTGGGCGCGCGTCGGCGTCCCGTACAGCCCGGCCACCGGGCTGCCGATCACCGCCCAGACGGTCAGCCAGATGGTCGATCGCGTCATGGCGCTGCCCGAAGGCACCCGCCTGTTCCTGCTCGCCCCCATCGTGCGCGGCCGCAAGGGCGAATATCGCAAGGAACTGGCGCAGCTGCAGAAGGACGGCTTCACCCGCGTCAAGATCGACGGCGAATTCCACGACATCGACGCCGCCCCGGCGCTCGACAAGAAATACAAGCACGACATCGACGTCGTCGTCGACCGTATCGTCGTGAAGGAAGGCCTCGAACCCCGCCTCGCCGAAAGCTTCGAAACCGCGCTGAAACTCGCCGAAGGCCTCGCCATCGCCGAAATGGCCGATGGGGCCGAAGGCGCGCCGAAGGAC
The DNA here is from genome assembly GCF_011927825.1 of Polymorphobacter fuscus. Taxonomy (NCBI): domain Bacteria; kingdom Pseudomonadati; phylum Pseudomonadota; class Alphaproteobacteria; order Sphingomonadales; family Sphingosinicellaceae; genus Sandarakinorhabdus; species Sandarakinorhabdus fusca. The sequence goes on along the minus strand of NZ_JAATJI010000001.1, from coordinate 223,914 downwards.
CGCATCACCTTCTCCGAAAAATTCGCCTGCCCCGTCTCCGGCTTCACCATTGCCGAGATCGAACCGCGGCTGTTCTCCTTCAACGCCCCCCAGGGCGCCTGCCCGGCGTGCGACGGCCTCGGCGAAAAGCTGCTCTTCGACGAAGATCTCATCGTCCCCAACCACGCGCTCAGCATCGAAAAGGGCGCCGTCATGCCCTGGGCCAAGTCCAACCCGCCCAGCCCCTATTACATGCAGGTCCTGGGCAGCGTCGCCCGCGCCTACAACATCACGCTGAAGGCACCCTGGGCGAGCCTGCCCGCCGAGGCGCAGCGCGCCATCCTCCACGGCACCGGCGGCCGCGCCATCCCGCTGCGCTTCGAGGACGGCCGCAAATCCTATGAGGTCGTCAAGCCGTTCGAAGGCGTCATCGCCAACCTCGAAAAGCGCCTGCGCGCCACCGAAAGCGCCTGGATGCGCGAGGAACTGTCGCGCTACCAGTCCGCCGCCCCGTGCGAAGTCTGCCACGGCGACCGCCTCAAGCCCGAGGCGCTTGCCGTCAAGGTCGCCGGCGAAACCATCGCCCAGGCCGTCCGCCGCCCGGTCAGCCAGGCGTTCGCCTGGGCGAAAGGCCTCGCCGAGCAGCTGACGCCCAAGCAGCGCACCATCGGCGAACGCATCCTCAAGGAAATCATCGAACGCCTCGGCTTCCTCGACAATGTCGGGCTCGATTACCTCAATCTCGATCGCAAGTCCGGCACCCTGTCCGGCGGCGAAAGCCAGCGCATCCGCCTGGCCTCCCAGATCGGCTCCGGCCTCTCCGGCGTCCTCTACGTCCTCGATGAACCGTCGATCGGCCTCCACCAGCGCGACAACGACCGCCTGCTCGTCACCCTCCGCCGCCTGCGCGACCTCGGCAACACCGTCCTCGTCGTCGAACATGATGAAGACGCCATCCGCACCGCCGATTACATCGTCGACATGGGGCCCGGCGCCGGCGTCCATGGCGGCGCCGTCGTCGCGCGCGGCACGCTGGCGGACATCCTCGCCACCCCGGGCAGCATCACCGCCGATTACCTGTCCGGCCGCCGCAGCGTCGCCGTGCCCGCCACCCGCCGCAAGGGCACCGGCAAGAAGCTCACCGTCAAGAACGCCCGCGGCAACAACCTGCAGGGCGTCACCGCCGCCATCCCGCTCGGCACCTTCACCTGCATCACCGGCGTCTCGGGCAGCGGCAAATCCACCTTCACCATCGACACGCTCTACGCCGCCGCGGCGCGGGAGCTCAACGGCGCCCGCCTCGTCATGGCCCCGCACGACAGCATCGACGGGCTGCAGCATCTCGACAAGGTCATCGACATCGACCAGTCCCCCATCGGCCGCACGCCCCGGAGCAACCCCGCCACCTACACCGGCGCCTTCACCAACATCCGGGACTGGTTCGCCGGCCTGCCCGAAGCGCAGGCGCGCGGCTACAAGCCCGGGCGCTTCAGTTTCAACGTCAAGGGCGGCCGCTGCGAGGCGTGCAGCGGCGACGGCCTCATCAAGATCGAAATGCACTTCCTGCCGGATGTCTATGTCACCTGCGACGTCTGCCACGGCGCCCGCTACAACCGCGAAACGCTGGAAGTGAAGTTCAAGGGCCAGTCGATCGCCGACGTCCTCGACATGACGGTGGAAGACGGCGTCGAATTCTTCAAGGCCGTCCCCCCCATCCGCGAAAAGCTCGCCATGCTCCACGAAGTCGGGCTCGGCTATGTCAAGATCGGCCAGCAGGCGACCACCCTGTCGGGCGGGGAGGCGCAGCGCGTCAAGCTCGCCAAGGAACTCGCCCGCCGCGCCACCGGCCAGACGCTCTACATCCTCGATGAACCCACCACCGGGCTCCACTTCGAGGACGTCCGCAAGCTGCTCGAAGTCCTCCACGCCCTTGTCGACCAGGGCAACACCGTCGTCGTCATCGAACACAATCTCGACGTCATCAAGACCGCCGACTGGGTCGTCGACCTGGGGCCCGACGGCGGCGACAAGGGCGGCCAGATCGTCGCCACCGGCACCCCCGAAGTCATCGCGGCAACCCCCGGCAGCCACACCGGCCATTACCTCGCGCCCCTGCTCACCCCCGCCGCGACGCCAGCCCCGGACCCGGCCCCCGCCCCGGCCAAACCCCGCCGCAAGGTCCGTGCATAAAGCCGAAATCTTTCTCAACGAACGTTGATGAATATTTACGTTCTATAAAATGATTCATGTTAACCATTGTGAATGCCCGGCGAGTCGGCAACCGGGCAGAGGGGCACCATCGTCAACGATAACAGGGGTAGGAACAGGCTTGGGCTCCGCCAGCCGGCATCATGCGAACCGTATCTGATCGTAAAGAGAGGGGCCTTCGAAATGACCAAGCTGAGCTTCGTTCCACTTGCCGCCGCCATCGGCATCGCCATGGCATCCACACCCGCGGCCGCGGTCGTCTATTCCAACCCGACGCCGATCGTCATCCTCGACAACGATGACAGCTTCAGCGATATCACCATCGCCGGCACCACCGGCACCATCACCAACCTGACCCTGTCGCTCGCCGGGCTCAGCCACACCTATCCGGACGATCTCCTCCTCGGCCTGATCAACGCCGACGCCGGCCTCGGCTTCATCTTCATGAGCTTCGCCGGCGGCAGCATCGATATCAGCGGCGTCAACCTCACCTTCTCCGACGCCGCATCGTCGCAGCTGCCCCAAACCTTCGTCAGCCCGTTCCCGATCACCTCGGGCACCTATCTGCCGTCGAACTTCGGTGGCTACACCTTCACCTTCTACGACAACGCCACCAGCTTCGCCGGCTTCAACGGCCTCAGCGCCAACGGCACCTGGACGCTTCTCGTCGCCGATACGTTCGCCGCCGACGTCGGCACCGTCGCCGGCGGCTGGAGCCTCGACATCACCACCAGCGCCGGCGCCATCCCCGAACCCGCCAGCTGGGCCATGATGATCGCCGGCTTCGGCCTCGTCGGCGCCAGCGCCCGCCGCCGCCGCACCACCCACGTCACCGCCTGACACCACCGGGGGAGGGCAAACCACCCTCCCCCTCTCTCGCCCGCGCGAGAGGCGAGACACACCCGGCGCGCCGGGTGCGGGTGTGCGCGCGTCGAAAATGGGAACCGCCTGCCCTGCCGTGCCCGAAGCGCCTCCGGCGGCTGGGGCCTTGGCCCCAGACCCCACTCCTCACCCATGTCTGTAAGGCAGACGATCAGGATGAATACTAGTCCCGGTTCTGGGCAAACGACCGCTTAGAGCGGCAATTATATACTTGAGAAAACAAGCAGACGGCCTTACAAGAGTTGGGACGTGCCGGCGATACTGAGTTGCTTCAAGAAATCGAATATGAAGTGCGCTGTTGGGACATCGAGCGCGCTTTAACTTATTCCCAGTTCGCGGCGTGCGTTCTCAAGATCGCTCGCGGGGAAGCGGCGACCATCGCCGCCAATGATTACCCAGACCTTTGGCGACAGATAGCCGCCAAGGTCTGACGCTTGGGCGATGATCGAACGCAACTCTTCTTGCGAGTAAGCCTTGTCTTGGACACGAGCGAAGGGACCGTCGTAGATAACTCGCTGTGTATGCCAGGCCCCGCCACGCCAAGGCCTTCGATGCAGCAGCCCGTGTATCAGGTCGTGTCGCGCGTCGCCTAAGCGCTTCGCTTCAATACGGGTTTGCCGTAAAAACTCTTGAGTTTCGGGCGAAAAGCGAGGATCGCGTTGCATCACGCGAAGGTATTTCAGCTTGGCAGAAAGGCTGCGCGGGTGCTCGGCCTGCAATTCGGTGCCGTGATGCTGATACCATGCGATCAACTCATCAAGCATGCGCTCAACGCCCGCCCATGTTATCGTCAGCGTGCCGACAAGGCCGAGCACGCTCTGAGTTTCCGCCCATTGGGCAGCTTGGAGCGCGGCGCGGTCACGTCGCGCCATGTAGGCGCGAAGGCGGCGATACGGGTTAAGGCGCTTGAGGGTTCTGATAGCTGACACCGATCAAAAGCGAGAAGATGACGTGCTGCGGCGGCTGCTGAAACGCCGCCGACGCCGCGTAAGCCGAAGGACAAGGAACGAGGCGATGCGCCTAGAAAGATTGATGGTGCCTACGTGCTAGCGCCCTTCACCTCTGGTGAGGCGAGGGCGCTAGAAGACCTAGTTATGCAGGAAGTGCGGGTTGCTTCAGCAGCTTCATTTCAAGCCATTCGTTCACCGCAACCGGACCATAGCCAGCGATCGGTGCCGACAGCCTGATGACATAAAAGCGGTCGTTGTTGTCGAGGAAGTGGCTGAAGATGCTGTAAATCGCGGCCGCATCGAGAGTAGTTTCGATGGCGTACGATGATTCAGACAGCCTCGCCCAGTCGTAGTGCTCTTTAATAAACTGGACGATGGGTGGACGTTTCGTTTCGTAGCTCAGATCGTACGTAACAAGGTAAACAGCCATGATAGGCCCTTTCGTCGTTTGCGACGTACGGCCCTTGTCAATCGAGCAAATTGCTATAGTATTCTCTGCGCTGACAGGCAGAGAGGCAATCGACTCTCTTGGACCAGCGGACCGTCGCCAAGACATTGCTGGTCTTCTCGGGTCATCACCTTCTGGGGAGTCGGTGATGGCCCGAAACTGTTTTTAACCTATTTGATTCATCAGCGCTAGTGCGCCGGGCGCGATTTGTTCCGCCAGCGCAGGAAGCGCTTCGCCTGCTGTTGCAGCGCCTTATGCGGCGTTAGCCCGCCGCTAGGTCAAGCGCTTGGGCGACCTTACATAGCCGACAGTGCATCCAATCACCAACGCAACCCTCAGCCGGCTGGCGGGCGTGAGTTGGCAAGCGACATTTGCAACCGAGACATCTTGTAATTTACAACCAAATCGGTTACACAACCGATCATGACCCAGCCCCCCTTCGCCCCCGCCCCGCTCCACCCACGCCAGGATGGCTGGACACCCGAGCGACAATGGTCGTTCATTGAAACCCTCGCGCAGACCGCCTCCGTCACCGAGGCGGCGCGGGCGGTGGGGATGAGCGTGCGGTCGGCGCATCGCCTGCGGCTCCACCCCAAGGCGACCGAGTTTCGCGCCGCCTGGGACAAGGCGCTCGCCCAGGCGTGGGAGCTGCTCGAACAGGTCGCGCTCGATCGCGTCATCAACGGCGAGCACGAGGTCATCGCGCGCGACGGCGTCATCATCGAACGGCACAAGCCCTGTTCGGAACGGCTGCTCGTCCACCTCCTCGCCATCCGCGAACGCGCCCGCGCCGAGGAACGCGCCGAACGCGCCCGCGCCCATGCCCGCGCCGTGGAAGCGGCAGCGCGCGCCGCCCTCGCCTCCCAAAGCCGCCGCAAGGGCACGCCGCCGCCGCCCGCCCCGCCGGTGCTGCTCGATGACCAGGGCGCGCAAACCGCGATCCTCGCCGCGCTGCACGCCCATGGCACCGCCTTCACCGCCTGGCCCGCCGACGCAGCGGCGCCGCGCCTGCCGAAACCGGCCGCAGAGCCCCGCATCCGCTGGGAGGAATTCCGCCCGCCCATTGCCGCCCGCGGCGAAGGTCGCGGGTGCGATTCGGTGTGACTTTCGAGACTTTCGGGCGTGGGCGTTGACGGCGATCCGACCCCCGATATCCGTCACCCCCGCGAAGGCGGGGGTCCATCTCCGGGTCTTCGAAGGCGGATATGCAATTCCGCTCATCCCGAGCGAAAGGAAGGAAGCAAGGGGACGCGGCAAAGCCGCGTCGTCGGACGGGTTCGGTCCGCGACGCCGCCCGCCCCGCCGGCCGGGCCTGCGGCGTCTTGCAGATAGCTGCGCTATCTGGCAGCGCCTTGGCCATGTGCAACGAAGTCGCCCGGCGCATCGCCCTCGCCCTCATCCGCGAGGATTTCAACGAACTGAAGATCCCGCTGCGCTTCCCGGAGGGCCTGCCCAACCTTCCCGCCACCGACAGCATCCGCATCACCGACACCACCCCGATCATCCGCGCCGCGCCCGACAAGGAAGCCGAAATGGTGCAGCGCCGCTGGTCCTGGCCCGGGCCGACGGGCAAGCCGGTGTACAATTACCGGTCGGAAGGCCGCACCCTCGGCAATGTCGCCAAGGGCGGCCGCTGCCTCATCCCCGTCGACGGCTTCTACGAATTCACCACGGCCGAAGACCCCAGGGCCAAACGCAAGGACAAATGGCTTTTCACCATGACCGGCGCGCCCTTCTTCTGCATCGCCGGCCTGTGGCGCGCCGACCCGGTGGTGGGGGAGGCGTTCACCATGCTGACCTGCGAACCCGGCCCCGACATCGCGCCCTACCACAGCCGCCAGATCGTGCTGATGCCGCGCGAACACTGGGCCGGCTGGATCGCCGGGGTGGTGCCGGCGGCGGACCTGATCGCGCCGACTCCGGCGGGCACGCTCACCGTGGTCAGAGGATGAATTCGCCCTCGATGGTGGTGACGCAGCGGCCGGTCAGCACCACCCGGTCGCCTTCGAGACGGCAACCCATATGCCCGCCGCGCGCGCTGGCCTGATAGGCGGTGAAGTCCGCCCGGCCCAGCCGGTCCGCCCAATAGGGCGCGATGACGGCGTGCGCCGATCCGGTGACGCTGTCCTCGTCGATGCCGGCACCGGGCACGAACACCCGGCTGACGACCTGCGCGCCGCTGGCATCGCCGATGCCGATGGCGGTGGCGATGAACAGCACATCGCCGGTCAACAGCTTTGCCAGCGCGCGAAAATCGGGCTGCAACGCCCTGACTTCGCTGGCATGTTCGTACACCGCGACCACATGGTCACGGCCGCGCAGCCAGGTTTCGGCCGGCACCGCGCCCAGCGCCGCGGTAATCGCCGCACGGTCGGCGGCGCCGGGTGCGTCCGTGGCGGGCAAGGCCGGCAGTGCCATGCGCAAGCCGCCGCCATCGGCGCGGGCCACCGTCAGCACGCCCGACCGGCGGGTGGCGAAGCGCACGATGTCCATTCCCGCCGCGCTGCCCAAGATGACATGGCCGCTGGCCAGCGTGGCATGGCCGCACAGCGCCACCTCGACCGCGGGGGTGAACCAGCGCAGTTCGAAATCGGCGACTTCGGCATCGGCACAGGGCACCAGGAACGCCGTTTCCGCGAGGTTGTTCTCCTGCCCGATCGCCTGCAGCTGCGCATCCGGCAGCCATTCGCCGAGCAGCATCACCGCCGCCGGATTGCCGCTGAACGGCGCATCGGCAAAGGCATCGACCTGCCGGAACGGGATGCGGGTCACGGGTACAGCAACCCCGATGTCCAGCCGCCGCCGGTGCGGGTGAAGACCAGCCGTTCGTGCAGCCGGTTGTCGCGGTCCTGCCAGAATTCGATCACCTGCGGCACGATCCGCCAGCCGGACCAGCGCGGCGGCCGCGGCACCTCGCCGCCATCGAAGCGCGCGGCCGCGGCGGCGATGCGGTCCTCGAACGTTTCCCGCGTCGCCAGCGGCCGGGACTGGTCCGACGCCCAGGCGCCCAGTTGCGATTCGCGCGGGCGGGTGGCGAAATAGGCGTCCGCCTCGGCATCGTCGACCAGCGCGGCGGCGCCGTCGACGCGCACCTGGCGGCGCTGCGACTTCCAGTGGAAATCCATGTGCACCAGCGGGTTGGCGGCGATTTCGGCACCCTTGCGGCTGTCCATGTTGCTGTAGAAGACGAAACCCTGGTCGTCCCAGCCCTTGCACAGCACGACGCGAACCGATGGCCGGCCGTCCGGTGTCGCGGTCGCCAGCGCAAAGGCGTTGGGGTCGGCCGGCTCGGTGGCGCTGGCTTCGGCGAACCAGCGGGCAAAGCGCGTGAAGGGATCGGTGTCGACGGTGTCCATCCCGACGCTCTATCGCCTCCCGGTGCCGAAGTCACCCGCTGTCGGAACGGCCACCGCGACCGACTTTTTTGCAGGATGACAGATTTCCCCGGCGGCCGTATCAGGCTGGCCATGGCGCCACGGTCCTTCCTGAAAATGCACGGCCTGGGCAATGATTTCGTCGTGTTCGACGCACGCGGCGACGCCTTCGACCCGGATGCCGACCTGGTGCGCCGCCTCGCCGATCGCCGCACCGGCATCGGCTGCGACCAGCTGATCGTCGTCGATGCCAGCGCCGTCGCCACGGTGCGCGCACGGTTCTGGAACTGCGACGGCGAAGCCGTCGGCGCCTGCGGCAACGGCAGCCGCGCCGTCGCGGCACTGGTCGGCGGCGATGCCAGCATCGAAACCGCGGGCGGCCTGCTGACGGCGACCGCATTGGTCGGCGGCGCCAGCGTCGACATGGGGACACCCAGGTTCGATTGGGACGCTGTGCCGCTCGCCTATGCGATGGACACGCTGGCGCTGCCGCTGGCCTGGGGGCTGCTCGCAAACCCTGGTGCCGCCAATGTCGGCAACCCGCATATCGTGTTTTTCGTCGCGGATCCGGACGCCATCGATCTCGGCGTCATCGGGCCGGAGATCGAACACGACCCGGTTTTCCCCGAACGCATCAACGTCGGCGTCGCGGCGCTTCCGGCCCGCGACCACATGGTGTTGCGCGTCTGGGAGCGCGGCGCCGGCCTCACCCGCGCCTGCGGCACCGGCGCGGTCGCGGCCGTCGCCGTCGCACAGCGCCGCGGCCTCGCCGATGCGCGCGTCACCGTCAGCCTGCCGGGCGGCGACCTCGTCATCACGCGGCAGGACGACGGCCATCTGGTCATGGCCGGCCCGGCGGTGATCGCCTTCACCGGCACCGTCGACCTGGAGGATTATCGATGAGCTGGCTCGACCGGCTGAAATCCGGCCTCACCCGCTCGACATCGAAACTGGGGGACAGCCTCGCCGGCCTCGCCACCGGCAGCATGCCGCTCGACGACGCAAGGCTCGACGCGATCGAGGAGGCGCTGATCGCCGCCGATCTGGGGCCCGCCGTCGCCGGCCGCATCCGCGATCGCCTCGCCGACGTCAAATTCGCCAAGGGCATCGACGAGGCCGGGCTGCGCGCCGCCGTTGCTGCCGAAGTCACCGCCGTCATGGCGCCCGTCGCCAAGGCGCTGCAGGTCACCGCCTTTCCGCGGCCGCACGTCATCCTCGTCGTCGGCGTCAACGGCTCGGGCAAGACGACGACCATCGCCAAGCTGGCGCGCCGCTTCACCGAGGCGGATTATACCGTCATGCTCGCCGCCGGTGACACGTTCCGCGCCGCCGCCATCGCCCAGCTGAAGATCTGGGCGGAACGGATCGGCGTGCCGGTGATTTCAGGCGAACAAGGGGCCGACGCGGCGGGCCTGGCCTTCGAGGCGTTGAAGGCGGCACGCGCCGCCGGCAGCGACGTGCTGATCATCGATACCGCCGGCCGGCTGCAGAACAAGGCCGGGCTGATGGACGAACTCGCCAAGATGCGGCGCGTCATCCAGAAGCTCAGCCCGGCGGCGCCGCACGACACGGTGCTGGTGCTCGATGCCACCACCGGCCAGAACGCCCTCAACCAGATCGAGGTGTTCCGCGACATCGCCAAGGTCACCGGGCTGGTGATGACCAAGCTCGATGGTTCGGCGCGCGGCGGTGTGCTGGTGGCAGCTGCGGAGCGTTTCCGCCTGCCGATCCACGCCATCGGCGTCGGCGAGGGCATGGACGATTTGCGGCCGTTCACCGCCGAGGAATTTGCCGACGCCCTGACCGGCACGTCCTGATGGAGGCAGCGGCCGGAATGACCGCAGCCGGGCGTCGCCTGCTCGTCGGCCTCCTGTTCGTGGCGATCGCGCTCAACTATGTCGACCGCCAGGTGCTGTCGCTGCTCAAGCCGACACTGGAGGCCGAATTCGGCTGGACGTCGAGCGACTATGCCCATCTGGGCTCGGCGTTCCAGATTGCCGCCGCCTCGGCGCTGCTGCTCGTCGGCTGGTTCGTCGACCGTGTCGGCGTTCGGCTGGCGCTCGGCCTCGGCGTCGTGCTGTGGAGCCTTGCCGGCATGGCGCATGCCTTTGCCGGTTCGGTGCAGCAGTTCGTCGCCGCGCGGGTGGCGCTGGCGGTGGCGGAATCGGTCGGCACACCGGCGGCGGTCAAGACGGCGGCGGTCTATCTGCCGCTCCGGCAACGGTCGTTCGCGCTGGGGCTGTTCAACACCGCCCCCAATATCGGCGCCATCTTGACGCCGCTGCTGATTCCGCCGCTGGCGCTGGCGTTCGGCTGGCGGGCGGCCTTCCTTGTCACCGGCGGCCTCGGGCTGGTCTGGGCAATCTTCTGGATCATCGGCACCCGGCGGCTGCGGCCGGTCGAAGCCGTCACGGCCGCGACGCCAAAGGCCGCCGGCTGGGGCATGCTGCTGCGGGCGCGCAGCAGCTGGACGATCATCGGCGCCAAGGCCCTGTCCGATCTCGTCTGGTGGTTCGTGCTGTTCTGGACCCCCGATTTCTTTCACCGCGAATTCGGCCTGGAACAGGGGGCGCTCGGCTATCCGATCGTGCTGATCTTCAGCTTCGCCGCTGCCGGTGCCCTGTCATCGGGCTGGCTGTTTCCCAAGCTCGTCGACTCCGGCCTCAGCATCAATGCGGCGCGCAAGCGCTCGATGCTGTTCTATGCGCTGTTGATCGTTCCCATCCCCCTGGCGCTGCTGACTCAAAGTGCCTGGGTGGCGGCGCTGCTGATCGGCGTCGGCCTGTTCGCGCATCAGGGGATTTCAACCAACATCTTCGGGCTGAGCACCGACATCGTCCCGGCTAGCGGCATTGCCCGTGTCATCGCCATGGGCGCCGTCGCCGGCAATATTTCGGGCAGCCTCATCATCGAGCTGGCGGGCTGGTCGATCGACAACGGCCATGGCTATTGGCCGATGTTCGCCATCTGCGCGGTCGCCTATCTGCTGGCGCTGGCGTTCATCCAGTTGATGCTGCCGGTCATTCGGCCGGTCAACCCGCTGGACGAACGCCCGGCTGCCTGAAACCCGGCAGCCCAGGACCTGGCCGCCTAGAAATTGTACCGCCCCGTCACCCCGAAGTAACGATCGGCCTCGCGCGGGATCAGGTAGCGCAGCGACCCGCCGGGGCCGCCGTTGGTGATCTGGGCGGGAAAGCTCTGGTCGAACAGGTTCTTGACGACGAACTGCAGGCGGAAGCGGTCGTCCTTCTCCACCACCGCGAACTGCAGGTCGACCAGGCTGTAGGCGTCGATCAGGCCCTGCTGGCGCACCAGCGCGCTTGCGTCGAACAGCGACAACTGGCTCGACTGGGTCGAGGCCTGGACGCCGAACGCCAGGTCGACCGCCGCGCCGGTGCGCCAGCGATAATCGGCGCCCAGCGACCCCTTCCATTTCGGCGCAAAGGCCAGCGGCGTGCCGACGGGCACGACCGCCGCCCCCGGCGGCGCGTTGAAACGGTCGACCCGGGCATCGGTATAGGCCAGCCCGCCCGTGATGGTGAAGTCGGTGACCGGGCGCCAAACCAGGTCGAGTTCCCCGCCGCGGGTGGAAATGTCACCGGCATTGGTGAAGCGCGTGATGACCACGCCGGCCACCAGATCGGGGTTGTTCGCCTGGAAATTCTTGTACTTGGCGTAATAGCCGGCGAGATTGAGGATCAGCGAACCGTCGAACAGCACGTTCTTCAGGCCGATTTCATAGCTGTCGGCGGTTTCAGGCGCGATGACATTGGTGCCATTGGCGTTGAGGTTGAAGAAGATGTTGTACGCCGGCCCCTTGTAGCCGCGCGAATAGGTGCCATAGGCCATGACGTCCGAATTGACATCGAACTGCAGCCCGGCCTTGCCCGACAGGTTGTCGGCGTTGGTCGCGGTGGTGAAAGGTGCGCCGTTCGATGCCAGCGGGTCGCCGTTGATGTTCGCCGGCGTTGACGTGTTGAACACGCCCTGGTCGAAGTTGCGGTTGACGCCCGGGATGCCGGCGACGTTGGGTGTTGTCACCCGGCGGTGGAACACCGACAGATTGTCGATCGTGTAACGCAGGCCGACGATGCCGCGCAGCCGGTCGCTGAAGTTGATCGTGCTCTGGCCGAAAACGGCGACATTGTCGAACGTCGAACCGAAATTGGCGGTGCCCGAAAACAGTGACGTCGGCGGCGCGCCCGCCGCGCCGCACGGCACGACGGCCGCAACCGCCGGGGCCGGATTGCAGCTGACCACGTTGCGGGTGAAGGTGCGTTCCGAGACGGCGTGCGAGTAAAAGGCACCCAGGACATAGCTGACGAACTGGTCGGCGGGCGAGGTCAGCCGCAGTTCCTGGCTGAAGGTGCTGCCGGTCTGCGGGCCATCGTCGTGGAGCTGCGGAATGCCGGCGATCGGCTGGCCGATCCAGTCGCCGTCACGGATCTCGCGGTTGGCATAGTTGCGATAGGCGGTGATCGACGTGACGGTTTGCGTGCCGAGCTCGGCATCGAGCTGCGCCGACAGGCCCCAGCTGGTTTCCTCGGTGCGGGTGACGAGGTTCTGGCGGATCGTGCGCGTTTCATCGCCCTGGAAGTTGATGCCGGCGAGCGCCAGCGCGCCGACGCCGGTGGGCGCCGTACCGATGACTTCGGCGCAGCAATCGTCGTTCGCCTGGCGCCAGTCGGCGATGACCGTCAGCTTGGCGCTTTCGCCGATATCGGCCTCGACCATGCCGCGGACGCCATAGCGTTCATAGCCGTTGACCCGGCGATTGATGCCGGCAGCATCGTTGAAGATGTTGCCGTCATATTTCCCGTAGAAACCGGTGATGCGGCTGCGGGCATTGTCGCTGAGCGGCACGTCGATGGCGCCGCGCGCGCGATATTCGGTGCCGTTGCCGAGATAAAGCCCGCCTTCGGCAAAGCCGCCCAGCACGTCGCCCGGCCGCTTCGAAACGATGTTGACGACCCCTGCCGAGGAATTCTTGCCGAACAGCGTCCCCTGCGGCCCGCGCAGCACTTCGATCCGCTCGATATCGACAAGGTCGGAAAAGGCCTCGCCGGCGCGCGACAGCACGACACCATCGAGAACGGTCGACACCGAGGGCTCGCCGGCGATCGAGAAGGTCGAGGTGCCGACGCCGCGCAGGAACAGCGACTGGTTGATCGACGTCCCCGACTTGCGGAAATTGAGGCTGGGGACGAGATATTGCGCGCCTTCGAGGCTGAGTGCGCCCTGGCGCGCGAGCATGTCCCCCGAGACGACGGACACCGCCACCGGCACGTCCTGCAACCGTTCCGACCGCTTTTGCGCGGTGACGATGATTTCCAGCGAATCGTCGGTGTCTGCCGCCGCCACCGGCCCCGGCGCTGGCCCCGGCCTCGACGACGCCGCCACCTGCGCCTGCGCCGGCGCAACACTCAACGCCGCAAGCGCCACAGTGCCGAGAAAGAGTGTCCGCATCATCGTGCCTCCCAAAGCCGTCGCCGGGGTTTCTCCCAGGTCGATCGATTGCCGCAACAAAGCCTTTCTTCGCTGTGCGTCAATCGACGCTGCCGCGAAACGCCGCCGCTGTTGCAACGCGGCAACAGCGGTGGCGGTCAAAGCCCCAGTTCGGCCATCGCCACCACGCGCTTGTCGCGCGCGCTCATTTCCGCCGCCAGCCCCATCGCCACGGCGCGCAGGCCATCATCGGCGGTAACCATCACCGGCCCCTGCCCGCGCACCGCCGCGGCGAAATGCTGGTGCTGGTAGAAGGTCGAGCCATGATGCTGCCCCGCCGCCAGCGCCGCGCCATCGGTATGGATGACGTCGCGCGTCGCCTGCTTGGGGTTCATGAAGCCGACGCGCGGGCTGTGGACGATGGCGCCGGCCGGGATGAAGCAATCGAGCCGCGCCGCATCGCCGGTGGCGGCGATCTCCTCCTGCTGTTCGGCGCCATCGGCGAACATGCACAAATCGAGCATGGCGCGGACGCCGTTGGCGAAATCCACGGTGGTGAAGCTGTTGTCGATGATGTCGGGGGTCCGCCCATCATAGCGTTCGTCGCGGTGGTTGACGTCCATCGCGCCCGAACAAAAGACGCGCACTGGTTCGGACTGGACGATCAGCCGCATCAGGTCGAAGAAATGACAGCATTTTTCGGTCATCGTGCCGCCGGTGTTGGCCGAAAAGCGGTTCCAGTCGCCGACCTTGACGAGGAACGGAAAGCGATGCTCGCGGATGGCGAGCATGTGCAGCCGGCCGACCCGGCCATCGTGGATCTGGCGGACATATTCGGCCATCGGCGGCATGAAGCGATATTCCATCGCCGTCCAGAACACCCGCCCATAGGCCTTTGCCGCATCGGCGATGGCGCGGGCGTCCGCGATCGTCGTCGCCAGCGGCTTTTCGCACAGGATGTGCAGGTTGGCGGCCATCAGCGGCGGCAGCACCTGCGCATGGGTGAAATTGGGGGAGGCGATGACAACGGCGTCGCACAGGCCCGACGCGGCCAGCGCCTCGGCATCGGCGAAGCGCGCGACGTCATGGCCGATGGCCGCGGCCGCGCGATCGAGCGACGACGTCACCGGGTCGGCGATGGCGGTGACCCTGGTGCCGGGGGTGAGCGCCAGATTGGCGATATGCTCGATCGCCATCATGCCGGTCCCGACAATTCCATAGCGGATGACATCGGTACTTTTCATTTGGCAAGGCTCCGGGCATTGGCGTGTCATGGATGACATCGTTCTTTCTCCCGATCCCCGGCCGCTCGGCAAGTCCGCATTGCAGGTTTCGCCAATGGCGTGGGGCATGTGGCGCTTCGCCGGCGATGACGTTGCCGCCGCCCGCCGCCGCGTCGAAGCGGCGCTCGCCGCCGGCATCACCTTCTTCGACACCGCCGACATCTATGGCCCGGACAATGACGAGCCGTTCGGCGCATCGGAAGCGCTGCTCGGCCGGGTGTTCGCCGACAGCCCCGGACTGCGCGACCGGATCGTGCTGGCGTCGAAGGGCGGCATCCGCATGGGCGTGCCCTATGATTCGTCGCCCGCCTATCTGCGCGCCGCGGTCGAGGCATCGCTGACCCGGCTGGGTGTCGACCATATCGACCTGTGGCAGGTGCACCGCCCCGACATGCTGGCCCATCCCGCCGATGTCGCCGCGACGCTCGATGCGCTGGTGGCGGAAGGCAAGATCGGCACGGTCGGCGTCTCCAACCACACGCCGGCACAGACGCGCGCGCTGGCGCGGCACCTGACATCGGCGCTGGCGTCGACCCAGCCCGAATTTTCGCCGCTGGCAACGGCACCGCTGTTCGACGGCACGCTCGACGGCGCGATGGAACACCGGCTGGGCGTCATGGCCTGGTCGCCGCTGGGGCAAGGCCGGCTTGGCGAGGGGGATCCGCGGCCCGGCCGCAAGGTTGCCGAAGACAGCCGCATCGTCGCCGTCAAGACCGCGCTGGCGGCGCATGGCCAGCGCCATGGCGTCGGCGTCGCCGCGGCCGCCTATGCCTGGATCATGGCGCACCCCGCCGGCATCATCCCGATCGTCGGCAGCCAGAACGAAGGCCGCATCGCCGAAAGCGCCGACGCCTACAAGGTGCGCTTCACCCGCGCCGAATGGTACGCCATCCTGGTCGCGTCCCTGGGAGAAGATCTGCCATGACCCAATGTGAAGTCAGCTGGTTCTCGGCGCTGTGCGACGACGACTATGAATTTCTGGGCGTGCCCGACCCGCTGCTGAAATCCAGCTTCGAACATTGCCGCGACATTGTCCTGGGCGCCGAAACCGGCGGCTTCGACAATGTGCTGCTGCCGTCGGGCTATGCGCTCGGCATCGATTCGACCGCCTTTGCCGCCGCCATCGCCGTCCTCACCCGGCGCATCAAGCTGCTGCTCGCGGTGCGCACCGGCGAAGCCTGGCCGCCGCAGCTGGCGCGCCAGATCGCGACGCTCGACCGGATCGCCGGCGGGCGCCTCAACATCAACATCATCTCGTCGGACCTGCCGGGCGAAACGCTGGCCTCGAAGCCGCGCTACGGCCGCACCGTCGAGGTGATGACGATCCTCAAGACGCTGCTCAACGGCGAGGCGCTCGACCACCAGGGTGAGCATTACAATCTCAAGCTCGACCCGCCCGGCGTTACCACCGTCTCGGGCAAATGCCCGCCACTGTATTTCGGCGGACTCAGCCCCGACGCGCGCGATGCCGCGGCCCGCGCCGCCGACGTCTATCTGATGTGGCCCGACACCACCCCCGTCGTGCAGGGCATCATCGACGACATGACCGCCCGCGCCGCCACCTATGGCCGGACGCTCAAATTCGGCTATCGCGCCCATGTCATCGTCCGCGATACCGAGGCCGAGGCGCGCGCCTATGCCGACCGGCTGTTGTCGAAGCTCGACGCCGCCACCGGCGACGCCATCCGCGCCAAATCGCTCGACTCGCAGTCGGTCGGCGTGCTGCGCCAGGCCGAACTGCGCGACGCCGCCAGCGACGGCTATGTCGAGGACAATCTGTGGACCGGCATCGGCCGCGCCCGCTCCGGCTGCGGCGCCGCCATCGTCGGCAACCCCGACCAGGTGCTCGCCAAGCTCCACGCCTATCAGGCAATGGGGATCGATGCGTTCATCCTGTCGGGCTATCCGCACGCCGCCGAAGGCGACCTGTTCGCGCGGCACGTTTTGCCGCGCCTCGACCATGGTCCGTTGACCCTCTGATCGCGGGGCGGCGCACGATCGCCGCCCGCGGCTCAGACCGTGATCGACACGCCGCGATAGACCCGCGCCCGATAGCGCGAATCCTCGGCATCGGGCAGCGGCGTTCCCGCCAGCAGCACGGCGCGGGCGAAGCGCTTGACCTCCTCGTCATGCTCGGCGGCGTTGCGCGGTTCCTCGGAGCGGACGCGGCGTGTCAGGTTGATCTGGTTGACCGGCACGTCATGGACCAGCCGCTCGTTCTCGACCGCGATCGTCGCGGTGAAGGCGTGCAGCGTCGTCTTGACGAAGTTCGCCAGTGCGAACGCCGAGCCGCCACCCTGCCCCATCGGCACGTCGGGCGACACCAGCACGATCTGGCAGCCATCGAACAGCGACGCCTTGCGCGCGACGCGGAAATGATGCGTCAGGTTGGTTTCCACGACATCGGCAAAGCCGGCGCCATCGAGCGGCGTCGGGCCATCGAACAGCGCATCGGGCAGCGGCTTGAACGGCGTCGACACGATCGTCGTCGGCCGGCCCCATTGCGTGAGCGCCGCGTCGAGGCTGTCCTCGATGGCGTCGCCGACGACCAGCGTTTCCACCCGGTTACCGCCGTCGATCGCCGTCGCCAGCGCCGCACCGCCCGCCGCCGTCATCGGCAGCAGCACGACCCGGGCCACGCCGGCGGCCAGGAAGCTGCGCGCGCTTTCGGCGAGGTAGTCGACCAGATGTTCGCCGACCAGCCAGACCGTCTTGCCCGCCATGGCGTCGACGCGCTCCTGCCTGGGACTGCCGAACAACTCGCGCTCGGTCGTCGAGCGTTCGACGTTGAGCCCACCCGACGGCATGAAGGTTTCCCCCGACACGGCGCGGTCGGCAAGGAAGAACACCGTCGCCTGCGCGACTTCGCCTTCGGTCGGCATCTTGCCGAGATGCAGCTGCGACAGCACCCCCGACCGGACCTTGGCAGCCTCACGGCCGATCTGCGCCGCCGGCAGCCACGGCATGTCATCGGGCGGGAAGCGCAGCAGCCAGCCGTCATCGGGCTTGCTCGCCCAGCCCAGCCCCAGGAAAAACCCGCCGAGCCGCAGCCGCTTGACCAGCTTTGCCGCCAGCGCCGGTGTCAGCAGGTACCGATCCCAGCAGCAGCTTTCATCGCCTTCGCGCGCGCACGCCAGCGCCAGGTCGCGCAGTTCCTGCGGCACCGCCTTGTCGTGGCTCAACTGCACCGTGTCGTTGCGTGCCAACCGGCCCAATATCGTCTCGACATTCTCGCCGCGGCGTACCGCCTTGATGGTTGCGGCATAGACGGCGTTGAGCCGCTTGTTCTCCAGGATCAGCCGGCCGCGCCGTTCGAACAGCCCGGGCTTGCCGCCCAGCCCCGCCAGCCGGTCGCCATCCACTGGCCCCGGCGCAATCGCGTTGATCTGGATTTCCGGCCCCAGATGCCGCGCCATCGATTCGACCATGGCGCGCTGCCCGGCCTTCGACACCGCATAGTCGGTGCGGTTGGGGTAGCTGACGGCGAGAAACTTCTCCCCGCCGAAATAGCTCGACACGTTGAGGATATAGCCCGAGCCCTGCGCCTTCATCATCGGCACGACCATGTGCATCAGCGCATAGTTGGAGATGAGATTGGCGTTCTGCGTGTTGCGCCACGCCTTCAGGTCCATGTCGACGGCCATTTCCTCGGCCCCCGACACGCCGGCGTTGTTGATGAGATAATCGATGTGGCCGAATGCCTTGATCGTCTCGTCGACGGCATGCTTCAGGCTTGCCATGTCGGCGACATCGACATTGGCGAGGGTGCGCACCCGGCGCTCGACGCCCGAAAAGCCGATGTCTTCCAGCTCGCCGACGATGCGTTCGCGTGCCGCCGCCAGCTCGCTTTCTCGGCGGGCGACCATCATCACCTTGGCCCCCGCGAGCGCCAGCAGCCGCGCGACCTGGCCGCCGATGCCGGCCGAGCCGCCGGTGATCAGCGCCACCTTGCCGAGGTGAAGGCCGGTGATGTTCTCGGTCGTCCCCACCATTGCGCGCCGCGCGCCGGTCGCTTCGGCGATGCTTTCGGGCAGGTACAGATTGACGGGGTCGATCTTGCGCTCCTTGAGCACGATCCGCGCTGCCTGGCCGGCGGCGAACGACAGGCTTTCGGGCTCGGCATTGGTGTAGCGGACGATCTGGTTGCCCCATTCGGGCTTGTCGCGCCGGCCATGCGCAGCGTCGACGGCGCTTTCGTCGCGCCAGACGCGGATCAGCTCCTCCAATGCGGCGCGCAGCAGATTGGCATAGGCGTTGCCGGCGCCATCATCGCCGTTCGACACGAAGACGAAGCGCGGATCGTGGAGCAGGCCGTCGTGCCGCTTCCAATAGCGGCTGAGCGTGCGCGCCACGGCGATATTGGCTTCCAGCTCGTCATCGACAAAGCGTTCGACCTGCGCGTCGCTGGCGTCACCAATCGCGCCGGTGAAATAGCCGGCGGCGCGCGTCGGCAGGATGATGGCGCCGGTCACCGGGCAGCAGGTGGCGGTGAACTCGGCAAGCACCCGGTCCATGACGAGATTGTCGTGGCGGGGGAAATGCACGACGTGAATGCGCGGCGTGTCCGCCAGCTGCGCTGTCGCGTCCTCGGCGGCCGCCCTGGCATGAAAGCCGAGAAGTACCTCCGCACCCGCATCGGCCTGCACACGGGCGATCGCGATGGCGTCGTCGAGCTGGCTGCCGGCGCTGACCAGCACCCCCAGCCCGCCGCCGTCGATCGACCGCATCGTCGGCCGCGAGGTGAAGGTCGATCGCGATTCGGGCCGGACCGCCATGCCATGGGTGACTTCGAAATCATGGCCGGAGAAGGCCGCCGATTCATCGGAGCCGAGGAAGACACAGGTGTGGGCAATGTCGGCGGGGGTCGGGAAGGTCTTGGCGCGGGCAGCGCCATCGACGCTGCGTTCCAGCGCCATCAGGTCGAAGAAATGGTTCGCCGTCGCGCCGGCTTCGTCCCCGCGCAGGCCGTCCATGGCGGCAAAGACGTTGCGGATGCGCTCGCTGGCGATCGGCCCCGGGAACAGCAAATTGACGCGGATGCCGCGCGGCCCCAGCTCCGTCGCCAGTTCGCGTGACAGCGCGTTCATCGCCGCCTTGGGAACGGTATAGGCAGCGCGCGCATAATATTCGGTGCGCGAGAAGATCGTCGACACGTTGATGATCGATCCGCCCTCCCCCATCGCGCCGGCGGCGGCGCGCACCATGTTCCAGGCGACGACCATGATGTTGCGCGCGGCGTCGCCCACTGTCTCGCTGTCGGTGCTGCCCGCGGCCTGCAGGGCCGCCAGATCGGCGGTGCTCAGAGGCAGGTTTTCCAGTGGCTGCTTGGGGCCGGCCGACCCGGCATTGTTGACCAAAATGTCGATCCGGCCATGGCGCGCGACGACTTCGGCGATGCCGGCGCGCACGCTCTCGGCGTCGGCCCCGTCGATGACCACCGTCGAGGCGCGATCGCTGTCGACCTCTGCCGCCGCCACTGCCGCCTCGCGCGCCGTGTCGGTCCGCGCGCGGTCGCGCCCGGAAAACACCACGGTGGCGCCTTCGGCCAGATAGCGCCGGGCGATATTCTGCCCCAGATTGCCGGCGGCACCGGTGATCAGCGCGACTTTGCCGGCCAGGCGGCCGACAGGCGCAGTTGTTGCGGCGGTGGTGGTCTTGCCCATCGTCGGTTCTTTCAGTTCGAGGTCGCAGGGGCTTCGGCCGCCCAGGCTTCGTACAGTTCGTCACGGCTGCGCAGCCCCGACGCCGGCAGCGCATGGTTGACGATATAGGTCGCGCCCGAATGGCGGTTGTCCCACATCGACTGGTGCGCTTCGGGCAATCCCTCCCATGGCACCACCGTCGGCTCGGTTACGTCGAGCAGCCCGGCTGCGACCATGTCGTTCATCCGCGTCACTTCATAGGCATTGCACAGATGCGTGCCGAGGATTTCGGCGGTCGGCATGATGATCCGCCGCTGCCGCGTCCACACCTGCGGCGCGTAGAAATTATAGCGCTGCCCGGCCATGTCCTCGGCATAAACGATCCGCCCGGTGAAGGGCTTGACCAGCGCCGAGGTGACCCCGAGCGTGTCCTGCCCGGCACGTTCCAGCACGATGTCGGGAGCGCCGCGCGGGTTGTCGGGGGATCGCAGCAACTTGCCGACGGCACTGCCGAACGGCTTGAGCGTCTTGTCCTGGAATTCGCGCACGGCTTCGCGGAAGGCCTCGATATCGGCACGCGCTACCGGCAAACGCGGCATGGTGTCGGGCCATTCGAAATTGGCCCCCTCCCGCCGCTTGATGCCTTCCAGAGACACGACCCCCGCCACGGCATCTTCGAAACCCAGCGACAGGATGAATTCACGCTGGCCATCGGTGGTGGTGACCACGACGGTGCGGGCGCCGATGCCGCGCGCCGCCTCGATCATCTCCAGCCCGGTTTCGTCGGCGAGCGCCGTCGAATTGGGACCGTAGAAGATCAGGATCGCCTCGCCGCCCCGGGCACCGGCCTTTTGCAGCATCGCCTCGGCGGTCGATGCCCCTGGCTTGCCCATGAAGCCGAGGTGATAGCCCGACGACGCGCCATAAAAGGCCAGCTTGCCCCCTTCGGCGAGCAGCTGGAAGCTGCGCGGGAACGACGTCTCGCCGGCATGGCTGACGGCATAATCGGCCAGCTTGCCATTGTTGAGGCGCTTGTATTCCGCGACGAGCGGTGCGCCCGCTGCCTCCCACGCCCGCGACGCCTCCGCCCCATCGGGAACCGGCGTGTAAAGCGCGGCAAAGCGCGCATCGGTCCGGTCGATGGCGCCCACCGCGCCCTTCAGCGTCACGAACTCCGCGCGCGCCGGGCTCGACACCAGCCCGGTCACCGCCAGCCCGCTGGCCTTCGACGACTTCAGCGCATCGAGCCCGGTCCCGGTCGCCGAGCCTTCGATGAAGATCGTCTTGCCGCCGACGATTTCCAGCGTCGTGAACAGGCAGCGCACGATCGTGCCGAGGTTGAGGATATAGCTGCCCGCCTGTTCGAGCGTCAGGTCGCCGGGAACGGCATGCAGCTGAGGCGCCTGGACGGTGAGGAACTGGGCGTGGCTGCCGGTCTTGGTTTCATAGCCCTGGATGCTGAAATCGGCGAACATCGGGTCCCGGCCGGCCGCCGGGCTGAGCAGATCCGACGTGCCGGAATAGACCGCGACCATGTCGCCGACCTTCAGACGGCCCTCGCCCCGCGCTTCGGAGCCCAGCGCCGCGATCAATGCCAGGCCACCCGACCCGGTCGTCTGGAAATCTTCCTCATGGCCATCGAAGGGCGACACCGGAATCCCGGTCAACGCCCAGATATCGTTGAAGTTGACCTCCGACGTCAGCAGATAGACCAGTGCCTCGTTCGGCTCCGGTGCCGGCACCGGCACGATCAGCTCGCGCTCATGCGTCGCCGGCTGGCCGAACCGCGGCGCCCCGGTATCGGCGTCGCGCGCAATGCCAAAGGCATATTGGTGGCCAGGGATCGCCGTCACGCCGGGGAAGAAGGGTGCGCCGACCGGCAACAGGTCGCCGGCCGCTTCCAGCCGCTCGGCCCGGGCGTCATGCTCGCTGTCGATGAAGACGCCGTTGCGGCGCACCGGCAGCGGCGGGCTCTTCTTGTCGAGGAATTCGCGAATGCCGGTCTTGCCGCCCTGCGGGTCGACCACGGCTTCGGCGAACAGCTGCGCCTCGCGTTCCAGCCCGGCGGCCATGCCCTCGGTCCAGCCGGCGCGGATCGCAGCGATGGCGCGTTCGCCGGCGGTCGCGCGGCCGGCCCATTCGAGCTGGCGCAGAATGCGCTGGACAAAGTCATCCGCCAGCGCTTCGTCGAGATCGACATGCGCCGGCTGCTGCCAGGCGCCCTTGGCGGCCTTGCGGCGTTCCGCCCAGACGCGGCCGAGCTTGCTGTTCTCGCCATGGCGAACGAACTCGCGCACCGCGGCATGGGCGAGGCCGAGCGCGTCATCGGCACCGGTCGCAAGGGTTTCGACAAGGCCGATTTCCAGCGCCGCTTCGCCATCGATGCTGCGGCCGCCAAGGATGAGGTCGAGCGCATCGCGCAGCCCCTCCGGCCCGCGCTTTTCGGCGAGCAGGCGCGGCAACCTTTGCGTGCCGCCATAGCCGGGCAGCAGGCGCAGCCGGATTTCGGGCTGGCCGAAGCGCGCATGCGCCTCCGCCACCCGCCAATGGCAGGCCAGCGCGAATTCCATGCCGCCGCCGAGCGCGACGCCCTGGATCGCGGCGACGCACGGCTTGCCCATGCTTTCGATGCGCGCGAACGCCAGCTGGGCGTTGTTGGGCAGCACCCGCGCTTCCTCGATCGTGTGGATTTCGTCGAGGAACTGGCGAATATCGGCACCGGCGACAAAACTCGCCGTGCCGTCGCCGGTGAAGACGACGGCGACGACATCGTCGCGCCGCGACAGATGCTCGACAACGATGACCAGCTCGTCGATGGCGCGCTCGTTCAGCGCATTGACCGGCGGGTTGGTGACGAACACCGTCGCAACCTTCTGCCCGGGCGCGACTTCGTTGTACTGGATGCGGAAATAGCGATAGCGGTCGAAGATCTGCTGGTCTTCGGACAGGCTCTGCCGCCGCTGCCAGTCGCCGATCACCTTTTTCAGCTCATCGAGGCTTTCGGGGTTGCGCAGCGTCGTCACATCGCCGACGTCGCCGCCCTCCACGATCGCCCGCACCATCCGCCGCATATATTTGCCGCTGCGGGTTTCAGGGAACTGGCTGACCTCGATGAAATCACCGGGCACCGCAACGGCGCCCTTTTCCTGCCGCACCAGGTCAGACAGGCGGCGGAAGTCGTCGCGCGTCAGAGTCTGGCCCGGCGCTGCCGTCACGAACGCGATCGGGGTCAGCCCCTTTTCGCGGTGCGGCGCACCGACCACCAGGACATTGCCGAGCGGGCTGTCGGGGTCGAGCTGCTTGTCGCGCAAAATCGCGCCTTCGATCTCCTCGGTGCCCATGCGGTGGCCCGAGACATTGATGACATCGTCCGACCGGCCATGGAGCGAAAAGCCGTCATCGGCATGCCGCACGGCGAAATCGCCCTGGGTATAGGCCCAGACGCCATTCCAGCGCCGCCAGTAATTGCTGTCCCAACGCTCGGCGTCGCCCTTCCAGCCGGCCGCCACACTGCCATCGACGACGGTGAAATGCTCGGGGTCGCCCCAGACGGTGCGCGCCAGATAGGGATAGGGCGCGGCGATGACGATTTCGCCCTTTTCGCCCACATCGGCGCGGCGCCAGTTGACGCCGCCGCCGCCGCCGGCACGCGCCAGCGGCGCCACCGCCTGGCCGTCGCCGGCCTCGTCCTCCACCCAGACATCACCGACGATCCAGGGCAGCGGGAAGGTCCGCGCATCGGCGGCAAGCGGGAAATCGTCGTTGCCGTAGAAATGCGTCCAGGCGATGCCGCCGTGTTCCGTGGCCCAATAGCTGTTGATATATTGCGGCGTCACATTCGCCATGCCGAACGCCTGCACCGGCGGCGAGCAGGGCTCCGCACAGAAGGTCGCGACGCGCAGGCCGCCCATGTCGTAATTCTGGATGTCCTTCAGGTTCTGCGGGTCGCTCATCACCGCCTTCAGGAAGGTCACGCCGGCCTTGAAGATGGTGACGCCGTGCCGCTCGATCATCGCGGCGAAGCGCCCCGAATGCGGGAACACCGGCGCCCCCTCCCCCAGCACCGTCGTCACGCGCGTCAGCAGCGGGGCGGAGATCATGTAGCTCTGGCCGGTGATCCAGCCCGGATCGGCAACGACATACAGCACGTCGCCGGGCCGCGCATCGAACGCCACCTTCATCGTTTCGGCGATCCCGGCGGCGTAACCGCCATGGACATGGACGACGCCCTTGGGTTTGCCCGTCGACCCCGAGGTGTAGATGAAGAACATCGGATATTCGGCATCGACCGGCAGCACCGGCGCTGCCGCCCAGATGGCGCGAACGAAATCGGTGTCCGGCAGTGCCAGCAGTTCGGCCTCCGAAGCAACGCCGGCGGCGGCGAGGATTTCGGCCAGCGCCTTGTTGGTCAGGTCGTGGCTCCACAGGTCGCGGTCGCGCCAGACGATATCGGGCTGGCCGGTGTGGCGCGCGACGACCACGGCGTCGACGCGCGGCGGCGTCGCCACCAGGCTTTCGGCGACCGCGATGCGGATTCGCGCCGCCGCGGTCGAATCGACGGTTCCCGCCTTGCCCAGTTCGGCCAGCGCGCGGCCGACGCCGCGCATGACATCGCCGCGCTCGACGGTGACTTCGCCCTTCAGCGTCGCGCTGACGGTTTCGACCATCGCCGCCGCCATCTCCGCCGACAGGCCGAGATCGTCACCGGCGAGCCGATCGGCCAACAGCCGCAACGCCACCTGCACCGGGACATAATTGTCGAGCGCCGGATCGGTATAGGCGGTCTTGAACGGCACGATCTGCGCCATGCGATAGCCGCCATCGGCGGTGATGACGATCCGCGCGCCGGCGTCATGGATGCGGTCCGAAAGCGTCTTGTCGGAAAAGCCGCCGAACACCGGGGTGTAGAGCACGCCGATCCGCTTGGCCGCTTCGGTCCAGTAGAGCTGCGCCGGGATGTTGGGCATGTTGAGCGCGATACGGTCGCCGGCCTTGAGCCCCAGGTTCTTCAGCGCGATCGCGCATTTGGCGGTTTCGAGCAGCAGCCGCTTGCGGCTGACACCATAGCAATCGACCGGCGCGCCGCGGCCCTGGTCCTGCGCCATGTCCCAGCGATCGCCTTCGAAGATGAAGGCGGTCTCGTCGCCATGGCCGGCGAGGACATGCCGATCGACC
Organism: Polymorphobacter fuscus; assembly: GCF_011927825.1. Taxonomy (NCBI): domain Bacteria; kingdom Pseudomonadati; phylum Pseudomonadota; class Alphaproteobacteria; order Sphingomonadales; family Sphingosinicellaceae; genus Sandarakinorhabdus; species Sandarakinorhabdus fusca. The sequence goes on along the minus strand of NZ_JAATJI010000001.1, from coordinate 198,528 downwards.
TCGTTGAAGCCGCAATTGGTCCGCGCGCCATCGAACCAGCGGAAATGCGGCGCGTCGTCATCGTTGAAGGCCCGCGTCCATGGGGCAAAATCGGCGGCCAGGTCGGGGGTGACGGGCGCGGCGGTGGCTGCGTCCCAACCCGACCAGCCCGTGCCGTCGAAGGCGAGCCACGCCGATGTGCCATCCGCAAGCGGGACCAGCCAGTGCAGGTTGCGCGCCGCGATCGCGCCATGGACGGCACCCGGATCGGCGACCACCGCCGCTCGCAGATCGTCCCAATCGGCCCGCGTCCGGATCGGGTTGCTGACGGGCTCGAGGCGCGCCGGCCGCGCATCCGCCGCCAGAGTTGCAATATCGGTCATTGGTTTTGCCCTTGATCCCCTGCGCGCAATCCCCGCCCAACAGCCATAACGTGCGGCCCCGGCGGGGCCAAGCGATCACATCGAAATGATCCCGCCATATGGCATGACGACGCTTCATTATCGTTAGATGCCGTTTAGGGCACGAATATGTCCGGAATCAAGCTCGAACGACCATGGTGTTGCCATTCGATCGGAAAGCGGGAATCGGGGCGCAGCCTCTGCCTGTCGCACGCGCTACGGCGGCGGGGTCATTTTGCCACAAACTGCAGGGATTCGCGCACCCGTCCCTCCGGCCGAAGCGAAGGCCGTGCGCGACCCGGCCCGAAATACGGAGCCACGGCAGCGCTTGCGCGGTGTCCCGGCATTGCGGCCGATGCAGTTGCGCGCAGGCGACAGCCTCCATGTCCGCAGGCACCAGACACAAAAAGGCCTGCCGACGTCGCCGCCGGCAGGCCCTTTTTGCGATGCGTCAGACGATCAGGCGACGACGCTGCCGTTGCGGGCGCGGCGGCGAACCTGGACGCCGACAAGGCCGAAGCCGACGACGAGCATGCCCCAGACCTGCGGTTCGGGAACGGCATTGACGATCGGCGCCGGATCCGAAGAGAAGCTGCCGCCGGCAACACCGGTGAAGGTGCGCAGTGCACGACCGGTGGTGCGGAAGATCGACGGCGTGATCGAGGTCATCGACATCGAGAAATCACGCGCCGCGGTGGCGTCGAAATCGAGGAAGTCCGACGTATAGGTCAGGACGCCAGTGTCCGAATTGCCCGAAAACGAACCCGACGTCGAAGCACCAAAGATCGACCCGGCCGAGAAGGTGCCGGTCAGCAGGTTGGAGCCCGCTGCATAGGTGACATTGCCGACGGTCACGGCCTGACGGCTCGTGAAGGAGAAAGAGCCAGTCGGAACGATCTGGATGCTGAACCCGCCCATGGTCGATGCCGGCGTGTTGGTCACCGTAATGTCCATGAAGAAGTCAGCCGAAATCGGGCTAACAGTCGCCAGAACCGGCTGGAGGAAGTTGAATGCCACGATGGTCGAGGCCGGAACCGTACCGGTCGCGGAGCCGATGGTGTAGAAATAGCCGCCGGTGCCGGTCGAGGTGTTGGTGACCGACGAGGTTTTGCCGACGCCGTTGTTGACCCAGCGCACATTGGCGGCCGATGTCGGGCTGCTGAACGTCGCAAAGGTTTCGATGACAGCATGCGCTGCAGTGGAGGACAGGGATGCCGCTGCGACCGCAGCGGCCATGATGAGCTTGATCTTCGACATTTAGAGCCACTCCGCAAAGGATTTAACAAAGGGTAAAGGTTTGGAAACACTCGGGAAATCCGGAGAACATCCCCTTGCGAAAGTCTATGCAAGGCCCATGCCAATTGCGTTCGTAACGCTAAGCGTATGAAAATGCGCACCTACTACTTTTGGCTAGATTTGGAACTGTAAAGCCTGCCGACAGTTTGCACCCGTTCGGGTTAGCGCACTCTTTTGAGTGACAGTGCCGGTTCCTCGATGAGGTGCCAGGACAGCGCGGCGAGCGGGAGGGTGATGAGAAACCCCCAGGCAATATTCGCCAGCGGATCGGCGGCACCGAAGTGCAACGCCACCTGCTGCGCCGGGAAGGCATAGATATAGATGCCATAGCTATAGTCCGGCAGCCGCTGGCTGGCGGTCTTGATCGCCGCCGGCATCCGGAAGGCTGCGACCATGACGAAATAGGTCAGGGCAATCTCGATGGCCGGCAGCTGGTACCGGTTTTCGACCGGAACCAGCAGCGCCGCCGCCACGCCGGCGACGGCCAGCGGCCACGACAGGCTCATCCGCTCACGCCACAGCCATGCCAGCACGCCGACGAAGAACGCGAAGCCCAACCGCCGCGCCAGCATGAGCGGCGGAATCAGATTTTCGGGCAAGGCCAGGTGCAGCGCCAGCCCCGCGAGCAGGATGATCGTCAGCCGCCGCCGCGTCAGCCCCAAGCCAAGGCCCGCGAGCAACGCCAGCGCCAGATAGCATCGCACTTCATAAGGGATCGTCCACAGCGAGCCATTGACCGCCATCGACGGCGAATCCAGGAAAATGCCCGGCAATGTATAGGCGCCGCCGATCAGCAGGGCATTGCGCCAGACATAGGCCAGGGTCTCGCGATGGGTGAAGAAGTCCGCTGCCGGGGTGGTGCCGCAGACCAGCCACAGCAGCACCGGCACGACGATCAGCATGACCCACAGCCCCGGGATCAACCGCAGTGCCCGGTTTTTCAGGAAAGTGCCGACGCCCCGCCGCAGCAGCCCGCCGATGACCAGGTATCCGCTGAGCGAGAAGAACAGCAGAACCGCGAGCCGGCTGACCGGCTGGCCCAGGATCGCCACGGACGGATCGAGCCCCTGCGACGGCTGGGTCAAATCCCACCCGTGCGAGAACATCACCGTCGACGCCAGGATCCAGCGCATGAGCGTGAAGGCGTTGCCATCGGCCCGCAGCTCCGCATCGGTAACGGGCGCGCCCAGCCAGCGCGGCTGCGAAAGCGATTCAGAACGCATTTTTGGGCAGCAATACGGAGCCGATGGTCCGGAACAGGATGTAGAAGTCGAACGCCAGCGACCAGTTCTCGATATAGTGAAGGTCATGCTCGAGCCGCTTGACGAGCTTTTCCTCGGTATCGGTTTCGCCACGCCAGCCACAGACCTGCGCCCAGCCGGTGATCCCCGGCTTGACCTTGTGCCGCGCGGCATAGGACGCAACGACATCGGAGAACAGCCGGCCGCCGGCGCGCGTCGACGCCGCATGCGGCCGTGGCCCGACCAGCGACATGTCGCCGTTCAAGACGTTGAACAGCTGCGGCAGCTCATCAAGGCTGGTCCGCCGCAGGATTCGCCCGACGCGTGTCACGCGCGGATCGGACCGGCTGGCCTGCTGGATGGCGTCGAATTCCGACCGGTTGTGATACATGGTGCGGAATTTGAAAACCCGGAACGGCCGGTTGTTGAAGCCTTCCCGCGGCTGGCGGAAGAACACCGGACCCGGCGAATCGAGCTTCACGGCGATGGCGATGGCGAGCAGGATCGGCCAGGTGAACGCCAGGATGGTCAGCGTCAGCAACTTGTCCTCGACCAGCTTGAGCGCCGCATCCATGCCCGAGATCGGCCGTTCGAACAGCGTCAGCATCGGGATGTCGCCAAGCACCACGATCGGCCGCCGGGCAAAGGCAAAGCTGGCGAGGTCGGGCGCCAGACGGATCTTCACCGGCGTCAGCGCGAGGCGGCTGACCACCTGCTGCAGCCGCGCTTCGGCAGACCATGGCAAGGCGACCACGACCTGGTCGACGCGCCCATCGCGAATCAGCGAAATCAGCGCGGAAAGATTGCCGAGCACCGGGACGGTTGCGGCCGCCGACGGCACCCGACCGTCACGGCGGTCATCGAAAAACCCGACCAGCGAGATCGTCAACCGGTCGTGCTTCAAGACATAATCGGCAAAACGCACCCCCTGCGGACCGGCCCCGAAAACCGCCACCCGCTGGTTGAAGGTGCCGCGATTCTTCAGCCGGCGCACCCAGACGGTCGTCGCCCCGCGGGACAGCAGCAGCGCCAGCCCGCCCGCCGCAAACCAGCCACCGGCCCAGGATCGCGACACCGAATCGGACGCTTTCAGGATGAACCCGAGGGTCATCATGAACAGCGCCGAGGTCAGCCAGCTGGTCGCCACCCGCTGCCACGCCATCCGGAGCGAAAACTGCGCATCGAGGTCGTAGCAACCAAGGCTTTCGGCGAGGACGGCAAAGGCGATGCCGGTGATGAGAACGACGCGCAGATGGACCGCGACTTCGGATTCGGTCAGCCCATTGTGGATCAGCAGGATCGCGAGACTGCCGCTGCCCAGCACCACCAGGAATTCCACGATCCGCACGGCGAACGTCGCCACGTCGAGCGGCAAACCGGCACGCCCGCCGGACCGCTCGGCCTGCCGATACAGGTTCACCTGGGGATCGTTCATTCCGTGCCGCCCATCGCCATCAGCAATGCGCAGCTCGTGACAAAATCGCCACGCCCCCGCGCCACCGTTCGCATGTCAGTAGTGCAAAAGGCTGAAGATGATGTAATGGCAGCCAAGAGCATTGAGGGAACATCATGGAAACACCATATGATTGGACGACGATCATCGTCTTTGCCGGCCTCATTGTGCTGTTTCTGCAACGGTCGCAGGGCGCGCCGCGCGACCATCTGTGGCAGTATCTCGTCGCCGCAATAGGCTGCGCGACGACCAATTACCTTGGCAACGAAGCCATCAAACAGAGTTCCATGTCCTATCATTTCGCTGCTGTCGCCCTCGGCCTCGCGACCCTCGCTTTCATCTGGTTCATTCTGCAGCCTTTTACAAATGACCAAAGCTGAACACACGCAGATTTTTGCTGCGGTGCACAATCGCGGCGCCCGGCCCCTGTAGGGCTATGCCATCTCGCCGGCGAGTCGACGTCCGATGAATGCAGGACGATCGGCGGGCTTCATCGTTTCCATCATGATGCGCGCGAAGTCGCCAAGTTCCACGAACGTGGCGGCGCTGGGCTCGCCCACCGTCGACATCCGCACCAGGACACCATCGGCGAGATAGCCGCGCATCTGCTGGCGCAGCTTCACCCAGCGCTGCTCGCGGCCGGTGGTCGGCAGGTCGTCGCCGATGCGCGTCCAGTAGAGAATGGGTTCGACCCGGGTTTCCGACCGCGCCGTCAGCTCGCGGGTCGGCAATTTCGCCGAATCACTCAGCCGGACCAATCCCGGCCGCGAATCCGAAATGGCAAAGCCGACCGCCGAATAGCAGGTCTCCGGACGATGCAGCTGCAGCAGATCGTTCTGAACCGCGCCATAGGCGATGACGAGCATCACCGGCCGCCGGTCGGGAGCCTCGTAAAAGCGCGTGAGTGTCTGGTTGTAGAGCCGGTCGGCAAGGCTGCCCTCGGTTTTCGGCAGCACGAACGCGTCCGATTCGATCGGCCGCCACGACCCGATCTTCTTGGGGACGATCTCCTCGAGCGCGCGCCCCTCGGGCAGCAGCACGAGCCGGTCGCGCGGCCGCAACACCTCGGCGCTGGCCGCGGCGGCAATCAGGCCGCCGCCGAGCAGGATATCGCGACGGTTCATGCGCCCTCCGGCCGATCGGGCGCCAGCGCGTTGCGCACCGGAGTCAGCAGCTTGTCGACAAGGAAGATGAATAGCAGCGCCGAGGTGAACGTCACCATCCCGGCAAAGTTGTGGAGATAGCCCTGCGCCGCAGCATTGCCGAAATGATAGGTGATCAGCACCAATGCGGCGACGCGGATCATGTTCGCCGCAATGGCGATCGGCACCACCAGCGCCAGCAGCAGCATCGAATAGCGCCAGTTGCTGCCCCGCAGCATGTAAACATAGAACAGTCCGATCGCCGACAGGCTGACCAGCGAATTGAGGCCGGCGCAGGCATCCTCGACGAGCAGCTGATAGCTCGCCACGTAGATCGTCACGCCGACACGGGCGACCGGATAGCCGAAGGCGGCAAGGCCGTTGGTCACGACTTCGGACACCAGCAGCTTCAGCGGCTGGGTCACCGTATCCAGCACCCAGCCCGGGATCGGGATGACGAAGCCGAGATAGAAGATCGGAAACCAGAGCATCCGGATGACGACGGCACCGAGATAATAATAGGCCACCGATACCAGCGCCAGCAGCAGCGCCGCCGTCTCGATGCTGATGAAATCATAGGCGCGGCCGAACGCGTAAAGCGGAATTGCCACCAACACGCCGGCAAGCGCCAGGGCGAAACTGCCGTCGCGACGATAGGCACGGATGTCCGGAAGCCGACGGGCGATCAGCCAGCCGCCGGTCGCGACGACGATCGGCCCATGGACGCCCGATTCCATCGACCAGGGACCACGCGCCAGCGACACCAGAGTCGGCAACGTCATCGCCAGGATACCGATGACCAGCAGCCAGTAGCGCGAAGCCAGGGCCGACCAATCGACCGGGCCGGCAGGTGCGATTGTCGCCACTATCAGAATTCGTTCAGAACCGAACCGATGACGGTGCAGCGTGTCGATTGCAGCTGGTTGACGAGCGTCGTCACGTCCTTGAAGTAGCTGTGGTCGCGTCGCGCAACGACCATGGCATAGCCGACGACACCGCCGACCGTCAGCGCATCGGCACTCGAATTTGCCGGGGCGGTATCGAACAGCACCATGTCGAATTCGCGCAACAATGTGTTGACGCCGTCGCGGAAGCGGTTGGACGACAACAGCTCCTGCGGCATCAGCACCGGCGGCCCTGCGGTGATCACCGAAAGATTGGGCAGCACATTGGCATGGACGACCCGCTCCGGCCGCGCCACTTGCAGCGAAAGGTAACTCGACAGGCCGGGGGCATTGGGGTCGAGCCCGAACACCTGGTCGACCCGGGGCGAGCGGAGGTTGCAATCGACGATCAGCGTCTTGACGCCGACCTGTGAAAGCCCCGCCGCCAGATTGGCTGCCATGAAGGTGCAGCCGACGCCTTCGACCGGCGAAGCGACAACGATGCCGCGCCGCCCGACCTTGATGTGCTGGGCGATGATCTGCGTGCGCAGCATGCGGATCGCTTCGGCACGCGGCGACACCGGCTCGTTGATGACAACGAGCTCGTCCGAAACCGGTCGCCGGTTGGTGCTCTGCAGCGCCAGACTGTTGATCAGCAGGTCGCGGGCCCGGTCGAGATCATCATCGCTAATGAAGCCGAGCTCGCGCGCCGCCTGGTCGAAATCCAGGCTCTTTTCTGCCTGATACGCGACGACCCGCTGGGTCTGGTCCTCGGTCAGATAGCCCAGCCGCAACAGCACGTCGCGGATGGGCGAGTCAAAGCCCTGCCCCGCGGCGCCGGTAACCGCCACCTGGCCCGACTGATCGATGACATTCGACGTGTCGGTCATTGTGCGGGCTGCCATTCAGCTGTGGCCTTGCGACCGCTGGAGAAACGATTGCGGATACGGTCCAGCCAGGAGGTGCGATTGCCCTCGGCAACAATCGCCAGAACCGGCGCCCGGGTGGCAAAGGCCAGATCCTCGACCCCGCGCACGCGGCGCGCCATCAGCTCGGTGATCATCGCGATGACGATCCCAAGCGCCAGGCCGAAGCCTGCCGACATACCGAGGATCATCGGCCATTTCGGGAACGACGGCGCACCATTGGCCATCGCGTCGCCCAGGACGACGAGCCCGCTTTCGGACAGATTGGCCTGCAGGCGCAGGTCGGCCGTGCGTGCGGCCGCCTTCTGATACTGGTCGCGCCGCAGTTCGACTTCGCGCTGCAACTGGCCAAGCTCGTTGAGCTTGCCCTTCATGCCGAGCACGAGCGCCTTCTGCGCTTCATATTCGGCGTTGAGACGCGCGATCGACGAGGCCGAGGACCCGCTCTGCATGGCACCGGCGGCCCGCGCCGCAGCCGTTTCGCGCGAGATCTCGCTGTTCAGCATCTGGCGGCGCGACAGCAAGGCCTTGTAGGTCGGATGCTCGGTGCCCAACCGCTCGCCGGCCTGGCCGATCTGGTCGTTGAGCGTCGCCAACTGCACCTTGAGCTGGTCGACAACTGGTGCCGTCGTCGCGGCGCGCGTCGCCTCGAAGTCACGGTCCGTCGCGCTGGCGCGTGCGGCCATCAGGGCGCCCTGAAGGCTGGCGAGCTTGCTGCTCTCCGCCTCGGCGTTCTGCGGCCCCATGACGATGCCATTGTCCTTTTCGAACTTGTTCATCGCGTCTTCGGCGGCAACCAGGGCCCGCTGGGCACGATCGGACTGTTCACGATACCAGTCGGCCGTCCGCCCGGCGCTGTCGGTGCGGAAGCGCAGGCTGGCGTCGATATAGGCGTCGCGCAGCATGCTGACGATCGTCTTGGCGACTTCGGGATTGGGGCCTTCATAGGTGATTTCGAGAATGTTCGAGGTGTCGACCATCCCGGCATTGGTGGCGTTGATGATGCGCTGCGCCGCCCAGCGACGCATGTCGCCGACACCGCCGGTATCGGCCTGCCATGCGGCGATGACCGCCGGGTTCTGCAGCCAGCCGGCACGATCGACCACGTCACCGGCAACGCGATAATCCTGGATCAACTCGGTCTGCGTCTTGATGTAGGATCGCACCGCCGGGCCGCCGAGCATCTGGCCGGTCACCGGGTCGGGCTTGACGACGTCGAGGATGACGCGCGCCCGCGCGTCATAGCGCTCCGGCAACGACTTCGCCGTTGCGACGGCAACGACGACGCAAGTCACCAGCGAGATGATGATGATCCACCGCCGGACCATCAGAATTCGCAGAAATTGCATGATGCTCATCAGCGACTACCTCTACTAAGCGCCGGAATGCGGGTCAGAACAACCGCTCCTTGACCACGATCACGTCATTCTTCTGCACGATCTGATTCGTGTCCACATCGACTTCCTTGGCGTTGCCGCGGATCAGGCCGACCTTGTTCGACGACCCCGAGGCGGTGACACCGCCGGCGGCGGCGATCGCCTGCCGAATCGTCATGTTGGGAAGCACCGCGAAACCGCCGGGCTTGTTGATCTGCCCGGTGAGGAAGGCCAGGTCGGCATCGGGCACGAACAACGTATCGCCGCCACGCAGCAGCAGGTCCTTGTCGGGACCGCCACGCACCAGGTCCTCGACATCGAGGCGCATTTCTTCCTGTCCGGGACGGCGCAGGTAGATATAGGTCGCACCGGCATCATTGACCCAGCCGGCCTTCAACAGCGCCTCGAGAACGCGATACGGACGGTCGAGCGGGATGATCCCCGGCTGCGCGACCTTGCCGGCGACGTTCACCGACTTGCTGAGATAGTTCATGATCTCGACGTTGACGATCGGCGACTTGAGCAGCCCGCCCTTGGTCAGCGCGTCGGTGATCGCAGCGGCGAGGCTCAGGTTGGTCCGGCCAGCGGCCTTGACCGACCCGATCAGCGGCATGACGATGGTGCCGTCGGACTTGATCCGGGTGGTGATGTTGAATTCCGACTGGCCATAGACAACGACCTGCACGGTATCATCCGGCCCAAGCACATAGCCCGCCTCCTGCGCCTGCGCGCGGTCCGCCATGCCGACGACGGCAATGGCGGCGACCAGCAGCAGTGCCAGCGTCACCAGCGCCCGTCGAAAGCGATCGATCGTGTCGGTCATCAACCTCTCCCAAACTTTACACGCAACCGCAGCAGCGCTGTCGTACTCTTGAAATCGAAATCGTCCGGGTCGGCGTTGCGCTGTTGATGCGCCACGACGACACCGATCGAATACAGGGCAACCGGCGAATAGTCGAGTTGCGCATAGACCCGCGTTGTCGTGTCATTGTTCCGCAACCGGACTTCGTCCGGCGTCGTGAAGCTGCCCCGATAATCGTTCCTGTAGTGCGTGGCGCCGACGCCCGCGTCCAACTTCGAACTCAGCTTGTAGTTCACATTGGCAGAATAGCCTTGCGCAACAATGAACAGCGCACCGACATTCGGACTGACCCGCACATTGCGTGTCGCCATGATGCCGATGCTGAGCCGGCTAGAGGCGCTGTAATCGAGCGAAAAGTCGAAACCGCTACCGGTAAAGCTGTCGCGCGGCACCTGGACGACCTGTCCATTGGCATCGATCGCCAGGATGACCCCCGGAGACGGCGTCGTCTTCAGATACGACCCGCCGAACGACAGCTGGAGCCGCGAACCGAGATTGCGCGAATAGCCCAGCCGACCCGATAAGATGCGGACGCCCTCGCCGACCGGCCCGTCGATCGTCGGAGCAAAACGGTTCGGGTACGACACATTGTTGAAGTTCCCGCTCAACGAGAACTGACCGATCGTCGGCGTGCCATAGGAAATGCTGGGCGAATAGGTCGTGCTGTCGAGATCGAAGGCGGCGCGTTCCGGTCGTTCGTTGCGGATGCCGGACTTCCGCACACTGCCGGCAAAACCCAGCCCGGTGGCGGTCTGGCAGCTCGCCGACGCCGCGATCACATCGGTATTCTGCACATTATCGGTCAATTCCGCCTGGTCGAAGACGAACGACAACCGGCTCGAATATTCGGCGCCGACAACTCCGGAACAGCGCGAACCGAGCTTCCAGGCCACGCCGCCGCCGATCGAGCTGCGGTTGCGGTTGAACTCCGGATTGCCGAGCAAATAGTCACGCCCGAAATCGCCGCCAAGAAACAACTGCTGCCGTCCGACGGGCAGACCGACCGCAGCCGACACCGACGGGGTCAGCCGCACGCCGGCCTCCGGCTCCTTGGTGCGGCGAAAATTGGTGTCACTCAGCGTGTTCATGTTGAAGCCGACGGTCCAGGCCCGCCCCTGCACCATCGGTGTCGACAGCAGTCCGGCGCCCAGCACCGGGCCGTTGTCGCCATCGGTGTTCGGCGCCGCGGCGACGGGCGCCGCCGCCAGCAGCGCGACCATCGCGCACAAACGCCGGCCGTCCGCCGAACGGACGGCTCGGCGGCGGCGACCGCAGGGCGTCGCTGATGTTGCAAGGAAACGCGCTGAGATTGTCACAGCCCTGCGTGCTACACATGTGGCAGGGTATCGGCAAGGTCACTTGCCGACGTTAACGATATTCGTCTTTCAGGGTGTGGCACTTATAAAGCACGTGCAATTTCGGCTTTCAGCGTCTAGGCGAAGACACGGCCATAGCGTTGAGGATAGAGCGTAAATGATCTGGAAACGTCGCGGTCACGCTGAGTCAGTTGCAGTACAGGATGAGGCGTCGCAAGCTTTGGGCGAGCAGGCCGAAAATACCGGCATGCAGGCAGAGGCACCGCCGACATTCGCCCAGCCTCCCGCAACCAGCGTCGGCGCCGCCCTGGAAGAACGGCCGTCGTTTCTCGACCGGCTTTGGGCCAATCCGGCCGACCAGGGGCGTGTCGATACTTTGCCGCGCTTCACGGCGACCGCCTCGGATGAAGTCGAACAATCCACCGACGCGCTGATGGTGCGCCGCAAGATCGCGCTGCGCGACGCAATGGGTGCATCGCAGCCGGTCGTCGATCGCGAACATTTCGCCGGCCGCCACGACGCGCTCCGGCAACTGATCAACGCCGTCGAGCAGCAGCGCATGCATGTCGTCGTCTATGGCGAGCGCGGCATCGGCAAGACCAGCCTCGTCCATGTCTTTGCCGAAACGGCACGCGAGGCCCGCTACCTCGTGCTGTACGGCAGCTGCGGTTCGGACACGCGCTTCGAAACCCTCTTTTCCGCCTTCGCCGCGCGCATTCCGCGTCTTTATCATCGGTCGGTCCTGCCCAATTCGCCCGAAGCGGAAAGCGGCGACAATTTCGATGCGATGCTGGAACCGGGATTCGGTCCGCGTGAACTCGCCGATGTCTTCGCCGATGTGACCGGCACCCGCGTCATCCTCATTCTCGACGAATATGACCGCGTCGCCGATCCGATGTTCCGCCGCGACGTTGCCGAGCTCATCAAGAACCTGTCGGATCGCGCCTCGCGGGTGCAGTTGATCCTGACCGGCGTCGCCCAGAATCTCGACGAAATTCTCGGCTATGCGCCTTCGGTGCGCCGCAACGTCGTCGGCCTGCCGCTGCGTCCGATGTCGTCGGCCGAAGTCACCGATCTCATCGGCATCGGCGAGGCTGCCGCCGAAATCGAGTTCGCCGAAAGCGCGACGCGGATCGTGACCGTCATGGCGGGCGGGTCGCCCTATCTCGTCCGGCTTATCGCCCACCAGGCCGGCCTCGTCGCCCTCGATGCGCGCAGCGCCGTCGTCACCGATACGCACGCCACCACCGCGGTGGAACGCGTGCTGACCGAATGGAATGCCTCGCTGCCGCGGCGTGTCCAGGTCAGCCTCAGCCGCGAGGAAGCCCGGGCGCAATGGCCGGTGCTGATCGCCGCCGCACGCGCCGGCAGCGCCGCCGACGGCATGTTCAGTGCCGACGACGTCATCACCGAGCTTGGCGAAGCCCGCGTGCCGTCGATTCTCGAACGCGACCTCAAGGGCTTCACCGGTCCGCACGACCTTCTCGAAGTGCAGGAAAAGAACGGGGAGACGCAGTTCCGCTTCCGCTATCCGGGGGTCGCTGCGCTGCTGTTGATGTCGTCGGCGATGGCGCGGCTGTCGGCTTGACGATTCGGACGGACTCGCGATGATCGGCGCCCTGCTCGACCGTGTCCGGTTGCGGCTGCTGCTCCGCGACGAATATGACAGCATGGCACTGCGCACCCTGTTCGCGACGCGCTACCGGGTCGAGGTCGGGCTTTACAGCTATGGCTGTTTCGATCGCTGGCGGGTGCCGCCGCGCACCCGCATCGGCCGCTATTGCTCCTTTGCCAAATCAGTGCGCGTGCTCGACGCCAACCATCCGTTCGATGCGATGACGACCCACCCGTTCCTCTACGAAGCCAAGTTCGGAGTCGTCGCCGCCGACCGCATCAATCCGCCGTGGCTGGAGATTTCGGACGATGTCTGGATCGGCCACAACGCCATCATCACGCCGGGCTGCAAGGCCATCGGTCGCGGCGCCATCATCGGCGCCGGCGCCGTCGTCACCCGCGATGTCCCGGCCTATGCGATCATGGCCGGGACGCCGGCAAAGTTGCTGCGCCAGCGCTTCGACGCCGACACCATTGCCGCGCTGGAAGCATCGCGGTGGTGGGAGCTCGATCGCGCCGGGCTGCGCGACCTGGTGGCGGCGACGCCCGACACCGTCTTCCACCCCGATCCGGCCAACCTTGCCGCGCTGGTCGCCCGCCGGGCAGCGGCATGACCGCCCCTGCGTCCGCAGCCGAAACCGACCTGCCGCCGCACCGCCATGCGGCGCCGCGGGTGTCCGTCATCATCCCGCACCTCAACACGCCCGATCTGCTGGCCCGCTGCCTCACCTCGGTCATCGCGCAGCGGCTCGACGGTGGCGGTTTCGAAGTCCTTGTCGTCGACAATGGCTCGCACACGCCGCTGGGCGATGTCGCGGCGCGCTTCCCGGGCGTGCGCTTTCTCGCCGAACCACGCCCCGGTCCGGGCCTCGCGCGCAACCGCGGCATCGCGGCGGCCCGCGCCCCCATATTGGCCTTCATCGATGCCGATTGCCGCGCCGACGATGGCTGGCTGCAGGCCGCTGTCACCGCCGTGGCGGCCGATCCCGATCGGGCCGTCGTCGGCGGCGATGTCCGGATCGAAACCCGCGACCCCCGCTGCTTCACACCGGTGGAGGCGTATGAAAGCGTCTTCGGCTTCCGCCAGAGGATGTACATCGAAAAGCGGCAATTCTCGGTCACCGCCAACCTCGCCATGGCGGCGCGCGTGTTTCCGGCGGTCGGGCCGTTCGGCGGCATCGACATCGCGGAGGATCTCGATTGGGGCCAGCGCGCCCATGCCGCCGGCTTCGTCACCCGTTTCGTGCCGCAGATGCGCGTCTGGCATCCGGCGCGCGCCGATTTTCCGGCGCTGGCGCGCAAGTGGCAGCGGCATATCAACCATGAATATCACGATCATCTGGCGGCGGACCGGCCGCGCTGGCGCTGGCAGGCGCGCGCCGCGATGTTGCTGGTGTCGATCCTGCCCGATGCCGGGCGCTGCCTGGTCTCGGACCGTCTCGATGGTCTTGCCAACCGCTGGAAGGCCGTGACGATGCTGGCGCGCATCCGGCTGTTCCGGGCCCGCGAAATGCTGCACATTGCCAACACTGCGCAGGTGTCCGGCGCCGAGTTCTGGAACCGTTGATGATCAGGCCGACCACTCCGACCCGTGCCCCCGCGCCCGTCGCCCGGCAATCGAGCGGCGCCAGCCTGACGGCGCCGCTTGGCATCGTCCTCGTCAACTGGAACCGCTGGGCGGATACCATCGAATGCCTCGAATCGGTGCTGCGCAGCAGCATTCCGGTGCGCATCGTCGTTGTCGACAATGGCTCGACCGATGGCTCGCTCGATCGGATCGCGGCCTGGGCCGACGGCACCCAGCCGGTCGAACCGACGAGCGCCGCCATGGCGCGGTTTTCGCAACCGCCCTGCCCCAAGCCGGTCCCCTACGAACGCCTCGATGCAGCGGCGATGGCCCGGCCGGACGCTGTCGCCCGCCAATATCTGACCCTCGTCGATTCCGGCGCCAATCTGGGCTTTGCCGGTGGCAACAATGTCGGGCTGCGGCTGTTGATGGCCGATCCGCGGGTCAACTGGTTCTGGCTGCTCAACAACGATACGGTGATCGAGGCCAATGCCGCCGAGGCGCTGGTGCGCCGCATGGCGACGACCCACGATATCGGCATGTGCGGTACGATCGTGCGCTATTATCACGATCCGGAGCGCATCCAGGCGCTCAACGGCCATCGCTTCAATGTCTGGACCGGCCAGTCGCAGGGCATCGGCGTCCGCGAGCTGATCACCAAGCCGTTCGATTCCAAGCGCGTCGTGGACCAGACCGACTTCGTGCTGGGGGCGTCGCTGGGGGCCAGCCGGCGTTTCCTCGAAACCGTCGGGCCGATGGAAGACCGGTATTTCCTCTATTATGAGGAGATCGACTGGGCGGCGCGCAACAACGGCCGCTTCGCCATCGGTTTTGCCCATGGCGCCACGGTCTTTCACAAGGAAGGCGGATCGATCGGATCGTCGGGCAAACCCGGCGCGCGCAGCCTCGGCTCGGAATATTGGCTGACCCGTTCCCGGCTCGCCTTCTTTCGGCGCAACCGGCCCTGGCTGCTGCCCTGGCACTGGCTGGTGACGCTGTCGCTGATCGCGCGGCGGCTGGTCAAGGGTCAGCCGAAAAAAGCCGCCGCCATTGCCCGGGCGCTGTTCGGCCTTGGCCAGAAACCATGACGGCTGCGTTCCATGTTGACCGCGAAGACATTGCCCGCAAAGACATTGACCGCGACGACATTGACCGCGACGACTTGGCCTGTGCATGACACGCCACCGCTGACACGACATAGATACGGAGCCTTCTGCGTATGACCGTGATGAAATCGTCCTTTCTGGCCTCGGCGGCACTGACGCTGCTGGTACTTGCCGCGTGCGACAAGGCGGACAAGGCGCCCGAGGGCCAGGTCGTTGCCACCGTCGACGGCACCGAGGTCACCGTTCACGAACTCAATGCCGAAACCGCGATGCTGGCGAGCCGTGCCAATGGCGCGCCGCCCAAGCTGGTCGAATCGGTGGCGCTGCAGCGCGTCATCGAACGCAAGATGCTCGCCGACGAAGCCGCGAAGCTGAAGCTGGACAAGAACCCGCAGTTCCTGATCGCCAAGCAGCGGACCGACGAAGGGCTTCTGGTCCAGGCGCTCCAGGCCGATATCCAGGCCAAGGTGCCCAAGGCAACCCGCGAGGCGGCCCAGAAATATGTTGCCGACAATCCCCAGGTGTTCGGCGACCGCAAGGTCTTCACGCTCGACCAGATCCAGTTCCTGCGTCCCGCCAATATCGAACAGCTGCCGCTCAAGCAGGCGAAGTCGATGGCCGAAGTCGAACGCGTCCTGATCGATGCCAACATCGAATATCGCCGTGCCCCGCAGCAGCTCGATTCGCTGGTCATCAACCCGGCCTTGACCAGCGAAATCTCCAAGATCGCCGCCACCGCCAATGGCGAACCCTTCATCTTCAGCGATCAGCCGCAGGGCGCCCCGGTGCCGGTGCTGTATGTCAACAACATCACCAACACCGTCACCCAGCCGTTCACCGGTGAAAAGGCCATTACCTATGCGCAGAACCTGCTGCAGCGGCAGGATGTGCAGAAGCGGCTGGCAGCCGAACTGAAGGCCATCCAGGAAAAGTACAAGGCCAAGATCGTCTACGGCAAGGGTTACGGCCCGCCCGACACCACCAAGCTGGCGCCTGCCAAGCCCGGCGCCGCGCCGGCGGCAGCACCGGCCGCCCCGGCTGCGACGGCGCCGGCTGCCCCAGCGCCGGTTGCGGCGGCACCGGCCACTACACCGACCAACTGACCCGTTCCTTTCGTTCCTCGCTGCCCGACGGAGCATCGCACGTGAAAACGCTTCGTATCGGCTTGCTGTGGCACTCCGCCGCCGCCGGCAATCTCGGCGTCGGCGCGCTCAGCGTCGGCAATATTGCCCTGGCCCGCGCCGCGGCGGCGCGGGCCGGTCTGACACCGGAATTCACCCTGTTCGGCGGGCGCGAGACCGGCGCTGCGTATATCACCGGGCCGGACATCGGCATGCGCGTCATCGATGGCCGCTACATGGCGTCGCCGGGCGGCTATCTCGCCGATGTCCGCGCCCATGACATCATGCTCGACATCGGCGCCGGCGACAGCTTCGCCGATATCTACACGGACAAGCGCTTCGCCTATATCATGGCGACCAAGGCGATCCCGATCCTCGCCGGCACGCCACTGGTGCTGTCACCGCAAACGATCGGGCCGTTCTCGCGCCAGCCGCACGCCGGCATGGCGGCCTGGGCCTGCCGCAAGGCGAAGATGGTCTTTGCCCGCGACCCGCTGTCGATGGACGTGCTGCGCAAGCTGGCGCCGACGGCCAACGCCCGCCAGGTCATCGATGTCGCCTTCGCCCTGCCCTTCGATCGCCCGGTGCGCCCCGCCGGCGACCCCATTCGCGTCGGCCTCAACGTCTCGGGCCTGTTGATGAGCGGCGGCTATTCGGGCGGCAGCAACGATTATGGCCTCGGCTTCGACTATCCGGCGATGACCCGCGCGCTGATCACAGCGTTCACCGCCATGCCCGGCGTCGTCCTGTCGCTGGTGCCGCACGTCAATGCCCCCGACATGCCGCGCGACGACGATGGCGCCGCCTGCGACGCGCTGAAACGCGAATTTCCGCAGGTCGAACGCACACCCGACTTCGCGTCGCCATCCGCGGCCAAATCGACGATCGCCGGCCTCGATTTCCTCGTCGGCGCGCGCATGCACGCCACCATCGCCGCCTATTCCGCCGGCATTCCGGTCGTGCCGATCAGCTACAGCCGCAAGTTCGAAGGCCTTTATGGCGGCCTGCGCTACCCCTGGGTGGTCAATGCCAAGGGCATGGACACCAAGGCGGCGGTCGCCTTTGTCCTCGATGCGTTCGAGCGGCGCGTGCAGGTCGCCGCCGACATCGCCCGCGGCAAACCGGTCATCGATGCCGGCCTCGAAGACTATACCGCCGCACTCGAGGCGCAGTTCACGGCCGCTGCCCGATGAGCGCTTACACCTCGCCGGCACTGGCGCGGGTGGAGCGCGGCCAGACCTGTTCCGGCTGCGGCCTGTGCGCCGCCATCGCCTCCGGCGCCGTCACCATGGCACAAGCGCCGCCAGGGTATCTCCGGCCGGTGCAAAGCGCCCATCTCACGCCCGAACAGGAAACCGGTGTCAGCGAAGCCTGCCCTGGAATCATCGTCGACATCCGCACCGATGCGCCGGTCGACGACCTGCTCTGGGGGCCGGCGCACTTCACCGGCACCGGCTTCGTCACCGATCCGGCGCTGCGCCACCAGGCGTCGTCGGGCGGGGTGATCTCCGGGCTGCTCGTCCACGCCCTTGCCACCGGCCTTGTGGACTTTGTTGTCGAAACCGGCGCCGACCCGATCGTCCACACCGGCAACCGCAGCGTCGTTGCCCGCACCGCCGCCGAAGTGTTCGACGCCGCCGGCTCGCGCTATGCCGCGTCGTCACCGCTGGCGGGGCTGGAGGACTGGCTCGGCCGGCCCGGTCGCTTCGCCTTTGTCGGCAAGCCCTGCGACGTGGCCGCGCTGCGCGCCCGCGCCCGCCACGACCCGCGCATCGATGCCAAGGTGCCGGTCATGCTCGCCTTTTTCTGCGCCGGCATCCCCAGTGCCCGCGCCAACAACCGCCTGCTCGACGCGATGGAGGCACCGCGGGACCAGGTCACCGGCTTTCGCTATCGCGGCGATGGCTGGCCCGGCTATGCCAAGGCGACGCTCGCGGACGGCACCACCCGGCGGATGAGCTATGACGCGAGCTGGGGCCAGATCCTGTCGAAGGAAGTCCAGTTCCGCTGCAAGGTTTGCGCCGATGCCGTGGGCAGCGCCGCCGATGTCGCCTGCGCCGATGCCTGGTACGGCGATGACAAGGGCTATCCCAGCTTTCAGGAACAGGACGGCCGCAGCCTCGTCATGGCGCGCACCGCCGCAGGGCTGGCGCTGCTCGATTCGGCCCGCGCCGCCGGCACCATCGACACGACGCCGCTGGCCATGACCGAGATCATCAAGATGCAGCCGCACCAGGCGCGCCGCAAACGCCAGATTCTGTCGCGCCTTGCTGCAATGGCGGTTGCCGGTCGCCCGGCACCCCGGTATCGCGGGTTGCAGCTGTGGGCGGCAGCGGCGCGGGAAAGTCCCGTTGAACAGGCGCGCAGCTTTGCCGGGCTGGTCCGGCGTTTCCTTCAGGGGCGAGCATGACCAACAGCGGAACACAGCGCCGGGGCATCATCCTGGCAGGCGGTTCGGGCACGCGCCTTTATCCGTTGACCAAGCCGGTCTCCAAGCAGTTGATGCCGGTCTATGACAAGCCGATGATCTATTATCCGCTGTCGGTGTTGATGCTCGCCGGCATCCGCGAAGTGCTGATCATCACCACCCCGCACGACAGCGCGGCGTTCCGCGGCCTGCTCGGCGACGGCTCGGACTGGGGCATGGAAATCCAGTACGCCGTCCAGCCCGAACCCAAGGGGCTGGCGCAGGCCTATCACATCGGCGCGGACTTCGTCGGCGACCGCCCGTCGACGCTGATCCTGGGCGACAATATCTTCTACGGCCATGGCCTGCCCGAACTTCTCGGCCGCGCTTCGGACCGCAGCGATGGCGCCACCGTCTTCGGCTATTATGTCAGGGACCCACAGGCCTATGGCGTCGTCTCCTTCGACGCCGATGGCCGCGCCGCGACGATCGAGGAAAAGCCCAAGGCACCCCGATCCAACTACGCCGTCACCGGGCTCTATTTCTACGATGGCGACGCCGTCCGCCTGGCGCGGGACATCACGCCCTCGCCGCGCGGCGAGCTGGAAATCACCGATCTCAACCGGCTGTATCTCGAAGCCGGCAAGCTCCACGTCGAACTGATGGGCCGCGGCTTCGCCTGGCTCGACACCGGCACCCATGGCTCGCTGCTCGATGCCGGCCTTTATGTCCGCATCGTCGAGGAACGCCAGGGACTGAAGATCTGCTGCCCAGAGGAAATCGCCTGGCGCCAGGGCTTCATCGAGGCGGAGCAACTCGCCCGCATCGCCGAACCGCTGCGCAAATCGGGCTATGGCGAATATCTGCTCGAACAGCTGAAGACGGCCCGGTGAGGCGCACACGATGAACGTCATCGACACCGCCCTGCCCGGCGTCAAGCTGATCGAACCGCGCGTGTTCGGCGACGATCGCGGCTTTTTCCTGGAAAGCTGGAACGCCGCGACCTTCGCCGCCAACGGGCTCGACATCGCGTTCGTCCAGGACAACCACAGCCGCTCGGCGAGGGGCGTGCTGCGCGGGCTGCATTACCAGTTGCAAAGCCCGCAGGGCAAACTCGTCCGCGTCACATCGGGCGCCGTCTTCGATGTCGCCGTCGACATCCGCCGCAGCAGCCCGCATTTCGGCCAGTGGGTCGGTTATGAACTGTCGGACACCAACAAGCGCATGCTCTGGGTCCCGCCCGGCTTCGCCCATGGCTTCCTGGTGCTCAGCGACACGGCCGATTTCCTCTACAAGGTGACGACGCTGTACGACGCCCCCAATGATCGCGGCATCCGCTGGGACGATCCCGACATCGGCATCGCATGGCCCGATGTCGGTGCGGCGCCGCAGCTTTCGGGCAAGGATACCGTCGCGCCGCTGCTCGCCGATGCGCCTGTGTTCGAATAGGGTGTTCGCATGAAGTTCCTCATCGCCGGCGCCGGCGGCCAGCTCGGCCGCGCCTTGCAGGCGCGCGTTCCGGCCGGCAGCAGCGTCATCGCCCCGCCGGAGGCCGATTTCGACATTACCGACGCCGCCCGCGTCGCCGATGTCGTTGCGTCATCGGGTGCCACCCACCTCGTCAACGCCGCCGCCTATACCGCCGTCGACAAGGCGGAGGCCGATCTCGAAGCCGCGCGCCGCATCAATGTCGATGCCGTCGCCGCGCTCGCCGTCGCGGCGCGCACCGCAGGCCTTGGCTTCATCCATGTCTCGACCGATTTCGTCTTCGACGGCACCGCCAGCTCCCCCTATGCCCCCGACGCGCCGACCAACCCGATCGGCGTCTATGGCGAAACCAAGCGCGACGGTGAAATCGCCGCCGGCGCCGATGCGCTGATCGTCCGCACCGCCTGGGTCTATGCCGCCGCCGGCAACAATTTCGTCAAGACGATGTTGCGGCTGATGGCGGAACGCGATGAAGTCCGCGTCGTCGCCGACCAGATCGGCACCCCCAGCCACGCCGCCGGCCTCGCCGGGGCGCTGTGGACGCTCGCCGGCGCCAAGGCCACCGGCCTGCATCACTGGACCGATGCCGGCGCCGCCAGCTGGTATGATTTCGCCGTCGCCATCCAGGAGGAAGCGGTCGCGCTCGGCCTGCTCGCCCGCGCCGTTCCCGTCATCCCGATCCGCACCGCCGATTACCCCACCCCGGCGCAGCGCCCGGCCTATAGCGTCCTCGACAAGACCAGCAGCTGGGCGATCACCGGCCCTGCCCGCCATTGGCGCGCCGAACTGCGCGATTGCCTAGCCACCATGAAGGCCAGCTCATGAGCCATCTTCTCGTCACCGGCGGCGCCGGCTTCATCGGCGCCAATTTCGTCCATTACTGGCGCCAGCATCACCCGCAGGACAGCGTCACCGTGCTCGACGCGCTGACCTATGCCGGCAACCGCGCCAACCTTGCGGGCGCGAACAGCGTGCAGCTGGTCGAAGGCGATATCCGCGACACCCCGCTGATCGAAGGGCTGCTGCGCGACCACGCTATCGACACCATCGTGCATTTCGCGGCCGAATCGCACGTCGACCGCTCGATCCACGGCCCGGCGGCGTTCGTCGAAACCAACGTCATCGGCACGATGAACCTGCTGACGGCGGCCCGCGCCGTCTGGCTCGCCGACGGCGGCAAGCCGCACCGCTTCCACCACGTCTCGACCGACGAAGTCTATGGCACGCTCGGGCCCAACGACCCGCCGTTCAACGAAACCACCGCCTATGCCCCCAACAGCCCCTATTCGGCGTCGAAGGCGGCGAGCGACCATCTCGTCCGCGCCTGGCACCATACCTATGGCCTGCAGGTGACGACGTCGAACTGTTCGAACAACTACGGCCCCTATCAGTTTCCCGAAAAGCTGA
Source organism: Polymorphobacter fuscus (assembly GCF_011927825.1). Lineage (NCBI taxonomy): Bacteria > Pseudomonadati > Pseudomonadota > Alphaproteobacteria > Sphingomonadales > Sphingosinicellaceae > Sandarakinorhabdus > Sandarakinorhabdus fusca. The sequence goes on along the minus strand of NZ_JAATJI010000001.1, from coordinate 176,942 downwards.
TTCCGCTATTCCTCATCAACGCCCTCCACGGCCGGCCGCTGCCGATCTATGGTGACGGCATGCAGATCCGCGACTGGCTGCATGTCGAGGACCATTGCCGCGGCATCGAAGCCGTCCTCCACCATGGCCGGGTCGGCGAAACCTATTGCATCGGCGGGGGTGCCGAACTGCCCAACATCACCGTCATCGACACGCTGTGCGCCGCCGTCGACGCCGCCTTCGCCGCCGACCCGGCGCTGGCCGCCCGCTTCCCCGAGGCGCCGGCCGCACGCGGCATTCCCACTGCCAGCCTGAAGACCACCGTTGCCGACCGGCCCGGCCATGATCGCCGCTACGCCATCGATGAAACCCGCGCCCGCGCCGAAATCGGCTATGCACCGGCCCGCGACTTCAAGACCGGCTTTGCCGCCACCCTCGCCTGGTATCTCGCCAACGAACCCTGGTGGCGCGGCGTTCTCGATGGCAGCTATCGCAACTGGGTCGAAACCAATTACGCGGCGCGCTGAAGGGTGATGCGGCGGCCGTTGGCAAGCCGCTCGACATGATCGTCCGCCGCTACGCGCGCTTTGTCGCCTTTCTCGTCGTCGGCGCCATCGCCGCCGGACTCGCGGCGCAACGTTTCGGCTGGGCGCCCGCGCTGCTGATCGGCTTCGACATCGGCACTCTGGTGTTCTTCTTGACGCTGATCTCGATGTTCCGCGGCGCCACCGCCGATTCGATGCGCGAACGGTCGCAGGCCAACGAGCCCGACCATGGTTCGCTGCTGCTGTTGTCGATGGCCATTGCCGGGGTGACGATCGCCGGCGTGTGGACCGAACTGGCGTCGATTTCCGCGGGCCCGGGCGAGGGCGATCGCCCGATGATTGCATTGGCGATGGGCAGCCTCGTGCTCGCCTGGCTCTTCGCCAATGTGCTCGGCGCCATCCATTATGCGCATCTCTGGTATCTGCGCGGGCCCGATGGCAAGGATGCGCGCGGGCTGGATTTTCCCGGGCCGTGTCTCGACCCGGATTATTTCGACTTCGCCTATTTCGCCGCCGTGCTCAGCATGACCTTCCAGGTGTCCGACGTCGCGATCACGTCAAAGCACATGCGGCGGCTGGCGCTGGTTCATGGCCTTGTCGCCTTCCTGTTCAACTTCAGCGTCATCGCCTTGTCGGTCAATCTGGTGACCGGCGTGATGGGGACGTAACGGCCGCCGCCGCCAACATGGCAGCGGCCGGCATCGGTCAGGCGAGTGTGGCGCGCAACATCCAGGCGGTCTTTTCATGCACCTGCATGCGCTGGGTCAACAGGTCGGCCGTCGGCTCGTCATGCGCCTCATCGGCGATCGGGAAAACGCTGCGCGCGGTGCGCACCACGGCGAGCTGGTCAGCGGCGAGAATCCGCACCATCTCCTCGGCCGGCGGGTTGCCATCGGCTTCGGTGATCGTCGACAGCCGCGCGAACGCCGAATAGCTGCCCGGCGCCGGCACGCCGAGCGCGCGGATCCGCTCCGCAATCAGGTCGACGGCCGCCGCCAGCTCGGTATACTGACCTTCGAACATCAGATGCAGCGAGTTGAACTGCGGACCAGTAACGTTCCAGTGGAAGTTATGCGTCTTCAGATACAGGGTATAGGTGTCGGCGAGAAGCCGCGACAGGCCGGCTGCGATGTCCAGCCGCTGCTTGTCGTCGAACCCCAGGTCGATTGCATCCAGCGCCTCGGCGGCCGCCAGCTTCTTGCCCGATTTCGCCATACATCACCTCCATTGAAGCGATGACCCTAGGCGGTGCGGCGACAGCATCCAACCGGAAAAACCGATCAGGGCCATCGCCGCACTGCGTCACCTCAACGCTGGATCAGCGGCAGGTGACGTTGTTCTTGCCGACCGACGATCCGAGAACAGCACCCAGGCCGCCACCCAGGATCGACCCCAACGTCTTCGATCCGCCCGGCGCGATGACATTGCCGAGCACGCCGCCGCCGAGCGCGCCGACGATCAGGCCCGTCGTGCCGTCGTTGCGGCGGCAGTAATAGCGATTGTCCTGGCCGCGGTAGATGCGTTCATTCGCGGTGAGCCGGCGCGGCTGGTAGTTGTTCCCGCCACGATAATAGTTGTCGGCATAATAGCCGTTGTAGCGAGGGTCCGGTCGGTTGTGCGAATAGGCACGGCCGCGGTTCCAGTCGCGGGCATCCTGCCGCGCCTCGTTCTGTGCCCGCCGCAGGTCGCGCGTCTCTTCCCGCACATCCCGACGGTCGCCGTTGCGGACCGCCTGCCGCACGTCGCGGCGTTCCTCGGCAATGCGACGCTGGTTGTCACGCAGTTCGTTGGCGTCGACATAGGCCCGATCGCGCGGCTGTGCCTGCAACGGCATCGCGGTGGTGACGATGGCAAGAGCAGTCATCGACATCAAGATGGTACGCATGGGCACAGTCCTTCTTCTGGTGCCGACCAGAAATGCATGACCCCGCATGGAGGTTTCATGAACGTAACGGACAGCGCGTGTTCAGGTTGGAAGGGGCGCCGATACAACCGGCCCGGAGCCACGCCCCGGGCCGCGTGATGCCTAATCCTTCTTCAGGCCGAAACCCGAAAAGCGCTTGTTGAAGCGCGCCACCTGGCCGCCGGCATCGAGCATCTTGCCGGCGCCGCCGACCCAAGCCGGGTGCGAGGTCGGGTCGATATCCAGCGCCAGCGTATCGCCTTCCTTGCCGTAGGTCGAACGCGTGGAATATTCGCTGCCGTCGGTCATCTTGACGGTAATGCGGTGATAATCGGGGTGGATACCGGGCTTCATGTCTGGCGCTTTCGTGGCTGCGGCTGGTTCCGACCAGCCTGTTGTGACGGCGGCCCATAGCCGACCTGGCCCCTGCGGGCAAGCGCCAGCCGCGCTGCGCGACCGGCGGGTGTTTTTTGCGGCAACGGGAAGGCTTTGACTTGCGCCTGTAACAACAGCGGTGCATGCTGCACTGCAACAGGAAAGGGAGGCCGGACATGACCGCTTTTGGCAATACCCGATGTGTGGCGAAGCTGCGCGACCTGGCACAGCTGCGCCTGTTGATCCTGTCGATGCTGTTCGTGCCGGGCCACGCCATGGCAGCGCAAGTCCCTGCATCCGTGCAACGAATTGCCGATGCGGCATCGCGCGACGCCACCCGCCTGTCGGCGCTGGTGCTGGTCTGCGTCGTCTTCGGCCTGTTCGTCCTCGCCGATCGCCGCCGGCGCTCGCGGGTCCGCCAGGCCTCTGCCTGACGCACTGCAACATCGCAGCCGCGAAGCCGAAAACCCCGCCGCCACGTATCGGTTGAGCCGGGGCGACGAACCGGCCTATACGGCTTGGCATGCCCCAGATCGGTCAGCCTCTCGTCCCCAGCGCCGAAACGCGCGCCAATGCCGCTGCGATGGCAGTCCTGGTGGCCGATCTTCGCGCCAAGGTGGCCGAAATCGCCCTGGGAGGCCCGTCGGCCAGCCGCGATCGCCATGTCGCGCGCGGCAAGCTGTTGCCGCGCCAGCGCGTCGAGGCGCTGCTCGATCCCGGCACCGCCTTCCTTGAAATCGGGCAGTTGGCAGCGCACGGCGTCTATGGCGAGGATGTCCCCGCCGCCGGCATGATCGCCGGGGTCGGTCAGGTCGCCGGCCGGCTGTGCGTAATTGTTGCCAATGACGCGACGGTGAAGGGCGGCAGCTATTATCCGCTCACCGTCAAGAAGCACCTGCGCGCCCAGGAAATCGCCGCCCAGAACGCCCTGCCCTGCGTCTATCTCGTCGATTCGGGCGGTGCCAACCTGCCGCGTCAGGACGAGGTCTTCCCAGATCGTGACCATTTCGGCCGCATCTTCTTCAACCAGGCCAATATGTCGGCACAAGGGATCGCCCAGATCGCCGTGGTGATGGGCAGTTGCACCGCCGGCGGCGCCTATGTCCCCGCCATGGCCGACGAATCGATCATCGTCCGCGACCAGGGCACGATCTTCCTCGGCGGGCCGCCGCTGGTAAAGGCCGCCACCGGCGAGGAAGTCACCGCAGAGGAGCTCGGCGGCGGCGACGTCCACACCCGCCTGTCCGGCGTCGCCGATCATCTGGCGGAGGACGATCCCGACGCGCTGCGCATCGCCCGCAGTATCGTCGCCACCCTGCCCGCGCCCGCGCAGGTCGCCGCCCAGCCGACGCGCCCGCCGCACTTCGACGCCCAGGACCTCCACGCGCTGGCACCGCTCGACACCCGCCACCCGGTCGACGTGCGCGAAGTCATCGCGCGCATCGTCGACGCGTCGGACCTCCATGAATTCAAGCCGCGCTTCGGCGAAACGCTGGTCACCGGCTTTGCCCATGTCGGAGGCATGCCGGTCGCCATCCTCGCCAACAACGGCATCCTGTTTTCCGAAAGCGCGCAAAAGGGCGCGCATTTCATCGAACTTGCCTGCCAGCGCCGCATCCCCTTGCTGTTCCTCCAGAACATTTCGGGCTTCATGGTCGGCAAGCGCTTCGAGAACGAAGGCATCGCCAAGCACGGCGCCAAGCTCGTCACCGCCGTCGCCTGCGCTGCCGTCCCCAAGATCACCGTCGTCACCGGCGGCAGCTTTGGCGCCGGCAATTACGGCATGTGCGGCCGCGCCTATTCGCCCCGCTTCCTGTGGATGTGGCCCAACGCCCGCATCAGCGTCATGGGCGGCGAACAGGCGGCATCGGTGCTCGCCACCGTCAAGTCCGGCGGCTTCAAGTCCGCTGCCGACGAAGAAGCCTTCAAGGCCCCCATCCGCGCCCAGTACGACCGCGAAGGCCACCCCTATTACGCCAGCGCCCGCCTGTGGGACGACGGCATCATCGACCCTGCCGATACCCGCGCCGTCGTCGCGCTCAGCCTCGCGGCCGCGCTGCAACAGCCGGTGCCGGAGACGCGCTTCGGCACGTTCCGGATGTGACGGCATGAGCCTGTCGACCACCATCACCGCCGGCGTGGCGCATGTCACCCTCGCCCGCCCAGCCCAGCACAATGCCTTTGACGAGGTGTTGATCGCGGCGCTGACTGCGACGTTCAACGCCCTCGGCATCGACCCGGCGGTGCGCGCCATCATCCTGTCGGGCGAGGGCAAGTCCTTCTGCGCCGGCGCCGACCTCGGCTGGATGAAGCGCGCCGCCGCCTTTACCGAGGCCGAGAATCGCGCCGACGCGATGCGGCTGTCGGACATGCTCGCCGCCATCGATAGCTGCCCCAAGCCGGTCATCGCCCGCGTCCATGGCAATGTCGCCGGCGGCGGCGTCGGCCTCGTCGCCTGCGCCGACATGGCGGTCGCCATCGACGGCACGCAGTTCCGGCTGTCCGAAGTCCGCCTCGGCCTCACCCCCGCCACCATTTCCCCCTTCGTTGTCGCCCGCATCGGCGCCGGCCAGGCGCGCCGCTGGTTCCTCACCGCCGAGGCGTTCGACGCCGCACAGGCCAGGGCCATCGGCCTCGTCCATGAAACCGCCGCCGATGCCGCCGCGGCCGACGCCATCATCGCCGGCTGGCTGTCCCACCTCACCGCCGCCGCCCCCGGCGCCGTCGCCGACGCCAAGGCGCTTGTGGCCGACGTCGCCGGCCGCACGATCACCGACGCGCTGCGCGCCCTGACCGCCAGCCGCATCGCCGCGCGACGCGCCTCTGCCGAGGGCCGTGAAGGGCTGGCGGCCTTCTTCGACAAGCGCAAACCGGAGTGGAGCCGATGAAATTCGCCCCTGTTGCCCCTGTCGCCCCTGTTGCCCTTGTCGCTCTGCTGCTCGCCGGCCCCGCCGCGGCGTCGCCGCAGGCCGAAGTGGCTGCGGCGCTGGATGCCTTCATGGCCAGCGTCAACACCAGCAACGCCGATGCCTTCACCGCCGCCGTCGATCCGCGCGCCATGATCCAGGTCCAGCAGTTCCAGCCCGACGGCAGCAGCGCCCTGCGCGTCTTCCCGGCCAGCGACTTTGCCGCGCGGTTGCGCAGCCGCACCGGCAAATCCACCGTCGATGAACGGCTGATCGACCCGCAGATCCTCGTCACCCGCGACTTCGCCCATGTCTGGACGCCCTACAGCGTCGATATCGATGGCAAGCGGCTGCATTGCGGCGTCAATTCGTTCAGCTTCATCAAGACCGCGGGCAAATGGCTGGTCACCAACCTCACCTGGACCGCCGATCCGCAAGGCTGCCCGAAATGAAAAAGCTGCTCATCGCCAACCGCGGCGAAATCGCCCGCCGCATCATCCGCACCGCCGACGCCATGGGAATCGCCAGCGTCGCCGTCTATTCGGATGCCGACGCCGCCAGCCCCTATGTCCGCGAGGCCGGCCAGTCGGTCGCCATCGGCCCCGCCGACGCCCGCCCCTACCTGGACAGTGACAAGATCATCGCCGCCGCGCGCCTGACCGGCGCCGACGCCATCCACCCCGGCTATGGCTTCCTGTCGGAGAATGCCGATTTCGCCAAGGCCGTCCGCAAGGCCGGGCTGGTCTTCGTCGGCCCGCCCGAAGCCGCCATGCGCGTCATGGCCTTGAAGGACAGCGCCAAGGCGGCGATGAAAAAGGCCGGCGTGCCGATCACCCCCGGCTATCAGGGCAATGACCAGTCGCTCGTCCGCCTGCAACGCGCCGCCGAAGGCGTCGGCTTTCCGCTGCTCATCAAGGCGGTCGCCGGCGGCGGCGGCAAGGGCATGCGCGCCGTCCATGACGCTGCCGACTTCCAGGATGCGCTGATGGCGGCGCAGCGCGAGGGCCAGGCCAGCTTCGGCAATGCCGGAGTCATGCTTGAAAAGCTCATCCAGCGGCCGCGCCACGTCGAAGTCCAGGTCTTTGCCGATTCGCACGGCAATGTCGTCCATCTGTTCGAACGCGATTGCTCGCTGCAACGCCGCCACCAGAAGGTCATCGAGGAAGCCCCGGCCCCCGGCCTTTCCGAAACCCTGCGCCACACGCTGGGCGTTGCCGCCGCCACCGCTGCCCATGCCATCGGCTACCAGGGCGCCGGCACGGTGGAATTCATCCTCGATCTCGATGCCGTCGATGCCAGTGGCGACCCGGCCTTCTATTTCATGGAAATGAACACTCGGCTGCAGGTCGAACATCCGGTCACCGAGGCGATCACCGGCCATGACCTTGTCGAATGGCAGCTGCGCGTCGCCCGCGGTGAAATGCTCCCCGCCAACCAGGACGCACTCACCGTCACCGGCCACGCCGTCGAGGCGCGGCTTTACGCCGAGGACGCCGACGGCGGCTTCCTGCCCTCCACCGGCACGCTGACCGCGCTGGCGTTCGGGAGTGGGGCCGGCATCCGCATCGACACCGGGGTCGAAACCGGCAGCGTCATCGGCCTCGATTACGACCCGATGATTGCCAAGGTCATCGCCTGGGGCCCCGACCGCGCCACTGCGATCGACCGGCTCGTCGGCGCCCTCGGCGGCACGGTCGTCGAAGGGCTGAAATCCAACCGCGCCTTTCTCGCCCGCCTTGCCAACCACCCGGCGTTCCGTGCCGGCGATGTCGATACCGGCTTCATCCCGCGCCACGCCGCCGAACTGACACCGCCCGACACCGTCCCCGAAATTGCGCTGGCGCTGGCAGCGCTGGCGCTGGTTCTCGATACCCGCCCCGGCGGGCCCTTTGCCGGCAGCGGCTTCCGCCTCAACCTGCCCGAAGAACGCGTCATCCGGCTGTGGTCGGGCACGGTCGCGCATTGCCTGACTGTGCGCCGCGCCGGGACGCGCTTCCGCCTCGGCGGGCTCGACACCGTCGCCGAGGCCGGCGCCGTGCGCGATGGCCACCGCATCCACCTCGATCGCGGCGGCGAACTCGTCACCGCCGATGTCATCATCGCCGATGCCGCCGTCGAGGTGCGCGTCAACGGCCAGACCTACACGCTCGCCACCCGCGCCCCGGCCAGGGCCGCCCAGGCCGGCGCCAGCGACGGCCGCATCATCGCGCCGATGCCCGGCCGCGTCCTTGCCGTCGACATCAAGGTCGGCGACGCCGTCGCGCCGGGCGACCGGTTGCTGGTGCTCGAAGCGATGAAGATGGAACACCGCATCACCGCCCGCGCTGCCGGCACCATCGCCGCAGTAAACATCGCCGAAGGCGACCAGGTGGCCGACGGCATGCTGCTGGTGGAAATCACCGCCTGACCTTCTCCCCTCCCGGCACGGGAGGGTGATCACCCCCCCCAATCTTCTCCCCTCCCGGCACGGGAGGGGTCGGGGGTGGGTTCTAAAACACCATCGTCATGAACTGATTATACGGACTCGGTGCATAATCGGCAAAGGCGTCACAGCCGACAAACCCCGCCGACCGATAAAGCGCCACCGCCGGCGCATGCAACGCGCCGGTCCCTGTCTCCAGGTTCAGCCGCGCATAGCCCCGCGCCCGCGCCTCGGCGATGACATGCAGCAGCAGCGCCCGCCCGACCCCGGTGCCACGAAACGCCGGCGCCGCCCGCATCGACTTCAACTCGCCCTGTCGGTCGTCCAGCACCTTCAACGCGACGAACCCGGCCAGCGCATCCCCCCGCCACGCCGTCCAGAATGTCACCTCGGGCGCCGATAGCCCCGTCGCATCGAGCGCAAAGGCATGGCTCGCCATCACGCTGCGCAACTCGGCCAGATGATACGCCAGCAACGCCGCGACATGCGCAGCGGCCGGATCGTCACGCCGGATGACCAGTTCATTCACCAAATACGCCCCCTCGATACCGACCCCAAAACCCGCTCATCCCGAGCGAAGTCGAGGGACGCTCGAACCACCGACCGAGCGTCCCTCGACTTCGCTCGGGATGAGCGGGGAGGAGGATGCTCGCGGATTCAAAAACCTTGTCATCCCAGGCCTGACCCGCGATCCGGCTGCCCCGACGCTCACCCGATCTCGTGGTCCATATCATCCACCCCGACAGCTTCGCCACCATCACGCCACGCCAGCACGATGCCCGGCATGGCGAGATGGACCCACGCCAGGCTCCAAAGCAGCGACCGCGCCGTTGCCGCCGCAGGCATCGGCAAACCCCAGCCTTCCGCCCGCAGGCCATAAAAGGCCACAGACAACCAGATCAGTCCCATCGCCCGGTGGGCGAACATGAAGCTTGCGGCGCGTTCCGCATGCTCGCGCTCGTCGAATTCGCCGGGCTGTACGCCACGCCACCCGGGTGCCGCGACCGATATCCAGAGCAGAAGCGGGACCGCCGCCATGGCTGCGAAAACATCGAGTGGCAGCCTGACCCAAACCGACGCGACGGCGATACTTGGCAGCACCAGATAATGGCAAGCGAGTCCTGCCGACGCCACCAGCGACGCGATGCGCACCTGTCTCGGCGTCATCATCCCCCAATAGTGCCCCCGCTCAGCCATGCCTGTCCCCCTCCCGATCTTTCGCGATCATCGCCAACGCGTTCGCCAGCGTCGGAAACGGGTCCAGCGAGAACAGCGTCTCCACCGGCACCCCGAACACCGCCGCCAGTTTCAGCCCCAGTTCGAGGCTCGGGCCATATTGCCCGCGCTCGAGAAAGCCTATCGTCTGCGGATTGACATCGACCCGCTCGGCCAGCGCCGCCCGCGACAGTCCCGCCTCGACGCGGAACAGCGCAAGCCGATTGTGCAGACTGGCCGAGACGTTTTCGGAACCCATGATATATTGCTTATACACAACACAACTGAACGTGCAAACGCCGGTTTCTGCCCCTGTCCTACGCACCCCAACTCGTTTAGAACATTCAGCCGGGCCGGCGTCGCCTCGCCGCGTCCGGCACGACAGACGCCTTTTTGCACACCCCAATTCGGTGTGACTTTCGAGACTTTCGCCCCGCCTTGCCACGCCAGGAACCCCCGACGATGCTCTCCACACTGCGGTTCAATCACGGTGAAACCATCGACATGCTGCGCGACAGCGTCGCCGCTTTCGCCGCCGCCGAAATCGCCCCGCGCGCTGCGGAAATCGATGCCAGCAACGCGTTCCCGATGGACCTTTGGAAAAAACTCGGCGACCTCGGCCTCCACGGCATCACCGTCAAGGAGGAAGACGGCGGCGCCGGGCTCGGCTATCTCGCCCATGTCATCGCCATCGAGGAAATCAGCCGCGCCTCTGCCAGTGTCGGCCTGTCCTATGGCGCGCACAGCAACCTGTGCATCAACCAGATTGCCCGCTGGGGCACCGCCGACCAGAAGCAGCGCTATCTGCCCCGGCTGATTTCCGGGGACCATGTCGGCAGCCTTGCCATGTCGGAATCGGGCAGCGGCTCCGATGTCATATCGATGAAGCTGCGCGCCGATCGCAAGGGCAACGACGCCTTTGTCCTCAATGGCAACAAGTTCTGGATCACCAACGGTCCTGATGCCGATACCCTCGTCGTCTATGCCAAGACCGATGTCGACGCCGGCCCGCGCGGCATCACCGCTTTCCTCATCGAACGTGGGATGAAGGGTTTCACGACGGCGCAAAAGCTCGACAAGCTCGGCATGCGCGGGTCGAACACCTGCGAACTGGTTTTTGAAGATTGCGAAGTGCCGGCGGAAAATGTCCTCGGCGGTGTCGGCATCGGCGCCCGGGTGCTGATGTCGGGCCTCGATTACGAACGTGTCGTGCTCAGCGGCGGCCCGCTCGGCATCATGGCGGCGTGCATGGATGTCGTCGTGCCCTATGTCCATGATCGCAGCCAGTTCGGCGCACCGATCGGCAGCTTCCAGCTGATGCAGGGCAAGCTGGCCGACATGTATGTCGCCCAGTCGACCGCCCGCGCCTATACCTATGCCGTCGCCGATGCCTGCGACCGCGGCGAAACCACCCGCAAGGATTCGGCCGGCTGCATCCTCTATTCGGCGGAAAAGGCGACCTGGATGGCGCTGGAGGCGATCCAGTGCCTTGGCGGCAACGGCTATATCAACGATTATCCCACCGGCCGCCTGCTCCGCGATGCCAAGCTGTACGAAATCGGCGCCGGCACCAGTGAAATCCGCCGCTACCTGATCGGCCGCGAGCTGTTCGACGAAACCGCGTGAGGGTTCTGGGGGCAGTCCTGGCCGGCGGCGCCGCGTCGCGCTTCGGTTCGGACAAGGCGTCGGCGCTGTTCGACGGGCGGCCGCTGATCGACCATGTCATCGCCGCGCTGGCACCGCAGGTCGATGGGCTTGTCGTCGTCGGCCGCGATTGGCCAGGACATGTGCGCGTGGATGACCTGCCGGTCGCCGGGCTCGGCCCGCTCGGCGGCCTCTGCGGCGCCCTCCTCCATGGCCTGCACCATGGTTTCGACGCCGTGCTGTGCGCGCCCTGCGACACGGTCGGCCTGCCTGGCGACCTTGTGACGCGGTTCGGTGCCGGGCCAACCGTGGCGCGCGGGCAGCGCAGCATCGGCCTGTGGCCTGCCAGCTATGGGCCGACGCTGCTGGCGCGATTGACCAGCGGCGGCAGCCGCGCCCTCCATGTCTGGGCCACATCGACCGAGGCGCGCGAAGTCGATTGCGGGCCGCTGCGCAACATCAACCGGCCGGCCGACCTGGAACTGCTAACGACTCGCAAAGGGCAACCGGATGAACGCTGACGGGTTCAGTGAAAACCCCCGCCAGGAGATTACCGATGTCGTACACCGCCACCCAGAACCGCACCGACACCGCCAAGCGCCATAGCGATTCCGACCATGGCACGACCACCACTGCCGTCGTCGCCGGCGCCGCCGGTTTCGGTCTCGGCTTGCTCGCCGCCGCCGGCCGCAAGGCCGTTGTCCAGGCCGCCACCTATTCCGCCGGCGACTGGATGGAAGGACTGAAGGCTGAACACAAGGCCGCCCGCCTGATCCTTGAAAAGCTTGCCGAAACCACCGACGATGAACAGGCCAAGCGCGCGCCGCTGGTCCTGTCGCTGCAGCATGCCATCGGCAAGCACAACGTCCAGGAAGAATATGTCGTCTACTGCGTCCTGGCCGAAACCGGCCAGGACAGTGCCGCCGACCATCTCAACGCCGACCACTTCGAACTGAAGAAGGGCCTGTACGAGCTCGAACAGATCGGCAAGGAACAGCGCCCCGGTTTTCTCGCCAAGCTCGCCGAAATCCGCGCCAGCTTCGAAGAACATGTCCGCGAGGAAGAAGACGACATCTTCCCGACTCTCCACGCGGCACTGAGCGCGGAACAGCAGACGAACCTTACCAACCGGATGAACCGCGAAGGCTTCAAGGTCGCTTGAGCCCGATTTGGGGGAGGCTTCGGCCTCCCCCTTTTGCGAAAAGGAGTTGCAATGCCTTCGACCTCAGGAATCTTCGACACCCGCCGCGAAGCCGAAATGGCGATCGAGCGGCTTGTTCAGGAACATGGCGTCGATCGGGCCGTGATCGCCGTCGCGCCGGCCGGTCGCCAGAACAGCGTCGGTATCGAAGTTGCCGGCTCCGATGCCAAGCGCGGGGATGCCGAACCGGCACGCGACGACGAAGCCGCGCTCAACGGCCGTATCGCGGTCACCGTTCCGGACGGCGTCGACGCCCCGGTGGACGATGTGTTCCGCGAATTTCACGCCACCGATATCCGCGCCGAGGCCGGCCAGCCGTCGACGGAAACCCGCCAGAGCTGATCGCTCTGGCGCGATCCCGCCGTCCGGATTATCGCCGATGCGATGTCCGGCCGTTCGTTCGCCCTTGTCCAATGCGCCGCCGGCATCGGTTCGCTGTGCCTGATGGATGTCGTCGTCAAGCATCTCGCGGCAACGACCCCAGTGGCGGTGATTACCCTTGGCCGCTATGTCACCGGGACGCTGCTGGCGCTGGTGGTCTGGCAATTGCAGGGCCGCCCGGCGATCACCCGTGCGATGCTGCCGCTGCATCTGGTGCGCGGCGGCCTCATCGCCAGCATGGCGTTCGCCTTCTACTGGTCGCTGAAAACGCTGCCGCTCGCCGAAGCCATCACCCTGTCCTTCATCGCGCCGCTGCTGGTCCCGCCCTTCGCCAGCCTGTTGCTGAAGGAACGGATGCAGCCGCGCCTTCTTGCCGCCGGGGCGCTGGGCTTCGTCGGCGTCCTGGTCACGGTCCAGGGGGCGCCGCGCTTCGATGGCGACCGGCTGCTGGCGCTTGGCGCGGTCCTCTATGCAGCGGTCGCCTATGCGGGCTCCGCGGTGCTGCTCCGCGCCCGGGCGGCGAGCGACGGCGCGACGATCGTCACGCTGATGGGCGCATTGGTGCCGATGATCATCCTCAGCCCCGTCGCCATCGGCGCAGCCCCCGTCGATGCCGTTACCATCGGCTGGCTGATCGCCATGGGCGCCATCGGCAATATCGGCATGCAGTTGCTCAGCCGCGCCTACGCGCAAATCGAAGCACAGGTGCTGGCCGTCATGGAGTTCACGGCGCTTGGCTGGGCGGCGCTGTTCGGCTGGATCTTCTTTGCCGAGCCGGTGCGGGCGCAGATCTGGGCCGGCGCGCTGGTCATCCTCATCGCCTGCCTCTGGGCGGGGCGTCAGCCCCGCCCCGTCACGGCGTGATGCCGAGCGCCTTCAGCAGCGGCGCATCTATCCCGCCCGCGGCAAGTCCACGCGACTGGCGAAAGGCGGTGATCGCCGCGAGCGTGCGCGGCCCGGCGTCGCCATCGGCTGCCCCGACGCCGGCAAAGCCGGCACGTAGCAGCGCCTTCTGCACCCGGATGACCAATTCGGCCGGTGGCTGCGCCGCCGGTGCCGGCGGCGGCGCCGCGAGCACCCGGCGCACCTTGTCGAGCCACTCGCGCCGATCGGCGATCCCGGTCGTGCCGCCGTTGATGATGATGGTGCAGCGCGTGAAGTCGCGTGCATCGCACACCGGGTTCAACCCCTTCCACTTCCAGAACGCCGCGGCACACAGCAAGGCATTGCCCGGCACCGTGACCAGGTCGGGATCGGCCTCCATCGGCAAGCCGGCGCGCGCGCCGACTTCGCGATAACCGTCGCGCCCGGTAATCTGGATCAGTCCGCGCCCGCGGAAGCGAAAGCCGTCGCCGCTTGCCGGCGGGCCATTGCCCATCCGCCCGCCATAAACGAAATTGGCGAGCTTTTCCGGGTTGTTGGCAAAGGGCGCGGCGGCGGCAATGGTCGGAAAACGCCGCGGCCATACCTCGGTCATCCGTTTCGCCGAATAGTTGAGGTTTTCGGCGTTGATCGTCAGTCCGCCCGATTCATGCCCGACCTGCGCCAGGAAATAGGCCAGACGATCGGGCTTGTCGGCGATACCGAAGCGCCCCAGCACATCACCCGCCGCCGCGGCGACGCCCGACAGCAGATCGGGGATCGCCCGGGGGTACAGGGTAGAAAGCTGGGCTTTGGTCACCGGCATCGCCATTCTCCCGAAAGAGACGCCGATTGTGACTCAGATGCAACGACCGGGCAAATGCCCAAATGGTCAGGCGGGCGGATCGGCGATCATTGCCGTGAAACTGGCCTCGGCAACCAGCTTGCCGCCGATCTCGGCGCGCCCGGCGAACTTGCTGATCCGCCCGCGATTCTGGACGAATTCGACCTTCAGATCGAGCACGCACCCCGGCTCGACCGGGCTTCGGAACTTGGCATTCTCGATCGCCATGAAATAGACGAGCTTGCCCTTGCCCGCATCGCCGAGCGTCGAAAGCGCCAGCACGCCGGCGGTCTGCGCCAGCGCCTCGACGATCAGCACGCCGGGCATGATCGGCCGGCCGGGGAAATGGCCGGCAAAGAACGGCTCGTTGATCGTCACGGCCTTGACGCCGCGTGCCGACCGGCCCGGGACGATGTCCTCGACCCGGTCGACGAGCAGCATCGGAAAGCGGTGCGGCAACAAGGCCATCACCGCGAGGATATCGGCGGCCCCCATGGCCTCCGCCGTCTCCCCGCCGGTCATTTCGCTCACTTGGCCGGAGCGGTCGTCACGACGCGCGGCAGCGCCTTGTCGAGCCGGGCGATGACATCGGTGGTGACGTCGATCGCCGCCGCGTGCTGCAGGGTCGCGCCTTCGGCGAGCGCGATCGAGGCACCGCGCTCCTTCATGATCGTGCTGATGATCGGCTGCGCCGCGTCATTCAGCTGCTTGACGACGAACTGGCGGCTGGCCTGCAGGTCCTGGTCGCGCTTGGCGAGTTCCTGTTCGGCCTGGGTCTTGCGGGTCTGGAAATCCTTGGCCTTGGCTTCCCAGGCGGTTGCTGCTGCACCGGCTGCAGTCGGACGGGTGCTGACCAGCGTCTGCTCCTCGGTGCCGAACGAGGTGCGCAGCTGCTGCAGCCGCGCCTGGATACCGTCGGCGCGGGTCTTGAGCTCGGTGAGCGCCTGCTTGCCGGCGGCCGAAGTCTGGAACACCGAGTCGAGATCGACAACGATGATCACGGCCGGCGGCAGCGTCTGGGCGGCCACCGGGCCAGTGATCGCGGCGCTGGCAATCGCCAGCGAAATGAGAAGCTTCTTCATCAGAATTGGGTCCCTACGTTAAATTGAAACAACTGCGTGTCGTCGCCAGGCTGCTTGAGCAGGGCCTTGGCCAGATCGAAGCGGAATGGCCCGAACGGCGAGTTCCAGTTGACGCCGATACCGACCGAAAGCCGCGGGCTGGGCGTGTTGCCGAGGAACTCCTCGCGGAACCCCAGCGACGAGCCATTGTACGGCGCGCATTCGGCGAATGTCGTCGTCGGACCGTTGAGGCAGACGGTCTGAGGCGCCTTGACGTTCCAGACCGCACCGACATCGGTGAAGATCGAGGGACGCAGCCCCAGCTCGCTGATCGCCGAGCCCAGCGGCAGCTGGATTTCGGCGCGCGCCAGATAATAGGCCTTGCCGCCGAGCGCATCGTCGGTGGCCTGCTGGCGGTCCGTCACGATATTGCCGTCGGCATCGAGCGGCCGCCGCAGCACACGCGGTCCGACGCCGCGGATGTTGAAGCCGCGCATCTGAGGCTGGCCGAGGAAGAAGCGGTCGGTCAGCAGAACGTCGCGCCCGCCATAGCCGAAGATGGCGCCCGCCTCGCCGCCGATGTTGAGCACGAAGCCGCTGCCGAACAGATTGTGATACCAGTCGTAATTGACGCGCGACCGGAGATATTTGACCCCGATCGGAACGCCGGCCAGATCCTGGCTGAAGGTGAAGCGCTGGCCCGCCGATGGCCGCAGATTGTTGTTCAGATTGTTGTAGATGATCGAATAACCGATCGACGAGATCGTGCGCTTGCCGATCGCTTCGCACAGATAGCGGCCGGCGAGCAGTGGGTCGCAGACACCATTGGTGAAGAACACCAATTCATCGAGGCCGATTTCTTCGCGGCTCAGGCCATAGCGCAGCGACGCTGCCCAGAATTCGGTGATCGAGAAGCCGGTGCGCACCTGGAAGCCGGTCGAAACCTGGGTGTAGGTCGTGTCACGCGTGTTGTTGCTGGTGAAGCGGAACGACCGGAAGTCGCGGCGGAACACGTCGAAGCCCAACGCCAGGTTGCGCCCGAACAGATATGGCTCGGTAAAGCCTGCCTCGATCGACTTGGAATAGCTCGACAAATTCGCCGACGCCCGCAGCTCTTGACCGCGGCCACGGAAGTTGCGCTGGCGGATCGACAGCGACAGGATGAAGCGTTCGATGCTCGAGAACCCGGCCGAAACCTGCAACTCGCCGGTCGGTCGTTCCTGCACATTGGCTTCAAGGATCACCTTGTCGGGCGAACTGCCGGGTTTCTGCTCGATCTCGAGCTTCTCCTGGAAATAGCCCAGCCCCTTCAACCGATCACTGGTACGGCGCACCTTGATCGAATTGAACGCATCGCCTTCGGCCAGACGGAATTCGCGGCGGATGACCGTGTCGAGCGTCGTCGTGTTGCCGTTGATCTGGATCCGCTCGACATAGACACGCGGCGCTTCGCCAATGGCGAAGGTCACGTTCATCTCGTGCTTTTCCTTGTCGCGGTCGAACTGCGGCCGCACATCGGCGAAGGCATAGCCGAGGAGCCCAGCGGTTTCGGTCAGCGATTCGACCGTGTCCTCGATCTTCTGGGCATTGTACCAGTCACCCGCCTTGACGCGGATCAGCGATTGAAACTCCTTGGGCTTGATGTCGCGAATCTGGCTGTCCAACTCGACCTTGCCGAATTTGTAACGCTCGCCCTCGTCGAGCACATAGGTGACGATGAAGTCCTTCTTGTCGGGCGTCAGCTCGGCGACCGTCGAAACGACGCGAAAATCGGCATAGCCCTCGGTCAGGTAGAATTGCCGCAGCTTCTGTGCGTCATAGGCCAGACGATCCGGGTCGTAAGTGTCGTTGGAGGTGAAGAACCGCCAGGCGCGCGCCTGTTTGGTGGCCATCGACGAACGGATCTCCTTTTCGGAGAATTTCTCGTTGCCCAGGATGTTGATCTGGCGGACCTTCGACTTCGGCCCCTCCTGGATCTCAAACACCACATCGACGCGGTTCTGTTCGAGCTGGATGATCTTGGGCTCGATCGACGCCGCGAACCGTCCCGAACGGCGATAAAGCTCCAGAATGCGGCCGACATCGGCGCGGGCCTTGGACCGGGTGAAGATCTGCCGCGGCGCCAACCGGATTTCCTCGCGGATCTTGTCTTCCTTGACGCGCTTGCCGCCTTCGATGACGATCCGGTTGATCACCGGATTTTCCTTCACCTCGACGATCAGCGTGCCGTTGTCGTCGCGGATCGTCGCGTCGGCGAACAGTTCGGACGCATAAAGCGCCTTGACCGCCTGGTCGAGCCGTTCCCGGTCATAGCGGTCGCCGATGCTCAGGTTGATGTACGACCGCACGGTTTCAGGCTCGAGCCGCTCGGTGCCGCGCACGATGACCGCGCGAACAACGCTGCTGACAGCGCCCGGTGCAACGGTAGCCACCGGCGCCTCGGCGACCGGCGCTTCCACCGGTACCGGTGGCGGCGGTGGCGGCGCATCCTGGCCGCGGCGCTGACGCTGCGCCATTGCCGGCGTCGCCAGCATGGTGGAAATCAGAAAGGTTGAAATCAGGCGTGGCGCCAAACGCTGCTGCCCGAACGTATGATTCACGCGAAGTCCGTCCTTACTGCCACCCGACTGCCTCAACTCGCCCGCCCGCGCCGTCAACTCAGCCAGGATGCTACCCTCGCCCACACCCCGACGGCGCCAAGGTCATTCCAGGTGAGCACGACCATCAACGACATGATGGCGGCAAAACCCGACATGAACGCCCATTCCTGCACTTTGGCACCGATAGGCTGCCGCCGAACGGCCTCGACCGCGTAGAGGAGAAGATGCCCGCCGTCCAGCATCGGGATCGGGATGAGGTTGATGAAGCCCAGGTTTATCGAAAAGAATGCCATGAAGACGATGAACGACAGCACGCCGAGCGAAGCCTGCTGCCCGGTGACCTGGCCGGTCTTGATCGGCCCGCCGAGTTCATCGAGGCTGCGCTCCCCCATGACGATCTGGCGGATCGTGCGCGCAATCGAAACGGTGATGCCCCAGGTATCCGCCACGCCATAGCGCAGCGCATTGATCGGACCGACGTTTTCGACAACTTGCGCGCCGCTGCGGGCGATCCCCAGGCGCCCATGGCGCACCACGCCGCCAAAGCGATCGACCGTTTCAACGATCTTGGGCGTGACGGTGACGGTCTTTTCGACACCGGCGCGTTCGAACGCCACCGTCATCGGCGCCCCGGCGCTGGTCATCGCCGCATTGGCGATATCTTCGAAGCGGTCGACCGAACTGCCGTCGATGGCGGTGATCCGGTCGCCCGGGCGAATGCCTGCAGCAGCCGCCGGACCATCGGCAACGACCGCCGAGACCACCGGCGGCGTCGATGGGTGGCCGAGCGCCATGTAGACGCCGGCGAGAATCAGGATGGCAAAGGCAAAATTGATCAGCGGCCCCGCCGCGACGATGATCGCCCGTTGCCACAAGGGCTTGAACAGGAACAGCTCGGCACGTTCGGAGGCTGGCAGCGCGGCCAGCTGCGGGTCGGGCTGGCTGGCGGCGTTCATATCGCCGGTGAACTTCACATAACCGCCGAGCGGGATCAGGTTGAACTTCCAACGCGTGCCGCGGGAATCGTCATAGCCGAACAATTCTCGTCCGAAACCAAAGGCAAAGGCGTCGATCTTCACACCGAAATAGCGCCCGGCGAGGTAATGGCCGCCTTCGTGGACGACGACCAGGATGGCCACCATCACGATATAGGTCGCAAGCGTGAAGAGAATCCCCGGCTGGGGCAGCAGATCGGTCATGTGCCCTCCTAAGCGGCGCGGCGTGTAACCTCGGCCTGTGCCCCGGCGCGGGCTTCGGCATCGATTGCGACGACCTCGGCCAGCGATCCGACCGGTCCCGATGCGATACGCGCCAATGTGGCCGAAACAATGGCATCGATATCGAGGAAACCAACTTGCCCGGCGATGAACGCCGCCACGGCGACTTCATTCGCCGCGTTGAGGATGCAGGGCGCCGAGCCGCCGGCACGCAGCGCGTCCCATGCCAGCTGCAGACACGGAAAACGTTGCAGATCAGGCGCTTCGAATTCGAGCTTGCCGACGCTTGCGAGGTCGAGCCGGGTTGCCGGCGTGGCGATGCGCTCGGGCCAGGCCATCGCATAGGCGATCGGTATGCGCATGTCGGGCGTGCCGAGCTGCGCCAGAACCGACCCGTCGACATATTCGACCATCGAATGGACGACCGATTGCGGGTGGACGATGACATCGAGCCGATCGACACCGACGGGAAAAAGATGATGCGCCTCGATGAGTTCGAGGCCCTTGTTCATAAGCGTCGCCGAATCGACCGAGATCTTCGCCCCCATCGACCACACCGGATGCTTGCACGCCTGCGCCACCGTCACCGCCGCCATGTCGTTGCGGCTGAAAGTCCGGAAAGGCCCGCCGCTGCATGTCAGGATGATCTTCGCCACCCGGTCGGGCTGGTCATGGTCGAACACCTGGAAGATGGCGTTATGTTCGCTATCGACCGGCAACAACCGCGCGCCACTCGCCGCCGCCGCCGCCGTGACCACCGGCCCCGCGCACACAAGCGTCTCCTTGTTGGCGATCGCCAGCGTCGCGCCGCGTTCCACCGCCGCCAGCGTGGGGGCCAGCCCCGCCGCGCCGACAATGGCGGTCAGCACGATGTCCCCCGGGCGCCGCGCCGCCTCGCAGATCGCTTCCGGCCCGGCACCGGTTTCGACGTCGGTGCCGGCGAGCGCGTCCCTGAGCGCCGCATGCGCCGAGGCATCGGCGATGGCCGCAAAGCGGGCCCCACAGGCGATCGCGGCACGTGCCAGCCCATCGACGTCACTGTTGGCGGTCAGCGCCTCGACCGACCAGCGGCCGGGGTTGCGCGCGACCAGGTCAAGCGCCTGGCTTCCCACCGATCCGGTGGCGCCCAAAATCGTCAAGCTTCGTGTCATCCGGCCCATCCCGTCACGGCAAACACGCCGGCGCCCGCCACTGCCACGGGAACCAGCCCGTCGAGCCGATCCATGACCCCGCCATGGCCCGGCAGGATAGAGCCTGAATCCTTGACGCCAGCCCGGCGTTTCAACCAGCTTTCGAACAAATCACCGAGCACCGACAACACTGCCAGCGCGCCGGCGATGCCGATGAACGCGATTCCACCGGTGCCGCCGACCCGCGCCAGATAGGCGATGGCAAGCCCGCCGGCGACGACCATCGCGCCGATCACCCCGCCGACCGCGCCCGCCCAGGTCTTGTTGGGGCTGATCGATGGCGCAAGCCGCGCCCCGCCGATCGCACGGCCGGCAAAAAAGGCGCCGATATCGGTCGCCCAGACGCAGACCAGCACGAACACCGTCGCCGCCAGTCCAAGCGAAAGCCCGCGCAGCCACAACAGCGCCAGCGCCGGCAGCCCGCAATAGAGCAAGCCCATCGCCGCCGCGCGGCCGCCAGCCCGATCGACCCGCGCCGTAACGCCGCCCGCCGGGATGCTGCGCCCTAGCGACGCCGCGAAAAAGCCGATGATGATGGCGCCGAAACCGAGCAACAGCATCGCTTCGGCCGACCGGCCGAACGACATGAGCAGGATCACGCCGGCCAGGATGACCAGCCCAGCGCGCATCACCAGCCGCGCCATCCGGTGCATCACACCCCATTCGCCGAACATCAGCAGCGTCGCCGCCGCGACCAGAGCCGTATAGGCCGTGCCGCCGACCCATACCGCTGCGAGCGCCAGCGCGACCAGCGCGACGCCGGTGACGATCCGCAGCAGCAGCGGGTTACGCTCAGCGGCCGCCAAAACGCCGCTCGCGCGTCGCGAATTCGGCCACGGCGTCGGCCAGCGCCTGGGCGTTGAAATCGGGCCACAACGTGTCGGTGGCGACGAATTCGGCATAGGCCGACTGCCACAACAGGAAGTTGGACAGCCGCATTTCGCCCGACGTGCGCAACACCAGATCGGGCGGCGGCAGTGCCGCCGTGTCGAGCCGCGCCGCCAGCGTCTCGACGGTAATGGCCTCGGGCGACAGGGTTCCCGCCGCAACGTCGCGCGCCAGCGATTTCGCGGCGCGCATCATCTCGTCCTGGCCGCCATAGTTGAGCGCCATGATCAGCGTCAGCCGCGTATTCCCGGCCGTCTTGACCCGCGCCGCATCGAGCATCGCGACCAGGTCGGGTTTCAACGCACGATAGTTGCCGATAAAATCCAGGCGCACACCATTTTTGTGCAATGCGTTGATTTCGGACTGGATATAGTGGCGCAGCAAACCCATCAGGTCGGCGACTTCGTCGGCCGGCCGCTTCCAGTTTTCGGAACTGAAGGCATAGAGCGTCAGCACTTCGATACCGAGATCGGGCGCCGCCTCGACGACGCGGCGCACCGCCTCCACCCCGGCCCGGTGTCCGGCAATCCGCGGCAGGCGGCGCGCCTTGGCCCAGCGGCCATTGCCGTCCATGATGATCGCCAGATGGCGCAGCCCAGCGGCGCCATCACCCAGCGAGGCGGCCGCCGTGCTCACTTGCCGAGGATTTCCTTTTCCTTGGCGGCGGCGGCGGCGTCGATGTCGACCATCGACTTGTCGGTGATCTTCTGCAGCTCGGTTTCCAGCTTTTTCTGCTCGTCCTGGCTGATCTTGCCCTTCTTTTCAGCGGCTTTCAGCGCTTCCATGCCATCGCGTCGCACGTTGCGCGCGGCGATCTTGGCCTTTTCGGCATAGCTCGACGCCAGCTTGGCCATTTCCTTGCGGCGTTCTTCGGTCATGTCGGGAATGGGAAGCCGCAGCGTCTGGCCGTCGGTGATCGGGTTGAGCCCCAGCCCGGCCGAGCGAATGGCCTTTTCCACCGGCGTCACGTTCGACTTGTCCCAGACCTGGACGCTCAGCATCCGCGGTTCGGGCGCCGTCACCGTGGCGACCTGCGCTAGCGGCATCGCCGAACCATAGACTTCGACCGTCACCGGGTCGAGCAGGCTGGTGTTGGCGCGGCCGGTACGCAGGCCTTGCAGATCGTGCTTTAACGCCTCGATCGCCCCCGTCGTGCGGCGGTCAAGATCGGCCTTCCACGGGCCCGGTTCGAATTCAGCCACTGTTCGGCTCCTCAGTTCATCACGATGGTCGAAGTGCCCTCGCCGCGCAACACCGCTGCCAGCGTGCCGGCCTCGCGAATGTTGAAGACGACGATGGGAATGTCATTGTCGCGGCACATCGACACCGCGCTGGCGTCCATGACCTTGAGATTGTCGGCGAGGACCTTGGAAAAGCTCAAGGTCTGATAGCGCTTCGCTGTCGGAACCAGCTTTGGATCGGCGTCATAGACCCCATCGACCGACGTGCCCTTGAGCAAGGCGTCGCAATTCATCTCGGCAGCGCGCAGCGCGGCGCCGGTATCGGTGGTGAAGAACGGATTGCCGGTGCCGGCGGCAAAGATCACCACCCGGCCCTTTTCGATATGCCGCTCGGCCCGGCGGCGGATATAGGGTTCGCACACCGATGGCATCGGGATCGCCGACTGCACCCGAGTATGGACGCCGACATTCTCGAGCGCGTTCTGCACCGCCAGCGCGTTCATCACCGTCGCCAGCATGCCCATGTAATCGGCGCTGCCACGGTCGAACCCCTTGGCGGCAGCCGCCAGGCCGCGGAAGATGTTGCCGCCGCCGACGACGAGGCACAATTCATAGCCGGCGTCATGGGCAAGCTTGACCTCACCGGCAATCCGCGCCGTTTCCGCAGGGTCGATGCCGTATTGGCCCGTGCCCATCAGCGCTTCGCCGGACAATTTGAGCAATATGCGCTTGAAGCCGGACCGTTGCATGACTTGTCATCTTCTCCCGGATGTCAACGCGCGCGCACCCTAGTCAGGCGCGGCAGTGGTGCCAAGGGGCGCAGACCGCCCCCTGGCACAAGGCCGTTACATGCCGGCAGCGGCCGCCACTTCGGCGGCAAAGTCCTTCTCTTCGCGCTCGATGCCTTCACCGAGCTGCAGCCGGACGAAGCTGCTGATCGTGATCGGCGTGCCGGCGGCCTTGGCGGCGGCGGCGACGATATCGGCGACCTTGGACTTGCCGTCGATCACGAACACCTGGGTCAGCAGCGAATTTTCCTGGGCGTACTTGCGCACCCCGCCTTCGATCATCTTTTCGATGATCTCGGCCGGCTTGCCCGACGTCGCGGCCTTTTCACGTGCGATCGCCCGTTCCCGCTCGACCAGCGACTGGTCGAGACCGGCCTCGTCCAGCGCCAGCGGGTTGGCGGCGGCGATGTGCATGGCAATCTGCTTGCCCAGTGGTTCCAGAACGTCCGCCGACGCGGCGCTTTCCAACCCGACGAGAACGCCGATCTTGCCCAGCCCCGACGCCGTGGCGTTGTGGACATAGGAGGTGACGACGCCCTGCTCGACTTCCACGATCGCGGCGCGGCGCAGCGACTGGTGCTCGCCGATGGTGGCGACATTATGGGTCAGCTTGTCGTGCACGCTGCCATCGCTTTCCGGATAGGACGCCGACAGCAGTGCCTGGACATCGCTGCCCAGTTCGGCGGCGATTTCGGTGACGGTGCGGACAAAGCCCTGGAACGTGTCGTTCTTGGCGACGAAATCGGTTTCCGAATTGACTTCCACCATGGCGCCGCGCTTGCCGGCGACGGTGACGCCGATCAGGCCCTCGGCGGCGGTGCGACCGGCCTTCTTGGCGGCGGCGGCAAGACCCTTGGTGCGCAGCCAGTCGACGGCCGCTTCCATGTCACCGGCGGTTTCGTTCAATGCCTTCTTGCAGTCCATCATGCCGGCGCCGGTGCGGTCGCGCAGGTCCTTGACCATGGTTGCGGTAATGTCGGCCATCGTATCGGCTCCTTGTTTGCGGGTCTGGTTGGCCGATGGACGGCCAATCTTGCAATCTTGTGACAGGCTTTGCGGAAACAGCCGGACGCAAAGGGATGCGCCCGGCCTGCTTCGCATTTTCAGCGTCGGCCCGAAGGCCGGCCGCACCGTCAGGCCGCCGGCGTTTCCGCAGCGGCTTCGTCCATGGCGGCTTCGGCGCTCAGCACCGGTGCCGCTTCCAGAACCGGCTCGGCAATGGCGAACTCGACGGGTGCATCTTCCTGCGCCCCGAGATCGACACCGCGGTCGGCGGCGCGGCCCTGGCGAGCCTCGATCACCGTGTCGGCGATGGCGTTGACGTACAGCAGGATCGCCCGGCTGGCGTCGTCATTGCCCGGGATCGGGAAGGCGATGCCGCTCGGATCGGTGTTGGTGTCAAGGATGGCGACGACGGGAATGCCGAGGACATTGGCTTCCTTGACCGCCAGCTCTTCCTTGTTGACGTCGATGATGAAGATCACGTCGGGCAGGCCGCCCATGTCGCGGATGCCGCCGAGCGACAGCTCGAACTTGTCACGCTCGCGGGTGAGCTTGAGGATTTCCTTCTTGGTCAGGCCCACCGTGTCGCCCGCCAGCTGCTCTTCGAGCTGCTTGAACTTCTTGATCGATCCGGAAATCGTCTTCCAGTTGGTCAGCATGCCGCCCAGCCAACGATGGTTGACATAATGCTGGCCCGACCGGCGTGCGGCCTCGGCGATCGGCTCCTGCGCCTGGCGCTTGGTGCCGACGAACAGCACCTTGCCGCCCGACTGGACGGTGCCGCGGACGAAATCGAGCGCGCGCGCGAACAGCGGCACGGACTGCGAAAGGTCGATGATGTGAACGCCGTTGCGATCACCGAAGATGTAGGGCTTCATCTTCGGGTTCCAGCGGTGGGTCTGGTGACCGAAGTGGGCGCCGGCTTCCAAAAGCTGCGCCATCGTGACGACGGGTGCCGCCATAAGTCTCTCTCCTCTATCCGGTTGGTCCGCTGCAGGGGATGTTCGGCTGTTGCCGACACCGGATGGGTTGCCCCTGCATGTGGTTACCGGCACGATTGCCGGTGGCGGGCGGATAGCGGCAGCGGCCGCTTCGGTCAAGATATGTTGTCGGGCGGCGCGTCGCGGGATAGGATCGGGCTGTCAGTCGGGGAGACACGCCATGTTGTCACTGGCCACCGCAACGCCGGTCACCTTCGTCATGACGACAGATGCCGAACGATCCCGCCGCTTCTACGCCGAAACGCTGTCGCTGCCGCTCGGCACCCAGGACGAATACGCCATGGTCTATGATCTGGCAGGCACGATCCTGCGCATTACCGAGGTTCCGCAATTCGCGGCGGGTCCGCATCCGGTGCTCGGCTGGAAAGTGGCCGATGTCGTGGCGATCGCCGGCGAACTGCGCGCGCGGGGGGTCACCTTCACGATCTATGACGGTCTCGACCAGGACCAGGACGGCATCTGGACGGCGCCCGACGGCGCCGCCCAGGTCGCCTGGTTCAACGATCCGGATGGCAATGTGCTCAGCCTGACCAAGAGCTAGGCTGCCGGCGCCACCCGCAACAGCTTGCCATCGGCATCGTCGGTCAGCAGGTACAGGGCCCCATCGGGGCCTTGCACGACATCACGGATCCGCTCGCCGCGATCGGTGAGCAGCCGTTCCTCGCCTGCGACCCGGCCTTCCTTCAACACCAGCCGCACCAGCGCCTTCGACGACAGGCCGCCGATGAAGACATTGCCGCGCCATTCCGGCAACAGGCTGCCGGAATAGATCGTCATGCCCGATGGCGAGATGACCGGGTCCCAATAATAGACCGGCTGTTCCATGCCGGCCGCCTTGGTGATGCCCTTGCCGATCGGCTTGCCCGAATATTCCTCGCCATAGCTGATCGTCGGCCAACCATAGTCGCGCCCGCGCATGACGAGGTTGAGCTCGTCGCCGCCCTTGGGTCCCATTTCGACGTCCCACAACCGCCCCTGGTCGTCGAGCGCCGCGGACAGGATGTTGCGATGGCCTTTCGACCAGATTTCCGGCCGCGCCGCCTTGTTGGCGAGATAGGGGTTGTCGCGCGGCACCGTTCCGTCGCGGTTGATGCGGACGATCTTGCCGAAATGGCTGCCAAGGTCCTGCGCCTGAACGCGGCCGGGCATGTCCGACCGTTCTCCCAGGGTGACGAACAGCGTGCCATCCTTGGGGAAGATCAGGCGGCCGCCGGCATGCTTGGTCGAATCGAGCGTCGGCATCATCCGGAAGATGACCTTCACATCGCTCATCGCCGGCGCCGCCGCGGTGCCGCCCAGCTTGCCGCGCGCGACGGCCAGACCGTTGCCGCCGTCCCGCGGCTCGGCATAGCTCCAATAGACATAGCCATCGCCGGGCGCGGCGACGCCCATCATGCCGAGCTGGTCACGTGCATCGGTTTTCGGCGTCCCGGTGACGGGTGCCGACTTGGTGCCATCCTTGGCAATGATGCGCAGCGTGCCGGCGGCCTTTTCGCTGACCAGCATCCGCCCGTCGGGCAGGAAGGCAAGGCCCCAGGGCTTATTGAGCCCGGTGGCGATTTCGGTCACCGCCAGCTTCGTCTGCGACGTGACGGCGGGCGCCCGCGTCTGGCCGGCAAAAGCCGGGGTGAATTCAGGCACATTGGCAGGCCCGGTGGGTACCGGAGCGGCGGCCACCGGCGCGGCAATGGCAAGGGCAAGAAGGAAATGGCGCATGAAAAACTCCCGGGATGGTGCGGCCCCGCGCAACGTGGCGCCGGGCAATCTTGCCCCTAACGCCGCATAACGCCCTTCTGTTCCAACCGCCATATCAACTGATCGATACGGTCCTGTCCAAAAAACGGCTCGCCATCCAGCACCATCAGCGGCACGCCGTAATGGCCGCCCTTGCGCTGGTCGGACTGGTTGGTTTCCACCACATCGACATGATGCACCGGGTCGGCGGCGATCGCGGCGTCGAGTTCGGCCAGGTCGCAGCCGGCCCGCGCCGCCGCCTGCGCCAGATGGTCGCCCTCGTGCCAATTGTCGGTGCAGCCGTCCCAGATCAGCGCGCTGACCTCGGCGATGAAGGCCAGGCCGCGGCCGCGTTCGGCGGCTGCGACACCCAGATGGCTCAGCCGGTGGATATGCGGCTGCGCGCGCGGATACGTCCGGGTCGCCGGGTCCATCAGCACCGGGTCCGGGTTGGGCCAGCGATAGGGCAGGCCGAGAAACTCGGCCGTGCGATAGGTGTCCTTCATCAGGTAGAATACCCAGAGCGGGTCGGCATTGGCGAAGAAATCCGCCTGGCGCACCGCGATCGGATAGACGATGCGGACGTTGCAGGCGACATCGAAATCCCGCACCAGGTTCACCAGCCGCGGCGTCGCCAGATAGGAATAGGGCGATCGAAACGACCAGAACAGGTCGAAGCCGAGGGCGGTCATGCCGACATCAGCCCGGGCCGCGTGCGGATGTTGAGCTGACCCTTCAACCCGGCGAAGCGGTGCACCTCGATGCCCTGATATTCGGGCAGTGCCACCATCGCCAGCATCGCCTGCGGACCGGGATAATAAGCGAGCGCCACCATGTCCCAGAGTTCCTCGACTTCGCCGAGCAGAAGGCCGGTGACATCCCCCGAAAACACCGCACGGCCGCCGACCATCGCCAGGCATGTCTGCACGGCGGCGCCATAGCGCAGATACGCTTCGCGGCCCGTCAGGTCGGCATCCGAGCCATCGGGATATTCGGCCCTGTCCTTGAACTTGAGCAGGTTGACCATCACCATCGGCGCGTCGGCATCTGCGGCAAAGAATGCCGCAGCCTGGTCCGGCTGCGGCATCAGCGCGTTGAGGACGTGCACGGCGTCAGACCCCTTCCCTGCGTCACGCCCGAATGAAACCGTCGATCAGGGTGACGATCTGCGGCGCCGCATCTTCCTGCAGGAAATGCCCGCCGGGCAGGATGACGTGTGGCTGGCCCAGCGCGCCCGGCATCCGCGTCTTGAAAATCGCCTCGCCGCCCCTGGTCACCGGGTCATTGTCGGAAAAGCAGGTCAGTACCGGCCGGGTGAAGTCTTCGAGCACCCGCCAGGCGGTGATGTTCTCGCACACCGACAGGTGGCTGGGCGTCATCGGGACCAGCGTCGGGAACTGGCGCGCGCCCGCCTTGTACCGTTCATCGGGAAACGGTGCGTCATAGGCGGCGATCTCGGCAGCG
The DNA here is from genome assembly GCF_011927825.1 of Polymorphobacter fuscus. Lineage (NCBI taxonomy): Bacteria > Pseudomonadati > Pseudomonadota > Alphaproteobacteria > Sphingomonadales > Sphingosinicellaceae > Sandarakinorhabdus > Sandarakinorhabdus fusca. The sequence continues at coordinate 148,540 of NZ_JAATJI010000001.1, read as the reverse complement.
GTCAGTTCGCGGGTCGTGCCCAGGTTGACGATGTTGCCGGTCGGAAGCTCGGGGATCGTCTGGCTCAGCGTCAGCCATTGCTGAAATCCCGGCGTCATGCCCGACCCGGTCGGCAACCCGGTGTTGGCGATGACCAGCCGGGCAAAACGGTCGGGGAACGCCGCCACCAGCCGCAGCCCGATCAGCCCGCCCCAATCCTGGCAGAACAGCGTAATATCCGTCAGGTCGAGCCCGACCAGCCAGTCCGACATCCAGGCGACATGGCGTTCATAGGTGTAATCGGCCCGCGCCGCCGGCTTGTCGGACTTGCCGAAACCGATCAGGTCGGGCGCCACCACGCGGTGGCCCCTGGCGGCCAGCGGCGCCGCAATGTCGCGATACAGATAGGACCAGCTCGGCTCACCATGCAGCAACAGCACCGGCGCCGCATCCGCCGGGCCCTCGTCGATATAATGGATCCGCAGCGGCGTGCCGCTCGATGCGTCGACGACCTCGGCATAATGCGGCGCGAACGGATAATCCGTCAGTGCCTCGAAACACGCGTCCGGGGTACGCAACACCTGCATCAATCGGCCCTCATCTTATGGCACGAACAGTGCAGTATCTTTGCTGTCAGGTCAATACGCCCTTCGCGGTAAGCTCTTGGTCGAGCCGCAAGCTCGCACGCCAGAACAGCACCGCCGGCACCAACCCCAGCCAGGCGGCACCGAACAGCACCCAGCGCACACTCTCAGCACCCGCCACCGGCTGGAAATAATCGGACATCATCCCGAACGCGAGCGGCCCTAGCCCCAGCCCGATCAGGTTCTGCGCGAACATCATCACCGCCGTCGCCGTGGCGCGCGCCTGCGGGTGCACCAGCTGCTGCGCCAGCGCATAGGTCGGGCCATAATAGAGCGAATTGAGGAAGGTCGGCGCCACCAGCAGCGCCAGCGCGACCCGCCAATCATCGACGCTGTAACCAAGGAACAGCATCGGCGCCGCGACCGCCATGCCGACGGCCGGCCCGGTCAGCATATGGCGCTTGTGGACGCGCCCGAACTTGTCCGCCAGCCAGCCGCCCGCCCAGGTCCCGGCCAGCCCGGCAATTCCGAGCACGACGCCCAGCCACAGGCCCGTCTGCGTCGGCGTCAGCCCATGGGTGCGCATGAAGAAGATCACCGCCCATACCGCCTTGCCATAACCAAGGAAGGCCACGAAACCGCCCGCCAGGGTCACCAGCACGAAGGCACGGCTGCTGAAGATATCGGCCAGTGCCGCCCGCGCCGGCATCCGCGGCGGCGCCGGCGCCCGCGCCCGCAGCGCCGCCGCCAGCGACCCGAACCGCGGATCGCGCAGTGCGAACCAGACGAACGCCGCCAGCACCAGCCCCGGCACACCGACGACCATGAACGCCCGGCGCCAGCCCAGGACATCGGCCAGGAAGCCGCCGATGACCATGCCGAGCAGCGAGCCGATGGGGATGCCCAGCCCGTAAAAGGCGATCGCCGACGCCCGCCGCTCGATCGGCACCGCGTCGGAAATCAGCGAGTGCGCCGCCGGCGTGCACCCCGCCTCGCCGACGCCGACGCCGACGCGGGCCATGAGCAGTTGCGTGAAATTCTGCGCCAGGCCACACACGGCCGTCATCGCCGACCACAGGACCAGCGAAAAGGAGATCAGCCCGACCCGGTTCGACATCGGCCGGTCGGCATAACGCGCGATCGGGATGCCGAGCACGGCATAGAACAGCGCGAACGCCAGCCCGGTCATCAGGCCCAGTTGCGTATCGGACAGGCCAAGGTCGCGCTTGATCGGCTCGGCCAGGATGGTGACGATCTGGCGATCGAGAAAGTTGAAGATATAGACGAACAGCAAGGTCCACAGCAGCAGCCGTTCGGAATTGACACGCTCCGGGGCCACAGCCCGCGCAGCACCTGCCGGCGTCGATGCCATCACGCTCTCCCCGCCGGGGCTTGTTGCCCTCGTCGGTCATGAAGTTGACGCAATGCCAAAGCAGCAGCAAGCCGTTTCTATCGCTAGGCCATTCCCGTCACCGCGGGCCGTCCGGCTTGCCCGCCGCCGGGCGCCGTTCTACGCCTGAGCCTCCAACCGGGAGAGCAGCACATGGGCGATTTCATCCGCCGCGAGACCATCGGCAAGGTCGCCATCCTCCATCTCGACCGCCCCGACAGTCTCAACGCCATCGGCACGCTGGAGGATTGCGATGACTTTGTCGCCGCGGTCGAAGCCGTCGGCGCGGATCGCGGCATCAGCTGCATGATCCTGACGGGGACCGGTCGCGGCTTTTCCGCCGGCGGCAATCTGAAGGCGATGCAGGACAAGACCGGCATCGGCCCCGGCGCCCAGCCCGCCGATACACGCGACACCTATGCCCGCGGCGTCCAGCGCATCACCCGCGCGCTGATGGACCTCGAAGTCCCTGCCATCGCCGCGATCAACGGCCATGCCGTCGGCCTCGGCTGCGACCTCGCCTGCCTTTGCGACATGCGGATCGCTGCGCAAAGCGCGATGTTTGCGTGCAGCTTCATCAAGATCGGCCTCGTCCCCGGCGACGGCGGCGCCTGGTCGCTGTCGCGCGTCGTCGGCTATGCCATGGCGGCGGAGCTGTTCTTCACCGGCGACCGCTTCGATGCCGCCCGCGCGCTCGAGATCGGCCTCGTCTCGCGCGTCGTTCCCGATGCCGAGTTGATGCCCACCGCATTGGCCCTTGCCGAACGCATCACCGCCAACCCCGCACGCGCCCTGCGCCTGACCAAGCGCCTGCTCCGCGAAGCCCAGACGGCGCGGATGAGCGAAATCCTCGAACTGTCCGCCGCCTACCAGGCCATCGTCCACGAAACCGCCGACCACAAGGAGGCCGTCGCCGCGTTCCTCGACAAGCGGCCGGCCGTGTTGACGGGGGACTGAGCCTTCGGCGGCTTATGCGGGCAGCCGGGGTACATAGAGCGTCAGCGCCAGCATTGCCGCCGTCGCGACCCATAGCGCATCGTGCCCCAGCACGGCCTCGGTCACCGCGCCCAGCGTTGCCCCCGACAACATGCCGAGAAACAGCGTCGCGGGCTGAACCCAGCCCAGCCGGTCACCGCCCGAAAGCGCCGTCGCGATGCGCTTGCCGATCCGCACCAGGGCGCCGGTCATGTAGGTCAGCCCCACCTTGACCTCGCCGTCGGCGGCGAACACGGTGTTCTTGGCGCCCATCGCCGCCGCCAGCAGCAGCACCGACGGCACCAGCAACCCGCGTCCGACCGCCAGTGCCGCCACCGCCATCAGGATCGTAACAAGCCACAACACCGCCCGGCGCTGCCCGGCGCCGGCGCGCCGCCCGACGAGCGATCCCACCACCACGCCACTGACAAATGCGGTGATGAGCCCGGCCCCCAGCGCAATCGTCTCGAGCCGGCCGGCCAGCCCCAGACCCAATTTGGTGACATTGCCGCTCATGAACGACACGAACAGGCCGCCCGAAATCAGCCAGCCGACCGCATCGACAAATCCGGCGGTCGCCGACAATGTGGCAGCGAAGATGCGAGTGCGACGGCTTTCGAGCATGGCGGACAGCAACAGCCGGCGACGGCCGCTGTCAAGACGGTGCCGAGGGGACGGCGTCCGCATGCCTGGCGCCCGCGACATCGGTCGCGACGGCAAACCCCCGCTTTACCCGGCCCCAGTTTTTCCCGCCCGCTTTTGGCACCGCCGCTGCTATGACGACGACATGACGCTGACCCATCTGCAACGGCTCGAAGCCGAGAGCATCCATATCCTGCGCGAAGTCGTTGCCGAAGTCGAACGGCCGGTAATGCTCTATTCGATCGGCAAGGATTCGTCGGTGATGCTGCACCTGGCGCTGAAGGCCTTTTACCCGGCGCCGCTGCCCTTTCCGCTGCTCCATATCGCCAGCGGCTGGGATTTCCAGGCGATGCTCGCCCACCGCGACACGATGGTCGCGACGCATGGTCTCGATCTCATCGTCCAGCACAATGACGAAGCGGCCGCCGCCGGGATCAACCCGTTCGATACGCCGACCCCACTTTATACCCGTCTGATGCTTACCGACATGCTCAAGGCCGCGCTCGATGCCGGGCGCTATGATGCCGCGTTCGGCGGCGGCCGCCGCGACGAGGAAAAGGCCCGCGCCAAGGAACGCATCTTCAGCTTTCGCAACCCTGACCATGTCTGGGATCCGCGCAACCAGCGCCCCGAAGTCTGGAACCTCTACAACAGCCACAAGGCCAAGGGCGACAGCATCCGCGTTTTCCCGCTGTCGAACTGGACCGAACTCGACATCTGGCAATATATCGAGGCGGAGAACATTCCGATCGTTCCCCTCTATCTCGCCGCCGAACGCCCCACCGTCACCCGCGACGGCATGATCCTGATGGTCGACGATGATCGCATGGCGTTGCGCCCCGGTGAAACCGTCACCCACCGCGCGATCCGCTTCCGCACGCTTGGCTGCTACCCGCTGTCGGGCGCCGCCGAAAGCAGCGCTGCTTCCTTGCCCCAGGTCATCCAGGAAATGCTGGTGTCGACCGCGTCGGAACGCCTCGGCCGCGCCGTCGATCACGACCCGACCGCCAGCATGGAGAAGAAGAAGGCGGAGGGCTATTTCTGATGGCCACGGACCCGTACCATGCCGCCGATGTCGGCGCCTATCTCGCCGCGCAATCGGCCAAGCCGCTGGTCCGCGTCATCACCTGCGGCTCGGTCGACGACGGCAAGTCGACCCTCATCGGCCGGCTGCTTTACGACAGCAAGCAGGTCTTCGATGATCAGTTGAGCGCGCTGACGGCGGATTCGAAGCGCGTCGGGACGCAAGGCGCCAATCTCGATTTCGCCCTGCTCGTCGATGGCCTGTCGGCGGAGCGCGAGCAAGGCATCACCATCGATGTCGCCTATCGCTTTTTGTCGACGCCGCGCGCCAAGCTGATCATCGCCGACTGCCCGGGGCATGAACAATATACCCGCAACATGGTCACCGGCGCCTCGACCGCCGACGCCGCCATCGTCCTTGTCGATGCACGCAAGGGCGTCCTGACCCAGACGCGCCGCCACAGCTATCTCGTCCATCTGCTCGGCATTCGCCACGTCGTGCTGGCGGTCAACAAGATGGACCTTGTCGGCTTCGACCAGACCGTCTTCGACGCGATCTGCGCCGACTATGCCGCTTTTGCTGCCTCGATCGGGATCGAGACCGTCATCACCGTGCCGATTTCGGGCCTGGGCGGCGACAATATCATGGTCCGATCCCCCAACACACCATGGTTTGCCGGACCGCCGTTGCTGGAGACCCTCGAAAGCCTCGACGTGTCCGCCGACACCGCCGGCCGGGCGTTCCGGATGCCGGTGCAATGGGTCAACCGCCCCGACCAGGATTTTCGCGGGTTCGCCGGCCAGGTTGCCAGCGGCAGCATCGCGCCGGGCGATGCCGTCCGCGTCCTGCCATCGGGCCGCACCACGCAAATCGCGCGCATCGTCACCGCCGATGGTGACCTCGACATGGCCGAAGCCGGCCAGTCGATCACCCTCAGCTTCACCGACAATGTCGATTGCGCCCGCGGTGACGTCATCGCCGCTGCCGGTGACCCGCCGCAGGTCGCCGACCAGTTCGAAGCCACACTCGTCTGGATGGACGCGACGCCGCTGCTCCCCGGGCGCTCCTATCTGCTCAAGCTCGGCACCCAGACCGTCGCCGTCAGCATCCAGCCGCCGAAATACACCGTCAACGTCAACACGCTCGAACAACTGGCGGCCAGGACGCTCGATCTCAACGCCATCGGCGTCGCCGCCATCACCACGGCGCGCCCGATTGTCTTTGAACCCTATGCCGACAGCCGGACGCTTGGTGGTTTCATCCTCATCGACCGCGCCACCCATGCCACCGTCGCCGCCGGCATGATCCATTTCGCCCTGCGTCGGTCGCAGAACCTCCACCTCCAGGCCAGCGCCATCACCCGCGCCGACCATGCCGCACAAAAGGGCCAGCAGGCGAAAGTGCTGTGGCTCACCGGGCTTTCGGGGGCGGGCAAATCGACGATCGCCGACCTTGTCGAACAACGGCTTCACGCTGCCGGGCGCCACAGTTTCCTGCTCGATGGCGACAATGTCCGCCACCGCCTCAACAAGGACCTGGGGTTCAGCGACACCGACCGGATCGAGAACATCCGCCGCGTCGGCGAAGTCGCGCGGCTGATGACCGACGCCGGCTTGATCGTCATCACCGCCTTCATTTCGCCCTTCCGGGCCGAGCGACAATTGGTGCGCGAGATGATGGCGCCAGGCGAATTCTGGGAAATCCACATCGATACGCCGCTGGCCGAAGCCGAGCGCCGCGACGTCAAGGGTCTCTACAAAAAGGCGCGGTCGGGGGCGCTGGCCAATTTCACCGGCATCGATTCGCCCTATGAAGCGCCCGAGGCGCCCGAAATCCGGGTGGACACAACCGCGATGTCCGCCGAAGCTGCCGCCGACCTGATCGTCGCCCGTTTGCTGGCAGAGGACCGCGGATGACCGAAACCGATGCCGGCCTCGCGCGGCGCCTCGCCACACTTGCCGGTCGGTTGTTGCTGCAACTGCGCGATAACGAGGACACCAATGCCAAGGCGCTGGGCGATGAAGGCGACCGCGCCGCCAACCGGCTGATCCTCGACGCGCTGCGCCGCGCCCGCCCCGACGACGCAGTGTTGTCGGAAGAAGAAGCCGCCGATCCGGCGCGATTGGCGGCGCGCCGCATCTGGATCATCGACCCGCTCGACGGCACGCGCGAATATGGCGAACGCCGCGACGATTGGGCGGTGCACGTCGGCCTCGCCATCGATGGCGTCGCGGCGGAGGGCGCGGTGTCGCTGCCGGCGATGAACGCCTGTTTCTGCACCGCCGCGCCGCCGTCGCTGCTGGCCGAAAACCGGCCGCTGCGCATGCTGATCAGCCGCACCCGCCCCGCGCCCGAAGCCCTGGCGGTCGCCAGGGCGCTCGGTGCCGAGCTGGTGCCGATGGGCAGCGCCGGCGCCAAGGCCATGGCCGTGCTGCGCGGTGACGCCGATATCTATCTTCATAGCGGCGGGCAGTATGAATGGGACAATTGCGCCCCCGCCGCCGTCGCGATCGCCGCCGGCCTCCACGCCAGCCGCATCGACGGGTCGCCGCTGGTCTATAATCGCGCCGACCCGCTGCTCCCTGATCTGCTGATCTGCCACAAGGCCCGCGCCGCCGAAATCCTTGCGCTCGTGGCCGGCAACGCTTGAGCTGCCATACCGGCGCAGGTCGGCGTCCAGGACATCGATCACCCGTCCAATATCACCCCCCTTGCGCCGGCGCCCACCAGCCGCCAATTCACCACCCGTGACCCGCCGTCTCCTCGCCTCGATCCACGATGTCTCGCCGCGCTTCGAAGCGCAGGTCGATCGGCTCGCCGAACGGCTCGATTGCCACCTCGGCGCCGCCCGCTTCGCCATGCTCGTCGTTCCCGACCATTGGGACAGGGCGCCGCTGGCGGATGACAAGCCATTCCAGGCGCGGCTGCGCCGCTGGGCGGATGCGGGGGTGGAAATGTTCCTCCACGGCTGGCGCCATCGCGACGATGCCCCCGCCGGCTTCAAGGCGCGCCACATGACGGCCGGCGAAGGCGAGTTTTCGCACCTCGACCATTATGAAGCCAGGCAGCGCCTGCGCCGGGGCCGCGCCGTGGTGGAAGATGCCATCGGCCGCCCGGTCGCCGGCTTCATCGCGCCGGCATGGCTCTACAGTCCCGCCGCGCTCGACGCCGTTCGCGACGAAGGCTTTGCGCTGGCGGAGGATCACATGAAGGTCTGGCGCCCGGCCGATGGCCGTGTCCTTGCCCGCGGCCCGGTCATCACCTGGGCCAGCCGCTCGCCGGCGCGCATCCGCAGCTCGCTGTTCTTTGCCGGCCTCGCCGGTTATGGCCTGCAACCGCTGCCGACCGTCCGCGTCGCCGTCCACCCCGGCGACACCGGCGTGCCGGCGCTGCTCGCCAGTCTCGACACCACCTTGTCCCGCCTGCTGCCGGGGCGGATCGCGGCGCGTTACGCCGACCTCGCCTGATGGCCGCCTCCGGCCGCCCGCTGGCGGTGATGGTCCCCCTCCACAGCTTCGCCCCCGGCGGCGTCGAGCGCGTCGCCCTGCGGCTGTGCGGGGCCTGGGCACAGGACCCCGGCCTCGACGTCCAGCTCGTCATGGGCCGCGAGGATGGTGCCATGCGCGGCGAAGCCCCCGCCGGCCTGGCCCGCCACGTCACCCCCGAACCCTTTCCCACCGCCGCCTGGGAAAGCCTGTGGATGATGCTGACCCTGCCCGCCCATATCCGCCGGCTGCGGCCGGATGTGATCTTTGCCGCCGGCAACAGCTATTCGGTCATCGCCGTCGCCATGAAGCTGTGGCTCGGCCGTCGCTGTCCGCCGGTGATGCTGAAGATCTCCAACGACCTTGTCCGCCGCGACCTGCCGGCGCCGGCGCGCTGGGTCTATCATCGCTGGCTGCGCATCCAGGGGCGCATGATCGACCATGTCACCGGCCTCGCCGAACCGATGCGCGCCGAAATCGCCGCGCGCATGCACGTGCCCGCCGGCCGCATCCACATCATCGACGACCCGGCGCTGTCGGCAATCGACCTCGCCAGCCTTGCCGCCATCGGCACCGCCCGCACCCCGGCATCGCGGCCCGGCCGACACTTCGTCGGCATCGGCCGGCTGGCGCGGCAGAAGAACTGGCCGCTACTGCTCACCGCCTTCGCCCGCATTGCCGGCGCCGATGACACGCTGACCATCGTCGGCGAAGGCGATGAACGCGCCCGGCTGACCCGGCTTGCCGCCTCGCTGGGCATTTCCGATCGGCTCGGCCTTCCCGGCCATGGCGCCATCGCGCCGGCGCTCGCCGCCGCCGACGTCTTTGTCCTGTCGTCCGACTATGAAGGTGTCCCCGCTGTCCTCATCGAGGCGCTGGCCAGCGGCCTGCCGGTGGTGGCAACCGACTGCGCCGTATCGATCCGCAGCCTCGTCGCCGGTTTCGGCAGCATCGTGCCGGTCGGCGACGCGGACGCGCTTGCCACGGCCATGGCAGCGCAGCGTCCGCTCGATCCGGTCGCACGCGCTGCCGCTGCCGCGGCGATGGCGCGGTTCACCGTGGAGCGCGCGGCGGGTGCCTATGCGACGCTCTTCGGCATCGCGGCGGCGCCGGCGCCATCCACCTGACCTTGCATCGGCAGGGCGGGCACCCGATCTGTGCAACCGCGGCCGCCGCAGCGCGTCGTCAAAATGCCATATTGGCCTCCTACGGACGCTGGTATCGCTCCCGATAGCGGATGGTGATCGCGCGTGTACAACCTCAGTGCCAGTGCCGAACGGAGCCATCCTGGCCCTGCCGACACGCTTGCCATCGATCCGGCCCCGCTGGCCCGGGAGGATCGCGGCTGGACCTGGTGGGTCAGCGCCGGCTTCTCGGTCGCGATTCTGGTCGCCGTGCTCTGGCAGGTGCGCAGCGTCGGGCTGACCGAAGTCATCGCCATGGTGCCACGCACACCGGCGTTCTGGCTGGTCTTTCTCGCCGCCTATTTTTCCTCGCCCTTCATCGACTGGCTGATCTTCCGCCGGTTGTGGAACATCCCGGCTTCGGGCTTTGCGGCGCTGCTGCGCAAGTTGATCGGCAACGAACTGCTGCTCGGTTACATCGGCGAAGTCTATTTCTACACCTGGGCGCGGCGTCGGACCGGCATGACCGCGGCGCCGTTCGGCGCGGTCAAGGATGTCGCAATTTTGTCGGCGTTGATGGGCAATGTGGTGACCATCGCCATGCTCGTGCTGGCGGCACCGCTGCTGTCGACGATGGAATTCGGCATCGATGCCGATACGCTGATCGCGTCGATCGCGGTCGTGCTGCTGTCCTCCAGCGCGTTGCTGCTGTTCCGCCGCAAATTGTTCAGCCTGCCGGCCGCCGAACTCCGTTATGTCTCGGCAATGCACCTGGTCCGCATCGGGCTGACCACCGGGCTCAGTGCGCTTGCCTGGCACCTCGTCCTTCCCGATGTCGCGCTGCAATGGTGGCTGCTGCTGTCGGCCCTGCGGCTGCTGCTGTCGCGCCTGCCGTTGCTGCCCAACAAGGACATTGTCTTTGCCGGGCTCGCGGTGTTCCTGATCGGCCATGACGTCCAGATCGGCGCGCTGATGACGATGATGGCCAGCCTCATCCTCGCCACCCATGTCATCGTCGGCCTTGGGCTGGTGGCGGGCGACATCCGCCACTGGCGCCGGCGCGCGTGATGCGCACCCTGGCCGCGCTGCTGGTCGCGGCGGCCCCGATTGCTGCCGCTGCCGCCGCGCCCGCCGCGGGGTATCTGCCGTCGACACCCGATCTGGGCAAGGCGGAGGCACAGTGCCGGCCCGGCGAGACCGGCCCCGCCGTGCTCGTGCTCGCCGTCGGGCTGAAGGATCGCGAGGGCCGGATGAAGGCCGAACTCTATCCGGCGAACGAGGAGGATTTCCTCGCCGACGACAATGTCCTGATCATGGCCGGCAAGACCTTCCGGCGTGTCGAGATCCCGGTGCCGCCGTCGGGTCCGGTGCAACTGTGCATCCGCCTGCCCGGCCCCGGCCAATATGCGCTGGTGCTGCTGCATGATCGCGATTCGAATCGCAAGTTCGGCTTGTCGACCGATGGCATCGGCTTTTCCAACAACCCCAAGCTCGGCCTGTCAAAGCCCAAGGCCGACGCCGTGCGCTTCACGGCGGGGTCCGGCCTGACCCCGGTGACAGTGCGGATGAACTATCGCCATGGGCTTTTCGGCTTCGGGCCGTTGAAGAATTAGCGGCGGCCGCTGCCGACCCTCTCTGGGGAAGGTCGCTGACGCACGTCTGCAACATTTTTGACATGACGATACAAATTGTAAGAAACCGGCCCTAAGAGCCGATCGTGAATTCGACCCGCCCGTCCCCGACCCGCCTGCTGCCCGCCATCCTGTTCCTCATCGGGGCCGGACCGGCGCACGCGCATCTGCCATCGATCCCGCCGCCATCGGCGGCCCCCCAGGCGATCCGCGCCGCAACCGACCCGTTCCTCGCCGCGCTGGCGGTCCGCTCGCCGACAGCCGACTTTGCCGAGGCCATCAACGGCGCTGCGCGCACCCTGCCGGTGCTGGGCGAACGCGGCGCCGATGTGGCCGCCGCGGCGGCGCTGCGCGACCAGGCGCGGTCGCGGCTGTTCCCGACCCTGGGGGTCGATGCCGTCGGCGCGCGCACCATCGCCCGCGATTTCCAGCTGTCCTCGACCCAGGTCGAAAATCTGTCACCGCGATCGCGAAACGACGTGACCGGCTCGGTCGAACAGCTGGTGGCCGATTTCGGCGCCACCGGCGCGCGCATCCGCGCCGGCAACGCCAATGAAGATTCGGCGCGCGCCACGCTCGACGCGGCGCGCAACGCGGCGCTGCTGCAACTCGTCGGCGCCTGGGTCGATGTGCTGTCGGCGCGCACCGCGGTGTCGCTGTCCGCCGCCACCGTCGCCCGACTCGATGATCTGGCGCAGGGCGCGGCGCTGCGCTTCGAACGCGGCGTCGACAGCGGCGGCGATGTCGCGCGCGCCCGCTCCTATCTGGCGGCGGCGCAAAGCCAGCAGGTCAATTTCCTGCGCCGGCGTACCAGCGCCGAAGCGCGCTTTGCCGAGATTTTCGGGTCTGTGCCCGGCACCCTCGTCCGCCCCGCCCTGCCCGGCGACGCCGGCATCGTCACCCCCCGGCCCGAAGTCGTCGCCGCCCGGGCCGATGCCCGCGCCGCCGACGCCGCCGTCGATGCGGCAAAATCGGATCGGCTGCCGCGCATCGGCATCCGCGTCGGCGGCACTGCCTATGACGTGCTGAACGGTCGCCAGCCCGACCATGATGTCCGCGCGCAGCTGACGCTGACGCAGCGTTTTTCGGCCGGCGGCGGCGAAGCGGCGCGCGTCGCCGAGCTGGCGGCGCGTCGGCAGTCGGCGGGCTTTGCGGTCGATCGCATCGACGCCGCCGCGACGCGGGAACGCGCCACCGCCGAAGCCGATGTCGCCGGCCTCGCCGGATCGCTGCCGCCGCTGACCGCCGCCTATCTCGACGCGCTGCGCGCCCGCGACCTGTTCGTCGAACAGTTTCGCGTCTCGCGCGGCACCCTGTTCGACGTGCTGCGCGCCGAACGCGACCTGCTCGACACGGCGCTGGCACTGGCGCAAACAGGCTATGACCATGATGTCGCCCGCTTCACGCTGCTGGCGCGGCGCGGCGGGCTGATCGAATATTTCGGCCTGACGCCGGCCGTCATCGCCAATCGGGACCTGCCGCAATGATGACCCCGCGCACCCCCTGGCTGTCGCCCTGGCTCGCCGGCCCGCTCAGGGCGCACCGCAAGACCTATATGAAGGTCGCGATCGCCGCCGTGTTCACCAACATCTTCGCGCTCGCCACGTCGCTTTATTCGATGACGGTGTACAACCGCATCGTCCCCAACAACGCCACGAGTTCGCTGATCGCGCTGTCGATCGGCGTCGGGATCATTCTCGTCTTCGATTTCATCCTGCGCATGTTGCGCGGTTATTTCGTTGATGTCGCCGGGCGCGATGTCGATGCGCGATTGGGCGCCGATGTCTTTGCCCGCCTCATCTCCATGCGCATGGCCAACAAGCAGGGGTCAAGCGGAGCCTTTGCCGGGTTGCTGCGCGAATTCGAGACGCTGCGCGAATTCTTCGCCAGCGCCACCATCGTCGCGCTGGTCGACGTGCCGTTCATCCTGTTGTTCCTCACCGTCATCTGGCTCATCGGCGGCCCCGTGGTCATCGTGCCACTGGTCATGGTGCCGTTGGTCATCGGCAGCGCGCTGATCGTCCAGCCCGGGCTCGACCGACTCGCCGGCAGCGCCATCGGCCTTGGCTTTTCCAAGCAGGGCGTGATGGTGGAAGCCATCGGCGGGCTGGAAACCGTCAAGGCCACCGCGGCCGGAACCATGTTGACCGGCCGCTGGCAGAATGCGGTCGACAGCAGCGCCGATGTCGCGCTGCGCAGCCGGCTGCTGTCGGCCTTTGCCACCAACGTCGCCGCATCCGCACAACAGGTCGTCTATGTCGGTGTCATCATCCACGGCGTCTTCCTGATCGCGGCGAACGAGATGACCAGCGGCGCGCTGATCGCCGCCTCCATCCTCGCAGGTCGCTGCGTGGCGCCGCTCAGCCAGGTTGCCGGGTTGCTGACCCGGCTCAGCACCACGCGCGCCGCCTATGGCCGGCTTGACGCCTTCATGACCGCGGGCGGGGAACTGGCTGCCGGGGCCACGCCGGTGCGCCGGTCGCGGCTCGATGGCCGCATCGAATTCCGCAACGTCGTCTTCCACTATCCGGGCACCAACACGCGTGTTCTCGACAATGTCAGCTTCACCATCGAACCCGGCGAGCATGTCGCCATCGTCGGGCGCGTCGGATCGGGCAAGTCGACCATCGCCCGGCTGATCCTGGGCCTCTACCAGCCGACCGAGGGCCAGATCCTCATCGATGGCGCCGATGTGCGGCAGCTTCACCCCGACGATCTGCGCCGCAACATCGGATCGGTGCTGCAGGACATCGTGCTGTTTTCTGGGTCGATCCGGGACAATATCACCCTGGGCCGCGACATCGACGACGCCGAACTGCTGCGGCTGGCCAAGCTCAGCGGCACCCATGACTTCGTCGGCCAGATCGCCAATGGCTTCGATCTGACCCTCGCCGATCGCGGCGAGGGCCTGTCGGGTGGCCAGCGACAATCGATCGCCGTCGCCCGGTCGCTCGGCGGCAAGCCGCCGATCATCGTCTTCGACGAACCGACCAGCGCGATGGACAGCCAGTCCGAAAACGGTCTTGTCGCGCGCATGGCGGCGGAACTGGCGGGGCGCACCTTCATCGTCGTCACCCACCGCCAGCCGATGTTGAAGCTCGTCGATCGCATCATCATCCTGTCGAATGGCAAGGTGACGGCGCAGGGTCCGCGCGACGATGTGCTGCGCTCGCTGGCGGTGGGACAGGCCTGATGACCAATATCGTCGAAACCGCGCTCGTCGGCGCACCGGACCGCGTCAAGGAACGGGACTTCGCCAGCATCCTGTTGTGGGTCATCGTCGCACTGACGCTGGCGTTGCTGCTGTGGGCGGCGCTGGCGCGGGTCGACGAAGTCGTCCACGCCCAGGGCAAGGTGATGCCGTCGAGCCGGCTGCAGGTCGTCTCAAATCTGGAAGGCGGAGTGGTGTCGCAGATCCTCGTCCATGCCGGGGACAAGGTCGCCGCCGGCCAGCCGCTGCTGCGCCTCGACGCGACCGCCGTCACCGCCGATTTCAACCGCAGCGACACGACGCTCGACAGCCTGGTGGCGCGCGCCGCCCGGCTCGACGCCGAGGCACGCGGTCGGCCGCTGGTCTTCCCCGCGGCGATCGAAACCCGCGCTGCGGGCCTGGTTGCCAACGAACGCGCCCTCCACACCGCGCAAATGTCGGCGCGCGACAGCGAACGCAGCATCGCCGCCGCGCGCATCGACCAGGCCCGGCGCGGCCTGGCGCAGGCCGAAGCCGATGCCGACGCCCGCGGCGAAGCGCTGGCCCAGGCCGAGCGCGAAGTCGCGATCATCGCGCCGCTGGTCGAAAAGGGCGCCGAGCCGCGGCTGGCGCTGGTGCGCGCCGAATCGAGCGCCCGCCAGGCCGCCAGCGTCCGTGACGGCGCCGTCCTCGCCGCCCGCCGCGCCGCCGCGGCGCTGACCGAGGCGCAGGGCGCGCTGCACAGCGTCGATGACCGCTTCCGCGCCACGGCGTCGGACGCGCTGGCGACCACCCGCGCCGAGATCGCGGCGCAGAGCAAGACGCTGCCGGCGCTCGCCGACCGCATGCGCCGCGCCGAACTGCGCGCGCCGGTCGCGGGCATCGTCAATCGCGTGCTGGCGACGACCGTCGGCGGTTCGATCCGCCCCGGGGAGCCGCTGGTAGAGGTCGTGCCGCTCGCCGACTCGCTGATCATCGAAGCCATGGTGGCGCCGGCCGACATCGCCTTCCTGCGCCCCGGCCAAAAGGCCAGCGTCAAGATCAGCGCCTATGATTATTCGGTCTATGGCGCGCTGCCCGGCAGGGTCGAAAGCATCGCCCCCGACGCGACCGTCAACGAACGCACCGGCGAATCGCACTTCACCGTCCGCGTCCGCACCGACACCAATGCGCTGGCCGGTGAAGGCGGCGTCCGCCTGCCGATCAGCGCCGGCATGATGGCCGACGTCGATGTGCTCGGCCGCGAACGCACCGTCCTCAACTATCTGCTGACGCCGCTGACCCGCCTGCGCGACACCGCCTTTCGCGAGAAGCTTTAAGGCCGGTCCCCTGAGTTAAGAGAGGCAAGCGCCACCCGCCGACCCCATTATGATCTCCCGACACCCTCGGGAGACCCCGCCATGACCCCGCTCGAACGCTGGCACGCCCACATCCGGAACCCCGATCACGCCGCGCTGTTCGACATGCTCCACCCCGACGCGGTCTTCGAAAGCCCGGTGGTCCACACGCCGCAGGTCGGGCGCGACATCACCTTCAAATATCTGGCGAGTGCCGACAAGGTCCTCGGTGGACCCGGCTTCACCTACATCGGCGAATGGACCGCGCCGAACAGCGCCATCCTGGAATTCGAAACCGTCATCGACGGCATCAAGGTCAACGGCATCGACATGATCACCTGGAACAGCGACGGCCAGATCACCCATTTCAAGGTCATGGTGCGGCCGCTGAAGGCGATCCAGATGGTCCACGCCAAGATGGGAGAAATGCTCGCCAAGGCAGGCTGACACCGGCGTCATTGGTGCTTCCAAGCGCGGCGCGGCGCTTCTATGCTGCGCTGCACAAGCTTTGAAGGCCGCCGATTCATGCCGAACCCCGCCGACGACCGCGCCGACGTCCGTTATCTTGGCCGGCTTCTCGGCGATGTCATCCGCGAACAGGATGGCGAAGCGGTATTCGACGCGATCGAAGGCGTCCGCCAGGCCTCGGTCAACGCCCACCGCGCCCCCGATGCAGCGGCGACGGCCGCGCTCAGCGCCCGGCTGGGCTCGCTCGATCTCGGCGACACGCTGCGCTTCGTGCGCGGCTTTCTGCTGTTTTCGCTGCTTGCCAACCTGGCCGAGGATCGCTCGGAAACCGGCAGTACGGCGAGTCTCGCCAGCGCGATCGACAGCCTTGCCGCCGCTGGCGTCGACCGCGATGCCGTGGTGGCGCTGCTGCAGGGCGCCCTCATCGTCCCGGTGCTCACCGCCCACCCGACCGAAGTCCGGCGCAAGAGCATGATCGACCGCGAAGCCAGCATCGCCGCGCTGATGGCGCAGTGCCGCGCCGGGCGTCGCGACCCGGCAGCCGAGGCCGAGCTGGTCCGCCAGATCACCATCTTGTGGCAGACCCGGCCATTGCGCGCGGTCAAACCGGTCGTCCTCGACGAAATCCAGTCGGCGCTGTCGTATCTCGGCGGCAGCTTCCTTCCCGTCCTGCCGCGCCTCCACGCGCGTTGGGAAGCCTTGACCGGCACCGGGCTGCCGCCCTTCCTGCGCCCCGGCAGCTGGATCGGCGGCGATCGCGACGGCAATCCCAATGTCAACGCCGCCACGCTCGAGGCTGCGCTGTCGGCCCAGGCGCGCGTCGTCATCGGCCATTATCTTGCCGAACTCAACGCCATCGGCGCCGAACTGTCGATGTCCTCGGCCATGGTCGTCGTCACCCCCGAACTCGCAGCGCTGGCTGAAGCCAGCGGAGATACCGCCGCCAGCCGCGCCGACGAGCCCTATCGCCGCGCCCTGTTCGGGCTGTACGCCCGCACCGCCGCCAGCTACCGGGTCATCGCCGGCCAGGCGCCGCCGCTGGCCTCGCTGGTCCCCGGCGCGCCCTATGATCGCGCTGCCGACCTGCTCGCCGACTTGCGCACCGTCGCCGCTTCGCTGGCGGCACATGGCGGCACCGTCATGGTCGGCGGTCGGCTCGATGCACTGATCCGTGCTGTCGAAATTTTCGGCTTCCACCTCGCCACGCTCGACTTGCGCCAGAATGCCGACGTCCATGCTCGTGTCGTCGCCGAGCTTCTGCGCATCGCGGGCGTCACCGATGATTACGAGGCGCTCGATGAGGAAGCGCGCATCGCCCTGCTCGGCGCCGAACTTGCCTCGCCACGCCTGCTGTTCAACAGCTATGCTGACTATGGCGCCGAAACGCTTGGCGAAATGGCGATCCTGCGCGCCACGGCCGCCGCCCATGCCCGCTTCGGACCCGAAGTCATCCGCGCCTATATCGTGTCCAAGACCAGCGGGGTGTCCAACCTGCTCGAAGTCTATCTGCTGCTCAAGGAAGTCGGCGTCTACATCCCCGGCGACCCGCCGTCCTGTGCGATCATGGCCGTTCCGCTGTTCGAAACCATCGAGGATCTTCAGGCGGCGCCCGACGTCATGGCGCGCTTCCTCGATCGCCCCAAGGCGGCCGCGCTGGCAGCCGTGCGCGGTTATCAGGAGGTGATGATCGGCTATTCGGATTCCAACAAGGATGGCGGGTATCTGACGTCGAACTGGTCGCTCCACGAAGGCGCGCTGGCGCTCGCCGCGGTGTTTTCGGACCGCAACCTGCGCATGCAGCTGTTCCACGGCCGCGGCGGCGCCGTCGGGCGCGGCGGCGGTCCCGCGTTCGACGCCATCCGCGCCCAGCCGCAAGGAACGGTCAAGGGCCGCATCCGGATCACCGAGCAGGGCGAAGTCATCGCATCGAAATATGGCACGCCGGCCGTCGCCGAAACCAGCCTGGAGACGATGGCTGCCGCCACCCTGCTCGCCAGCCTCGAACCGCCGCGCCTCAGCACCGTCGATTTCACTCGCTTCCGCGCCGCCATGGCGAGCATCAGCGCCGCCGCTTATCGCAGCTATCGGGGGTTGGTCTATGAAACTCCGGGCTTCAACGCCTTCTTTCGCGCCGCCACGCCGATCACCGAGATCGCCGAACTCAAGATCGGCTCGCGTCCGGCATCACGAACACGGTCGGACCGGATCGAGGACCTGCGCGCGATTCCCTGGGTGTTCAGCTGGGCACAGGCGCGAATCATGCTGCCCGGCTGGTACGGCACCGGCGACGCGCTGGCCGGGTTCGAAGACAAGGGTCTGCTGGCGGAGATGGTCGACGCCTGGCCGTTTCTCGGTGCCACCCTGTCAAACCTCGAAATGGTGCTGGCAAAATCCAATATGGATATCGCCCGACGCTATGCCGGGCTGGTGCCCGACACGGCGCTGCGCAAGTCGGTGTTCGGCGGTATCGAAGGCGGCTGGAACCGCACCCGCGACACGCTGCTGCAGCTGACCGGCCAGACCGAGCTGCTCGATCGCCATCCGGCGCTTGGCCGGTCGGTGCGCATGCGCCTGCCCTATATCGATCCGCTCAATGAACTGCAGATCGACCTCATCCGCCGTCGCCGGGCCGGCGAGGACGACCCGCGGATCGCCGAGGGCATCCATCTCACCATCAACGGCATCGCCGCCGGGTTGCGCAATAGCGGCTGACGTCAGCGCTTCGGCTTGGCATTGGCTGCCCGCTCGCGCGCCGTACCGCGCTTGGCCGCCAGGATCGGCGCGCAATTGACGTCCTTGGCATCGCCCAAATCGACAAAGGCGGCGATTGCGGCGACCGGGGTTGCCACCAGCCCCAGCGTCACGGCCGCCGCGCCGCGCGCCAGCAACTCGGCGGAAATCGGGTTGATCGACGGATCGGCAAAATAGCCGCCGATCCCGATCGGCGACTGGCCGGAAAACAGGCTGAAACGCTTCGAATCGCCTTCCAGCGACATGTCGAGCGATTCATCGACAAAGCTGAACCCGCCGCGGCCGCGGAATACGGCGCGGTCGGTATCGATAACGATCGGATCGGCCACGGCCCGCCCCTTGGTAACCGTGAAGGCGACGACGCCGCAATTGATCTGCCGCTTTTCCTTCAACTGCTTGCCGAGCAGGGCCAGCAGGAAATTCTGCAGATCGAGCTTGGCGAGTTCGATGTTTCGGATCCACAGCTGGCCGGTCGGCACCACCAGCGCGATCCGACCGTCGGCATTTGCCAGTGATTTGTGCACGGTGTCACCGACGCCCTTCAGCTGCAGGCGTCCCCGCACCGACGCCGTGGTACCGGCGTCCTCGACCTTGAACCCCGTCAACACCCGGCCCAGCGGAATCTCGGTCAGCCGCACGTCGTAGTCGGTTCGTACCAGCGGCGACCGCGCGTCGATGCCGATCTTGGCGATCAAGCGCCCGCCGGCGACATCGAACGCCAGCGGCGACAGGGTCAGCAGTTTCCGGTCAAGCCCGAAATCCAGCCGCAGATTGTCAAACGGCAGTTTGCCGGTTCGCACCGTCTTGGCGCGATAATCGATCTTGGCGTCGAACTTGCCGATCGCGTCGACCGCCAATGTGGCGTCCGGCAGCAGCCGGGGCCGGCCAGCGACCTGCACGACGACACCCTTGCCGGACTCGATCCTTGCCGGATCATAGCCGACCAGCGGCCCGACATCCTTGATATCGAGCGTTTGCGAATTGAGCGTGCCGTCGATGCGGAAGCGATCACCCGGGTTCGCGGCAAGTGTTGCCGTCAGATTGCCGGCGATGTCCGAATCGCCCAGCCGCCCGGTCAGCTTCGTCAAGCGAAGCTCCTGCCCGGATTTGGTCAGATTGGCCGTCAACTTGTAAGGCCGCGTCGCCGGCAGCGCGATGTCGAACAGCCGCCAGGGGTCCTGGAAGTTACGCCCGGCCACCGAGATCCGCAGGTCAGCCCCATCGATCCGCGTCGCACCGGGCAGAACCCCTGCAACGGCGATCCGCGTCTGCGCAATGTTGGCGGTCAGGTCGAGCCCGATCCGGCCACCGGCCGCCGCCTGGTTCGGCGTCGTCAGCCGGCCGGCGATATCGAAGGGTGCACCGTGTGTCCGGCCCTTGCCGGAAAAGCTGAGCGGACCGTTGATCCGCTGGCCACCGCTTGCGGCGGTGCCGGCAATATCGCCGAAGGCGATGTCGAGGCGGGTATCAGTCACCGCGTCGACGAAAGCGATGCCGCTGTCGGTCACCGCGGCACGGACGATGTCGGGGATTTCCAGGGCGCCGCCACCGAAGGTCCAGCTGTTGGTCCTGTCGGCTCGGCGTTGCAGCGCCAACCGGCCGCCGTCGACGGTCAGGTCATTGATCGTCACTGTGCCGAAAAGCGCCTTCCACAACGACGCATCGAGCGCGATGCGCCGGGCAACGAAGAAATCATCCTGTTCGGCCCAGTCGGGGTTCGCAACCCGCAGCCCGTCGGCGCGGAAACGGATGTTCGGATCGAGATAAAGCTCGAAATTCCCCGCCACCCGGACCGAACGGCCAGCGCGCTTCGACACATAGGATTCGAATGTCGATTTCCAGAACGCGCCGCGCGTCACATATTGGAAGATGTATAGTCCGACGAGCAGGGCGGCCAGCCCTGCGGCGATCTGGAGGGCGCGCCGCCGGCGCATGCTGCGCAGCGGAGGGGCAGGATCGGCTTCGTTTCGGGCAGCAGGCGTGACATCCATCATCGCCAAATGCCTGACCCCCTTTGCTCGTTCCGTGATACCGCGTGTCGGCGTCGCGGAGTCATGCCCGAAAACATCCAAAGGGTCGAGATGCCTTTGGGCGCTGTGCGCGCAAGATTGACTTGCGCGCGAAGACCAACCCGTTGGATCGGGTCAAAAATATCTGTGCAGTACCAGGCGGACGCTTGTCCCGAGACGTCTCCCCGCCGATCCGGGCGCCGGACTCCTCTCGCTTCCGACCAGCAGGCTTTATCCGCCCGCCCGACAATGTTAGCCACGCTCGCGTGCGCAGAAAGGGTGTCCGATGACTGAACCATGGGCATCATATGCGCCGATTGCCCTTGGTACGGCAGGCGGCACCGTCGCGGGCGCTGCAATTGCCGAGATGACCCACCGTTGGCCAAAATCGCTCGGGTTCGTGGCCCACCGGCACGACGATGTGCATGACCAACGCCTCGCAGCGACGCCTCCCGGTGCGGGGCGGCGACGCCTGGTGATCATTCTGGTAGCAGCCGCAATCGGTGCCGTCAGCCTGGCGGCAAGACCCTTGCCGGGGGGAATAGGTGGGGCAATCTTCGGCTGGATGCTGCTGGCGCTGCTGGTTCTCGATGTCGAATATTTCTGGCTGCCCGACCGATTGACCGTGCCCCTCGCCGCCATGGGCCTGGCAGCCGGGATCTGGCTGCCACCGAGTGTTCCAGACCGTTTGATCGGGGCCGCAGCGGGTTTCGCCAGTCTTGCCGGCATCGCCTATGCATACCGCGTGATGACCGGAAGGGTCGGGCTCGGCGGCGGCGATCCCCGGCTGTTCGCGGCCATCGGCGCCTGGCTGGGGTGGGTTGCCCTGCCCTTCGTTCTCCTGCTTGCGGCTTCGTTCGGCTTGGCACTTGTCGCCTATGACCGCCTCCGGGGGCGCGCCATCACCCGGCATAGCCGTATCCCGCTCGGTGCGTTGCTGGCCGCCGCGGCCTGGCTATTGTGGGTGCCGGGTCCATTTTCAGTTTGGGAGCGCTGATTATGACAGCTTTCGCCGGTGCGCAGCGGATGCCGCTGCCTGGGGTGACGATCTACGTCCGCCGCGATTTTCTCGATCCGACCGAGTGCGAGACGCTCATCGCGCGGATCGAGGCCGAGCGGCGGCCGTCGGCTCTGGCGGATCACACGGGCGACAACAGCTTTCGGACCAGCGAGACCTGCGACCTGGGCGGCAGCGACGCTTTCATCAGCGGCATCGTCGCCAAAATCGCGGCCTTTGCTGGCCTCAATGCCGCCCATGCCGAGCCGCTGCAGGGACAACGCTATGCCGTCGGCCAGGAGTTCAAGGCCCATACGGACACGTTCGAACCGGGCGGCCCCGACTATGCGCGATTCTGCACCGTGTCCGGACAGCGCACCTGGACCGTCATGGTCTATCTGAACAAACCGCAATCAGGCGGCGCCACGCGGTTCAAGCAATACGACAAGATCGTCCAGCCCGAAGCCGGCAAGCTGCTCGCCTGGAACAATCTGCTTGCAGACGGTCGGCCGAATTATGCCACGCTGCACCAAGGGATGCCGGTCAGGGCAGGTGTGAAACACATCATCACCTGCTGGTTCCGCGAGCGCCCCTGGTCCTAGACCAGGGGCGGAGAGCGAAAAAGCGCCTAGAAGTTGATGCTGGCGCCGATCGAACCGCTCACCCCGACGTCCCAGAGGTTGAAGAAGATGCGATTGTCACCGCTTTGCTGAAATTCCTGGTTCTTGGTCGCGGTAATGTTGCGAACCTCGAGCTTCAATTCGATCGTCTTGCCCGACACTTCGATCCCCTGACGGGCAACGAAATCGAGGCGGAAGCCCGGCTTCTCGATGATATCGGGCTGGCCGGGGCCACCGCGGCTGGTGACGCGGTTGCTGGCATAGCTCAGCAGGAACGTCTGCTGCGAAAGCCGTTCCGAATCCTGCAGGCCGAACTGCAGATTGACCAGATGGTCGGACTGGCCGGTCAACGGTGCACCGTCGCGGAAATAATCGGTCGCCAGATTGGCCGCCGATGCGAACACGGCGACGGGGTCATTCGGACCGACCTTCAGCTTCGACTGGGTGTAGGTGTAGTTGGCGATCAGCAGGGCGCGGCGTGACGCCCAGAAAGCACCCTTGCCGACATCGGCAAGGTCGAAATACTTCTGCGTTTCCAGTTCGACGCCATAAAGATCGGCCTTCGGCGCGTTGGCAAAACTGGTGATGACCAGATTGTCGCTGAAGCTGACAAAGGACTCGATCGGGTTGTCGATACGCTTGAAGAAACCTGCCACCGAAAGCTGCTCGTCGGTGCCGAAATACCACTCATAACGGGCTTCGGCGTTGAACAACTGGCTGTCCGTAAGCAGCGGGTTGCCGCGATAGAGCCGGTTGCTCTCCGGATCGAAATAGTTCTGGAAGATCAGCTCACGAAACTGCGGGCGTGCCAACGTCTTGGAGGCGTTGAGCCGAACCTGCATGCGATCGGCGAGTTCCCAGGTCAGCGTGGCGGCCGGCAACCAATAGCTGCGGTCAAGCAGCGTCTCGGCGAGCGACGCTGTTGGCTCCTTGAACACCTGCACCGGCGTGACCGTCTGCTTCGCGGTTTCATAACGCACGCCGGCGTTGAGGCTCAGCGTCGGCGTCAGCTCTGCCTGGATCTGGCCATAGGCGCCGTGAATGCGCAATCTGGCGTCAAACACCGGGTTGGCTTCGTTCACATCGACCAACGCGATGTTGTAATAATCGATGACCGAAGGCTGCAACAGCAAGTCGGGGCGCAGCATCGCGACACCCCGCGGGAAATCCGACGGTGCAATGAACTGAAACTCACGCCGCTCGGTGCGCCGGCTGGTATCCGAATAGGCATAGCCGAGCGTCGCCGTCACCGCATCGATCGGCTTGTACGACAGATCGGCGCCGCCCGACCAGAGATTCTCGTTGAGCTTGGAGTAGGTCGCCGACGCCAGACCCTGCTGGCCATTGTTGAGGCGGTTGATGAACTGGGCGCCAAAGGGATCCTGCTCGCTGTTGCTGCGCAGATATTCGAAGCTCAGTTCCGCCGGCGCATCGCGCCTGGAATTGGCATAGGCGCCGCGCATGTCGAGGCTCAGCTCGGGTGTCAGCTCGAATTCGCCGGTCAGCTGGGTGTTGAACAGCTGGCGCGCGTACCAGGCCGTGTCCTGCTGCTGAAGCGTCGCATTGGGTGCCCCGGTGGCACGCTGGCCGATGCCGATCCGCGCCTGTTTCAGGGTGTCGCGGATGAACAGGTTCGTCCAGCGCAGCTTGTTCTCGTCCCATTCATAGCCAACGCCGAGCAGGCCGTTGACGATGATGCGGTTGTCCGTGATCACCCGCTGGAAATCGAGTTCCTTCTGCGACAGGTCAGCCGACGACGCCGTCTGCTGGATCGCATCGCGCGTCCGCCAGGTATTGCTGTAGCCCAGAGTGGCGATGACGCCGAGCGTCCCGTCGTTGCCGACATCATAGGAATCGCCGGCGGTCAGGGTCGCCGAGGTATTTGCTGGAATATGACGGTTGCGCTGGACGAGCGCATTGCGGGCGTTGACCAGTTCCCCGGCGATCGGCTTGGTGTCGACCGCGCCGGTGCTGATCCGCTCACCACTGGCGAGATACGCGGCGAGTGCCGGCGGCGTGCTGCGCGTGCCGTTGTCGAAGCCGGTCGGGTCGGTGGGGCTGCCGAAATAGGTATAGCCGAGCCCGTTGGTGGTGACCGTGTCACCGCCGATCGCGCCGCCGATGGTGATGAAGCGTTCCTGCGGGATAGCCTTGGTCGTCAGGTTGATGACACCGCCGCCGAACTCGCCGGGGAAGTTGACCGAATAGCTCTTCTGGACAAGTGTCGAGGAAATGACGCTGGTCGGAAACAGGTCGAGCGGCACGACCCGGCGCAGCGGCTCGGGGCTCGGCAGTGGCGAGCCGTTGAGCAGCGCCAGCGAATAGCGATCGCCAAGGCCGCGGACATAGACAAAGCCGTTGCCGACAACGCTGAGGCCGGTGACATGGCTGAGCGCGCCGGCGATGTCGCCTTCACCGGTTCGCGCAATGTCGGCGCTGGACAGAACCGAAACGACCTGCGGGACCGACTTGGCAATATTGGCGTTGCGCCGTCCGGTTACGACGATATCTTCATTGGCACCGGGAATGGAAATGTCGACGCTTTCCTCGGCGGGCACGTCGGCCGCGGGCGGGGATGCGGCCGCCGGCGGCGCCGCGGATTGGGCGCGCACCATCGCAGGTGCCACCAGCGATGACGAAATGAGCAAAAGGCTCGCAAGTTGCAACGGCCTCGACATCAGCAGCCCCCAGCTATCAGTTCAAGAAGCCGCGTGGCGCAGCGCCGGATGCGCCACGCCACGTCGGCGAATAGTAGATCAGTACGTCGGGATCGTGGTGCACAGGCCAGTGTTGCCGGTGCCGAAGTCAACGGTGGCGCTGTTGCAAGTCCAGGTGCGGATCCAGTTGTCGGACGCATCCTTGACCGCACCGATGTAGGTCACCTTGTCGAAGAACGGATCGAGGGTGCTGGCATCGAACACCGGAACCGCCGTTTCGGTCGGACCGTTGATGAAGACGCTGGTCAGGCTCGGGACATAGGCATCGTTGTTGTTGCTTGTGCCCGTCCCGAACACTGCTGCGACTTGCGCGTCCGTGACGCCGTTCGAACCAATATACTTCGGCGTCCCGCACTGCATCTGCATCGAACGGATGATCGGCGGGCCGACTTCGTCGGTCGCAGCATTTGGCGCAGTAACGATCGTTTGCGGGCGGCTGATGCGCAGGCAGGGGTTGAGCGGGCTGCTCGCGAGCACGCCATTTACGAGTGCGTAATCGGTGCCGCCGCGCAGCAGGATCGAGGCGTTGTTCCCGAAACTGTTCGCCGAACGCTGGATGAAAGTGAAGTTGGCGACACGGGTATTCTGGCGCGGGATGTTGCCGTCGACGGCATTGTCGGAGTCGGCTTCGATCATCGAGTCGCCGATATTGGGACGCTGGACAACCAGGACATACTGGAAGTTGGCCTTGACGCCGGTATCGGTGTCGAGGTTGTCATCTTCGGCCCCGACCGAGATGAAATACTTCATGTTAACACGGCCGCCGAAGAATTCGGCGCCATCGTCCGAGCTATTGAAGGTCATGATGTGGTCGAGCTGCGTGCCGGTGCCGGTGCCCTGCGTTGTCAGCGCCTGAAGCTCGCTGTTTCCGGACAGGACGAAACCCGAGTAGCGGATCTGCACATAGCTCATCCGGCCGCTGCTATCGGTGTTGGTGGCACCACCATAAAGCGCAGGATCGACAGCGCCTTCGGTCTGGCGTTCGCACGACACGGTGCCGGGCGTTGCGCCGGGCGCGGCGCAATCGGTGACCTGGGCGCGGCCGCTCAACACGACGCCGCCCCACTGGCCGGACGAACTGTCGGAGTTGAGGCCGAGGACGTTGTCACGGCTGGTGAAGATGATCGGCAGGGCAGCGGTGCCAACGGCGTTGATGCGGTTGCCGCGATTGACGTGCAACCACGACACGCCGGTCCCGCCGTAGACGATGACACCCGGATCGATGGTCAACGTCACGTTCGAATCATTGGCGCTTGCCGTCGGGCCGCCATCGGTGCCGACATCGACTCGTCCGGCAAGCTGGTAAAGCAGGCCGCGCACCTTCGTCAGCTGGATGCTGCGCGTGATGCGTGCCGGCAGGGTGCAGACGCGCCACGTGCCAGTCGGGCCGGTGATTGTGCCGCCGTCGGTCAGACCGGCGGGGTCGGCGACGGTCGGACAACCTGCGGCGGGGGTCACCAACGTCGGCGTCGGTGTCGGTGTCGGCGTCGGGGTGGGTGTCGGCGTCGGGGTCGGCGTCGGGGTGATGATGACATTTCCGCCGGTGCCAGGCGACGCAACATCGTTGGCGCCGTTACAGGCTGTCACGGTCAGCGCTCCGCCAAGCAACAGCAAGGCCCGCATCTTGGTCATTATCTGGCTCCCATCCGATTCGCGCGGCACAATGCCGCCCCTTACGCGTCCCGGCCGGGTGTTAGTGGCGCTTCATGGCGGAATTATTACATAATGACCTAACAATGATATCGTCATAAAAGTCACAAATCTGTCATATCGCCGATCACGCATGGCCGTGACTTGCGCAACACCATTGTTTGTTTCTGCATCGACCTGCGGACGTCTTGTCCAGCGGGGATCTGGCTGACCCGTAATGGATGAAACGCTGTGATACAGGGTCAGCGATTGCAGCCTGCGATCCCGGCCACCGGCGCCACAACCTCGACGCCGTCGCTATCCGTCACCGAGATCACGCCGTCACGCACGATGGCGCTGCCTGGCGTGTCGTTTGCGACGATTGCCAGGTCGGTGACGATCCGCAGCGTGCCATCGGTATATTCAGCGCGGGGAACAAAGCCCGCGACAGCCTCGCCCTCCCCGGCCTTCCGCGGCAGTGCCAGCGCGCTGCCTTTGCTGACAACGCGAATCGCCTCGGGGTTCAGCAGCATCATCGCGATGCGTCGCCCGGTGGCGCGGTCCCACAGGACCAGCGCACATTCGTTCACCGCCAGCTTCTGGGTCGGAAGTTCGGCGAGTGGCAGCGGCGAAACGACCGGCGTCGCGCTTGCCGCCAGAAGAAATGCAGCGAGCCCCAGCATCGAAGCCATCAGAATATGCCCTCCGTCGTCAGCGTCAGGCCGGTCGGTGTCGGCAAGAACCCGGCGGCCAACAACAACGGACGCTGCGCTTCGCTCACCCCGTCGAGCGAAAGCTCCGCGCGATAACGCCGGTTCGCCTCGACCCGCACCATCAACCGCTCCCTGCCCGACGCCGATGCCAGCGGCAGCACGACAGCCGAGCCCTCGCAGCGCGGCCGGCCGTCGAGGCTCTCACCGTCCGCAAGGCCTGCCCCGGGTTGAACCCGCACCATCCCCTCCGCGGTTACGCAGGCCCCTGCGTCGAACCCGATACTGACCTGTTCGAAGCTCACCGCCGTCACCGGCACGCCGCCGATCGACAGCGGGCCCACGCGTCCGGCCAGCCCGGCGATCCCGAAACCACCCCGACCCCGAAAACCCGCGCCTGAAAGCGCCTCAGAAGCAAAATCGAGCCGCAATCGGCCACCCAGCAGCGCCGCCGGTGCCACGCCGACGGCAACATCCCCCAATGCGATTCCGCCGAGCTGCGCCGCTTCCAGGTGGCCGCGCCATATCGTGCCGCTGGCGGCGCGTGCCGATACGCCGGCGCTGTCGAGTCCGGCAAGGCGCAGCGGAAACAGCGCCAGGGTGGCGAAAAGCAGGCAGGCTGCAAAAATCGACAAGCGAACGCGCCGCGTCATCGGGCGGCACCGCGAAACGCCAGGTCCGCAGCGACTGTGGCGTCACCGTTGCGGGTAACCGTCAGACTGTCGACCAAGATCTGATCGCGCGTCTCGATATCGGCAATCCAGCGCAGCAGGACTGCCGGCTTGATCGCGGCAATGCGCAGCGTGACCCGCCCGGCGCCGTCATCGGCAATGGTGTCCGCAACCAGGCCAGCATCGGTCGCGCGGCGTCGGATCGTGTCGATCGCCGGCACGTCCCCGGCCGATCGCGCCCGGGCTTCCGCAGCCCGGATGATCGGCGTCAGCGCCCGGATTTCGCCCAGATCGGCCTCGGCGGCGGCCAGCCGGTCCGCAGCTTCGGCGCGGGCCTGCGCCAAGGGTCGCAGCACCCCGAGCCAGCCGAACACAAGGCCGAACAGGACAAGCGCCGACGCCAGCAGGATCTGCTCGCGTCGGGTCCGACCGTGCCACCACGATGTCAGGGCCTTGGTCATCGCGGCCGCACCACGATGTCGACAACCGTGGTGCCGGCCACGTCGCGCGGCGCGCCGACTGTCAACGTCTGGCCGGACCCGGGAGCAATCGCGGTCAATTGCTGGCGCGCTTCGGGAGATCGCACCTCCACGGCCGCCGCAAGGCCGCTGTCGGGCGCATATTTCAGCGATTGCAGCACTGTGGCGGTCTGGTCTCGCATCCCTGCCAGCAATGGCCCGGCGAGCTGCGTGAAGCCGCTGCCCGCCGCCCCCAGCCGCGCCGCGCGCGCCGCCACCTGGGCGCGTGGCGCGTCGACGGCCGTGCCCCGCGGCAACGCCGCGCGGGCGGCATCCGCTGCGCGTTGCTCGATCTGGTCGGCGGCGAACCTGTCGCGCAGCAGTGTCGCGGCTTCGACGCCGAGCCACAGCCCTGCCGCCGCGACGGCGGTCACGGCGATCCGACGCAATTGCCGCCGGTCGAGCGGCGCCCGCCGCTTGCGGGCAAATGCGCCCTGCCGCAGATTGACGACATCGGTGGCCAGCATCGCGGACAGGCTGGCTTCAAAGCGCGCCGCGTCGATCGGGATGATCGTGCGGTCGGCCAGCATGACATCGACCAGCGGCAGTTCGGCCGAAAAAGCGAGCCGGTCGCCGCGGACATGGCCGATGTCGCCGATGGGCAGCAGCGTCGCATGCGCGCCTTCGGCATCGGCAGACGCCGCCGGCAGCAGCAGCGGCAGCGGTACGATGCGCACCGCGTCCAGTCCCGCTGCGGCCAGAATTGCCAGCCAGTCGTCCATCGTCCGCGTGTCGACCAGCGCCAACGGCCTTGTGCCCTCGCTATCGACGTCGCCGAGCGCGACATGTGTCGAAGCGATGGCGCCGCCGCAGACATCGGCCGCCAGCAACCGCGCCGCCGCCGCCGCCTGTGCCGGCGCCAGGGCCGGAAGCTCGACCCAGTGCACGACCACCGACACGCCGGAAACAACAGCGACGACGTCGCGCGGCGCTTCCCCGGCGGATCGGAGTTCCGCAAGGTCGGTGCCGCGCGCGACGATGCGGCCGGCCTCCATTTCCAGCCATAGGCAGGAATAGCCATTGTCCGGGAAGACGATCAATTCGGTCATTCGTCGGCGGTCCAGCGGCGGCGGGCGAGCTTCACCGGCGATTGTCGGGCATCGAACAGCGCCGTTTCGCGCAATTCGCCATCCCCCGCGAGGATCTGCATGTCGACCGCGAACCAGGACGTCTGCACGCCGGGCTGCCGCCGGCCCTCGCCGGATGGCACGACGCCCTGCAGCGCCGGCGTGTTCCAGAACGACGCCATCTCGCCCCAGCCTGCGGCCGGCCGGGCGGCGATGACGCGGCGGGCGGCGGCAACGCTCAGCGTGCCGGGAAACAGCATCGCCAGCAGCGGCGCCTGGTCGGGGGTGAGCGTGTTGACATTCAAGGGTGAAATCTCGGCAACCGGCAAGGCGCAAAGCAACGGGCGCAACCGCGCGTACAGCGCCGGCGTCACGCCCGTCACCGCACGCCATTCACTGGCATCGGTCATCAACGTGTTGCCGGTGCGATAGGCGGGTGACCCCCGGGCATAAACGCTGTCCTCGGCGCCCTCCGGATTGGCGTCGCCGTCGCTGTCGATCCAGTCCGCTGTCGCCGCGGCGATGCGCCGGGCCTCGCTGTCCGGCACATCGAGGACCATCATCAATCGGGCGAGCTGGTCGATGGCCGGCGGCCGGGACGCGCGGGCATCGCGACTGTCCATGACGAGGCTGTTCAGGTTGAAGCAATTGGCACCGTCGCGCACGCGAATTTCGGCGCTCCCCGACGGCAGCGGGATGACCGTCGCGCGCCCCTGCCAGCCGCCGACCAACGTCGTGCGCCCGGGACTGGCGGTGACCAGATCCTCGATCTTCATTGCCACGAGCGCCTCGGCGATCGCCGAAAAACTGCGGGCGTCCTCGATGCCGGCATGGTTCGACGCCAGCATGGTCGCCAGTCGCAACCGGTCGAACACCACCACCGCCAGCGCGCCCAAGACGCTGACGAGGATCAGCACCGTCAACAAGGCGGCACCGCGCTCATGCGCTGCGGGTTCGATCGGTCCGGTCATGCCGCAGGGCCGGGTCCGACCAGAAAAACCTGCCGCAGCGGCGGGATCGCCGCCGAAGCGACAGTCACTTCGACCGCGTCCGGCAGGGCGTCGTCGGTGACCGGCTGCCAGTCGTCGCGCCATTCGCCGCCGGCGTGGAAGCGCATCTTCAGCGACGTCACGCCGGTCAGCAGGACGGCCGGGGGCGATTCCGCCGTCCCGTCGACCATCGGCGCCGCCGTTCGCACCAGCCGGTCCCCGTCGAGGCGATAGGCGACGCGCTGCAACGACGATCGCGGCGCCGCGCCGTCATTCGCCCAGCCGCCACGCACCAGTTGCAACGCCGCCTCGCCGCTGTTGCCGGCAAAGGCCGGCCGGCGCAGACCCGACTCGTCACGCCAGGTTCGCGGCGTCGCCTGGGCGAGGTCGGCGGTCAGCAGCGATCGCGTGCGCACCACACTGGCCAAGCTGTCCAGCCGCTCGGTGGTGCGCTGGCGCGAATCGATGCTGAACGACAGCAACGAAACGCCGCCGATCGACAGCAATGCAAAGATCGACAAAGCGATGAGCATTTCCACAAGCGTGAAACCGGCCGTTCTCATGACGCGCGTCGCACCACCGTGCGCGTGGCGGCCACGCTGCCGTCGGGCGTCATAACCTTGATCTCGATCTGCTGCAGGCGCACGTCGGGGCTGCGCGCGACTGTTTGCGCCCACCGCCAGACGCGCCCGCCATTGGCTTCCTCGCCGGCGGTGGCGCCAAAGCCCGGTGGCTGTGGCGCGATCATCGCCTCGATGGCCCGGTTCTGGGCCACCACGCCGGCAAGCGCGCGCTCGTCCAGCCGCGCCGTGGTGCTCAGCGCCGCACCCTGCAGTCGCAACAGCGCCAGCGCCGCCAGGCTGAAGATGGCGAGCGCGACGAGCACTTCGATCAACGTGAAGCCGCCTTCGCGCGCGGGCATTGCGATGTCAGCGTGCATCGACATGCACCGCTCCTGCGGCATCGACGGCGATGCTGGCGCGGCCGCGGCCGCGCTGCAGCGTGACGAGCGCCGGGGTTGCAAGGCCGGTGGTGTCGAAGACCAGCCTGTCACCATTGTCGATGCGGGTCTGCACGGCTGTGCCTGTGCCCCACAGACGCGCCTGCAGGGCCTTGGCGGCGGCAGGCTGCCACCCGTCCACGCGGCGCTGTGCGAAGCGATAGCCAACGGCATCGACCTCGACGGCAATATCACGCCCCGAAACGATCGACAGGTCACGCGCCGCGACCAGCCGCGCGGCAAAGGCATCGGCATCGTCGGCAAGCCGCGCCTGCTGGTCGGGAATGGCGACGACGACCGTCGCCGCGGCCAGGCCGATGATGACCAGCACGACCATCAGCTCGACCAGCGTGAACCCATCCCGGCGCGGGGACGGTGTTCCTGCCCGGTCAGCGCCAGTTGCCGATGTCGGCATCGTTGGCGGTCCCTCCCGGTGCGCCGTCGGCACCAAGCGAATAGACGTCGATGGCGCCATGGGTCCCAGGGTTGGCATATTGATAGGGCTTCCCCCACGGATCGTCCGGCAGCCGTTTCAGATAGCCGCCCTGGCGATAACGCTCGGGCTGGGCAAGATCGGCCGGCGCCGAGCGCAGCGCCGCCAGCCCCTGTGTCGCGGCGGGATAGTTGAAATTGTCGAGCCGGTACATTTCGAGGCCCTGCTCGATCAACGCGATGTCGGCGCGCGCCTTTTCCTGCATCGCCTTGTCGCGCGTCGGCAGCACATTGACGATGACCACCGTCGCCAGCAGGCCGATGATGACGATGACGACCATCAGTTCGACCAGCGTAAAGCCTTCTTCGTCCGATCCTGGGTGCATCCGGGGTCTCACTGTGCTGCCAATGTGTCGAGTTGCAGGATGGGAAGCAGGATCGACAGGACGATTGCCGCGACGATGCCGCCCATCAGGATTATGACGCCGGGTTCGAGCAGCGACAATGCCGTCGCCGTGAAGGTGTCGAACTCGCGTTCCAGATAATCGGCGGCGCGTTCGAGCATCAGGTCGAGCCGTCCGGACGTCTCGCCGCCGGCGGCCATATAGACCAGCAACGGTGGAAACAGGCCGCTGCGGCGCAGCGCCACCGACAGGCTGCCGCCTTCGCGGATCGCCACCACCATGTCCTGCGATGCTTGCCGCAAGGCGCGGTTGTTGATCGTCGGGGTGGTCAACGCCAGGCCTTCGATCAGCGGCAGCCGGCTGGCGACCATCGTCGCCAGCGTGCGGGCAAGCCGGGCGGCATGAAGGTCACGCAACAGACGCCCGATCAGCGGCAGGCCAAGCAGCCAGGTGTCGAAGCGCAGCCGGAATACCTCGTCGCGCATCAGGCGGGCAAAGGCCAGCCCGGCGCCGGCAACGAACAGCAAAAGCGCCCACCACCAGCCCGACAGGAAATCCGACAGCGCAATAACGATCCGCGTCAGCAGCGGCAGCTGCTGGCCGATATCCTCGAACTGGGCAACGACCTTGGGAACCACAAAGACCATCAAGGCGATCACGACGGCAACGGCGACCACCGCCAATGCCGCCGGATAGGCGACCGCGGCCATGACCTTGCCGCGCACCGTCGCCTGCCGTTCCTGCAGCATCGCCAGCCGTTCGAGGATTTCGGGCAGCGAGCTCGAGCTTTCGCCGGCGGCGACCATCGCACGGTACAGCGGCGGAAAGCTGTTGGGTGCCAGCGCCATTGCGGCCGACAACGGTCGCCCTTCGACAATGCCCGCGTGCACCCGTTCGAGGATCTGCTGGACATGCGGCTGTTCGGTCTGGCGAACGATGGTGCGGATCGCTTCTTCAAGCGGTGCGACCTGGACCAACGTCGCGACCTGCCGGGTGAACAGCGTCAACTGCTTGGGGCTGAGCTTACGCCGCGACCCGCCCGGCTGGCGCGGCGCCGCGGCGCTGGGGCCGGCAGGCTGGAGGCGGGTTGCAAACAGCTTCTGGCGCAGCAGCGCCGATCGCGCCGCGTCATCGTCCCCCGCCGTCACCCGGCCATGGCGCAACCGCCCGGCCGTATCGATGGCACTATATTGATAGTCAGGCATCGCCGCCGCTCCGCATGACGCGGACCGATTCCTCGGCCGTCGTCACGCCGGCGATCACCAGCGCCCGCGCCGCGCCCGACAAGGCCGGCGCGCCGGCAAAGGCCTGCGCCATGATCGCACTTTCATCGCCACCGTCGAGGATGAGGCGCCGGATCTCGTCCGTGATGCGGATCGCCTCGAAGACGCCGAGCCGCCCGCGATAGCCGCTGTTCGAACAGGCAGGGCAGCCTGCCGCCGACCAGATGATCGCGGCTTCGGCAATGCCGATCAACGCCGCCTCGGCGGCCGTTGCAGGGTGCGGCACGGCGCAATCGCGGCAGAGACGGCGGACCAGCCGCTGGGCAACAACGGCGCGCAGGGTGGACGCCAGTAGAAACGGTTCGATCCCCATGTCGCGCAGGCGGGTGATGGCGCCGGCGGCGTCGTTGGTATGGACCGACGACAGGACCAGATGGCCGGTCAGCGAGGCCTGGATGGCGATTTCCGCGGTTTCGGAATCGCGGATTTCGCCGACCATGA
Source organism: Polymorphobacter fuscus (assembly GCF_011927825.1). NCBI lineage: Bacteria > Pseudomonadati > Pseudomonadota > Alphaproteobacteria > Sphingomonadales > Sphingosinicellaceae > Sandarakinorhabdus > Sandarakinorhabdus fusca. The sequence goes on along the minus strand of NZ_JAATJI010000001.1, from coordinate 114,473 downwards.
CGGTGTCGGGGTCCTGGCGCAGGATGGCCCGCAGCCCGGTCGCGAACGACAGGCCGACCTTTGGGTTGACCTGCGTCTGGCCGATCCCGTCGACGGCATATTCCACCGGGTCCTCGACGGTCAGGATGTTGCGGCTGCCGTCGTTGAGCAGCCGCAAGCCGGCGTAAAGCGTCGTGGTCTTGCCCGAGCCGGTCGGTCCCGTGACCAGGACGATGCCGTTCGGCTCCGCCAGGGCATTGCGGAACACCCGGTCGATCGCCGCCGGCATGCCGAGCGCATCGAGGTCGATCCCGGCATTTTCCTTGTCGAGAAGGCGCAGCACGACGCGTTCGCCGGCGCGCGACGGCAGCGTGGACACCCGGACATCGAGGCTCTTGCCGCCCAGCGTCAGGCCGATGCGGCCATCCTGCGGCAAGCGCCGCTCGGCAATATCGAGCCGCGCCATCACCTTGATCCGGCTGACCACCATGCCGGCGACATTGGCCGGCAGCCGGTGCCGTTCGGTCAACTGGCCATCGGCACGCATCCGGACGATCAGCGCCGTCTCATAGGGCTCGATATGGATATCGGACACATTCTGGCGCGCGGCCTCGGCGATCAGGCCGTTGATGAGCCGAATGATCGGGGCATCGTCCTGGGTGTCGAGAAGGTCGTCAGCCGACGGGATGTTGTCGACCAGCAGGCCAAGCTCGTCGCCGCTGTCGATCGCGCCGCCGGTAAAGCCTCCCAGTGCATAATTGCCCGACAACAGGCGGTCGAAACTCGGAGCCTCGACGATTTCCACCGCGAGCGGTCGACCGACAAGCCGCCGGACCTCGGCGAGGACGCGCGGGTCGTCACCCTTGCGCAGCCCGACATGGATTGCGGCATCATCATTTCCGGTGATGACCACGCCGAAGCGCTTGGCGAACCCGTAAGGCAAGACCGGAACCTCGGCTTCGGGCGCGACGACCATGGTCATCGGGGCACCGTCGGCGCGGGCAATGCCGGCGGCGCCGTGTGCAGATAGTCGCGCACCATCGAATCGAGGGACGTCGTTTCCGACGGGTTGCCGCCATTTTGCGCCAGTTCCGCGTCGCGCATGTAATTGTAGCGCTCTGCCGCCAGGCGCTGGGCATCCGGCGCCGATCGCACGATCGTCGGCCGGATGAACACCATCAGATTGGTCTTGGTGCGGCTGCGCGATTTCGACCGGAACAATACGCCAAGCCCCGGAATATCGCCGAGCAGCGGCACCTTCTCGATCGTCCGGCGCTCATTGTCGTCGATCAGCCCGCCGAGCGCGATGATCTGGCCATCGTCGACCGTAACAGTGGTCGACAATTCGCGCTTGTTGAGGATCAATTCGCTCGAAGTCGACGACACCGGCCCGGCGATCGAGCTGACTTCCTGCCGCAACGCCAGCTTGATCGTGCCACCGGCGTTGATCTGTGGCTTCACATCGAGCTGGATACCGACATTCTGGCGCTGAATGGTGCGAAACGCGTTGTCGAAATTGCTCGACAGCGATTCCCCCGTCGAAATCGGGATCTCCTGGCCGACCAGGATCTTCGCCTGCTGGTTGTCGAGCGTCATGATCGATGGCGTCGACAGCACGTTGGAATTGGTGTCCGACTTCACGGCATTGATGACAAAGCCGAAAATGGCATTGTTGCCGAGCTTGCCGCCGAGACCGAAGGATCCCCCGGTCGCGCTCAACAGCGTCGAAACCGCCGCATCGCGAAGGGTCTGGGTAAGTGTCGAGCCCGGATCGGTTTTTTCACTTGCCACGGCCCCGGCCACCGTCAGCAGGTTGGGGACGGCATTAGAATAATTGGTGACCGAAAACGGGATATTGCTGCCACCCGTGCCGGTCAGCAGGAACTGCACACCCAGCTTCTTGGCCACGACATCGGAAATTTCCACGATGATCGCTTCGACCAGCACCTGCTCGCGGCGCGTATCGAGCTGACGGATGACCTCGCCGAGCTGGCGCTGCACATCGCCGGGCGCCGAGATGATGATGGCATTGGCGCCCTCATAACGCGCAATGACAGCTTGCCCACGGCCGATGGTGGCGCCGGCGATCGGCGTGGCGCTCACCGATGGTGCCGACGCCGAAACGCTGGCCTGGCGGTTGCCGAAAGGTTGCTGCGCTGTATTCGGCGTCGTGGCCGTCGGCGCCGTCGTGGTCGGTGCCTGCCCGACCAGCTGTTGCAGGACCGGCAGCAGCTTTTCGGCGTCGGCATGCGCCAGGAAGATGACCCGGACATCGGCGCCGGCAGCGGCACGCCGGTCGAGGTCAAGCACGGTTTCGGCCATTTTCTGAACGGCCGCCGCATCCCCGCGCAACGCCACGGCATTGGAGCTGTCGATCGCGACGACCTGCACGCCGCCGCGGGCTGCACCCCCACCGTCCGCCGGATCGCCACCGGGCCCCGACCCGCCAAGCTGGTTGAGCGCGCCGGCAATCTCGCGCGCGCCGGCGTTTTTCAGCGGAACGACGCGTGTCGTCTGTCGGTCGCGGTCGATCTGGCCCAGCAGGCTGCGAACGCGTGCCACGTTGTCGGCATAATCGGCGACGATGATGGCATTGCCGGACCGGTTCGACGTGACCTGGCCCTCGCGACTGATCAACGGCCGCAGCGTCTCCGCGGCCGAAGCGGCATCGATCGAATTCAGTCTGAAGACCTGCGTGACAAAGCGGTTGCGGCTCGACCCCGAACCCCCTGGCTGGGCCGCGGCGCCATCGGCGGGCTGCACCCGGAACGCGCCGCCCGATGCCGGAATGACGACCAGGCCATTGGCACGCAGCGTCGACAGGAACAGCTCGAAATAGGCGTCACGCCCCAGGGGACGTTCGCTGACAACGGACACCTTGCCCTGGACCCGTGGATCGATGATGAAGGTGCGACCGGTCGCCCGGGCGACGTCCTGGATATAGGCGCGGACATCGGCATCGCGCAGGTTGATCGTCTGCTGCGCATGGGCCGGAATGGCCATGGACATGACAGTGAGCAGCGAAACCGCTGCCCAGAGCTTCGGGCGCATCGACCGCGCCGCGGTCGGCCAGACCCGGCGAAACGTCACTTGGCGCCGATCCGGAATGTCGCCGGCCTGCCGTTACGCTCGACCGTGATGTCGATTCCGCCGCCGGCAAGTTGCTGGGACAGTCCCGCGACATCCCTGAGGCTGGTCACCGTGGCCCCATCGACGCTGACCAGCACATCACCCGGTTGCAGGCCGGCCGCGGCAAAGGCGGCGCCGGACCCCTTTGGTGTCAGCACATAGCCGGTGATCGTTGCCCCATCCCGGCGCGGCGTGATGGTGACGTCGGCTGCCAATGCCGCCCCCGCCTCGTCCGTCGTGCCGCCGCTGCTCGCACTGGCTTGCGGCATGGTGACGGGGGCTGCGCCGGCGGACTGGTCGACAAACAGCCGTTCGGTGGTTCCGCCGCGCGAAATGGTCACGGAATCAAAGCCAACCGCTGTCAGCGTCACGCCCGGCTGGATCAGCTCACCGACTGCATAGCTCGACTGGACGCCATCGGGCGTGCCGATGATCGCCGAGCCGCGGCCCGAGACCTGATCGACCCGCGTGCCCGCCAGCACAAGATCGAGGTCCGATACCGCGCTGCCCTCGTCAACCGCCGATCGGAAAAACGGGTCATAGCTGCCGACAATGGTCCGATCGGGCGCGCCGGGAACATTGACGGGCTGCGTCCAGTCCCCGAGCGACGCCGCCGGCGTTGCAATGGTCCAGCCAAGACGTGCAACCTGCCACGCGAGAGCACCAAGGACGAGACATTCGAGGACGTTAATTGTCGTGGCAAAGGCGTGTTCCCGCGACACCGCCATCGGCGACCATGCGCCCGGTCGTTGAAACTGCAATCGCATTCAGGGTCGGGCCTTTTACCAGCCTGCGCTGCCTATACACCGCCGATGACAAATTTGTGACAGATTGGATCGGACTGGTCGAGCCAACTCCGGCCCAAATCGCGTGGTGGATCGACACAAAAAGCGGCGCCAGTTTCGCGAAATTGTCACCGCGCCGCGTCCGCCGCAACCCTATACGACAATCGTGCAAACCGGCGTCCGCGGCGAGCCGAATGCAACGGGCATGTGATCGAAGTGCGCGCAAAATCTGCATGGTCGGGGCGAGAGGATTCGAACCTCCGGCCTCTGCCTCCCGAAGGCAGCGCTCTACCGGGCTGAGCTACGCCCCGACGGCATGCAGAGGCGCGGCTATAGCGACCCGGTCGCGGCCGCGCAACGGGAATGATGACACCATCGTTGTCGGCGACGGCAATGATTGCACCACTGTGCAACAGGGACTAGACCCCGGCCGAAAGCAGATAGGAACGCCCATGACCGCCATCGGACAGGACAGCCTCGGTACGCGCCGCACCCTCACCGTCGACGGCAAGGCTTATGGTTACTACAGCCTCGAAGTTGCCGCAGCGGCACTCGGCGATCTGTCCCGCCTGCCCTATTCGATGAAGGTGCTGTTCGAAAACCTGCTGCGCTTCGAGGACGGCGCGACAGTCAAGGTCGAGGACCTGAAGGCCCTTGTCGCCTGGCTCGGCAGCGGAAAATCGAACCACGAGATCAATTACCGCCCGGCTCGCGTGCTGATGCAGGATTTCACCGGCGTCCCCTGTGTCGTCGATCTTGCCGCGATGCGCGATGCGATGACGGCGCTGGGCGGTGATCCCCAGAAGATCAATCCGCTCGTCCCGGTCGACCTGGTTATCGATCACAGTGTCATGGTCGACGAGTTCGGCACGCCGCAGGCGTTCGAGGACAATATGGACCTCGAATATGCCCGCAATATCGAACGCTATGAGTTCCTGCGCTGGGGTTCATCGGCGCTGAAGGGCTTTCGCGTCGTGCCGCCCGGTACCGGCATCTGCCACCAGGTCAATCTCGAATATCTGGCCCAGGCGGTCTGGACCAGCGAAGCCGCAGACGGCGCCACCATCGCCTATCCCGACACCGTCGTAGGTACGGACAGCCACACGACGATGGTCAACGGGCTCGGCGTTCTCGGCTGGGGAGTCGGCGGGATCGAGGCCGAGGCGGCGATGCTCGGCCAGCCGGTCTCGATGCTCATTCCCGAAGTCGTCGGTTTCAAGCTGTTCGGCGCCATGCCCGAAGGCATCACCGCGACCGACCTCGTCCTCACCGTCACCCAGATGCTGCGCAAGAAGGGCGTCGTCGGCCGCTTCGTCGAATTCTACGGTCCCGGGCTCGACGCCCTGACGCTGGCGGACCGCGCCACGATCGCCAACATGGCCCCGGAATATGGCGCCACCTGCGGCTTTTTCCCGATCGACGAAGCCACGCTCGATTACATGCGGCTGACCGGACGGGATCCGGCGCGGGTCGCGCTGGTCAAGGCCTATTGCCAGGCACAGGGGCTGTGGCGCGAATCGAACACCCCCGACCCGATCTTCACCGACACGCTGGAGCTCGATCTCGGCAGCGTCCTGCCCAGCCTGGCCGGACCGCGGCGTCCCCAGGACAAGGTGCTGTTGTCGAACGCGGCACCGGCCTTCGAAGGGGAACTCGCCGGCGGCTACAAGCAGGCCGAAACCATGGACCGCCGGGTGCCTGTCACCGGCGCTGCGCACGACATCGGCCATGGCGATGTCGTCATCGCCGCGATCACCAGTTGCACGAACACATCGAACCCCAATGTCCTCGTCGCCGCCGGGCTGGTTGCGCGCAAGGCGCATGCGCTCGGCCTGACCTCGAAACCCTGGGTCAAGACCTCGCTCGCTCCGGGGTCGAAGGTCGTCACCGATTATTTCGCCAAATCGGGGCTGCAGGCCGATCTCGACGCGATGGGCTTCAACCTCGTCGGCTATGGTTGCACGACCTGCATCGGCAATTCCGGCCCGCTTCCCGAACCGATTTCGGATGCCATCAACGGCAATGACATCGTCGCTGCCTCGGTGTTGTCGGGCAACCGCAACTTCGAGGGCCGGGTGTCACCGGACGTTCGGGCCAATTATCTGGCGAGCCCGCCGCTCGTCGTCGCTTATGCCATCGCCGGCTCGATGCGGCTCGACCTGACGACCGAAGCGCTCGGCATCGGCGCCAATGGCGACCCGGTGTTCCTGAAGGACATCTGGCCGACCAACCAGGAAGTCGCGGCGATGGTGCTGTCGTCGGTCACTGCCGAGATGTTCCGTGCCCGCTACGACAACGTCTTCGACGGCGACGCGCGCTGGCAGGGCATCAAGGTCGAAGGCGGCGCCACCTACAAATGGAACCCGTCGTCGACCTATGTCCAGAACCCGCCCTATTTCGAGGGCATGACGATGACCCCGCAGCCGACGCAGGACATCATCGGCGCCCGGCCGCTGGCGATCTTTGCCGATTCGATCACCACCGATCACATCTCGCCCGCCGGCAGCATCAAGGAAGCCTCGCCTGCCGGCCGCTACCTCAACGAGCGTCAGGTCGCGCGCGCCGAATTCAACAGCTATGGCGCGCGCCGCGGCAATCATGAGGTGATGATGCGCGGCACCTTCGCCAACATCCGCATCCGCAACGAGATGGTCCCGGGCGTGGAAGGCGGCGTGACGAAGCACATTCCGTCGGGCGAGGAGCTGGCCATTTTCGACGCGGCCGAACGGTACAAGGCCGAAGGCACGCCGCTGGTCGTCGTCGCCGGCAAGGAATATGGCACCGGATCGTCGCGCGACTGGGCTGCCAAGGGCACCACCCTGCTCGGCGTCCGCGCTGTCATCGCCGAAAGCTTCGAGCGCATTCACCGCTCCAACCTCGTCGGAATGGGTGTCCTGCCGTTGCAGTTCGCCGAAGGCCAGGATCGCAAGACGGCGGGTCTCGACGGCACCGAGATCTTCGAGATCCTGGGCGTTGCAGACTTGAAACCGCGCCAAACCGTTCAGGTTGGCTTCACCCGTGCCGATGGCACGCACGGCAACTTCGAAACCCTGTGCCGAATCGATACCGAGCAGGAACTCGGCTATTTTTATGCCGGCGGCATTTTGCCCTACGTTTTGCGCAAACTTGCTGCATAGTAGCGGACCGCGGAAAACCGGGAAATTATGGGAAAATCCTTACCCTTAAGGATAGGGTAACCTCTTTCTTGTTGCAGTGCACATTGGCATTGCGCACGTTAGTCACAACCGGTTCATCTTTGAACTTGGGGGAAACAGCGATGAAGGGGTTTGCCACGATGCGCAGCGCACTGCTGAGTCTTACGATCCTTGCGGCCGGTACATCGACTGCTGCTTCGGCGGCGTTGACCTACACGGCAGCCAACCTGCCGCAGCTGGAACGCACCAAGGGTGACAGGACCGCCCAGGGGTCGAGCAACGGCCTCACCTGGACGGCGCGCAACACGATCATCGGTGGCACGCCGACGTCGAACGTCCCGCCCGCGCCGTCGCCCGCGCCCGGCGTCGGTGGTGGCGACCCCATTTACAAGCCGTCGGCGAACAAGAGCGGCGTCGTCGCGCTGATCATGACCTATGCCGATGGCGCCCGCTTTATCTGCTCGGGCAGCGTCCTCGGAGACGGCATGTCGATCGCGACCGCCGGCCATTGCGTCAGCGACGGTGCCGGCACGGCCAACCCGGTCAGCACGACCGCCTATTTCTTCGATGGCGATGCCGATGTCCGCACGCCGTTCAAGCCCGGCGGCGTTTCGATCGATGTCACGCGCTATTTCGTCAACCCGAATTACACCGGCGAAGTCATCGACCAGAACGACATCGCCGTCCTGCGTCTCGCCACGGCCGCACCGAGCTCGGCCGAGCGCTATGACCTCTACACCAGCGAAATCAAGGGTCAGCAGTTCAACGTTGCCGGTTACGGCACGCGTTCGACCGTTGGGGGTGCTACCGGCAACACGCCGCCTGACGCTGGCCAGACGGGTTTCCTGCGCGAAGGCGACAACATCTATGACTATGCCTGGGGCGACGCACTGTTCCAGGGCTTTTTCACCGATCGTGACGCCAATGGCGAGAACTTCTTCGGTACTGCCGAAGTGGAGTTCAGCTATATCTCCGACTTCGACAATGGCCTCGCCGCGCAGGATCAGGCGCGCCGGATCGCCAATGCACTCGGCCTCGGCGCCATTGGTGATGCGAACTTTGCCGACACCGGCCTTGGCGCCCGCGAAGTCGGCATCGCCGGCGGTGACTCGGGTGGCCCGGCGTTCATCGACGGCAAGCTTGCCTCGATCAACTCCTACGGGCTGACCTTCGGGACGGCGTTCGGGGACTTCGGCGGCGGCCTCAACTCGGGCTGGGGTGAATTCAGCGGCTATGTGCCGGTTTTCATCCACACCGATTTCATCGCCTCGGCGATGGCGGTTCCGGAACCCTCCAGCTGGGCCATGATGATCGCCGGCTTCGGCCTCAGCGGTGCCGCGATGCGCCGTCAGCGCAAGGCGCTCGCCAAGGCGGCCTGATCGACGGGGTTCGCCCCGGGATCGCAAACACGGAACATCCCGCCATCGCATCAGCGGTGGCGGGATTTCTGTATCGGTGGCGCGGCGAGGCCGGTTGGGCCGCTCTGCGCCGCTCAGGCGCGTTCGAACAGGGATTTGGCGGGCACGCCCCAATCGACGATCTGCCAGCCACGACGGGTGGCCTCGGCCCGCAGCGCCGGCGACGGATTGACCGCCACCGCCTCTCCGCCACGTTCCTCGGCGAGTTCGAAGCTCGGCAGGTCGGACAGATGGTCGGAAAAGAACCGGACTTCGGCATCGGCCAGCCCGTTGCGGCCCAGCCATCCCGCGACCTGCAAGGCCTTGGCAGCGCCGTAGCAATTGTCATCGTCCAGCCACGGGTGCAGCACGTCGCCACGCCAGCGCGATTCACTGGCAATGATATCCGTGATGCCGAGTTCGGCGCCGATGGCGCGCACATAATAGGCGTTCGACGCGGTTGCCAGCACCAGCCGATGTCCGGCATCGCGGGCCTGCGCCAGCGCCGTCCTGGCAGCGGGGAAAACCTCGTTGGCGACCATCTCGCGGGCGAAGACCTTTGCCGCTGCCTCGACCCGCCGCCGCGACACCGTCGGCCCCATCAAAAGCCGATGCCCCCAGGCTTTCAGCTTGCCGCGATCGATCAGCCGCGTCGCATAGGCGACGCCGGGGACCACCATCAGCGGCACCATCACGACACGCCACGGGGCCTGGGTGCGCAACCAGAACTGCAGCCAGGGGATCCACGTCCCCCGCCGCGTCAAGGTCCGGTCCATATCGTAGATGCTGACAATCATGTCGCGCCACGATACGGGCCCGCGGGGCTACCGCAAAGCCGTTTGCGCTTTTTGCTGGCAATCTGCTGCGTCGACACCACATGATCGCACCATGGGCCATTATTCCGCCAGCCATGTCATCGTCCTGCTGATCAGCATCCTGATGTGGGTCGGCGCCGCGGCCGCGATCGTGGTTGCGGGCCGGAAGATGGGGCTTTTTGGTCGCCGCCCGAAATAGTGGCGCCACCGCGCTTCTTTCGGCCGCAAGGGTTGCCCTTGCGCGCCACTTCCCGCACGACTGACATTAATGACGATGCCAATGATCGAGGATAGCGCTGTCGGAGATCCCCGTTCGCCTGGGGAATCGCGCCGCATCGCCGTGACCGGCGACCTGACCATGGCGAGCATCGGCAGCGTCGTCGGACCGCTGCGCGCCATTGAACCGGCCGGCACCGAACTTGCGCTCGATCTCGGCGGCATCGAGCGCATCGATACGGCAGGTGCCTGGATCATCCATCGGATGGTCAAGGACTGGAGCGCCGCCGGCGTCCCCACGCACGTCGAAAATGCCAGCACCGAGGCCGAACGGCTGATCGCGACCGTCGCCGCCAACGACGCCCGGGTGTCGCGCCGCGAACCGCGTGGCAATGTCGTCATCGATCGGTTGAGCCGCATCGGCGCCGCCATGGTGGCAGCCGCCAACAACATCGGCCTTTTCCTGGCCTTTCTCGGCCAGACGCTGGTCGTGCTGGCGGGAACCGTGGCCGGCAAGCGCTCGTTGCGCTGGAATGCCTTCATCCACCAGTGCGAAGCGATCGGCGTCTCGGCGCTCGGCATTGTCGGCCTGCTGCTGTTCCTTGTCGGCATGGTCGTGGCCCAGCAGGGTGCCGTGCAGCTGCGCCAGTTCGGTGCCGAGGTGTTCGTCGTCAACCTTGTCGGCCGCTCGATCGCGCGCGAACTCGGGGTGCTTTTGACAGCGATCATGGTCGCCGGCCGGTCGGCCTCGGCGTTCGCCGCACAGATCGGCTCGATGAAGCTCAATCAGGAAGTCGACGCGCTCGAAACCATCGGCCTGTCGCCCATCGAAGTCCTGGTGATCCCCCGTGTCGCCGCGATGGCCTTGATGATGCTGCTGCTCGGCTTTTACGGCATCGTCATGGCCATCCTCGGCGGTGGCCTGTTCGCCTGGGTGTCGCTCGACATTCCCCCCAGTGCCTTTTTCGGGCGCATCCAGGAAGTCACGCCGCTGTCCGACCTTGTCATCGGGCTGATCAAGGCACCCGTGTTCGGGGTGATTATCGCCATGATGGGGTGTTTCCAGGGGCTGCAGGTCTCGGGCAACGCCGAATCAGTCGGCGAACGCACCACCCGCGCCGTGGTCGAATCGATCTTTGCCGTCATCGTGATCGATGCGTTCTTCGCGGTGTTCTTCTCCGCCCTCGGATTCAACTGATGCTGTCCCCTATCCTTCCCGATGACGCTGATGTGGCGATCCGCGTGCGCGGGCTGCGCAATGCCTTTGGCGACCAGGTCATCCATGACGGGCTCGATCTCGATGTTCGCGCCGGGGAAATCATCGGCATCGTCGGTGGTTCGGGAACCGGAAAGTCGGTCTTGATGCGCGCGATCATCGGTCTGCAGCGGCCGGCGGCCGGCACCATCGAAATCTTCGGCGAGGATGTCGCCGAACTCGACGCTGCCGCTGCACGGGACCTGCGCCGACGTTGGGGCGTGCTGTTCCAGGACGGGGCGCTCTTCTCCTCGCTGACGGTCGCCGAAAATGTCGAGGTTCCGATGCGCGAATTTCTCGGCCTGCCCGAAGCGATCATGGACGAACTCGCCGGCTACAAGGTCGCCATGGTCGGACTGCCCCCGGAAGCCGGCCCGAAATTCCCCAACGAGCTGTCGGGCGGCATGCGCAAGCGGGCCGGCCTGGCCCGTGCGCTTGCCATCGACCCGCAGCTGCTGTTTCTCGATGAACCGACCGCCGGGCTCGACCCGATCAGCGCTGCCGCGTTCGACGACCTGATCCGCGAGCTGCGCGACGCGCTCGCCCTGACGGTCTTTCTCATCACCCATGACCTTGATACGCTGCACGCGATCTGCGACCGCGTGGCGGTGATCGCCGACCGGAAGGTTCTCGCCGTGGGGACGATACCCGAACTTCTGACCTTCGATCACCCCTGGGTGAAAAGCTATTTCACCGGGCCCCGCGGCCGTGCCGCGCTCTCCGGCAAACAGGCGGCCTGAATGGAAACGCGCAGCAACTATGCCATCGTCGGCGCCGTCGTCGTGGCCCTCGTCGTCGCCATGTTCATCGCCGTGCTGTGGCTGGCGCGCTTTGCCGGCGCCGATGACCAGCGTTTCGACATATTCTTCAAACAGTCGATCAGCGGCCTCGCCATCGGCTCGCCGGTCGCCTTCAACGGTGTTCCGGTCGGCAAGATCGACGAAATCAAGCTGCTGCCGGACACGCCGCAATATGTTCGCGTCCGCATCAGCATCGCCGAGGATGTCCCGGTGCTGAAGGGCACCACCGCCGCTGTGGAAGGCGTCGGCTTTACCGGCGTCAGCCAGATCGCGCTGTCCGGCGCCATGCAGGGGGCGGAGCGGATTACCGCACCCGGTCCCTATGGCGTCCCCGTCATCCCGCCCCGGGTGGGCGGCTTCGGCGCCCTGCTCGCCAGCGCGCCCGAACTGCTCAACAATGTCTCCAAGCTGACGGAACGGCTTGGCGAGCTGCTCAACCCCGCCAATCGCAACTCGCTCGGCAATATCCTGAAGAACGCCGATCGCGTGTCCGGCGCACTAGCAGACCGTGCGCCGGAGATTGCCGATACGATCGTGGAAGCGCGTGCCACGCTGCGCGCCGCGACGGCAACGCTGGCCCGGTTCGAAGGTCTGGCGGGCAGCGCCCAGGACATGATCGACAAGGACGGCAGGCCTTTGATTGCGGACCTGCGCCGCACCGTGCAATCGGCCAATGCCAGCCTCGCCCGGGTCGATGCGCTGACGGCAGCGGCACAGCCGGGGGTCGAAACCCTGACCACCGAAACCCTGCCCGAAGCCAATCGCCTGATCCGCGACCTGCGCGATGTCACCACCAGCCTGGGCGCCGTGGCGGCCAAGCTTGACGAAGACCCGGCCGGCGCACTCATCGGCGGCCGCAATCTGCCCGATTATTCGCCGCCCAAGCAAGCTGAGGACACGAAATGAAGTCCGCGATCGTCCTTGCGCTGTCCTGTGGCGCCCTGCTCGCCGCCTGCGGTCCGCTCGTCCAGATCGGCGGCAACAGTCCGCCGGCGCAATCGCTGCTGGTGCTGTCGGCGACCACCCCGCCGGCGCCCTATTCCGGCGCGACCCCGGCCAGCGCCACCGTCGGCGTCGAGATTCCGGCCGTGCCGGCGACCCTGCAGACGCTGCGGCTGCCGGTCGATACCACTGCGACCGAGGTCACCTATCTCGTCGGCGCCACCTGGGCCGAACAGCCCAACCGCCAGTTCCAGCGCCTGCTCGCCGACACGATGACGGCCAAGGGCATTGCCGTCGTCGATGCCCGCCAGGTCCGCACGCCGCCGGTGCGATCGTTGACCGGCACGCTGCGCAGCTTCGGCCTCGACGTCACCGACCCTGCCAACCCGGTGGTGCGCGTCCGCTACGATGCCCAGCTGTCGGGCAATCGCACCGCCACCAATGTCATGCTTCGCCGCTTCGATGCGGTCGAGCCGGTGGCCGTCCAGACTCCGCTCGCGGTCGCCGCCGCCCTCAACCGCGCCGCCAACCGCGTCGCCGTCGATGTTGCCGGCTGGGTCGCCGGCTGACCCTTTGCGACCGGCGCACCGCCGCCTAGAGTGATCAAAACACCACGGGGAGACGTCACCATGCCTTATGTTCGTGCCGATGTGCAGAACCTGCTTGCCATGCTCGCGGCCCAGCCGGGCCCGAAGATGGAGGACGGCGATGCGCCGACCGCGCGCGCCGCGATGACGATGATGATGCAATTGGTCGAAGCGCCGCGGCCGGACATCGCCGAAACGAAGGACCTTGCCATCCCGGGGCCGGCCGGCACCATTCCCGCCCGCCTTTACCGCAACAGCCTCGCCACCGATCCGGCGCCGGTGCTGGTCTTCTATCATGGCGGCGGCTGGGTGATCGGCGACGTCAACGTCTATGATTCGCTCTGCGCCGAAGTCTGCCGCACGCTCAACATGACGGTCGTGTCGGTCGATTATCGCCTTGCCCCCGAACACCCCTTCCCTGCGGCTACCGAGGATTGCCTTGCCGCCACCGCCTGGGTGGCCGGCAGCCCCGCCGAGATCGGCCACCCGGTCTCCGGACTGGTGCCCGCCGGCGACAGCGCCGGCGGCAATCTGGCGGCAGTGATCTCACAGGAACAGCACGGCAAATTGCCGGTGCCCATCCTGGCGCAATGGCTGATCTATCCCGCGACGGACATGACGGCGACCACCGGATCGATGATCGATTTTGCCGATGGCTATCTGCTGACCGCCGGCACCATGGAATGGTTCACGCGCCATTACATGGGCGACCAGGATCTCACCCACCGCTGGGCATCCCCGCTGCTGACCGAAAGCCTTGCCGGCCAGCCGCCGACGCTGGTCTATACCTGCAGCCTCGACCCGCTGCGCGACCAGGGGCGCGCCTATGCGGCCAAGCTGACCGCCGCTGGTGTCCGCACCATATTCCGCGAGGCCGAAGGGCAGATCCACGGCAGCGTCACCCTGCGCGGCGGCATCCCCAGCGCGCAGGACGACCTTCACAAGAACCTGCGTGCGCTCAAACTTCTCATCGACGAGGCTGCATGACCACGACACCGCGCGCGCACCCCTCCGGCCTGCCCTATCGCCCGGGGGTCGGCGTCCTGCTGTTCAACGACGAGGGCAAGGTCTTCGTCGGCCAGCGCCTCGATTCCAAGCTCGAGGCCTGGCAAATGCCCCAGGGCGGCATCGACGACGGCGAAGACGCGCAGACCGCGGCGCTGCGCGAACTGGAGGAAGAAACCGGCATCCCGTCGCACTTCGTCGAGATCATCGGTGAAACGCCCGAGTGGCATTATTACGATCTGCCCGAGGACATGATCGGCACGGTGTGGAAGGGCCGATATTGTGGTCAGCGCCAGAAGTGGTTTGCCATGCGCTTCCTGGGTTCCGACCGCGACGTCGCCATCGAGACCGAGCATCCCGAATTCAAGGCCTGGCGCTGGGCGACCGTCGACACGCTGGTCGACATGGCGGTGCCGTTCAAACGTCAGCTCTATGCCGATGTGATCGGCATCTTGGCGCGATAGGCGGATGTCGCTCGACCGCTTCGTCGAAGCCCAGGCCGATGGCGTCTACGAAACGGCGCTTGCCGAACTGGTCGCCGGGCACAAGCAGGGCCACTGGATGTGGTTCATCTTTCCGCAGCGCAAGGGCCTGGGCGTCAGCCAGAGATCGAATTTCTACGGCATCGATTCGCTCGATGAAGCAGCGGCCTACCTCGCCCATCCGCTGCTCGGACCACGACTGCTTTGCTGTGCCGAGGCCATGCGGGGCCATGCCGATCGCGGCGCCGTAAGCGTCCTCGGCACGGTCGATGCCGCCAAATTCCAGTCGTGCCTGACCCTGTTTGCCCGGGTGCCTGGCGCACCGCCGCTGTTCGCGCAATTGCTTGACGATTATTTCGGCGGTGTGCGCGATCCCCGAAGCCAGGCCGATTGATCTGGTCCGCCACTGACTCGCCCAAAGTCCCAACCACATCGGCGCTGCCAGAATGGCGGGCCGGGATGCCGCATTAAACCGCAGCAAGCAGGCCGGGTCAGTCGTCGAAGCCGACGAACACCGCCGCCTCGTCGACGGACTTGCGTTGCGAAACCACGGCATTGGCCGGAAAGTCATCGTCGGGCCAGCCCATCGCGACGCAGATCATGATGACCTGGTCGTCGGCAATGCCGGCATGCTCGCGCACCACCGGCGATTGCATGATGCCCTGGCTGTTGATGACACAGCCCAGCCCGCGCGACCAGGCAGCGTTGACAAGCGCGTTGGTAACGGCACCGCAGTCGAACGGCCCGATGTCGCCGCCGTGCACCGCCCGGTCATAGGTGACGACAATCGATACCGGCGCGTCGAACTGGCGGAACCCGCGCAACACCCAATCGCGCCGCGCGGCCTGGTCGTGGCGTTCGATCCCCATGGCGCCGAACAGTTGCTTGGCAATGCCGACCTGTCGCTCGCGGTGAACTCCGGCATAGTCTTCCTGCGCCCGAAACTCGCGCGACGACGGCACGCCGGCCAGGTTGCGCTCGGTATTGCCGGCCCGGATACGATCGAGCGGCGCCCCGGTGACGACGGTGAAGTTCCACGGCTGGGTGTTGAGCGACGAAGGCGCCCGCAGTGCCAGCGCAAGGATCTCGCGGATCAGCGCCTTGGGCACCGGCTCAGGCCGAAACCCGCGAATGCTGCGCCGGCCCATCACCACCGCATCGAAACTGGCAACATCGAAACCGGCGGTCGCGTCCGTCGTCATCGCATATCGTCCCTGCCAGCCCGACGCCATGCGCGTCCGGGCGCAGTTAGCGAGCCGCAGTCGCCGCCGTAAAGCCTAGCGAATCTGCCCGGCGGCGCCGCAGCGCGCCCCCGACCATGCCGAAGCCGGCGATCAGCATCGCCCAACTGGCGGGTTCCGGTACCATGCTGATCCGCACGACCTCACCGATGCCGGCCGCGGCGCTGAAGTTGGTGATGTAGAAACTGCCATCGGCACCGATTTCCAGCCCGGTCGGCGTCACCAGCCCACGGCTGAAGATCGTCGAACGCGTGCCATCGGCGGCAAGCCGGATCAGCGCGCCATCGGTCCCGGGCCCGAGCAGGCCATCGGCATCGAGTTCCAGAACGTACAGGCTGCCATCGGCACCAAAGGCGATGTCGGTGATGTTGGTAAAGCCGGTGCCGAAGACCGACACCGCGCCCCCGGGCGTCACCTGGTACACCCGTGCTGCCCCGGGGGTGAAGGGAAAGCCTGTCAGTTCGGCGACATAGTAGTTGCCGTCGGGACCGATGGCGATGCCGGTTTCCACCGAATCGCTGGGAAAGCCACCGCCGATGTCGCGGCCCGGAAAGCTCGCGACCAGCCCGACGCTGCCGTCGTCGCCGACCCGCAACAGGGCGTTGGCGCCGGCATCGGTGACCAGAAAGCCGTCGGAAAGACGCGCGACATGATAGGGGTTGCTGTCGACCGGGCCACCGGCGGGATTGTTGGCGCCTTCATAAGCCGAGACATCGGCAACGCTGGCCGGTGCGCCGCCGCCAGTAAAGCGCAGCACGCTGCCAAGGTTTCGGGCCGCGGGGGCAGAACCGAGCGCGCCGATGCGCACCGCGGGGTCGGCGCCCAGGCCGGTGACGACATAGCCCGTGCCATCGGCGCCAAAGACGATGTCCTGCGGGCCGGCCGTCTCGCCAGTCACTGTCGAAGACAACGACGGCAGGCCGTTGACGATGCGTGCCTGGCTGCCGCCGTCATAGCGCGAGATCGACCCGGTTTCGCCGAACCGATATTCGACGCCGCGAATGATCGTCGTCGGCCCGGTGCCGCCCGGATCGAGAAAGCCGCCCTCTGCCACATAAAGGGCACCGTCACCGCCGAACGCCAGCCCGCGGGGGTTGTTGAGCCCGGTCATGATCGTCGATGCCGCGTAACCGGCAAAGGCCGGGCCGGCCGCGAGAAGCGCCAGCGATACCGCAGCGATACGGTGGAACATGGCCAGACCCATCGATCTTCCCCCTGTTCAAGGCGGACACAGCCGCCCGGCGCACGCACGCGCCTGTGTTTACGAACGTGAAATGATTACCACGGGCGTGCGAAGGCGATCAAGCGAAGGCGCAGCCAGGTCTGCCGGCAATCGCCTGCCAAATATGAGAGGTTCAGATCAGGCCTGCCAAGGGGCTCGACGGGTCGGCATAACGCCGCTTGCCCATCCGCCCTGCCAGATACGCCAGCCGGCCACTTTCGACGCCCAGCTTCATCGCGCGCGCCATGCGGACCGGGTCCTTCGCCTCGGCAATCGCCGTGTTCATCAACACGCCGGCGCAGCCCAGTTCCATCGCCGCCGCTGCGTCCGACGCGGTGCCGACGCCGGCATCGACCAGCACCGGCACGCCGGCCCCCTCCACGATCATGCGGATGGTCACCGGGTTCTGCACACCCAGGCCCGATCCGATCAGGCTGCCGAGCGGCATGATCGCGCACGCCCCCAGATCCTCCAGCCTTTTTGCAGCGATCGGATCGTCGGCGCAGTAAACCATCACGTCGAAGCCGTCCTTGACCAGCACTTCGGTGGCTTTCAGCGTCTCGGCCATGTCCGGATACAATGTCCGCGCTTCACCCAGCACCTCCAGCTTGACCAAGTTCCACCCACCGGCCTCGCGCGCCAGCCGCAGCGTGCGCACGGCATCGTCGCCGGTAAAACACCCGGCGGTGTTGGGCAGATAGGTGTATTTCTTGGGGTCGATGAAATCGGTCAGCATCGGCTGGCCCTTGTCCATGACATTGACCCGCCGCACCGCAACCGTCACGATTTCGGCGCCCGACGCCTCCACCGCCGCGGCATTCTGCGCAAAGTCCCTGTACTTGCCGGTCCCGACGATCAACCGCGACCCGAAGGTCCGCCCGGCGACCGACCAGCTGTCCGCTTCGCCCTGCCCACCGCCGACAAAATGCACGATCTCCAGCCGATCGCCTTCTCCAAGCGTCACCGTGCCGAAGGTCGACCGCGGCACGATCTCGAGATTGCGCTCCACCGCCACTTTGGTCGCATCCAGCGCCAGCTGGTCGAGCAGCGCGGCAATGCTGGTGCCGCTGGAAACGCGGTGCATGGCACCGTTGAGCGTGAGGCTGATCATTCCTGCCATATGGGAGATGCCAGCCGCGCTTGGAAGACTTCGCGTGGCATTTGCCGCACCCGCGGCTATAATCGCGTCATGTCGTCCAACCTGATCCTCGTCCTCAACGGCCCCAACCTCAATCTTCTGGGCAGCCGGGAACCCGAGATTTATGGCCATGACACGCTCGACAGCATCGCCATGATGCTCGAGGATCAGGCGGCCGCGCTGGGCCTGGAGATCGACCTGCGCCAGTCCAACCACGAAGGCCATCTCGTCGACTGGCTGCACGAGGCCGGGTCACGCCAGTGCCTCGCCGTCATCCTCAATGCGGGCGCGTTGACGCATAGCTCGATTGCACTGCATGATGCCATCAAGGCCATCCCGGTCCCGGTCATCGAAGTGCATCTGTCCAACCCGCACGCGCGCGAACGTTTCCGCCATCGCAGCTTCATCAGCGCCGTCGCGCGCGGCACCATCAGCGGCTTCGGCGCCCGCTCCTACGCCCTGGCGCTGGACGCGGCGGCGCAGTTGCGGCAATAGCGTTTCTTCCGGGGCTCTCACTTAGGAATAATCATGCCAGAAGGCAGTGGAATTCAGGTTGATACTGCGCTCGTCCGCGAACTGGCCGAGCTGCTTGAATCGAGCCACCTGACCGAGATAGAAGTCAAGGACGGCGATCGCACCATCCGCGTGGCGCGCACTGCTGCCGCCGTGACCCAGGGTTTCGCACCGGCGCCCAACTGGGGTCCGGCACCAGCACCTGCGGCGGCCGCCGCTGCGGCCCCGGCCGCGCCTGCCGCCGATGACTGGAAATCCCATCCCGGCCTCGTCAAGTCGCCGATTGTCGGCACTGCCTATCTGACCCCGGAGCCCGGCGCGCCCCCGTTCGTCGCCGAAGGCGCCAGCGTCGTGGCGGGCGCAACGCTGCTCATCATCGAGGCGATGAAGGTGATGAACCCGATCACCGCGCCCAAATCGGGCAAGGTCGTCAAGGTCCTCATCCGCAGCGAGCAGCCTGTCGAATATGACGAACCATTGGTCGTGATCGAATAATGGCCATGTTCGGAAAGGTCCTGATCGCCAACCGCGGCGAAATTGCTCTGCGCGTCCATCGCGCCTGCCGCGAAATGGGCATTCGCACCGTCGCGGTCCATTCGACCGCCGACGCCGATGCCATGCACGTGCGCCTGGCCGATGAAGCGATCTGCATCGGGCCGGCCTCGGCAACCGACAGCTACCTCAACATCCCGGCGATCATTTCGGCGGCCGAGATTGCCCAGGCCGATGCCATCCACCCGGGTTATGGCTTTCTCAGCGAAAATGCGCGCTTCGCCGAGATCGTCGAGCAGCACAAGATCGTCTGGATCGGCCCCGATCCGGAACATATCCGCAAGATGGGCGACAAGATCGAGGCCAAGCGCACTGCTGCCATGCTCGGCCTGCCGCTCGTCCCCGGCTCCGACGGCCCGATCACCTCGACCGAGGAAGCCATCAAGGTTGCTGACGCCATCGGCTATCCGGTGCTGGTCAAGGCGGCGTCGGGCGGTGGTGGCCGCGGCATGAAGGTCATCCACGATGCCGCGTCGCTGCCCGGCCTCGTCCAGCAGGCCAAGTCCGAAGCCAAGGCGGCCTTTGGCGACGACACCGTCTATATCGAAAAATATCTGTCCGAACCGCGTCACATCGAATTCCAGGTTTTCGGCGACGGCAAGGGCGGTGCCGTCCATCTGGGCGAACGCGATTGCTCGTTGCAACGCCGCCACCAGAAAGTCCTCGAAGAGGCGCCTTCGCCCGCGCTTAATGCCGATCAGCGCGCCGAAATGGGCGAGATCGTCCGCCAGGCCGTCGCCAAGCTGAAATATCGCGGCGCCGGTACCATGGAATTCCTCTACGAGGACGGCAAATTCTACTTCATCGAGATGAACACCCGGCTGCAGGTCGAACATCCGGTGACCGAGGCCGTCACCGGCCTCGACCTCGTCCGCGAACAGATCCGCATCGCGGCCGGCCTGCCGCTGAGCGTCACCCAGGACCAGATCCGTTTCGAAGGCCATGCCATCGAATGCCGGATCAACGCCGAAGATCCGTTGACCTTCGCGCCATCGCCCGGCCGGGTCACCGACTTCCATGCACCCGGCGGCCTGCATGTCCGCGTCGATTCGGCGCTGTACGATGGCTATCGCATCCCGCCCTATTATGATTCGCTCATCGCCAAGCTGATCGTCTACGGCGCCAATCGCAACGACGCCTTGATGCGCCTGCGGCGTGCTCTGGAGGAATTCGTCATCCATGGGCCGAAGACAACCATTCCGCTGCAGCAGGCGATCATCGAAGCCCCCGACTTCATCGATGGCAATTATTCGATCAAATGGCTGGAGCGCTGGCTGGCCTCGCGTGCCGGCGAAGGCTGACGCGGCCATCGCGAAGCCGGATCGTCAACACATGCCACTGGCGCCGTTCGCGCGCTTGCGGCATTTGAGAAAAGGCGCCGCGTCGGGGAGTCGCTGCCGTTGACCCAAATGCTCAAAACGCGCCTGGCGCCGGAAACCCTGCTGCGCGCCTATGCCAGCGGCATTTTTCCGATGGCCGACAGCGCCACGGCCAAGGACGTGTTCTGGGTCGAACCGAAGCGCCGCGGCGTGCTGCCGCTCGACGGCTTCCACCTGTCGAAAAGCCTCGCCAAGACGTTGAAATCGGAACGCTTCACCCTGACGGCCGACAGGGCGTTCGACGAAGTCCTCGACGGCTGTGCCGAACCGGTGCCGGACCGCACCGATACCTGGATCAACCCGCTGATTGCGGAGGCCTATCGCACGCTCCACACCAGCGGACACGCCCATTCGATCGAGGCATGGACGGCGGACGGCGCGTTGGCCGGCGGCCTCTATGGTGTCCGACTGGGCGGCGCCTTTTTCGGGGAAAGCATGTTCACCCGCGTCCGCGACGCCTCCAAATGCGCGCTGGCGGCGCTGGTGGCGCGGCTGCGGGTCGGCGGCTTCACGTTGCTCGACACCCAGTTCCTCACCGATCACCTCGCCACTTTCGGGGCGCGCGAGATTACAGCGCGCACCTATCGCGGTCAGTTGGGCTCGGCGCTGGGCGTGACAGCGGACTTTTTCGCGTTCGACGGTTTCGCCGCCTCGCCTCTCGCGGCGCCGCCGACGCTGCCCGCGGTCACCGTATCGGGGCCGGTTTCGGGAAACCGCATCGTGCAGCTTTTGACCCAGATGTCATAGCGCGCATGTTCGAGCGGATGCAGCGACGGGCTTTCGGCAAACATCCAGCCTGAATAGATGCGCTTGGGTGCGGCGCGCCCGATGCGCTCGTCGATCAGCAGAAAGGCACCGGTCAGTTTCTGCTCCCACGGCGGGGTCGTCTCGCAGGTGCGCACAATGACGCGCAGCGCGCCGAAATCGAACATTTGGCCGGGGTTGCCGACAAAGCTGCGGTTTTCGCCGGTGCGCTTGTCGATGGCGCCGATGGTGACGACACGCTCGGCGTTGGGGGTCAGGCCCGCCCCGCGTTTCGTGGGATTTGCCGGCGGCTGGGCGACTGCCGTCGCCGGCGGGGCGCTGGTATCCGCAGCCTGCGGCCGCGGCGCCTGTGCAACTGCCGGCGCGGCCAGCAGCACGGCGATCATCGCCGCCGTGGCAGACTTCCTTGCCATGCTATTTCGTCGGTGCCCCCGCGGCCGGCTCGGTTGCCGGCGCCGCCGCCGGCGCGTCGCCGCCCGATTTGTTGACGAAGCCCCCGATCAACGCCATCAGGTCGGTCGCCCCCGAGGTTTCGATGATTTCCTCGCCCGGCTTCAGCATCATTTCGTCGCCGCCTGGCGTCAGCGCGATGAAGGTGCCGCCCAAAATGCCTTCGGTGGTGATGGCCGCACTCGAATCAACGGGCAGTTTCAACCCCTTGTCGATCGACAGGTCGAGCACCGCCTGGAAGCTCGACGGATCGAGGCTCTGCGCCGCCACCTTGCCGACGCGAATGCCCGCCATCCGCACGTCGGTGCCAGGCGAAACCCCGGCGACATTGGTGAAACGTGCCTTGACGACATAGCCATCGGCCGTGCCGCCGGCCTGGGTGCGGCCATAGGCAAACACCACAAAGCCGATCGCGACGATGACGACGACGAGCCCGATCACCGCCTCGACGACATTTTCCTTGAACAGTGCGCGCATCAACGGCTCCCTGCATCGGGGCTGGGATCACCAGGGCTCCAGGCGCGATAATCGCCAGTCGTCCGCGCGCGCTTGCCGCCCACATCGAGACTGCCCGACGGGACGTGCGCCGCGGCGGTGCCCGTCGCATTGGGCGTCCACGGCCGTTCCCACACCCGCGGCGTTGCGGGTGCTTCGGACGGCGGCAGCGCCACCGTCTTGTGCATCCACAAATGCCATTCGGGCGGGATCCGCGTCGCTTCCGGCGTGCCGTTGTAAATCACCCAGCGACGCTCCGCCCGCCCGGTGCCGCTACGATAATAGATATTGCCTTCGCTGTCGCGACCGACTTCACGGCCGGTGCGGCGCGTCATGATGCGCGTGCCGAGCCCCGGCCCGTTCCACCAGGTGAAAATCCTGTTCAGCAGTTCCATCGGCTTCCTACACTCCAACGGCGACAAAAGCGCAAGTCCGCTGCCGCCTCCCGGCCCAGCCTCAACCCGCCACCTTGTCGCCCGGTTTCAGGCCGATCCGTTCCGCCTCGCCGGCGTTGAGTTCGATGACCCGCGCCGTGACACCACCCGAATCGATCAGCGTGCGCGAAAAGGGCACCCCGTTGCCGATGCTGACCACGCGGGAATCGGGCCCCACGAACACCAGGTCGAGCGGCAGCGGCGTGTTTTCCATCCAGAACGACGCCGGGCGCGGCGGTTCGAACGGGAACACCATGCCGACCTTGCGCGGCATGGCACGGCGGAACATCAGGCCGCACTGCTGCTGGGCCGGCGTCGCCGCCACTTCCAGCTTGTAGGCAAAGCGCCCCTTGGCTGTCGTGAAGGTCACGGGCACGCGCGACAGCCCCTGGTTGGGGCAGTCCGCCGGCGCGGCGGCGGCGGGAACGGCAACGATCAGCGCCGCCAGAACAAGGCATGTCTTCATGGCGGCGACTATGCCGCGGTCAATCGGGACTGTCGATTCCGGCCTCGGCTTCGATGAGCACGGCAAGGGGCCCCTTGTGTCCCGGCGCGACGCGTGCGCGCAGCGGCTGGCCCGGAGTCAGCTCCACCAGCCCGGCCCGACGGACGGTCTCCATATGCACGAAAATATCCTCGGCCGAATCCGGCCGCACGACAAAACCATAGCCTTTCAACCGGTTGAACCACTTTACCAGCACCGGTTCGAACGGCCCGGCGGCGGCGACCATCGATCGCGGATCGGTGCGATCGGCGGCACGCGCCGCGGCGCTTTCCGGATCGGGGCCGATCGCAGTCGTCAGGTCCATGCTCAGGATGCGCCGGGCCTGGCGACCACGGTCGCGTGCCACCACGGCACAGGTCAGCGACGCACCCTCCGGAAGGGTGCGGCGACCGGCTTCGCTGACCACCGAAAAATGCAGCAGCACATCCTTGCCCTGGCCATCGGCGGGCACGAGAAAGCCATAGCCGCGCACCGGGTCGAACCATTTGACCCGTCCGGCAACAATTATCTCTTCGTCCGGTGACCGGACAGCGGCACCCATATCGGCGCCGACATCAAGCCCCCCCCCGGCCTCGCTCATCACGTCCCCCTTACGCACTCCACCACGGAACACAGCGATTGCCACTGTGTAACACGGCGGCGATACTGACTAGACCATGGATAGGCCCATTGTTGCAACATGGTGTGTGCTGTTTGTTCCACATCCGTCGCCGACTCTGGCCACATTTCCCGCGCACAGCTAAGACCAAGGCCGCACGACGACGCGAAAGGCCATATCACGCATGGAACTCAACGGAGAGGTCAGCATCGCCGCACCGCGGGCACGGGTCTGGGCGGCGCTCAACGATCCGGCCGTGCTGGCGCGCTGCATCGATGGCGTCGAAAGCCTGGACCGTGTCGCAACCGATGCCGGCGAACGCTTCGAAGGCCGGATGAATGCCCGCGTCGGCCCGGTGCGCGCCACCTTCACCGGCCATGTCGCCATCTCGGATGTCGACGCGCCGCAATCCTATATCCTCACCGGCGAAGGCAAGGGCGGCGTTGCTGGCTTTGCCAAGGGACAGGCGCGCGTCTCGCTCACCGAAGCAGCCGCCGAAACCACATTGCTCGCCTATCAGGTCACGTCCAGCGTCGGCGGCAAGCTGGCCCAGCTTGGCGCGCGGCTCATCGAGGGCGCCGCCAAGGGCTATGCCGACACCTTCTTTGCCCGATTGAAATCCGAGCTGGAAACGCCGCCGGCAACCGCCGAGGCGCCGACGCCGCCGCCCGAGCCTGTGGTCATCTCGCCGGCTGCGATCCCGGCAACCGGCCTGTCGCCCTATGTCTGGGGTGGTGGCCTGGTCCTTGTCGTCCTCGCATTCCTGCTCTGGCAATGGTCGTGACATGGTGACACCCGTTGGCGACGACCTTGCCACGCTGCGCACCGCCGCCGGCTGGCAGCAGGCGGGGCATCGCGTCGCCATCGCCACGGTCATCGAAACCTGGGGGTCGGCGCCGCGGCGTCGCGGCAGCATCCTGGTCATCCGCGACGATGGCCTTTTCGAAGGATCGGTGAGCGGCGGTTGCGTCGAAGGCGATGTCATCACCGAAGCCCGGGCGCTGCTCGCCGAAGGCACTCCAGCCCGGCGGCTCGACTATGGCGTCGCCGACGAAACCGCCTGGCAGGTCGGCCTTGCCTGCGGCGGCCGCATCAGCGTCCTGGTGCAACCACTTGCCGATACCGGCTTTCCGATCACCGTCATCGATCGCCTGTCCGCGGCCGCTGCCGCCGGCGATGACGTCACGCTCGCCATCGACCTTGCCAGCGGTGTGACCCGCACCGACAGCACCGGCGAACTGTTGTTCCATTGGCCGCCACCGCGCCGGCTGGCGATCATCGGTGCCGTCCACATCGCCCAGGCGCTTGTGCCACTGGCGCAAGGCCTTGGCATCGCTGTCACCGTCATCGATCCGCGCGGGCTGTTCGCTGCCGATGCCCGCTTTGCCGGCCTCGATCTCGATCGTCGCTGGCCTGACGAGGCGCTCGCCGAATGGCGCCCCAACGCCGCCAGCGCCGTCGTCGCGCTGACGCATGATCCAAAGCTCGACGATGTCGCGCTAGCGGCAGCGCTTGATTCGCCGGCCTTCTATATCGCGGCGCTGGGCAGCCGGAAAAACCACGCCCGCCGCTGCGAACGGCTGGCGACAATGGGGTACGACACCGCCGCCCTGGCGCGCATCCATGGGCCGGCCGGGCTCGATATCGGCGCTGCCGACCCGGCCGAAATCGCGCTCAGCATCGCTGCGCAACTGACCGCCAGCTGGCGCGCGGTCCATCCCGGCAAGGTCGCGGCCGCCGCTGCATGATCTTCGCCAGCACTGCCATCGACGCGGCCGTCGGCGGCATTCTTGCCCATTCGCGCCGCCTGGGCAGCGCCCGCTGGGCCAAGGGTCGCATCCTGTCGGAGGCCGATATCGCCGCCGCCCGCGCCGCCGGCATTGCCGAACTGACCATCGCCTGCCTCGCCGCCGATGATGTGGGGGAGGATGCGGCCGCCACCCGCCTCGCCGCAGCACTCGCCGGCGCCGGTTGCCGTGCGCTCGCCGCCAGCCACGGCCGCGTCAACATCGCCGCCACCCACGCCGGGTTGTGCCGTATCGATGGCGCCATGGTCGCCGCTGTCAATGCCGGCACCGAGGCCCTGACGCTGGCGACGCTGGCGCCCGATACCCGCGTTGCCGCGGGCGAGATCGTCGCGACGATCAAGGTCATTCCCTATGCCGTCGGCGCGGCCGACCTCGGCGCCGCACTGGCCAGCGCGACACCGATCGCCGTCGCCGGCTTTCGCCCGCTTGCCGCAACGCTCATCCAGACCCGCCTGCCCGGCCTGTCGGCCAAGATGCTCGCCAAGACCGCGCGGGTGACAGCCGATCGGATCGTCGCGCTGGGTGGCACGCTGACCGAGGTCGACCGTTGCGCCCATGATGCCACCGCCCTCGCCGCCGCGCTGCGCCATGCCCCCGGTGACTTGCTGCTCGTCGCCGGCGCCTCCGCCACGGTCGACCGCGGCGATGTCATTCCCGCCGCCATCGTCCGCGCCGGCGGGGAGGTTGAGCGGCTTGGCATGCCGGTCGACCCCGGCAATCTCCTGTGTCTCGGCAGCCTCGATGGGCGCCCCGTCATCGGCCTGCCCGGCTGTGCCCGCAGTCCGAAGCGCAACGGCTTCGACCTCGTCATCGAGGCGCTTGCCGCCGGTCTCCCGGTCACCGCCGCCAGCATTGCCGCGCTGGGTATCGGCGGGCTGCTGCCGGAAGCCGAGCGCCCCGAACCGCGCACCGGTCGCACCGGCGCCCCGCGCTGCACCGGCGCCATCGTGCTCGCCGCCGGCCGTTCCAGCCGCATGGGCCAGGATCACAAGCTGCTCGCCGACTGGCAGGGCCGGCCACTGGTCACCCATGTCGTCGATGCGATCGCCGCCGCGGGGCTGCCGCCGCCCATCGTCGTCGTCGGGACGCGCGCCGACGCGGTGCGTGCCGCACTCTCCGGACGCGATGCCATTTTCGTCTTCGCCGATGACCATGATCTCGGCCTCGCCCATTCGCTGCGCGCCGGGCTGGCCGCCGTGCCACCGGCATGGGACGCGGCGCTGGTCTGCCTCGGCGACATGCCGCGCGTCGATCCGGCAACGCTGCGAAGCCTCGCCGCCGCCCCCGGCGACGTCGCGCTGCCGGTTCGCGACGGCAAGCGCGGCAACCCGGTGCGCTGGTCGCGCCGGCATTTCGCGGCGCTGATGGCGCTGGAAGGCGATATCGGCGGCAAGGCCCTGATTGCCGCCTTGCCGACGCCCCCGACCGAAATCACTGCGCCCGACGATGGGATTTTCGACGATATCGACACGCCGGCGGCGCTGGCCGCCCTGCGCGCGCGGCCGAGCGCGCTTTAGCGCATGGCAAAGGCCGCGTTGAACGCGCGCAGATACTGCATCATCGCCGATACCGTGTCGTGCGACAGGTCGATATAGCTGCGGCGCGCGTCGCCCGGGTCAATGTGGCGCTCGAACAGCCCCGCTTCGGTCAAGCTGCGCACCCAGCGCAGCGCCGTCGTCGTCGGCACCGCCGCTGCGATGCACAGGCTGGACACCGGCACCCTTTTGCTTTCCAGCCGTGCCGCGACGAGGTCGAGCAGCATGTCCCACGCCGGGTCAGCAAAGATCTCGGCGGGAAAATAACGGTCGCGATCGCGGCGCAGCTTGATGATCCGCCGCACCAGCGCCGCGTCGACACCCCGCGCAGGGAGGCTCATCTCGCGTTCCGTCGCCGCCAGCCGGGCCAGTTGCTCGGCGATCCGGCTGGCATCGGCCGAAAGCGCGTTGATCGTCCGCGCCGTGCCGTCCGACATGTCGGCGACGGCAAAGCCATCGGTCCGGCGCGTCGCGCGGCGCAACACCGCCATCCGCACCGCATCGTCATCGCCCGGCAAGACAAACCCGTCGGCCGCGTCGAGCCACGGGGTCGAAACCGGCGAATCATTATCGGCAAGGCTCAGAACCAGTGGCAGGCCGGATGCCATAACATCGTCCAGTCCCAATGCCGCCAAATCGCCGCTTTCCACCAACCAGCAGTCGGCTGTGCAAATAGAAGAGGATTCAACAACTTGCAGCGAAATGTCAGACGCAGAATGCCCATTTGGCGATTTGCGGCCAGGCCTTACGACGCGCAGCGGCGATCCGTAATGTCCATTATGGTTCCAACCATCGGCATGGCCTCGGGGATCGACTGTCATTTCGGCGATACTTCCATGTGACTTCGTTCGTCCTTTACTGAACTATGAACTGCAAGCTGTTGGAGAGGAATGGCAAGCTTCGGGTCGCGTGTTAACAACTGATTTATAATAATCGGACGCCATCATGAAGACTAGGCACGGTACATTTCCGACGCAATTGGCGACGCTTGTCGGCAACAGCAACGCCATCGCCAATATTCGCAACGAAATCGAAACGCTCGCGGATTCGCATGCGTCGGTCCTCATCACCGGCCCGTCGGGCTCGGGCAAGGACGTCGTGGCCCAGCTGCTGCACCAGCGCAGCCGCCGCGCAGCGCATCCCTTTGTCGCGCTGAATTGCGCCGCCGTCGCGCCCGACCTGCTGGAAAGCGAGATGTTCGGACACGAGGCCGGGGCCTTCACCGGCGCCCTCAAGGCGCGCGCCGGCCGCTTCGAGGCAGCGCATGGCGGCACCCTGTTCCTTGATGAGGTCGGCGACATGCCGCTGGCCATGCAGGCCAAGCTGCTGCGCGCCCTGGAGACCCGCGTGGTCGAACGCGTCGGCAGCATGTTGCCGATCGCCGTCGATGTCCGGCTTTGCGCCGCCACCAGCATCAACCTGTTTGCCGCAATCGATCGCGGCGCTTTTCGCAGTGACCTTCTCTATCGGCTCGATGTCATCCGCCTCGTCATGCCGGCACTTGCCGACCGGCCGGAGGACATCCCGCTCCTCGTCGCACATTTCACCGCGCAGTTGCCCGGCCCGGCGGTGACATTCGACGATGACGCGCTCGCGTTGCTGATGGCCCAACCCTGGCCTGGCAACGTCCGCGAACTCAAGAATTTCGTCGAGCGGGCTCAGGCACATCACCCCGGCGGCCGCATCGACGCCGATCGCGCCACACGACTGCTGCACCGCGACAGCCCGACAACACCGCGCCGCACCACACCGCCACCGCCGCCTCCGCCGCTCCCAAGCATGCTGCCTGCGGGCAATATCGACCTCAAGACGATCCTGTCGAGCATGGAACAGGCCTATATCGTCGAGGCGCTGCAAGCCTCGGGCGGCGCCATTGCCGCCTCTGCCAAACGGCTCGGCCTGCAACGCACGACCCTGATTGAAAAGATGCGCCGGCTGCACATCCCGCCGCACGGCCAGGCCTGAACGCGTTATCCCGCTGGTGCTGCGTCCTTGCCGCCCGGATCATCGCCGAAGGTCCACGCAATGCGGAACTGCATCGGCAGCGTTTCGACCAGCACCTGCGTGGCGTGCCCCGCCTCACCCGCCTTTTGTGCCGTCTCGATTGCCACACGGGTCGCGTCGCCGGCGTCGGCATAATAGCCGTAATTGACGCCGGCGAGGTTGATCCGCCACTGGCTGCCATCGCGGATCACCGAATAACGCGTAATCGGCTGCGCGGGCGGTTTCGCAGTCGGCGGGACAATCTTCATCGCTGGACACCTTCGGTTCGCTGGCTGGTGATTTCGGCATGGCCGATGCGCGCGTCAAGTGGCTGGACAGCAAGGGATCGCGTCCCGATAGTCGGCGCTTGCATCTGGGGGCCCTGCATGACTGATTTCACCACTGACCGCCGCGCGCTGCTCGCCGGTGCCGCACTTATCGGCGGCGGTCTGTTCCGCCCCGGCGCGGCCCTCGCCGCCAGCGGCGACCTGGCCGCCATCCGCGCCACCGTCGACAAGCAGCTGCCCGAAAACACGGCGCGCATCCAGGACTGGATCAAGCACCCCGGCATCGCCGCCGAAAACTGGCAGATGGACGCCGCCTGCGACTATACCATGGGCCTGCTCAAGGACGCCGGCTTCCAGACAGTCCGCAAGGTTCCGACCAAAGGGCAGCCGGGCATCTTCGCCACGCTCGATGCCGGCGCGCCGCGGACCATGGGCATCTATTTCATGTACGATGTGAAGCAGGTTAACCCGGCCGAATGGACCACGCCGCCGTTCGACGCGGTGCTGACCGACAAGCCCGGCTTCGGCAAGGTCATCGTCGGCCGCGGCGCCATCAACCAGAAAGGCCCCGAAGCGGCGTTTCTTGCCGCACTCCACGCCATTCGCGCCTCGGGCCGGAAGCTGCCGGTCAATCTGGTGCTGGTGGCCGAAGGCGAGGAGGAAATCGCCTCCCCCAATTTTCACCAGATCGTCCAGACGCCCGATGTGCTCAAGGCGCTCAAGACATGCGAAGGCGTCGTCATCCCCAGCGCCTGGCAAACGAGCAACGGCGCTGTCCAGATCAACCTGGGCGCCAAGGGCCCGATGGAGTTCCAGCTTGTTTCCACTGGCGCCAAATGGGGCCGCGGCCCGGCCGGCGACGTCCATTCCTCCTATCACGCCAGCGTCGACAGCCCGACCTGGCATCTGGTCCAGGCGCTCAACACCCTCGTCAGCCCCGATGGCCATACCCCGACGATCGACGGCTGGTTCGACAATGTCCGTCCGCTGACGGCGCGCGAAAAGCAGCTCATCGCCCAGACCGCCGCCGGCAACAGCGAGGCCGAGGCCAAGAAGGCGCTGGGCGTCAAGGTCTGGATCAACGACGAGCCGTGGCAGGCGTCGCTCGAACGCCTGGCATCGCAGCCGACCGTCAATATCCAGGGGCTGGTCGCCGGCTATACCGGCCAGGGCGGCAAGACCGTGTTGCCGGGCCGGGCCGAAGCCAAGCTCGAATGTCGCCTCGTTCCCAACCAGACCTTCAAGGAGGCCGAAGCCAAGCTGCGCGCCCATCTCGCCAAGCGCGGCTTCGGCGATATCGAGGTCAATGTCTCGGGCGGTTACGACCCCACCGAAACCGCCGAAGACAGCCGCGTCATCCGCGCCCAGCAGGCCGTCTATTCGCGCTTCGGGGTACCGCAGACACTCAACCCGCGCCTTGCCGGCTCCTGGCCCGGCAGTGTCTTCACCCAGCCACCGGTCAGCCTGCCCGCCGGCCAGTTCGGCCTCGGCCACGGCAGCGGCGCCCATGCCCCGAACGAATATTTCGTCGTCGAATCGAGCAACCCCAAGGTCCAGGGTCTCGCCGGATCGACGATGAGTTTCGTCGATTTCCTGTACCAGATCGCGTCGGTCCGCTGAACCCGACCGACCGTTTGGCGGGTTCTTCTTTTCTGCACCGGCAAAGGAACCCGCCATGGTCGACAAATGGTCACAGGACGTCACCGAACATTCGGACGCACTCGATGTCGAAGAAGGCCTGTTCACGAAGGACGACCCTGCCGCCATCGCCCGCGGGCTGAAACAATCCGCCGAAGCAAGCCATCGTCGCAAGGGCACGCCGCTGCAATCGACGATGGGCATGCTGACCTTCTATATCAACCGCGCAGGCCATAATCTGCCCAAGGCGCAGCTGCAGGTGCTCGAAGCTGCCAAGGGCGAACTCCACAAGCTTTTCGACAAGGATTGATGCGGGACTGGTCCGCGCCGCAGCGGGCCGACCGCGATGGCCTCAGCTCGCAAATTCCAGGATCACGGCATCGACCGTGAGCGAATCCCCCGCCTTGGCGAGCACCTTGCCGATGGTGCCGGACTTTTCGGCACGAAGGATATTCTCCATCTTCATCGCCTCGACCGTCGCCAGCTGCTGGCCCGCCTCGACCTTGTCGCCCTCCGTCACCGCCACGGACACGACCAGCCCCGGCATCGGGCACAGCAGGAACCGGCTCATGTCCGGTGCCACTTTCGGGATCATGTAGCGCGCCAGTTCGGCGGCGCGCGGGGTCAGCACCCGCACCTTGTGGCCGGCGCCGCGCGTGGTGATCTTCAACCCGCTGCCGGTTTTCTCCACTGTCAGGCTGCGCGCCACGCCGTCGATCTCGGCCTCGAACAGCGGCGAACCCACACGCCAGTCGGTGGATACGGCGACGTCGCGGCCATCGACCAGCACATCGAACCGCCCGCCATCGCCGCTGATGCTGACGGGCGTCTGGGTTCCGCCCATCTCGACCACCCAGTCCTCGCCATATTCGGCGCCGCTGCCCGACAATTGTCCGTCGATCAGCTGCGCGCGCTCGGCCTCGATCGCCTGCACGACGGCAGCGGCGGCGATGATCGCATCCGCCGTCGCGCCATCGGCAGCGCTGCCCTGAAAACCGTCCGGATATTCCTCGGCAATGAAGCCCGTCGTCACATTCTCGCCGGCCTGAAAGCGCGGATGTGCCATGATCGCCGACAGGAAATCGATATTGTGGCTGATGCCGCGGATGAAATAGCGGTCGAGCGCATCGGCCTGCGCGGCGATGGCCAGTGCCCGCGTCGGCGCCCAGGTGATCAGCTTGGCGATCATCGGGTCATAAAACATGCTGATCTCAGCGCCTTCGACGACGCCGGTGTCGATCCGCACCAGTGCCGGCCCCAGGCGACCGGGCTCGGGCGGCCGGCACGCCGACAGCCGGCCGATGGACGGCAGGAAGCCGCGATACGGGTCCTCGGCATAAACCCGGGTCTCGATCGCCCAGCCGTTCAGCTGCACATCGTCCTGGCGAAAGGGCAACGCCTCGCCGGCAGCGACGCGGATCATCAGCTCGACAAGATCGAGCCCGGTGATGCACTCGGTCACCGGATGCTCGACCTGCAACCGGGTGTTCATTTCGAGAAAGTAGAAGCTGCGGTCGGCGCCGGCGATGAATTCCACCGTCCCGGCGCTGGTGTAGCCCACGTTCTTGGCCAGCGCGACGGCCTGCTCACCCATCGCCTTGCGCATTTCCGGCGTCACGAACGGCGACGGCGCTTCCTCGACGACCTTCTGGTGGCGCCGCTGAATCGAACAGTCGCGCTCGTTTAGGTAGATGACATTGCCATGGGCGTCGCCGATAAGCTGGATCTCGATATGGCGGGGCTGCTCGACGAACTTCTCGATGAACACCCGGTCGTCGCCAAAGCTCGCCAGCCCTTCGCGGCGCGTCGCTTCAAAGCCCTCGCGGACATCGGCTTCGCTCCACGCCAGCCGCATGCCCTTGCCGCCGCCACCGGCGCTGGCCTTCATCATCACCGGATAGCCGATATCCGACGCGATGCGCACCGCATGTTCGGTGTCGTCGATCTCCCCGACGAAACCCGGAACCACCGAAACGCCGGCGGCAAGGGCGCGGCGCTTCGATTCGATCTTGTCGCCCATTGCGGCGATCGCCGATGCCGGCGGCCCGATGAAGGCAATGCCGGCAGCGCTCAGCGCTTCGACAAAACTGGCGCGCTCGCTCAGGAAGCCATAGCCAGGATGCACGGCTTCGGCGCCCGTCGCCAGGCAGGCCGCAACGATCTTGTCGGCGACGAGATAGGATTCCGCCGCAGGCGAAGGCCCGATGTGCACCGCCTCATCGGCCTCGCGCACATGCAGGGCATTGGCATCGGCGTCCGAATAGACGGCCACCGTGGCGATCCCCATGGCCCGGGCCGATCGAATGACCCGGCAGGCAATCTCACCACGGTTGGCAATCAGTATTTTCTTGAACACCAAGCGACCCCCATGCGGACAGGGGTTCTTCCATACCCGCCATGGCGCGACGTGCAAGGCCGCGCCGGCAACCCTCTTCTAATTGCGCGGGTCGATGCCCGGGCTAGTTGGTGGCGACACGGGGGCTGGTACGGGCCAGCAGACGGCGCAATTGCGGCGCGACGGCGGCCCGCGCTTCGGCACGACAGGCTTCCCTGGGCGCGGCAAGATCGCGTGACATGAATTCGACCGGACCGCATGCCTTGTTGATCGAATAATCAACCCGCCGCATCAGTTGCTGCGCGCCTTCCGGACTGGAAAGATCAAGTCCCCGCGTATCGACGTTGACGCTTTCGTACGTATCAGTCGGTCCCGCCAGAACCGGTATAGATGTCACAAGAACTGTCGCAGCGATGATGCACGATGCGAGGCGACGATTATTGGTCATTGCTACACTCCTCATCCACCAGCGTCGACGGTGTCCTGCCCGATTTCGTGGCAATGCCCGCCGGACCCTGAGTCGGTTCGAATATCGACGTTTCCGCCATGTGGGAAAATCTGCGCGTCTTTTGCGACGCGATCAAGCACAAACTGTCATATTAACGTCACGAAAAACGGGTATAGTACACCAGTGCGGTAGCTTATCGATTTCGACGGTTTGTCTTCATGCACTTACCGCGCCGCACCATTTCGATTTTTTTCGGCATCGTCAGCCGCCCGCGCGGCCTGTCGCAGCGCACCCCGACCAATTCCGATCGCGCCCGACGCTGCGTCGCGGCACGGATCAGAACGGTTTGGCGACCATCAGCCAGGTTGCCGCGACCAGCGGCACGGTGGAAACCAGGCCCCATGCCAGCCACCGGCGTGACTCGCGCCGATAGGCATCGGGCACGACGCCCCCCTGCGCAAACATGCGCGCCATCCTGGCCTGCCGCCGCTGGATCGGCACGATGACCAGCAACCAGATCAGCCCGGCGATGACGAACAGCCCCTGGCTCGCCAACAACCAGCGCGCGCCGATCAGGTCCCACCCCGCCATCGCCGCCATGCCATAGCCGCCGACCATGGTCAGCACGACGCCCCAGACCGTCATCGACCAGTCGGTGTAGGTCACCAGTTTCTGTGCAAAGCCAAGCACTTCGGCGCGTCCATCGCGATCGGCGAAAAACTTCCAGATCGCCGTCACGGTGATATTGCCCATCAGCATGACCACGCCGGTGATGTGGACGAATTTGAGCAGGTCATAAAGCGCAGGCGCGAGCATTGCCCACGCCATAGCGGCAGGCCGGCGCCGCGACCAGCGCCGCATCGGCACTTGCGCGCCGGCGTCGCAGCGTCGTACATTTTTTGGTAAGGTTCAGGCGGGGGCGGCCATGGGATATCTACGTTCTTTCGTGCGCGATTCCATTCGGGCCAACCCGGCCGTGCCGCGCATGGTGTGGGAGGCGGTTTATCCGCTGTTCCACCAGGACCGGCGCTGGTCCGGCAGCGAATATTCGGATCGCAAAAGCGCCTTTTCCACGATCTACAGGGACAATCGCTGGGGGTCGCGCGAATCGGTCAGCGGTCGCGGCAGCACCCTCGACAACACCGGCAGCGTGCGGACCGAACTGCCCAAGCTGCTGGAAGCGCTCGACGTCGAAACCTTTCTCGATGCGCCCTGCGGCGACTTCAACTGGGCCCGGCATCTGCGGCTGCCCGAGCGCACCCGATATATCGGCGGCGATATCGTCGAGGCGCTGGTCGCCGACCTGCAGGACAAATACAGCGATGCGCGCCACCGCTTCATCAACATCGACATCGTCGACGGGCCGTTGCCGCAGGCCGATCTCTGGTTGTGCCGGCACGTGCTCTTTCACCTGTCGAACGCCGACATCCGCGCGACGCTGCGCAATTTCGCCGCGTCGTCGATCGAATGGCTCGTCACCGAATCGCTGTTCACCGGCACCACCAACGCCGACATCACTTCGGGTGGCTTCCGCCTCATCAACCTGCTGGCACCGCCCTTCGGGTTGCCGAAGCCGGTCGACAGCTTCGCCGACTATTATCCGCCCAACGCCCCCGTCCACCTGTGCCGCTGGTCGCGGGCGCAGGTGGCAGACGCGGCACGCCGCTGGCCGGCCGACTGAGGCGCCACCTCAAAGCGGGATATTGTCGTGCTTCTTCCAGGGGTTCTCCAGGCGTTTGTTGCGCAGCTTGCGCAGCCCCACGGCGATGCGCTTGCGTGTTGCGTGCGGCATGATGACCTCGTCGATGAAGCCTTTCGACGCCGCCACGAACGGGTTGGCGAAACGTGCTTCATATTCCGCCGTCCGCGCCGCGATTTCCTCCGCCGATCGCCCGCGGAAGATGATCTCCACCGCCCCCTTGGCGCCCATCACGGCGATTTCCGCCGTCGGCCAGGCATAGTTCAGGTCGCCGCGCAGGTGCTTTGACGCCATCACGTCATAGGCGCCGCCATAGGCCTTGCGGGTGATGACGGTGATCTTGGGCACCGTCGCTTCGGCATAGGCGAACAACAGCTTGGCACCATGCTTGATGATGCCGCTATGTTCCTGCGCCACCCCGGGAAGAAAGCCCGGCACATCGACAAAGGTCACGATCGGGATGCTGAAGGCATCGCAGAAGCGCACGAATCGCGCTGCCTTTTTCGACGAATTGATGTCGAGGCACCCGGCG
Source organism: Polymorphobacter fuscus (assembly GCF_011927825.1). NCBI lineage: Bacteria > Pseudomonadati > Pseudomonadota > Alphaproteobacteria > Sphingomonadales > Sphingosinicellaceae > Sandarakinorhabdus > Sandarakinorhabdus fusca. The sequence continues at coordinate 78,369 of NZ_JAATJI010000001.1, read as the reverse complement.
AGCACCAACGGCTGGTTGGCGACAATGCCGACCGTATGGCCTTCGATGCGCGCGAAGCCGATGATGATGTTGCCGGCATGGGCCGGTTGCAGCTCAAAGAATTCGCCTTCGTCGGCAACCTTTCGGATCAGTTCGTGCATGTCATAGGGCTTGCTGGCGCTGGGCGGCACCAGCGTATCGAGGCTCGGCTCGCTGCGCATCGGATCGTCGGCGGATGGGCGGAACGGCGCGCCGTCGCGGTTGTTGAGCGGCAGATAGTCGAAGAACGTCCGGGTGCGCAGCAGCGCGTCGACATCGTCCTCCATCGCCACATCGGCGACCCCCGACTTCGTCGTATGGGTGATGGCGCCGCCCAGATCCTCCTGGGTAACGATCTCGTTGGTCACCGTCTTGACCACATCGGGTCCGGTGACGAACATGTAGCTGGAATCCTTCACCATGAAAATGAAGTCGGTCATCGCCGGCGAATAGACGGCGCCGCCGGCGCACGGCCCCATGATCAGGCTGAGTTGGGGCACAACGCCGCTCGCCAGCACATTGCGCTGGAACACCTCGGCATAGCCGCCCAGCGATGCCACGCCCTCCTGGATGCGCGCCCCGCCCGAATCATTGAGGCCGATCACCGGCGCCCCGACCTTCATCGCCATATCCATGATCTTGCAGATCTTCTGGGCGTGACGTTCGGACAATGAGCCGCCGAACACGGTGAAGTCCTGCGAGAACACAAAGACCAGCCGACCGTTGATCGTGCCGGAGCCGGTGACGACGCCATCGCCGGGGAAGGTCTGTTCGGCCATGCCGAAGTCGACACAATTATGCTCGACATACATGTCGAGCTCCTCGAACGAGCCCGGATCGAGCAGGATGTCGAGCCGCTCGCGCGCCGTCAGCCGGCCCTTCGCATGCTGGGCCGCGACGCGCTTCGGCCCGCCGCCAGCATGCGCCGCGTCGCGGCGCCGCTCCAGGTCTTCCAAGGTCTTCAACATGCCAATGGCTTCCCCATGCCCGTCTCTGCATCCGACGATAGCCGCCCAGGGCGGGTTTATCGCTGGCCGGATTGATAGGTGGCGCTCGCGGGGGTGGCGAGATTTTTTTTGCAGGCCCGACTTTCGATAGTGGACACTTCGTTCATATGAATGGATATTCATCCCATAGTGCGCCGCAGAGTGCACGGGTTTCCGACGCCACAGTGTTTCGTCCATCAGGCTTCGTGTCTACCAAGGGGAAATTTTCATGTTGCGATCCATGTTGCTCGGCGCTGCCGCAGTCCTTGTTTCCACTGCCGCCAACGCCGCCGACTTCTCGTTCACCGGCGCCTTGCCCAATCCGGGCACGGTCCAGTTCTTCGACTTTGCCGTCGGCGCGCCGTCGAATGTGACGCTGCGGACGTGGAGCTATGCCGGTGGAGTCAACGCGGCCGGCCAGACGATCGCGCGCGGCGGCTTCGATCCCATCCTGGCGCTGTTCGACCTGTCGTCGGGCGTCCGTATAAACGAGAACGACGATGGCGGCTGCGGCCTTGTCGCCGCCGACGCCGTATCCGGCCAATGCTGGGACACGTTCCTGACGTCGTCATTGGGCGCCGGCAACTATCGGGTCTCGGTCCAGGTCTATCCCAATTTCGCACCGGACAATCTGTCGGGCACCTTCGCCGGCGCTACGACGTTCGACGATGTCTCGGGCACGCCCAACAACCCGCGCAGCAACCAATGGGCGTTTGACATCCTGGGTGTCGAATCGGCCAGCCAGGGCGTCGTCCCCGAACCCGCCAGCTGGGCCATGCTGATCGCAGGCTTCGGGCTGACCGGCGCCGCCATGCGCCGCCGCCGCACCGTCACGGCTGTTTCGGCCTAGCGCGATTTCGACCAAGTCGGGTCGACACCGCCGCGATCGAAGGCAGCGCTAAAGCAACTGCAGCATCGCCACCGCTGCGCCAAGGTCGGCCTGCCGCTCGGCATGGCCGGCCTCGGCCAGCGGGTCCTTGCCCCATTGTTCGGCCTGCCACAGCTCGTCGAGGTGGCCGACCGCCCAGGCTGTTGCGGCATCCATCGCCCCTTCGGCCACCGCCAGGCCGATGATTGCCGACCCCGATATCGTCACTACGGGGTTCAGCGCCGCCAGCCGGAACGCGTCCAGCGCCCGAAAGGCCGCCTGCACCCGTAACAGGGTCGCCGGCGGCTGCGGACGGTGGATGACACCTTCGATAAGGGCGAAATCGACATCGTAACGTCGCCGTGCCCAGTCCAGCCACGGATCCCACGCCGCCGCTTGCGCCGCGACCAGCGGCGCCGGATGCGCGGCGCGATAGGTCAGCAGTTCATTTTCCGCGAACCGCGCCAGACCGTCGGCAAAACCCTCCACATCGGGCGCGACGCGGTCGATCGCGGCATTGGCAAGGCCGGTCAACGGCATCGTCCGCGGCTGGATCTCGGTTACCTGCGCGTTCCACTCCACTGCGATCGCCGCCGCCAGCGCGCGCCCCGGCACCGCCAGCGCCGCCCGCGCCGGTGTCCGCAGCGGCTTGCCATCCAGCGCCACGCCGAATGGCCCGTCGCCGGTCACCGCCGCGGCCGTGTAAAAACGCTTCACGGCCGCCGCGACCCCTTGGTCAGCCCGATCATCCGCGGCCGGATGAACATCGTCGCCGCACCGACCGCCATCAGCGGCAGCCCCACCGCCGCATGGCCGCCGCGCACCAGGAAGACGCCGCCGAACAGCGCCGCCAGTCCGGCAAGTTTCATCGCGACGTACAAAAGATAGCGCCGCCGCGCTTCGGCCACGGGCATGATGACAACCGGCTCAGCCGGGGTTTCGCGTCTATCCATCGATCAATCCTCGCAACGCCCCCGTGTCCGCCGCGACGCCGATGGCACCGGCATCGATCAATTCCGCTGCCTCGTGATACCCCCAATCGACGCCGATGGCGCGCACCCCGGCCTTGGCGCCCATCGCCATGTCGTACACCGTATCGCCGATGATGACGGCCTGGTGCGGCGTCGCCCCGGCCTCCGCCAATGCCGCGCGCAGCATCGCCGGATGCGGTTTCGACGGATGCCGATCCGCCGTCTGCAGCGTCACGAAATGCCCGGACAGCCCGTGGTGCGCCAACGCCAACGCCAACCCGCGGTCCGACTTTCCGGTCGCCACGCCGAGCAGCCAGCCATCGTCGCGCAGCGCATCGAGCAGGTCCGCCACCCCGTCGTACAAGGGTTCGGGGTCGAGCGAACGGTCGGCGCGCAGCCGCTGGAATGCGCCCTTATAGTCCTGCGCCAGCCGGACGTGCAGCGCGGGCTCCGCTTCGGGAAGCAGCACCTGCATCGATTCAACCAGGCTCAGCCCGACCACCCGGCGGATATCATGGTCCGCCGGTGCCGGCAGCCCGGCGCGCGCAAAGCTCTGCCCCATGGCGCGCAGGATATTGACCTGGCTGTCGATCAGCGTGCCGTCGCAATCGAACACCGCCAGCTTTACCATCCCCGCCTCCGCTTTACCGCCGCCGCACCGTCATCGTCGCCGATCGTCGCCAAGGCTGCCATTACCGCCCGCGCATCGGCCTCGCTGCGATTCTGGCTGGCCTTGTCGGTGGAGCGCAGCGCGGTCGGCACCAGCTCATAAGCGGTGATCGCCCGCATCATCGCGTCGCGCCGGCCGGGGTCCATCTTCGCCATGGTCCAATCCTGCCCGACCCGCGGTTCGAATGTCGCCGCCGACAGGTCGAGCAGGTCGCGCAGTGCGTCCCACCCGAGCGCCGTCACACGACCTTCGATTTCCACCGTGCGGTAATTCCATGTCGGCAAATTGTTTGCCGGATCCGCATACCAGTTGGGGCTGATGTAACTGCCCGGCCCGCCGACACTCGCCACGGCCACGGCGCCGTCCAGATGCCTTGCCAGCGCATTGCCATTGCTCAGATGAAACCGCAGCACGCCGGAGGGCACCACCAGCAGCGGCACATGCGCCACCCGCGGGCCATCGGGCGTCATCGCGAACAGATGCGCAAAGCCGACATCGGCCACAAAGGCCAGCGCCTCCCTGTCGGCGGGGAATCGAAAGACGGCGTTGGGGTGCACCATCCTCCTATCCCTGCCCGGCGACGCTTCGGCAAGACTGCTAGTCGACGCGGCGGCGTCGCAGCCGTAAGCCGATCCGATGTCCGACATGTCGCTTTCAGAGGCTCCGGCGTTGCCGTTCCAGCGCATCGCCGCAAGTTCGGCCGAGCCGCGCACCCCGCAGGACCTGCGCGACCTGCACTATCCGTTCGGTCGCTGGGTGCCCGACCATGGCACGTTGTTCGAAGTCGCGCCCGGCATTCACTGGACGCGCATGGGGCTGCCGTTCGGGCTCGACCACATCAACCTCTGGGTGCTCGACGCCGGGGACGGCTGGGCGATCGTCGATACCGGCGTCAACCTGCCGGCGAGCAAGCGGGCGTGGGAACGGCTGTTCGCCGGGCCATTGGCGGGCAAGCCCGTCACAAGGGTCATCGTCACCCATTACCATCCGGACCATCTGGGCCTGGCCGGCTGGCTGTGCGCGCTCTGGAACGTGCCGCTGGAGATCGCCCGGACAGAATATCTGCTGGCGCGCTCGCTGATCCTCGATGTGCGCGATGCGCCGCCACCCGAGGCGGTCGATTTTTCCATTCGTGCCGGCTGGCCCGACACGGCGGTCACCGAGATGCGGCAAAAACCCTGGGGCAATTTCCACAAGATCATCAGCCCGCTGCCGGCGGGCTTCAAGCGCATCAAGGACGGCGACGTGCTGACCATCGGCGCCCGGCAATGGCGCGTCGTCACCGGTCGCGGCCATGCACCGGAACACAGCTGCCTGGTCAGCGACGACGTCATGATCGCCGGTGACCAGGTGCTGCCGCGGATCACCAGCAATGTCTCGGTCTATCCCACCGAACCCTTTGCCGACCCGCTCGCCGACTGGCTGGAAAGCATCGAGACGCTGCGTGCCATCGACCCCGGCATCCTCGTCCTGCCGGCGCACAACGAGCCCTTCACCGGCCTCCACACCCGCCTCGACCAGCTGCGCGCCGACCATGTTGACAAGCTGGCCAAGCTGCTCGCCTTCTGCGCCGAACCGCGCACCGCCGTCGACAGCTTCGCGACCCTGTTCCGCAAGCCGATCGGCGAAAGCGATTACGGCATCGCCACCGGCGAGGCGGTCGCCCACCTCCACTGGCTGGAAGAACGCGGCCAGCTGCGCCGGATCACCGACGCCCTCGGCGTGGACCGCTTCGTCGCGATCTAGTCGCGCAACGCCCCCTCGTGCGCCAGCAGCCAGCGCTTGCGTTCCATCCCGCCGGCATAACCCGTCAACGCCCCCGACGCGCCGATGACCCTGTGGCACGGCACGACGATCCCGATGGGGTTGAGGCCGTTGGCCAGCCCCACGGCCCGCGCCGCCCCGGGCCGGCCGATCGCCGCCGCCAGCGCGCCATAGCCGCATGTGGTCCCGGCCGGGATCGTCCGCAGCGCCGCCCAGACCCGGCGCTGGAAATCGCTTCCCGCGGTCGCCACCGGCAGCCCGTCGAGCGCCCGCGCGTCACCCCCGAAATACCCGTCGAGCGCCCCCGCAATGCCCGCCGGCACCCCGGCTTCGACCAGTGTGAACACGCCATAATGCCGCGCCAGCAGCCGCTGCATCCGCTCGGCATAGTCCTGGAAGTCGAGCGCCCGCAGCACGCCATCGGCGTCGGACACGATCAGCAGTTCGCCCAGCGGCGAGGCCTGGCGTGACAAGGTCAGTTGCATCACCTTCGCTCCCATCATCCGTTTGCGCCGCGCCGCCGGGGTTTCGCCATGGACGGCGGCAAAGACTTCGTTAAACCGCCGCACGCTGCCGAACCCGGCGGCCAGCGCCACCTGCGCCATCGGCAAGGTGCCGGCGTCGATCAGCACCACGGCTGCCGCCAGCCGCCTGGCCTGCGCAACCGCCACCGGCGACACGCCGACATGCCGTGCGAACAGCCGCCGCACCTGCCGCGCGCCGACTCCGATCCGGTCACCCAGCGCCTCCACGGGCACTGCATCATCGAGCGCGCCGGCATCGATCAGCCCCAGCGCCCGTGTCACGCTGGCGGCGCTGCCCGCCCAGGCCGGCGACCCCGGCGCTGCCTCGGGCCGACAGCGCTTGCACGCCCGGAACCCGGCCGCGACCGCGGCCGCCGCGTCGGCATGGAAGGTGCAGTTCCTGCGCAGCGGCGTCCGCGCCGGGCACACCGGCCGGCAGAAGATGCCCGTCGATGTCACCCCGACGAAGAACACCCCGTCGAACGCCCGGTCACGCCGCTGCATGGCGGCGTAGCATGTGTCGGGATCGGGTAGCATCATGCCGACGGTGTAGCGCCGGTGTGCACCCAAGTCTGGCGGTTTTCGGACTCCCTAGCCCAGCAAACCGAGCATGTCCGCCACCCGCACCAGCTTCTCGCGCGGCGCGCCGGGTCGCGCCTGGCCGATTTCGTGCGCGTCGATCACCTGCCAATGGTCGAAATGCGTCGCCCGCACGCCGCGGCTATTCAACAGCGCATCGAGCGCCGCCGGCGCATCGCCGCCCTTGCCGACAACGCCATCGGCGACGATTGCTTCGACCACCGAAAAACCATCGGGCCGGTTGGTGCCGATCGTTCCCGACGGGCCGCGCCGCGCCCAGCCGCTGACATACAGACCCTGGAACACCCGTCCGGCGTCATCGCTGTCGAACCGCCCGTTGGCGGCGTCGTAGGGCACGCCTTCGATCGTCGCGGTGCGATAGCCGATGCAGGCGACGACCAGCCCGCACGGGATCGCATGGAGCTCGCCGGTGCCGACGGCCTGGCCATTCTCCAGCATCGTCGTCTCGACGATCAGCCGTTCCGCCTTGCCATTGCCCTCGACCGCCACCGGCCGGCGGAAGAATTCGAAATTGATCGTCACCGGCTTGGCCGTATCGGTCGTTTCGGCAAAGCTGCGCAGATGGGTGACCATCTTGCGATGGCCGGGATCGAGCGCCGCATCGTCCGCCAGCGGCGGCAGGTCGCCGGCGCGCAGCACCGGGCGCGCGCGCTCCAGATGGCCCAGCTCGCCGGCTTCCTTGGTGGTGAAGCTCGCCTGGTGCGGCCCGCGCCGGCCGACGATGTGGATGTCGCGCACCGCCGACTGGCGCAGCGCGTCGATGGCATGGCCGGCAATGTCCGATACCGCCAGCTCGTCGGGGGTCTTGGCGAGGATGCGGGCGCAGTCGATCGCGACATTGCCGTTGCCGATGATCGCCGCGCCATGGTGCGACAGCGGCACCTGCAGATCGGCAAAATCCGGATGGCCATTGTACCAGCCGACAAAGGCGGCGCTGCCGAGCACGCCGGGCAGATCGTCGCCCGGAATGCCGATCGGCTTGTCGTGCGGCGCGCCGACCGACAGCACCACGGCGTCATAGATGTTCAGCAGCTCAGCGACGGTCACATCGCTGCCCACCGACACATTGCCGACGAAACGCACACCGGCGCCGAGGTTGGTCGCCTCATAACGCTTGGTCACCGCCTTGATCGACTGGTGATCGGGCGCGACCCCGGCGCGGATCAGGCCATAAGGGGTCGGCAACCGGTCGATGATGTCGATGCGGGCAGCGCCGCCCCAATGCTTGAGGGCAGCTTCGGCGGTGTAATAGCCGGCGGGACCGGCGCCGATGATGGCGATGTTGAGCGACAATGCGGCCTCCTGATGCGTTGCCGCCGCGATAGAAGCCACCCCCCGCCCGGGTCAAGCAAGCTGGCCTGTCAGATGCCCAAGCCCGGCCTCGCCGGCCGATCGACCGGCACCAACGCCGCATTGCTCTGTGCGCCTCCTCTGCTACACGGACGACACAATGACCGCAGACATCTCCCTCATCCGCAACTTCTCGATCATCGCGCATATCGATCACGGGAAATCGACCCTTGCCGACCGGCTGATCCAGACCACCGGCGGGCTGACGGCGCGCGAAATGTCCGAGCAGGTGCTCGACAACATGGACATCGAAAAGGAACGCGGCATCACCATCAAGGCGCAGACGGTGCGCCTCGATTATCCAGCCAAGGACGGCAAGCGCTACATCCTCAACCTGATGGACACGCCCGGCCATGTCGACTTCGCCTATGAGGTTTCGCGCAGCCTTGCCGCCTGCGAAGGCGCGCTGCTGGTGGTGGACGCGGCGCAGGGCGTCGAGGCCCAGACCCTTGCCAACGTCTACCAATCGATCGAGCACGACCATGTCATCGTGCCCGTCATCAACAAGGTCGACCTGCCCGCCGCCGAACCTGAACGCGTCAAGAAGCAGATCGAGGATGTCATCGGCCTCAGCACCGACAATGCCGTCCTGACCAGCGCCAAATCCGGCATCGGCATCGAGGACCTGCTCGAAGCGATCGTCACCGAGATTCCGGCACCCAAGGGCAATCCCGACGCCCCGCTGAAATGCATGCTGGTGGACAGCTGGTACGACCCCTATCTCGGCGTCGTCATCCTCGTCCGCGTCATCGACGGCATTCTCAAAAAGGGCCAGCAGATCACCATGATGGCGGCCGGCACCACCCATCTGGTGGACCGCGTCGGTTGCTTCCGCCCCAAGATCGAAGTGCTCGACGCGCTCGGCCCGGGTGAAATCGGGTTCATCACCGCACAGATCAAAGAAGTCGCCCAGACCAATGTCGGCGACACCATCACCGATGCCCGCCGCCCGACCGCCGAGGCCCTGCCCGGCTTCAAGACCGTCCAGCCGGTGGTGTTCTGCGGCCTGTTCCCGATCGATGCCGCCGATTTCGAGAAGCTGCGTGATTCGCTCGGCAAGCTCCGCCTCAACGACGCCAGCTTCTCGTTCGAGACCGAAAGCAGTGCAGCGCTCGGCTTCGGCTTTCGCTGTGGTTTCCTGGGGCTTCTGCACCTCGAAATCATCCAGGAACGGCTGACCCGCGAATATGACCTCGACCTCATCACCACCGCGCCATCGGTGGTCTATGAGATCCATATGCGCGACGGCACGATCAAGGAGCTCCACAACCCCGCCGACATGCCCGACCCCTCGTCGATCGAATTCATGGAAGAGCCGTGGATCGAAGCGACGATCTTCGTCCCCGACGAATATCTCGGCTCGCTGTTGAAGCTCTGCCAGGATCGGCGCGGCATCCAGAAGAACCTGACCTATGTGGGCGGCCGGGCCCAGATCACCTATGAACTGCCGCTCAATGAAGTCGTCTTCGATTTCTACGATCGGCTTAAGTCGATCTCGCGCGGCTATGCCAGCTTCGACTACCACCAGATCGGCCACCGCGAAGGCGACCTCGTCAAGATGTCGATCATGGTCAACGCCGAACCCGTCGACGCGCTGTCGATGATCGTCCACCGCGGCGCCGCCGAAGCCCGCGGTCGCCACATGTGCGAGCGGATGAAGGACCTCATCCCCCGCCATTTGTTCAAGATCCCCATCCAGGCGGCGATCGGCGGCAAGGTCATCGCGCGCGAAACCATCGCCGCGATGCGCAAGGACGTGACCGCGAAATGCTATGGCGGCGACGCCAGCCGCAAGCGCAAGCTGCTCGACAAGCAGAAGGAGGGCAAGAAGCGCATGCGGCAATACGGCAATGTCGACATTCCGCAGGAAGCCTTTATCGCCGCGCTCAGGATGGGCGACGAAAAATAGGCACGTGCACGGCAGCTGACCGGCACATGAAGCTTTTGCCCGGAATGACGAAACCATTACGTTGCCTGCCGAAACCGCATATCATGGCGCCATGACTAGGATCCTGTGCGTCGAAGACGATCCCATGACCGCCGAATACATCGCCAGGGGCCTTGGCGATGCTGGCTTCGAAGTCGATATCGCCGATGATGGCAACAGCGGCCTCGCCCGCGCCAGCGACGGCCATTACGACGCCATCGTGCTTGATCGGATGCTGCCCGGGCTCGACGGCCTGGCGATCGTCACGGCGCTGCGCTCGGGCGGCGTCACCACGCCGGTGGTGATGCTGTCGGCGCTGGCCAGTCTCGATGAGCGCGTCCGCGGCCTGCGCGCCGGATCGGACGATTACCTCACCAAGCCCTTTGCGCTCACCGAGCTGCTGGCGCGTATCGAGGCGGTGCGCCGGCGTGGCACCCCCCAGGCCGAGGCACCGCCGACCAGGCTCAGCTTCGACGATCTGGAAGTCGATCTGCTGACCCGCCGCGTCACCCGCGCCGGCCGCCGAATCGAGCTGCAGCCGCGCGAGTTCAGCCTGCTCGAATTCCTGCTCCGCCACCAGGGCCAGGTCGTCACCCGCACGATGTTGCTGGAACGCGTCTGGGATTACCATTTCGACCCGGGCACCAACGTCATCGATGTCCATGTCAGCCGGCTGCGCAAGAAGCTCGACGATGGCAGCCAGCGGTCGTTGCTCCACACGGTGCGCGGCGCCGGATACCGGCTCGGCGCGCACTGATTTGCCGGCCGCGAACGGCCCTGGCTGGCAAGCGATGGTCCCCGCGCGGTGGCGAACCACCACCGCGCGCATCACCCTGATCGTCTTTGCAGCGCTCATCGCCACCAGCGCGTTGCTGCTCGGCTTCATTGGGCGGGTGACGCAGGACCAGCTTTATGCCGATGTCCGCGCCGCCGTCGCCGCCGATGCGGCGCTGCTGGTGGAAAACATCCGCCGCGACGGCCCGCGGCGCGCGGCGCGCGACATCACCGAAGACCTGCGCCTGCCCGGCCCGACCGCCGTCCTGCTGCTCGCCCCCGACGGACACCGTCTTGCCGGCAATGTCACGGAATGGCCCGCCGGCCTGCCGGTCGGCAGGCGCTTCGCCAGCGCCGAACTACACCGCGCCGACCATGGCCGCGCCGAAAGCTTCGGTGTGTCCACCCCGACGCTCGATGGCGGCTATCGGCTGCTTGTCGGGCGCAGCCTCGAAACCGAACAACGGCTCACCGACACGCTCAAAAGCAGCCTTTTTGCCGCCATTTTCCTGGCGCTGGTGCTCGCTGCACTGACCAGCCTCATCCTGGCGCGGATCATTTCCGCCCGTGTCCAGAACATCGCCGATGTCGCCGCTGCCGTCGCGGCCGGCGACCTGTCGCGCCGCGTCGACGAACCGCCCGCGCCCGGCGGCGACGCCTTCGATTCGATGGCCCGCGCGCTCAATGCCATGCTGGCGCGCATCGAAATCCTGCTCGGCGAAATCCGCATGGTCACCGATGGCCTGGCGCATGATCTGCGGTCGCCGCTGACGCGGATGAAGGCACGGATCGATCGCCTCGCCCGCACGGCGGACGCCGGCGAGCCTGCCGACGACATCCTTGCCATCGGCGCGGAAGCCGATGCCCTGCTCACCATGCTCGAAAATGCGCTCGAGATCAGCCGCGTCGAAGCCGGCATCGGGCGCGAGGCGTTCGTGCCATTCGATGTCGCGGCGCTGGCACGCGACCTTGCCGACATGTACGAGCCGCTCGCCGAAGAAACCGGCGTTTGCCTGACCGCTGCCGCCGATCTGCCGCTCCCGGTCATGGCGCATCGCAACCTGCTCAGCCGCGCGCTCGCCAATCTTATCGACAATGCCCTGCGCTATGGTGCCGGCGGCGGCATCATCACCGTGACGGCAGAGCGCACCGCCGCCGGCGCCCGGCTCAGCGTCGCCGATCGCGGGCCCGGCATCGCGTCCGCCAACCATGGCATCGCGCTGCGCCGGTTCGGGCGCATCGATGCCGCACGGCGTGCCGGCGGCGCCGGGCTCGGCCTCTCGCTTGCCGCCGCCATCGCCCGCCTGCACGGCGGCACGCTCACCCTCGCCGACAACGCCCCGGGGCTGCGTGTCGACATCGACCTGCCGCATATATCGGAGGCCGGCTGAGCGGCGATCGCTTGCGCTTTTGGCGGCGCCCCGCAAAGACACGCGCAGTGCAACCAGCCGGAGTCGTCCATGCCGCACCCGCTTCGTATCGGCCTCGCCGGCCTCGGCAATGTCGGCGCCGGCGTCGTTCGCCTGCTCGCCGACAATGCTGATCTCGTCGCCCGCCGTGCCGACCGGCCGGTCGTGGTCACGGCCGTGTCGGCGCGCGACCGCAATCGCAACCGCAACCTCGATCTCGCACCCTACGCCTGGGTCGATGACGCGACCGAACTCGCCGGCCGCGACGATGTCGATGTGGTCGTCGAACTGATCGGTGGTTCCGACGGCCCGGCACTCACGCTGGCGCGGCGCAGCATCGATGCCGGCAAGGCGCTGGTCACCGCCAACAAGGCGATGCTTGCCCATCATGGCCTCGATCTCGCCGCCCGCGCCGAAGCGCGCGGCACGGCACTGCGCTACGAAGCCGCCGTGGCGGGTGGCATCCCGATCATCAAGGCCTTGGGCGAAGGCATGGCCGCCAACCGCATCGACCGTGTCTATGGCCTGCTCAACGGCACCTGCAACTATATCCTGACGCGCATGGAATCGGAACGCCTGGCCTTTGCCACCGTTCTTGCCGAAGCCCAGGCGGCAGGCTTTGCCGAGGCGGACCCCAGCTTCGACATCGATGGCATCGACACCGCCCACAAGCTTGCCATCCTCGCTGCGCTGGCATTCGGGTCGCGCATCGATTTCGGCAGCGTCGCCACCCAGGGCATCCGCGCGATCGAACTCGCCGACCTCGACCAGGCCGCGGCGCTGGGCTTTCGCATCAAGCTCGTCGGCCTTGCCGAAAACCTCGATGGCACCCTGTTCCAGCGTGTCCACCCGGCGCTGGTGCCGCTCGATCACCCGCTCGCGGCTGCCTCGGGCGCGCTCAATGCCGTGGCGGCAGAAGGCGATTTTGTCGGCCGGCTGTTCTTCCAGGGCCGCGGCGCCGGCGAAGGCCCCACGGCCAGCGCCGTCGTCGCCGACCTTGTCGATATCGCCCGGGGCGTGACCACCCATCCCTTCGGCATGCCCGTCGCCGCTCTCACCGCGCTGCCCACCGCCGATCCCGCCAGCCGACGCGGTCGCTATTACCTCCGCCTCACCGTCGCCGATCGCCCCGGCGTGCTCGCGGAGCTGACAGCGGCGCTGCGCGATCATGGCGTGTCGATCGAAAGCCTGGTGCAACGCGGCCAGTCGGCAAGCGGCGACGCCATGGTGGTGATGATCACCCATGTCAGCGCCGAAGTCGCCGTGCTCGCCAGCCTGGCGCAGATGCAGGGCAGCGACGCCGTTACCGGTGCGCCGGTGATGATGCACATCCTCGATTTTTGACGCGCAATCTTCCCTCCCCAGCGCAAACCCCCTACACCCGGCGCAAATCGCCGCAGGAGCCATGATGACCACCAGCCCGACCTCGACACTCGACCGCGTGCTTGTCCTCGAAATGGTTCGTGTCACGGAAAACGCCGCCATCGCCTGCGCGCGGCTGATCGGCCGCGGCGATGAAAAGGCCGCCGACGCCGCCGCTGTCGAAGCCATGCGCGACGCTCTCAACGAACTCGATTTCGACGGCACCGTCGTCATTGGCGAAGGCGAACGCGACGAAGCGCCGATGCTGTTCATCGGGGAAAAGGTCGGTCGCGGCCAGAAACTCAACGGTGTCGGCACCGGTCCCAAGATCGATATCGCGCTCGATCCGCTCGAAGGCACGACGATCACCGCCAAGGCCGGCCCCAACGCCCTCGCCGTGCTGGCGATCGCGGAGGAAGGCGGCCTGCTCAACGCGCCCGACGTCTATATGGACAAGATCGCAGTCGGGCCCGGCTATCCCGCCGGCGTCATCGACCTGCGCAAGTCCGCAACCCAGAATGTCGCCGCCGTGGCCGCTGCCAAGGGTGTCGCGCCGGCCGACCTCATCGTCTGCGTGCTCGATCGTCCGCGCCACGAAGCGCTGATCGCCGAACTGCGTGCCATCGGCTGCGGGATCATGCTGATCCCCGATGGCGATGTCGCCGGCGTCATCGCCACCTCCAACCCCGATACCGGGATCGACATGTACATCGGCAGCGGCGGCGCCCCCGAAGGCGTGCTCGCGGCGGCCGCATTGCGCTGCGTCGGTGGCCAGTTGCAGGGCAAGCTGATCTTCCGCAACGACGATGAACGCGGCCGCGCCCGCCGCTGGGGCATCACCGATCTCGATCGCATCTACGACCTGACCGACCTTGCGAAGGGCGATGTCATCTTCGCCGCCACCGGCGTCACCGATGGTTCGCTGTTGAAGGGCGTCAAGCGCCGTCGCGACGGCGTCGTCACCACCCAGTCGGTGGTCATGCGCGCGTCGTCGGGCACCGTCCGCTGGGTCAGCGGTGAACATCGCGATCACAAGAGCGCCTAGAAGCGCTCGGCCGGCTGTCGCAGGACCGGGGCCGTTCGCCAGAGCGCGCTTGCGCGGCAAGCCGTCGGGACTAAACACCCTCCCATGACGGCTGTGTTCAACACCACCACCTCCATCCTGGGCCAACCCTGGCGCTGGCGCGGCGGCATCATGCCCGGGACCGATCTCGATGGCCGCGGCGCCGACGCGCTTCTCCACCATCTGTTTCACGCCCGTGGCGCCAGTCCCGACGATTTCGCCCGGCTGAAGGTGCCGACGCTGCGCGAATGGCTGCCCGACCCAGCGATCTTCCGGGACATGGAAGCCGCCGCGACGCGCCTCGCCGATGCTATCGCCGCCGGTGAATCGATCGTCGTCTTCGGCGACTACGACGTCGATGGCGCCACGTCGGCGGCCGTCCTCATCCGTTACCTCCGCCAGGTCGGCGCCACCGTCGGCCATTACATCCCCGACCGGCTGCTCGAAGGCTATGGCCCATCCGCCGATGCACTGGTGGCGCTGAAGGCCGCCGGCGCCGATCTCGTCGTCACCGTCGATTGCGGCACCCAGGGGTTCGACGCGCTCGCCGCCGCACGCGCCGCGTCGCTCGATGTCATCGTCGTCGATCATCACCAGGCCGCAACGGCACTCCCCGACAGCCTGGCATTGGTCAACCCCAACCGACTCGACGAATGTCCGCAGGCCGCGGCCCATGGCCATCTCGCGGCCGTCGGGGTCGCCTTCCTGCTCGTGGTCGCGCTCAACCGCTGCCTGCGCCTGCGCGGCGCCTTTTCGGCGGTGCCCGAGCCGCAGCTGACGGCGCTGCTCGACCTTGTCGCGCTGGGCACCGTTGCCGATGTCGTGCCGCTGACCGGCCTTAACCGCGCCTTCGTCACCCAGGGGCTGAAGGTCATGCGCGCCCGCCGCAACCCGGGACTTACCGCGCTTATCGACGCCGCCGGGCTGACCAAACCGCCCGTGGCCCGCGATCTCGGCTTTGCCCTCGGCCCGCGGGTCAATGCCGGCGGCCGGGTCGGCAAGTCCGACCTCGGCGTCCGCCTGCTGACCACCGACGACCCGGCCGAAGCCCAGGCGCTGGCGCAGGAACTCGACCGCCTCAACATCGACCGCCGCACGATCGAGGCCGAGGTGACCGAAGCGGCGCTGGCATTGGCCGGCACCGCTGCCAACAGCGCCATCGCCGTCATCGCCGGTGCCGGCTGGCACCCGGGCGTCATCGGCATCGTCGCGTCACGGCTGAAGGAGCGCCTGCACCGCCCCGCCATCGTCATTGCCCTGCAGTACGATGGCGCCGGCACCATGATCGGCAAGGGCTCCGGCCGGTCGGTGCCGGGCGTCGATCTGGGCGCTGCCGTGCTTGCCGCGCGCGACCACGGCCTGCTCATCGCCGGCGGCGGCCACGCCATGGCGGCGGGGCTGACGGTCGCGGCCGAAAAGGTCGATGCCCTCGCCGCGTTTCTCAACGAGCGACTGTCGGGCGCGGTCGACCGCGCCAGCGGCGTCCGCGGGCTCGATTGCGATGCGGCGGTTGCGCCCCGTGGGGTCAACCTCGGGCTGGTCGAAACACTCGACTGCGCCGGCCCCTATGGCCAGGGCTGGTCACAGCCGCGTGTCGCGTCGGGGCCGTGGACGCTGATCGACTGCCGCATCGTCGGAGAGCATCACGTCAAGCTGATATTGTCCGGGGTCGATGGCGCCCGCTGCAAGGCGATCGCCTTTCGCCACGCCGATACCGCGCTGGGCGCCGCATTGATGGGCGCGCGCGGCAAGCAATTCTACCTCGCCGGCCGTATCAAGCGCGATGACTGGAAGGGCGAACCAAGCGCCGAGATCGAAATCGACGACATGGCCTGGGCTTGAATAGCCGACGCCGGCCTTGCTCAGGCCAGCGCGCGCCGACGCCAGCGCATCGATCCTCCGACGACGCCAACGCCGGTGACCATCATCGCCCAGGTGGCAACTTCCGGCGCCGGGCTGGTGATCGGCGCGGATGGCAGCGCGCTACCACCGGGCCCGCCACCGCCGATGCCGCCCGCCAAGCCACCGCCGCCGGGCAACGGCAGCCCGCCGCCGAGCCCGACGCCGCCACCCGGATTCGCGCGGTCGATCAGCGACGCACTGCTGTCGAACGCCGAAAAGCCGGCGCCGCCCGCGCCGAGCCCGGCAACCGTCGGCGGGCAAGCGATCGATGCCCCGGCAATGGCAGCGGCCGGCGCAATGACCTGATGCACCGCCGGCCGCGGCTTGATCGCCGCGCGAACACGGTGCGCCACCGGCACCAGGGCGGCGCCGGTCGATCCCGCACAAACACACATCAACAATTTTGCAGCAGCTGGTGACACGTTCTTTTACTCTTAATGATTACTAACAAACAATTACGATATACGTCTTTACGACATAGTAAGGATTTCAGCAACATTGTTTTTCGCGATGCATTGCCAGCGCCGGGGAACGCGGGTCGGCACGCAGGATGGCGGAAAGGCTTGACGCCGTTCCTTTCGCACTTTAGCAGCCCCTCTCCGACCGGTCCCTTCGTCTAGCGGTCTAGGACGTCGCCCTTTCACGGCGAAAACACGGGTTCGATTCCCGTAGGGATCACCACATTGATTTTGTGGACTTTTTGGCAGGCCTGGCGCTTCGGCGCGGCACGGTCGCCCATCGCGGCTTCGGACTTTGCGCAGACTTTGATAGGCTGTTGCGCGCAGACTATGCGATAGACGCGCCATGGACAGCGTGACGGACGATTTCATCATTCCGCAGGACTGGTCGAGCTACAGCGCGGTCGATCATGCCACCTGGGACAGGCTGTTCGCACGCCAGCAGGCGATGCTCCCCGGGCGTGTCGTGCCGGCCTTTCTGAAGGGTCTCGACGTGCTGCGCCTGTCGAAGCCCGGCATTCCCGACTTTGCCGAACTGTCCGACCGGCTGATGCACGCCACCGGCTGGCAGGTCGTCGCCGTGCCGGGCCTGGTGCCCGACGACGTGTTCTACGAGCATCTCGCCAACCGCCGCTTCGTTGCGGGCCGCACCATCCGCCGGCCCGACCAGCTCGATTATCTCGAAGAGCCCGACGTCTTCCACGATGTCTTCGGCCATGTGCCGCTGCTCACCGACCCGGTGTTCGCCGACTATATGCAGGCCTATGGCGAAGGCGGGCGCCGCGCCGCGTCGCTCGGCGCCATCGACAAGCTGGCGCGGCTCTACTGGTACACGGTCGAATTCGGCCTGATCCGGGATGGCGACGCGACCCGGATCTTCGGCGCCGGCATCGTTTCCTCACGCTCCGAATCGGTCTTCGCGCTCGACGACCCGTCGCCGAATCGCATTGCCTTCGATCTGAAGCGCGTCATGCGCACCCGCTATCGCATCGACGACTATCAGCAGACCTATTTCGTCATCGACAGTTTCGACGACCTGCTGCGCCAGACGCTCGATGCCGATTTCGGGCCGATCTATGCCGAACTCGACGCCGCCGAAGACCTCGACGTCGATCGGATCCTGCCCGGCGACCGCCTGCTGACCCGCGGAACGCAGCGCCATGCCCGCGCCCGGACCGCCCGGCAATGACCGCCGGATTTTATCATCGGCTCGACGCCAGCCTGCGCGGCAATGCCGATCGCACGCTGCTGACCTTCGGTGACGCCGCGCTGACCGGCGCCGAACTGGTCGACGCTGTCGCCCGCCGCGCTGCCGTGCTCGTCGCAGCCGGTGTCGCCCCCGGTGACCGCGTCATGGTCCAGGCCGAAAAATCGCTCGAACTGGTTCTGCTCTACCTTGCCACCCTGCGCATCGGCGGAGTCTATGTGCCGCTCAACACCGGCTATCGCGCAGCAGAAATCGCCTATTTCATCGGCGACGCCGCGCCGCGCCTGCTGGTCTGCGACCCTGCCGACGCCGCGGCCCATGGCGCACAGGTCTCCGCCGCCGGCGGAATCCTGATGACGCTCGACGGCGGCGGGCGCGGCAGCTTCGCCGACGCCGTGACCGCCGACCGCGCGCCCGCAGCCGCCCGCAACGCCGATGACCTTGCCGCCATCGTCTACACGTCGGGCACCACCGGCCGGTCGAAGGGCGCCATGATCACGCATGGCAATCTCCTCGCCAATGCCCATGCGCTCATCGCCACCTGGCAGATCACCGACGACGATACGTTGCTCCACGCCTTGCCGCTCTACCATATCCATGGCCTCTTCATCGCGCTCAACACGCTTCTGCTCGCCGGCGGCCGCGTCGACATGCTCGCCGGCTTCGACGTCGACCGGGTGCTTGGCCGGCTCGGCACCGCCACGCTGTTCATGGGTGTCCCCACCTATTACACGCGCCTGCTCGCCGACCCGCGGCTGACTCCGGCGCTGGCGGCGCCCGTCCGGCTGTTCATCTGTGGATCGGCACCGCTGACACCACAGATTTTCGAGACGTTCGAAGCCCGCACCGGCCACGCGATCGTCGAACGCTACGGCATGTCGGAATGCGGCATCATCTGTTCCAACCCCGTCGATGGCCCGCGGATTGCCGGCTCGGTCGGTCGGCCGCTTCCCGGCACGGACGTGCGCATCGCCGACGGCGCCGATACGGGCGTGCTCGAAGTGCGGGGGCCCAGCGTCTTTGCCGGCTATTGGCGCCAGCCCGAAAAGACCGCCGCCGAATTCCGCGACGATGGCTTTTTCACCACCGGCGACATCGCCACCATCGATGCCGACGGCAGCGTCCGCATCGTCGGGCGCGAGAAGGACATGATCATCTGCGGCGGCCTCAACGTCTATCCCAAGGAGATCGAGGAGCGGATCGACGCACTGCCAGGCGTCGCCGAAGCGGCCGTCATCGGCGTGCCCCACCCCGATTTTGGTGAGGCGGTCTGCGCCGTCGTCCGCCCCACCGGCGATATTCCCCTCGCGCCCGATGCCATTGTCGCGGCCTTGCGCGGCGACCTTGCCGGCTTCAAGCTGCCCAAGGCGGTGTTCATCGTCGACGAGTTGCCGCGCAACGCCATGGCCAAGGTGCAGAAGGCCGTACTGCGCGCGCGATATGCTGGTCATTTCACCGGCTGAACGAGCGGCCGTCAGCGCTGCGTCAGCTTTTGCCGTCAAATAAGCATAACTGCGACAACGGAACCCGGTTCATGCGTCTCCTGCTGGTCGAAGACAATGCTCGGCTCGCCGCACTGGTCCGCGATGGCCTGTCGGCGCAGGGCTTTGTCGTCGATTGGGCGGCCAGCCTGGCAGGCGCCGAGGCTGCGCTCGCCGGCAGCACCTATGACCTGCTGCTGCTCGATCTCGGGCTGCCGGATGGCGATGGGCTCGCGCTCCTGCGCAGCGTCCGGCAGCGGCGTGACCGGACCCCGATTCTGGTGCTGACGGCGCGCGGCGGGCTCGACGACCGGGTCTGCGGGCTCGATGCCGGCGCCGACGATTATCTTGTCAAGCCGTTCCAGATCCCCGAACTCGCGGCCCGCTGCCGCGCGCTGCTGCGTCGCCCCGGCGCCGTGCTCGGCACCAGCCTCGGGTGTGGCAATGTCGCGCTCGACACCGCGACGCGCGCCGTCACCGTGGCGGGAGCGCCGGTCGATGCGTCCCCCCGCGAGGTCGGGGTGCTCGAGGCGCTGCTGCGGCGCAGCGGGCATGTCGTGGCCAAGGCGGCGCTGGAAAATGCGCTCTACACGCTCGATGCCGATGTCACGGCCAATGCGCTCGAAGCCGCGGTCTCGCGGTTGCGCAAGCGCCTCGCCGCCGGCGATGCCGATGTCACCATCCGCACCGTCCACGGCGTTGGCTACGCCCTGCTGGCACCCGCCGCCGCCGATCGCGCCCATGCCTGAACATTCGGGTTCCGGTCCCTCGCTGTTTCGCCAGATCGCGCGGCGGCTGGTGGTGTTCACCCTCATCTTTGCCTTGCTCGATATCTTCATCGTTATCGCCACCTACGCCCGCCACCCCGAATCGTTGACGCAGGAACTGCTGACGCTGGAGGCGGAGCGCATCGCGCCGCTCGCCGACCCGGCGAGCGCTGATCCGGCGCCCGGCACGCGCAACTGGTCGGCGCGCCTCGTCGGACCACGAGCCGACGGCGATGCGACGCTGATCGACTGGACCCGGCGCGACCGCATCGATGGCGGCTACCGGATCAGCGGCATGCGGCCGGTCGGCGATGATACGGCGTCGCACTGGCTGCTGATCCGCTTCGATACCGTCGGAATGCGTCCCTTTGTTCCGGTCATCCTCGACGAGCTGGTCGAACATGTCGCGCTGCCGCTGGTGCCGCTGTCGGCGCTGCTGCTGCTGTTCAACGTCATTTCGGTCCGCCGCGTGCTGGCGCCGCTGCAACGCGCCGAAGCCGAGGTCGATAGCCTGGCGCCCGACAATATGGCGATGCGGCTGACGGTGCCGGGGGAGCCGCGCGAGGTCGATACGCTGGTGCGCGCCGTCAACCGGGCGCTGGCGCGGCTCGAAACCGCAATCGTCACGCTGCGCGATTTTACCGCCAATGCGGCCCATGAACTGCGCACGCCGCTGGCGATCATGCAATTGTCGCTCGAACGCCTGCCCGATGGCGCCATAAAGGCCGATCTCCAGGCCGATACCGACCAGATGACCCGGCTGGTCGGCCAGATGCTCGATCTGGCGCAAGCCGATGCGCTGGTGGTGGCCGACCCTGTCCCCGTCGATCTCGCCGCGCTGGGCCGCGCCGTGGTGACCCAGCTTTCGCCCGGTGCCTTTGCGGCCGGCCGCGAACTGCGCTTTGTCGATCAAGGCGGCGCCATCATCCAGGGCCATGCCGAAGCGATTTTCCGCCTTTATCGCAACCTTGTCGACAACGCCCTCGCGCATGCCCCGGGGACCACGCCGATCGACGTCACCGCCGGTCCCGGGCCGCAGATGAGCGTTCGCGACCACGGCCCCGGCATCGCCGCCGCCGATCTGCCGCATCTGTTCGAGCGCTTCTGGCGCAAGGATCGCAGCGGCACGGGCGGCGCCGGGCTCGGCCTCGGCATCGTGCGCCGCCTGGTCGATGCCCATGGCGGCAGCATCACCGTTGAAAGCCCGGCGGGCGGCGGCGCATTGTTCCGCGTGCGTTTTCCAGCCGCCTGAGCCGCCACCGTCAGCGCGCTGTCAGGACCTGCCGCTATCAAGGGCAGCACCGGATCGGTCGAAGGAGACCCCCAATGCCCGACATCGCACTCCCGATCACCCCGACGGCCCCCGGCCGAAAGGGTCACGCCAACGCCGCCGTCAAGGTCTGGGACCTGCCGACGCGGCTGTTCCACTGGTTGCTCGCCGCAACCGTCCTGCTCGCCTTTGTTTCGGCCGAGGAAGGCACGGGCCTGGCGCCATGGCATGTGGCCGCCGGCTGGGTCGCCGCGATCCTCATCGGCTTTCGCATGATCTGGGGCTTCATCGGCGGCCAGCATGCGCGGTTCAGGAATTTCATCCGCCCCGGCGCGGTCGGCGACCATGTGGCAGGGCTGCTGCATGGCCGGGTCGAACCGTCGCTCGGCCACAATCCCCTCGGTGGCCTCGCCACGCTCGTGCTGCTTGCCACCGTCACCGCGGTCGTCTGGAGCGGCGCGAGCCTGATCGGCGGTACCGGCAGCGAGGATCTGCATGAAGGGCTTGCCGGCGGCCTGCTGGCGCTCGTCGGCCTGCATGTCGCCGCAGTGGTCGTCATGTCGGTGCTGTCGCGCGAAAATCTGGTCCGCGCCATGGTGACCGGGGTCAAGCCGCGGGCCCGCCATCCCGGCGCCGTGGATGCAGCACCGGCCGCAGGCCTGGCAGCGCCCGCCGCCGCCCTGGCCATCATCGCCGGCGCCTATGCGGTGCAGCAGGTCGACAGCGGCGCCTTCGTTCCGGGCAGCCACGCCGAAGCGGGCGAAACCGAAGACGCCGACCACGACTGACCGACACGATCGCCCGGCCCGGCTGCGGCTATCCTTTTCCAAAGCGTCCGCTATCGATGAGATGACATGACAGTTTCCGCCTATCTTTTCCTCGCCTTGGCACTTGTTCCCGCCGCTGCCGCTGTCGCCGCCCCGGTGCTGACCGTCAGCGCGGCGCAGCAGCGCCAGCTCGGCATCCGCACCATCGTCGTCCAGCCCGCCGGCGCGGCGCCGATCGCGACGTTGCCGGCGACAATCGCGCCGCCGCCCGGCGCACGCGTCGCCGTTTCGGCCCCCTTTCCCGGTGTCATCCGCCAGAGTTTCGCAGTCTCGGGCCAAGCCGTGCGCAAGGGCGAGGCGCTGGCATCGGTGTTCAGCCGCGAAGTCCTCGAAATGGGGGCCGAGCTGACCCGCGCCCGCGCCCGTGGCGGCGTGGCAAAATCCGCTGCGGCCCGGACCGATCAATTGGTTCGCGAAGGCATCGCCGCCGGCGCCCGCGCCGAGGAAGCACGCGCCGCGCTGAAGGAAGCCGACGCCGATGTGTCGTCGCGCAGCCGTCTGCTGGGGCTCGCCAACGCCGATCCGGCCACCGGCCTCTATGTGCTGCGCGCGCCCATCGCCGGCCGGGTCAGCAGCACCACCGTCCAGATCGGCAGCGCCATCGACGGCATGGCGGCGCCGTTCATCATCGACGCCGCCCGCCGCTATGCGGTGGAGGCGCAACTGCCCGAACGGCTGGTCGGCCAGGTCCGGGTCGGGGATCGCATCGGCCTGGCCGGCGGCGTCACCGGCACCGTCACCTCGGTGGGTGTCACCATCGATCCGCAGACGCGGTCGGCGCTGCTCAAGGCCAGCGTGCCCGCGGCACCGGGGCTGGTCACCGGGCGCAGCATCAGCGTCGCGCTGTTCGGCCCGGCAGTTGCCGGCGCCGTCACCATCCCGGCCAGCGCCATTGCCCGTATCGGCGGGCGGACCATCGTGTTCACGCAAGCCGCCAACGGCTTCGCGATCCGCCCGGTGACGCTGGTATCCGCCGGCGGCACCAGTGCCGTCGTCACCGGACTGCCGGCCGGCGCGCGCGTCGTGACTTCAGGCGTCAGCGAACTCAAGGCCATGGGCCTCGCCGCGCCGGCGGGGAACTGACGCCATGCTGCACCGTCTCGTCTCTGCCGCGCTTGGCGCGCGCCTGCTGGTCATCGGCATGGCGGTGCTCGTCGCCGGCCTCGGCTTCTGGGCCTTCGCCACCCTGCCAATCGATGCCTTTCCGGACATCGCCCCCACCCAGGTCAAGATCATCCTGAAGGCGCCGGGCATGACTCCGGAAGAGGTGGAAACCCGCGTCATCACCCCCATCGAAACCGAAATGCTCGGCATCCCGAACAAGGTCATGCTGCGCTCGGTCGCCAAATATGCCGTCGCCGACATCACCATCGATTTCAAGGACGGCACCGACATCTACTGGGCCCGCCAGCAGGCTGCCGAGCGCCTCGCCGGCGTGCGCGACCAGATGCCGGCGCTGGTCGAAGGCGGGCTCGCGCCCGTCTCCACGCCGCTGTCCGACGTGCTGATGTTCACCATCGAAGGCCCGCTCGATCTCGCTGCCAAGCGCACCCTGCTCGACTGGACGATCCGTCCGGCACTGCGCACCCTTGCCGGCGTCGCCGATGTCAACTCGCTCGGCGGCCATGCCGTCGCCTTCGATGTCCGCCCCGACCCCATCGCGTTGGCGTCGGCCGGGCTGACGGTCGCCGAGCTGCGCACCGCCATCATGGCCGGCAACCGCAACGATGGTGCCGGCCGTCTGGCCGAAGGCGAGGAAGCACTGATCGTCCGCGTCGTCGGCGCAGTGCAGACCGTCGACGATCTGAAGGCCCAGGTCGTCGCCACCCGCCCCGGCGGCGTCGTGCGACTGGGTGATGTCGCGCAGGTGTCGATGGGCAGCCTCACTCGCTATGGCGCCGTCACCCGGGACGGCAAGGGCGAGGCGGTCGAAGGCATCGTCATCTCCATGCGCGGCGCCGATGCCTCGAAGGTCGTCGCCGCGGTACGCACCAAGCTCGACGAACTCAAACCGGCGCTGCCCCCCGGCACGAGCATCACGATCTTCTACGACCGCGCCGACCTCATCGAACACGCCGTCGGCACGGTCGAACATGCGCTGCTCGAAGCGACGGTGCTCGTCGTCATCCTGCTGTTCATCTTCCTCGGCAACATCCGCGCCGCGCTGATCGTCGCCGTCACCTTGCCGATGGCGGCGCTGATCACCTTCATCCTGATGCGCGGCTTCGGCCTGACCGCCAATCTGATGAGCCTGGGCGGCCTCGCCATTGCCATCGGCATGCTGGTCGATGGCGCCGTCGTCGTCATCGAAAACGCCGTCGAACGCCTCAGCCATCCCGCCACCGCAGGCGAAAGCGCCGGCAGCCAGGTGCTGGAAGCCACCGGCGAAGTCATCGTCCCGGTGACCGCCGGCATCGTCATCATCGCGCTGGTGTTCATGCCGCTGCTGTCGCTGCAGGGGCTGGAAGGCAAGCTGTTCGCCCCCGTCGCCCTCACCATCGTCTTCGCGCTCGGCGCCTCGCTGCTGCTGGCGCTCACGCTGGTGCCGGTGCTCGCCGCCTTGGGGCTGAAGCGCGGGCACCACGGCGACCCGTGGATCATGCGCAAGCTTTCGCCGCTCTACGCCCGGCTGCTCGACGCCGCCTTCCGCAACCGCGCCATCGTCTATGGCGTCGCCGCCGCCTCGCTGGCGCTGGCCGTGGTCACCTATGGCGCCGTCGGCAAGACCTTCATGCCGGTGATGGACGAGGGCTCGATCATCATGCAGGCGACGAAGCTGCCGTCGATCGGGCTCGATCGCAGCCTCGCCGTCGATCTCGCCGTGCAGCGTGCCGTGCTGGCGCAAGTGCCCGAAGTCACCGGCTTCGTCTCGCGCACCGGGTCGGACGAGATCGGCCTCGATCCGATGGGGCTCAACGAAACCGATGGCTTCATGACGCTCAAGCCCCGCGCCGAATGGCGCCGGCCCGACAAGGCCTGGGTAACCGGCGAGATCCGCAAGGTGATGGCCGGCCTGCCCGGCGTCACGCCGTCATTCACCCAGCCGATCGAGATGCGCGTCGCCGAAATGCTCACCGGCAGCCGCGGCGACCTGGCGGTGAAGATCTTCGGTCCCGATCTCGCCACCGTCAACCGGCTGGCCGGCGACGTCGAAACGACGCTGCGCAACATCCCCGGTGCCACCGACGTGATGACGCTGGCCAACGACCGCGTCGCCTATCTGCAGCTCGACATCGACCGGCTGGCCGCCGGCCGCGCCGGCCTGTCGACCGATGCCTTTGAAGATGCGCTGCGCATGCAGGTCGAAGGCATGCGCGCCGGCGTTGTCGCGCAGCAGGGCCGCCGCGTCCCCATTCTCATTCGCGGCGACGACAGCGTTCGCAACGACGCCGCCGCCTTTGCCGACCTGCCGCTGCGCACCGCCGACGGGCAGATGGCGCGGATCAGCGACATCGCCCGCGTCACCCGCGTCGATGGCCCGGTCAAGATCGAGCATGAAAACGGCGCCCGCTTCGCGCTGGTCCAGGCGTTCGTTTCCGGCCGGGACCTCGTCGGCTATGTCGAGGATGCCCAGGCCGCCGTCGCCGCCAATGTCCCGCTGCCGCGCGGCTACAGCCTTGTCTGGGGCGGCCAGTTCGAAAACCAGCAGCGCGCCGCCGCCCGGCTCGGCATCGTCGTGCCGATCGCGCTGCTGCTCATCTTCGGCGTGCTGCTGATGACGCTGCGCTCGCTGCGTGCGGCGCTGCTCATCCTCGCCAACATTCCCTTCGCCATGGTCGGCGGCATCGTCGCGCTGTGGATCGCCGGTGCCTATCTGTCGGTGCCCGCCTCTGTCGGCTTCATTGCTTTGCTCGGCATCGCCGTCCTCAACGGCCTCGTCCTCGTTTCGCACTTCCGCGAGCTGCGCGTCGACGGACTGTCGCTCGACCAGGCCGTCCGCCAGGGCGCGGCGCGGCGGTTGCGGCCGGTGCTGATGACCGCCAGCATCACCGCCTTCGGGCTGGTGCCACTGCTGTTCGCCACCGGCCCCGGCAGCGAAATCCAGCAGCCGCTGGCCATCGTCGTCATCGGCGGCCTCATCACTTCGACGTTGCTGACGCTGGTGCTGCTGCCGCTGCTGTACGAACGCTATGGCGAACCGCGCACGCCCCGGGAGGTCGTCGCATGATCCGCATTGTTGCCGCCGCACTGCTCCTGCTGAGCACCGCTGCGATCGCCGCACCCGATACCGGCCCGCTGCCGATCGCACTCGTCGACGCGGCGCTCGACGATGCCCCCGTCGTGACCGAAGCCGCAGCCCGGTTGCAGGCGGCAAAGGCGCAGGCACGCGCGCTGGGCGTCGGCGCCCATGAATTCACGGTCACCGGAACCTATATCCGCCGCACCGTCGACCGCGAAGGCGGCTATGACGAGTTCGACACCACCCTCAGCCATGGCGTTCGGCTGCCCGGCAAGGCCGCGCTCGATCGCAAGGCCGGTGCACTTGGCGTGGAGGTCGCGCAGAACCTTCTCGAAGATGCCCGGCACCAGGCGGCGCTGCAGCTCGCAACGCTCTGGTACGACTGGCTGCTGGCCGAAGCCGATGCGCGCATCGACGCCGCGGCGACGCTGTCGTTCGGCGCCGCCCTCGCCGCAGTCGACCGCCAGGTGAGCTTGCGCGACGCGGCGCCGCTCGATGCCGATCAGGCGCGCGCTGCCCGCGACAACGCCCATGCGCTCGAAGTCGCGTCACGGGGCCGCGCCACTGCCGCCCGGGCCAGCCTGGCGGCGCAATTTCCGTCGCTGCCGCTGCCCGACGGCATCCCCGAGATCGCCGCACCGGCCTTGCCCGCCGAGGGCCTGGCACCGTGGCGCGACCTGGTGCTGGCCCGCAGCCATGAAATCCGCGCGGCCGAAATCGAGGCACTCCGCCTCGGAGTCGTCGCCGAACGGACGCGCCGAGACCGGTTTGCCGACCCTTCCATCGGCGTGCGCGCCTTCAGCGAGCGCAGCGGCGCCGAACAGGGCATCGGCGTCGTCGCGTCAATGCCGCTCGGCGGCAGCTACCGCCGCGCATTGGGCGATCAGGCCGTGGCAGAGCGGACAGCGGCCGAAGCCAAACTGGCCGCCACCCGCCGCGACATCCAGGCCACCGCCAACATGGACCTCGCCACCGCCAACGCCGGCATAACGGCGTGGCAAGCCGCGGCCGCCGCCGCCAGCAGCAACCGCAGCGCCCTCGAACGCCTGCGCAAAGGCCGCAAGCTCGGCGCCACCGACCTTGCCACCCTGCTCTACGCCGAACGCCAGTCGCTGGAGGCCAACCGCGCCGAGCTCACCGCCCGCGCCGCGGCGGTTCGCGCAATCCTCAAGCTAAGGATCGACGCCCATTTGATCTGGGCAAAGCCGGAATAGGCCGGCGGCGCGGCCGAAGGATTACGCGGCTTTGGCGCGGCGCAGCTTCTCGAGCTTTTTCAAAAGCATGTCGCGCTTCAGCTTCGACAGATGGTCGATGAACAAGATCCCATCGAGATGGTCCATTTCATGCTGCAGGCACGTTGCCAGCAGGCCGTCGATTTCCTGCTCATGGGCCTGGCCAGTCTCGTCGAGCCAGGTGGCACGGACACGCGCCGGGCGATCGACATCGCCATACAGCTCCGGAACCGACAGACAGCCTTCGTTATAGATCGTCATCTCGTCCGATTCCCAGACGATCACCGGATTGATGAAGACCTTTGGATCGCGAACATATTCGATCTTCTTGGCCTCGGCGTCGCTGGTCGGCTCGGGTGCGTCGGGATCCTTGGGTCGCTGCAGGTCGATGACGAGGATCCGCTCGGCAACGCCGACCTGGACTGCCGCGAGGCCGATGCCGGGCGCGTCGTACATCGTCTCGAACATGTCAGCGATCAGCGCGCGATGCGTGTCTGTTACGGTCTCGACCGGCTTGGAAATGACGCGCAACCGCGGATCGGGGGTTTCGATGATGTCGAGAATGGCCATGATGCCGAATTAGGGTCGGCGGACCCGAAAATCAAGAAACCCCTATTCGACCAGTCGCCGCGCCCGCAACGCCAGCGCCAACGTGCCCTCATCGAGATAGTCGAGCTCGCCGCCCACCGGCAGGCCATGCGCCAGCTGCATCACCCGCACCCCCAGCGGTGCCAGCTGCTCCGCCACATAATGCATCGTCGTCTGGCCCTCCAGGGTCGCGTTCATCGCCAAGACGACTTCGCCGATGCCGCCGTCGGCAACCCGGGCGACCAGCTGGGCGATCGCCAGATCCTCCGGCCGCACGCCATCGAGCGCCGACAGCCGCCCGCCGAGGACATGATAGCGTCCGCCGAACAGCCGCGCCCGGTCGAGCGCCCAAAGATCCGCCACTTCCTCCACGACGCACAGGCTTGCGGGGTCACGGCGCGGGTCGGTGCACACGGCGCAGGGGTCGGCGGTATCGATATTGCCGCAAATGCCGCACGTCACCAGGTCGCGCGCCACTGCCTGCAGCGCCGCGATCAGGGGCGCCAGCGCCGTCTCGCGCTTCTTGATAAGGTGCAACACCGCTCGCCGCGCCGACCGCGGCCCCAGCCCCGGAAGCCTGGCGAGCGCCTGGGTCAATGCATCAAGGGCGGGGGACGACATCCACGTGATATGGCGCCCTCCCGCCTGCGCCGCAATGGCCTGGCCTTATGGCCGGCAGGCGAGTCGCCCGTTCACCACGCCGCATTCTCTGCTGTTGCCGTCACGGCTCCACCGCACGACCACCGCGCCGCGCGACGCCTGCGCCGCGACATCCGCCACCGTCTTCACCGGCTGGCCACCAACGGCTTCGATGATGTCTCCCGGCCGGATGCCGATCTGTGCCGCCGGCGCATTGCCGACCATCTGCACGACCACCACCCCTTGTTCGGGCAGACCGGCGCCCAGTTCCTGGGCATAGGCGGGTGACAGATTGGCGACGGTCACGCCGGTCAGGATCGATTGGCCGGTGATCGGTGTCAGTTGGCGCGCCGGTGTTTCCGGCGGTGCCGCCACCGTCACCGACGCCCGCTGCTCCCGCCCTTCGCGCAGCAACACGACATCGAGCGACCGCCCGACGCCTTCGGTGGCGAGCGAATAGCGCAGCTGGCCGCCGTCGGCGACATCCTTGCCGTTGACGCTGCGCAGCACGTCGCCGATCCGGATTCCCGCCCGCGCCCCCGGGCTGCCCGGAACAACGCCGGTGACGAGCAGGCCGCCGGGGCGATCCATCCCCGCCAGCCGCGCGCTCTCGGCCGTCAGCGGCTCGCCTTCGACACCGATCCAGCCGCTGACCAGCTTGCCGCTCTGTGCCGCCGACAGGAACACCCGCACCATCCGCGATGGAATCGCAAAGCCGATGCCGTTCGACCCGCCGCCTTGCGAATAGATCGCCGTATTGATGCCGAGCAGCCGCCCCTGACCATCGAGCAGCGCGCCGCCCGAATTGCCCGGATTGATTGCAGCGTCGGTCTGGATGAAGAACTGCCAGTCCGAAATGCCGACGCCGGTGCGGGCGATGGCGGAAACAATGCCGGTCGTCACGGTCTGGCCGACGCCAAAGGGGTTGCCGATGGCAATCGTCACGTCGCCGACTTCGGCCTGGTTGCTGTCGCCCATGCGGATCACCGGCAGCGGCGTGCCCTTGGTGTCGACCTTGAGCAGCGCAAGATCGAGCCGCGCGTCCGAAAACACCAGCTTGGCCGGATATTCGCGGCGGTCTGACAACGCGACCAGGATCTGGTCGGCACCCTTGACGACATGATTGTTGGTGACGATCAGCCCGTCGGCGCCGACGATGACACCCGATCCCAACGACTGCTGGACCCGCGGCCGCGCCGGCGCCGAACCACCGAAGAACTGCTGCATGAACGCGTCCATGTTCGCCGATCGGCTGCGGTCCACCGTCGCCGTGTAGATGTTGACCACCGCCGGCGCCGCCGACTTGACGATCGGGGCGAACGAGAGCGTCACCTGCGCCTGGCCATCGGGGACGTTGCGCACCACCGGGGTCGTGTCCACGGGCGGCACACCGCCGGGAATGGCCTGGCCGGGCATCTGGCCCGATACGCCGACGGCGAGTCCGATGCCGGCGATCGCACCGATACCGAGACCGGCGGCGAGCTTGGTTCTTGAGCGCATCCTGGGACCCATGATTGTCAGTCCGCGTCCCTGTAACGATGGACGCTGAAGACAATATGAACGATTTTCCGTGCGCTCAGACCGGTTCGGCGTGCATCACCTCTGCCAGTCGCAACGGCCGATACAGATGCGGGAACAAGCTGCCGCCGCGCGCCGGTTCCCAACGCAGATCGGCCGCCAACACATCCGCATTGAAGGTCACCGCCATCACCCCGACTTCGCCCGCAAACCATTTCGCCGCCGTGCCGGCCACCTGCTCGGGGGGCGACATGTGGATATAGCCATCGCGAAGATCGTCGGCCGACCCTGCGAATTCGCCCGTTGCCTGCAACGTCGACCATTCATCGGCGCGCAACAGCTTGATCACCGGTGTCACTTCGCCACCCGCACCGGCACCCGGACATTGCACAGATCGACTGCGCCGGCCGGCCGGACGAAAAACCCGCTGCGGTTGGCGCGCGCCGTCTTGTAGGCCGCAAAGCTGTCGCTGCTCGTCTGCATCACCTCGAAGCGCGGCGCGTCCGGCATGGCGCTGGCCAGCCGCGCGCGGATCACCGGCGTCTGTTCGGCCGGCGTCGCATAAAAGCCGAGCGCCTCGGTGCCGCGCTTCAAGGCCGCGTGCGGTTCCAGCCCCGACACGACCCGCCCGACCAGGGCGATGTTGCGGTCGAGATGGCGCGGTGCATGGCCGATGACGGCATAGAGTTCCGAACCGTCGCCGCTGTCCGGCGGCATGTCGTGCCCGGCGCCGACCGTGCCGTAGCAATGCGCGAGCCAGGCCGTGCCGGCCTTGCGGTCCTGCGCAACTGGCCAGCCATCGGCAAAGCCGGCCTCGGCATAGGCGTCCGGGAAACCCAGCGGGGTGATCGCCAGCCCCTTCGCCGGTCGTTCGAATTCGGCCGGCAACGGTTGCGGCCGGGTTCGCTTGGGGCGATCGGCGGGCGGCTGGCCGACCGCCGATGCGCCGGGCGCCGGCTTTGCCGCCCATTGCACGACATAATTGTCCTGCACCCGGGTAATCGACCCGCCATCGAACCGCCCGGCCGCGACCAGCGCGCGCACGGCGGCGACATGCGCCGGCGCGAAGTCCGGGGCCAGTTCCATCGCCATGGTGCCGGCGGCGGTTTCGATGATCATGAGATTATCGGGCGCAATCGGCCGCCACGCCGCTGGCGGTGCGGCCGCGACAATGGCGTCGGGTTCAAGCGGCGGGGCGGCTGCAGCAAGCAGTGCGGCGAGAAGAAGGATCATGTCCCCACCATGCCTACTGGACTCCCTCCCTGCAAGCGAGGGGGCGGCAGGACGGCCGGGCGGCTATTCCTTCGCCTCGAACGTCAGCGCCAGGCCGTTGATGCAATGCCGCATCCCTGTCGGCCGCGGGCCATCGGGAAAGATATGGCCGAGATGGCCTTCGCACGTGGCGCAATGGACTTCGGTGCGGGTCATGCCGTGGCTGGTATCGACCGTCGTTGCGACCGCGCCCGGGACCGCGTCGTAAAAGCTCGGCCACCCGGAGCCGCTGTTGTATTTGGTGCCCGATTCATAGACGTGCGTGCCGCAGCCGGCACAAAAGAAGGCGCCGGCGCGCTTTTCATCGTTCAGCGGCGAGGTGAAGGGCCGCTCGGTGGCATGGTCGCGCAGCACCGCGCGCTGCTGCGGACTAAGGTCGCGTGTGTCGGACATGGTCTTCCTTCCCATTATCTTTGGTTGTCACCAAAATCGTATCGCGGCGCGGCTTTGCCAAGTCCTGTTCGACCGGCTGCGGCATCAATCCCCTGTGTCCGGCACCGGCAACCGCGTCAGCGCGTCGATCGCGCCCTGCAGGATGTACGCCGCCGCCAGCCGGTCGACGCGCTCCGCCCGCGTCCGCCGCGACAGGTCCTCGGCAATCATCGCCCGCTCGACGGCCTGGGTGCTCCAGCGCTCATCCCACAACAGCAGCGGCAGGCCCAGCGCATCGAGATTGCGTGCGAGCGCGCGCACCGACTGGGTGCGCGGGCTGTCGCTGCCGTCCATGCTCAGCGGCAGGCCGAGCACCAGGCCCTTGATGCGTTCGGCCGCGACAAAGCCGCGCAGCAGCGCCAGGTCGGCGGTAAACCGGGTCCGCGCGATCGTCGAATGCGGCGCGGCAAAGGCCCAGCCGGCATCGCATGTCGCCAGCCCGATGGTCTTGGTCCCGGCGTCGAGCCCCGCCAGACGGCCGCCGTCCGGCAGCACGGCCGCAAAGCCGGCAAGGTCCAACGTCGCCAGCGGTCAGGCCCGCGCCGACCGCTGTTTCGGTGGCTTCGGCGTCACCACCGGCTGCCCGAACCGGTCGAGCCGGCGTTCGACATCGGCGCGCAAATTGGCCCAGAACAGCGGGATATCATACACATGGTAGTTGTTGCCGGGCAGGACATAGGCGGTGAAATCGGCCGGCGGTTCACCGATATCGAGGATGCCGGTGGCGGTGCAGGCGGCGCCGACGGTCTTGGCCTGCAGCGTGCCACCGCTGAAATCGTCATTGGGGACCAGCGAACCGAAATTGCCCGCCGCCGGCATCGGCGTGCGGTCGCTCATGCCCGACAGGGGGTTGCTGCACAGCATCTCGGTGCCCAACCGCTTCGCCCCGGTCAGGCCGCTGCCACGGTCGAAACTGTCGCGGACTTCCTTGTAGTCGGCCGGCCGGGCAAAGCTTTGCCACGACAGGATGCAGCCGGTTTCGTCGGCGATCGTGCACGCCGGTAGCCCGAGCGCCGGCAGGTCCGCCGTTACCGAGATAGGCCAGCCCGGCGCATAGACGGCCACGATCCGCGCGGCGAGCGGCGTCCCGGCGATGCGCTCCTTCAACAGCCTGATCAGGTGCAACGATCCCTGGCTGTGGCCGGCCAGAATGATCGGCCGCGTCGCCGGCTGTGCCGCCACAAAGGCGTCGAAGGCCGCCAGCACATCGCCATAGGCCAGCGCCTGCGCCTGCGCCGCCGCATCCTGGTCGGTCAGGAACGCGCCGAATGTCGCCTGGCGGTAGCGCGGTGCCCAGATCGACCCTATGCCATTGAAAACGCTCGCCTGCGCCCGCAAGAACATGTCCATCCGCCGTGCCATTTCGGCGTCGTCGGCGCGGGCATTCCACCGTGACCGGTCGAACACACTGGTCGGCAGCACATAGAATACCGCCGCTGCCGGGAACGGCGCCACGGCATAATCCGCCGGTGTCCAGCGGGCTGCGTCGGTCTTCAGCCCCGGATGCGCCGCCCAGGCCGTCAGCCGGGCGTAATCGGGACGCGGCCCTGCCGCCTGTTCCGAAAATGCCGTCGTCGGCACCAGCGCCACCCGCAACAGCCGCGGCCCGAACAGGCTGTAGGCAAAGGCGGCGGCAATGACGATCATGACGATGATCGCAATCGCCCAAAGGAAGCGGCGGGCATACATACCCCTGTCCTACCCGCGCACGCGCCCGGGTTAAACCCCCCGCCCGAGGACGAACACCGCCTGTTCCGCCATCAGATTTGCAAGATTGCCGTTGCGCCGCCGCCCGCCGCTGAGGAAAGTCGCACTTTCGATGCGCAATCCCAGGTCGGTGACCAGTTCGCGAAAATCATCGATCGTGCACAGATGGATATTGGGCGTCTGGTGCCAGCTGACGGGCAACGTCGCCGTCACCGGCATCCGCCCGCCGAACACCACCGACGCGCGCACCCGCCAGTGGCCGAAATTGGGGAAGCTGACGATCCCGCGGCGGCCGATGCGCACCAGTTCACCCAGCACCGCCGCCGGCGCCCGCATCGCCTGCAGCGTGTCGGAAAGGATGACCATGTCGAACGCGCCATCGGGGTAATCGCCCAGGTCGGCATCGGCATCGCCCTGGACGACCGACAGGCCACGCGCCACCGCACTGGCGACGTTGCCAGCCAGCACGTCGATGCCGCGCGCATCGACGCCCTTGCGGTCGCGTAGATATGCCAGCAAGGCGCCGTCGCCGCAGCCGACATCGAGCACCCGCGCGCCCGGCGGCACCGCGTCGGCAACCGCCGCCAGGTCGGGCCGCAGGCTCATTGTTCCCCCGCGCGCAGGAACCCGTCCACTACCCGCACCATCTCGGGCGCGTCGAGCAGGAACGCATCATGGCCGAAAGGACTTTCCAGCTCGACAAAGCTCACCGCTGCGCCGGCGGCATTCAGCGCGCGGACGATCCGCCGCGCTTCCGCTGTCGGGTACAGCCAGTCGCTGGTGAAGCTGACCACGGCAAAACGTGTCTTCGTGCCGGCAAAGGCCTTGGCCAGCACCCCGTCGTGCGGCGCCGCCAGGTCGAAATAATCGAGCGCCCGGGTAATATAGAGATAGGAATTGGCGTCGAAGCGTTCGACGAACGCCAGACCCTGGTGCCGCAGATAGGATTCGACCTGGAATTCGGCATCGAAGCCGAAGCCCAGCACGGTTCGGTCCTGCAAGCGGCGGCCGAATTTCGCGGTCAGCCCGGCTTCCGACAGATAGGTGATGTGCGCCGCCATTCGCGCCACCGCGAGGCCCGCCGCCGGCGGCGCATTGTCGGCGTAATTGCCGCCCTGCCACATCGGATCGGCCATGATCGCCTGGCGCCCGACCTCGTGAAAGGCGATGTTCTGCGCCGAATGTCGCGCCGCCGTGGCAATCGCCACCACCGATCGCACCCGGTCGGGATGCGCCACGGCCCAATCGAGCGCCTGCATCCCCCCCATCGACCCCCCGACCACCGCCGCCAGCCGGCCCACGCCCAGATGGTCGAGCAGGCGCGCCTGGGCGTTGACCATGTCGCGAATGGTGATCATCGGAAACGCCATCGAAAAGCGCTTGCCGGTTGCCGGGTCGAGGCTCGCCGGTCCGGTCGATCCGCTGCAACCGCCGAGCACATTGGAACAGACGATGAAATGTCGCGCCGGGTCGATGGCCTTGCCGGGCCCGACCAGCCGCGGCCACCATCCCGGCTTGCCGGTGCGCGGGTTGGCGCCGGCGACATGCTGGTCGCCGGTCAGCGCATGGCAGACCAATATGGCGTTCGACGCGTCGGCGTTGAGCGTCCCATAGGTTTCATAGGCAATGTCGATTCCGGGCAGCGCCTGGCCGCTGGCCAGGGCGAACCGCCCCGGCAGCGTCACCCGCCGGTCATGGCCGAAGCGTCCATCGGTTGTTACGGTTTGCGTCGCAGCCATGGTGGCGCGTTAAGGCTTCGGACCGCGCTTGTCACGCCGGTTGCGGCCGCAACCCCTGCCAGCGCGCCACCGGCGCGATCCGCCGCAGCACCGGCGACGACCCTGCCAGCACCGCCAGCCCCAGCGCCGTCAGCACGCCGATCGCCTGGTTGATCCGCCCGACCAGCGCGCCTTCGTGCGAGGCGATGCCCAGGCCGGCCAGCGGGTAACCGCGAACCCCTGCCGTTACCAGATATGCACACGGTCCTTCGGCGCCAGATACAGCTTGTCACCGGGCTTGACGCCAAAGGCATCGTACCAGGCGTCCATGTTGCGCACCGTGTCGGCACGCTCGACATTGGGCGAATGCGGGTCGGATGTCAGCTGCGATAGCAGCGCCGCATCGCGGACCTTGCCGCGCCAGGCCTGGGCATAGCCCAGGAAGAAACGCTGTTCCCCGGTCATCCCGTCGATCACCGGCGCGGGCTTGCCGTCCAGCGACCGCAGCCAGGCATCATGGGCGATCTGCAACCCGGCGATATCGGCGATATTCTCGCCCAGGGTCAGTTCGCCGTTGATGTGGCTGCCCTTCAACGGCTCATAGGCGTTATACTGTGCCACCAGCCGCTTGGCGCGTTCGGTGAACGCCTTGTTGTCGGCAGCCGTCCACCAGTCGCGGAGCGCACCCTTGGCGTCATATTGCCGACCCTGGTCGTCGAAACCATGGCTGATTTCATGCCCGATCACCGCGCCGATCCCGCCATAATTGACCGCCGGATCGGCTTGCGGATCGAAGAACGGCGGCTGCAGGATCGCAGCCGGAAACACCACTTCGTTCATCGGCGGATTGTAATAGGCGTTGACCACCGTCGGCGCCATGAACCATTCGCTGCGATCGAGCGGCCCGCCCAGCTTGGCGAGGTCGCGGTCGTAATCAAAGGCATTGGCGCGATCGGCATTGCCCACCGCGTCGCCGGAAACCACCTTCAGCGCCGAATAGTCGCGCCATTTGTCGGGGTAGCCGATCTTGGGATTGAAGGTCGCCAGCTTGGCCCGCGCCTCCTGCTTCGTCGCCGGGGACATCCATTCGGCCTTGTCGATCCGCGCCCCCATCGCCGCCAGCAGGTTCTTGACCAGCGCATCGATCTTGGTTTTGGCATCGGCGTTGAAATATTTGTCGACGTACAGCTTGCCGACGGCTTCGCCCATATAGGCGTTGACCTGCGTTACCCCGCGCTTCCAGCGCGGCTGGTTTTCGGGCTGGCCGGCCAGCACGGTGCCGTTGAAAGCAAAATTCTCGTCGACAAAAGCCTTGGGCAGCACGGCCGCCCGCGCCTTCAGCACGCGCAGCGCCAGATAGTCCTTCCACACCGCCAGCGGCTGGTCGCCGACCAGCTTCGCCATGCCGGCAAAGGCGCTCGGCTGTGCGACGTCCAGCCGGGTTTCGCCGCCGATGCCCGCCGCCGCCAGGAAGGCCGGCCAGTCCAGCCCCGGCGCTTCGGCGGCCAGCGTCTTGGGATCACGCAGATTATAGGTCTTGACCGGGTCACGGTTCTGCACCCGCGTCCACTGGACTTCGGCCAGGGCCTTTTCGAGCGCGAAGACCGCTTCCGCCCGGGCCCTTGCATTGTCGAACCCCGCCAGGGTGAACATCCGGGTGATATGGTCGACATATTTCGCCCGGACTTCGACGAATTTGGGATTGTCTTGCAGGAAATAGTCACGGTCGGGCAGGCCGAGGCCGCTCTGGCCCATGCCCGCCATATAGCGTTCGGGGTTCTTGGGGTCCTGCTCGACGCCGACGCCGAATGGCCCTGGGATCTTCAACCGTTGCGCCGCGCCCAGCGCCGTCGCCAGTTCGGCCGGCGTCGATATCGCCGCAATCCGGTCGAGCGCCGGCTTGATGGCCGCCAGCCCCTTCGCCTCGATCGCCGGCTCGTCCATGAAAGTGGCGTAATAGGTGCCGACCCGGGCCGCATCGGCCGATGTGCCGGGGTTGGCGGCGGCCGCTTCGATGATCTCGCGGGTCCGCTGGCGCGACAGGTCATCGAGCACATAGGCGACGCCATAGCCCGACCGGTCGGCGGGGATGGGCGTCGTCCTGTCCCAATTGCCATTGGCATAGGCAAAGAAGTCATCGCCGGGCTTGACCGCCCGGTCCATGCCCTTGGTATCGAAACCATAGCTGCCATATTGCGGCGCCGCCGAAACCGGGCCGGCCAGGACAAGGGCAGTCGCACAAAGCAGCAAGGCGCGCATAAGCAAAGGGACCTTCAAAAGGGGTTCATGCGGCGTCTTCATAATCGCCCGGATCGGCCTTGTCATGCCGGTGACGCCCCGCGGCGACCCTGCCCTTTCCCTCCCCCGCCATCTCGCCTAAACCGCGCCGCATGATGACCCGCCCCGCGCCCCGCATGAAATCCTATGTCGCCGACCTCCACGCCTATGTTCCCGGCAAGGCCGGGCTGGGCGGACGTCCCGTCGTCGCCAAGCTGTCGTCGAACGAGAACCCCTTCGGTCCCTCCCCCCAGGCCATCGCCGCGATGACCGCCGTGCTGGAGAACAGCAACCGCTACCCCGATCCAGCCTCGACCGCGCTGCGGGAAGCTCTTGGTGCCGCCCATGGCATCGAGGCCGATCGCGTCATCTGCGGCACCGGCTCCGACGAGCTCCTGCACCTTGTCGCGGGGGCCTTTGCCGGTGTCGGCGATGAAGTCCTCTATGTCCGCCATGGCTTTGCCGTTTACGACATCGCTGCCCGCCGTGTCGGCGCCACGCCGGTGGTGGCGCCCGACGACGATTATGCCTGCAACGTCGATACGCTGCTCGCCGCGGTCACGCCGCGCACGCGCGTCGTCTTCCTTGCCAACCCCAACAACCCCACCGGCACGCTGATTCCCGCGTCCGAAGTCCGCCGCCTTCACGCCGGCCTGCCCGCCGACTGCGTCTTCGCGCTCGACGCCGCCTATGCCGAGTTCGCCGAAGGCGAATATGAAGACGGCCTCGCCCTTGCCCGCGCCCATGCCAATGTCATCGCGCTGCGGACCTTTTCGAAGATTTATGGCCTCGCTGCCCAGCGTGTCGGCTGGGCCTATGCCCAGCCCGGCATCATCGATGCGATGCAGCGCATCCGCGCGCCCTTCAATGTCCCCACCACTGGCCAGGTCGGCGCCATCGCCGCGCTCGCCGATACCGGCTGGGTGGAGCGCGCGCGCGCCCATACCATTCAGTGGCGCCAATGGCTGGCGGGTGAGGTGACGGCACTGGGCAATGCCGGGCTGCGCGCCATCCCGTCCGCCGCCAACTTCGTCCTGGTCGAATTTCCCGAACACGGCCCCGTCACCGCCGCCGCCGCCAATGCCGCGCTGCTGGAAGATGGGATCATCACCCGCTACCTCGCCGTCCAGGACATGCCGCGCTGCATCCGCATCTCGGTGGGAACGGAAGACGAAACCCGCGCTGCCGCCGCCGCGCTGCGCCGCTTCGTCGAAACCGCGACGGCCTGATGCTGCCTTTCGCCCGCGTCGCCATCATCGGCATGGGCCTGATCGGCTCATCGCTGGCGCGCGCCATTCGCGAGACCATGCCGACGGTGCGCTTGACGGTATCGGACGGTGACCCGGCCGTGCGCGCGCGCGTTGTCGCGCTCGATCTTGCCGACGACGTCACCGAAAATGCCGGCGCCGCCGTTGTTGACGCCGAACTTGTCGTCCTTGCCGTGCCGGTCGGCGCCATGGCCGCAATTGCTGCCGAAATCGCCGGCGAACTGGCACCCGGCGCCATTGTCAGCGACGTCGGCTCGGTCAAGGCACGCGTGCTGGCGGACCTCGGCGCGGCCCTGCCCGGCGTCGAGATCGTCCCCGGCCACCCCGTTGCCGGCACCGAAAAATCCGGCCCCGATGCCGGTTTTGCCAGCCTGTTCCAGGACCGCTGGTGCATCCTCACTCCCGCCGTCGCCGGCCCCGCCAGCGACCGCGTCGCTGCCTTCTGGACCCGCCTCGGTGCCCGGGTCGAGCTGATGGATGCCGCCCATCACGACCGTGTGCTGGCCGTGACGAGCCATCTGCCCCATCTCATCGCCTATTCCATCGTCGGGACAGCCAGCGACCTGGAAAGCGTCACCCGCAGCGAAGTGATCAAATATTCCGCCGGCGGTTTTCGGGATTTCACGCGGATCGCCGCCAGCGATCCGGTGATGTGGCGTGACGTCTTCCTCAACAACAAGGACGCGGTGCTAGAAACCCTCGGCCGCTTCACCGAAGATCTGGTGGCCTTGCAGCGCGCGATCCGCTGGGGCGAAGGCGACACGCTGGAAGCATTGTTTACCCGCACCCGCGCGATCCGCCGCAGCATCATCGACGAAGGTCAGGACACCGAGGAACCGGACTTCGGCCGCAAACACTGACCACCCGCTGACCTGTCGGAAGACTTGGGCGGAACTTCTCACCTGGCACTCGGTTTACCAGAATATCAGGTATTCCGGGCTCAAAACGATGATCAACTGCCAGACTGTCGATGCCTGGTCTGTGGATCACTGCGCCGACATCACCGCCGACGACGTCGGAGCTCCGGCATGATGGCAGCGCCCGTACCGGACAAGCCGCCTGCGACCCGCAGCGCGTTGCGCCAGCCGCCGGTGCGCATCCTTGGCGGGCTGATCATCGGCCTTGTTGCCGGCGCGCTCGCCGCCGGGTCCCCTGCCGAGGCGCCGCTTGCTGCAACCGCCACGCCGATTGGCAAATTGTGGCTCGATGCGCTGACCATGACGGTCGTTCCGCTGGTCACGGCACTTCTCGTCACCGGCGTTTTCGATGCCGGCAACCAGGGCGGCAACGCCATCGCGCGGCGGGCGCTTGGCTGGTTTGTCGGGCTGTTGGTCGCGGCATCGCTGCTGGGCGGTATCGTGACCTTGGGGTTTCTCGACCTGTGGCCACTGCCCGAGGCCGCAGCGCGGCTCATCGATGCTGCGGGCCCGGCGCCGGTGCTGCCATCAGGAAGCTGGGTCGAATCGATCATTCCGACCAACATCGTCCGCGCTGCCGCCGATACGGCGATGGTGCCGCTGGTCATCTTCGCAGTGCTGTTCGGCTTTGCCCTGACGCGGATCGATCGCGACTCGGCCGAGGCGACGGCGCGGCTGTTTCGCGGCATTGCAGCAGCGATGCTCGTCATCATCGGCTGGGTTCTCTGGGTTGCGCCGCTCGGCGTGCTTGCCCTGGCCTTCATTGTCGGGACAAAGCTCGGCGCCGGTGCTGCCGGGGTGCTGGCGCATTATGTTGCGGTCATCGTTGGCGTCTGCCTGGCAACGGCGGCGATGGCGCATCTTCTCGGCGCCCTCGCCGGGCGCGTCGGGATCATGGGCTTTGCGCGCGCAGCCGTCCCGGCACAGGCGATCGCGATGTCGACGCAATCGTCGCTTGCCTCGTTACCGGCCATGGTCGCCGCCGCACAGCCGTTGGCGGTCAGTGCGGCCAATGCCGGCATCGTGCTGCCGCTGGCGGTCGCCATGTTCCGTGCGGCCAGCGCTGCTGCGAACATGGGCGTCGCGATCTATCTTGCCGATCTTCACGGCGTCGCCGTCACGCCGGCAACATTCGTCATCGGCGCCCTTGTCGCCGCCGCTGTCAGTCTTGGCGCCGTCGGGCTGCCGGCACAGGTCTCGTTCTTCGCCGTCATTGCGCCGGTGTGCGTCGCCATGGGCGTGCCGACCGTGCTGCTGCCGTTGCTGCTCGCCATCGAGACCATCCCCGACATCTTCCGCACCCTCGGCAATGTCACCGCCGACCTGGCGGTCATGCGCCTGGCCGGGCGGACGACTGGCGCGCCGATGGAGGATCCGCTGCCGCATTCAGGGCCACGGGCGGAACCTGTGCCCTGATCAGCCGCCTGGACCCCGGATAACCGGGCAGGCCGGGTCCTGCCCGCGCCGCGCCCTTCCCGCCAGGTCGGTCGGCACACCGCTTAACCGGATCGACCCTGCCAGGCCATCGAAGGCCACCCGCACCGGCGCCCGCAGCCGCATTTCTGCCACTGCGGAACGCCCTTCGAACGCTGCAATCACGTTCGCCGGGCAAACGGTTTCGACCGTTCCGGCAAACCGCAACGCTGTCCGCCCAACGGGCACCAGGGTCGCTGCGACCTTGGCGACGTCACCATGCGCATCGGCCAGGGTCAGTGACGTCACTTCGATCGTGCCATCCTGCGCCCAGCGGTTGAAATCGGTCAGGCGGCCAGCACCATTCGCCGTCATGTCGGCTGCGAAGGTCAGCGCGTCGCCGCCATCGAACCGCAGCCGCTGCCCCTTCGCCACCAACTGGCCGCGCGCCGGCAATGTCGCCGAATCGCTGCTGTCGGACGCCGGGATCCGTTCGCGCATATGAAGTTCCAGCACATCGGCCATCACCGCAACCGGGGCAAAGCCCAGCCGCGCCTTCGCCGCCTCCACCACTGCCGACAGCCGCGCCAGCCGGCCTTCATCGATCTTGACACTGACAAGCGCCGACTTCCCCGTCAGGCTGGCGCCGAAGCCCGGCCCGACGATGGCCGAAACCTTGGCATAATCCGCCCGAATGACCGTCAGCTCCGGCGCCCAGGGCCCGCGGTTGACAATCGCCCGGTCGGCACCTGCGACGATCTTCACGCCGTCCCCGGCTGTCCAGGTCGGCGATACCAACGCTGTTTCCAGCCGATAGGGGAATCCCGTCACGGCCACCGCGCCGGCCGCTGGCACCTCGCCCTCGACCATCGCTTCGAAATCGCGCGCCCAGCCGCTCCACAACAACCAGTAAAGCCCGATCGCCAGCGCCAGCGGCACCAGGGTCAGCCACAACGGCACACGGCGCAACATTCAGCGGACAACCTTTGCGATGGGACGATCCGGGTGCTGCAACGCGTTGATCGCGGCATGGACCTGCGTCTCGATGACGTCGCGCGGCAGCCCCGGCGCAATCGCATCGCCGACGCGCAGCGTCACCACCCCTGGATATTTGATGAAGTTCCGGGGCCAGGCCGTGCCCGAATCGAGCGCGATCGGCACCACCGGCAGCTTGAGCATCTTGTACAGGCCGGCAAAGCCCGCAGCCAGCGCCGGAGCCTGGCCCACCGCCACCCGCGTGCCTTCGGGAAAGATCACCACCGGCCGCCCTGCCGAAACCGCGCCTTGTGCCGCCTTCATCATCGCCCGCAGCATCGTCGCCGACCCGCCGCGATCGACCCAGATCGACCCATGCCGCGCCGACGCCGCGCCCCACACCGGGATCGCCCGCAATTCCGCCTTCATCACCACCGCCGGCCGGTCGAACAGCCACAAGGTCATGATCGCTTCATAAGCCGAT
Source organism: Polymorphobacter fuscus (assembly GCF_011927825.1). NCBI lineage: Bacteria > Pseudomonadati > Pseudomonadota > Alphaproteobacteria > Sphingomonadales > Sphingosinicellaceae > Sandarakinorhabdus > Sandarakinorhabdus fusca. The sequence goes on along the minus strand of NZ_JAATJI010000001.1, from coordinate 35,551 downwards.
TCATGCTTGATCGCGAACAGGTGCGGCCCCTGCGGGATCGTGCCTTCGACACGCAGCCGGATGCCGCCAAGCCAGCGCGCGCACCAATAGAACCACCCCGCCCACAGCTTTGGACCAAGGAACAGCAGCTGCCGTGGAAACAGCCAGCCGGTCAGCAGCACCAACGGCACGATGACCAACGACCCCAGATAGAACGCCAGCGTGAACAGCACCGACCGCACCAGGGCGACAAGCGTGGCAAGGGGTGACCTGGTCATTCCGCACCCAGCGTCAGTGCCACCCGGCGCAGCAGATATTTGCTGTATTCGGCAGCAATACTCGGCGCCTTGGGTTCGACGGGAACAGCGTCGGAAACGACCAGCACCGCCGGCGGCAACACCCGCGACAGTTCCAGCCGCGCGCGTCGCATATGCCCCGCCGACGTCACCAGCCGAATCGTGGAGAACTGGTGTTGCGCGACCCAGCGCGCGGTTTCCTCGGCGTTTGAACGCGTATCGATGGCCTCATAGCCAAGGTCGGTCGTGGAAAAGCGCGACTGGGGGCTGTCGGCCGCGGCGGCAAGCTGCTTGCGGGTCGTGCGACGATCCACGCCCGAAACCAGCATCCGTTTGGCGCTTCCCGCCTCCAGCACCGCCAGCCCCCGCGCCAGCCGCCCGGCACCACCGGTCAGCACGACGACGGCGTCGGTCTTGACGGCCAGCGGCGCAGGGTCGGGCAACGTCAGGCTGAACCACAGGAAACCACCTAGCCAGCCCAGGGCCAGAACCGCGACCAGCCGCAGCAGGACGCCGGCGAGCGTCATCCGGCCGCGCGGCTTGCGCGCTTGTGCCCGCCCTTGTGTCCGCGCCGGCGCCCTCACATCTCGCCGCGCTGGCGACGCAGCGCGTACCATTTGGCGACATTGGCATTGTGTTCGCCAAGGGAATTGGCGAACACATGGCCGCCGCTACCATCCGCGACGAAATAGAGCGCGTCGGTCGGCGCCGGGTCGAGCACCGCGGCGATGCTGGCGCGCCCGGGATTGGCGATCGGCCCCTTCGGAAGACCGGGCTTGAGATAGGTGTTGTAGCCGGTATCCGCTGCCAGTTCCGACCGCCGGATGCGCCGCCCCAGCGGCTTGCCCTTGGTAATCGGATAAATCACCGTCGGATCGGCGTCGAGCTTCATCCCCTGCGCCAATCGGTTGCCGTAAACGCCCGCCACGGTCCGCCGCTCGGCGGGCTTGCCGGTCTCCTTTTCCACGATGGACGCCAGCGTCACCGCCGCTTCCGGCGTTGTCACGACCGCCCGTTCCGAACGCGCCGGCCACAGTTCCGCAACGGTTTTCGTCATCGCCGCCTGCATGCGGGCCAGCACCGCGGCGCGCGGTTCGCCGGGCGTGAATTCATAGGTCTCGGGCAGCACGGATCCTTCGGCAGGTATGGCCACCGCTCCGGTCAACCGCGGCTCGGCCCGCAGCCGCTCGGCAACCAGTACCGAGGGCATGCCTTCGGGAATGGTCAACGACACCCGTTCGATCCGTCCTTCCTGCATGATCCGCAGATAATGCCGCCAGCTGTCTCCGGGAATCAGCCGATAGGTCCCTGCCTGCACCGGGTCAGGCCCCCCAAGCACACGCGCCAGCAGCCGGAACTGCCGCGGCGAATCGACCAGTCCGGCACGCTCCAGATCGTCGCTGACCGCGGCCAGCGACGACCCCTTGTCGATGGTGATCGTCACCGGCGCACCCCGCGGGCTGCCGATCCCGAACCAGGGCGCCACCAGCAGAGGCAGGCCGATGACCAGCAGCAATGCCACAAAGGCGAAGAAGGCTCGCCGCGCCATGGCCGGATCAGACTCCGCGCATCACCAGCGTCGCGTTCGTGCCGCCGAACCCGAAGCTGTTGTTGAGCACGGCGCGGATCGGACGCGGCTTGGCGACATGCGGCACCAGATCGACCCCGGCGCAGGCTTCGGAAGGATTGTCGAGGTTCAGCGTGGGTGGCGCCACCTGGTCACGCAGCGCCAGCAGGCAGAAGATCGCCTCCACGGCCCCGGCACCGCCAAGCAAATGGCCGATCGCCGACTTGGTCGACGACATCGACACGCCCTCGATCGCCGGCCCGAACAGGCGTCGCACCGCACCCAGTTCGAGCTCGTCGCCCATCGGCGTCGAAGTGCCATGGGCGTTGATGTAATCGATGTCCGCCGGCGCCAGCCCCGCCTTGCGCAACGCCATTTCCATCGATCGGAAGGCGCCCGAGCCTTCAGGGTGAGGCGCCGTGACATGATAGGCGTCGCCGGTCAGGCCATAGCCGATCACTTCGCCATAGATTTTCGCACCGCGTGCCTTGGCCCGTTCATATTCCTCCAGCACGACAACGCCGGCGCCTTCGCCCATGACAAAGCCGTCGCGGTCGCGGTCATACGGCCGGCTGCCGCGCTCGGGCGTGTCGTTGAAATGGGTGGATAGCGCCTTGGCCTGCGAGAAGCCGGCAATGCCGAGCGGGCAGATCGCCCCCTCCGCACCGCCCGCGAGCATCACATCGGCATCGTCGAGAGCGATCATGCGCGCCGCGTCGCCGATCGCATGGGCACCGGTCGAACACGCTGTAACCACCGCGTGATTGGGACCCATCAGGCCGTATTTGATCGAAACCTGGCCCGAAATCAGGTTGATCAGCCGGCCATGGACGAAGTGCGGACTAACCCGGCGCGGACCCTTGGTGTGAAGGACGATCGATTCCGATTCGATCCCCGGCAGGCCGCCGATGCCCGAACCGATCGAACAGCCTGCGCGAAAGCGCTGTTCCTCGGTCATGTCGGTGAGCCCGGCGTCTTCGAGCGCCTGGCCCGCTGCATCAATGCCATAGACGATGAACGGATCGACCTGGCGCTGCACCTTGTAGTCGACGCGCGTGTCGGCGTTGAATGTCACGCCCGACCCGTCACCGCGCACGACCTCGCAGGCGATCTGGCAGGCATAATCCGTCGGGTCGAAGCGCGTGATGCGCTGCGCGCCGGACCGCGACGCCAGAATATTCGCCCAGACCGTTTCCACATGCGATCCCAGGGGCGTCACCATCCCCACGCCCGTCACAACCACCCGCCGCATGCGCCGTCATCCTTCCCAACCGGGCCACGCCTGGCCACTTTATATCTCTGCCTATACGCGAAACGGCCCTTCGCAAAAACGCGAAAGGCCGCTCCAGGTCGTCCATTCTGACACCCGGCCGCAGCCGGTCACTTGGTGCCGCCGGCCGCTCAGGCCTTCTGGTTGGCGGCGATGAAGCCGATGGCATCCTTGACGGTCAGGATCTTTTCGGCAGCGTCATCCGGAATTTCAACGCCGAATTCCTCTTCGAAAGCCATCACCAGCTCGACCGTATCGAGGCTGTCGGCACCCAGATCATCGATGAAGCTCGCATCTTCGGTAACCTTGTCGGCTTCGACGCCAAGGTGCTCGACGACGATCTTCTTCACGCGTTCGGCGACGTCGCTCATGGGGGTCCTCTTTCGAATTGCTGCAAGGTTGTAATCAGCCCCTGCGATAGCGGTGCGGCGCAACGCTGACAAGTGCGGAGCGGCACCGCCCGCACCCACCACGCCGTCAGATCATCGCCATCCCGCCGTTCACATGCAGGGTCTGGCCGGTGACATAGCTCGCCTCGCGCGACGCCAGATAGACGACACCCGCCGCGATCTCATCCCCCGACCCCAGCCGGCCCGCCGGTATCCGCCCCAGCAGGGCCGCCGTCTGCGCCTCCGGCAGGGCTTCGGTCATCGGCGACGCGATGAACCCCGGTGCGATGCAGTTGACGGTCACACCGCGCGACGCGACCTCCTGCGCCAGCGCCTTCGACATGCCGATCAGGCCGGCCTTCGACGCCGCATAGTTTGCCTGTCCCGGGTTGCCGGTCACCCCGACCACCGACGTCACCGAGATAATGCGCCCGAAGCGCTGCTTCATCATCATGGGTTTCAGCGCGGCCCGAGCCAGCCGGAATGCTGCCTCGAGGTTGACCCGGATGACCGTGTCCCACTCCTCGTCCTTCATTCGGACCGCCAGATTGTCCCGTGTCACCCCGGCGTTGTTGACGAGGATATCGAGCCTGCCGAGCGCCGCTACTGCGGCCGGAACCAGCGCATCGACCGCCGCTGCGTCCGACAGGTTGCACGGCAGCACCAGCGTCTCGCCGCCGATCTCCGCCCGCAGCGCCTCCAGGGCATCCGCACGTGTCCCCGACAGCGCCACCCGTGCGCCCTGCGCCGCCAGCGCCTTTGCCACCGCACTGCCGATGCCACCGCTGGCGCCGGTCACCAGCGCCGTCATCCCGGTCAGATCGAACATGGCCTAAAGCTCCTTTGCCAGCGCTTCGACGCCGGCCATGTCGCCGGCGCTCAGCATCCGCGCGTCCGGCGTGATCCGTCGCACCATCGGCCCCAGCACCTTGCCGCCGAGTTCGACGAAGGTCGTCACGCCCATCGCCGCCATCGCCAGCACGGATTCGCGCCAGCGCACCGTGCCCGTCACCTGCTCGACCAGCAGCCGCCGGATCTCATCCGGATCGGTCACCACAGCCGCCGTGACATTGGCCACCAGCGGCACGAACGGCGCGCGCAGTTCGGTGCCCGCGAGCGCGGCCGCCATGGCATCCGCGGCGGGCTGCATCAGCGCGCAGTGAAAGGGTGCCGAGACAGGCAGCAGCACCGAATGGCGGGCGCCCTGGGTCTTGGCCAGCGCCATCGCCCGCGCCACGGCCTCGACATGGCCCGACACCACCACCTGCCCCGGGGCGTTGTCGTTGGCCGCGGCACAAACCTGACCGCCGCCGACCTGCGCCGCCGCGTCTACCGCGATCGCGGCCACCGCATCGAACTGCAGCCCAAGCAGCGCCGCCATGGCACCTTCGCCGACCGGCACCGCCGCCTGCATCGCGGCACCGCGCCGACGCAGAAGCCGCGCGGTTTCCGCCAGCCCCACCGAGCCGGCCGCCGCCAGCGCGGTATATTCGCCAAGGCTGTGACCGGCGACGAACGCCGCCTTGTCGGCAAGGCGCATGCCGCCATCGTTTTCGAGCACGCGCAGCGCCGCGATCGACAGGGCCATGATCGCCGGCTGGGCGTTTTCGGTCAGCGTCAGCTGGTCCTCCGGCCCTTCCCACATCAACCGCGACAGATGCTGGCCCAGCGCATCGTCGACCTCCTGGAAAACGGCGCGGGCGACCGGGCTGGTTTCGGCCAAGGCGCGGCCCATGCCGACCGACTGGCTGCCCTGACCCGGAAAGATGAATGCGCGGATGGTCGCCTCCCCTGACGGTTATCGTTATCGGGGCAGCGCTTAGGCGGTGGCGCCGACGCGCGCAACATCTCGCCCGCTCCGTCGAAGGCGACCGCCCGGCCGCCATGGTGATCGCGTGTTGCAACGCCTTGGAGATTCGATAAGTATGCAAGGGCTTGGTGCTGTTTGGGCGTGACGGCATGTGCGATCGTTCATGGTACAGCCACGCGGCCTGTGCGGATATGACGTCGCGCAACACCGTGACCTTCCATATCACCCGGATTGCCACGGTCTTTTGCAAGAGGATGCTCATGAAGCCGAATGTCACGACCAATTTCTTCCGCCTTGGCGTCGCCGCTGCCGCGTTGGTGGCCGCAGTTCCGTCGCATGCCGCGGTGTCACCGGCCGTTGGCAAGGCCCTGAACCAGGCCGCTTCGGCCGCCAAATCGGGCAACAGTGCCGCCGCAATCGCCGCCGTGAAGACCGCGCAGGCCGCTGCCAGCAGTGCCGAGGAAAAGCAGAAGTCGGCGCAGATGGCCGGCTATGTCTATACGCGTGCCGGCCGCTATGCAGAGGCTGCGAATGCCCTGCAGGCGTCCGGCGCGCCGGCCCGCCAGCTGGCGCCGCTCTATTACCAGGCCGGCCAGTATGACAAGGCGATCAGCGTCGCCAGACAGGCAGGCGGGGAGGACATGCAGGTTCTCATCGCCCAGGCGGCCACCAAGCAGGGCCGCCCGGCAGAAGCCGTCAAGGCGTACAACGCCCTCATCAAGGCCAATGGGCCCAAGCCGCTCTATCTCGAAAACCTGGCCGGCGCGCAGTACAAGTCCGGGGACAAGGCCGGCTATCTGGCAACCACGGAAAAGCTGATCCGCGTCGATTCCTCGCCGGCACGCTGGAAAACCCTGCTGATCAACTTCCGTCAGAACCAGATGCGGCCCGAGGCCAAGCTGGCACTTTACCATCTGATGAGCGCCACCAACACGATCGAACGGCCGGAGGATTTTTCCGAGTTCGCCAAGCTGGCACTGGTGTCAAACCAGGCGGGCACGGCGCAGGCCGCCCTCACCCGGAGTGGGGCGCCGACCGACGCCATGTCGCAAAAGGTCGCCCAGGCCGCTGCCGGCATGGTGGCCAAGGCGCCGGCCGAAGCGGTCAAACTGGCTGCCACGCCAGCGACGGCGTTGCGCGGCGGCAACGCCTATCTTGGCCTCGGGCAGTTTCCGCAGGCAATCGCGGCCTATGACAAGGCGATCGCTGCCAATGGCGCCGACGCGGACCAGGCCCGTGTCTTCAAGGGCATTGCGGCCTTGAAGGGCGGCAACGCCAACCTGGCGAAGCAGACCTTCAAATCGGTCTCCGACAAAGCCGGGATGAAGGACATCGCCGACCTCTGGAGCCTGTACGCCACCACGCGCGGCGCCACGGCCCCAGCGGCCAAGGCCGCCTGACGACCTATGTCCCGCGCTGCCGGGACGGCGGCGCGGGCATTTTGTGATTTGCGTACTGGACAGCCCGATCCCGAGGGCGATCGGCCCGGCCTTTAGCTGCCGGCACCTTCCGAATTGAGCTGGATGAAGTTGGCCAAGCCCATCTGATCGATCTGGCTTTTGGCTGTCTCGATGAAGTCGATATGCTCTTCTTCGGCACGCAGGATTTCGGAAAACAGATCGCGGCTCGGAAAATCGCGCACCGTCTCGCAATAGACGATTGCTTCGCGCAGCAAGGCCGTGGCGTCATATTCCAGCGCCAGATCAGCCTCCAGCACTTCGGGAACACTTTCGCCGATGCGCAGTCGGTTCAGCGCCTGCATTCCCGGAAGTCCGTCGAGAAAGAAGATGCGCGCGATCAGCTTGTCGGCGTGTTCCATCTCCTCGATCGATTCCTTGCGCTCATAGGCGGCAAGTTTCGACACGCCGAGATTGTCGAGAAGCCGATAGTGCAGCCAATATTGATTGACCGCCGTCAACTCGCCTTTCAGCACGGCGTTCAGATATTCGATGACCTTGGCGTCGCCGCGCATGACTATTCTCCTGTTGCGCCGGCAGATTTGGGCCAATTTGCCGTGACGGTCAACGCGCAGCGACCGCGCACCTGCAGAAAATGGAACGAAATCAGCCGCTTCTGCGAAGCAGTGTCACTAGCAGCTCAGGCAAAGACCACTTCGCTCGCCACGACCTCGCGTGCGAAGGGCAGGCACTGGCCGCATTTGGGTTTGCATCCCAGACGCGCATAAGCGGTGACCGGGCAATCGCTGCGCGTTGCGCGGGCCGCCTCCCGGACCTGGTTTTCGCGAAGAGCATTGCAGACGCAGACGATCACGATTTGGTGGCCTCGCTCTGGTGTTGCGAAGCGTTATCACCGATCCAAATGGCTATTGCAAGCGATTCGCATGTGCCGTCCGTCGATTATCGTCGGCCGAACAGCCGTTCGATATCGGGTTTGGACAATCGCACCCAGGTCGGCCGGCCATGGTTACACTGGCCACTATGTGGTGTGACCTCCATCTCGCGCAGCAAGGCGTTCATTTCAGCGAGGCCGAGCGCGCGGCCGGCCCGAACACTGCCATGGCAGGCCATGGTCGCCGCGACCGCGTCGAGCCGCTCCTTCAGCGTCACCGCCCGGCCCCAGGCCGCCAGATCGTCGGCGAGATCGCGCACCAGTGCCGCGGCATCGGTGCCGCCCAGCAGCGCCGGCACACTGCGCACCAGAACCGCTGCCGGCCCGAAACCCTCGACTCCCAGTCCCAGCTCGGCAAGCTCTCCGGCGCGGTCGACGATGCGCCCGGCCGAAATCTCGTCGAGCTCGACGATTTCCGGCATCAGCAGCGCCTGCGACGCCACGCCGCCCTGGCCCAGTGCCGCAATCATCCGCTCGAGCGTCAGCCGTTCATGGGCTGCATGCTGGTCCACCAGGATCAGCGCGTCCTCGGTTTCGGCAACGATATAGGTGTTCGCCACCTGCCCGCGCGCCACGCCCAGCGGATAATGCGCCGCTACCGGTGCCGGCGCCGGCAGCGTGCCCAACGCCGCGTCGACCCCGGCCGGCGGCGCAAAGCCCGGCAATTCTGTGAAAATTCTCGGCGGTTCCGCCAATTGGCCGATCGGCGCCCCCCATTGCTGCCCCGCCGCGGCGGCCGGACCCGCGGGGATGGCGGCGGGCGCCCGGAAGGCAGCCAGGGCCACGTCGCTGATCGTGGTCGCGGCACGGTGACCGGCGCCGTCCAGCGCACGGCGCAAGCCCGACACGATCAGCCCGCGAACGATGGCGGCGTCGCGAAACCGGACTTCGGTTTTGGCGGGGTGCACATTGACGTCGACAAAGTCGGCGGGAACGTCGAGGAAAAGCGCAACCACCGGATGGCGGTCGCGCGCCAGCAGGTCCTGATAGGCGCCGCGGACCGCGCCCACCAGCAGCCTGTCCTTGACCGGCCGGCCGTTGACGAACAGGAACTGGTGATCGGCGACGCCGCGATTATAGGTCGGAATTCCGGCCAGCCCGCCCAAGAGGAGCCCCTCGCGCTCCAGATCGATGGCGACCGAATTGTCGGCGAAGTCGGGGCCCAGCAATGCACCCAGCCGCGCAATCTGCGCAGCCGCGCCGCAATCTGCACCAGCCGCGACGGCCAACAACCGCCTGCCGCCGTGGCGCAGTTCGAACCCCACATCGGCGCGCGCCATCGCCAGCCGCCGCACGACGTCGAGACACGCCGCCAGTTCCGACCGCTGGGACTTCAGAAATTTGCGCCGCGCCGGCACCGCCGCGAACAGGCCATCGACCGCCACCCGCGTGCCCGGCGGCGCCCCGGCAGGGCCCTCGGACAAGATACGGCCATTGTCGACGACCAGCATCCAGCCATCGCCATCGCGCGTCCGGCTGGTCAGGGCCAGCGTGGCGACGCTGGCGATCGACGGCAACGCCTCGCCGCGAAAGCCGAGCGTGGCGATCGCCGACAAGTCCCCGTCCGGCAGCTTGGATGTCGCATGGCGTTCCATCGCCAGCCGAATCTGATCGGCGCCCATGCCATGGCCGTCATCGCTGACCGAAAGATGATCGATCCCGCCATTTTCCAGGTCGATCTCGATTCGCCGGGCGCCCGCGTCCAGCGCGTTCTCGACCAGTTCCTTCAAGGCCGCTGCAGGCCGCTCGACGACTTCGCCGGCCGCGATCTGGTTGACGAGCGTGTCGGGCAAGCGGCGGATGATGGGCACGTCCCATGCCTACAGCCGCCGGCGGATCGAGTCACGCGACCAGCCCCTGAAGGATGCGACAAACACCGTGCAGCCGCCTTGCAAAGGCCCCTGCCAAGCGCCTAAAGCCAGCGATGGCTTCGCGGCCCCGCGGTCACCCCCTCCACCCCTGGTCTGGTCCCCTGCCCTCATGTCGTTGTTCAGCCGCATGTTCTCGTTCCTTAGCCAGGATATGGCCATCGACCTCGGAACGGCCAACACTCTCGTTTATGTTCGCGGACGCGGCATCGTCCTCAACGAGCCCTCCGTGGTTGCGATGGAAACGATACGCGGCACCCGCAAGGTCGTCGCGGTGGGCAACGAAGCCAAGGTGATGATGGGCAAGACGCCCGGCAATGTCGAATGTATCCGGCCGCTGCGCGACGGCGTGATCGCCGACATCGACGTCGCCGAGGAAATGATCAAATATTTCATCGCCAAGGTGCATACGTCGCGGCTGCCGCGCTTCCCTGAAATCGTCATCTGCGTGCCGTCGGGGTCGACCAGCGTCGAAAAGCGCGCCATTCGCGACGCGGCCAACAATGCCGGCGCCAGCCAGGTATACCTCATCGAGGAACCGATGGCCGCCGCGATCGGCGCCGGCATGCCGGTGACCGAACCGATCGGCAGCATGGTGGTCGACATTGGCGGCGGCACCACCGAAGTCGCCGTGCTTTCGCTGCGCGGGCTGGCCTATACGACCAGCGTCCGCGTCGGCGGCGACAAGATGGACGAAGCCATCGTTTCCTATGTTCGCCGCAACCACAATCTTCTGATCGGCGAAATGACCGCCGAACGCATCAAGAAGGAAATCGGCACCGCCAAGCCGCCCGCGGATGGCATCGGCCTGACCATGGAGATCAAGGGCCGCGACCTGATGAACGGCGTGCCGAAAGAGATCACCATCAACCAGGCGCAGATTGCCGACGCGCTGTCGGAACCTGTCGCCACCATTGTCGAAGGTGTGCGCACGGCGCTGGAAAATACCCAGCCCGAACTTGCCGCCGACATTGTCGACCAGGGCATCGTCCTGACCGGCGGCGGTGCCTTGCTGCACGACATGGACGTCGTGCTGCGCGAAGCGACCGGCCTGCCCGTTACCGTCGCCGATGATCCGCTGACCTGCGTCGCCATCGGCACCGGGCGGGCGCTGGAAGACCCGATTTACCGCGGCGTGCTGACCACCGCCTGACGCTCGATTGACACGATGAGGCCGGGCGACACCGCAACCCGGCCGGTAGGACGAACGATGGACTGGACGCCCGCGCCCCGAAGGTCGAGCGCCATGCGCCGCGAGCAGAACCTCGCGCTCGTGGGTGCGGTCGTGTCGGGTGCCGTGATTGCAACAGGCGTGCTGTTGCTGCTCGTGGCGCGCGTCAATCCCGATGCCGGCGCCCGCGTGCGCGGCGCATTGCTTGACGTCGTCACGCCGGTCTGGGCCGTGGTGCGTGCGCCGTTCGACGGCGTCGGCCGTGCAATTGCCTGGGGCGGCTCCTATGTTGCCGCCGTCGATCGCAACCGCGCCCTTACGACCGAACTCGCGACAGCCCGGGCCGATCTGCAAAAGGCCGCCGGCGACCAGCTTGCGCTGGCGCAACTGAAAAAGCTCATGAAGGTCCGCCAGCCGGGTCGGACAACCTTGGTGACGGCGCGAATCGTTGCCGCGACATCGGGGTCGGTGGTCCGCACGGCGATGATTGCCGCCGGCACGCGCGACGGCGTCGGCATCGGCCTGCCGGTGATTGCCGCGGAAGGTCTGATTGGCCGCACCATCGAAGCCGGCAACCATTCGACACGGGTCTTGCTGCTCGCCGACCCGGCGAGCCGCATTCCCGTCGTTGTCCAGCGCACCGGGCAGGCCGGGCTTGCGATCGGCAACAACCGGCCGACGCTGGAACTGCGCGATCGCGTCGGCCCGGAAACACCGCTGCGCGCCGGCGACCGGCTCGTCACATCGGGCGATGGCGGTGTGTTCCCGCCAGGCGTCCCGGTCGGCACGATCATCGCCGCCGGTACCGAACCACCGCTGATCCGGCCGGCCGCGACCCCCATGGGCACCGGCTTCGTCAACATCGAGGCAGCCTGGCTCCCCTTGCCGGCGGAGCCGGTCGTCGTGTCACCCAATGTGCCAGTGCCTATCGAAGCGCGCCAAAGCCAGGGCGCGAAGCCGACGGCTTCCACTGGCGCCCAATGATCGACCGCGGCGCACCACCCTTGCGGCTGATGAGCGCGACCGAGCGTCGGCGCTATTTGTTCGGGTACTGGCGGGTTCTGGTGCCGGCGCTCGTCGTCCTTGGGTTGTTGTTCGCCATGACAGCCCCGCTTTTGACCCCGGTGCCCGTCTTCCCGCAACTGGGGCTGCTCGGCATCTTTGTCTGGGCGACCTTCCAGCCGGGGCTGATGCCGCCCTGGGTGGCATTTCTGCTCGGCCTTGTCGCCGATCTGCTGTTCGCCCAGCCGCTTGGCGTGAACGCCACCCTGTTCGCCACCACAGCGGGTTTCGTCCGCGTCTTCGAATCACGCTACGGTCATCATGCCCATGATTTCGACTGGGGCATGGCCAGCCTTGTCGTCACCGTCGCCGCGTTTCTCGGGGCCCAGTTGATGGCCCTCGCCGGACGGCCGGTGCCGCTGCCGCCGCTGGCGTGGCAGGTGGTAACCAGTATCATCGCCTATCCGCTCGTCGTCTGGCTGTGCGCCTATGTCCAGCGGCGTGCGTTCGGGCCGGGAACCGCGCGATGATCGGCGGCAGGTGAGCAACGAGACCAACCGACAGCAGAGCTTTTCCCGGCGGGCATTCGTGCTCGGCGGCGGCATGGCGGCCATCGGCACTGCTTTGATCGGCCGGATGACATGGCTGGCGATCTTCGACGGCGACCAATATCGCCTCGCGTCGGAAAAAAACCGCGTCCAGTTGCGGCTGATTCCGCCGCGTCGCGGCTGGATCGTCGACCGCACCGGCAAGCCATTGGCCATCAACAAACCGGATTATCGGCTCGAACTCCTTCCCGACCAGGTCGGCGACATCGACATCGCGCTGGCACGGGTCCGACAGGTCATCCCGATCAGTTGGGACGACGAGCTGCGGATTCGCGCCGACATTGCCGTCCAGCCATCCTACATGCCGGTCGAAATCGCCCGTCAGCTCGATTGGCCGGCCTTCGCCGCAGCGAATGTCCAATTGTCCGACATGTCCGGGCTGCAACCGGTCCGCGCTTTTGCCCGGGTTTATCCCGACGCCGACCATTTCGCTCATCTTCTGGGCTATGTCGGGGCACCGACCCCGGAGCAGTACAAGCAGCAGAAGGACCCGGTCCTGATCTTTCCCGGTTTCCGTATCGGCAAGGACGGGATCGAACGCAGCGCCGACAAGGCGCTGCGCGGCACCGCCGGCGCACGTCGAGTGGAGGTCACGGCGCGCGGCAAGGTGGTGCGAGAGCTGGAGACCCGCAGCGATACACCGGGGGAGACACTGAAACTCACCATCGATCGCGATCTTCAAAGCTACACGGCCCGGCGCCTCGGCGACAACAGCGCCAGTGTGATCGTTATCGACTGCGAAACCGGCGATGTGCTGACGATGGTGTCGATGCCGGCCTATGACCCCAACATTTTTTCCACGCGCGTGCCATCGGCGTTGTGGAAAGACCTGCAGGAAAATGACCACACGCCGCTCCTCAACAAGAGCGCGATGGGCCTGTATCCCCCCGGATCGACGTTCAAGATGGTCACGGCGCTCGCCGCGCTCGAGGCTGGCATCGCTCCGGACTCGGGGGTTCGCTGCACCGGCGCCTACCGGCTCGGCAACAACACCTGGCACTGCCATTCCCGGCGTGGCCATGGCTTTGTCGACATGCACACCGCCCTTCCCAAAAGCTGTGACATTTATTTCTACGCCTATGGACGGGAAATCGGCATCGACGCGATTGCCGATATGGCGCGGCGGCTCGGGCTGGGACAGAAATATGACCTGCCGCTCGCCGGCCAGGCCGCCGGGATCGTGCCGGACACGGCGTGGAAGCAGAAGCGCTATGGCAAGGACTGGAATGTCGGCGAAACGCTGAACACGTCGATCGGCCAGGGCTATCTCATCGCCAATCCGCTGCAGCTGGCGGTGATGACGGCGCGCATCGCCAGCGGACGCGCGGTGATGCCGCGGCTGATATTGCCGCAAGACAAGGCGACGCCGCAGTTTGCGTCCTTGGGTATCCCGGACGATCACCTCGCCCTTGTCCGCCAGGGCATGTACGATGTCGTCAACGCCGGCATCGGCACCGCCCGCGCCGCGCGGTCGCCCGTGCCCGGCGTGACGATTGCCGGCAAGACCGGCACGGCACAGGTCCGCAGGATCAGCGCTGCCGAACGGCGCAGTGGCGTGAAGCGCAACGAGGCCCTGCCCTGGAAGCAACGCGATCACGCGCTGTTCGTCGCCTTCGCCCCGACCGACAGCCCGCGCTATGCCGTCAGCGTCATCATCGAACATGGCATCGCCGGCGGCCGCTATGCCGCACCGATCGCGCGCGACGTGCTGACCTATTTGTTCGAACCGGAACTGGCGATGAAGGCCCTCGGCCCAATCGAGGCAAAGATGCGCGCCGATCGGGACGCGCGCGAGCGTCTGGCCGCCGCCGCACCCCCACCCGCCGTGCCGGACACAATGATGCCATCGTGGCTGCGCACCGACAATCTCATCCTGCCACCGACGTTTGAAATCGGCGATCCGGATGCGCCTGTCGAACCGCGGAGCGACACCTGATGTTCAACGGCCCATGGCTGCGCGAACTCGGCCGGCTGCCGTGGGGTGTTATTCTTGTCATCGTCGCTCTGGGCAGCTTCGGCCTCGTCGTGCTGTATTCGGCGGCGGGAGGCGCACTGATGCCATGGGCATCGAAACAGGGCATCCGGTTCGCAATCCTGCTCATGGCCATGCTGGGGCTGGCCATGGTGCGGCCCGAAACCTGGATGCGACTGGCATGGCCGATCTACGGCGTCGTGCTGCTGGGCCTGATCGGCGTCGAGCTTCTCGGACACGTCGGCGGTGGCAGCCAGCGCTGGCTCGATATCGGCATCATCCGGCTGCAACCGTCGGAATTCATGAAACTCGCGATCGTGCTGGTGCTCGCCCGCTACTATCAGTCGCTGCCGACAGGGTTTGAAACGCGCCTCAACGCGCTGCTGCCGGCACTGGGCCTGATCGCCGTGCCCGCAGCCCTTGTCATGCTGCAGCCAGACCTGGGGACGGCATTGTCGATCACCTTCGGCGGGGTCGTGGTCATGTTCCTGGCCGGCGTGCGCCTGTGGCTGTTTGTCGGTGCCGGCGTGGCGGCCGCTGCGGCGATGCCGCTCGTCTGGGTGATGCTGCACGAGTATCAACGCAAACGGGTGCTTATCTTCATTGACCCGTCGACCGATCCACGCGGCGCCGGCTATCACATCACCCAGTCGAAGATCGCCATCGGCTCCGGCGGCTTGCACGGCAAGGGCTTTCTGAACGGCACGCAGAGCCACCTCGACTATCTCCCCGAACTCCAGACCGATTTCATATTTGCCACCATGGCGGAGGAATGGGGTCTGATGGGGGGACTTTTCATCATCCTGGGGTTCGGGATCGTTCTTGCCTGGGGGATCGGCGTCGCGCTGCGCGGCAAAACACAGTTCGAACGCCTGCTGGCGCTGGGACTGACATCCACCCTGTTCTTTTATCTTGCCGTCAACATGATGATGGTCATGGGCCTGGCACCGGTCGTCGGCATTCCCTTGCCGCTGATCAGCTACGGCGGCTCGGCCATGATGACCGTGTTGATCCTGCTGGGGATCGTCATGGGCATCGCCCGCAAGAACACAATACCGAAACAATGACACAAAGGCGCATCACAACGCTGGACAAGCCCGTGGGCCACTGCTAACAGCCCGCCTCCACGCACGACGTTGCGCACGGACGTATAGCTCAGTCGGTAGAGCAGCTGACTCTTAATCAGCGGGTCCCAGGTTCGAACCCTGGTGCGTCCACCAATCTTTTCAGTATCTTATGCTGAAATTACTAGCGCCATTCCAACACTCTATCCACTGTCATTCCAACAGGGTTGCTTTGCCTGCGCGCGGCAAATTCACTTTGAAACGGCTAAAAGTCGTGCTGGAGTTGCGATTCCCGACTCCCAGAAGGTGTCCACTGGACGAATTCCGCGGCCATCGTTGAATAGACCAGCCTAACCAAGGACGGGTTTTACACCGCTCTCTGCTGCACAACGCTGGCGATCCATTGGCCTGATTTGTTGATCGGCGCCGAAGCGGTACCCTCTGCTTATTCAGCGCAAGCGCTTTAAGCTGTTCAAGAAAGCCATTTTTAGGGGGGTCCCGATTGGCATCGATCGAGGCCCCGGATAACTTGAGATTCCACAACAGTCGGAGTTACTTAGCGCGGATGTCATGGGGTCCCGCTTCAGCGTCTATCCACACCCTGCTGGCCCTATGCGACCAAATCAAAACCAGCCTCGCCGACGCCACCCAGACCCAACACCACCTCGCCGACGCTATAGTGGAACAGGCCGCCGCCGCGTGACCAAGCGGCGCCCCCTCCACGCCGACCCATGAGCGCCTGCGATTAGGTCATCGACAAAAGTTGCTCGCCGCCACGATGCTGGTCGGCGTTACAAGCGACCGTTCGATCAACATTCGCCTGTCCCGCAAGGGCGTCGCATCAATCGCCAACCCGCCAAAAACGGTAAAGCCATACTCTCTCAAGCTGCATCAAGATTAAAGGCGGCAATGACGCCGGCCGGCGCGTCCAGGCACACCGGAGACACGCGGAGATGAATAGATTATAGCGTGACGCCGCTGGAGGAAGGCGGGTTGCATTGGGGATCACCTGCTGGCGTATTGATACCGCAAATCTGCAAGGGCGCGCCCGGCTGGCCCTGGGCTGCGGCCCACGCCAGTGCCCAGTCCCGAAAGCGCTTGTTTCCGAGCGCTGCAACCAAGCTGTAGCGTCGATCCGACGAGTCAACCAATCGCGCCTTGTTTACGGCAATGATGCGCCGTATCGATGGGAGGCGCTTAGTCGACTTCAAAGTATCTGATTTTCCCGCAGTGAAGAAAACAGCACCGCCACTGTCCCTTTTTGCCAACTGCACCTTATCGTCGGACAAAATTAACATATGCTTGGCGCAAGTCAACAAACTGGGATCGCCGCAATCAGCATACGCATTCTTTTCCGATACGCGTACGGTTTTTGGTCGCGTTGACGACTGGTCGACGGTCACGACGCCGGCACTGAGATCGTCAATCGAAGAAACGGTAGTATTTGAGATTGGCCCAAAACCTGCAATAATTACATCTTTGCCGAGCCATTGATTTTCATCACTGGTATCAATCCGTTCATAAGGCGCGGCGCTCGGGAGATACCGCCCTGCGGCGTAGATGGTATCCACACGGCACAACGCGACATCCGCCGACATATCGTATGGAGTCGAGAAATCGACTTCCCAACCATGGTTTCCCGGGCGCACGGTTTGATATTGTGAAAGGTGCCGGCATGAAATTGCCAAATTCTTGCCACCGAGATTGATCTGGGTGACGACGAACGATGGGTCTGTATCAAAGACGCAATGCGCTGCGGTCAGCAGCACTCGTGGACCGACCGCAGTCAACGTACACGATTCTTTGACATGTGCCGGTTTGACAACATTCAACCGGTACGTGTTAGGCGCTGAGTCCGGCGAGATCGGCACGCCGCCGACAACATCTGGAGATTGAAATGATTTTTGCTTAAAATCAATTTCTTGTCTGCTCTGCGGAGCGTCGCTGCCATCCCCACACGACGAAAGGACCAAGGCCAAGAACACCAAACCCGGCATTGCAATTTCTGATCGATGGTGTTTCATTTTTCTCAGGTTATTTGCTGATTCTGTGTCGGCAAGGCGAAATCGGGGGGGAATCTTCATGACCTACGTTACCGTTACGGCGCAAAATGGTGAAAACTTCATAGCGCTGCCGGAACCAGTTTACATAGTAAAAGTTTCCACGCAGGGATCGCCAGACAAATATGTGGTTACAACATCGGTCTGGGTATACGAAAGCTCAACTCCTGGTTCAGATCTGAATAATGGCTGGCAGACAGTCAAGGCTCTGTATGACGCTAAGGCGATGAATTCTGATAATATTTTGAATGCTGTAGCTTTAGATTCTTTTGACGTCGGCGACGGCAGTCCAGTTCAAACGCAACCCAGAAACCCGTGATTGGCGCCTCATCGGTCATCTCGCTTGAGTTATTGGTGGCTGCGCAACAAGCCAATGTAACCAGAATAGGTGCTGTCACATCGCTCGACCGGTTAGAAATCCCGGTATGGCAGGCCATTCGTCCGGATAGCCGCGCGGTTTCGGTTCACTCGGGGAAAGGATTTACCGACGAAATTGCAATCTCCGGCGCAATCGGGGAGGCGGTAGAAAGCTATGCCGCTGAAACTTGGTGGCAGGCAGATGTGCGCTGTCGATGGGATGAACTAACATTGGCAGCGCGGTCGCCTCGACCTAGCGATTGGTGGCAGACGCCGCTCGATGCGAATAGCAGCCCCATAGATTGGGCCATTGTCGAGCCACTCGCTGGCGCCCCGCTGGCAGTACCGAGCGACGCGATCAGCAACGACTTTACACGGACGCGTTGCGAAGGCCTGGTCGCCAGCAGCGCCGGGCAAGCTGCCGGCATGAACCAAGGTTCGGCTCGATTGGCTGGCCTGTTGGAAGTGATTGAGCGCGACGCCTATCGGCGCTGGCAGGACATGGGCACCGCCGCACGCTGTGCAACCATGCTGCCGAGAACGCAGTTGCCCGATTGCCAGGCCAGCAGGATTATCGCCGATCTTTCAGCGCGCCAATTTTCTATAGCTTTCCATACGTTACCTTCGGTCGTCGATGTGCCCGTTGCGGCCTGCACCCTGCGGGATATTCGCCCCGGATCAGATGCGCCGAGGGTCGCAATCGGCTCGGCTGCTCGGCTCGACCCTGCCGCCGCCATAGATGCCGCTTTCCTCGAGGCAGTTCAGATTCGCGCAACTTGGATATCTGGCAGTCGTGATGACTTAACAGACCCGGGCGATGCCGACGCCGCGAGTGCCCAGGGAGTTGCTTTGCCCCTGCCGCCGGGCATCACCACATCAGCGAAACTGCCGGCTCCGACGGTCGGCGGTGATCCGTTGGCATGGCTGGTGGCACGATTGGTCGGCGCGCGCTTCGTGCGGATCGCAGCTGCTCGCCTCGATGCGCCGGGGCTTGGTGTTTCCGTCGAGAAGCTGTTTGTGCCGGGGTTGATGCCGATGCGATTGGCATGAGCGATGTCATCATATTTTGTGGCCCAACACTCGCAGGGGTTGGCCTGCCTTCCGCCGTACGCCGTCAGCCTCCCGCTGCATTGGGCGATATGCTCGCCGCAGCGCCAAAAGTACCGTCGACTCTAATCTTGATTGATGGGCTTTTTGGGCGCCAGCGTAGCCCTTGGCACAAGGAAATTCTGACCCTCCTTTCGGCAGGTCACCGTGTCGTCGGTGCTGCCAGTATGGGAGCACTACGGGCCTGCGAATTACATCAGTTCGGGATGATCGGTGTTGGGGTGGTGTTTCGAGCCTATCGGCGCGGTGTGCTTATTGACGACGGCGACGTTGCGGTTGCGCATGCGCCGGCAGAATTGGGCTGGCGGCAGCTTTCGGTTGCAATGGTAGATGTGTTGACAGCACTTGGCCGGACTCGCCACGCGGGAGCAGTAGATCATGCAACGGCCTGTGTCATCTATGACCGAGCCCGCGCAATGTCGTTCAAAGATCGTAGCTGGAGCAAAATGCTTGATGGTCTTCCTATTTCTGGCGAGTTGGTGAGAATGTTAGCGGCGGCACCGAGTACAAAGCAGGCTGACGCGCTGCGCGCCGTCGAATTCGCTCTGCACGACTCGCGCTGGCCGTTACCACCACCTGCGCCGCCCTCAACCCGCTGGGAGCGATTTCTACCCTAATCTCGCGTTAAAACGAGAAGTCGATTCGGCCCTGGTAACGCACAAAGCAGCGTGAGCCCTGAGGCAGCCGCGACAGCCAATAGCTCGCCGTCTGAAAATCGATCGCCGCTCGCCAACAGCAACCATCCATTTGCAGCAAGTCGCTCCCCTAAGGCTCTTGCCGTGGACATTGAAGCTGCGAGAGGAAAGCGGTCGATTAGTGGATAGACAACAATAAGATCGAATCGCCTAGGCTGCTTAATCGCTTGCGCCAGCCGCGTTCGCATCCCGCCAACGTCGGGGTCGAGGATTGCGAGCCTAGCGATCCAAATTGATTCATCCGCGGTAGGACGGAGTCGCGGCAGCGCCGCTTCAGTTGTTACGATCAAATCGTTGGCCGCGTGGACCCGCCCGATCGTAGCCGCTCGCGCCGCCCTTAAAAGAGTGGTTTCAAACACAGGATCAACATATCGCGAAGGCGTACGGCGCCGAGTGCCATCACGCGAATTTCACGCTAACTTGCCAGCAAAAGCCTGGCGCAACCCGCTCTCCATTAGCTGCTGCGGCTCCTTCAACCGAAATGGGTGATGAAAATGGAAGAAGGTTAAGATCCGGTCGACAGTCATGGCTTCACGGTCGGGCCAGCAAATCTTCAGCCGCGCCAAGGCGCGTTCCCGCATCGAGGCGGGATTGCGCCCGGCCAGCGCGAAAGCGATGGCGGCGTACACTGGTGTCCAGATCAGACTGTCGCCACCGGCTTCGAATGCATCGCATGCACTATCCAGTTCGCCTCTAAAAAGACGAACTTTTCCGATGTCGTTCCAATAGTAAGCATCGAAGCGCCCGCGCAGCGCGCGTGCTGATTCGATCAATCGCTCACCTCGATCGATTTCGCCCAGATAGACAAGACCATCGCCGGCTTCGTTGAGGCGATCAAAATTTAATGGATTCAGCCAAACCACTTCATTGAAATGACGCTCGGCTTCGTCCCACGCCTGCCGGCGCAAAGCGCACCAACCCATCAAGCTGTTGACATGTGCGTCCTTGCTGTCGGAGGCGTAGGCGACATTCGACAGCGTTTGCGCTTGCGCGCGATGGCCAGGACCGGTTGATCCAAGTCGCGTGTAAAAGTAATCGGTGTTAAGTAACCGCGCGAGCGGCGCGTAGGCCGGAATGAAATCCGGATCATTGGAAATCAGTTGTTGCAAGGCACGCGCCGACGCCAGCGCCGCCTCGTGACTGGCCGGCGCGATGGAAAGCGAGCGGGCGCGCAAATAGGCAATATACGTCGGGCCAACAGGCGGCTCAGGCCGCATTATGGCGTCGTCAGCGATTGTTGGCACGAGCGTCGCGACAACACGTGCCACAAGGTCGGCGATCTGCTGCTGCAGTGCCCGCGGGCTGGCGCCGTCATGATCGAGCGCCTGACGGTCCGTCCACAGGACTTCACCGACATCCTTTGTTGCCAGTCGAGCCGACAGATAAGGTGTCTGACTGCCACGGACCGTACAATCGAGCGTATAACCAGGGCCGCGCGGCTCGCCGGCACCGGCAGCCGGCAGGGCAATGCGAAGTTCGCGGAACCGACTGAGTCCTTCCGCAAACTCCTCTCTAATTGCTAGTCCGAGACCCAATGGCACGTCCTCGCGGACGGCGCGCACCACCAGCAATGGAGCTGCCGAAGGATGCAACATGATCGCGGGCTGCGACGCTGGTCCGGCGAACGCGTCGTAGGTGGAACGAGCGTTAGCGGTCTGGCCCTGTTCGGTTTGTGAAAGAACTAAAGCGGCGTTCGCTTCGCTGTCACTTGGCTCGCGCAGTAGCCAAGCGGCAGCAAGCCGATTTACCGCCTCCCATTGCGATGCAGCTCGTTGGCGGGAGAGCCGGCGATGAACTTCAATCCGGAGCCTATCCGTAAGACTCCTGCCAGCGTCCGCTGACCATTGCTCAAATGCACCCGGGAGAAATAGCGAATCGAAGGGCCGGCCCAGTCGGGATAAGCCAGCCACAAAATCGTCGTTCGAACTTTGGGCGACCAGCACGTCGATCTCTGTTTGCACCTTGCCAGGATTTAGCCAGATCGCGCGATTGTCCGCAGCAAGCATCGTTTCAGGCAATTCGCGGCGCAGTTCACTAAGGCATTGCCGCAGACTGATCTGCCCCTGCTCTCGATAACTCCGACCCCACAACATCTGGATGATGTAGTCGCGCGACAGCGACTGCGCGGGCGATACCGCCAGCATCGCCATCAAGGCTCGCGCGCGTTTGCCGAGCTTTACGTGGGTCCCATCTGGCAGAAATAAATCGGCTAGCCCAAAGATTTTCTGAACCGCTGGACGCGCAAAGGCTTCGGTTGTCACACCGTACGCTCCCTCGGCTGATCAACCGCTCCACACATGTGCCCTGTCGCCCCCTCGCTGTACCTTAAATGCCCATAGTCTTTCTTGCTGACAAGTTTCGGACTGGCAGACGGCCCAGGCGAGGCGGCTACGTAAAAAGGCCGTTAGGATATCGTGAGCACGCTGTAAGGAATGAGATAGCAAGCCGAAACACTGCGGCATGTCGATCCGTTTTCCTACTGCCTGGCTTTCAGGCCCAGACACCGAAGCTGCCGGTCCAATGTCCGGCAGCGTGGTCGGTCTGTTGCTCGGGGCAATCATGCTGCGAGATATTCGGTCGTTGCTCGGCGGCATCGGTTCTGCCGGCACTGCGGCAACTGTGGCCTGTTTCCAGTTCGCTGTTTTCACCTCCTTTCTGTCTGCTGCTTCCGCCGCGCCGCGGTGGCTGTCGGCGGATGTCTGGGTTTCGGATCGGGGCGTTGAAAGCTTCGATTTTCCCATGCCGATCTCTGAAGGCTATGCAGGCGCTGTTCTGGCTGATCTGCCCGGCGCCTCGGTGCGGCGCGTCGTGTTCGGTTTTACGGGTTGGGTTTCACCGGCCGGTCGTCGCGGCAACGTCGCCTTGATCGGGGTGGAGGAGGCCGATTTGGCGCCGCGACGCTTCGTTGCTGACCGCTCCGATATGAGAAGGCTCGATATCGCGCGGTCAGACAGCGAATCCAGTATCGGCGCGCTCACAATGGCTTCGGCGGCGCCAACTGATGGCCTCGCCACCTTCCTGGGCGCTCCCTATGTCGTTACCGGACTCGATGATGCACGAGCAGCACTCGCCGCACCGATCGATCAGGTAGCGTTCCTTGCAATCGATTTTCCGCGCGGTCGGCCATCTGACCTCGATGCAAGGCTAAAACGGTTGAAAGCTCGATATCCGGAACTGGATGTTCGCACAGACGCGGCGTTCCAGGCCGACAGCTCGCGATACTGGCAAACCAAAACTGGTGCCGGTGCCGCAATTCTTTTGGCAGCTATTCTGGCCAGTTTGCTAATGATCCTGCTGATGCTGACCAGCATCGGGCGCTTTATCCAGCGCCGATCACAGGATTTCGTCTCGCTGATCGGCCACGGCGCCAGCGACCGGCAACTTGCCATGCTCGTCGGCGCGGTTGCGGCGGTGTTGACCGGCGGCGCTGGCCTCGTTGCGCTGGTCGCTGTCCCGCTGGCACGCGCCGTGGCTGCACCGATGCTGCCCTGGGTCACGCTGAAACCTGTCGATGTCGTCTTCGCCCTCGCCCTTGTCGCCATCAGCTTTGGCTTGGCGGTCGTTGCCGCAATCCGCGCCCTAAAGAGGTTCCCCCCGCATGTCATCTTTCGCAGCTGAACCGCGCTTTATGGCGCTGCTCGCGATTGTTGCGCTGCCGGGATGCAGCGAAGCAGTTGCTGATCAAACATCTGCCGAACCACGCTATAAGCTCACGGCGACTGCACGACTTGACGCCGCGAGCGAAGCCCGTTTCCTTGCCGCAGAACGCGACGCCGTGATCGTGCGAGTCCTTGTTGACCAGGGCAACAAGGTTGCCGCTGGCCAACCGTTGATGGAGCTGGCGTGCGCGGATGTCCGAGCCCGTGCTGCCGCAGCTATCGCGCGCGCAAGAGAAGCGGCCGCTGACGCCCGCTTGGTTGCTGCCGGTCCGCGCAAGGAAATCATCGCAGCGGCGGCAGCCCGCGTCGATGAGTCCAAAAGCAAGTTACACGATGCAGCCGATCTTCTAGCACGTGCCGAGTTACTGAAAACCAGCGGCTTTGTATCGGCGCGCCGGCTGAACCAACTCGCCAACGACCGTGATAGCCAAGCAGCCGCCCTCGCGAAGGCTTCGGCGGAACTCGCGGCGCTGGCCAATGGTGCGCGGCCGGATGAACGCGTCGCAGCGGCGGCAGTGGCTGTCGCAACCGGCGCCGACGCAAGCGCTATCGACGCCGAAACGGAAAAATGCATTCTGCGCGCGCCGATCGACGGGACCGTCTTACGCGTTTTGAAACATGCCGGCGAGTTCAGCGGCGCGAGCATGGGCACGCCGGTAATGGTCGTTGCCAATCTCGAAAACATGATCGCCAAGGCTGAGATTACTGACCGGGATGCGTGGTCCGTCCGGCAAGGAATGGGCGCCGACATCTGGGTTGATGGCAGTGCCCAGCGCTGGCGCGGACATGTTGTGACGCTATCCGGCCAGATGGGGCGTAAGACGGCGCGATCACTCGATCCCAGCGACCGCTTCGATCGCGATACGCGCGAAGCCTGGATCGCGTTCGACGGCGAGCCGCCGCCAGCGGTCGTGGGGTTGCGCGTCTATGTAGGGCTACGCGGATGAGCGCGCCACTTATCCTGAACGAAGTGGCGCATGCCATTGTGGAAGGCGCCCAGCGCCAGCCGGTGCTGGCGTCGCTGACATGGAGTTTTGCGCGGGGAACCTTCACCTGCGTTTCAGGCCCCAGTGGCGCTGGCAAGACGACATTGCTGTCAATCATCGCCGGCGTTGTGGCACCCACATTGGGAACTGTTTCTCACGGCACAACGCCAGTCACCAGCCTGAGCCACCGCCAGCGCCAGCAATGGCGCAGCAAGGAAGTCGCGCTGGTGTTTCAGACTTGTCGCTTGATCGACGTGCTGACGGTCGCCGAACATATGGCGCTCGTTGGACGGCTTCGCGGCCGGCCGGATGCAACCACTTCGGGGTTGGCCTGGGTCGAAAAACTCGGTCTCGGGCATCGCCTTTCCCAGCGTCCGGCGGACCTTTCAGGCGGTGAAAAGCAACGTGTTGCGCTGGCACAGGCGCTGGCTGCGGCGCCTAGCCTTTTACTTGCTGATGAACCGACTGCCGCACTTGATCCTGTCAACGCCCGCACCGTTGCCGAGGCGATCGGGCACTACGCCCGCGAATCCGGCGCTGTCGTCATCGCGGTAAGCCATGACGCTACGATGTTCGATGCCGCCAGCGATCGCCTGCAACTTCAGCGGCCTGCAGCCTGATTTTTGAAAGGGAGAACCACAATGAGGTACGAAAACGATAATGCCGGTGTCGTCACGATTCCGTCGCCGTCGAAATGGCCCGGAGTGGTCAATGAGAGGCTTTCAGCTGCGCTGGCGCGGCTGCACAGCGAAGGCGCACCGCCGTTCATTGCCGAGTTTCGCGCCGCGTTGCACCAACTCCGCATCGAGGCAGGGAGTGAGTGGCACGATATCGTCCTGCCCCTGGTCAGTGGTCATGAAGCAGCTGCGATGGCGCGTTTATGTCCGATCGCCGGCCATGCCTTTGCCCGGCCGCGCGGCTATCCCGGCGATGCTGGCCTGCTTGACGTCATCTACCGTCAGCCGGGCGCGCCCTGGACAACATCTGACCCAGTCGCGAGCGTCGTGACGGCGATGACGCACTCAGCACCGCCGGCACGATCGGTTCGCGAGCGCCGCATGATCCTCGCCGATGCGATCGACGAAACGGCAGTGCGTGTGCAGCGCCCTTCGATCCTGTCGCTCGCCTGTGGCCATCTGCGCGAAGTCGAATGGTCGCTGGCGTTAACACAAGGATCTATTGGCCGCTTCGTTGCAGTTGATCAGGACACGGACAGCCTGGCGAGCATCGCCCGCGACTATGCCGAACGCTTCCCTGCGATCGAAATGCTCGAAATGTCGGTGCGCGACGTGCTCCGCGGCGGCGGCCGCAACCTGGGTAGCTTTGATCTCATCTATGCCGCAGGGCTCTATGATTACCTGCCCGAACCCATCGCCCGCAACCTGACCGAGCGGCTATTCGCTATGCTCAACGATGGCGGCCGGTTGTTGATCGGCAACTATGGCGAAGGGCTTTTCGACACCGCTTATATGGAAGCTATCATGAACTGGCCGCTCAACTGGCGCGGCCCGGTTGTCCTGGAAGCGCTTGCGGACGGCATTCATGCGACGCAGGCGAGCCGCAGCGTCTGGCCCGACACGACCGGCACGTGCTGGTATCTCGATCTGCAGCGGTTTGTGGAAACCAAGGTAACGGCGTGAAATTTGCGTGAAACGAATTTCAAACCTTTAGCAATTCGCGTCTGCTTGTTCGCGTAACGCCGAGTGGGATATCTTATGCTGGAAACAACGACGTCGAATGGCCAACGCGTCAAAGGCACGCCTCCGCCGTTCAAGATCTTCTCGAACGCCGTCGCGCCGAAATTCGGATTCCGCCGGCACTGGGTCCTGTTGGTTGGTGCCGCTCTTGTCGGGGCGACCCCGGTATCGGCACAACTCTACTTCCATAGCCCCAGCGAAGAAGTCTCCACGAAAAAGCTCGCCGACGCGCTTGATGCTGCGCGCAAGGCGCACACCGAAGCTCTGGATCGCCACGATGCCAACCTTGAGGCGGGGTTCAAGGCATCAATCGATGCTCTGGTAGATCAGCGGCTGTCACGACGTGACCTGTATTTGGCCCGCTATGTAAATGGTGACGCCAGGGAGCTCAAAGAGGCAATCAGCTTCAGACTCAAAAGTTTGACGCAGATTGAACCAGACACCGCGCCTCCCGTGCCGACCTTCAAGCCGTCGAACGTCAAATTCCCGTCGACTGTAGCGCAGGTGCGTGTAGCAATAAGAAGCTTGGAGCAGGCGCTGGAAATGCGAGCTTGGACTGCAAGGCTACCAAACCAGGACGCGCCCGTCTGTGATGACAATGGCATCCCTTTGCTCGGCCACAAACCCAACAGTGATATGGAAGCCGACTGCAAGCGGGTGCGCGCGGCACGCACCAGACTCGCTGCTCAGATTCCGTGCGATAAACGGGAAGTCGACGGTTGGCGTGAATTGCGCTTCGCAGGCCCTACAAATCTGTGCCTAGACGGCAACGAAATCGTCGAGATGAAGAATCCTCCTACTTTCGGTTTCGATAATATCCAGGAATTAAACGACGACATAAAGCGTCAAGAAAAGGTCACAGATGAAGTGGCCTCTGTCCACAAGGAATTGAACGATTTGTTGGCAAAAGCGAAAGTAAAACTCCAACCTAATCTTACAAATGAAATCAAGGGAGCGTTGTGCCGCGTTGACTGGTTTACTGAAGAACTGCAAACTCTAAGCGTCGAGGAAGCCCAGGCTGCCGCTGCCACGGCAGCGCCTGCAGGTGCCCCTATAGCGCCGGCGCCAACGTTGCCCGCCGCTCCCACAACAACACCTGCAGGAGCCCCTGCCGCGCCGGCGGCAACTTTGCCCGTCGCGCCGACCGCCAGTAACGACGCCGCCAAATCAAAATGCGGTGACAAGGCCAAAGACGGCATGGTCGACACTGCGCTAAAGAATATCAAGGTGGCCGCAGCTGTTGTAGGAAAATTCGAACCCGGCCGCGCTGTTTTGGCTCAGGCCCGTGCCGACGCCGAGAAGTTTCGTGGCGACAAGCTCGTTGCGCTGCTGCTTGAGGTTAACAACAAAACAAGCAAAGAAATAGCGCAGGAAGTCTTGGACGCGAAAACAAAGCAACCGTCCACGGGCGCCATCCTGGCGGTCGCAATGATCGAGATCGCCGAGCCCATCAAAACATTGGCGCAATATTATAGCAAAACGCTGCCTGATACAGACGGCGTATTGGTGGCTATTGCGGAAGCGAAGATGCGGCAATCGCTCGCCGAACTGGAAGCCGGGCGACTGAAATCGCTTCTCGATCTGACGAGTCGTGCCCTGTTGCCCCGTGCTGAAGAGGTCGCACTCCTAGTCGACGCACAAGCAGCAATGCGGAATGCTGACTCTGCACAGACTGAAACACTAAAAATGAGAAATTATAACTTAGCAGCTCTCAGTTATTCTGAAAGTGTTTCACGCGGTCGCATTCCGGCTGACGTACTTCAACAAAGACTGAATCATGTTGAATATGGTGTGTGGGCGAAACGCGAACGTGCCGCATCCGATGCCACATTCGCCATTCTTTCGCCGGCCGTCGACCAGTTGCAGGTCTATGGCGCGGGGGGCGTGAAGCCCGAGACCATCGCCGGCATTCTCAACGTTATCGGCCTTGGCACCATCGCATGGAGCAAATAACATGAAATTGACCCGTTATTCCTTCATCCCTTTCGTGGCTGTTTTGATGCTCGGCGCTTGTTCCAGGCCCGATGCCGTTCGCTTGGCGGCCCAAAGCGCCGCACCGATCGCAAGCGATTTCCACGCCGCATTGCCCCCACTGGAACAAAGGCTGGCGATCCAGCTAAAGGCGCTTGACCTCGACCGGTCTGACAACGCCAAACGCGCTGGCGTCAGTCAAGCCTCGCTAGCGCGTGAGCAGCGACTGATGGCCCTGGAAAGCGAGGCTGTTGCCAAAGAGCGAACCAGGCAGTTCAATTTGCTCACTGCCGACAGTACCGCGGTGCGTGCGGACCCGTTCACATTCGTTCAAGCAACGTTACCATCCAAGTTGCCGGAAAATGCGGTGCCGACAAAATCCCTCGATCAAGTCATTGCGAGCCTATCGAGCATAGCCAAAGCAAGAAGCTGGGGCTTTAGCGAGACGGCAGCATTTCTCGGCGCCGTCCAAACCGAACGCGAACGTATCGCCAAGGAAGCGCAACCAAAAGCACCTTAACCGCCATCATGAGGAGAACCACTGTGACCAAGGAAGAAGCAGTACAAGCGGCGCTTGATTCTCTGGACCAAGCCATGTTGAGCTTGACCACATTATCTGCAGTGGGAGAAATAACGTCTGCCCAACGTGATGCTGCAGAAGAGGAGCTTCAAGACCAAATCGACACGTTGCTTTCGCGCCTGAAGACCCTTAGGGCGACCGGTAGCGGCGTCACACCGCTTCCCGATACCAAAAAAGTTGAGAAACTCCAAAGAGCAGTCGCCGCTCTTGGGGGCTTCACGGCGGCCGCCGCCACCTGGGATTCTGTAATTCAAACGGTGGTCACGACAGCAAGCGCGCTTGCGAATGCCGCATCGACCAGCACCGCGGCCACCCCTGACGGCAGCGTGGCACTGGCGGCACTGGTCCCCGATTTCGCCAAGATGTCCCTTGCCATTGCGGGGGGCACGCTTGCCGAAAGTCTGCTTATTGCCGACACGGTGTCTACAGCCCTCCCGGCCCGACAATCGCGCCTTTTCGTGACGGCTAGGAGCGGGCTGCGTGTGCGGTCTGGCCCCGGAACGAATTTCGATGTAAGGCCGCCCGATCTGTCGTATGGCACGGCGGTACGCCCGATCCGTGTCCAAGACGGTTGGACGCTTATCGACATTCAGGGTGACGGCAAGGCTGATGGCTACGTCAGCAGCGGCTTTCTTGCCGATCAGCTTCTCGTTGCGGTCAGATCAGGGGGCCTCGGCCTTGCTGAGACGGCTTCTCAAACACCAGATGCCGCAAAGATATCGGAACTTGTTGGCCAGGGCAGCGGTGCCGCCGGACTCAAACAGGCACGAAAGACCGCGTCGCGTGCACTGTCGGGATACCCGACTAACGGCTGCGCAGCGCATCTCAGCGCGCTGCTGCAACAGGCCAGCATTAATGTCGATATGACCTTTGGCGCTGGCAAACTTGCGCATATTCTGACCGAGCGAAACTGGCGCCGTGTGCCTTGCGGCCAACAGGCGCCTGGCGATGTCGGTGTATGTTTTGACAATGATCCCACGCCAGTCGGGGCGGATCACGTTTACCTCGTCATCGAAACGCTTGGCCCCGACCGAATGATGATCGCCGACAACCAGAACCCAAAGGATGCCCCCCACGAGCGCTTTACCAGCGGCCGCGGGAAGACACCGACTGAGTATTTTCTGCGCGCATAATAAATTCAAATGAAGCCGCAGTGGAGGGAATGGGAGGCCAAAGTGACTAAGCTCGGACGGAACGGATCCTTGAACAACGATCATTGGATACGACGGGCAGGAGGAACTGTCCGAGAACTCAGGGCTGTGAAGGGACCAGGTTTCGGATTGGGGGCGAAGCTCGTTGGCTGGCGTTATGACTGCTCACTGTTGGCAACAACGTGCGCCAGTTTGGTGATCTTTGGGCTCAGCGGGTGCGCGGCTAGCGAGCCAACCGCCCAGGCACGTGACCAGCAAACATCAGGAAATATCACCACGTTCGATGCACAAGTGGCTAAAGCGAAGCGAAGGGCGGTGCTGGTGGAATCCGCTAAAATCAAGCCAACAGCGCATCCAAAAGCACGTCGCGCTGGTTTGCCATCATGCGCGTTGGAGAAAGCGGAATCCGATAACGACGGCAAAGCGGCACAAAGATTCGTCAACTATATGAAGCAGGCAAATAAGCCGTCCACTCCACCGATAATTTCTCCAAATACTAGTCCCAAAGGTTTGCGGTTCCTCAGATCGGTTGCTTGCGATGTCCAATTCCCCAATGGCCCCATTGCGATGCCGACATCTACAGCGCACGTGCCCGTTTCTGACACCGATCGGGCGGCGATTGCGGCAATGGATAAGAAATTTTGCGTTGTGCTGGTGCCGTGTCAGCCCCGTCTATCTCCTGCGGGCGGGGAGCAAATCAACTCGCCCGACGCTGGAAATACACTCGACACCAATCTGACTGCGCTTGGTTCAGAGGAGGCTCTAAGGAAAAGGCTCGAAACTTGTGACCCCAAGTTGCTGCAACAATGCCCGGTTTGACGAACGCTTTCGACGCACTTGGAAGACGAACGTTAATACCGCTGGACGATACCGGAAAATCTTTGGGCGGTGACGTCCCCACGTTTTCTTCCTCCGGTTTGAATGAGAGTTTTCCGGCTGCCTAACCAACCGTAAGGAGGCAGCAGACCGTGAAGAAGAGCAGGTACACCGAGGACCGAATTAAATACGCGCTGAAGCAGGCGGAGACGGGAACGCCGGTTGCCGAAGTGATCCGCCGGACGCGATGACAGCTTCCAAGTCATCCCCTTTGACAAAGTCAATGCGATAACGAACAATAGCTTCTACCTTCCATCCGTAGTGGACTGTTTTCGCCATGGACAAAGTTGCTCTTCCCGTGCTTCCTACAGACATGAAACTCGAGGACGCCCTCGATCTGCTGCGCGACATGCGCATCTCTGGCCTCGTCACCATGATTGGCGGCCTTGAGACTGTGCTAGACGCTGACTCGCTCCTGCGCGGCACAGCGCTCGCCGGGACGGCCATTGGTCTTGTCACCCCGCGACATGCAACCGTCCGCTTCCAGGATTGGCAGCCAGATCTGTCAATTAAAGCGGATGTCGCGCGCGCGGAGTCGTACCTTGATGCGGGCGGCGCCTTTTTCGGGTTTGGCGGGGCCGTTACAACGGGTGGGGAAATTGCCAGGGTTATCACCCGGTACGAAACCATCGCCATGGGGCTTACAATCCAGATGGCCTACTGCGTGTGTACCGGGCCCGACCGCCACGTATGCGCTCCCGGCGATGCGCTGCTTCTCGGCCAGTGTAACGAATGCTTGAACAGGCTGGATTGCAGGTAATCTAATGACTTTCACTGTTCTGTTCGACACCTTCAAGGGGTTCTTCAGCCGCGGCTTCTGGTTCGCGAACTTCCTGCCCATCCTGCTAGCGGCCGCCCTGCACGGCCTGCTCGCCGCGCTGGTCTTCGACTGGAATGCAGTCGCCTGGCTGACCACCGCGATCAGCGCAACACCGGGCACGGCCATTGTGTTGTTTGCCGGAATCGTCGTGCTCGCCTATGCGCTGGCGCCGCTTACCCCGCTGCTTGGCAGCCTGCTCGATGGCTCGCTGCTGCCGGCAGCGCTGCACGATGCCCTGCGCGCCGACCGCGCTGCCGGCTGGCGCAAGGAAAATACGGAATGGCGCGCTGCGATTGAAGCGGATGCAGGCGCGAAGGGCGCTGCAGGCAGCATTGCCGCCGACTTGCGCGCCGCAATCGCGCGAAGCACGGACCAGAAAACGGCTGAGGATCCCGATTTTCACACCAAGCAAACGGCAATCGATGCCGCTGACAAACAAAAAAATAAGATCGATGCCTTGCCGTGGGATAAAGCCCGGCAACCAAGCCGTCCGGTCGAACTGAAGGACATCAAAGCCCTGGCGACCCATGTCGTGGCAGCGCTCGAACGAAAAACTCCGCCGCTGGTCCCTGCCAACGGGGTCGCAATAGATTCGCTCAAGGCCAGCCGGAAGACGCTAACGAAGCTACTGCAGGAGCACCGAACTAATGCCGAACAAAACCTGCGGGCAATATCCGCCCGTCTCGAAATCTATGACCCGTTAACCTGGCACGCGACCCGGCTCGCCGAAGTACGGCACGCGTTGCGTCGCCATGTGCGCGACCATTACAATGTCGAGTTCGGCTGGCTTTGGCCGCGCGTCCGAATGACACTAATCGAAGGCCAGGAAGCCAACAGCACGGGCGTTCCGCGTCAGATTGCCGACACGGCGGCCCAAGTCGATTTTTCGATCGCGCTGCTCGGAACCGTGGCGACAGTTCCGCTCGTCTGGCTGCCGCTCATCGTTGCCGAAGGCGGCCCTATCCGCGTCTTCCTCGGCCTTGCCGTCACTACGCCGCTGGTCTTGCGCCTGCTGTACGAGCTTGTAGTGCGCAGCGAAATGGCCTTGGGTGACACGATCCGGACGGCGATCGACCGCAACCGGCTGTCGGT
Source organism: Polymorphobacter fuscus (assembly GCF_011927825.1). NCBI lineage: Bacteria > Pseudomonadati > Pseudomonadota > Alphaproteobacteria > Sphingomonadales > Sphingosinicellaceae > Sandarakinorhabdus > Sandarakinorhabdus fusca. Next base: position 3,155 of record NZ_JAATJI010000001.1, on the reverse strand, counting down.
GTTTAAAATGCTGTCCATGCCGTTGCCGGCAACGCTTTCAGCCGAACGCGAGCTGTGGAACAAGCTTGGCCGCGCGCATATACCCGACGCCGGCATAGAGCTCGTCTATCGGCACGACACGGCGGCCAGCGCATGACGCCCGACGGCAGCAGCGCGGCTTCGCAGAATGCGGCGCAGACCGGGCACATGTCGATAAAGGCACTGCTTCTGCTTTGTTTTGCAGCCCTGGTGTTGGTGGGCATCGGCCTCATCCTGTTTCGCGCCGACCAGCCTGCGCAGCCGCCGACTTTCCGGGCCGCCACGGCTCTGGCCAAAGGCCATGTACTGTCCACCGGCGACGTCAAACTCGGCGAAGGGCAGGTCTATCTCAAACGCGACATTTCCAGGGGCGGGACCATCGCCCCTGCCGACCTTCTGGAGTTGCCGACCATAGCCACGCCGGTCGGAACCCTTGCGGTCGCCGCCCTTCTGGCCCCAGGCCAGTCGCTGCCAAACGCAGGAGACAAATTGTGGATCTGCCCGAAAATCCCGGCGGCGGACGCGGTCGGCAAATCTGACGGAAAGGCCGCAGCCGAGGAAAATGGCAAGAACAAGGGCAAGGGCAAGGCGGCGGACGACGGTTCGATCAAGATGCTCGCGCGCGTCTGCGGTGGCGGCGCCTGTATCGCACTTGTACCGCTGCCCGTCGACCGGGCGGAGATGGTCGCCGCCGCGCCGCACCTAGCGCAGATAAAGCCCTGTAGAGGAGGCTGACATGGCCAACTGGATCCGAATCGAAACGCGCCAACCAACGGCCGGACCATTCGATCTGCCCTGGCTGCCGCTCGTCGACATGGTCGAAAATTTCAACTGGCTGCGCATCACCGCGCAAGGCATGTGGACTCCGTTCCCCGGCGTTGCGCTGACCTGCCGACCGGATGGATATGGCGGCTTCCAGCTTGCCAATTCCGCGCTGGTTCTTGCCAATTGCCCGATGGGCGCGCTGATCGGCAAGTTCGGCGGTAGCTCGGCTCATGCGGAACCGGCCAAGGTAGCCGATGGCCAAGCCGCCGATGACGAAGCCGTCGCGACATCATCGGTGTTCGCCATAGGCAGCCACTGCGTTTTGAAGCTTCCGACAAAGCCCCACGGACCCCTATTCATCGGGTTCAACCTCCACTCGCGCCCGATCGAAATCAACAACCTAACAATAACAGTCGAGGGCACGACACTCGGCACAACTTGAGCGGGCCTATCTTAAAGGTAGCTTGCCGCCTGTGAAATTCGGGGATAAATTTGAGAACAAACACCAATATAGGAACAGCAAACTTGTAAATATATGGACAGTGCTGTCGAGTCGGGTGCGCCATGAGTAAGCGTGCTTGGTAGGCCGTGCCTATGCGAATAAGGCAATCGGTTAATCTGATAGTTTCCAGTTCCACGGCCATCCGGCAATGTAGCTCCTAGCCTTCGGCCTCCGAGACCGGCCAGGCGGGTTGCGGCCCAACTCTAGCCATTTGTCGACGTCGATCTCGCACCCGCGCAGTTGTCCGCTTACGCCAAAGAAGCCAAAGGGCGACTACACTTGAAATAACCACCAAGTTTCAGGTCCGGTCATTCATAAACCATAACGATACCGAACGAGCAAGGACTCGACTATAAACTGTGCCGCCGATCAATCAGAGCGAATGCATCTACACGCCCACGTCGCCGCTTAAGGCAGTGGAGAGCGCCTAGTCCCATTGTCATCCTCGATTTCGCCGAGAAGCTCGATGTGACGTCGGCGCGCTTCGGCTATCCGCTTCGCCTTGTGGGTTGTGACCTTGTTGTAGATGATTGTCGTGGACATGTGCTTGTGGCCGCTGATGGCCCTGACATCCGTTTCGCCAGCATCACCAAGCTCAGTGATTCCGCCGTGCCGAAAGCCCGTGAAAGTCATGTCCTTGGGCAGTTTCGCGGCCAAACAAATTTGACGATGCCGCGTGGACACGGCGCGCTCAGTGAAGGGCTGACCACTGCGAGGGTTGACTATGATGTTGCCGTCGTTGCCGGCCAGCTTGGACAACTCGTCTTCAAGTTCGGGGTATAGCGGCGTTATCGCGCCATCAGCTTCCCTCAACACCAGCGGAAGCTCGAGCGAGACATTCGTTTTGTTTTGTCGCAGCCGGATTACCTGACCGGGCTGGTAGTCCGCCCAGTAGATGCCGCGAGCCAGCTTATCCCCGGTCGGATAATCGAAAACTGTCGAGACCCGCTGGCATAGCTCGAAACACACGGCGGCGGCGGCTGCGAACTCGGGATAGCCCAGGTCATGAGCCGCCTGCCGATAGAGCTCATATTCAGCCCGACTGGTCGCACGCGTGATGCTCTTGGCGCCGGAACGCAGCCGCATTTTCAAGAACGGGTTCGTGGCGACCTTGGTAGTGCTGGAGTGGCGTACAGCCTGCGTCCAGACAAGGCGGCACACCTGCATCGCGTACGTGGCTGTGCGATCGCCGCGCTTCAGGAGACGATCATAGATTTTGTCAGCCGCTGCGCCATCCACGACAGAAGCCATCCGAGTGCCAAGGGTCCCGGTCTTCATCGGCAAGTTCGCGACCATTTCCATCATGCGGGTATAATCTTTTCGGGTCTTTTCCGCTTTTTCGGAAAAGAGTCGGCTCTTGCGGTACCAGTTGAACAGCCAGGCGATGCTGCCCACTGTTTCGGCAGTCCCCTCCTCGCCGACGCGCCAGCCGTCGAGGCCATCGTTGAGTGCATTGGCCATTCCGATGGCATTGACCAGATCTTTGCCAAGCGCCGTCGCCCTCACAGGGCTTGGCCGGCCATTACGCTTCACACCGCGCTTGGCCCAATTTGGCGGCTGCCAGTAAAAGGCCGTCGAGCCATCTGCGAGTTTCTTCACCCGCATATATCGGGGCAATTCAGTCTTCGCCAAAGTCCATGTCCTTGGTTGGGTCCGCGCCATCAACAAGGCGTGCAAGAAGCTCGTCGAGATCCACACGCCTGAAGACCCGCCGGCGATTACCAGGCCGCACATATCCCCGGATGAGCCCGGCATTCACCAGAGCCCGAAACTCGCTAGTGGATATCGCCTGACGGATGAGTCCGTTTTAGGATTCCCAGCGTCGCCTGGCCGTGCGATTCAGGATCATGCGAACCGGGATCAAATTCGA